>JAHBTL010000040.1 GCA_019638615.1 Chitinophagaceae bacterium | reverse complement strand
TTTATAGCTGTTTGATCAGCTTCATTGTTTTCCTGCTTCCGCCGGCAGATAGGATACGCATTGTGTAAATGCCGGAAGGCAATGATTGAATATTGATCGTTTTGCTGTTACCTGAAATATTTGTTTCTGATATCAAAACGTTGCCGGTCGTATTATATACCATGATCCTGTCTCCTGCATTTAACCCCGATAGCGTAACAATATTGCCTGCAGGTACGGGGAATAAGCGAAGTGTCTTTGGTATATCGCATTTGTTGATCACCAGTATCGTTTTGCTGTACGTTACGGTACCATCAACATTCTCCATACGCAACCTGAAGTAAGTTTCATTTAATGCATTTTGCACATATACATATTTGTTTTCAGCGCCACCTTTGCCCTGCACATAGGTGATAGCAGTAAACGATTGCCCGTCACTGCTTTTTTCGATGGCATACCCCCTGAAATTGATTTCGTCTTCAGATGTCCACTTAAATTCAAGCCGGCATTGGTTATTGTAGAAAACTGAAAAATCAATGAGGTTCAGCGGTAAAGCCAATGCCCAGGTAATAGTATAATCGGCGGACGTTTGATCCTGCTGGTCGGCAATATCTATAGTACTGTATTGAAATGTTGTAGTAGTTATGCCTTCTGCTGTAGCAGGACCGGGTTGAATAGACAGCAGGTTGTCTACATATGGGTTAATGACCTGGTTTTGCGTAACTGTGCTGCCGTTATAAATCAATTCGAAACCATTGGTGGGCAGGCTGGTGATGATTATTTTTTTACCTGCCCAGCTTCCCTGCCCAGGCTGGTCTGTTTCGTCGCTGCCCTGTAAAGGGCCGGAAGCAAGATTGAGTGTTGCCGGCATGCCTGGCTGGTTCAGTGATATTGCATACGTTTCAGGAAAAGCACAGGCGCTCTGCAGATCGAATAACAAAGCATTGGCAGAAGTGCCTACGGTTTGTGGTACACCTGCAGTTACAGGCACGCCGTTGACATTTACCGGAACATTGAACATGCCATTAGCATCCAGGTCGGGATATTTGAAAGTGCCGCCTCCTTCCAGCGCATCAGGACAACCATCGCTATCACTGTCATTGTCTTTGTCATTGGGAATGCTATCTCCGTCTGCATCCGGCCGGCAGGTTCCGCTTACAAAAAAGAAAATACCGTCACCGCTTCCATCTGAACCGTTGAACCTGCTCATCTCTATAACAATACTGGTCGCCTGCGAGAGTGTTGTTTCTCCAAATCTGACCCGTAACGCATCGTAAGTCAGACTTCTATTGTTAGCGGTATAGGTAACATCCGTAGCCGAAGTTGTAATACTACCCATAGCTGTAGATGGAGATGCACCGTTACTTCTATAGGTAGCCGTACACCAGTCTGTAGTGCCAAGGATTTGATTGGAAGCGTCAAAGGCCGTTATTTTAAAGCTGGTCAATTCCGGATCTCCTAAATAAATATTGAATTCATACAAACTGCCCGGAGTAAGCGATATGGTAATATTGCCATAAGCGGTGTTGGCAGCTACCACATTGGCAGCAAACTGCATTGTGCGGGAAAGAACGGCTGCGGGGTTATTAATATCCGCCCGCAGGATTGTTTGATATGTGTTGTTAATGGCTGTTGTTGTAACACCGAATGATGTAAGTTGAGGAATCAACGGGTTACACTGAAAACCTGCAGCAGTTCCGCATTCCAGTGAGGCTGAGAAAGCTGTTGTCTGGAAACTGCTCAACTGTGCTGCCGACCAGTTAATGCTGCCCCGCCCGGTTTCATCCAGGTCTAAAATTCCATCATTGTCGTCATCCAGATCCATTGAATCAGGAATCCCATCTCCGTCATTGTCTCCTGCTGGTTGTGTGCACTGCGCTGTAAGATTCAAAAAAAATGCTGCTGATAATAAAAGCGTAAGTATGATTTTCATATGATTGATTTATGGCGAACTGCAACTATTCCACACCGTTAGTGTCTATCAATAATAGTTGATGATGATAATGTTGAAGCGCCGGGTAAAAATGAATAATAACCTGAACCGGTATAGGAGCTGAGGCAGGCAGATAATGGCTGCCGGGGCCATTGCCCGGCTGTAATAAGCAGAAAGTCGATCATTGGTATTGTGGTTTGATCCGCAATTTAAATGCGGCCGCCCAGATCGCTTATAGAATTTATTTTTTGTAATTGTAGAATTACTTCTTAAATGAATACACTTACTAAAATCAATAAAGCACTCATCCGATAATTAAAAGAATTTAATACCCTCTTCTTCTTCCAGCAAACGGATCTTTTCAACCAGCTTCACCACATTGCTGACGCCCAGCTTTTCGAAAATACGGGCTTTATAGGTGCTGATGGTGGAGAGTTGTATATTGAGCAGGTTTTTTATTTCGGATGGACTCAGGCCGCGGGCCAGCAGCTTTACAATTTCGATCTCCCGGTCAGAAAGTAACTTTAACAAATGTGATTGTGCAGGGCGTGAATACAGGCTTTTAAGAAGATTTTGCTGTAGGCTGTCGCTGGCATAAGCTTCTCCGCTCATTACCATTTTTATAGCATGCTTTATTTCTTCAGGCCTGGTATCTTTTTGCACATAACCGTTAGCGCCGGCCTTCAAATACCGGATGGCATGCGTTTTTTCATCATAACTTGATAATACCAAAATCGGGATATGAGTCGAACGGTACCGTATTGTTTCGACCATATGAATATTATCGCCGCCGGGAATATTGATATCCAGTATCAGCAGGTCATAGATTCCTTTATCGAGTTGATTAAGCAATTCCTTAAAAGTAGTGGCTTCTGTAAGCTGTACATCGCCGAATAGATCTTTCAATAAAAAATTAATACCTACCCTTACAATGTCATGATCTTCCGCTATCAGTATTTTTTTCATTTTACCTGTTTTTTGATACCACTGTACTCACTATAAAATTAAGCAAAAAGAAGGGATGATGGATGGACGCATTTACCTATGGTGAGAAAAGTTATCTTCGGAGCAATGACGGTAATTCTTTTCACTGCGATACCGCTTGCAGGGTGCTTCATTGTTGCAACGGTTGTTGAGGCGGGAGAAGCAGTCCCAACGGAATGGCTTTTATGTGTACGAGGTTTGCTTCTTCTCCCCTCGAACATTCTGGACAGTTAGGATCGCAAAAGTAATTTTTTCCGTCATTTCGATGGCACACTGGGTTGCTTGAATGAACGAGCTTTTGCGTGCCTGAGAAATCTGTTGGACAGTAGAACAAATGCTGAGCTGAATTACAAATGCCGGGCAATTTTACTTTCGGTGGAGAGATTTACCTTCGGTGAAAAAGTTCTCCCTCGCGAAAAAGTGATCTGATTATTGTGTCCGTGTTGGCTCAGTGCCAAGAATACATATTATTCAGTTGATTGTTTATCAATGAAGTATGAACTGCGGGTTTGTTGCGTATGAAACTTGCTTTCTTTTTAACCACAAAGCCTGGTGCTGGTTTCTTTGTTACTTTTTTCCGCAAAAAAGTAACCAAAAAGCCGCCCGAAATCCCTGCCAGCCGGCAGGCTGGGACTACGGCCGATTTCGGGTCCGCAAAAAGCGGGATCGATTAAGCTTTGGTACTACTGTGAATTCAGCAACAGAACCCTGATATATTTTCTCCGGACCAGGACGTATACAAATTCAAAAGCTGGAAAGCACTAATACAACCTGTCACGGCTCAATGATTGAAGGGACCTAATGATTCGAAATGACGGATATCTTGCGTATACCCCATATTTTGCAGGTGTGCCCGCTTTTGTCTACGTTTTTAGTCCACTGCTGATCGCTGATTGCATTATTTCTACGCACTAGAAAAAATTCTACTCAACTGAAAATGGAATTTTTGTTAACGTTATTGAACGATATGCTGTTGCCGGAAAGCAGCGGGAATCGTTCAATGATCATTTTATCTTTCATTTAAAACCTGCAAGTTATGAACCCTGTAAGAAGGAGTTTACTAAAATTACTCGGATTAGGAGCCGGCACTATTGCTGCCGGATTTAAAGCTTTCACTGGCGTTGAGCACGCATCCTGCCCGGATGAGCAGCATCGATCTTCAAATTTTAACATGAGCGGTTATCGTGCGCCCAAACTGGATACGGTCAGGGTAGGGGTGATCGGTTTAGGTAACAGGGGGGCAGGGTCGGCACACAGGATGTCGATGATTGAAAACGTAGAAATTAAAGCCCTGTGTGATAAACGGCCCGAAAAGATCAAAGAATCACAACAGCGGTTGAAGGACATGAGATTGCCTGCCGCGGTGGAGTATACCGGTGAGAACGGGTGGAAAGATTTATGCCAGCGGGATGATATTGACCTTATATACATTGTTACGCCCTGGAAGCTGCATACGCCCATGGCAGTATACGCTATGAACCATGGCAAACACGCAGTGTCGGAAGTGCCTGTTGCGGTTACGCTTGACGAATGCTGGCAACTGGTGGAAACATCCGAGAAAACAAAAAAGCATTGCATGATGCTGGAAAATTGCTGTTATGATTTTTTTGAATTGCTCACTTTAAATATGGCGAGGCAGGGTTTGTTCGGTGAGATAGTGCATGCTGAAGGGGCTTATATTCACCAATTGATCAACTCGTCTTTCGGAAAAGAAACATATACTGATATGTGGCGGCTGAAAGAAAATATGTCAAGAAATGGAAATCTTTATCCCACGCACGGACTAGGACCCGTAGCGCAATGTTTAAATATAAACAGGGGCGATCAGATGAGCCACCTGGTATCTATGTCGTGCGATGATTTTATGATGAATGACCTGGCAAAGCAAAAAGCTGCTGCCGATCCGTTTTATAATCAATTTGTTGACCGCCCCAACCGCCGCGGTAACATGAATACAACATTGATACGCACCAATAGGGGTAAAACCATTATGTTGCAGCACGACATAAGCTCGCTCCGTCCTTATTCAAGAATACACCTGATAAGCGGCACTAAAGGTGCAGCATCAAAATATCCCTCTCCCGAACGCATTTCCTTTCACGATGAAAACTGGCTGACAGATGCGGAAATGAAAGCGCTGTATGATCAGTATACGCTGCCTATTGTAAGGCATATAGGCGATCTGGCCCAAAAAATAGGCGGGCACGGGGGGATGGACTTCATGATGGAGTGGCGGCTGGTAGACTGTTTGAGAAACGGTTTGCCGCTCGACCAGGATGTGTATGACGGCGCTTTGTGGAGCGCTATAGCCCCACTCAGTGAAGCTTCTGTGAAACAGGGATCAAAACCGCTGAAAATACCGGATTTTACCCGTGGCAACTGGAAGACAAATGCACCGGTAAATCTTACATTAGACGGAGGCGGTAATACCAGGGTGCGTGCCCAAAACAGCTAAAGAAAAAATAACCCGGGGTAGAAACCCCGGGTCTAAAACCTAATCATGAGAACTGATGTAGATGATACTACTTATTTGACCAGGATAACAGCAAATAATCATTCCCTTCCGCAGGATTATTCTATTTGCTCTGAAATTTTATTCTCCTTCTCCAAATGCAGGGGCTGATTTATCAAACCATACCCGTTGTGTGTTTAATGTTTGCAGGTCTCTGGCATTCGGTGTAAAGCCTTGTGCAGACATAGCTGCGCTCCAGTTTTCATTATTGGTTCCCTGGGCAGGCTCCTCCAGCCAGAACCTGCGTGGTATGATTTCATTAAACTCATCCCTTTTATAATAAGTGGAATTATTCCTGGGATATCCCGTTCTGCGGCAGAATATGAATGCTTCATTGCAAAGCCTGTAAAAATTCAGGTATTCCTGTATATAGATTTTTTCCTTGTCGTTGGTGCCGTCAAGCTTGATCAGCGGATTGTTCAGGTATGCCGTGATTTCAGCGTTGCCGTCTCCGCTGAAAGCGGTAGCAGATAAAGCGGTAGCTGCAATGTTATTCATCGTTTTAATAGACGATGTTATGCCCCTGTTGTACCAGTATTCCGCATCGCCTTTTGTATTGATGCCATCTCCATGTCCTTTAACGATCAGCTCGGCAATATAAAAACAGGTTTCAGCATGCGTTACCATACAATCCACAGCCGTACCCGAGGTAGCTCCGCCGTACCGTGGAGCAAAAAACTTTTTATTGATATTGCTGATCAGGCGGTATTTGTTATTGCTGCTTACATCAAATGTTGATTTAAAATATACAGCAGCGGCGGGGGCTGTTGTCCAGTCCGCCGGGCCTCCCTGGTATTGTATCAACGGGTCATTGATGTTAATGAACGATGGAAGCGTTTTGCCGTATTTGGTCAGGGTATCTTTGAAAGAACCAACAAGATCGTTGGGGTTGAAATAAATGACCAACCGGGGATCATTGGTTTTTTTCAGGAAGTTCATGATGGAAAAAGTGGCAAAACGCGGGCTGCGGTAATCAATGCCACCTTCCGCCGGTCCGCCATAATCGGCTCTTGTATAGGAGAACTGGGCATCGTCGCTGTCAATGGGCCCTACAGCATCTTCCATTACTTCTTTAAAAACCCTTTTGGTAACTCCGGGATCCTGCAATTCATATCTCACCGCTATCCGCAGCTTCAGGGTATTGGCAAGCTTTATCCATTTTGTCCAGTCGCTGGAATAATAAAAGTCTGCGCTTCCAAATGTGAGCTGGTTACTGCTCGTGTGCAGTAAACCGATGGCGGCTGTCAATTCAGAAAGCCAGGTATCAAACAGGGTTTTCTGATCATCGTAAGCAGGGGTCATAATCCCTTCTGATCTGCCGGATGCCGCCTGGATATAAGGAATTGAACCGTTGATGTCGGTAACTTTCAACGCATGAAGAATCCCCGCTATATAGGTAACCGCTTTTATGTTCTGGTATTTCTCGCTGTCTGAACGCAATGATATCTGCCGCCTGATATCTGCCAGGTTGGGCAGAATGCTGTTATAAAACGCGGAGTACCGGCTGTTGATATTGGTAGACAATTCATAGGGGTCGGTAGTAAGATGCTGGGAGTATCTCAACAATTGCTCCAAACCTTCCCAAACCCATTCTGTGCCCTGGTAACCTTCGAGGTTCTCCATGGAATACACAAAAAGCCCGTTTATATCGGGTGTTGTTACAGCACTTGGATCTGTATTGATGTCGCCGAAATCTTTTGTACAGGAAACTGTACCCAGCGTTAGAGCTGAAAATACGACGGCGCATTTTTTTATATTGCTGAATATTTTTTTCATTTCATTCATTTTTGGTTAATACTAAAAGCCGGCACGCAGGGTAATGCCTATGGAACGGGTCATTGGTGGAATAAAACCGTTCTCCCTGTTCACGGATGTTCTGGAAGAAGGGTTGGATGCGGGGTTGATATTATTGGGTAATGTGTTATACAAATACAACACATCCCTTGCAACAATGCTCAACGATGCATTGTTCAGGCGCAGGCGTGCAACCAGCTCTCTCGGAAGCGTATAGCTAAGCCCTAACTGCCGGAGGGATATCCATGAATTTTTCACTACCCAATAATCGCCTACGGCAGTTGACCATGAGCCATAACGATACATATACTGCGGAAGATGCGTTGGTTCAACATAGCCCGCTTTATACGCTTCTTCAAAGGTCATTCCTCCTACATCCGCCTGACTGCCGTCCGCCTGTGTAATGGTTTGTCCGTCGGGAAAAACACCTGCCGGAATGATGCCGTCATCGTAGGTAATATTGTCATATGCGCTGGTCCACACAATGCCTCCGTGTTCCGCGTCACGGCCTTTCAGCGAGCTTGGGAAAATGCCGGTGTGCGTACCATAGCGAAGTGTGCTCATTACCATATCCCCTCCAATTTTAGCATCCAGCAAAAAGTCGAGTGAAAAGCTTTTATAACGCAAGGTATTATTCCAGCCACCCCTGAAATCGGGGTTAATATCTCCCACATCCTGCCATTCATTGTTTCTTGCAGGAAATGCCGTACGGGCATCGCCGCGCCACGATAACACGGGAAGCCCGTTATTGGGATGATCAACAGGCTTGCCGGTATTGTCGTACGCCTGGTATGCCAGGGAGTGTATCTTGGTACGGATCACACCATAAGTACCTCCTACCTTTGCAAAAGGTATCTGGTCGTTGCCTCCGCCGCTTTCCGCTTCCAGCGCATAATATTCCGTATTGCCATACAACTCTATGATCTTATTTCGGTTACGCGAATACGTTATAGTTGAGTTCCAGCTGAAATTTTTGCCTGAAAAGGGTGTAAGGTTCAGGGCGACCTCTATCCCTGTATTCTGTATGTTACCGGCATTTACCAGTATGCTGTTCACACCTGTTTCCGGAGCCGCAGGTATTTTAATGGGCTGATTGTAATTGTTATCCCTGTAAAGTGTAAAGTCAAATCCTACACGGTTTTGGAAAAAGCTCATTTCAAGACCCACTTCCTTTGTTATTTTCCGTAGTGGCTTAATGTTGCGGTCAACAATAAAAGTGCGGCCGTCTTCATCTGTTGACGCAGTAAGCATTGGGTAATTCGATCCGCCACCCAGGGAATACCCGGACAATTTATAACCCTGGTTCAGGATAAACGTTTGTATATCTCCACCCAGCGCTGCTATATTGGTGCGCAGCTTACCGTAACTTATAAACTGGGGAAGCCTGAATGTTTCTGTAAATACCCAGGCAAGACTGGCCGCGGGATAGTTGAAAAAGTTATTGCCTGATCCGTCTGAATAGGTTAATGCAGAAGACCAGTCGCCACGCCAGGTGGCTTGCAGGAACAACTGGTTTTTATACGCAAGGTCTGCGCTTGCATAAACGGAATTATACACTTTACGCGTTCTGTAACCTCCGCTGGTTGATTGCGGCAGTCTTGAGTTACCTATGTAATAATTGTTAGGGAAGATCAACCCGCCCGAGGTCTCAGAATAATTATAGGATTGTGCATACCGCTGCTGCTCTCCTCCTACATATCCGCTAAGCGTAAGGTCTTTGGCAATAGACGTATTTACCTGCGCAATAGCCTTTATGAAATAAGTGGGTTTTGCAGAATGCCCCAAACCATATTTTCCTCCGTCGGCATTGTTGGTACCTGAGAAATTATAACCGGTACCCAGTTCCTTGGCTTCATTCTTTATATAAAGATTACCCAGGCTGCCTTCGGTAATAAGGCTCAGCCATTTATTTACCCTTGTGGTAACAGACAGCCTTGAGCGGAATAACTGTTCGTTCTGTATGTAGTCTTTTTCATACAGATCGAACCAGTATTGTGCACCCGGCACCCTGTTGGTCTCTGCCGGGTCGTAAGGCTTGGGCAAACCGCCCAAGGCGCTGGTGTATTTATCGCGCTGCATCCAGTATCTGGTGTTGTAGTTACGGGGAAAGGTCCAGATGAATGTATTTAAGCCGGGATTGGGCGGATTAACAGTTCTGGAAGATGCAAAATCCGAGCTCGCATCTATGGTAATAAAGCTGGTAAGGTTATATGTGGCTCTAAGCGTAAAAGAGTTTTTCAGGAAGTTGTTACCAAAATTAATACCCGAAGCCTCATTGCGTGTATATCCCATGCGGAATGTGAATTTATCTGTACCTCCATCCGCAGATATGCTGGTTGTATAACCTTTACCTGTTTGAAAGGACTGCATATAGTTATCCGGCTGTGGCGAATAAGTGGTCATTGTTCCATCGTAATTGATCACCTGCTGTCCCAGCATACGAGGCCCCCAGTTTTCGAGCTCTCGGTTGATCTGCGGATCTATGTATGGTTGTCCGTCAGAATTGGTGGGAAACACTTTGGTTGTCCATTGCTCGTCGGCTTTATAGCCCGGGTCGCGGGTATCGGTAAAAAAGGCTCCTACCGTACCGCCGCCAAACTCATTCTGCAAATCCAGCCCCCGGTAAGGTTGCTGAAAATTGAATGCCTGTGATACATTCACCCCGATACCTTTTCTTGCTTTACCTTTTTTTGTGGTGATCAGCACTACCCCGTTGATGGCTCTTGAACCGTATAGTGCAGCAGCGGCAGATCCCCTCAATATGGAAACAGTTTCAAAGTCTTCCATGTTGAGGTTTTTAAGATCGTTACCAAAATCACGGTTGTTACCATCAACAGCGTCATTATCCATTATAACACCATCTACAACAAATATGGGCTGATTATTTACGCTGAGGGTGGAATTACCACGGATGAGAATTTTTGCGCTGCCGGCAACGCCACCCGATGTCTGGTCTATATTTACGCCGGCTACTTTTCCCTGCAGGGCATTTACAGGATTAAGCTCATTGGTACGTGCAAGATCCGCACCTTTCACTTCCGTAACGGCGAAACCCAATTGCCTTTTTTGCTTGGCAAAACCCAGGGCCGTTACCACCACTTCCTGGCTTTCGGCTATATTCGGTTTAAGCGCTACTGCAACAGCGGTTTGTGCGCCTATCGTAACTTCTTCGGTAATATAACCTACGTAGCTGAATACAAGCACCGTTTGAGCCGCGGTAAGTGATACTGAGAATTTGCCCTCTGCATCGGTAGCAGTGAGCGGGGCGCCTCCTTTTGCTGCTACAGATACGCCCTGTAACGGATTACCGCTTTCATCCGTTACATTGCCGGATACGTTTCTCTTTTGTTGGGCGGCAACATGCAGTATAAGCAGGATTGCCGTACATGTCAGTAATAAAAATCGTTTCATTTTCATGTCAGTTCGTTTTAGTTCAAAAACAAATTTTTCAATGTGAGATGGGTTGATCCGCAGCCACAGATGTGTTCACCTGTTGCGGTATATGTTTTTATTTATGCATCCCTGATCATTGTTGAGATATTGATTGTGTTAAGTTTACATTTTGCAGGTATAATTTGGGTGCATCAAGGGTCAGGTTGTTGATAGCTTATCCACAGGTATTATCTGAACACAAGCGTATATGCTCCGCTTCCCAGCCTGAAATCTTTATTGTATATCGTCTTTTTGCCGTTTACCAACGCCTCACAGGCGCTGTATTTTTGAGGAAGCCGTATTTCAGCGCCCTGTTGCTCCGGAATGCTGATGGTATATGTTATAGTGCCTTCGCTTTCTTTATTCCATTGTATATTTATGATCTTATTTTCACCGGCAGCAACAGATCCCTTTGCCCATCTTATTTTATTACCTGTATAGGGTGTGATACGAACATTTGAAAAACCCGGAGCCGCCGGCCCAATGCCTAAAATATTATGTGACAAAAAACGAAGCGGCGCGCCACCCCATGCATGACTCCAGTCGCCGCCATAGCCAACGGCGCTGCTCACGTTCCAGTTTTCCTTTAAAGTGAAAGTGCCGGTATCTATGCCATCCTTCCAGCGGTCAATTTGTGCGAGTCCCTCATCAATTTTTCCGGCGCGCTGAAAAGCATTCAGCACATAAAACATAAAATAAGGCTGTAGCTCGTATCGGGTTTGGGTAACTACATATTTCAGCAGGGTATCCTGCACATCCGCAGGAGCAATGTCGTATAGTACCGCCAGCGTATTTATATGAGGACTATAAGTAACAATATTTTTATCGGCAGGCAACCAGTCGCCCGGCTTCACACTGGTTATGAATGGTATCCCGTCTTTATACAATTTCTTTTCTTTATCCCATAACAATGCATTAATACCATCCTTTACTTTTTGAGAAAGATTATGCAGGTTATTCTCATATACGGTGTCTGCTGCAACGGAACAGAGGGCGGCGGCATCTTTTAGCGCCTGGTAATACATCATGGAAAGGAACCCCATGCCTATCGAGGCCGGAGGATGATGTGCATTGAATTCGTCAATGCGCACCCAATCCATGAACATATAATTGGGAGCGTTGGAAACAATATGATCATTGTTAAGATAGCCTTTAAACCGGCCAAGCAGTTTCTTTACATAAGGGAGCAATTCATGTACAAGGGTAGTATCCCCGGTATGCTCAAAATAGCTGCGCAACATTTGCACCCACAACAAAGAGTAGCTTGTATGAAACATGCGGTAATCATTCTTTGCCATCATTTGCGCTGTTTGCACAATGTTCTGCCGTATAAGCCATGCATCGGCAAATGCATAGTAATTGGTCAGTGATTCAATATAATAATCCCCGGTGCAGCCGATGGGTTCCTGGTGATTAGGAGA
The DNA here is from genome assembly GCA_019638615.1 of Chitinophagaceae bacterium. Taxonomy (GTDB): domain Bacteria; phylum Bacteroidota; class Bacteroidia; order Chitinophagales; family Chitinophagaceae; genus Agriterribacter. Next base: position 57,382 of record JAHBTL010000040.1, on the reverse strand, counting down.
ATCATACATCATGTCGTTCATGCACAACTGTGTTGACCATCGTATTATATTCCACAACCTGTTATAAAACGGCACATCACATTCAAAGCTTCCTGCATACTGCACAGGGTAGCTTGAAAAGTTTGCATGGAAACGCCTGATCGAAATGGGCTTCTGCGCATGCACGCTAATCTTAAGATAGCGGAATGCGGCAAGATGGGGTGTTTCGTAACTGTTTTGTCCCTGCCGGCAGATGTACATCCATTCATGATTTGACCCATGCTCAAGCTTTTCATGCGGATAGATTTTAATGCTGTCGCTGTTTCCGGCCTCGAGATCGAATGCTATACGTGCCGAAATGTTTTTACCGAAATCAAGCAGGTATTCATGGTATCCTGCAGGAACCGTAAAAAAATCTGCCTGCTGTATGGAAGCTGCCCTGCCGCCTGTTATCCTGTTATAGTTTACAGGATCAACAGGGATATCAACGGGTACGGGAATCTTGCTGGGAAAAAGCAGCTCAGGAGTTACAACGGCTACCACATCGGCATTCGTCCACCGGCTGTCATCAAATACAGGCATTGTCCAACCGGCTGTTTCTTTATTTGCATCATAGGTGAGCAGTGATCGTTTGCTGTACAATATTTCCACATTGCAGCGCCAGCTATTGTCCGAGGATACAGATACCGGCTGATCATCTATCACAAGATCACAAAGTATCCTGCCATAAGAGGAGGTAGTTGCGGAGATCTCGAATGAAGTAGAGAATACCCGCACAGCTATGCTGTTCAATCCTTTTTTCAAAAAAGGCTTTACATCAAACACCTGGTAATACCAGTAGGACGGGGATACGGTATCGCCATAATCGCTGCCGATATTTACGGGCCCTCTTGCCGCCATTTTCCCATTGATGTATACAGCAAAATGTACGTCGGCGGTAATATAAAGCAGTCCCTTGCCGGTATTCGTTTTTACATCAAATGTTTTACGGAAAAGCGCCTGGTAATTTTTGGGGGTGATACCTGTGGGGTTGATCCATGTGGTGTTGGTGCGCTGGTAATCTGCGAATGCATTTTTATTCAGCCATATCCACTGTCCCTGCCAGCGTGTACGCTCAGGCACCTGGGATGGATTAAATGCAAATGGCAAAGTAGAGATGCCATCTTTATCAAATACAGCACGATAAACGGGATTATTTGTATGAAGGGATTGAGATTGAACCGTACCGGCAGCCATAAAAGCAACCAATAGTATAATACAGGATGCTGTAAACCCCGAGGATGATCTTTTGTATTGATATATCTGTGTCATAAACTGCATCGTTTTATAGCAATGATCATTTATTGATCTTTCTTGAGATTTTCCCTTGTATCCACGATCCTTATTACCGCCTGCAGGCTGATATCAGCGTCGTCTGAAAAAGCTGCATCAGCCAGTAAATGATGCGCTCCTTCTTTCAATTCAGGAAGGCTTGTTTGCACAGGCACTTTCAGCAGCATTTTTCCGTTGCTGCTGAAAACTTTTACACTGTCTGTGTTATCGAGCACTACGCTTTGCCCCGCTTCCAGGCTAACGGGGATCCTCACACGTACCGACCTGTCCAGCTCTATGCTGATATTATCTGCCTGCCCGGTTTTGCCTTTAGCCGATAATACAATCTTTGCACGATCATCCGAAGAGGGTATGGTAAAATTCCATTCGGAGGAGGTAGGCTCCCCCGGCTGCAGTATCTTCCGGTGATGGATGAACGAATATTTCTTATAGCGTACCAGTGTGAGGCCCTCCGGCTGCCTTACCAGTTGAACTTCATTGGCAGGGTCTTTCAGCCAGTTTCTTTGGTCTGCGGTAAATAATCCTTTCTTCTGCGCCTCAGTCCATTCTCTTATCCTTTCTGTTACCGTAGCGATATCAGGGTTTTTCTTAATTGTCTCCATCCGCAATACCAAAGCATAACCGGCATTGTAACCGGCTGCCCTTGCCAGCATCCAGTCAATATCCTCCGTTGTTGTTTGCGGAGTCACCAAAAACCATCCCAGCATATTAGGGAGGTAATTCAGCTCATAAAACTTTTGATTGTCTATCCTGTAATCCGTCTGGCTCTCCCTGAAGCCTCCATACCAGGGCTCTCCCCAATTCAAGTAATCATTCATATGCCAGAAATAATGATCGGGCATGCTTGAACCGAATACGACCGGGTGTTTGCTCTGCCGGTATACTTCTTCTGCAAATGTTGCCATGGAATAATTGCCCATGCCGGTAGAGAAAGTGCCTTCATGTCCGTCAAAATCCATCTGGTCTGCCCCTGTAGCATTGATGAATGCCGCAATATTGGAAGCGATCTCCTTTTGCAATATCCAGTCCGGAAAGAAAACTTTATACGGATGATCCATCAGCCTGCTCACCGTATCGTATTGAGCATGCGATAGCTTTTGCGTGCCGAATGCGCCACGCACACAACCCAGCAATTGATACGGCACCTCTTTTGTTACTTCCCGATAGCGTATGATTTCATTGCCGATACGTACGCTGTTCAGGTCGCTGTTCATGCTGAAGTAAGCAGGATCCTGTACGGGAATCGCTGTTTCATCACCGCTTATACTGCCGGCAAGTGAGCTGTAACCGGCTGTAGCAAGATGCGGATGAGGCACAGGCGTTACATACGCATCATTGGTTGTGATAAAATTAGAAAGTGTATGAAAGCCGAGCCTTAGGCCCATGGCATGCGCTTTTTTTACACAGCTCGCAAAACCTTTTATACCATTGGGAAACAGGGTAGGATTTAATTCAAAATGCCCCCATTTAACAAATGGGTCTTCGTGATAAACACCTGCGAGCCCCATACGTTTCGCATAATACAAGGCCGTATCTATATTATCTTCAGAAAAAGAAGTGATCATATATGGCAGGCCCGGATACGGGCTTTGCTTTATCCATTGCTTATTGTACAGGGGATGCGGCAATTTTTCGCCCAGCTCTATTTCAGCTATTACAGGTAAAACCCCCGAAGAACCGGAAGCAAACAGCGCTATGGAAGAACCTGTAAGTGTTCCCTCAGGTATGCCTTTTACGGGAATATCTTTCCAGCGCGACCATACGGCAATCTTCCTGTCTTTTGTACGATCAATGGAAAATGCCTGCAGCACAGCGCCATCACCATTTACAGCCGCGGCAGTTCCTCTTCCCTCCAGCGTGCCTTCGGCATTCCGTAAGGCCCCGCCTGTGGTTTTTGTATTCAATGCCTGCATCCCTATGGCTACCTGGCCATTCCTGATAACACCGGTATTTACACCAATGCTGTCCTTAACAGTGAGATGATAGGGTCCCCATACCACCGCTTCGGCCTCGCCACTGATACGGGTAAGCGTAAAACGGATGTAATTTTTCGCCGGTATTATACTCACCGTGGCGCTTCTGTTGCCTTCGTATTGAAAGATGACCCCTGTTTTATTGAATGTTGCGGATACAGGAGCATACAACTGATCGCGGCTGTATAATTGCAACAGGTGACTTGCACTGTCTTTGACCAGGTAATTTTCTGAAGAGGGACCATTCAGGCTTAGAAAACTAAGTTGCCCTGTGTTATTCAGACTGAGAGAAAAACCGGCGGTGGTAATTTTCTTCTGCGAAAAGCACATCGTGCCGCTCAGTAACAGGACCAACATTAAAAATGTTCTTGTAGGATGCATCACTAACTTATTGGTTATATCAATGTTTGTCATATTATCTGTTTCTCAGTAAAAAACCTTTAAGTAAAAGTTTATTTTTTCCGCCGCTTACCTTCTTCCATACAAAGCAAACCGCATTGTTTTCGTTTGTTCCGTATGCATCCCCGGTCAGTTCTATCGCTGCGGCTTCCGCGCTGTTGATCTGTTTATGCGCAATGCGTTTGCCCGAAGGACTTTCAAGATGGATGCTGAGTTCCCAATGGTCATTACCCGCACCCATACCGTCGTTTTTAAGCAAAACCTTCATGCTGCGGACACCATTCAGCGGCAGATGATCGTATGTAAGCGCAACTGAATCTTTTGCCAACAGGTAGTATCCATCTTCATCACTGCGCGCAATGCCATACCGTTGTTTGACGCTGCTTATAGTTATTAATGGGTTGAGCAGCACTTTTTCTGCGCGGGCCGAAAGCGATGGCAGCCCGTTAAAGCCTTTGTCATTATAGGATGCTTCAATACGTATAATGCCTTTATCCGTTAATGTAAAGGCATTGGGATTGATCATGCCTGACATGCGGGGTGATTTTCCTTTTTCCACCGGCTTAAGGGATAGTATCCAGTTGGCCAGCTTGTCGGCAACGGGTACGCTCATTGAAGGATGCGCAGGCATGGAGAAAGAACTGCCCCATACACCACTGCTTCCCTGTATTATTTTTTTTGTGATGTAAGCAGCCGCATCCTTCGTAGATGCATAGCGTTCCGCGACCCGGGAAAAAGAGGGTCCCTGGGAGCTATCCTGCTTTTTATGGCAGGATTTGCAGTCGAGTGAAAGCATCAGCACTTCACCATTATCAACTCCAGGGCTATCCATCATTATCCTGTCGCCTCCTTCCTGGTAAGATATATTGACCCGCATATTTTTTGTATCAATCCCACCGTTGCTAACATTGCCATCTTCTTTATCGCCCACATCAATATGATAGGCAATATTGCTGCCCGGAAAATAATAGGCGGGGTCTCCCTCTACATTGATCTTTACTTCGGGAGCGCTGTTGCCGGCAATAATATGTTGCAGTGCCGACTGCGCCGAGTCTCCTTTATCATCAAAAACGGTTAACCCTACCGGGTATATGCCGGGAGATTCAAAACTATATTCCAGTTCCGGATGATGGCTGGTAATTGTTTTATCATTTCCTGTATGCCATTTGTACAGCGTAATTTTTCCATCAGGATCATAAGATGCATGTGCGGAAAACTTTTGCTTCAGCGGCAATGTGCCGCTTCGGTTGCTCACGGTTAAGCCGGCTACGGGCAGCATATTGCCGGCACGGTAATCAATTACGAACAAGCCCGCATCGGGATTGACTCCCCAACCGCTGCCATACTCCAAAACATACAATCTGCCATCGGCATCTGCCTTCATGTCAACGGGACTGTTGAATTTCAATGAAGGCAGAAAAGGCTCAATATATTGCAGCATGCCGTCCTTCTTCATTGTAACCGCCATGATCCAGCTTCTTGCCCAGTCGTATATGAACAATTTACCGTTGTAATAATCCGGCAATCGTTCTTTCGCAGGATAATCACTGGTATAGTAAACCGGTCCTGCCATGGCGCTGCGACCACCTTCTCCCAGTATGGGAAAATAAGGTGATTTATCATAGGGATACCATATCATGGCAGGTTGCGCATCAGGTAATTCCCCGAGTCCGGTATTATTTCTTGAGTCATTGATCACGCGGTGCGGATCGAATGGCGGCCCTGAAATGCCTGTAGCATAGTCATATGCCCTGTATGGATAGTTGTTACCAACAAAATAAGGATAACCGAAATTGCCTGCCCGCTTTGCCTGGTTGATCTCATCGTATCCTTTCGGGCCCCTTGTTTCAAGGCTGTCGCGGTATGCATCCGGCCCCACCTCACCCCAATACAGGAAGCCTGTATGCTGATCTACTGAAATGCGGTAGGGATTCCTGTTACCCATCGTATATATTTCAGGCTTCGCTTTGGGATCATTCTTTGGAAAGAGATTCCCGTCGGGTACGCTATAGCTGCCGTCTTCGTTTATCCTGATCCGGAGAATTTTTCCCCGAAGATCATTTGAATTGCCTGCCGCTCTCCTGTCATCGCTGTGCTTGTATAAAGGGCGGTCATCTATGGGTGCAAATCCATTGACGTTGTATGGATGATCCCTGCCGGTGATGGTGTCCCAAAGAAAAAAAGGATTGGTATTGTCTCCGGTAGAGAGATACAGATTTTTTGCAGCATCAAAAGCTATTCCTCCGCCCGTGTGAGCCATCGGGTAATACCGCTCCGTGGGAACTTCCAGGATGATCCGCTCCGATGCGGGCAGCAGCTTTTTATCCTCCAGTGTAAAACGGGAAAGCCTGTCAACAGATTTATCCAGTGCGGAATAGTAAACATATATCCAATGATTCTTTTCAAAATCAGGATCGTGATGCAGACCCAGCAGCCCCATTTCGGTATCGCCTGACCTGTCTTTATCGGAATAGATATGGTATACCTCAAGGTGCATGGCTTTTGAAACCGTATTGTCTTTAGGGTTCACATACAGGATGTCTCCTTCATGCTCAGCGATCAGGATGTCGCCCGAGGGTAAAATGGTCATTTGCACAGGGCGGTTCAGGTCGGCTGCAAGCTGTCGTTTACTGAATCGTCTTTCATCAGGCATTTTGATCGTGATCGCATTGCTGTAATCCGGCAACAAAAAAGAGCCGCAGGCAAATTGAACAGCCTGCTGCAATGCATGTTCATTGCTGAATAGCGATTGTTCGCTGGCGGCATTAAAAAAAGAAATGCGTCCCCCGCCATACGCTGTTGTTGCCTGCCTGTTATTTTCCGCGGCAGCGATACTTTTTAATAAGCCATTGAACCAGGGCCAGTTAACAACCGTATCGGCGTTGTACTTCAGCATACAGCCACCGCCTGCCTGGATAAATCGTTCAAACGCATTTTTCTGATGTTGCCCCCAGTTGGCAACATCGCCCCCCAATAAAACAATAGCCGGATATAATGAAAGAGAATCTTCATTTATAAGCAAAGCATTGCTTGTTGTGTCAACATGTGCTGCATGCAGGGAGAGTTGTTTGATCAATTGCTGTACATATAATGTATCGTCATTGCCGGAAAGGAAGCACAACATGCGCATGCTTTTATCTTTCCCGGCATTGCAGCAAACCAGGAAAAATGCTGTGCATATAATTGCTAACTGATACCTTATGATAATAGCCAACTTCAATCGTTTATTCCTGTTATGTATTGATCATTGCGTTTATTTAAAAAAGCCCCTGGAAACTTCCTTTCCGAAGCAAGATTGAACCAGCGGTGTATGTACAGGCTATGCATGTTTACATGCATTTATATAAGCGGTGCATTATATGTCCTTTGGGAATCCAACAGCACCATTGGTACCAAGCGTGTTATTCTACCATTATTTTCTTCAATACCTTCATAAAATATCCGCCCACTACGCTTCTTGCCTGCATACCAATTTTATCGCCTGTAATAGTTTCATGCCAGTCACTTACGGGAATACGGCTTTTTGTTTCGCATATGTACATATATACCGGGTGCATAAGCGCCTGAAAATCTTCAAGGTTTCCGGTAAGTGTTGCGCTCCACATGATCCAGTCTGATTTTGTATAAGTATTCCTGCTGTCGAGAGGAACTCCATATTTATTCTGTATCTTTTTGTAGTAGTTTGTTTCTTTTGCAAAAACAGAATCGGGAAAGAGATTCAATTTTAAAATGCGGTCCCAGGCCAGGTTATACTTCTGGCTCCATGTTCCTTTATTTTCAAATGTAAGCGTATAGTGGTCGCCGTTATCTGCCAGCTTCATCCATTGCACAACCATTTTTTCTGCACTTTTCCTGTATAATTGAGCAGTATCTTTCTGACCCATTTTCTCAGCAAGCAGGGCATAGCAGCCCAGGGCTATAATGGCTTTTATCGACAGGTTTGCATTACGCGCCAAATGACCTGCAAAATCGTCTGTACACAACTGGTTAGCCGGGTCAAACCCTTCTTTAAGCAGGTATTGCGCCCATGCAGAAAGCGTTTTCCAGTGCTTCTTTGCATAGTATATATTTTTCTCCCGTTCTGCTATAGCTGTAGTAAGAATGATCATATTGCCGGATTCTTCAACCGGCATATCAGCAGGATACGTTTGGCCATTTGCAACAGGATAGGTACCCAGATCGTGAGCAGGAAAAGGTTTTTGCCATTTACCGCTTTCGCTATAATAAAAAATTCCATTCAGCATTCCTTTCAGCAGTTCGGGATTGTATGCAAGAAATAACGGGGAGGATGGATAAGTAACATCTACTGTATTGATGGAACCATTGCTGAAATTTTCTTTGGATAAAAACAGTATATCTCCTTCAGGGCTTTTCAGCAACTTGTGCGCAGCGATGGCCTGCCGGTATACCAGCCCGCAGAGATGCGCATACTTCTCTCCTCCGGCCTGTAATGCATCGCTATATATTTCCCTGTCAACCGCATTGCATTTATGTAAAATAACTGCATAATCCCTGTAAGCTTTTTCCATTTCGCTCTCAATGGTTGCCCCTGCTTTTTTCCACCATGCCGGAAGCTTACGCGAGAAATATTCTATGGAAAATATGTCATCATACGCTATCAGCATAAATCGTTTAACTGTATCAATTCCTACACTGCTTACAGGAAATACCGTATTGAGCAGCAGTTTTTTCCCGGTCACAGGGCTGTTATGATCAAACGATGGCCGATTAAAAAAATCAGTAACCAAATTATCATACGTAATATATTGCCGGCACCCGTATTGCTCTGCAACACCGGCATATACATATCCCCAGTTAATACGTACATCGTCTCCTTTCTTTTGCAAAACGGACTGTGTCCTAGTTCCTGCTTTTAAAATATCCAGTTGATTTTTCTTGTATGATTCTGCAGTCACTTCCTCTGCCGGATCATTAACAGCAAGCATGGTTGAAACACCTATATACAATTGTACTTCATGCTTTTCTTGATCTGTTGAAACCAATTCAGTAGTAATATAAGATACCGGGCGGGACAGGATATTCAGCTCATTCATGAGTAAAGGGGAAGAAAAGGTGACCCTTAAATTTACGGCGCCGCAATTGAATGTATATGCCGTCTGCGTTGCAGTAACCAATACGCTCACCTGTTGTGATTTGGCGATGCTATCTTTCGGTTCGCCTAAGAACAGGTAAGGTTTTCCATCAACTTTTAGGATACCTGTCAAAGGCTGTGGCTTTTCCGTCCAGTGCCTGGTAGGTGATGCACATAACTCATCAGCAAAAGACCAGATGCTGAAATAAGGATCATGCGTGATTAACGGGTATGCCGGCGCCCTGAGATTTTGCGCATGCAGCTTCATAAAAAAACAAATGAAAAGCAGTATTAGAAAACGTTTTGGCACCCGTTGATTTTTTCTAAAAATAGAAGTATTTATTTCACTACGGAACGCTTTTTGAAAGGTTTTTTTGTGCAAACGTTTGACAATTTTTTTTACTACAGAAAATTTATAGAACCATATTTACACTGTCGAAATAGTTCTACAAAATGCCGTGCCGATCAGCATTTCAGAAGATGATAATTCAGAAGAATGTGGAGAGAGTTGTTTTTAGAACAAATAAGTTATCCCTGCATAAAATCCACTTGATTCTCCGCATTAATAAAATGCTGCTGACACGTGGCGTGGCAGAAAAAGGCTTTCAATTTCAAAAGCTGCTGAACTTGCTGACAAAAAAATTGATATAATGCGAAAAGAGACTATAGCTTAAAAATCAGGCAAGCGGTTCCTGTACTAAAAGAAGTAACCGTATGGAATATTGAAAAAGAAAACTTGCGGGAAATTCAATCGTCTTGCTTTTTCAAATCTACCTCTTCTTTATATTGCAGGAGTAAATTACAGGCATTGATTCTCTGCTTACCGCAGCGTCCTGCCTGCACAATAGCCCGGAGAAGAGACGCTGCGGAGAACCCAAGGGAATAAAAAACTCAAACCACTATCTAAAGCAGTACAATCTATGAGGTTGTATATGGAGGAAACACTATCAAAAAGAATAATAAAAAATAGAACGAATTTTCACTTTGTTCCTTCAGCAGTATTTCATAATTGTCAGGAGCTGCCTGCAATTTAAATTTATCTCTGGATGATAAGAAGCCAATCTCTTTTTCCAGGCTATTATATAAGGTATAAATTGGGTTTAAAAAATTACGTCTGATAAAAAAGACTTTACCGTCAATACCAAAAATATAAACACTTGCTTTTTTATGTAATGATATTTTCCTGGATAACCATTGATCTTTAATCGTAACCCTGCTTACAAATGGATAACTTTTATAAACGCTTGTCAAAATTGTTTTATCCTTTACAAAAAAAATTGTCTCACATTTCCACCACCCTTCTTCACGATTTAGTCTCACAACTTCTTCTTTATCCTGGTCTAGTACTACCAGCATAAAGTAAAAAGCTGTGTAGAAGAGCTGAGAGCGCTTAAATGAATTAATTTGCCTGATATGTTTGATTACTGATTAATAACCAGCCTTTTCATCTTATGTATTTGTTTTTTCTGATCTGCCGCCGTTCATTGATAACCTGTTTTTTCTTTCTGCCGTTGGCGACCGGGTTTTCGCAATCTGTAAAGGTCCCGGTGCCCCTCCGTACCTTTATTCAGTCGATCAACAGCCAGCCGCTCGGGAACTATAAACCTGTTACGAGGCTGGAACAATTGTCCGATACTTTATTTCACCTGCAAATGGATTGGGTGATGAAAGATACTGTTAAGCAGGACGACTGGCAGTTGCAGATCACCCCGGCATTTCAACCCGATTTCCATTGGGCGCCTCATCTTACGCCAACGCCTGATCATATTATCAACCAACATGTTTTTCGTACGCCGGCTATGCTGGTAACAAAAGGGCGGTTACAGTTGGCTGTGATGCCCGATCCGGATATATTGTCAAAGAACCAGGGCCCCGATTGGTATATGGACCTGGATGCACCCAAGAACAGGCTTACCCTCGGCATGAGCCTGGCGGATGTACCGGAACATACGGCATTTGTGCGGGCGCCCGGCGGTGTTTATCCGCCCGGGGCTTTCCGGTTCGGATGTTACCTGATGATCCATAAGGCGCCTGATCAAACAATCGCAGATCCCTGGCGCCCTGTTCTGTCTTTTTTCTGGAAGAACTGGGGAGCGAAAGCATGGGCCGATATAAAAATGGCTGCTCCTCTTGACCTGGATCTGCAATGCAAACGTGCTTACGACTGGGCTTTTGTACATTGGAAGCCAACGGTATGGCAGGAGTTTGAACTGAATGGCACAACTGTTGGCGCGCCCCAGTTTATTGTGAATGTAACCCAAAGCCCGAATTATCCGGGTGAGGTAGATGAACGTGAATTCCGTTCCATCTGGAACCAGGCCTGGTTTAATTCGCTTCGTTCGGCAGCGGGATTATACCGGTATGCCAGGCGGCACCAGGTTCCCGAATGGCTTGAGTATGCGCGGAAAACCAAAGAGCTTGCGCTGGCATTTCCGCAGACACGGGGCTTCTTTCCGGGGTTGATCGGAACAGAAATGGAGGAGGTGATGATCGATGGCAAATCTTATAACCGGACGAAAGGATGGTCTACCCGGTTCTTTGGTAATTCCGATCGCAACCCTTATGTCCGCGATGCCAGGCTGGCTCCTTATCATATTCTGGATATGAGCTTTACAGCCAACCAGATGCTGATCTGGTATACCGACCTGGAAAAAGACGATCGCCTGCTGAACTACGCTGCCACCTATGCAGATGCGTTGTTGGGCATTCAGGACAAAACCGGTTTTTTTCCTGCCTGGCTGGACCTGCAAACCCTGCAGCCGCTGGCGCATCTAAGCCGGTCGCCCGAGACCTCTCTTTCGGTCAGTTTTTTACTGCGCTTATACAACATTGTTAAAGTGGAGAAATACAGGGAGGCTGCCCTGAAAGCCTTGTCGGCGGTTATACAACATAATCTCTTATCCGGGCAGTGGGAAGATTTTGAAACCTACTGGTCCTGCAGTCCGTTTGGGCGCGATAGCCTTGAAGGCAAAAAGATTGCGCGGAACAACATGTACAAGCAAAATAATTTTTGTATGTCCTGGACGGCAGAAGCGTTGCTGGATGCCTATCGCGCAACGGGACAAAGACACTATCTCGAATATGGGCAGCGCACCCTGGATGAACTGTTGATGACCCAGGCCAGCTGGCAACCGCCGTTTATTTATGTTGATGCGATAGGAGGATTTGGGGTAATGAATTACGATGCCGACTGGATCGATGCAAGACAAAGCCTTTTTGCGGAATTGATCATGAACTATGGAAAAACATTAAACTCCGGGGAATACATACAGCGTGGACTGGCAGCCATGAGGGCTTCGTTTTTGATGATCTACAGTCCTGAAAATACCAAAACCAAACTTCAATGGGAAGCGAAATGGCCGTTTTTCAATGCCGCTGATTATGGTTTCATGATGGAGAATTACGGACATGAAGGCAAGCCTACGCCGGCCGGTGGCGGCATTGGTGAGTTCTCCATTTTCTCCTGGGGTAGCGGCGCGGCGGCAGAAGGGTATAACCGCATGCTGGACCGGTATGGCAAGGCGTTGCTGGAGCTCCCTGATTGAGGGAGAGGCTCAGGCAATTAATGGCCTTGTCAGCACCAACATATGTTTCGCCTGGATACCATTTTCGTAAATGGGTTCAGCATAGTTGTCTGTAAAAAAATTTCTTTTTATATCAGTTATTTCGAAGCCAAGCTTTTGATACAGGTAAAGTTGCCCCACACTTGAATTGGCTGTCCCGATGCAAATGGTTTTGTATCCGTTAAGCAAAGCAAACCGGATCACATTTTTGATCAGATAGCTGCCTGTTCCCTGTCCCTGGAATGCTGGCTTTACAGCAATATTTTTGATCTCAACTGTTTCTGCTGTCAATGGAAATAATACAATAACGCCAATTATTTCGTCAATTTGTTTTGCCGTAAATATGTCAGACTGTTCCAGGTATTTATCCACTAAGTCTTTTGAAGGATCGGCAAGCAATAAAAGCTCGTAAGGTAGTTCGTCCTCCCTGTTAAGCCTGGCAAAAGTTATATGTTGGTTCTTAACTGTCATGTCTTTCTCCGCGATGTGGTTGTTTGTTGCCTGAGTGCTGGCATTTTTTATGTGACAATCAAAAGCCGGAAATCGTTACAAACAAAAAAGCTACCTGTAAAAACAGGTAGCCTTTTGAAGTGGAGGTTACCGGAGTCGAACCGGTGACCTTTTGCATGCCATGCAAACGCTCTAGCCAGCTGAGCTAAACCCCCGGTCATTTTTCGGGACTGCAAATATAGACCGCCACGGTATTTAACCAAAATAAAAAACCAGGTTGTTTAACCTGGTTCTTATTATTTCACGTTCTGTTTGATGAGCATTGTATTAATCACCCCATATTTCGCCCTTACCTTCCAGCCAGTCTTTTACAGATGCGGTGGTGATGGACTTGGGTCTTTCTATGGGAAGCCCGAGAGCCCTGTCCCAGCAAAGACTTGCCAGTACTCCTAAAGCGCGGCTTACGCCAAATAATACGGTATAGAACTCGTATTCCACCAGGCCATAATGCACCAGCAATGCCCCGCTGTGGGCGTCTACATTCGGCCATGGATTCTTCACTTTGCCCAGCGATTTCAGTACTTCCGGAACCACGTCGTAAACCCTCCATACAATGTTTACCAGCGGATCATCGGGCATATGCTTCTTCCCGAATTCCATTTGTGCAGAAAAGCGGGGATCGGTTTTGCGCAATACCGCATGACCATAGCCCGGTACTACCTTGCCTTCTCCCAGTGTTTTCTTTACATATTCTTCGATCTGCTCTTTCGACGGAAGCGCTACTCCCAGTTCTTCACGCAGATCAAATATCCATTTTATTACTTCCTGGTTTGCCAGTCCGTGCAAAGGACCGGCAAGCCCGTTCATCCCGGCGGCAAAGCTCAGGTAGGGATCGCTGAGCGCGGATCCTACCAGGTGTGTAGTATGAGCCGATACATTTCCTCCTTCGTGGTCGGCATGTATGGTCATGTAAAGCCGCATCAGCTCTTTGAAGCTTTCGTCTTCAAAGCCCAGCATGTGCGCAAAATTGCCCGACCAATCGAGCAGCCCATCGGGCTGAATGTGCTTTTCATCTTTATATTTCCGGCGATAGATGTAGGCGGCAACCCTGGGCAAACGTGCTATCAGGTTCATGGAATCATCATACACGGCATCCCAATAATCTTTTTTGCTCATCCCCTGGGCATATTTGCGGGCAAAGATACTTTCGGTTTGCAGCGCCATAATGGCTACTACAAACTGCGTCATGGGGTGCGAAGACTTAGGCAACGCTTCTATCGCGTCAAATACATAATTGGGAACATGCGACCGGCGTTGCCACGCACTGGTAACTTCTTCCGCATCCCGGACTTCCGGCAATTCTCCCAGCAGCATTAAATAAAATAAACCTTCAGGCAGGGGCTCGGTTCCCCCCGGCGCTTTGGGCAGTTTTTCCTGTAATTCCGGAATAGAATAACCTCTGAACCGGATGCCTTCCTGGGCGTCCAGCAGCGATGTTTCTGTTACCAGGCCTGTAATCCCCCTCATACCCTGGTACACTTGCGAAAGTTGAACTTCTCCTATTGTCCTGGTACCATGTTTCTTTAATATCTCTTTAATTTCTGCTGACAAATCATCGGCTTTGGCTTTGAACCTTTCTTTTATTGTGGCCATATTTCGTGTTTTAATCAGATTGCAGGTGAATTTTATAAACTGGTTAGCGAATAGCGCTAAAGTTAGCCAAAACAGCGCTATATACACGGAAAAATTTAGGTTTGAAAGCAATTTAGGCGTTAATCAGCCCTTTTTTTCAATAATTATTATTTGGGCGCCCTTCTGTACAGGTAATAAGTAAGTAACCCAAAAATAACATTGGGCAGCCATGCGGCAATAATGGGAGGGAGGTTCCCTTTTACACTGAAAATGGTTGAAAACCGGTCAAACAAAATAAACAAAGCCGCTATGGCAAAACCTGCGGCAATATGAACGCCGCTGCCACCGCGTATTTTGCGCGAGGCAAGAATGGCCCCGATCAGCGTAAGGATCAGCACGGTTACAGGCGTGGCGTCTCTCCTGTACAATTCTACTTCAAGATCATTGATCCCTTCCGATCCCCTGATCTTCTCCACTGTTACCATGCGGCGTAGTTCAGGCGTGGTAAGCCGCGATTTTACGTATTCGTCTTTTTTAAGATCTTCAGGCGTGAAATTAAAATTGAGCCTTCGTACGGTGTCCTGTTTTACCTCTTCGTTCAGTCCGTTGATCTTTCTTTCAATTACCCCGCTGATCCGCCATTTTTTGGAAGATGCATCCCAGGATATATTATCGGAGCGAAGGTTGTACACTACCTTATTATCCTGGAGCTTGTCCATGAAAAAACCGCTTCCGTTTTTACCCGCGGTATCGTAATACCTGATGCCGCAATAAGTAACAGAATCAATGCGCATATAGATGCCCGTATTGCCTGAGTAGGAGGAGCCCTGGGTTTTTACATATTTGAGCTCGAAGGCCGTTCGTATTTCATTTGCTTTGGGCACCAGCGACCGGTTCCCGAACCACAATAAAGCCGCTAACAAAATACCGCCGATGATATACGGCTTCAACAGGCGGTTAAAGCTGGTACCGCTTGCCAGCATGGCAATAATTTCGGAGCGGTTGGCCAAACGCGATGTGAAAAAAATGACCGCGATAAATGTGAACAACGGAAACAAAAAAGATACGATGAACGGAACAAATCCTACATAATAATTTCGCATTACAAAACCGGCAGAGAGGTTGGCTTTTGCAAAATCATCTGTCTTTTCGCTGATGTCTACCACCACAGAAATGGCGGTAAACAGCAGGATACAGTAAACAAATGTAAAGATGAAATTCTTAAATATGTACCAGTCTATTTTTTTCATGCCATGCGCCCTAACGGGTTATAACGAAACAATGGGCAAAAGTAACCGAAAACTCTAAAAAGAACTTTGTATCTTCCTGTTATGAAAAATATTCACAATAGTTTCAAACTTTACCCGCTTCAACTGCTATTTTTTTTCTGGGTCGGAGGGAATGCGTTGCATGCCCAGCAACTGCCCGATTACAGCGCTTTTGAGCGCCAGCTTTTTTTACAGGGAGGAGATACCCTGCCTTGCCGCATCCTTTCTCCGCTGCATTTTTCTGCCGGTAAAAAATATCCTTTGGTTATATTCCTCCACGGATCCAGCGAACGCGGCAACGACAACGAATCGCAGTTAACATGGGGAGGAAGCTTTTTCGCAGATTCCCTTAACCGTGAAAAATTTCCGGCAATTGTTGTTTTCCCGCAATGTCCTGAAAATTCATCATGGAGTGTAAGGCAAAAAGAACAGTCGGGCGATTCTGTTATATTCAGGTTCCCGATGGATGTAGCGCCAACACGTCCTTTGCAGATGGTAATGAGCTTTATTGATACGCTGGTTAACAGCGGGGTGGTGGATAAAAAACGGATCTACCTGGGCGGGCTATCGATGGGTGGTTTTGGAACATTTGAATTGTTATGGCGGAGGCCTGGTTTATTTGCCGCTTCTTTTCCTGTTTGCGGAGGCGGAAATCCGGAGGGAGCGAAATTGTATGCTAAAAAATTTCCTGTATGGGTGTTTCACGGAGCGGATGATGATGTGGTTCCGGTAAAAAATTCAAGGGTAATGGTAGAAGCGTTGAAAGAAGCAGGAGCAAAAGTTAAGTATACGGAATATCCCGGCGTAAAACACGATAGCTGGAAAAACGCTTTTGCAGAGCCGGAATTGTTGCCGTGGCTGTTTGGGCAAAAGAAGAAATAAAGTGAGCGATCAGCTATTTATAGTTTATGGTTTTTTGTTTATGGTTGAGAAATCAAAATCCGAAACGACAAATTATAAACCACAAACCACAAACCTGTATTAGCTATCAGCATTCAGCTATGGGCTTTTTTGAACCCTGCCTATGCCGGCAGGCAGGCAGAAAGACACTAAGACACACGGAGGGCTGTCAGCCGTCGGCTATCAGCCATCAGCTATGGGTGTCAAATACCCATCATCCAATCTCAAATATCGAATTTCAAATCTCAAATACCATATCTTATAAACTCCAAACCCTGCAACTGATCTCAAATCAGCAATCCCTAAATCAGCAATCCCCAAATCAGCAATCATCAATCTCAAAGCCTCTGCTTAAATCTCGCTACGCTTTCTTCCTTCCAGCCTGCAAAATCCCCCGCTTCAATATGCCTGCGGGCTTCCGTAACGACATGCAGGTAAAACGCAAGGTTTTGAATACTGGCTATCGTAAGCCCCAGTATTTCTTTTGATTTAAAAAGATGCCGGAGATAGGCTTTGCTGTAATAGTTGCTTGTTGTGCACTCAATGCCATCGTCTATAGGCGAAAAATCATTTTCCCATTTTTTATTATCAATATTGATCACGCCGTTTGAAGTAAATAACATCGCGTTCCGCCCGTTGCGGGTAGGCATTACGCAGTCAAACATATCTATACCCAGCGCAATGCATTCCAGTATATTCCAGGGAGTGCCTACCCCCATAAGATACCGTGGCTTGTGAACAGGGAGATTTTCGCAGCACAATCCGCACAACTCATACATCATGAGTTCCGGTTCTCCCACGCTCAATCCCCCGATGGCATTGCCGGTGGCATTTTTAGAGCTCACGTATTCGCACGACAGCTTCCTGAGATCGGTATAAGTGCCTCCCTGCACAATCGGAAAGAGGTTTTGCGTATGCCCGTACCGGCTACTGGTATTTTGTACCTGGTTAAAGCTCCGGTCCAGCCAGCGGTGGGTAAGGTGCATGGATTTTTCAGCATAGGCATGATCGCTGGGGTAGGGCGGGCATTCATCGAAAGCCATTATAATATCTGCCCCTATGCTTCGCTGTATATCCATTACTTTTTCGGGCGTAAAAAGATGTTTACTGCCATCAATATGGCTCTGGAACATTACTCCTTCTTCGTTGATTTTCCGGGTGCCCGCCAATGAAAATACCTGGTAGCCGCCGCTGTCGGTCAGGATCGGCTTGTCCCAGTGCATAAAACGGTGCAGTCCGCCCGCATGTTCAAGAGTTTCCGTTCCTGGGCGCAGGTACAGGTGATAGGTATTGCCCAGGATAATGCCGGCTTTTACCTCCCCGTTCAATTGTGCCTGTGTAACAGCCTTTACGCTGCCGCCTGTGCCCACGGGCATAAAAATGGGAGTAGGTATGGTGCCATGGTCGGTAGTAATAATGCCTGTTCTTGCTTTTGATGACAGATCCTGCTTTTGCAGCTCAAACTGAAGTGCTCCCATATTGCTCAAAATATTTTCACATTACGATAAATCCTTAATAACAAATATTTGTATTTCTTACCTTCGCCGCCATGATCGAAAAGATAGACTGGAGCGAAATTATTTTTGGAGCGTTTTGTATCATAGCTCTTATCCAAATCATATATTACCTGTATTTTTTCAGAAGACTGGCTTTTTACCCCAACCATCCTACGGGTATGCCCCGCCAGCAACCTGTATCTGTTATAATATGCGCCCGCGACGAGGCTGCAAATTTAGCCAAAAATCTTCCCGGTGTGCTGGTGCAGGATTATTCCGGCAAGCAGGAGCTGATTTTGGTTAATGATAATTCAATAGATGAGTCAAAATACCTGATTGAGGCGTTGCAAAAGGATTTTCCGCAGTTGCAGATGCTGGAATTAAAGCAGGAAGCCCGCTTTATTCCCGGTAAAAAATTCCCTTTGTCTATGGGAATAAAAATGGCCAAATACGACATTGTATTGTTAACAGATGCCGATTGCGTGCCGGCAAGTGAGTTCTGGATGCAGAAAATGACGGATAAGTTCGAAAGAGGGATTGAAATTGTGCTGGGGTATGGAGCCTATTACAAGCGCAAAGGACTGTTGAATAAAATCATTCGTTTCGAAACTTTTCATACTGCCCTGCAGTACCTGTCGTATGCACTGGCCGGGGTACCCTATATGGGAGTGGGCCGCAATTTGGCCTATAAACGTGAAGTTTTTTTCAGGCAGAAAGGCTTTTCCGCGCACAATCATGTTCCCGGGGGAGATGATGACCTTTTTATTAACGCCGCTGCTACCTCCATCAATACCGATATTTCTATCGACAAAGAAGCGTTTACCTTATCGGAACCCAAAAAAACATGGAGCGAGTGGTGGCAGCAGAAGCAAAGGCATTTTACCACCGCTAAGTTTTACAAAGCCAAACATCGTTTCCTGCTGGGCTTATACGCCTTCAGTCATTTTTGGTTTTATCCTTTATTCGCCGCTGCTATCCTTTTTTTCAGGTGGGAGATAGCGCTTGGGGTTTTTCTCCTGCGCTGCATCATCCAGGGCATTATCTGGTACAAGGCAATGGACAGGCTGAATGAAAAAGACCTGTTCAAGTGGTTCTGGGCCTTTGATATCTTTATGTTTTTCTATTACCTCATTTTTATTTCCGCGTTATGGAGGAAGCCAAAAGCAAACTGGAAGTAATCACAAAATATTTTGCTGACTTCACTCCTGTACAATTGCAACAGTTATCGGCGCTGGAAGGCGTATATACCGAATGGAATGAAAAAATAAACGTGATTTCCCGGAAAGATATTGACGCCCTTTATGAAAAACATGTATTGCATTCTCTTTCAATAGCCGCTATTTTTAATTTTACAGATGGTCTTGAGATCATTGACATTGGAACCGGTGGCGGGTTCCCGGGTATACCGCTGGCTATTATGTTCCCGGAGGTTACATTTCACATGGTTGATTCAATCGGGAAAAAGCTGAAAGTGGTAAATGCAGTGGCAGAAGCCCTGAAGCTGAAAAACATTTCGGTTCAGCACATACGCGCCGAAGAAATGAAAGACCGCAAATTTGATTTTGCCGTAAGCCGTGCCGTAGCCCCGTTAAAGGACTTATGGCGCTGGAGCAAGCCTTTGCTGAAAAAAGAAAGAAAAATGGACGCTTTCACAAATGGTCTTATATGCTTAAAGGGCGGCGATCTGAGCGGGGAAATAGCGGAAACTAAGCTGCGTCCGCATATATGGGAAATAAAAGAGCTTTTCGCCCGGGAAGAATGGTTTCATGAAAAATTTGTGCTCTACGTACCGCTCTGATGCGATCGGGTGTATTTATATTCGGTGAGAACTCTGTTAAGCGCTGGCACTATTTGTTCAACATATATACTCTAGTTTGTCATTCTGAGTAAGCTATTAAGGGATCCAATCATTGAGCAGCGATAAGTCGTATTCGTATTTTTCAGTTGTTACATACGCCAGGTCCGGAGAAAATGTATCAGGGTACTGTAGCTGAGTTCACAGGAGTACCCAAGCTTAATCGATCCCGCTTTTTGCGGGACCCGAAATCGGCCGTAGTCCCAGCCTGCCGGCTGGCAGGGATTTCGGGCGGCTTTTTGGTTACTTTTGTAGAAGTAGCACCTACATGCAAAAAATTGAAATGCCTATATGATCTTCAATTCTTTCACTTAAATTACAGGGTAGTTAAGCATATTTAAATTACCCTGCTTTTGCTGAAGAAGATATCGATCATATCCCTGCTGCTGATTGGTCTGAGCTCCCTGCAGGCACAGCAAAAAGCCATTATTGATGTCGGGCAAATACATGATTTCCTGAAAATAGATGATCAGCTCACCTTCTTCACCGATCTTTCACAACGTTACAGCATCCATGAACTTAACCCGTCGTTATTTAAAAGTCCTGCCGGAAAAACTTCGTTCAACGACAGGCAACTGGAAGCCGATCATTATATTAAACTTACGGTAACCAACACCGGGAACAGGGATACTTTCTGGCTGTATATGGGTAAAGCGCAACAGTACACCATGTATGTATTTGACAGCGCGGTTGGTGAAATGCAGGCAATGGAAAACAGATTTGAACTGTATTCTGAAGTAGTGATGAATGAAATTCCTTTTTGTCAAATTACAGTAAGAAAAGGAGACACCATAGATTACTATATTCAGGCTGATATCAACTTCTATAACTGGCACCAGTTTGACCCTGTAATAGTTGTTCCGGGCGAACAAACCTCTTTTGCATTTATGTATTTCATAAAGCCAAGCCGTGTTTACCTGTATACAACCATTGTTTTATTAAGTGTTATGCTCAGCATGTTTGCATACACGTTCGCGCTTTTTTTCAGAACTTTTCAGCGGGAGTACCTGTATTATTCCGGCGCGATTTTTATTTTCATGATTTATTTTACCACAAGATTGCTGAATGTTTTCCGGTTCGGCGACCTGTATTTCTTTTTATATGACTTTCGTTACCAGGTGTTGCAGCTTTCCGGTCATATGCTGATACTGCTTTTTATTGCCGCTTTTTTAAAGCTTAAAACAAAACATCCAAAGCTCTACAGCCTGTTTCGTTTGAGTATAATAGTGCAGGTCGTTTTCCTGGTGATCAATGTTCCGCTTACTTATTCAAACAAATACAATTTTTTGGGGAATATCGCATTTGATGTGGTAAGAATATGCGTTTTGCTCTATTCAGTATACCTGATTGTGGTGTTGCTTGCCTGGAAAAAGGAAAAAGAGGCAACTTACCTCGGCATAGGCTCCTTTTTTGCTATCGCGATGGCCTGTATAGCGCTTTATATAGACAGGTGGAGTGATTATGGTTACCTGTGGCTTCGGTATTCCGGTATTCCGGTTTTATTTTTCATGTTTGGAGTGTTGCTTCAGATGTTTCTTTTCATGCAGGGGCTGGCATATCGAACGCGCAGGCAGGAAGCCAGCCGGATCAGGGCGGTTGAGCAGTTGCAGCTTGAAAACGATCGAAAAGAACTGGAGAAATACAAGGCGATTATTGATGCCAGGGAAAATGAGCGCAACCGTATTTCGCAGGAAATACACGATGATATCGGGTCGGGTCTTACATCTATCAGGCTGTTAAGTGAAATAGCAAAAGCCAAAGAAGGAGGAACGGATAACAAAGAACTTGAAAAAATATCGGCTACTGCCAATGTGCTGATGGACAAAATGAATGAGATCATCTGGACGCTTAATTCACGAAATGATGCTTTGCCCAACCTGATTGCTTACTTAAGACATTACATAGTAGAGTATTTTGAATCTCTGAACATACAGCTTAACCTGTCGGTGCCGGATGTGATCAGTGAAATATCGATCAACGGAAAAATACGTCGTAATATTTTGCTTTCTGTTAAGGAAGCGCTTCATAATATAGTGAAGCATTCGCAGGCAACAACGGTAGATGTTCAGTTTGTAGTAAATGATTGCTTTATAATCACTATTACTGATAATGGGACCGGGTTTAATCCCGGCATGCATAAAAGCCATGGCAACGGCCTTCACAATATGAAAGAGCGACTCAATGTCATCGGTGGCTCTTGTGCGATCATAAATAATGGTGGAACATCTATCGTGTTTAAAGTACAACTTTCAAACTACCCGCTTTGAGGTAGAAAAAATAAGGATTTATCTGTTAATTTTGTAGGCTATTGAAGATACATGGATACAATTTCGGTTTGCATAGTGGAGGACAATAATGATATCCGTCAGGCATTGGAACAAATTATTATGATGGCTGAGGGGTACCAGTTCCGCGGTTCATTTCCCGGGGCCGAAAGTGCGATTGCCGGTATACCTAAATTGAAGCCGGATGTTGTGCTGATGGATATTAATCTCGGGGGTATGAGCGGCATTGATTGTGTCCGCGAATTGAAACCCAGGTATCCTGATATCCTTTTCATGATGTGTACGGTGTATGAAGAGGATGAAAAAATTTTTGAAGCGCTCGCCGCAGGTGCCAATGGGTATATTTTGAAAAAAACCGCACCCGGTAAATTGCTGGAAGCGATACGTGAACTGGCTGAAGGAGGAGCGCCCATGAGCAGCCAGATCGCACGGAAAGTAGTAGCGGCTTTCCAGGAAAGGAGCAGCCTTGCCGCAGGCTTGCTCGACAGCCTGTCGAACCGGGAGCATGAAATTCTTGAATTGCTTGCAAAAGGAATGCTGTATAAAGAAATTTCAACACGCCTGGGAATAGCGCAGGAAACGGTTCGCAAGCATGTATATCACATTTATGAAAAGCTTCACGTAAACAACCGCGTGGAAGCTGTAAATAAGTACTTTGGACGGTAACTCCGATATGGTCCAGCCCCATGTTAAAATGTAAAAAGCCGTTTCTTGCGAAACGGTTTTTTATTTATTGCCGCAGATGTGCAGATTAAATCAGCGAATCTGCGGCTAAAAAAACCAGGGTATATTCCATGTTTTGCAGGATCGCCTGCTTTGCTAATTTGCAATGCGACCCCTGTCCGCCGCAGGGGGATGCGTTTGTCATGTAATTCAGTATATTACACCCTTATTATGCTTCGGTTTACCTGTAAAAAAAATCCAATGGTTCGGTTGTTTATTAAGAGAATTCTACCATTCGCGGCAGCTTTTTTTTCTCTTTCGGCATTTGCACAGTATCCTAAAGTTTTAACCAATCACGTGGGATATGAAAATGCGCAATACAAACAGGCCGTAGTGATATCAGACAAGCCTGCTACGTTCACCTCTTTTCAATTGATAAACGACCAAACCGGTGAAACCGTTTTTACCGGCAGTCCATTGGAGCGGGGCAGGGTTGACAAATGGAAAAACTGGTTATTCTGGACAATGGATTTTAGTGAATACACGCAACCGGGAACATACAGGATACAGGTGACACATAACGGGGCACCCATATCTTCTTTTCCTTTTTCTATTGCCAGGAACATCCTGGAACAATCAACGTTGTCTGACGTGATATATTATTTTAAAGGGCAGAGAAGCTCGGGGTTGCTGGATGAAGCCGATCATCACCTTGCATTTGCGGGAAAAACTGCCGATACCATTGATGCGCATGGCGGTTGGTACGACGCTACCGGCGATTATGGCAAACACCTGTCACATCTTTCTTTTTCTACCTATTTTAACCCGCAGCAGATTTCCATCACTGCATGGGCGTTATTAAAATCATACCAGCAACTTATTAAAAAACCTGGTACGGATTTTCGCCAGTACAACCGAAGATTGTTAGATGAGGCAATGTATGGCGCTGATTATTTAGCGAGGATACAGGTGCCGGGAGGCTCGTTTTACAGGTCGGTGTCTGCCCCCGGGCCTGGAAAGCTGCCAAAAGACAGGGTCATAGGAAAAGAAAGCAAAGGGTATACCATCAAAAAATCGAAAGATCAAAGTTTTGGAGGGTACACAGAGGAAGATAACTGGAAAACCTACCAGGCAAGCTTCCGTTCAGGCGGCGGTGTTTCCATAGCCGCGCTGGCAATGGCTGCCATGCTCGATACTACGGGCAGTTACAGCCAAGGCGTGTATTTAAAAGCGGCTGAAAACGCTTTTTCCTTTTTATCGAAGCATAATATTGAAATGACCAATGATGGTGTGGAAAATATTGTAGATGATTATTGCGCATTAATGGCTGCAACGGAACTGTATAAAGCAACCCAAAAGATAGAATACAAAGTATATGCGGAAACAAAAGTGCTTATGTTAATTCACCGGCTGACTGAATGGGGGAAATACAGGGACTTCTGGCGCGCAGATGATACAGACAGGCCCTTCTTTCATCCGTCTGATGCAGGGCTCCCGGTAATAAGCTTGCTTGAATATTATCCGCTGGCGGCTCCTGCCATTCAGCAAATGATCAAAGATGCGGTCAAACGATCGCTGAGTTTTGAATTGACCGTGACCGGTGAAGTGAACAACCCGTTTGGATACAGCAGGCAATTAACGCAGGATACTTCGGGCCTGCGTAAAACGGCATTTTTCTTTCCCCATGGCAGCGATGCGGCGCCCTGGTGGCAGGGGGAAAATGCAAGGCTGGGATCGATGGCTGCCGCCGCACGATTGTCGGTACCTTTGTTTAAAGGCGACAGGGAATTTGCCGACAAGCTGAAACGTTTTGCTGTTAACCAGTTGAACTGGATATTGGGACTGAATCCTTTTGATGCGTGTATGCTTCAGGGTAAGGGACATAACAACCCGCAGTATGGTTTTTTTGGAACCTTTGAATATACCAATGCGCCGGGCGGAATTGTAAATGGTATTACCTCCGGCTTCGAAAATGAGGACGATATTGATCTTAACCTGCAATACGTACAAACCGGTATAGACTCAGACTGGCGTTGGGCCGAGCAATGGCTGCCCCACGCTGCCTGGTATATGGTGGCAATAGCCGTAGATGAAAAATAAAACACCTGCAGGATCTGTAGTAATGCAGGAAGTTAATATATTATACCGGTCAGGATAAGATAGTTACATAGCATGCATCTGAAAGGGGACCGGTATGCGTGTTTACACCTGCTTATGTACGTATGTGGATGTGATCTCCGTTGTGTTCTGATCCTTTGCTTCTTCTTTTTGGGCTGCCCTGGCATCGCGCGTGTTTTTTTGAACGGCAATGGCGGCAAAAAGACTGAGAGTAAACGACATGGCATAAAAGCCTTTTTCACTTTTGGCAAGTGTGGCGTTCCATAAGCCTACGGTAAGCAAAACAATGCATAAAATGGTAGCGAACCACGCAATGCCATAGTACAGGTTGGTTACGGGAACGCCTTCCATCTGGTCGCGCACCGCTTTTTGCACCGATATGGCGGAAAACAATCCGAACATCAATACCGTAAAGTAATAGCCTTTTTCGTTCAGCTCCATTTCTGCGTTCCATAATCCTGCATTAAAAGCAACGATTCCTGCTAACAGGGCGAACCACGAAGCGCCTACAAAAGCTGCCGAGGGTTGGTTGGTTTTTTGTTTCATAATCAATTTTTATGAAAGCAAATCTATAACGGCGCTGCTATGCCGGTTTTGACAATAGTCAAAAATAACAGGAGAAATTGTTAAATGCGGCTGCGTACACGGCTTAGTGTTTCCTGGCTGATGCCAAGATAGGAGGATATAAAGCCCAGGGGCACACGTTCTACAATATGTGGGGTGTGAAGCAGCAGGCTTTCGTATCGCTCAGCGGCGGTTTTGAAATGAGCGTTTACATATCTCTCTTCCAGGCGGATATAATATTTTTCGTAAGCGATCCTCACCAGCCGTTCTATTTCGTGGTAACGGTTGAATAAGCCTGTCAGCGTATCTTTGGATATTGCCCAAAGGATGGAACCCTCTATCAACTGGATGTTCTCTACTGAAGGTTGTTGCGTGGTAAAGCTATGGAAAGAGGTTACAAAATCATTTTCAAAACCGAACCAATGTGTAATTTCCTTTCCGTCCAGTTTGTAAAAGCCTCTTAACGCGCCCTGCTGTAAAAAATAAAGATGCCTGCATATTTTACCTTCCTTTACCAGGAATTCATTTTTAGGCATGATGATCTCTTCAAAGCAGTCTTTAAGCACCAGCTCTGCTTCGGCGCTGAGCTGGTAAAATGTTTTAAGATGCGTTAACAATTGTTGCATACAATGCAAAGTAAGAAAGAATAGGATATGAAAAGGGCGTATTTACCTTCGGTAATAAAGTTCAGTTTTTCGCATGCAAGTACTACTGCTACGGTAGATGCCTCATACTTCGGCATGACAGCAGTGGTACATCGATCAGCACTTATACTGTTGTTCAGTATCGTTGCCATAATCTGTCATTGGTAGGCAAGAGGCATCCGCGCCAGTCCTTCATTTAAAGCTATTGTGGGCAGCCATGAAACCCCGGGGCTGGGTAATTCGCGCCGGAGGCAGGTTATGGTTTTATGGAGAAGGCGCTGCTTTCTCCGCTGATTATTCTGAAATTGCTTTTAGTACTGTCTTGTTTTATTTCTTTAACGGAAGTACCCCAAATGTATACCGATTGCAGGCTTTTCATTGTTGAAAGATCTGCCAGACAGGCTTCGGTGATATTGGTATAGCACAGGTTGATGCTTTCAAGCGATGAAAGCGTTAGTAATGCTTTTATACCGCCATCGGTAACGGGGTTATTGTCCAGCCGCAAACGCTGGAGGTTAGAAAAATTTTTGATAACGGATAGCTGTTCATCAGTAACCTGGTTGCCGGCCACATTCAGCCAGAAAATATTGTCCTTTACCTGTTCCAGTATTTTTATTTTATCGGCTTTTGAAACACCTGCAGACGAAGGGAGCGTCACATCCAGCAGGTCGGGGTTATAGCTGATCTGTTTTACTGCAAATCCTTCTTTCGTCAACTGGGTAAGAACTGCTTCACTCACAGAAGGAGTACGGATGATTGTTCCGATCGTGCCGGCTGTATCGGCTGCATGATTGTTCCCGGCGGGAGCGCTGCCTACATATTGTTGAATATGTTGTTTGATAGCCGCAGGCGGGGCGGCAGCAGCTAATTTTTGATCTGTTCCTGCCATTTGCTTTTCTATCCACCATTGTATAATGGCTGTCTCTCCTTCGGTTAAGGGAGGCTTGCCATCGGTAGGCATGAATTTTTCATCGGCGGGATCCAGCAATACCCGTTTGATCAGTTCGCTTTCCAGAGGTTTGCCTTCTTTCACTACAGCTCCATGCTTGCCGCCTTTTTTCAGAAACTCCAGCGTTTCCATGGAAAGCTGCCCTTTCTTCTTATTGTTGTTGTGGCAATTGCCGCATTTGTTTTGCAGGATGGGATATACGATGTCTTCAAAAACCAGCGCTTCTTCTATGTTGGTGATCTTCTTTTTTTCTTTTGTTTTTTCAAACAATATATCGGTAGAAATATAACCGCTTCCATGCGTTAAGCTGCCGCCGTAATGACCCGCGATGGTAATGAGCGCCAGCAGCGTTAAAGCAGCTATGTTCAGCGCCCGGGCGCTTTGCAGCCATTTTCCAGGAATGATCCGGATGCTGATCAGCCATGCAATAAGCGACAACGCTGCCGTAATAATGCCTGACCACATATGTGTGTCAAGCGTTTGCGGGTTGTAATCGCCACCCAGCGACAATAAGTAGCCCGTAACACAGGCAAATAAGGCGCTTATACAACCTGCTATTAAGGAGAAGGGAACGGCAGACCGGATGGCCCTGTATCGCGGCAGGCATCCTGTTAGCTGCAGAACAACTGCCAGTAACAGAAAACCAATCGGCAAATGGACGATCAGGGGATGAAACTTTCCGAAAAACAACTGCACATCTAATAACGCCATCTCTATATCCTTTCCAGTTTAACAGGCGCAGTCTGATTGGCGTTCCATTGGCATACATATACATTCTTGTCGTTGTCTATGCATACGTCGTGCCCGTGATTGAATATTTTTTCAGGCGACTGGGACATCGGTTGCAACTTTCCGTTGGTATACTGCGGCTCGCTGCCCCCGGGATTGGATATTACTTTATTGGCTGCGTCGAGTATGGTCACAAAACCAGTATCTTTTACATATTGTTTTCCCTCTTTGGTGGTAGACCAGCACACACCGGCGTATATGTTGGTATCGTCTACCACAGCCCTACAGACAAACAAGCCCGGCAGCTCAACGGTTTTAATGTATTTTCCATCGAGCGTAAAAAACTTAAAGCATTGTTCTGCCCTGGAAGTACAGATCAGTACAGGATTGTTTTTATCCCTCGTGTCTACTGT
This sequence comes from Chitinophagaceae bacterium, assembly GCA_019638615.1. Taxonomy (GTDB): domain Bacteria; phylum Bacteroidota; class Bacteroidia; order Chitinophagales; family Chitinophagaceae; genus Agriterribacter. The sequence continues at coordinate 29,078 of JAHBTL010000040.1, read as the reverse complement.
TACGCCATGCGCGTTCTTCAGGTTGTGGGCAGGATTGCTGTTGTTATGTCCGCCGAAATGCCGGATGTATTTTCCACGATGATCGTATTGAATGATGTAGTCAGATCCGTACCCGTCCGCTACATATATATCCCCGTTAGGAGCAACGGCTGTTTCCGTAGGCATAAATTTTTCATCGGCTTTGTAAATGCCAATTGCGTGCGGATGCCCGAAGTTGAACACCAGCTTGCCATCGATGGTTGTTTTGAAGACCTGCCCTGCCTGGCTTTGCCAGCTGCCGTTCTTATCCAGGAAATAACCGCAATCGGTAATGATTAAAAAATCCTCGCCTCCTTCTTTGCTGATCGTAAGCCCGTGCCCTCCCGGGTATTGTGTTCCCCAGAAGTCAAGCAGCTTTCCTGATTTATCGAATACCAGGATATTATTGCTGGTATGATCGCCCAGCATGATCAGCCTTCCTTTGCTGTCCATCACCATTTCGTGGCAGTTGAGCAGCGGATTGTACGTTGGACTTATCTTGGCCCAGCTTTTATTTACTTTATACCGGAAGTTGCCATGCCCGATAACAGTGTCTTCTTGTTTTTTGTTGCTCATAATATTAAATGCAGATGAAGGTTTTGCCATTAAGCCGGCAGCGATGATAGAAGTGGTTTTTAAAAATGTTCTTTTTTTCATTTGTTTTTAGTTACAGGTTTCAGGTTACAAGGTTCAAGTTACGGGTTTGTGGTTTATGGTTACAGGTTACAATTCCACAGCCCATAGCTGAATGCTGATAGCCAATACAAGTTTCGCGTTTATAGTTTGTGTTTTTTGTTTTCACAATTCTCCATTGTCAACTATCCATTGTCCATTACCTGATACCTGACTGCTCTTTGTGTACCTTAGTGTCTTAGTGTCTTTGTGGTTCAAAAAAGCTGAATGCTGATAGCTAATGCAAGTTTCAGTTTTGTATCTAATCTCAAATTTCAAATCTCAAATTCCCCCCTGCAACTTGTGACCTGCAACATGTAACTCATATTACGTCAAAATATCTTTCACTACATGCCCGCTTACGTCTGTCAGCCTGAATCTTCTGCCCTGGTACCGGTATACCAGCTTTTCATGATCAATACCAAACAGGTGTAAAAGCGTAGCATGAAAATCATGCACATGCACAGGATCTTTCACTACGTTGTATCCAAAATCATCGGTTTCCCCGTAGCTGAAGCCTGGTTTTACACCGGCTCCGGCCATCCACATCGTAAAGCAACGTGGGTGATGGTCGCGCCCGTAATTGTCTTTAGACAGCTTGCCCTGCGAGTAAGCCGTTCTCCCGAATTCGCCGCCCCATACTACCAGGGTATCTTCCAGTAATCCTCTTTGCTTAAGATCTTTTATAAGGGCAGCCGTTGCCTGGTCGGTTTTTGCGCACTGTTCTTTCATGCCGCCTGGCAGGCTTCCGTGGTGGTCCCATCCCTGGTGATAGAGCTGCACAAACTTTACGTCTTTTTCCAGGAGCCGCCTTGCCAGTAAACAGTTCGCCGCATACGTGCCGGGATCACGGCTGTCCTTTCCGTACATATCGTATACCCAGTCCGGCTCATTGCTCATATCGGTCACTTCGGGCACGGATGTCTGCATACGGTAAGCCATTTCGTATTGAGAAATACGCGTGTTAATTTCAGGGTCACCATATGTATCTTCCTGCAACTGGTTCAGGCTTTTCAGGTAATCCAACATTTGCCGCCTGTCTTTTCCGTCGTATCCTTCAGGGTTGCCCAGGTACAATACAGGATCTTTGCCCGAACGAAATTCCACACCCTGGTGACGGGAAGGCAGGAAACCGTTGCTCCACAGACGGGCCATCAGCGGCTGCCCGCTGCCATTCTTCGATACAAGCACTATAAAAGTGGGCAGGTTCTCATTGTCTGACCCCAATCCATAGCTCAGCCAGGCGCCTATGGAAGGACGCCCCGCGATCTGGTTGCCGCTCTGGAAAAACGTAGTGGCAGGATCGTGGTTGATCGCATCTGTGTTCATCGATTTTATGAAGCACAGATCATCTACTACCTCTGCCGTATAAGGCATCAGTTCGCTTACCCACGCTTTGCTTTCGCCGTATTGCTGAAATTTAAACAGGGAAGAAGCCACCGGGAAGATGGATTGCTCCGCGCTCATGCCGGTTAGCCGCTGGTTGCCCCGAACGGAAGCCGGTAGATCCTGTGCCTGGTATTTTTCCAGTTCGGGTTTATAATCGAACAGCTCCAATTGTGAAGGTCCTCCGCTTTGAAAAAGATATACGATTCTTTTTGCTTTGGGCAGGTAATTGGGAAATACCGTAGCAGTTACACCTTCTTCCACCGGTGCGGCATTGGTGTTCCCGAAAAGAGACGACTTGCCCAGCAATGTGCCCAGCGCCACAGCGCCCAGCCCCATAGAGGTTTTGGTGAGAAAAGTCCGGCGATCAAGTACTTTTTTTACCTGCGCGAGATCCCTGTTCATGGGGTCAAACGGCGGTTCATGATGATGATCGTGCATAACATTTATCTTTTTGTGATGCTTGCATCTGTATTAATAATAGTGCTTGCTACTACTGCGTTGGCGGCAAGCTGATCCTGCGGTAAACTTTTATCCGCTGTATACATGCCGGTTTGCAGCCAGCCTTTGATCTTTGCCGGATTGCTTTTAAATTTTGCATATTCTTTTTCGTATTGCTCCAGCAGTATATTCAATTCTTTGTCGGTGGGTTTTCTTCCCGTCAGCTTCCTGAAGGCCATTATAATGGCCGATCTGTTATCTGCGCTCCGTGTCATTTGCTCACCCATTACTTTGGCAGCTTCCACAAAGGTGGGGTCATTCAGTGTAACCAGCGCCTGCAAAGGTGTATTTGTTTTTTGTCTTCTTACAATGCAACTGCTCCGTATGCCCACATCAAAAGTGGATTGAGTGGGGTTGGGAACCGATCTCCTCCACACGGTGTACATACCCCTCCGGTAAATAAGATTGCCGGTATCCTGTTTGTATTGCGATCCGTTCATCCGCCACAGATCATCGGGCTGATACGGATACACGCTTTTGCCGCCAATGGTTTCATTCAGCAGGCCGCTTGCAAACAATGCGTTGTCGCGCAGCATTTCCGCCGTGAGCCGTGATGGGGAAGCTCTTGCCAGCAATATGTTTTCAGGATCTTTTTCCATCTGTTGCTTACTGGCCACGGATTGTTGCCGGTAGGTTGCCGACATGACCATCATTTTGACAAGCGCTTTTACGTCCCAGCCGCTTTCTATGAATTGTACTGCCAGCCAGTCGAGCAATTCCGGGTGCGAAGGCATTTCTCCCTGGTTCCCGAAATCCTCCGCTGTTTTTACCAACCCTTTTCCAAAAAACAATTGCCAGTAACGGTTTACTGTCACCCTGGCTGTAAGCGGATGGTCAGGATGAGTGAGCCATTGCGCCAGTCCCAGGCGGTTGCGAGGCAGGTTGGCCGGCATGGGCAAAATACTTTCGAAAACATCGGGTTGTACTTCTTCTTTCGGCATATCATAAACGCCCCGGTCCAGCAGGTAGGTAGGTCTTTTTTCCGGCATTTCCTGCATGATCATCATTTCAGGAATATTTGCAGTACTATCATTCAAGGACAACCGAACCTGCTTCAGCGCTTCGCGTATTTTTTGAGCGGAGGCAGATACATTCGAAAAATAATAATCGCGCAACCCTTGTTTTTCTTCTGCTGTAAGTGTAACCGGCTCTTTTTTAAATACCCGTTTGAACGTTCCCGCATCGTATAGCTGCTGTATTTCAAGCCGCGTAAGCGCTCTGTCAAACACCACTACGTCGTTGGCTTTGCCGCCGGTCAATCCTTTTCCCCGTTCCCATGCGCCCAGTTGCAGCGACTGCAGGCTGCCATTCAGCAGGATATCTTTATACAGGTTATCCTGGTCTACCGTGGTTTCCAGCTCTTCACCATCTAAAAATAGTTTGTACCCGGCCGCTTTTCCCGACCCGTCGTATATAACAGTAAGCTGTATCCATTTATTTTTAGGGACTTCTTTTTTAGAAAATTCAATAATCGCGTTGTAGGGAGCCGTATGCGCCATCTTTAATTCGAAGCGGTTGTTGTTTACGCCCAGGCTGAATCCTCGGAAATTATACAATTGAGTAGAAAAGCATCGGTGGAAAATAACACCGCTGGTTAATTCTTCCGGTATGTTGACCCATACGCCTACCGAAAAAGGCTGCGTGCGGTTATACATGGCCGTTTTATCAAGTGTCAGCCAGATATCCCCGTCAAACAAAATCGACTGTCCTCTTTCCGTAGCGGTAAACACCGCTTTTTCTGTAGATCCTCCCTCGCGTTTCATTACGCCCGTTGCTTTGTTGTTAAGCCCGCTTGTTAAATTGCCCTGTAAAGGAAAATAAGCAGCGATATGATCCGGGAAACGCCGGTCGGCGATTTTTTTATACGCCCCGGATTGTATCCATTCATCAGCCATCGCGGTTTCCTGCTGTATTGTCTGCTCCAGTTCTTTTTCTTTCTGCGTCGCCTGTTCTTTTAATGCGGCAATCACTTTATCCTGTTCGGCAGTGGTAAGCAAAAGCGTAGGCACCGGCATGGCATTGTCCCACGAAATTTGTCCTGCTTCTTTTACATTGTTAAAAAAGCTGAACAACTGGTAATATTCTTTTTGAGATACGGGATCGAATTTATGATCATGACACCTGGCGCATCCTGCGGTGATGGCCATAAATGCTTCTGACGTAGTATTGGCCCTGTCTGCCACATATTCTACACGAAACTCTTCTTCCACAATGCCGCCTTCCATGTTTTGCTGGTGGTTGCGGTTAAAGCCGGTAGCGATCAGTTGATCGCGTGTGGGGTTGGGCAGCAGATCACCCGCCAGTTGCCAGGTAATAAAATCGTTATAGGGCAGATTTTGATTGAAAGCCCTGATCACCCAGTCACGCCAGGGCGACATATCCCGCAACCTGTCTACCGTATACCCATGCGAATCCGCAAACCGTGCAACGTCCAGCCAGTCGGTAGCGATTCTTTCGCCATAGTGTGGGGAAGCGATCAGCCTGTCTACCTGCTTTTCGTATGCACCGGGAGAGGAGTCGTTCAAAAAAGCATCTGTTTCTTCGGGCGTAGCAGGCAAACCGGTGAGGTCGAGACTTAACCTGCGCAACAGTATTTCTTTGTCGGCTTCGGGCGACAAAGTCATCTTTTCCTTCTCAAGCCGCTGTATAACAAAATTGTCGATCGGGTTTACAACACGCTCCGACGCTTTTACTGCCGGCACTTCGGGCTTTTGCGGTTTGATGAACGCCCAGTGCGGTTTGTACTCAGCTCCCTCTTTGATCCATTTTACCAGCATGGCTTTTTCATAAGCGGTAAGACTCAGGTGAGAGGAAGGTTCCGGCATTGTATATTCAGGATCGTCGGACAGGATCCTTTTAAAAAGTTCGCTGTGCCCGGGATTGCCCGGAACAATGGCCTTTTTACCCGGGTTTTCAGGAAGCTCGGCGTATGCTGCTTCCTGAATGTCAAGCCTTAATCCTGCTTTCAGCCCGGCCTTGTCGGGGCCATGGCACGCGAAACATTTATCGGATAGAATAGGTTTTACATGTTTGTTGAAATCAATATGCGCAGGGAGGGTATTATATACCTCTGCTACCTCTTTGGGCAAAGGCGTGGAGCAGGCGGAAAAAATGATCGCAAAAGCCAATGATGAAAATATCCTGAACTTCATACTGCATGCAATAAGGCGCTAAATTAAAAATATTTGGCCGATGATACATGATATGAATATGACTGTTTTTTGTACATTTCCGACTAATTGCACCATTAGAAATTTAAAAATGGCTTATTTTACTATCTTTTGATAGTAGCCGATATATGAACGAATCCTTACAAACCTTAAAAGTAAGCCTGCTGAATATTGGATATGCGAGGCTGGATCAGCAATGGGATTATGACAATGTGATAAGCCCTTTTTCGAGGCTGTACCTTATTAAAAGCGGAACCGCGAAAGTATATCATCACCAGCAGGTATTTGATCTGAAAAAGGACCACCTGTATCTCATCCCGTCTTATACTTACAGCAGGTATAAGTGTAACAGCCGGATGGAACAATATTATGTTCATTTCCTCGAAGAAACAGGGGTGGGGATGTCTGTGTATTCCCGCTATGATTTCAAATATGAACGGAAGGCTTCTGCGCTTGAGCAATTATCGTTTGAGCGCCTGCTTACCCTGAATCCGCAACGCGACCTGGTAAAAAGTGATCCAAAGCTGTATGATGGCAGCAGGATCGCACAGAACTTTGCCAGTAATCGTACCTCTGCAAAAGACATAGTGGAAACACAGGGTCTGTTGAAAATATTGTTTGCGGGGTTTATACGGGGGCATCGTCATCAAAATATATCTGCCGGCAGCACCGGTAAAAAGATCATTGATATGGTGCAGTATATCAACGAACATTTATCAGATGAGTTGACTGTACAAAATTTAGCAGCGCAATGTCATCTCGACCCTGATTATTTTTCACGCCTATTCAAAAAAGAAACAGGAGTTCGTCCGCTGGAGTACCTGCATGCAAGGCGTATTGAAAGGGCGCAGCTGCTGCTGGCTACCACCGCCTATTCGTTGCAGGAGATAGCCGATATGGTAGGGATTTCCAACATTTCATACTTTCATCGCATTTTTACAAAATTATCGCAACGAACACCGGCGGCCTACCGGAAGGCCAACTGGAATATCTAACAGTTTCTCTCGCATTATAGCATATTAATTCTTAAACTGATGGAAGGAGATATTACGGAATAATATAGTGTGAGTATGCGAAATTTCTCCGGCTTAACGAATGTTATAAGGATAAACACTTAATTATTTAAGAATTGTTCATCGGCTTAAAATAAAATATGCTTTACGTATGTTTTAACGGCATCGGTATTTTCCTATAACGAACAGATAGAATAATCGTATACAGAAAATTGAATGGTATAACCCAACTCTTATGAACCCAAATTTACCCTTGCGTTCTGCTCATACAGTTGAGCAGAAAAGAACATTGTTTTTTTCTTTCTTTATCAACAGACTTTCAGTAAATCATGTAACAGGCAGTATCAGGAAATCACCCGTGATGCTGGCCGTATTGTTGTTTTGTGTAATGTTCTCTTTTGCTCAAACAACTTATGATTTCACTACCAACGCAACATTATCTTATGGAACAGGTGGTTTCGGAATCTGGAATACCCAGGCTGATATCACTATCGGAGGTGTTGCATACAAGCTTACAGCCGGTGGTAACGGTTCATTTACCAACCAGGCAACCGGAGGTTCCGGCAACAGTAAGTGTTTGCAGAAAGAAGGGTCTGGTGGCGATGAGTTCATCCTGCAACGCGCGGATGGGCAGCCTTTCCAGTTTTACGGCTTTTGGGTAAAACATCAGAGCATGAACAATTATGCTCAGTTCTACAGCCTGCCTCCTTTTTACACGATTACTTATAATAAATCCGGAGGGGGAACTGAAACGTATAATGATAATACGGCGATGCAGGGTTCAACGGCACCCGGTAATTTTACCACATCCTCGCAAACTTTTACGAAAGATATTGCTGTAACATCTGTGGCTATCTCGTTCAAGGCTATTATGTATTACTGGATTGATGATATTAAGGTAGGACCTGTAACAGCCGCAGGGCCTGGTATTTCTGTGCATCCTTCTAATAAAATTGTTTGTGCAGGCAGTAATACCACTTTTTCGGTAACTGCAAGCAATGCCACGGGGTATCAATGGCAGGTAAATAGTGGATCGGGATATACCAGCATTGTCAACGGAGCGCCATATTCAGGAGCAACAACGGCTTCGCTCACCGTTACTGGAGCTACTGCCGGAATGAATGGTTATTTCTATAGATGTGTAGCGAGCGATGGTTCAACAAATGTGAATTCAAATGGTGCTACCCTTACTGTTTCATCTGTAACTGCAAGCACCAGCCAGGTTAATGTTTCCTGCAACGGCGGTTCTAATGGATCAGCCACTGTTGTACCCGGCGGAGGTACTTCACCTTATTCCTATAGCTGGAGTCCCAGTGGTGGTACGGGCGCAACAGCAAGTGGCCTGGCAGCAGGAACATATACTGTAACCATCACAGATAACAATAGTTGTCAAACAACCAGAAGCGTAACCATTAATCAACCAACAGCCCTGACAGCTACAGCTTCTAAAACCAATGTAAGCTGTAATGGCGGCAGCAATGGAACAGCAGGTGTTGTTGCTTCGGGTAGTGCAGGATCATATAGTTATAGCTGGAGTCCCAGTGGCGGAACCGGCGCCACAGCCACAGGTCTGTCGGCAGGCAATTATACCGTTACGATAACGGATGCGAATTCCTGCCAGGCCACAAGAAATTTTACGATTACACAACCCGCCACATTAACGGCAACGGCTACCCCGGCATCGCAAACGATCTGTAGTGGTGAACAAACCAATATTGCATTGTCCTCATCACCTTCGGGTGCCGGTTTTTCATGGACAGTAAGTGCGATCAGCGGTAATGTTACCGGTGCGTCGGCATCTGCCGGTCCATCCATCCAGCAAACACTTACAGGCAACGGTGTAGTGAAGTATACAATCACTCCTGATAATGGAACCTGTACAGGTTCGCCGGTTAGTGTAACTGTTACCGTGAACTCCCTCCCGGCTATTGATATGCACCCCTCAGATAGATCGGTCTTTGATGAAGATAATGCCAGCTTTTCAATAGAAGCAGCGCATGCATCTTCTTATCAGTGGCAGGTAGACAAAGGCAGCGGCTTTGCTGATATTTCCAACGACGCACATTACAACGGAGTTACTACTGCTACGCTTAGTATAATCAATGCACAGGGTAATATGAATGGTTATCGCTACCGTTGTGTTGCATCGGGCAACTGTTCACCCGTTGTGTCTAACAGCGCGTTGTTGTTGGTAACGGTTAGAACTTCCCAGATTATCAGCTTTGCAGCAACTGATGAAAAAGTATACGGATCTCCTGATTTTGTGCCACAGGCAGGCAGCGATGCAGGTCTTGAAGTCATATTTACCAGCAGTGATGAATCTATAGCTTCGATTGTTGACGGCAGGATACATATTAAAAAAGCAGGGCAGGTAACCATTACTGCCAGCCAACCGGGCAATAACAGCTATAAACCAGCAGTGCCGGTACAACAAACGCTTACAATCGCTAAAAAGCAAATCAGTGTTTCAATGCTGGCTGTCCCTGTCATCAGTAAAATATACGATGGCAATGCAAATGCTGCTCTTGACGCAGCTAACTATTCGTTGGAGTATGTGGTGGAGGGCGATGATGTAACTGTGTCGGGTAATGCTGTATACGAAAACAGCAATGCGGGTACAGACAAAACCATCGCAGTAAGTAACCTTACGCTGGGTGGGGCAGATAAAGATAATTATACTCTTTCAGACAACGAGGCATTTGTTACAGGTAATATCAGCAGGAAAACTGTTGAGGTGGCACTACATTCGTATCCGTTGATCAGCAAAACTTACGACGGCTCTAACAATGCCGTATTGTTGCCGGAGCAGTATAGCCTTGATGGACTGATTGGTGAAGATGAAGTAAGTGTAAGCGCAGGCAGCGTATTATACGAAGATAAGAACAAGGGCATTGACAAAGTGATCACCGCAACCGGCTTCATACTTTCAGGAGCAGAAAAAGACAACTACATGCTGTCGAACACAGCTGCAACTACCCGTGGCAATATTATTGCCAAATCCATCACCGTGTGGCTGGCAGAAGCACCGGTTGTCAGTAAAGTGTACGACGGTGGGGTGGAAGCCATTATACCTGCACAGAAATATCAGCTGATGGGTATTGAAGATGGTGATGATGTTACTGTAGCGGCAACAGCTGTTTACTCCGACAGAAATGCAGGCAGTGATAAGATCATTCATGTAAATTCATTTGAACTGGCCGGAGCGGATAAAAGCAATTACGATTTAACAACTCTTACAGCTACTACTACGGGGAGCATAGCAAAGGCAACGATTACAGTAAGCCTGCAGAGCGCGGCTATTATCGGTAAACAGTATGATGGTACTACAGATGCCGTACTGTCTGAAGCAAATTATGTTGCAGCCGGCATCATAGGGGAGGACGAGGTAATACTGAATTACCCGGTAACCGGTCATTATGATAACAAGCATGGAGGCACCGGAAAAACGGTTACGGTAACAGGTGTAACAATGTCGGGCACCGATGCCGATAACTACCAGCTTGCCGGCAACGGGGTAAGTGGCAGCGTGGGCATCATCACCAGGAAACCTGTAACAGTAACTGCGCAGGCGCAAACCAGGCAATATGGCAGCCCCGATCCGGAGCTCACTTACATGGTTGATGACATACTGGAAGGGGATGAGTTGCAGGGTACTCTTTCAAGGGAAGAAGGTAAAAATGTGGGAACGTATACTATTACTGCCGGTACGCTTGCAGGCGGAGATGATTACGAGATCACAGATTTTACATCATCGGAACTTACCATTACTCCGGCATCGTTGATCATTAAAGCCGAAGATAAAGTCAGGAGCCAGGGTACGGTCAATCCAGCACTCACCTTCAGTTACGAAGGGTTGGTGGAAGGAGATACCCCCGCAAGCCTTGAAACACTGCCGGTAGCCGCTACCGGGGCCACTAAAGGCTCTCCTATCGGTTATTACGATATTGAAGTGTCGGGAGCATCCTCCTCAAACTATACGATATCCTACCAAAAAGGAAAGCTTACTGTCAAACCTTCGTTAAGCGAAAAATACAGCCTGAAGGTTTGGAGCAGCAGCCCGGATGTATTGCAGGTCAGGATATACAGCGACGTACCACAAAAAGCAGCGATCATATTATATACTGAAGCTGGTCAGCAGGTATTTATGCAACAGAAACAGTTACAGGCAGGTATCAATAGCTACAGTATATATGTTGGTAATCTGTCCAGGAGCACTTATATACTTGGTGTAGCGGCGGAAAAATTCAGGGATGCGGAAAAAGTACAGGTAAAATAACAACAGTTACGGCAAACGATTGTATTGACTGATATCGCGATCAAAACAAAGGGATATGCACACCAGGCATATCTCTTTGTTTTAGCGGCAAATGCAACATTGGTTTTTGAATTTGAAAATTTTTTCGATATTTGATATTGCTATTAATATAGATTAGCGCAAACCAAACTATGCCGATTGCTTATACATATGATGAACAGGAATTGTTAACCCTGCTTAAAACCGGCGACAAAACGGCATTTACACATATCTACAACAGATACAGCAAAAAATTATTTCTCAATATTTACGGGTTGGTCAAAATACAGGAAGTAGCCGAAGAGATGCTGCAGGAAATTTTTGTGCTGATATGGGAAAAGCGCGAAATCATTACTATTCACCAAAGCTTCAATGCCTATCTTTTTCGTATAGCTGAAAATAAGGTAACGGATTTTTTCAGAAAGCTGAAGCGGGATAAAATTTTATTTGAGCGCGTGAAGGAAATATCTTCTTCCGTATATACGCATATTGAAGAAACCATACTCAGCAATGAGTCTTCTTCTGTTTTCCGAAAGGCCATAGAGTCATTGCCTCCGCAAAGGCGTCAGGTATTTTACCTGTGCAAAATGGAAGGCAGGTCGTACAATGAAGTGAGCAGCCTGCTGGGAATTTCCACGTCAACCATCAATGATCATATCGTTAAAGCTACAAGAGCAGTGCGTGAATGCCTTCTTGCCAATAAAGAAACCGCCCTGCTGGGCTGCCTGGCTTTCCTTGTGTCCTCTTTTCAGTAAATGCCCGTTCCCTGGTTATAGAAAATTTTTCGTTCCGCTTTCTTTTCCTCAAAAAATTTTTTACCGGAGCAGATGATCCTTTGTTCCTGTTCGTCGTAAAGAAAAAGCTTTGGACAATTTGACCCCGGACATTGAAATTTTGAAGCGGTACATCAGGAATGAATGCTCACCGGAAGAGGCGGAAAAAATAGTAGGCTGGCTTGCCGACGGTAAGGATCCGGCCCGGATGCTTGTTTTTAATCAACTGCTTGAAGAGGGGGAAGCAGGTGATCATTTTTCTGCGCAGGAACTGCAAACCATCCTGCAGGCGAGTGCCGGTCGCATCCTGCACCGCATAGAAGAGAAGCAGCCTGTGGCGCGGGTGTATACCTTCAGGCGGCTGAAATGGTCTGCCGCGGCTGCTGTGTTCCTCCTGCTATCTGTTGCTGCCTATTTCCGGCTACAGGATCGTTCTATTCCCGTCACCACAGTCCAAAATAAAGAAAGCGTTCATGAGAAAAAAGAGATCACCCCGGGAGCCGACAAAGCAGTGCTTACGCTTGCTAATGGGCAAACGGTAGTATTGGATGAGGCAGATAATGGAAATGTAGCCCAGGAAGGGAATACGAAGGTGATCAAACTGGACGGGCAGTTATCTTACCGGCAAACCGGGAATGCAACGGCTGTCAGCTACAACACCATCACCACTCCGAAAGGCGGACAGTACAAGCTGGTATTGGCAGACGGTACCCAGGTGTGGTTGAATGCAGCATCATCGCTGCGCTTTCCGGTTTCTTTTACCGGAACGAAGAGAACCGTTGAACTTACCGGGGAAGGATATTTTGAAGTAGCCCAGGTGCCGGCTGATGGAAAGGGTGGCAAAATACCTTTCATTGTAAAAATTTTGAATGCTGCAGACAACACAGGTGAAGTGGAAGTGCTGGGGACACATTTCAATATTATGGCTTACGGTGATGAGGGAGTGGTTAAAACAACCTTGCTGGAGGGCAGTGTGAAGGTAAAAAACAACACCCGTAACACCCTGTTGAAGCCAGGCCAGCAGGCAAACCTGCGAAAAGATGTTTTGTATACAAACGATCATGTAGATGTAGAAGAAATTGTTGCCTGGAAGGACGGGTATTTCCAGTTTGACAGGAAAGCGCCGATTGAGCAGGTGATGCGCCAGATAGCCAGGTGGTACGATGTGGAAATACATTACGAAGGAAGCATTCCAAACCGGCGGTTCGGGGGAAAAATAGCGAGAGACAGCCGGTTGCAGGACGTTTTAAAAATGCTTGAATTGAATAACATTCATTTCAGTGTACAGGGAAGAGTAATTACTGTTACCCCATAAAACAAAAACCGGAAGTGGTACCAGCACTTCCGGGGAATTTCAGGCTAATCAATAAAAACAACTTTTCGAGGATTGCTTCCGCCAGGGGCGGATAAATATTCATTAACCCAAAACAATCAAAGGTATGTATTTTACTGCTTTTGCGAAGTTCCCTTTGCGGCAGGAACTTCCATTCGCCCAAACGCTGCGTATTATGAAATTGTTGACGTTCTTTTTAGTAGCATTCTGTCTACAGGTTTCTGCAAACAGTTATGCCCAGAAGATCACCCTCTCAGGTAAAAATCTATCGCTGGAAAAAATATTCCGGCTGATAGAAAAGCAAACGGATTATGTTTTCTTTTTCGATGAAGACGGTTTGCAAAGAGCCAAGACTGTAACAATCAACATTAAAAAAGCTACGCTTTCTGAAGCGCTGACACTTTGTTTCAATGATCAGCCGTTGAGCTATAACATAGTCGGCAACACCATTGTGGTGAGCAACCATCGCCAGCTCAGCGAAGTAAAAAAGATAGAAGAGCTGTTGCCTCCTCCCATTGAAATAAAGGGCAGGGTAACCGATGCCGATGGCAATCCCCTGCAGGGAGTATCGGTGATCGTAAAAGGAACAGTAACGGGCGTAACAACAGACGCCGATGGCAACTACAGCATCAGCGTGCCCGATAATAGCTCAAAAGTGCTGGTGTTTTCGTTTGTTGGCATGGAAAAGCAGGAGGTAAAGCTAAGCGGCAGTACCACCATTTCGGTGACGATGAAAGGAACTGTATCTGAACAACAGGAAGTAGTGGTAGTGGGCTACGGCACACAGAAAAAAGTAAATCTTACAGGGGCTGTTTCTACTGTAGGTGCAACAGAGCTCGTTAAACGCCCCGTATCCAATGTCTCGAACCTGTTACAGGGAAAGGTAGCCGGGCTCCAGGTTTCCCAGGCTGAAGGAAAACCGGGCATGGAAAATAATACGTTGAGAATTCGTGGTACCGGTACATTCAGTAGCGCTGGCAGCAGCCCGTTAGTGTTAATTGATGGAATTACGGGAGACATTAATAATTTAGATCCCAATGATGTTGAGTCTGTTTCGGTATTGAAAGATGCAGCGTCCGGCGCCATTTATGGCGCCCGTGCAGCAAACGGTGTAATCCTGATTACCACAAAGAAAGGTAAGTCAGGGGCCATTTCCGTTGAATATAGCGGGAATGTTCAGGCCCAGAAGGCAACCCGGTTACCCAAATTGTTAACCAACTCCGCCGATTACATGACGTATTGGAATGAAGGCAGGGTCAGGGCCGGATACCTTCCTTATTTTACGGAGGAAGAGATCGAAGCATACAGGAGCCATCCCAACGACCCGGTTCATTACCCGAATTATAACTGGATTGAAGAAAGTTTCCGCACTGCAACTGTTCAGAACCATTATTTAAATGTGCGGGGAGGAAGTGAAAAGACAACGTTTAACCTGTCTCTTGGATATTTAGACCAGGGAGGAATTATCAGCATCTACGATTATCAAAAATACAACCTGCTCATATCTGTTGAATCCAGGATAAAAGACTGGTTCACTTTGGGTGGGCAAATCCAGTTTGTAAAAAAAGACATAAAGACTTCCACCTGGGATAATACAGTAGGCTATTCAATTCTTGATATTTACGGGTCTGCGCCGAACTATACCCCTACTATGACATTACCGGATGGAACAACCGGGTACGTGGCAAGATATAGCTCAGCTATAGGAGAATGGACCGTTAGAAATCCCGAAGCACAGGATGTAAGCGGAAGCTTTAAACAAAACCACTACAATGTTGTTCCGCAGGTGTATGCAAATATAAAACTGGCTAAGAATTTATCCTGGTATACTAAGGGCGCCATTTCTTTTGATGATGACTTTAGCAAGAACCATGAAATTGCAGTCAATAACTACTATTTCAAAGACGGCAGCTTTGCTCATAACAATTCTCCGCAGCGGCTTGGGGTACAGGACAATTACTGGCAAAATATGTTGACAACGTTTTACTCAACATTAAATTATCGTGCCGCTTTTAATGATATTCACAATGTGAATGTACTGGTGGGGTACAACCAGGAATACAATTTTTACAGGCAATTGGGAGGAACTAAAGTTACTTTCCCCACTGACGTCTCGCAGGAATTGAACGCAGGCTCGCCATTGGGGCAAACTACTTCAGGCACAGCTAATGAGTGGGGTATTCAGTCTTTTTTCGGTCGTGTTACATACGATTTCAAAAGCAAGTATTTGTTCGAAGCAAATGCCAGGTACGATGGAACCTCCAGGATTTCACCCGATAACCGCTGGGGCTTCTTCCCCTCTGTTTCAGCAGGCTGGAGAGTGTCGGAAGAGTCATTTATGAAAGATGTCAGTTGGATCCAAAACCTGAAACTGAGAGGCTCATGGGGGCAATTAGGTAATCAGAATGTGGGAAATTATCCATACCAGGAAGTTTTAGGTACCACCTCCTACCCGTTTTCCAGCGCTTCCCCCGGAGCAGTTAAAACCCGGATGGTTGATCCATCCTTAAAATGGGAGACCACTACCATGACCGATTTTGGTATGGATATTAGTATTAAGCAGGGATTGTTCACTGCTACATTCGACTGGTTTAACAGAGTTACCGACGACATCCTTTACCAGGTGCCTGTACCTGCCAGCACAGGATTGGCTGCCCCTACAGTTAATTATGGCAAGATGAAAAATACAGGGTATGAGATTGAAGTAGCCCATGGTAAACAAATAGGAGATTTTGGATACAATGTTTCTGTAAATTTTTCCGAGGTTAAGAATGAGGTGCTTAGAATTTTAGCTCCTTCTTACGGAAGTAAGACTGTTCAGGAGGGATTGCCCTTTAATTCCCTGTATATGATCGAATGGATCGGGATCTTTCAGAACCAGGATGAAATTGACAAATCACCAAAGCAGCAATTTAATCCCAAACCGGGCGACCTGAAATTCAAAGATCAGAACGGGGATAATATTATTGATGCCAAAGATCGTGTTGTTGTTCCCGGCGCTTACCCTAAATTCATTTATGGAGGCACTATCAACCTCACCTGGAAGAACTTCGATTTGAACGCATTCTTTCAGGGTGTGCAGGGACAAAAAATTTCTGCCCAGGGTTTAACATGGGGGGCTGTGCCATTTATACAGGGTAGCCCTCCAACAGTTGATTTTGTGAACAACAGGTGGACCGGGGAAGGTTCAACAAATAAGTATCCGGCCATGTATATTTCCGGGTATGGGCCGGTAACAGGCACTACCAGCACTTTTTGGTTGTACGATGCATCCTATCTGCGGTTAAAAAACCTGTCTGTTGGATATGATGTTCCAAAAAAATATACTCAGAAGATCGGATTAGAAGGGCTGCGTGTATATGCTTCCGGCGACAACCTTTTAACCTTCACGAAGTACCCGGGAGCTGATCCCGAAAAAGCCGATAACGGCTGGTTTACTTCCTATCCGCAAATAACAATTTACACTTTTGGAGTTAAGGTTAAACTTTAAACAAAAAACTAGAACGCCATGAATAAGTACATTAAACATATAATGACTAAGGGTTTGCTTACGGGTATGCTGGTATTGTGTTTGGGGTCTTGTAAAAAATTCCTGGATAAGAATCCCCTGGATCAGATTTCCAGCCCTACCTTTTGGAAAACGCAGAAGGATGCCGACCTGGCTTTAGCCGGATGCTATTCCCGTCTTACCGCCTCCAGCTTTATATTTGAAGGCAAGACGGCTTTAGACATTATGGCCGGAGATGCGAATGAAGGAAGCCAGAGCTTAGGTACCAGTTCTACGGGCGTACTTGCGCAGGGAACAATAGAATCAACTTCAGGTGGCCTGGTAAATAATATTTATAATCAGTCATACCAGGGCATTGCTTCGTGTAATCTTTTCCTGGCAAATATTGACAAGGTTGCTATACCTGATGCGATAAAGACCCAATACAAAGGAGAAGTTCTTTTCTTAAGGGCATTATTCTATTTTGAACTTTCAGATTTTTATGGCGGAGTGCCGCTTTATACCGCTCCGGTTCTTGCTGAGGAGGCAAAAGTTAAGCAAAGTACAAAAGCAGAGGTTGTTGCACAAATACTTGCTGATCTGGATGCTGCCATTGCGAGCCTGCCTAATACTGATTATAGCAGCCAGGGACATGCCGTGAAAGGTTCGGCGTTAGCGCTTAAATCCAGGGTGTTGTTATACCAGGAAGATTGGGCCGGAGCTGCAAGTACTGCTAATGAGATTATCACTGATGGTAAGTTCAGCCTCTATAACGACTTTCAGAATTTGTTTTTGGCAGCAGGTCAAACAGGCAACCCGGAAATTATATTCTCGGTCAGATTTTTAAATCCTGATAACTCTTCTCAGCAGGATATCAGGTTAGAATGGCATGGAATCCTGAATCCCCGGCAGGAATTAGTAGATGCGTTTGAATGTACAGATGGCTTACCGATCACCACTTCTCCTTTATACAACCCTGCTAATTTCAAATTGAATCGCGATCCCAGGATGTTATTAACGGTGAAATTGTTTTCCGATCCTGCGGTAAAGGCTTCGGGTGAAATTGTGCCGTATGCTTATAATGGTACTTCGTCAACGGGGTATGAACCTTCCAAGCTATGTAATGTGGAAGCCCTGCCGGTTGATTATTCTACCAAAAGCGAACAGGATTGGGTGTTATTAAGATATGCAGAAGTTTTATTGAACTATGCAGAAGCTAAAAATGAATTGAGCGGACCTGATGCTTCCGTATATAATGCCATCAATGCTGTTCGCGCAAGACCGGGTATTGATATGCCCCCGATTCCTTCAGGATTAACGAAGGAACAAATGAGAGCGCGCATCTGGAATGAAAGAAGGGTTGAGTTTGGATTGGAAGGACTAAGGTATGGAGATATCAAACGTTGGAAATTGGCTGAAACCTATATTCCTTCCCTGGTGGATCCCGGGGGAGTGCATCGTGTATTTAACCCTGCTAAACATTATGTATTTCCGTTCCCGCAATCGGAGATCGATGTCAATCCCAGTCTTGAACAAAATCCCAATTACTAAAGCAGGCGTTTAAGATAGCAGTTGATTTTGGGCGGCGGCTTTTCTGGCTCCATAGCTAAAAGGCCGCTTTTTTTTTAGCACCAGTGATAGATTATCAAAGTTTTTATTCGATGAATAAAGATTAAAATAGAACAAGCATGAAAGAAATAGCATTATTCGTAGCCTTCTGTTTTTGTTTAATTGCCTGTGATCAGCAGAAAGACAGTTCCTTTTCTTCGTTTGAACAGGCTAAGAAACACGCACTGCGCTATGATAAGCCTGCGGTCGATTTTTTTGAAGGGGCCTTACTGGGAAATGGCGGTATGGGCGTGGTTGTAACAACAAGGCCGGATGGTATCATGTTGTATTTTGGACACAATAATGTATGGGATATACGTATTGCTGAAAAGAACAGGGAGGAGATCGGTACCTTCGATTATGTGTTTGATAAAGTGAGCAAAATACCCGATACGCTCAAACTGTTAACCGATGATCCGTGGTATAAAAAATACAGTACCATGGCCCAGGAAAATTATCGCCAGCCTTATCCACGACCGTTTCCCTGCGGCAGTGTTTTATTGGGCTTTGATATAAGAGAGACAGCATTGCTGGGACATTCCCTCGATATTTCTAATGGCTTATGTGAAGTATACCTGCAGGATAAAAACAATAAGAAAATAACACTGCAGTTGTTTGCCGATATGAAAGAAGACAAACTATGGATGCAATTGATAGATACCGAAGGTAAGCAGGCGCCGAATGTTTTTAAACGGATCCGTATAATGCCTGACCCCTCCACGCCGCCGGAATTTCCAAAATTCAGCCCCGATGAGCTGTTGAGCGAGGGCATCCTTTCTTTCAGGCAGGTGCTGCCTTACCAGGAGCCGGATGTGTATAATGCGGAAAAAGGACATCCTAAAGACAAGGCATTTCGTTTAACTGCCAGCGCCAGTGTAGCGCTTACTAAAACAAGCCGTATCAACTGGGACGGTAATCAACAGGAGATGCATACGCTGGAAGCTGCTTTTGAAAACAGGAATGAGTTTATGGCATGTATATCGTTAAAGGAGGGATTGGAAAGCACAGTAAGTAAAGAGGCAGCTATAGAGAAGCCTGTTGCCGGTAGCTGGCAGCAGGCCCGGAACGAAGCAGAGACTTCATGGAAAGCTTACTGGTCAAAATCCGGTGTACAATTAAGCGATTCTGTACTGGAACAGATTTGGTACCGCAACCTGTATTTTTTCAATTGCGCTGCTAAAGACGGCGCCACCACGCCGGGGCTGTTTGCCAATTGGAGCTTTAACAAAATCGGCACCGCCTGGCATGGCGATTACCATATGAATTATAATACGCAACAACCTTTCTGGATGACTTATTCCAGCAATCACCTCGAAAAAAACCTTCCGTATGTAAACCTTATAGAAAGACTGATGGATGTAAGCAGGATATGGGCGAAAGAATATTATAAATTGCCCGGAGCGTATTTCCCTCATTCTGCCTACCCGGTAGATATGACGATGAATCCTTATCCTGTACCGCACTGGGGATGGGAAATATGTGAAACGCCCTGGTCTGTACAGGGCTTATGGTGGCACTATTTATATTCTGCCGATACGGTATTTTTAAGAGATCGTGCGTATACTCCCATCAAAGAAGCGGTAGAATTTTTAGTAGCCTATATGAAGCGTCCCGAAGCCAGGGGTGGACCCAGGTGGAACGACGACAAGTATCATATTTTCCCTACTATACCGCCTGAGCTGTATGCGCTGCGCCCGGGCTTTAAATACAATTACGATTGCAATGTAGATCTTACATTAACGAAATTTATTTTTAAAGCATTCGAGGAAATGGCAGCGGTGCTGAATACCACGTCTGCCGACAAGGGTTTACTAAATGATGTAAAAGATATACTGGCGCATTTCCCCGATTATCCGAAAGCGGTTTCTGAAAAATATGGAGAAGTGCTGGTGTCTGTTCCGGGCGAGCATGCCCAGGTTGTATACAATACACCTAATCCTCTCATGTCTGTATTCCCCGGGGAGGATTACGGATTGCATTCTGACTCTGCTACAATGAGGCTGCTCACAGACACTTACTATAACCAGCAGAATGAAGGTGGGAATGATCTGGTTTTTATCAGCCTGCAGGCTGCGAGGCTTGGGCTGCTGGATATAGAAAAGTTTAAAAGGCATGTAAACTATTCACTATTGCCTAACGGAACCGCAACCGATAAGGTAATGCAGGTACACGGACGCTATAAAGATCAAACAAAATATGACTATATGGCTGCTATGGGTATCTGGTTCGAGAACTTTGCCCTGCCGGTGGTAATTAATGAATGCTTTATGCAGAGCTATAATGGTATCATCAGGCTTTTCCCTAATTGGGATATCAGAAAGGACGCCTCATTTTTTAATCTTCGGGCTGTAGGGGCTTTTCTCGTAAGCGGTTCGGTTAAAAATGAAAAGGTGCATATATCCATATTCAGTGAAAAGGGAGGTAAGCTGAAAGTGTATGCCCCCTGGGGGAAAAGCGGTACAATAAAACAGGGGAACAAAAAAAGTGATATAACAAATGAGCTGATCGTAATGGATACCGTTGCAGGAGAAACGATAGAGCTGGAAAAGTAACTCAATATTTGTATTGTTGCCCATTAAAGTCGAACAGGGAACCCGATCTTCGAACAATTACAAAAAAAACTCGTGCCCCGTCACTGGGATACCGCCTGTGTGCTGCATTAAATTAAATGGATTTTACGGCGGGAGAAGCAGTCCCAACCTACATTCAATCGTTGAGATTGCTTCTCCGCCGCGGCGGATCGCAATGACGGTAATTTTTTTGAGTCGCTGCGATACCGCGCAGGGTCGTATTAAATTATAAGAATGTTAGAACGGGAGAAGCTGTCCTCCCGTGAACTAAGAATATGCTGCTGCAATCATCCTGTAAACCATTTACTTCATGTTAATATCAAACAATTCTTTGGGTAATATACAGGACTTTCCATTTGTAAACGATGCATTGTTTTGTAACAGGGTGATGTTGCTAAAACCAACATCCCGGTAAATACAAAGCAATGCAACTACGTGCTAAAACAGCCATTGTAACAGGTGGTACACATGGTATAGACGCGGCTACAGCTATTCAATTGGCGCAACAGGCGCAGGCATTGCGCTAATAGCCCGTAATGAAGGAAATGGAACAGTACAGAAAAAAATTGAAGCGTTGGGTGTACCCTAATGTTGCAGCCCTTGACACTTTTTCAACAATCATAACGATACAACCGAAGCCAGGTCATTTTACCCCTCAATAATGCCGTATGATAAAAAAAATCATCTTTTCAGTATGCACCGCATTCACCTGTCTTATTGTTTATAAAGCGCTTCCTGCGCAGTCAAAAGCTTTTCCCCTCACCACACACGTGCGCGATCCGGTAACAAAACGGTTGATAACAAATACAAAACAGGTGGATCCATCCCACATCGGAATTGTGATCATAGATCCCTGGAATTACCATTGGTGTATGACGTGGACGGAACAGGCGGGCGGAATGGCAACCCGCATGAACCGGGCGCTTGACTGCGCAAGGAATTTAGGCATACAGGTTATGTGGGCTCCCACGGATGTCGCGAGCATGTATTCGGGTTGGCCACAACGGCAGCGGGCAATGGCTGTTCCTTACAGTGAGGTTCCCAACAATCGAAATTACTCCTGCACCTTTACTACCCCTTTTGATGATTGCATGTGCGGTCCCGGCATTTACTGCAAACTTAATTACGGTTGGGATGCTATGAGCGCTGATATGAAAATCGCTGATCAGGATCTTATTGTAGCTGGTACAAAAGAATTGTATTCACTATGTAAAACAAGAGGAATAACACATCTTATTTATTTTGGAGGCGCTACTAATATCTGCATATCGGAAAAGCCCGAAGGGCTAACCTATATGTACGGCGCCGGGCTGGAAACGATATTCGCCCGTGATATGGCTTTTGCTATGACAGTCTATAACCCCGCTACTAATTATACTCCCAGTAAGGGAAACGAACAGGCTGCAGACGACCTGGAGCGCGCCGGTATCCCAACCATACTTTTTGCTGATGCATTGCGCAGGTTGGGTAAGTGGAAAGACGAATGGATCACAGAGCCAGTGCGTATTACTCCTGCCGGTACTATAGATCGTCCGTATTTTTTTGAAAACACGGAAACTGTTACCATGGAAATTCCTTATGTAAAAGATGCAGTGATCAGGTATACAACAGATGGCTCAGCTCCAACGGCATTGTCGCCGCGATACGATCGTTCTTTTGTATTGCAGAAAACCACTACCTTAAGAACAGCTGCTTTCCACGGAAACAAAAAAGTTTCTTTAGATGGCAACGCCTACTTTGTACACATGCCGGCTGTGCCTCCGCAGCCGGATATTATTGTTTCAACTATTGAGCCTGTGGAAGATTTGTACGGAGCCATGAGGGCTGATTATGCAGCCTGCCTCTGGAAACCCGCTGTTAATACTTCTTATGAGGGTAAACCACTGCGGATCAGGGAGCGAACTTTTAAAGAAGGATTGGGCATGCGTGCCAATGCGTACACGAGGCTGAATCTGAAATCCGAATGGAAACGTTTCGTTGCACTCGCTGGTGTTGACGATAATATGTTAACGGTGGAGAATGGCCGAAATATTGCTATGTACCCCAAGATAGTTTTTAAAATATTTATTGACGGGAAGCTGGTAGCAGAAAGCCCTGTAATGCGCATCTCGCAGGAACCCTGGCGTTTTGATGTGCCGATCCCTGCAGGCAGTCGCCAGATCGTGTTGGTTTGTGATGATGGTGGTAAAACAAGTCCTTATAATCTTGGCAACTGGGTGAATGCAGGGTTTTGTGAAAAATGATTTTGGGTACAGCCTGTTTCAATACCTTTTAAACTTAAGATGTTGTATAACAAATTATTCCCCGGCATCCTGTTATTGTTCTCTGTCTCGTATGCAAACGGCAGAGATCTGAATGCTTTTCCGCCGGAACATTCTTCAATCCATCATGCGGATTCCATTCCTGTATCCATCCGGTTTTCAAACGAGGTACAAAAGCCCTTATACGTTCCTGTTATGCAACCATTGAGCAGGGCCAAGCCTTATTTCGACGGTGGATTAATGGGGAGAGCCGCCGGTCCCGGCGACTATCAGCCCTTTGGTGAAGGCGGCTTCATAAAGAAGAACGGCAGTTCGGAGGGTAAATATGTAATAACCACCGGCGTCTGGAAGTTATCGGTGGGCGACAAACCCATCATACGGCTGGACCTGCGCGACACAGGCAGCGCTTATGCAAAGCCAGCCATATTACCACATCTGGGTGTGAACGGGAAGATCCGCCTGGAGCTCATTTCAGGAAAATCTAAGAAATACCTGGATGAATTCAGCAGCATCACTGCCATACTATTGGCGGGAGAGCCACAATGGATATGCGAAGACAGGCAGATGAACCTGAAGATTACACTGACGGCACATGCTTTCGTGGAGGAATATGGCTGTGCGTTAACAGCACAGGTGGAAGCGGCTGCAGGAAAAAAGGTACAATTAAACTGGTATTATGAAGATGCTGCTTTCGTAAGAGACAGCGCTTTTTTTAGTGAATTTGAATATGATAAATACACGCGTATATTCACCGGTTCTACCAGCAGCAAAGCGGTTTACCGGGAAGGAGTTACTCAAACTATTGTTACGGGCACAGGCAGCGCAAAACCGGTAGCAGATACTTTAGTCTGCGTATGGGGATATACAGATTACGACCGGGCAGCCGTAGACAATGCCATCAAACGCCTGCGGTTCCGCCCTTTTCCTTCTGAGGAGTGGACGGCTCAAATGCAAAAAGAATGGTTCCATCACTGGATTGAACGAGGGCTGGAGCCGGGAAAAAAATTTTCAATGGCTGTGAGAAATGCGGGCATACCCATTACCCGGTCAAAGCAATACTGGACTGCCATGCGGAACAGGGTCCGTGTGAAAACAGGAGATGCTCGTTTCGACAACGCAGTGCAAAGTCTCGGCGCCCGTCTCATCTCCAATTACGAGTATCCCGCGTATATGCATGGGAGCAATTACATGAAATATGGAAAAATAAATTGTGGGTTATACGGGCATGAAGCGGCAGGCTTTCATAAGGAAACAGCTTCCACGCTCCGGTTTATCAGCGGCACGCAGGATGTTAAAGGACGCCAGCGGTATTTTGAGCCGGTATTTACGATCAGCACATGGGCGGAAGAAATAAATCCGTATTTCATTGACCTGGTTTGGTATCATTACCGGTGGACCGGCGATAAATATTTCCTGGCAGAAATGTGGCCTGCCGTACGCAGGGCGCTTGAACATTTCATTGCTACCAGCGATCCATTGCACAATGGCTTTTTTACCGGGTATTACGAGAACTGGAACGGCGACGGCAAAAGCAGGGGCGGAACCGGCGCTTTATGGACTGCCATGGCCATTAAAGCGTTGAAAGCAGGCTATGAAATAGCGACCCTCCTGGAAGATGTCGACTGGCAGCGGGAAACATTCCAGGTAACGGATAATCCTTCAAGGGACGGCGATTTCAGGGAAAGATATAAACGGCTCCTGCAAAAAGCGGAAGCGGCATATGAAACCCGTTACAATAAAAAGATCGGCGCGTATTCATCCGGCGACTGGGATGCAGCGCTCCGGAACATGCCGGGCAATGAAGAATCGAACTATGCTATATGGCGCGAAACAGGTGATCCTTTGAGAAATTATACTTCCATGCGTTTCATCAGGGATCATTATCATCAACCTGCTCCCAATGGTGTGATAGAATTCAGTAACAGGGACTGGCCGGTTTGCTGGAGCAATCATTACGACAGCTATGCGGAAGCAATGAGCTCTGTTGCTTCGGCAGCAATGGTAAACGATATGAATCATTACTGGCCATTGCTGAAAACAGCTGCTGAAAAAATATATACCGTTCCTGAATGTACGGCCGTCGCCGGAGGCAGATCCATACTTTCCCTGGAAAGCGACCAGATGTTCATGATGGCGGTACTGGACAATGTATTCGGGATCAAACCTTATTTCGGTGAAAACCTGCTCGTGATCAGGCCCTCCTTTCCGGAGAGCTGGAAGGATTCTTCCATTGAACTGCCGGATGTTTCTTACCGGTATGTTACCGGCAACGACGAAATAACATTGCTTGTTAACACGCCTGTGGACAGGATACTCCGGGCAGAAATACCTGTAAGGCAGGAAATAAAAGAGGTTACCATCAATGGGCAAAGCACTCATTTTGAAACCCGGAAAGAAGTAAACTATTGCCGGGTGATCGTAAAAGCGGACGCAGCTTCTTCGCATGAAATAAAGATCAGATTATACCCGGATGATTTTTCTGTTACAGGCAACGATAATGAGATTGTGAATCAGACAGCCTCATTCCGGATCAACCATGCAGCTATCATCCGCGTTACCTGTCCGCAGGATAGTTTTGGAGTGATAGATATAAAAGATGGACAGGTACTGGCCACACCCCATACAACCGGCCGGTTCACATTATTTGCACAAGTACAAAAAGGCAATGTATCCTGGTTCCAGCCAATAGAGCTGACCATACGCGACTCCTGGACCATACACGAAGAATACCAGGCATGGGAGGAAGATGATAATGGTAAATCAAAGCCTGCAAAGTTATTATCACCTTCAGTAGATATCAGGAAAAAAGTATTGCGATTCCGGTTGACTAACAATACGGCTGTACAGCAGTCGGGTGATATGCAGGTAGCCATGAACGGGCATTCGTTTGTGCAGCGGGTTGCCCTGGCGCCTCATGGTTCCGGTAATTTTGAAATTCCTCTCGGCAATATTTGGGCTGGACTGAGCCGGGGCTCTCTTTTCTTTACGGTAACATTCATGAATGAAATAAAAACATCACACGCCATTGATTGGCAATTGCCAGGCATAAACGCGCCTGGCAAAACAATCATTCCGCTGGATATCAGCAACTATTACAATATCAGTCTGGCTCAGTTATACGGAAGCGATTTTTTTAAATGGCGCATAGATTATACAGGAGCAGCAGTAGGCGTTGACTGGCGCGACACGTTGTATGCAGACCGATTAGGATATAAACTTTTCTCGGCTCCCACCAGCGTTATCAGTTACGGTGTATTACCAGAACAGATGAGCCCTTCGTGGTGGTCGGTCCCTTTTATCCCGGGTACGCTTTCCTATCCTGTGCCATTCGATTTTATTGAACATGCACCCGGGAAGAACAACGTACTGGCTTTGGTAAATGCGGAGAACAACCAGCATATTCCCAGCCAGGCTGTTATTCATTTAAAAGAGCCGGTTTTGGCTGAAAAGATATACATGCTTACCGCTAATCTCACCAAAACCAGTAAGAGCTATTATCCTGCGGCAGAAATTGAGATTGTGTATGAAAGGGGAGAAAATCAGGTAGTGCAGCTTATACCACCCTATAACATGCCATCCATGGTACAGGCATTTTGTCCCGATGCTTTTCCCGTGCCGTTAGGGGAGATCAAAAAAAAGCAGACGATGGATTTTGATGCACCCGGTCTTGCCGTTACCGACCTGGTTACAGATCCTGCCAGAAAAATCCGGGAACTTGTGTTCAGGTGTGTAGCTTCAGAAACAGGAGTTGGATTAATTGCAATAAGCCTTTTCCATCAGGCAGGTGCTGTCCTGCCTGGACCCGGATGTTTATAATGTAGAAAAGGGATATTCTATGCGGGTTCCGTCATCTCAACAAATTTCTCAGGCACGCAACAGTTCGTTATTCAAACAACCTGCGGTGCTATCGAAATGACGTTTGCGGATTGCGGGCGCAAGCCATGATTTTTTTAAAATGCAGGGAACTCGTACTATATTGCGAACATTTGCAAAGCGGTAAAATACCGTAGCCAGGATTCTTAAACAAACTTAAGTCATGAAGCATTCCATTATGCAGCGCTGTATCCCCTTTTTGCTTTTAGTATTTCTGCAGGCATGTTCAACAAAGCAGGCCGGGCAGGAAACTCACCTGGCAAAACCATCCCCGCAGCAGTATGCATGGCATGAGCAGGAACGCATTATGTTCATTCACTTTGGTATGGCTACCTGGCAGGGAAGAGAATATGATAATTTCAGCACCGATCTTTCGCGGATCAACCCTTATAAGATCAATACGGATGAATGGTGTAAAACCGCACAATCATTCGGGGCGAAACAAATTGTTTTTGTTGCCAAACATGTGGGTGGCTTTTGCTGGTGGCCTACGGAAACCACGGATTACAGTGTAAAGCACGTTGCCTGGAAAGAAGGCAAAGGAGATCTGATGGCTGAAGTATCGGCATCCTGTAAAAAATATGGCTTACAACTGGGCGTATACCTGTACCCCGGCGACGACAAATGGGGCGCCGGCCTTGGCAGCGGCGGGCGTACGGAAGATCCTTCCAGGCAGGAAGCTTATAATAAAATATACAGGCAGCAGCTTACAGAATTATTAACCAACTACGGTACCATCACGGAAGTGTGGTTCGACGGTACTTGTGTGATCGATGTAAAAGACATCCTGGAAGCGCATGCCAAAGAAGCGGTGATCTTTCAAAGCCCGCAGGCCAGCATCCGGTGGGTAGGTAACGAAGATGGCTATGCGCCGTATCCCGCGTGGAACAGCCTGAGCAGCGCCGACCTGGCAACAGGCGTTTCTACATCTGTGCAGGGTGATCCTGACGGCGATGCCTGGGCGCCGCTGGAATGCGATGTCCCCCTTTATAACCATAACTGGTTCTGGTCTCCGGCCAATGAGCAAAAGCGGCGCAGTCTTGCCGAACTGATGAAGATCTATTACAAATCGGCAGGAAGGGGTGCTGTGCTGTTGCTGAATGCCACACCTGATACCCTGGGCGTAATCCCTGCCGGGGATGTGGCACGGTATACCGAATTCGGAAATGAAATTAACAGAAGATTTTCCGCTCCGCTTTACGTTATTGCTGACAAAAAGGGAAAGGAAGTGATCATGGAGCTCGATGCTCCGGCAACCATCAATCATGTTGTGCTCATGGAAGATTACAGGCAGGGTGAGCGGATCAGGGCATACAACCTGGAGGGATGGTCGGACAGTGAATGGAAGCTGCTTGCTTCCGGATCTTCTGTCGGAAGGAAAAAAATTGACTTCTTTAAAGATGTGACGATCTCAAAAATAAGATTGTCCATAACAAAATCTGTAAATGAACCGCTCATCCGTTCGATACAATTGTATCACATTACGGACGCGCCCGAACTTTTTACAGAGGAAGAAAAGCCTTTGTCCAACTGGCGGCACCTGAATACCTGGATGCCGGATATGTTCGTAAACGGGAGCTTTGATATCAATATCAACCTTACGCCATACATCCCTGTGCCGGGTCAATATGAGCTGAGGCTGCAGCCCCAGGGAAATGCTGTCCGTATTGCGGGAGCAGAGCTATGGTACGACGGGCAGAAAGCGCTCAGTGAGTTCCTGATGCTTTCGGATACGACGGTATCTGTAAACCGTACTGCGCAGATCACCAATGAAACAAGTATTCTGCTAAAGCTTACCATAACCGGAACGGAGATAAAGGGTCCCGGCTATATCAGCTTCAGAAAAAAGCCATGATATTATACATGCCGCTGCATGCAGAAAACACTTTTGGTCTCTGCGATCCCGATCGCTCCGAACGTTCGGGGGAGAAGCAGTCCTTCCGCAGTAGGTAAAGGGATAGATGCACGAGGATGGCTTCTCCCGCCATAATGTCTATTTTGAATCATTGTTGTCCGGTTAAAATGTTAACCGAAACGACTAAAGCCAGTGCTGTACTGAATTTCATTAAAGTTTACAGCATGACCCACTTACCCTTGGGTATTCCACTTTTTTCTTGAT
>JAHBTL010000004.1 GCA_019638615.1 Chitinophagaceae bacterium | reverse complement strand
GACCTTTTGGGTCAGCCCCAACCCTACTTCAATAATGCTATCCCCGCAACGGCAGCTTCTCCTGAAGGAGTGAATTTAAAGTACACATCTTCACGATAAATAAAACCATCAGGTATATTGAAACACAAAACATCTGTATCATGATTTGTAAGCTTCAGCTCTATCCAGTCAGATAAGTCTGATGATAAAAAATACTGCCCCTGCTTATTCAAGTTTAATACATTATGATCCGTTAGCAATACGATTTTCTTTCCTGCATTGTTATTTTCTCTTAGTGGAATACGATAAATCAATTTTTTTACATACGCCCAATAGTTAAGACAATCTTTCGCTTCCGATTCGACCAGGTATTTATGATCTCCTTCACCAACCATCACTTTCCATAAAATATTCTTTACATTATCAAAAGGCAATGGAACTCTTTCCGCCTGGTGCAGTTCCGGCGGCGATTCAATACGATAGCCATCGCCTCTCTGTTTGTAAATACGACCATATACAATATCCTTCTTTAAGCAATATATCCAGTAGCCGGGCTTTTCAGCACCTCCCCAGATATTGATCGTTCCGCAGGTGATATGGTGTTCAATAAGCTTTGTATTTTTTAACCGGAATACTTTTTGTGCATTGGTGTGCTCGTGCCCGCCTATCAGCCATATATTTCCGGTATGGTCAGCAAAGGTTTCCGATACTGCTTTGGGTATACCTCTTTCCCTGACCCTATGACTCATGGAAGGCTGATGCACAAATATGATAACGGTTTTTTCTTTTTTAATACTGCGTACTTCTTTTTTTAACCATTCTTCCTGAACACTATCAATATATCCCGTTGAGTGCCCGTTAAGGAAAAAGAGATGTATGCCTTCCAGTTCCATCGTTTGGTAAGCAGGATATCCGGGAAACACTTCCCAGAATAATTCGGGATCAATTTCTTTCGGATGTGTATCGTGGTTACCCAGCGTAATCTTTAAGGGAATATTCCTGTCCAGTTTGTCCGCATCCTTCCTGAAATCCCTGAATTCCGACACTGCCTGTTGACGCTCATTCATATCGGGAATCGTTCCAAAGCTTCGTGAGCCATTAATAATCATGTCTCCGTTTACACAAAAAAACGCAGGTCGTGGATGCATACAATTTATCTCACTGATAAAAGTTGACATGCCATCACCTGCCGAACCATAGTGTACATCTGCCGCGACCACGAAATAAGCGCTTCCCTTTATCTTAGGATCAAAGCCAATTGCAAGGAAAGCGTCATTGAGAGAAGCATACGGATAAGGACTTTCATTACTGCAGAGACCATAACTTAATCCCTGCGACAGTAGCACAGCATTCAGGCTCAACACTCCTTTTTTGATAAAGATCCTCCTGTCCATAGTAATTTCTTTTTTATCCCCTGCTATCTGAGAAAGTTTCACCACCGGCTCCTGTACAGGTGAGATATCTGCCAATAGTAAAAGCGTTCCGTTAATAATCTTCCATCTTATCTGTCCAATATTTCTTGATCTCGTTGATCGAAGGGGTATTTTTGGGCCTGACAAGCCTAAAACCAACAAAAGGAGCGCTCGTTAACCACCAAAGACTTTTGGGTATCTGAGGGTCAAGCTGTTTCCACTTTGATGATGATCCCATCCGGGCAGCACAGCGTAAATTGCCTGCCTTATCCATCCATGAACCACCACGCACCGAACGGGGATAAAGCTTTGTTGGTTTAAACCAGGGGTTATTTGCAGGGTTACCCTTTAATTGAGCAAAGTAATCCCTTTCAAACTGATCCATAGTCCATTCTGCAACATTTCCAAGCATGTCATAGAGCCCTAATGCATTTGGCTTTTTTTGGCCCACCTTACTGTACCCATCTTTAGTATTATCTTTAAACCAGGCATAGTTCCTGAGTTTACTGGAATCATCACCAAAATAATAGGCAGTAGTCGTGCCTGCACGACAAGCATATTCCCATTCTGCTTCAGTCGGAAGCCGATAAAAATGTCCGGTCTTCAGATAAAGCCATTTAGCAAACATAATAGCGGCATAGTTAGTTATATTAACAACCGGGTATCCCCCTTCTCTACCCATACCAAAACTCATATCAATATATTCCGGAGTAGGTGAAGTAACAGCGTCTAATTCAATTTCTTTACCTTTTACCTTAAGACTTTTATTCTTAAGGTTAGCATTCATGAACTGTTGAAATTGATCCCAGGTAATCTCATAGGCGCCCATCCAAAATGAATCAACTTTTACCAACTGCCTGGGTCCCTCATTGGCATTCCTATCCGGTTCATCATTCGCACTACCCATCACAAATGTTCCCCCTGGAACAGGAACCATTTTTATACTTTCGCTAGAGCCAGGAATAATTTCAGAATAAGAGGAAAAATCAAAATGATCCGTAATATGCACGGCGCTATAAGGAATCCCGGTAATTTGAAAAGATAAAAAAACGAAACTTATAGCAAGTCCAAAGATCAATATAAACTTCATTTTTGAAATAAATTATACTTTTTATATAAAGAACAGTTGACGAATTACAGGATAGGCGCCGACTGTTCCGATGATGTTATTCCTGGCGGCAGTTCAATAATTTTGAGGTTACGAAAATGAATTTCTCCACCTTCGGATTCTATACAGAGATATCCTTTCTTTTGAGAAGATTTACTAATCCCGTTAACAAATTTCCCATTTATTGCAAGCTTTATTACGCCATCCACGCAAACGATATCATAGGCATTCCATATTCCATGATCTTTGACTCTATATTCAAGCCCCTTACTTCTTTCACCTCTGGCGTTATCCGGAATAGTTGTTAACCCATTTACACCCCACATTTCACCACTTATATAATCTTTTATTTGTGGCTCCCCGTCTTTTTTCTTATGAATATTTATCCAATCTGGATCGAGTATCTGTACTTCTATTCCATTAGGATAAGGGTTCCCTTCTTTTACAATGGATCCATTACTCCACACAAAAACACCGGAATTTCCTCCCGGATCTATATGCTTCCATTCAATATGCAATACAAAGTTCTCATATTGTTTTTCAGATCTAACTACACCCATTGGTTCACCTGAATCAATCAACAAATCACCGCGCACAGACCATGTTTCCTTTTTGGTATTTACATTGATCCATTTTAAAGGTTCTCTCTTCCTGTTATTCTGTGAAATAACAGATTCTAATTTTTGCCTCTCTCCAAACTCAAATTCAAAATTTGATTGTGCATAGCATAAATTGTCAACAAAAAGTATAAGAAATGCCAGCAATAAATTTTTCATAACAAAAACATCTTTTAAATACTTACTTCATACAGACATAGATTAATCAGTTATGTCAAGCCAGTGTATAGATTAAATTTTATATTAGAACGTTCGTAACGCCGGGTATGGCGACATCCGACCCTATGTATTTTAAATCCCTGCTATATACTTTAGGTCCCAACACCTGATCACTGTTTATCGCTTCATCCCAGGTAATTATTTTTCCACTATATCCTACCATCCTCTGTAATATAGCCATCATTGTGCTGTTCGCAGCTCTTTCTCCATCATTAATGCCTTTACCGTGCCGAATAGAATCAAAAAAAACATTATGCTCTTCCTGGTACATATCATTTTTTTCTCCTTGAAAGCTCCAGTTATTTTCTCCAGTAATTTTTTGTACGTTTCCGGAATAATAAGCATTACCCTTAGTGCCAAATACTTCTACTGTATTTTGGCCGGAAGCGCCTTTTTGCTGCCGTGTATTGGCAAATGCTCTTACCCCGTCTTCATATTCAAATGAAGTAGCGAAATGATCATAAATATTACCATATTGTTTTGCAGTTCTCTCTTGTCTGCCACCTGTCCCGATAGCTCGTATAGGTACCTTTTCTCCCAACACCCACGAAATCTGATCCATGCTATGAACAAACTGCTCTACATTGAAGTCGCCTGAAAGCCAGTTATGATAATACCAAAAACGAATTTGATATTCCATATCAGTCCAGCCTGGTTGCCGAACGGGTTCATGCCAGGGCCCTCCATAACGTATGGCCGAGACTACTTTAATATCTCCGATCGCTCCATTCAATACTTTTTCATAAATAGCCTGATTTACCGAATTGTAACGAAAGCACAATCCACAAACAAGTGTAAGATTCTTTTCCTTAGCTTTCTTTGCCGCAGCTTTTACCGTTCGAACTCCCGGGGCATCAACGGCTACAGGTTTTTCATAAAAAACATGCTTACCTGCATCCACACAAGCGGCTAATTCAGTTGGTCGAAAAACAGGAGTGGTGGCTAAAAGCACAACATCTACCGAATCTATAACTTTTTGATAGGCATCGAAACCAATGAATCGCCGGCTTTTATCAACCTGAACCTTTCTGCCATGTATTTTTTCTAAGGCAGAAAGAGAATCATTTATACGATCCTCAAATATATCAGCCACGGCATAGAGTACGACATTAGGGTCTGCATTTAAGGCTTGATTAGCAGCGCCGGTTCCTCTACCTCCGCATCCAACTAATCCAATTCTTAAGGTATTATCTCTTTTGGCGAATGCTATATTCGGGAATCCCAAGCTTAAAGCAGTTGTACTTCCTATTACCGTAGTCCCTGTTGATTTTAAAAATGTTCTCCGGTTTATGTTCGTGCGTTCGATTTTATTCTTTTTCATTATTGATTGTTTTAAATTTCAAAACGCTGGTGAATAAAGTTGATTTAGAAATGTTCTTTTATTTTTTATTTGGGAAAACAGCATAGGTGTATGTCAAAGTACTATAACCTGTTCTGGTTCATGCCCAGACTTACAAAATTTGAGATCAGGGAATTTTCATGTTGCTGATCGGTGAACTTTTATCTCTTTTAACTTCTACCTTATACTCATTGCCATCCGTCTTCAATTGTATTTGCCCGTTCCAGCTTGTTGCATATACCTTTGCTCCAACTTTACCGTATTGCTTCTCAGCATTAATTGCCGGGCCATATATGCCGTTCACAAGGCCTACGACAACGACTTTAGGACTAACAGCTTCAGCAAACTCCATATAAGGGTAGGATAACTCACTTTGATGAGCCAGGCAAAGAACATCGGCTTTTAATTTTTTCGGATCTATGTTATCCATCAACCATTTTTGCCCTTTTTTATTCAGGTCTCCTAAAAATAAAAAAACAATATTCCTGTATGTCATTCTGACAACTACAGAGTTTAAGTTCGGGTCATGATGGCCTATAGGGTCTCCGGGAACGTATTCAGAAGAATCAATAGGAATATATCCTTTCGGTGGTGATAAGATCTCCAGCTTTACATGGTTCCCCCAACTCAATGTATCTCCGCTTAGAAGGCTGGTATATTCACCTCCCAAGGCTATATATTTTGGCTTTAGCACTTTATCATAATAACGATTACTTGTAAACGATCTTTCTACAGGAATACCACTATCATATAAATGCAATACTTTAAAATGATCCATTAAATACTCAAACCCACCAAAGTGATCAGAATGGGAATGGGAAATTAATATTCCGTCTATGGTATCAATGCTTCGCTCTCTTAAAAAAGGGGCTATTATGTCTTTTCCGCCATCAAAATAAGTGTTAGGGTAATCTCCTCCTTTATCATCGTCTCCATCGTATTTTGTATGTTTTAACCCCGCATCATAAAGGAAGACTTTTTCATCCGGAGTCTGGATGATCATACCATTGCCCCACCCCCTCACGGGCCCGAAAGTCCAGGTTTCAGTTACGGTCAAAGTCAATTCATTCTTATCCTGATGCTCATTAATCCTATTATTACAGGAGACTGATAAAGAAATTGAAAACATCAAACAAATGATGAAATAATATTTTCTATTGAATGTACACATATTAAAACTATTTAGTTTAGACATATTAAAGCATAAGATGATCTCCTTCACCAATCAATACCTTCCGTAAAAATTTTTTATATTGTAAAAAAGCAATGGAACTTTTTCCGCCTGGTACAGTGCCGGCGGCAACATTTAATTCTTATTCCTGGTATAAAGCGCGGTACTTTCTCGCAACAAAAGGATCGTACAGGTAACCGTCATGAAGTGTTTTTATGATCTTGTCGTTATCCAGCATATCGAGTCTTATTCTAAAAATTCCCATATCAGGATAATCTTTCACTTCCGCCCTGCATATTTTTTTGTTGTTCAAATAACCATATACCGCGCTCGCCGCTCCCTTTTCTGGATCAGGCTGAAGGCTATATTTCCTTCCATCGTGAAGGCGTAGCAGCAGCATTCCTTTTTGACCAACAGTAAGGTCAAGTATAGGTTTATCATCCGAATCTGAAAATTTCACAGTTTCATTAACGCCGAAAATTTTTGATCTTTCGCCTTTTCCAACGATCACCTCATATTTATTCTCGTTGATATTCCCGGAACTGTCCATGTAAAAATGTGGTACCAACCTGCTTTTCCATTCCTTCTCGCCATTTATCTCTTTGTCAAATTCGTAATGCATAATATGAACATGCGGAGGGTAATCCATATGCCCTCTCGTAGCGGCTGCTTCAGAGCCCATCAATACAATGTCTCCCCTGAACGGCCTGGGCGATCCTGGCCCCATGTTACCCATCTGACGTAATACTTCCTGTGCCGCCAAAAGATAATTATGTACAGCCGCAAATTTGATTTTGGGAAAATCTTCCAGTGCATATTCCCTTGCTTTACGGATATCCCAGTTATGTATGAACGCGATGGGGTAGCCACCCCATGGGCTCTGGTAACTTAATTGCATTAGCTGCCCTCTCGACCTGTCATCAACCAGGTGGAATATTACCATATCGTTTTTTTGCTCAAAAGGCACATCGGTATAACCCACAAGCACACGCATCGCTTTCGCACCGGGCATATGTACTTTTACGGTAGCGGGTTGGAAGTCTGCTCCCTTTGACCGGATATTAAAATAGACTTCCTTCTGATTTTCTCCATAAAAATCGCCATGATTATCTGTTGCTGCGTCGAAGTACCAGTAATCGGAGGAGAATGTTATAAGAGGCTTAGGATTACAGAATTGAGTACCTTCTTTGATCACTTTCACAGATAACATGAAGGCATCTTCGCCCGTGTAGTTGCCCGGGGCGTTTTGTTCATTTTTATGAACAACAGGAATGGAAGCAGGACTTGCCGGTACGAAAGCCCCTGCTCCCATGCAGCCTAAATTGGAAATAAAATCTCTTCTCTTCATGAAGTATCACTTTTAATGATGCAGGTGTTCGGTAATATATTTATGCGATATATAAAAAAGGAAAAGTTATACCCGGAGAAAACAACGGACAGTTGCTTCTCCGGGTATGTTTTAATACCCCGGGTTGTTAGGTAACAGGTTAGGGTTCTTGGCAATTTCAATATCAGGGATGGGAAAGAGTTCAAAGCGGGCAGTAAGATTATCCCTGCCTATCGCAGGTAAATCGTGATCCGGCAGGCTTTTCATTGTTTCAAGCCAGATCCCCCATCTTATCAGATCCCATTTTCTCTGTCCCTCGCCAACCAATTCTACTCCACGCTCATGTCTTACCGCTTCCCTGAATGCTTCCTGGCTCAAGCCGGCAAGCGGAAGTAATCCGGCACGCTCCCGAACTGCATTAAGAGCATTATAAGTGTCTTCCGATGGACCATTTTCTTCATTTTCCGCTTCCGCATAATTTAACAATACCTCGGCAAACCTCATTACCAGGAAATCTTTCGCACTGGCAGCTCTGGGGTTGTTGAAGTCCCAAAATTTAGGTCCGAAATTCCAGTCATCTCTTACAAAAGGCTTATTGTTATCCAGCACATTCACATTGACGACCGTTTGATCCTTGCGCAGGTCCCCCGGTTCAAACATACCCGGTAGCAGGGAACCGACACGATTACTCGCCCATCCATTCCAGAACTTGCCCGGGGTGGAAGAAGATTCCCAGTCGGAACGCGTGGTAAAGAACGATGCATAGGAACTGGTACCCACGCCCGCCATAAACGCAACGGAGAATACTACTTCTTTTCCTGCTTCATTTTCTTCCAGGAAGACATCTGCAAAATCACCCTCCAGCCCATACTTTCCGGATTCTATCACTGTTTTTGCTGCTTTTGCCGCATCGACATACTCATGCCTGTATAAGTACATCCTGGAAAGCAATGCCAGTGCAGACCATTTGGTTCCACGGCTTTTTATATTCCCGAAATTATCCTTCCCATTCTCTACTGCAAAAAGCATATCTGATTTAATCTGCGACCAAATGCTATCAACACCTGTACGTCCCATCACCATCGCAATATCAGCGGGAGTATCTTCCAGTATCAGGGGAACCTTACCATATCCTGTAAGCAAATGAAAGTAATAGAATCCTCTTAAAAACCGGGCTTCACCAATAGCAGCTTTTTTGACTTCATCATTCAGCGAAGACGCGCCTACTCTATCAATAATCATGTTGGCCGAATTAATTCCGGTATAAGCCCATTTCCATAGCAAGGGGTAACCGTCTCCGGAAGAAGCGAATGTCCATCCCGGGCGCAAATCTTCCCGAACGGTGACCTGGTCGTTGATGGCCTCGGCCCTGTTCCACCAGCTCATGCCGTAAAAGTCATAATTCCTGATTGGGGCATATGCTCCCAGTATAAATTGCTCTACTTCTTTTTCGCTTTGAAAAAATTGTTCAGGAGTAAGCAATCCTTTGGGATCTTCTTCCAGCAGCTTGTTGCAGGCTCCGGTCGTTAAAGCTATTGACAGTATCAATAGATATACAATATGTTTCATGTGCTTGGTTTTATTTTTTGCCATCTGGCATTTTTCCAATTTTAGTTTGGCATGTAGAAAAATTCCACGGCGTATGAATGTTTTTATTTATCAGAATGTGGCGTTAATGCCAACAGATAAACTGGCAGCTTTCGGATAAGCTCCGTAATCAAACCCCCGGAGTGAGTTCCGGTAACCAAGGTCGTTGCCACCCTGTACATTTATTACGGGATCATAGCCCCACCTGTTATATGGAGACAGGCAAAACAGATTTAGTCCGGCAAGGGTGACCGTTGCATTTTTGATAACCCTTTTTGCATGCTCTCCTAAGGGTATCCGGTAAGAGAGGTTCACGGATTCAAGCCGTATATAGGATGCATCAAAAACCCACCGGTCGCTTGGCTGTGTCTCCCTGTCAAGATTCAACGCCCCCGGTATATCGGAATCAGGGTTATCGACCGGGTGAAAACGATCCAGTACTTCACGATAATGGTTGTACTGGGCATCGGTAGATCGCATGAATGGAGCATTTCCGTTAAACATTTTTGCTCCCAACGCACCGCTGAAGAAAAAATTTAATCCAAAATTACCGTAAGTCAGGCTATTTCCTATACCCCCGTACCAGTTGGGACTTCCATTTCCCAGTATTACATTATCTTCCACGTTTACTATTCCGTCACCCGTTATGTCTTTGTATCGCACAGACCCGGCCGGAGCCCCCGGCATTGTGCTTTCCGCACCCTGGTTTTCTTTCCATATCCCGTCAGAAACATAGCCGAAAAAAGAGCCTATTGGTTCACCTACTCTCAATATTCCTATAGGCTTTACACCCCATGTATACGTATGGGTCACAATATCCGCACCGTCCGCTCCAAGGCGCAACACTTTATTTTTATTGTAGGACAAGGTTATATCGGTTGACCAACTGAATACAGAACGCCGGATATTATCCGAGCCGATCCTGAGCTCAATGCCTGTATTGGATACTTCCCCAACATTTGTCATTTGCTGGGTATAACCTGTTTGGGTGGGAATTTGCGTCAGTAACAGCAGGTCTTTTGTTACTGCATTATAATAGTCAAACGTAAAATTCAGCCGGTTTTCAAAGAAGCCTGCTTCAATTCCCAGATCAAGCTGATTCTTAACTTCCCATTTCAAATTTGGATTGCCTTTAATAGATATATTTCCGGATACCTGACCGGGCAGCCATCCACTCACTCTTTGGTTGCCCACAATAGTAGGATATGCAGTCAATATTGACATGGTTTGGTAAATATCTACAGCCTGGTTCCCTACCTTACCATAACTGGCTTTTAATTTCAGAAAGGACAGGCTGTTCAGGTCTTTTAAAAAAGCTTCGTTGGAAGCGATCCATCCTATTGCAAGGGAAGGAAAAAATGCCCACTTGTTTCCATTCCCTAATCTTGAAGAACCATCTTCCCGCGTAACTGCCGTAAGCAGGTACCGGTCTTTGTACTTATAACTCACGCGACCAAGAAAAGAACTCATCCCCCAGTTCTGGTAACCGGAGCTAATACTATAAGTGGCGGGATCGCCGGCTGTCAGGTTGTGCCACAGGTTTGAATTCGACTCAAACCGGTATGCACCTGCACTTTCATTTTCACTTGCACCTCCCTGGAAAGTAGCCCCGATCACCCCTTCTAAAAAATGATCACGGCCAATCAACTTGGAGAAGCTGATCGTATTTTCATTTTGAAAATTTGAATATTTATTATACGACATACCGGCTCTTCCAAATTCATTATTGGTCGTTTGTCCCGGAAGCCTGCTGTCGGTGTAATTGTAGCTTCCGCCAAATCCAAACATCTGCCCGCCATAAGTTGATTTTATACTGAGCCATTCAAAGGGAGAATATTCTACAAAGGAGTTGATCATGATATCCCCTCTATCACCTTCGCTTTTTATAAGATTCTGCTGGGCTATGGGGGTATTAAACCGCCCGTTAAACTGAGAATTCGGATAGTTATAGTTGTATGAGCCATCCTCATTGTAAACCGGCATGGAAGGAGCAGTGGTCAAAAGACTCCATTGAGGAGCCAGGGAAACGGTATTATTCCTGGTTTTGATACGCCCGGCATTCATACTGATGCCTATCTTTAGCTTCTCGCTCAATTTACCTTCCAGATTGGCCCGGAGCTGCAAACGCCTGACCCCGGAATTTTTTATAATACCTTCCTGATTAAAATAATTTGCAGAAACATAATATCTTATATCCTTAGAGCCTCCGGTAAATCCGGCATTTACATTCGTCATTTGAGCAGTATGCATTACCTCCTCCTGCCAGTCCGTTGTTTTAACACTTTGGGGATCAGGATAAACAGCCTGACCACCGGCTGCAATCCTTGATTCATTTAATAGTTCGGCATATTCAGGGCCGCTTAACAGGTCCAATTTCCTGGGAAGCCATTGACTTCCCTGCTGGACGCCGATATTAATTTTTGCAGGGCCTATCCTTCCTCTTTTGGTAGTAATTAATATTACACCATTGGCTCCCTGGGAACCATAGATCGCAGTTGTTGACGCATCTTTTAAGACCGTGATATCTTCTATGTCATTGGGGTTAATGGTACTTAGATCGCCTACGCCAAGCAACCCGTCAATAACGTACAGGGGCTCGCTGCTTGCTGTAATAGAGCTATTACCACGGATGCGGATGGATGAGGAAGCACCCGGAGTTCCGTTTACCTGGGTAACCATCATTCCCGAAGCCCTGCCCTGGAGCATCTGGTCTACCCTAAGTGCCGGCATGTCGGCAAAAGCATCTGTACTGATCTTTGATACAGAGCCTGTTAAATTCACTTTATTCTGTGTTCCATACCCCACCACCACTACATCACTCAAATCGGCAACCGCTTCCTCCAATACGATATCAAACACAGTCCGGCTTCCTGCTTTTACGGTTTGTGTAGCGTATCCCACAAAAGAAAAAACCAGTTCTACATTAGCGGAGGGCACAGATAACCGGAACCGTCCGTCAGCATTGGTAGTGGTGCCTGTTTGAGTGCCTTTCACTGTTACGCTTACGCCTTCCAGCGGACCTCCATTTTTATCTCTCACCACGCCTGTTATTTCTTTCGCCAGCGCTTCTGCAATCGTTTCTTCCTGTATTGTATTTTTCTTTTTGTTGACGCCTGCCGCGGTAATAAAAATGGTTTTACCCTGTATGTTGTATTGCAGCGGCTGCCCTTTTAATGCTTCCTGCAGGGCTGTTGCAAGAGGTGTATTCCTGAAAGAAACAGAAACAGCGGGCAAGCCGGTGAGATCTTCCACCCGGTAGAAGAATACATACCCCGTTTGTTGCTTGATAATAACAAAAACTTTCTCGAGGCTGACAGATTCTGCAGCATAAGTAACTGTCTGCGCATTGGATTTTGCTGCGGCCTGTAACATGGCAGCTAGCAGTAAAACAGTCGTTAGCTTCATAACTAACAGTATCCCGCGTAACCCTGCGGGACAGGTTTTGGTAAAGATCTCTGCTGCGCCCATCCCGAAAGAAGGGGTGGGCTTGTAAAGAGATGTAATTTGCATACTTTTACATTGTTTAGGTTAAGTAATAAGCAGTCATGCCCGTTAATCATTAGCCTGAATAAGTCCGCCTTCGGCGGATAAACCGGGTAAGGGTCCAATCTTCTCCCGGTTTTTATTTTCAGCCAATCTTTTTTATTTAGTGTATTGCTGTTTTCCTTTAGCTTATTCCGGTAAAATGGTGATCTTGTTGCCGCTTTCCATTGTAAAATGGATTCTCGTTGCTGTCAGTCCGTTCAATACCTGCGACAGGCTCAGGTCTCTTGAAATTTCTCCCCTGAACTTCCCTTGCGGAACTTCACCTGTATAATGCACGTCCAGGTCGTACCAGCGTGCCAGTTGCCGCATCACATCCCGGATACCTGCCCTGTCAAATACAAACAAGCCGTTCTTCCACGCCATTACCTGTTCTACATCTGTATTACTGATTATTTTTATTCCTGCTGCGATCTGTGCCTGCTGGCCCGGTTGCAGCCTACTTTCTTTTTTACCATTTTTTACTTTTACAGAGCCCTGCAGCAACGTTATCCTGGCATCGCTCTCATCATCATATGCATTTATATTAAACCGGGTGCCCAATACCTGCACTTGCAGATCTCCTTTGCTTACAATGAATGGTTTTGCTATATCATGCGCCACTTCAAAATAGGCTTCACCGGTAATAGATACTTTTCTTTCCTTACCGATAAATGCAACGGGGTAGGTGACGGATGAACCTGCGTTCAGCCAAACCTGGCTGCCATCGGATAAAGTCATATTAATGACCTTACTGCCCCGCGGGTTAGTAAGCGTGTTATAGATCAATTCCTCAGTCGAACCACGGTAGGCGATCTGACCGTCATCCAGCCTGATGACCTGTATGTTGCCCTGCACTGCCAGTGTTCCATTGACGGAGCTGTCTAAATACACGGTTTTGCCACCAGTCATTGTAATGGTAGCCCGGTTGATCTGGGGTGGTTTTATATCTGCAGGAGGCTCAGGGCTTTTTACTATTTCAGCAGGTTTGCCGGACTTATAAGTAATTGCGTAGTACACCCCTGCTCCAATAGCTATCATGATTGCTGCTGCCGCTGCAATGCTTCGCCACCCGTTTCTATTGCCGATTGGTACCGGCTTATTACCTATTACCGGGCTTTCCGAAAAGATCTTTTGCATCATTTCCGCGGCTTTTACATCCGTAATATCTTCTTCTTCCCCCGTTTGCTGCCAGGCGTCTTTGATGGCCTGCTTCAGCTCGTCCTGTAAGCCGGTCTCCAGCGCCATTCCCATTAACTCCTTTTCTTCATCAGGCGAAATATTACGATCAAGAAAACGCTCAAATAATTCTTTTAATCTGTTCGGCATAAAACGGGTGTTATCGAACAGTATGAGTAAAAAAAGAAGATATAGGAGAAGATGAAATCAAAAAAAATTATGAACTGGGGGTATAGGGTGTAGGGCGTAAGGTATAGGGCCTTCTGCCTTACACCTTCTACCTTATACCTCACAAGTAGAGCCGGTGAATAACAAACAGCGCAACTGCATACAGGCTGTAGTTTTGCCGGATCTCTTCCCGGAGAAAAGACAGTGCGTCTACCATGTGTTTTTTAACGGTGGAAATAGAAATATTGAGCCGGCCGGCGATTTCTTCCTGTTTCAAACCGCCCTCCCGGCTCAGCAGAAAGACTTTGCGTTGCTGGGGAGTGAGCCGGTCAACCAGGTTTTGAATATAGATTGTTACTTCCTTCGACAGCAGCTCCTGTGCCGGGTTGCAGGTATCGCTATTTTCCTGTTTCCTCAGGTGATCCAGGAGCAATGTTTCTTTTGCCAGC
Source organism: Chitinophagaceae bacterium (assembly GCA_019638615.1). Taxonomy (GTDB): domain Bacteria; phylum Bacteroidota; class Bacteroidia; order Chitinophagales; family Chitinophagaceae; genus Agriterribacter. The sequence goes on along the minus strand of JAHBTL010000004.1, from coordinate 276,381 downwards.
CGCCGGAACCCGTGATAAGCGTAATTATGAGCCATCCGGTGCAGGTATGCATTCATATTACTGATAGCAGGAAGGGTTTCCCGGACAGACCACAGCTTCAAAAAAATCTCCTGGATGGCATCTTCAGCCATTTCCCTTGATGCCGTTATTTTAAAAATATAGCTGAACAGTTTCCTGCGATACGCCTGGAACAATTCTCTGAATGCAGGTTCGCTTCCTGATGCGATCTTCAGCAACAACTCCTGTTCTCTGTTTGCAAGCATTTGGGGCAATGAATCGTTTTGGGGATTTTAGGTTGAAATTATGGAAAAATCGGCTTCGGGAAAAACCATATATTTATCCTTATCAACAACACAGTATCCCTGCACGATAAAAGAAATAGCGTATTTACGTCACTAAAATATCTCATCCGGGAATGGCACAGGTTTTCCCGTAGCTTTACTGACAGGCATTTGAGCATTACGATCCTTAAGCGCTTTGCCTAATAAAACAGCGAGCCTACGGACCTCGGTTTTATGACTGGCAGCAAGATTGTTTACTTCACGTATATCCTTACCGAGGTCATACAGCTCAAATTGCTGCGTACGCATCCGGTACAGCAGCTTCCAGTTGTTATAACGCAGTGCAGAATAATAATTAATGCCAAGTAATTCTTCCTCTTTAAGCGATGCCGATTTATTAGGATAATGAAATATCAGGAGGCGGTCCTTCAAGATTGCCTGTGGGTTTTTGAAAATAGGTACCAGGCTAACTCCATCTGTTTTTTGAATGATTTTCGGGCGGGTAATACCAGCAATACTTAGCACAGTGGGAAACAGATCTTCAATGATCACATTGCTCCTGTTAATACTCGCGGAGGCTATCATTCCCGGCCATTTGACGATCATAGGCTCCCTGATACCTCCCTCATATACTGATCCTTTGCCAGATCTGAAAGGAGCGTTATGGGTATTAATGTTTTTATCACGCCGGTCAAAGCCGCCGTTATCACTCATAAAAATAATTACTGTATTGTTTTCTACTTTTTTTTCCTTCAGGAACTTCATAATATCGCCAAGACTTTTATCCATACCCTCAATCAGGCTGGCGTACTGGGCTTCCAGACTATCCAGCCCGGCATTATAATATTTCTGTACAAAACGGGGATCGGCCATAATGGGGAGGTGTACCGCATAATGTGCCATATTCAGATAAAATGGCTCGTTACGTGCAATAGGAGTTTCCATTGCCCTGATGGCTTCTCGGGTGAGCGCTTCGGTAAGAAAGATACCGGTGTCGTAATATTCCTCCAGATCCGGAACTGCCTGTGGCTGTGACTTTCCGGGCATATTTCCATATCGTTGTTCAGACAGATAACTTTGCGGGTGTCCACCGGAATGCCCGGAAATATTTACCATAAATCCCATATTGTAGGGACTAGCCGCCGGGGTGCCCATTGAACCCCAATGCGCCTTTCCCACATGGATAGTATAATATCCTGCCTGTTTCAATAATTGCGGGAAGGGTGTTGCGTTCACCATATTTGGTACGCTTTCATAAGGATTCAACCCATTCAGGTTCCAATCTAAAGGAGCAAACTGCGAATCAGCAACATCGGTATTATCATCTTTAACAGGTGAGGTCCAGCTGGTAACGCGGGTACGGGCAGCGTTCATACCAGTAAGCATGCTAACCCGGGAAGGAGTGCAAACCGGCTGCGCATAAGCGTTGACAAACTTCATACCCTCCCTTGCCATCTGTTCCATGTTAGGGGTATGAAAACGTTTGTTTAATGGCATAATACTATCACAAAACGGGACCGAATTATCCATGACACCCATATCGTCTACCAGAAAAACAATAATATTGGGGCGCAGATCTTTTTGAGCATTTGCAACAACGCTTAAAAACATAAAAAACACTAACCAGTTTTTTTTCATACTGAATTGGAATTAATAAATGAAGAATTGTGATGTACGGCTGCATAATCTGACAGATTAAGTAACGACGATTACACATAAAGGGAAATAGCTAAAGACAAACTGACTAACTGTAATTTTTTCGCTTACCAGACAGGAATATTGCCAATTACTTCATATCGCTGAAGATAACATTCTTTCCCATTAAGCACCATTGAAATACCCCATCGAGCTCCCTCACCTCTAATATTTCTCTTAGTGAGATCCGTCCGGAATACGCCCGGGGCTATAGGCGTGTTGGTCACTTTTAATGCCAGCTTATGTGTGTTAAAATCAATACCATCCGCAGCATACTCAACAGTGCTGCTGATTGATGCAAGGGCAGCAATGCCATATCCCTGTTGCCACAATAATACTTCATGACTTCCGTCCAACAAAGGGGAATCGTATTTTATAAAAGGACCTTCCGGCACCCTGGAAAACGCCACTCCCATTTGCGTGTGTGATGGGCCTTTTTCTTCGTACAACCTGCTTCGGCCTTTATAATACAACCAGTATAATCCATTACGATACAGCAGGGAAGCGTCATCAATCCGGTAACTGTCAAAAGCCTTCGGATCAGCGCTGATTGTTAATACCGGGTTATTACATACCCTTTTGAAAGGACCGCAAGGAGAAAAGGATACAGCCAGTCCAATGGCTGTAATATCCGTGGTGGCATTGTTTTCGAATTTATGATCCTGGTTGCCCGGCGTGGGCTTTACTCCGGTGTAGTACAAATAGTATTTATTATTTGCAAAAATTATATTAGGTGTAAATACTGCGTGACTATCAAAATCGCCTTCCAATCCTGCTGATAATATTTCCCCCTTTTCCGTCCAAGAATGTCCTTCATCAATAGAGGTGGCATACCATATTGTGCCCCAGTATCCGGGGGCGCGTCCATACACTTTTGTATAATATACATAGCAGGTATCCTTCACCTTTATAATGTCACTAGGGTCGCGCCGTGTACATCCTTTCTCAAATCCTATTCCAGTTATATTCTGATATACAAATCGTATAGAGGCGTTATCATCCTGACTATAAGTCAATAAAGGCATTGCAAAAAACATCAGTAAATAAATGACGATAAATATCCTATTTGTCTTTGTGTTTTGAATTGACATCATAAATATAATTTTCAGAATTAAAACTGGTCATTACCCTTTTCAGATTATAAATGCAACGGCTTCCTGTTAATCATAACGCTGAGGCTAATTGTGAGGTGGTTTTTGATAAACAAAAGAATTATTGTTGCCCGGCTAAAATCCGGTTAAAGATGGCTCTAATCTTTGCCTGTCAGAGATTACGGGAGAAAAATTGATAGCTTCAAAATCATTAACTCATGGGTATGTTACATTTTTATGATTCATTTCATTTTTAAATAGATTTCTCAAACTGTCCTACTCCTCATTACACGGTAACCCTGTTAGCTAATGCACGTACCTGTACGGCCAAATATACCTGCATTCAATTTTTATTAAATGTTGCAATCACCGGGAAATGATCGGATAGCTTATCCGCTATTCCGGAATTTATTATAGTAGCCTCAGTACATTTTGTAGCCAATTTAGGGCTGGTAAAAATAAAATCTATTCGTTCTCTGCTAGGTACTATTTCATCCGCCTTTTTCGAGGTGCCAATTAATATAGGGGTCGGGAAGCTAAAGCGATCCTCCGGTTGTATTTTCTGTTCACAAACATCAATTAACGGATATCCCAGAAAAGAGGAGATTACGCTGTAATCAAAATAATTGTTCATTAAATTTTTATGTATTGCTTTATCTGCATCACTTTTTTGATACATTTTCAATAACCGGGAACGATTTTTATCCAAAAATGCATCCAAGGGAGAATGAGAATTAAAATCGCCCAGGACCATATACAATGAGTCCTGGGTGTTGAGAGACTGTTTCATGTATTGCCTGATTAAAGCAGATTCTTTTTGTCTCAATTTATAATTGCCGGGATTCAGGTGAACAACAAAAAAGCTGATCCCATGAGTTTGAGTATGCAACATCCCATGTCCCATCCCATCATTCATGATTTTTGAAATCAGTTGGATGGGTTGATTGGAGGTGATTCCAACGGGATAGCCATTTTCTTTTAATAAGTAAGCATAGGAATGCCCCCAATTTGCTGCAAAGGATTTTAATCTGTCCTCGGTAAAACCACAAAGCTCCTGTAAGGCAACAATATCCGGATGCTGTGCCGTAATAAACGCGGCAGTTTCTTTCTGCCGTATGGAGTCCTTACCCCAATCGAACCCATTATATATATTATAGGTCATTACTTTTAGGCTGCCATTTTGTTGCGCATTTGAAGTTTTTACAATCAGGCTAAACATTAAGGCAAAATATAATTTTGAAGACATTTTTTCATTTTTTGGAAGTTAAACATTCTATTTCGGTATAAGCGATAGGAAGTGAATATCCGGCGGTATTGAAACGCCGCTATTACCAACCCGGACTTTGTATGAGCTTTTTATTCAGGAGTAATTCCTGAGTGGCAATCGGATCATAATACATTTTCATATCATCATCTGAATGAAAGGGAGGATGATCATCGCCATAAGGTAATACATAGCCTCTGGTAGCGCCTTCCATCACCTCACCATTTTCATTTCCTAAAATAATAGTAGCCTTGGGGGTGCCGTCGCTGTTATAAGCAGAAGCAGGCCGGTTAGCAAGATCAACATAGGAGCCAACAATCGGCTTACTTAAATAACTGGCTTTTTTCCATCTTTTAATATCATCAATTCTGGTTCCATCCCACATTAATTCCACTTGTCTTTCTCTTCGGATTTCCCATAGCAAATTGGAAATATCAGGTGCAAATTTTTGATGCCTGGGATCATTGATTGCTGCAGCCCCCTGTAAAGTAAGATGTGGCATACTAACACGGTCGCGTAGCCGGTTAATGGATATGTCCAGCACATCCTGCGTACATTGATTTAATTCAGCCTTTGCTTCGGCATAGTTGAGCAGTACTTCATTGAGGGCAAAAATAGCGGCATCAAGAGTTCCGTTATTTACGTTATCATAGGGAGAATCCGGATTCCACCATTTATAAGGATGGTAACCCGTTGCAGAAGGAATGCCACCCTCTCCAATATAACAAGGCATAAACTCCGGAAATATAAAATGAGTAGTGCTTATTAATGCAGGATTCTGGTTGGGCATACTGTTGACATAGGGAATCACAAAAGTCTTCCCTAATCGGAGATCTCTGTGTTGAAATTCATCTTCAATTGTTTCAGGTTCTCCATTTTGAGCAAGGGGGTGAGTGGGACTAACACCGTAAGGCAGACCATCATCACACAGATAAGAAACAATAGCGTCCCTTGTGGCATCTAAAGAGGGAGTGCCGCTAGGGCCCTGCCCTATCGCCCTGGTGCGAACGTTTCCAATAACCCCGTTCTCATATTGTTTATACAAAATTGTTTCGAGGTTCCCAGCCAAGTCAATGGAGGAGTAAATGGATCGGTAATCCGCATTAAGCTGATATTTATTGCCTGTTATTAAAGATTCAGATGCCGCAGCCACTTCTGTAAACCAGGTATCCGCAGTACTCTGTAAATTCAATTCAGTATGATATTTTCGAAAAGTCCCTTCAAAAAGGCAAATTCGTGACTTTAATGCCAGGGCAACAGCCCGGACAATTTGATTGGGTTGATCGGTTTCACGCAGAAATTGGATAGCAAAATTCAAATCGGCCAATACAGAGTCCATAACAAGTGTTCTGGAATCCTGGGCTTTAAATAAAGCACTATCGGTATTACTTAATTCGTGTCCTATCCAGGGTACATTACCAAATGATTTTACTTTTGAGAAATATTCTCCGGCGCGAAAAAAGCGCCCTACGGCTTCCCAATGCTGCTTATCTTTCATTGGCAATTTGGAATTCCTGGCCTGCGTAATAAGTATATTTACAGACCTGAGGTAGGTCCAATTCCAGGCGCCGCCGGTATTGGGTACAATATCCCTGTCGTAAATTCTGCTGTTTTGATACATTTGAGTGGCACAGGTTTCATCTGAATTAAATGCTAAACCACCGAACAGAACATTCCCAACTCCATAACCATAGAAATTATACAACCCAAGAGCATAACTTCTGAAATTATCATCTGTTATCCAAAAATTTAAATTAGTGACACGATCCTGAGGCACTTTATCAAGAAGTGATTTAGAGCAGGACACAAAAAAAAGAGATATACAAACCAGTCGTAAATTAATTATTATTATTGATCGCATGATTATACTGTTTCATTTGAAATAATGAGTTTGCCAACATTATAGCCGGACATTGACACCAAAGGAAAATTCTTTTTGGAGGGGAAATGTGTAGGCTCCCCCCAATTCCGGATCAATTCCCTTAGGCAAACCGGAGATCAGAAATAAATTTTCAGCGCTACAATAGACTTTAAGATTTTTCAACTTTACTTTGTTGAGTATACCGTCTGGTATATCATACGAACAGGTTATATTCTTAAATCTTAGATAAGCTGCATTTTGAAGATATCTTGTTTGTACCTGCCTGTTCCACTCCTGGGTATTGGGCCGTGGATAGAATGCTTCAGGGTTTTCAGGTGTCCAATAATCCAATGTATGCTTGTAATAAGAGTCATAGGTGCCTGCCCCTGCAAACACTAAACTACTCCCAATCCACATATCTCTTTTGGCCACGCCCTGCAAAAAAGCTGATATACTTATTCTCTTGTAATTTATACCGAGGCTCAGTCCAAACTGATACTGGGGGGATGAATTTCCTATTACTTTCAGGTCGCCTGGATTAGAGACAGTATTATTGCCATAATTTATGACACCGTCTTTATTAAGATCAGCAAATTTTACATCGCCCGGCATGGGAATCCTGTTGGAAAAAAGCAAATCCTGCCTGGGAATTCCATCTTTATACGCCCTGGTTCCTCCCGCATCCGTAGTAAAGTCATCTTCCGTGAATAAGCGGTCAGTAACATACCCCCAGATTTCACCCATGAGCCTTCCCTCATTATAAGTATTAATCAACCCCAGGGGATTGTCATATTTGGTAATTTTTGCTTTTAAATTGTATACGTTCAATCCAATCCTGTAGGAAAGTTTCTTCGAAATCTGATCGTTCCAGTTAACACTTAATTCTGCACCATTAACCTGAAGGTCAGCGGAGTTGGTTTCGGGGACTGAAGTGCCTAAAGTGGCTGGTAATATATTGCCCGGGGCCAGCATGCCTATTGTATTCCGCCTGTAAATTTCCAGGCTTCCGTTTAAGCGATTTGTAAAAAAACCGAAATCCAGCCCAAAATTTAAAGAATTAACTTTCTCCCATGTAAATGAACTGCTGATCAGGTTTGCAGGTGTCAGGATCACCGGTTGTATTCCTCCCACGATCCAGTTTGCCCTTGAGATACCCATTGACGGTGAATAGGCATAGTTAAGAATGGTTTGATTACCCTGAACGCCGTAAGAAGCTCTTAGCTTCAAATTGGATAACCAGCTTTTGCTCCATTGCATAAATGACTCATCCGAAATACGCCAGCCCAAAAGACCGGATGGAAATAAAGCAAAGCGGTCATTTTCAGGGAACCTTGAAGACCCGTCATACCGAACGATTAATTCTGCCAGGTATTTTGCTTTATAGTTATAATTCAACCTTGAAAACAAGGAACTTGTTGCCCACTCATTAATATTATCTCCTACAAAAGTATTTCCGGTACCCAGGGATAAAGAAGGAATATTATCACTGATTAAATTTTGCACGCGGGAATAATAAGACTTACCATTGAATTCTTCCTGACTATAGCCACCCATCAGTTTTATGTAGTGCATATTATTAAAGCGCTTTTCGTATTGCATCCATACTTCGTACACCTGAAAGTTGCTGAATGAAGCTGTCCGGGTTATACTATTAGGGTTAGTTGAAGCGTAGGACCTGCCATCGGGAGGGTTAGCCATCATATAAAAATTAGCATGATCTTCCTGGTCCCCGGTATTTCTTCTGAACGTATATCGGCCTTTTATCTCCATTCCCCTGAACGGCTTTATGCTTGTGGCAAGCTGAATATTAGAATTATCTGTAACAGTATAGTTGTTGGCTCCCAGTGCCACCATTGCAGGCGAATATCCCCATGGATTCCCTGACGCACTATCTATGCCTGTTAACCAAAATGTAGGACGATTATAACTTACGCTGTATAAATAATTATCTCCGTTAGGAATCCATGGGAATGCTGTTCTGGATCTGATAAAATTGATATTACCATCCAGGCTTAGCCATTTGGTAATATCGGTACTGATATCCCCACTGATATTTTTTCTTGAAAATTTATCTTTATCCAAAACCAGCACACCATCCTGACCCATTAAACCCGCACTTAGCCGATAACTTATTTTGTCTGAACCTCCACTGACAGACAGATTATGCTTCTGTATGAAACCGGGCTCCGTCATAACGTCAATCATATTACTATTTCCAAGTGGATAAATAAGTCCGTTGACATAGGTATAAGTATTCAGTTTGGGAGCCGATTCATACAAGTCAATCCAGGTTTTTACATCTCGTCCCCAGTAAGCACCTGGCGTACCTCCTCCATTTTCCCAGGCAATACCTCCGATTTTAATTTGAGTAATTGGATCTACCTTTTCAGGTAGAGTAGTTGGATTACTCCAGGAAAAATTATTGGTATAGATAAGTTGTAACGGAGTTGATTTCTCACCTTTCTTCGTTGTTATCAGGATAACTCCAAATGCTCCCCGGGCACCATAAATAGAGGCAGAAGCATCTTTTAATACGGTGATATTTTCAATATCATCCGGAGGCACAAGATTAGGATCCATCTCTACACCATTTACCAAAACAAGTGGCGCCCCTCCATTGATAGAAGTAACACCTCTGATATTAAATGAATAACCGGCGCCTGGTTTTGAATTGGCTGACGGATTAATTTGCAGACCTGCAACTCGTCCCTGCAATGCCTGGGCAACACTGGTGACCGGCCGGTTGGCAATAACAGAATCTCCTTTTGTTTCAGATACAGCACCCGTTAGTTCAGCTTTTCGTTGGGAACCATATCCTACAACTACTACTTCATCCATACGCCCCTCTGCCGATGAAAGTGTTACTTTTATTACAGTCTGGTTACCAATAGAAATTTCTCTGGTATTATATCCCACACGGGAGAAAATGAGTACACTATAAGGCTGAACCTCAAGCCGGAACTGCCCATCCGCATCAGTAGTAGTTCCTGTATGGGTTCCTTTGACGGTCACACTCACACCTTCCAGCGGCTCTTTATTAGCATTGGTTACCCGGCCGCTCAGGCTGATGTCTGCCGGAAGAGCAGGTACAGGAGTAACGTCGGATATTTCCGCCGCCGCCGCTTTCACTACGATCAACCGCTTATCTATTGTATACGTTAAGGGCTGATTCCGCAGGCATTCACGCATTACATCTTCAATGCTTGCGTCTTTTACAGTAAAAGATACTGGTTTGGCTTTTCTCAAAATGCCTTCATCCCACAGGAAGGAATAGCCGGTTTGTTTTTTGATCTCACTAAAAACATGCTTTAGCGTACTGTTTTTGACAGAAAGGCTGATCTGCTGAGCGTAGGCATTGGCACTCGCCTGCATACATGTTGCAAAAAGCAAAATGATGGCCAACTTCATAATTAACAGCGTTTTGGTCAGAACCTTCCCGGGTGGCAACGGAAGGTCACAAGATAAAATTTGCATACCTTTGTACAGTTTTGAGTTAAAGAATAAACAGTTCAGACAATTGTTTTTACCTGGCTCAATTCCTGCCGGATCCCGGAGCGAACGGAATCCGGCTTTTTAATTGACCCGGTGTGATAGTTTTCCAGTTTAGTTTCCTATAATTATTTTTCCTCCTTCCAGCCGGCAGTTGACCTCATTTTCTCTAAGCGCTTCCAGCATTCTTGACAGTGGAACATTCCTGTCAATACTACCTCCAAAGGCTTTGTTTGCAATGTTTGTTTTATAAACAACCTCTACATTGTACCAGCGGCTGATCTGGTTCATCAGACTCGTCAGCCGGGTGCCGTCCAACACAAACTGGCCGTTCAGCCAGGCTATGGCATCCCCTGCGTCGATGTCGTCAGAAACGTCTATTTTCTCTTCACCCCGGGTAATTACCGCCTGCTGGCCCGGCTTTAGGAGCGCAGATCGCTCATTGTGCTTCACGGATACTTTTCCTTCCAGCAGGGTTATTTTTAAAGAAGATTCTTCTTCATACGTATTGATATTGAAGCGGGTGCCCAATACGGTAACTTCCGTATTTTCTTTCACAACAATAAAAGGCTGTTTTGCATTATGCGCCACTTCCAAATAGGCTTCACCCGTTATCTGCACCTTTCTCTCCTTACCTGAAAAATAAGTGGGGTACCTAAGCGTGCTTTCCGAGTTCAGCCATATTTTCGTTCCGTCTGCGAGTGTAATACTTACTATTTTACTGCCCCGGGGATTCTCAAGCATATTGAATGAAGGAGTCTTTTCCGTTTCTGTTCCGCTTGTTTTATATTCAATTTGGCCATCTGCTGATTTTATAAGGTGCATCTGCCCCTGCGTTGCCATTACACCGTTATGCGCGCTGTCTAATATTATTTTTTCGCCGTTGGCAAGGGTAAGCACGGCGTTGCTGGCATCAGGAGCTGCAATATCAGTAACCTGTGCAACAGCTTCTATGTGTTCTATACGAGGATGGGTTAAGCTCCTGTATGCCCAATAGCTGCCGATAAGCAAAAGCACCGATGCCGCTGCACCCCAATACAGCCTGCGCCGGTATACGGGCTGCCGCTTTTCTTCTTTGCTGATGTTTGCCCGGAGCTTCTGACTGCCCTTTTCCTGGTCAATATCCAGGAAAGCATTAAACTCCTCTGTCAGGCGTATATCGTTCGTCAGTTCAGTAAACAAATTTTCATTTTCGGGTGACTCCTGCCGCCAGGCATTCAGCAGTCTGCTTTCTTCCTCCGTTAGTTCAGCTTTCAAATATTTTATGATAAGCGCTTCAATGCCGGCGTAATGATCAGGCTTCATGCAAAATGATTATAACGAAAACAATACAAATCCTCTCTGTTTTATATCTATCTATATTTAAAACGGGGAATAACGCATTTTGTCAAAAAAGAAAACCGGGATTTTTTGAAAATGTTGTTATCGTTATATCAAACGTGAAATTGCACCGGCTACTATTTCACGCAAAGCACGCTAAGAAAGCAAAGACGCAGCGAATAAGTCGTAGTTTCGGGTTGATGGCAAGAGATGTAAGAGGGTAAGACTGTAAGAGAGTAAGACCGTAAGAGGGCTGCTGATATATAAAACAAGTTATAAGTTTCAAGGCACAACCTGCAACCTGCAACTGACTGCTGATAGCTGATGGCTGACTGCTGACTGCTGAAAGCCCTGATCACATCATCCCAACGATGAAGTGGATCATTCTTTTGACCAGCGCCGTCCGTAACAGTTGGATGGCGCGTGATTTTTGCGAAGTGACGTTCGAAACGGAAATATTCAGTTCACTGGCAATATCCCGGCTTTTTAAGCCCTTTATTACACTCAGCTTAAAAACATTCCTGCATTGATATGGCAGTTTTTCCATTTCTTCATAAATATACCGGAGCGTTTCGGCGCGGGTGGTTTCAATATCCATATCCTGTATAAACGGATCTGCTAAAAGCCGGAGTTCTTTTTGTATATCCCTGGTCTTTGTTTGTGCTCTTAAATAATCTACACAGGCATTTCGCGTTGTCAGGTACAAAAAACCCTTTATATTCTGTACGCTTTCCATTCTTTCCCTGTTATTCCAGAGTTTGGAAAAACTTTCGATGACAATATCTTCTGCTTCTTCCTGGTTTTTTATAATGCGCATCGCAAAATAAACAAGCGACCGGTAATACTGAGCAAACAACCGGTCAAGCGCCTGTTGCTGTCCATTGTTCAGGCGTTCAACAATATTGGTATGACTGCCGGGTGATGTCATCTATCAAAATGGCAAGGTATATCCTTTCAAAAATAGGCCAAAAATCCTTACAACCCGGTAGCGTACATTTTATTTACGATGATTTAATCTGAAATGAGAACAGTTCAAATTAATCTGCGCCTTAAGCCAATCAGAATATTTTCAACCCTTTGGTTTCTGAGTTGTGAGAGGCATAGTGTTTATTCTCAATACCATAGTAAAAAAAGAATATATCACATCTCTTTACCAAGAGGCCTTTGATTATTTCCTTATTTAAATATATCATCGCTCACATACCCCGCATTGGTATAAGGCCGTAAATAAACGGTATCCTTATTCATATTGTTCATCCAAAGTTCATTATCGTCCAGCTCTTCCGGGGGATATTGAGATACATTACAGCGCATGGCTTCCCTGGCAAGCCTGTTTTCCTCTTTGCTACACCATATGCGTATCGGAAGGTATTTCTTATCTACTGATTTATAATTCCTGTGATAATCCGTCTGCTCCCTGGATTTATACGGAGGTTCGTCTTTCCAGTGCTCTGTGGGAATGGCGGTATAAAACAACTTTCCAAAGCCGGAAGAAGCCTGCCCCGACTGGAAAAGCTCAGTCACCACCGCGCCCACCATCCTGTGGTCGGGGTGACCGGAACCTCCTTCAGCACCCCAGGTGATAACGATATCGGGTTTATAAATAGCAAAAACACTGTCTAACCTTTTCCGTAAAACAGCAAGCGCATTCCAGTTGGTTAGTTTCCCGTCTCCAAGCCCAAGCATAACAGGAGGATATATGCCCAGGGTTTTGCATGTGCACTCTGTTTCCCGCGCTCTTACATGGGCAAGCGAATCACCGGCAGGAATTTTAGCATGCTCGCGGATGCCCATATCCCCATTGGTAGCAACGGTTAAGTATACCTTATGCCCCTGCGAGGCAAGCCTGGCAAGTAAAGGACTTACATCAAACTCATCATCCGGGTGGGCAAATACAGCCATCACAGTTTTGGATGCAACGTTGTTTTCCGTTGTAGTTTCTAAAGAGGATTGTTGCTCATTGCCGCAGCTAAAAAGTAAAATGCATGCCGCATACAGGAAATAATTTTTCATTTGCTTCAGTTATTAATTGTCAAATATTTTTCAATACGGCTAATTTCTCGCGGCGACTGCAGCGGGGCAATGCTCACTACGAAATGCTTTGCAGACTTTGCACCTTCGCGTGAAATCCTATCATTTGCCGGCGCTGATCATACCCGCATAATAATCCTTTGCCTGCTGATAATGCATCCTCACTTTATCAAGCGTTTCAGGAAAATATTTTTTCCATTTGCCATCATCAGCAATATGGGTTAATATATTGTCTATCCAGTGCACAAAATACAATGCGTCATCTTTACCTGCCATTATATTCTTATCATTAATATACACATATACCGGTGAAGTATGTGTGTGGTATTCATTACCGCTTACTCTCCGTGCAGCGATCCAGGAGCTTTGATCAACCTCAAAGCTTGTTTTTAATACAAAGGGTTTACCGGGAGTGGCAGTTCCGCCCGCATTGGCAATCACTTTTCCATTGCACAATATTTCAATTTCTCCTTTTGCATCGCTGTCCGCATGCCAGGTGACTTCAATATTTATTTTTTGCTTTCCGGTCAATTGAATGGATGAGCCGGGTATTTGACTGCCGTTCACTTTTACATCAAGGAATTCTTTATCTCCCAGTCGTGATATGACCGTTCTGCCTTCGCGTATCGCCCCGATCCAGTTATTATACGAAAGGTTTTCATTAACATGAGCATAGGTTCGTACCGTTCCCAGCGGCTCAAAATTATTACAGGGGAAATCCGTACCTGCAGCGAGCGGCAATTGAATGCCGCAGTTGAGCATTTTATAATATACATCAAGAGATTGTTTGCCAAAGTACGATCCGTAATTCGGGGAATAAGAACCAAAAACGTCTGTTGAAACAAAATCAATATTTTTTAATGCTGCTTCTACCGGCAGGTCAACGGGAATACAGCAGTTCAGCTCCGTGGGTATATTTTCATTCAGGTATTCCATGTGAGCGAAACCTCTCACCGCGTTTTGCTTTTTAGCCCACTCCAGTATTTCATAAGGAGACTCCGCCCACATTTGCTCTGCACTCGTTAAGCCGAGCAATACAAGATGCCCGCCCAGCGCCTGCTTTGCAAAATTAGTGTAGGTTGCGTCCCAGTGCCATTCGGCATCCCAGCGAACAATAGCTTCAGGAGTGGATTGTGGCGCATCTTTTCCTGTTATCAACTTTAAGTCCGTTTGGGAATTATACACTTCTCCGTTACCCATATCCGCCAGGAGAGAAATCACCGACAGCCCATTCTTTTTCATGGCAGAGGCAAGTGTATCCGCTGAATATACGGGTGTCCCTTCTCCGCAGTTCCGGTGCACGTGTATATCGCCTGCATACCACCTCTTCTTCTTTAATCTTTCGTTTAACGTACCTGTACCGGCGCCTGTATCTGGATTAACGATAATAGTATATATACAATTAGCAGGGACTTCTACTTTTAATTTTCCTTTTTTATCTGGCAGGTATGTCTTTTGTATTTTTAAATTATTGACACTGTCAGTAAAGATGAGTTGTGCTGATGCAACAGAAGGAAAATTATCAATCGATAACTCCATCTTCACCGGCTTATTATAGGAATTAAGCCCGACTATTACAGGAGCATTCTTTTCAGGGTTGAAAAATGCCAATGCCATAGCATTGTTATCACTACTTTGCAATTCAACCTGCCACATGCCGGGAGTTATATATTTAGATACCTGCGAAATAGCATAAAAATGTTTACGCGGGGCATATGTTTTATTTTCTTTATCATATCCCAGTATTCCCCAGTAACTGAACAGGCTGGGTGCATGATGATCATAATAACTGTCATATCCCTCCCATACCATTGCGGCTGCAGCGCCGTTCTTCAGCAGTTCCAGCAAATGGCTCATGCATTGAGCGGCAAACTCATAGTTATAAGCTGTCATAATACCATCATCCAACCCGTCTCTCCAGGCGTTCCATTCGGTTACCCAGAACTTCATACCGGGAAAAGCAGAATGCTTAATAAGCGAATCTACAGGAGCATAGTAACCGCTATAACTATGCACGGCAAAACGGCTGACGTGGGACATGATGAGCGAATCCTTCATCATTTCCGGTATATAACGGCTCACGCTGTTGTCCATACCAGCCGCATCGGGACCAATGAACCGGATATCATTCATCCCGCTTTGCTTAATCCTCGTAATAATTTTTCTCATGAGCGATGCATACCTGAACTCATTGAGCCTTGGTCCTTCTTTTTGAATATCGGGTTCGTTAAACGGCGCTACCATTCCAAATTTCAAATGCCGTTTAAACCGTGCATAATGTAAAAACGAGACAAACATTTCCACGAACTCATCTTCCTGCTCCGGGGCTACCGTCTCCCCGCCCATCCATGCAGGAAGATATCCCATCAGGTTGATCATGATATTGTGAGAGATGCCTTTTTTATTGAGATACGCGATGGTGTTCCATGCGCTGGTAAATTTTGGTGTGGCATACAGGCTGTCGTAATATTTCCAGTTGTACACGAAAGGATCGCTATTGTCATTCACATCTTCCCATTCTTTCGGCGTTTCAACAATTATGCGAAAGATCTTTGCCTGCATGGAATCCACCAGCAGGTCAATGGCCGGCTTCAGCTCATCATCTTTCCAACTCCTCGTATTGATATTAACGCCGATGCCGTCAATGGTCTGCAGCCGGTTAAGTCCGTTAACCGATATTTTAACCGTCGGCTGCGAATAAGCATATATGTAGGAAATAAAACAGGCAGTCAGTAAGAACATTTTTGCAGGCATACAGAAACAGCTTTCTTGATTCAATCTTATGTTTTGTAAAAAACGGAAAAGTATTATCACAATCCACTTCAACAAAATACATTGCTCCGCTATCCAAAATTAAAGGTATGACTGCATCAGCCATTCATCATTTTGGACAAAGTAATAACCTATTTTGTCTTTGAACATGATTATCCTCAATGCACTGGAAACATCAGATAGAATGGGACATAGAAAATAGTGACGCGATTGAATTGTCTGCTGAAGAATGGAGTTTAGTGCAGGAAGGTATCGCAGATTATAAAAAAGGAGATAGGAAAACCGAAGTTTTGGAATTGCTCAAACAAACAAATGACAGTACTTTAATTGATGAAGTATATGATATCCTTCATCCGGAGGCAACATTAGAAAACGTAAATACTAAAAACCTTCCAGTTGAATTGCAGCAAAAAATAAGCAAGGCGCTTGAAGACTACAAAAGCGGTAACTACATCACTCATGAAGAGATGAAACAAAAAGTGCAACAATGGCTTACCAAATAGTCTGGACTGCAGAAGCCGATAATAATTTCTATTCAATTATTAGTTATCTGAAACAAAACTGGTCTGAACAGTCAGCAGAAAAGTTTGCAACAAAAACATTTAAAAAGCTGGAACAAATTGCCCGAGTGCTCCATGAGCCAAGATTTACTTCTCAACCCAACATTCAAATGATCAGGCTGGATAAGAAAAATGTGCTCTTCTTTACAATAGAAGATGATACTTATTTAGTATTGTTGAGTATTTACCCTTATAAAAAAGACATCACAAAAATAAATATTACTAAACAGGATGATTTCTTGCTAGACCACCGCTACAATTAACGTTTAATACATTTATATTTTTAAAATCCGGGGCGCTTGCCCATCTGCTTTTTTTCGTCCACATCAAGCACCTCCCGGTAAGGCTTAAGATCAAATTCCCGCAGTATATCTTTCACTTTTACTTCCGGCGATAAGCTTTCTATAACAGAAAGTTCCTCCTCATGCAGGGAATAACAAATCACTTTTCTTCCGTATTTCTTTTGTATGTCCCCGAACTTTTCAAAATCCGGCCAGCTATGCAGGATAACCTTTTCTAAATTGAGCGGCGCACAAACACCCCACCGGCTCCAGATACCGCTCACTACAATGTCGTTGCCTACAGGATCGCATATCTTCGTGGTGCCCTTCCACGTACTGGATACTACAGCCACCTGGTTGGTCCAGGCACGCATGTTCACCTTTTTCCCACCTCCAAAAGCAGAGGGCCAAAAAATGAGCTCAGCGCCTTTTTCCACCAGCTTTTGCCATCCGTCCGGCCACTCAATATCATAACATATCTGTATCCCGATGGTACCAAAATCGGTACGAAAAACAGGCGGGTCAAGCGGCCCCGGACTGACGCCCTTCCCCATTTCCGAAACCGTGGTGTGCATTTTCCGGTATTCTCCCATCACCTTTCCCTGCCGGTCGATCAATACAGCAGCGTTATAATAATGACCATTCTCCACCGTAAATACAGGGCATACCATGTAGCAGCGGTGAAGCTTTGCAAATGCCTGTATTGGAGCAATCACGCGACCTGAACCATCTTCTGCTGCATCCTTAACCGCAGGCTGCTCGCCGGTCAGTTGGGCAACATGGAACATCTCAGGAAAACAATAAATATCGGGACTAAACGGAAGCGCGTTTTCTGCCTGCTTAACAGCCGCCTGGACAGCTTCTTTCCAGCCCCTGCCGGTAATGCCTTCCTGTGCCATTGATGCGATCCATACATTCCTGCCGCCGTCGTATAAAGGATAGCCGGTCTTAAACATATAGGCAGGATTTCCTGCCAAACCTTCTACATTCAACACAGTGGCTCCAAGTAATGAGCTCCTTAAAAAATCTCTTCTGCCGGATTTTTCCATATACTTTATTTTACTGGTATTGTATAATTATAATGAACTTTCCGTACCAGCCGAAATTACAGCATAGTTCATAATACGCTGCACTGTACATTATAATGGTCAAGATAAGGTAAGGAATGAACAGAATAGGTTAAGAACTGCTTTTGCATTACCAATGGCAAAAGAAATTGTAATTTCATACTTTGTTGGTTGATATGAATAATCCCTGTATAGCCGATAACGACCAGAAGCTACTTGACGCCTCTCAAAACGGAGATGAAAAAGCGTTTGGCCTGTTATTCAACAAATACTGGGATGATCTTTTTAAAATAGCTTACAAACGGTTGCATTCGGCAGAAGACGCCAAGGATACAGTACAGGATGTGTTTCTTTCTCTATGGAAAAATATCGGCAATATTTCAACAGACGATTCGCTCGGAGGTTACTTATATACCGCCCTTCGAAATAAAATCTTCAATCATTTTGAAAAAAACAGTAACCGCTTTCAAAAATTAATGCAACAACCTTTTCCTCCCGCTGACCGCGAAGAAACCATTTTCAGCAGCTACTGTACCAAGGAGCTGCAACAATTCATTGCCCGGCAGGTAGCAGCCATGCCGGAAAAAATGCGACAGATATACCTCCTGAGCAAAGAAGAAAATCTTACTCACGCAGAGATCGCAGGGCTGCTCAGCCTTTCCAACCAAACCGTTAAAAACCAGTTGTACAACGCCCTGACCCGGTTAAGAAAAAGCCTGCTTCAAACGCATATCCCCACTTACATTATTTGTGCCGGACTGCTGCTCCGATTGCAATAGCCAAACAAAAAATTTCCGGCCTTCCTGGTACTTTCCTTTGGCTTAACTGTTAGTACCTGAAAAACATCTTGGAAACACATCAACTGGAGCAGCTTATTAAAAAATATAATGCAGGTGAATGTACACCTGAAGAAAAACAATGGCTTGAACAATGGTATCTTTCTTTTGAATGGAGTAAAATGGAAGACCTGCCAGATTCAGTACTGGCAGAGTTCAGGGCTGCAGCATGGAACCAGCTGCAGCAACATACAAATGAAAAAGCTGCCATACAAATGCAGCCGCTACACAGGAAGAAAAACAGCAGGAGATGGTGGTATTACAGCGCTGCCGCATCTGTTGCGCTGATCGGCTTCCTGCTTTTGTACAACCCGGGAAAAAAGCCTGTGTCAATCCCGCCAACAGCCATTGCACAAACACAGGAAGACATCCGGCCCGGTACGAGCAAAGCCTCTCTGGTGCTGGGAGACGGATCAGTGATCGCACTTGATGCTGCAGCGGTATCGCAGATAGAAGAAGGAGACGGCACTACGATTAACAAGCAGCACGGTAAAATCATATACAACAATACTTCAGGCAACAGCACCAAAGTGGTGTACAATACACTGAACATTCCCCGCGGTGCGGAATACGAGCTGGTATTACCCGATGGAAGCAAAGTATGGCTGAATGCGGCTTCTTACTTAAGGTTTCCCACCCGCTTCGTGGAAAAAGAAAGAACCGTATACCTGTCAGGCGAAGCCTATTTTGAAATAGCAAAAAATACCACGCAGCCTTTTAAAGTAATTACGCGCGAAAATATGGAGGTGGAGGTTACAGGCACGCATTTTAATGTGATGGCATATGATGATGAAGCTTTCATTAAAACAACACTTACCGAAGGCAAAGTAAACATCAGGAATGGAAAGAGTACAACCCCTTTGATTCCGATGCAGCAAGCAGCATTGGAAAAAAGCTCAGGACAGATAGATGTTAAAAAAGTAGATATAGACAAAGAGATCGCCTGGAAGAATGGAAGGATTGAATTCAGCGATGATAAGCTTCCCTACATCATGCGGCAGTTGTCAAGGTGGTATAATGTAGACGTAAGCTTTGAGGGAAGTATCCCGCAGGTAGGATACAATGGTTCTATTCCACGTAAGGCGAATTTATCGGAAGTAATGGAAATATTAAAAATAGCCGGGGTTCAATACCGGCTGGACGACAGAACAGTTATAATTACGGGAGGATAAAAAGAATATGTTATATCCAATAACAGCTAAACCAATGAAGAACTATGATTACTGCCGGATAGCAAAAAAAGCGTTGACGTATGCGAATGCAACTGAAGCTTAACAGAAGCACTGTTGCCGGATACATAAGAATGCATTCGCTTTTTTATTTCTATGAAAGATACAAAGGAAGTGTTTTGCTTGCTCATTAAAAACGGGAGTGCTGGAACACCCCCGTAAACAGTAATGGCAAACAAGTAAACATACATTAGATCAGGAACGCTTATTGTTTAACCAAAAACTTGTACAAAATTATGCAAATTAACCAAACCCGCAGGTGGGTCAGATTATTGTATCCCCCTGTATTAATGTGGAGGGTCATGAAATTAACTGCGATCTTATTATTTGCCTTTTGTTTGCATTCCGGCGCCACCGGCTTTGCACAAAGCATCACGCTTTCCGTTCGCAATGCTCCCGTTGAAAAAGTACTGAAGGAGATCCGGAAGCAAACGGGATACAGCTTCTTTTATAAAACTGACCTGTTGCGCAATGCGCCCAGGGTCAATATTTCCGTAAAAAATGCCGCTATCCAGGAAACCCTTGATCTGTGCTTTGCAGAAGTGCCTGTTGAGTATTCCATCGTTGCTCAAACCGTGGTGATATCACATCAAAAAATAAAGGCTGCCGCATTAAAGGATCCTGCGACTGAGCCCGAAATAACAGCCATAGAAATCCGGGGCACTGTTACAAGCAATACAGGCGAACCTTTACCCGGCGCTTCCGTAAGGCTTAAGGGAACCAATACGGGCACTACTACCGATGCCGCAGGAAATTTCAGCCTGAATATCCCCAGCAGTCAGGGTGTGTTGCAGATCTCTTTTGTAGGTTACATCACACAGGAAATCAATACAGCCGGAAAGACTGACATTAAAGTAGCGTTGGTACCGCAGGATGTTCAGGCAGATGAAGTGGTGGTGGTTGGATATGGCAGCGCGAAAAAGAAAGATCTTACCGGCTCGGTGGGCGTGGTAAATATTCGCGATCAATATAAATCACCCATTATCGCCACAGAGCAAATGCTGGAAGGGCAGGTAAGCGGTGTGCAGGTATCTCAAAACCAATCGCAGCCGGGCGGCGCGGTATTTTCTATCAGGATAAGAGGTACCAACTCCATCAACTCGGGCAATGAACCACTGTATGTGATTGATGGCTATGCCGGTGGCGACATTGTAACCATCAGCCCTTCGGATATTG
Organism: Chitinophagaceae bacterium; assembly: GCA_019638615.1. Taxonomy (GTDB): domain Bacteria; phylum Bacteroidota; class Bacteroidia; order Chitinophagales; family Chitinophagaceae; genus Agriterribacter. The sequence goes on along the minus strand of JAHBTL010000004.1, from coordinate 255,428 downwards.
CTTCCATCAGCGTATTAAAAGATGCATCTGCTACTGCTATTTACGGGAGCAGGGGCGCCAACGGGGTGGTGATGATCACTACCAAACGTGGAAACTACAATGCTAAGGGATTGACTATTGATGCATATACAGGCGTGCAGAAAGTTGCAAAGAAGTACAAGATGATGGATGCAAAACAATTTGCCACTTATCTTAACCAGGTACAAACACTTACCAACCAGCAAAATGGTACCAATGACCCCCTGCCCTACACCGATACTGAAATAGGTTCGATAGGCAAGGGCACCGACTGGCAGGACGCTATCTTCCGCCAGGCGCCTGTATCCAATATTACCATAGGCATGAACGGAGGCAGCAACAATACAAGGTATTATACCAGCCTGAGCTATTTTGACCAGAAGGGAATAATGCTTGGCAGCGATTACAAAAGAGGCATCATACGGTTCAATGTGGATCATAATATGAGCAGCAGGTTTAAAATGGGGTTATCGTCCTACATTTCTTACGATTACCAAAAGGTAGCATCGGTAAATACCGGCGGCGGTATTACCAGCCCGGGTGTTTTATGGGACGCCGTACGTTTTAACCCTGCGGTACCTGTTAAAGACGATGAAGGAAATTATACTTTCCAGAATGGGCCACTGCCCTATATTGGCCCGCTTGGTAACCCTGTAGCCTATGCGCTCATGTCAAAAAACGGGCTTTACCGGTTTGCCAGCAATGCTAATTTCTTTGCAGAATACGAAATGCTGAAAGGACTAAAGCTACGCTCAGCGCTGGGAGCCGGGTACGATAACCGGGGCAATAAAGTATTTACACCTTCTTCTATTTTTGCAGGCGCAGCTACAAACGGATACGCTGCTCAAAGCTCGGGACAGCACTACAACTGGCTATCAGAAAATACAATTACCTACGATAAAACGATTAATAACCGGCATGTAATAAACGCGGTCGGTGGCTTTACTTTCCAGCACTGGTATAACAAAGGCTTTTCCGCCGGCATTACCAATTTAGCCAATAACAACCTGGGATATGATAACCTCGGTATTGGCGATGCCGATATTCCATCTGCCTTTTTTGATGAAAATGTGCTGACTTCCTTTTTTGGAAGAATCAATTACAGCTTTGCTGATCGCTACCTGCTCACAGCTACTGTAAGAGCAGACGGTTCCTCCCGTTTTGGAGACAGGCACAAATGGGGATATTTTCCTTCAGGCGCTTTTGCCTGGAATGTAGCCGAGGAAAATTTCATGAAAAGCCTGAAAAGTATAAACGCTTTAAAGCTTCGGCTAAGCTATGGCGTTACCGGCAACCAGGAAATCGGCGATTATATTTCCTTACCGGTATATGTGAATGATATTTATTCGCTCGGACGTGACCCTTCACCTGTAACCGCTATCTTCCCGGTTCAGATAGCCAACCCGGATATTAAATGGGAGCAAACCGCAACCGCAGATATCGGTTTGGACATAGGGCTTTGGAACAACCGCGTGGAAATTACCGCAGACTATTACAACAAAAAAACCAGCAACCTCCTGTTGTATATTAACGTGCCGCGAACTTCCGGTTATGAAAGTTTGCTCAGAAATGTGGGTGCCGTGCAAAACAAGGGCTTTGAATTTTCATTAACCTCCCGCAATATTGTGAATGCGGCATTCACCTGGGAATCCATCCTCAATTTCTCTACCAATAAAAACAAGGTGCTTGATATAGGAACAAACAAAGAAATTTATGTGGGTGAGATAACCAATAATATCTATAGCGGCACTTCAGGTATTATCCGGGTAGGTCAGCCTATAGGAACATTCTATGGATACCAGTTTGACGGTATCTGGCAAACCCAGGATGAAATTGACAGGAGCGGAACGGAGCAGCCCGTTGCGCCGGGAGATCCCAAATACCGTGACCTTGATGGCGACAAATCGCTTACCGGGCTGGACAGGGCGATTATAGGACAGGCACTTCCCAAATTTATTTATGGATTCACCAACAATTTTAAATATGGAAGATTAGGGCTGACCATATTCCTGCAGGGTATATACGGGAATAAAATATTCAATGAAAACAGGTACGAAATAGAGAACGGCTTCCCGATATTTAACAAGCTCGCTTACGTAGCTACCGACAGTTGGAACGGGCCAAATACCAGCAATACTTTACCCAGTATCATCAGCACTTACAGGCGGGGTGCAGGTTTTTCAAGCGATATGCTGGAGAACGGCAGTTTCCTGAGGGTTAAAACCGTTACGCTTTCGTATGATCTGCCGTTGAATAAACTTAGCACTGCCTTTAAGGCCGCATCGGTATACGTAACCGCTCAAAACCTGCTGACCTTCACCAAATACAGCGGCTACGATCCGGAAGTAAATTCATTTGATAACAGCAACCAGTTGTCCCTGGGTACGGATTACAATGCGTATCCGAATTACAGGACTTTCCTGGCAGGTGTAAGATTTTCGTTTTAATGAAATTTAAAAAGACAATACAATGATGAAACGATATCATTTTATAATAGCAGCGCTGATCCTTCTTGCATCATTTTCTTCATGCAAGAAAGCGTTAGAAACCAGGGGGCACAGCTTTTTATCGCCCAACACATTTTATACAAATGAGGCAGATGCCAACGCTGCTTTAAATGGTGCATATGCCAATCTGTTTTCGCAGGGTATGTACGGAAGAAATATCCTGGTTGTATCTGATGTACCGGCTGATTTGATTTACCGGGTTCTGAACAGCGCTGATGTCAACAGCATATACCAGGGAACTTTTACTCCCACTAATGGAATAATACTTCAATGGTGGGCAGAAAATTACTTTGTTATTAAAAATGCCAATGATGTAATCGCTTATGTTCCGGGTATTGATATGGATGAGCAGCGTAAGAACAATATTATAGGCAATGCCCGTTTCCTCCGCGGGTTATGCTATTTCAACCTGGCAGAAGCATTTGGAGATGTGCCCGTGCTGCTAACGCCCGGCATTGATTCTCTTTTTCCTTCCCGGTCTCCTGTAGCAGAAGTGTATGCGCAGATCATAGAAGATCTGAAATACGCAGAGGAGAACTGCCTGCACATTGCGGAACTGCCTGAGCAGGAAATCGGCAGGGCTACTTCAGAAGCAGCCTCAGGTATGCTGGCAAAGGTTTACCTGCAAAAAAGCAGCACAAATGCCGCCGATGCATCTGATCACTCCAATGCGCTGGCATTATGCAATAAAGTGATCAGCTATGCTAACAGTCACCCTGGCTACCTGGCTTTGGAAGAAACTTTTGCCAATATATTCAACCCCGACACAAAGAATGGAAAAGAAATATTATTCAACGTTCAGTTCGGAACTCCACCTAATGCCGGGAACCTTACCAATATGACTTTTCAACCGATAGCAAAAGGCGGATGGGGTACCTATAGTGCGCTGGATTTTCATTACAACTCTTATAAACCCGATGATATAATAAGAAGAAACGTAAATGTGGGCAACACTGAAGGTGCCAGCCATAAAATCTCCAAATACGATGATCCAGGCGTTCCTCCGGGCGTATTTGGCAGGAACAACTGGATCATTTTAAGATATGCGGATATACTGCTGATGCAGTCTGAAGCGCAACATGGTGTTGATCCTTCGAGTGCGGCCAAATTTGACGGGATAAATGCGGTAAGAAACCGCGCAGGCATAGGCCTGCTTAATTTTACCAACACAGCCACTGCTGATGATTTTATAACAGCGCTGGTGAATGAAAGAGGATGGGAGTTTTGCGTTGAAGGGCATCGCAGGTGGGATCTGCTCAGGCTGAACCGCTATCAGCAAGTGCTGCAGGCTACAGGGCGGCAGTTCGACGAACAACATATGAAGTATTATCCGATTCCACAGACGGAAATAGATGTGAATCCAAGCCTGGTGCAAACGCAAGGATTTTAAAATCGCCGGAGGCGATAGGACAGGAGTGTGAGGCGAACCCGCCTGACGGCAGTCAGGGACGCCTCACACAGCATTGATTTTAGTGCTGCCAAGAAAGGCAACACACTCCCGCCCGCATCAACATTTGAGTTGAAGGAAGATTACGGCAGGAGAAGCAGTCCTCACGGGTGGACAATAAACAAAATAAGATAATGAATAGGCGGAATAGCATAAAAACCGCTTTTGCATTACCTATAGATTTGACAGATTGAACCGCAGAAGTATTATGAACAAAGGACTTCGCTGTGCGAGGCGAGGACGCCTCGCACAGTTGTCTTATCGCCTCTGGCGATTTAATTACTATTAAACGACATGATAATGTATAGCATAAGGATTCTTCTTCTCGCAATCATTATTATTACATTTGCCGGCATTCATTGCAAATCATCCAAAAGCCAGGGCAATACCTCCACTGTTTCCATAACCGTAAGCAGTAATTTTGATTCAGGCAGTATTGACACCTTATGGGAATCACAACCCGGTTTTCTTACCGGTTGGCCAAAACACCGGAAGCAAAAAAGCAGCAGCGATGACCAGTATTACTGGTTTTATTTTAAGCTCGATCATACTGCCCATAAAAATATTACCATTAAACTTGACAGGCTCGCAGGTACTTATAGAGGGGGGCCGCACCTTATCTATACAAAGAGTACCCGGCCTGTCTATTCCTATGATCAGAAAAACTGGCAAAGAATAAGTGATGTGCAATATGATCCTGAACAACATTCGCTTACTTTCCGTAATACCTTTACCTCCGATTCTGTTTGGATAGCATATGCTCACCCGTTCTCCTACAGCCAGGGTAGTGCAATGATTGATGCTATGGCCGGAAGCCCGTTTCTAACTATTGAAACATTAGGCACAACGCAGCAAGCCAGAAATATTAATCTACTAACGGTTACGGATACCGCTATACCAGATGATAAAAAGAAAGTAGTATTTATTACCACGCTGCAACATGCCGGTGAATACTGTGGCGGCTATGTAGTGGAAGGACTTCTTACATTTCTTCTTTCGGATGATGAAAATGCCGCCATTGCAAGAAAAACTACAGTATACAAGATCATCCCGATGATGAACCCTGACGGTATTTTTCACGGCATTACAAGATTCAACGGCAACCTTGAAGACCTGAACCAGGAATGGGATGATGATTATACAGATACGCTCCACCTTCCGGTGGAACCTGAAGTGGCCTGTGTAAAAAAATGGCTGCGCGAATGGAAAAGCTCAGGGAAGAACATTGACCTCGGACTTGATATTCACAGCCAGGGGCAGCAGGGGTCAATGAACCTGCTGCATACGCCTGAAGGCATGTTAGCTGATCTTACACCGCATTTTAATAAATACTGGCCGGTAAAATATGTTCCTATGGAATTTTCAGGATCATTGAACGATTGCCTGGCAAAGGAGTTTCATATTCCTTCAGGCACTTTTGAGATCCCACAGTCAAGGATTAAAAACGAAGCATATCTAACTATTGATGATTATTATACATACGGAAAAGGTATTGCGCTGGGAATTACAGATTATTTTAGACGGTGAGGAGTTGAGTAACGTTTGTCTTTACTTTAATATTGGTTGTAAGTTCGAAAAAAATTAGCATATGATATGGCGGGGACATTTCACGCAGCGGGCGCAGACCAGCCTGCCGGCAGGCAGGGAAGCAAAGACCGCAAAGGAAATTTTGTTGTGTACGCTGCCCCGCCGCGCACACTGCGTGAAAATATCGCATCGCAAAAAAATGCACATAAAAAAAGCAGTATGAAGCAGGTTGTCTTTCTCACTTTATTACTATTGTTGTTCCATACATTTTCCTTTTCACAGGCGCTTGGCACTGATCCTGAAAAAGGCAAAGGCACTTACAAAAACCGCAGTTTCTTTAATCTTGAAAGGTATTGGGACAGCGTTAAAGTTTGTGCCAACCCACACAAAGGATGGAGCGTGCATTATTTCAGCAATAGCATATCTAATTACGGGAACCGGTTAGCTGTCAATGATTCTCTTTCTGATTTCCCGGGGTTGAATGATATTTATTTCAGGCTGGCGTGGAGCCACCTGGAACCAAAGGAAGGCGTTTACAACTGGGCAGTAATAGACACCCTTGTTCAGAAATGGGTAAAATGGGGACATCCCGTTTCCTTCCGCATAACATGTAAAGAAACGAATATCGTATATGCAACACCCGAATGGGTAAGACTTGCAGGCGCCAAAGGAACCTTTATCGATCATCCTGACCTAAGAATAAAAGCCTGGGCGCCGGATTATGATGATCCTGTTTTTTTGCAGAAACTGAACAATTTTCATAAAGCATTTGCTGAACGGTACGATGGCAAGCCCTGGGTGGAATATATTGATATCGGAAGTATGGGCGACTGGGGCGAAGCGCATACTGCCTATTCCGGCTGGAAAGACATTCCTGTTGAAATCATAAAGCTGCATATTGACCTGCATAAGCGCTGGTATAAGAAAACAACGCTTATCATCAGCGATGATGCCATAGGACAACGCGATACAGATGACGGGTCGGATTATGTAATTTTCGACTATGCATTGAAAAACGGCATCGGTTTCAGGGATGACAGCGGAAATGTGGAATGGTATAAAAATCTCGGGTTTGGTCCATCCTGCATCCGTACGCCGGAGCTTTTCTCTGCCACCTATAAAAAAATTCCAGTGGTGCTTGAATCTGATCACTACGGAGATGTGGTGAAAGGCAATATGTGGAACAATGGCGAGGGCTTGCTGAAAGCGGTTTACGAAACCCATGCGTCGCTGGTAGGGTTTCATCACTACCCGCGTGAATGGCTTCGGGAAAATTATGACTACGCAAAAAAGATTGCAAACATCGCGGGCTACTGGTATTTCCCGAAATTCGCCATGTTGCCGGATACCCTGCGTAAGAACAGTAACCGCAATTATTTACGGCTCACCTGGGAAAATCACGGCGTAGCGCCTGCCTATCATAAGTTTATTTTATCGGTAGCATTGATCAGCAAGCAGGATGGAAAAAGATTCATACAGGAATTAACAGGTTCCGATTGCCGCAACTGGTTGCCGGGAGAGATCATTGCCGAACACCATCCCATCACGATAAACGAAAGCATGCGGACAGGTGTTTATGATATAGCCATCGGACTGCGGGATGAATGCGGATTTCATAACAAGCCGGTTGAACTACCGCTGAAAGATAACCGGAAATTGCCTGACGGATTTTATAAGATAGGAGAAATTATCGTTCAGTAATTATTAAGTTGAAATTATTTAACCTGGCTTATCCTCCCCTGCTTTTACAGAAAGGGTTTCCAACTTTTAAAAAGTTGGAAACCCTGCAGGTTGGCCTTGTGCTGAAAGAAATTATTTGCGCTTCTTACTAATGTTTCAGGAGTTTCAGGTTTTCTACCCTATTGTTTTCATACACCAGTCTCAGGTAATACACCCCGGGATGGAGATGTTGAATAGATATATTCTTCTCGTTGATAAAGGTAGCAGCAACCCTGCCATCTGAATGGATGATTTGTGCTTTAAATTTGTTTTCCTGTGTCACTATTGACAGGTGATTATCAGCCGGGTTGGGAAAAATGAATGTGCGTCCCGAATATTGGTGCTGCACATTCCTGACGGATGAATATTCATATTTCCCGTCCAGGTCTTGTTGCTTAATCCTGTAATAGTTGATGCCAATAGCGGGTTGAGCATCAGCAAACTGGTATTCATAAATACTAGCGCTACCCGCGGCAGCGGCCACAAACCCGATCGTTTCCCAGGCAACGCCATTTGCGGATCTTTCAATATAAAATCCCTTGTTATTTATTTCATGGCTGGTTTGCCATTTCAGCAGGCTTTGCTGCGCGGAGGCCATGGCCGTAAAAGATACCCAATTTACCGGAAGGGTGTTGGTGGCAGTAAGTGAAAGATTGTCGAAATAGCTGTCAACGGAAGTACCGTTAAAGGAATGTCCGATCAGCCTTACGCGTATGGTTCTTGTGCCAGACGGAGCCGTCTCGGCCATATTATACAATGTCCAACCGTCTGTATTGGCAGCAGTATCTGTAGTAATATATCCTAATATCACAGGATCAGGCCTTGAGGCATCCCTGAATTCTACAACCATTGCAGCCGAATCTGCCTCCGTCTGGTCGTAAGACTGCTTATACCCGGAAAATGTGACCACATAATGGCCCGCATCAATGACAGTGGCTTCAGAAGACACATCAATATCCTGGTATAACTCAAACTTCAGGTTCGAGCCGGTAACACCGCCACAACCCGGGTAGAAAAAATAGGCGCCTTCCTGGGCAGCAGGAAAACCATTGGGATTGCCACCATCTATTCGCCACCCTCCACCTCCAAAACAATTAGAACCGATCGTTTGAGCGGCAGTCCAGCCATTGGAAGTCGGTACCTGTTCCGCCGAAGGATTTACAATCAGATTTTGCGCTGAGGCGGCGAAAAAGAAAAGCAGGAATGTTAAGCACAATGAAAAGGTTAGAAAATAAAGTTTCTTCATGCAAGTGAGGCTTAAATGGATAATGAAAGTATAAGGTAAAATTAAGGTATCTGATCATACAATATACAAAGGAGCGCCCATTTTCTCATTTTCCGGGATGTCATAGACAAAATAAGTTAACCAACAGCCGGAATAGACAACAAAAGATTTTTGAATTCAGCTTAGATTTGTTGTAAAAAAATACAGGGTTCAGAACCTTTAGAAGGTTTGGAACCCTGCCAACAAGATCCAAATATTATCAAAATGAATAAAGCTATCCCTCAGCCGGAACTGTCTTCAGCAATACTTCAGGATAACCTGGATTACACTCTTTTTTCGTGGAGCAAGCAAAAAGGGATCAATCCTATATTGGTAGAGAGAGGAGAAGGCGTTTATTTTTATGATTACGATGGAAAGAGATGGCTGGATTTTTCATCCGGATTAATGAACGTAAATATCGGTCACGGGCACCCGCGGGTTGGCGCAGCCGTATTACAGCAAATGAACCAGATCAGCTACGTTACCCCGAGTTGCGCTACAAAAGCACGCGGAGACCTGGGCAAAAAGCTGGCTGAAATCGCCCCGCAGGGAATCACCAAAACCTTATTTACCACCGGCGGCGCAGAATCTATTGAAAACGCCATTAAGCTTGCAAGGCTTTATACAGGCAAATATAAAATACTGGCAAGATACCGGTCTTTTCATGGGGCATCTTACGGTGCTATGAGCGCCGGGGGAGATCCAAGAAAAATACCACACGACAGCCAGCAATTGGGAAATATTGTTCACCTGGAAGACCCCTACTGTTACCGCTGCCCCTGGTCGCAGCCGGGACCGCACGGGTGCACCAAAGGATGTATCAATCATATTGAACGGGTGATACAGTTTGAAGGTCCTGAAACCATTGCAGCTATTATTATGGAAGGAGAAAGCGGCACTTCGGGTTGTATCAAATATCCCGAAGGCTACCTGAAGCAGGTAAGGGCGCTCTGCGATAAGTATGATATATTATTGATAGCAGACGAAGTGATGAGCGGCTTTGGAAGAACGGGTCACTGGTTCGGAGTCGATTTCCATGGCGTGATCCCTGATATGATCGCTACGGCAAAAGGGATCACTGCAGGGTATTTGCCGCTGGGCGCACTGATGGTGAGTGATAAAATTGCTGAAAGATTCAACGACCAGGTATTATGGCTGGGCTTGACCTATTCCGCACACCCGGTGAGCTGTGCTGCCGCACTGGAAGTATTAAGCATATACGAGGACGAGAATATGATTGCCAACGCAGCAGCTATGGGAAAGTATATCGAAAAGCGTGTGAAAGAAATGCAGGCTGTTCATCCAAGCATCGGCGACTTTAGAAATACAGGCTTACTGGGCTGCATTGAGCTGGTAAAAAACCGGGAGACAAAAGAACCAATGGCTCCCTACAATGCGAAAGCGGATGAAATGAAGATCATGAACGAAGTGGCCGCCTGTATCAGGAAACTTGGTATGTATACTTTTGTACGGTGGAACTATATCTTTATCGCGCCGCCGCTTTGTATTACTGTTGAGCAAATTGAAGAAGGGCTTGCGATCCTATCCGAAGCGCTGAAAATTGCGGATCAGCATTGCTATTAATCATATTTCAAATGTTCATATCCCGTATATTGCGTATCTAAACGCGCAACAGATGAAGCATCTGCTTTCAATCATTTTCACTTTTACCATTACGCTTCTTTCTTCTGGCGTCTCCGCGCAAAAGAAAAAGCCCGCTGACCCCGCTGACCGGCTAAAAGCCGAGGCTGTACAGGATATACAAAGCAAAGCCGGCTTGTATAAGAGCAACGCAATGGAGATCTGGAATTTTGCGGAAGTGGGATATAAGGAAGTTAAGAGCGCCGCACTGCTTCAGCAAACATTAAAAAATAACGGGTTCACTGTAGAAGCCGGCGTAGCCGGAATTCCCACCGCCTTTGTGGCAACCTATGGCAGCGGCAAACCCGTAATAGGTATCCTGGCTGAGTATGACGCTTTGCCCGGCATGTCGCAGGAAGCCATTCCTGAGAAGAAATCTATCAATGGCAAAAATGCAGGACATGCATGCGGGCATCATTTATTCGGCACCGCTTCTGTTGCCGCAGGCGTTTCCATTAAAAAATTAATCGAAGAAAAAAAGATCAGTGGTACGGTAAAAGTATTAGGTTGTCCCGCTGAAGAAGGAGGAAGCGGTAAAGTGTATATGGTACGTGCAGGGTTGTTTAATGACATGGATGCCGTTATTCATTGGCACCCCGGAGACGATAATGAAGTAACGATGACCAGCGCACTGGCGAATAAATCCGCAAAATTTCGTTTTAAAGGAATTGCGGCGCACGCATCCGGCGCTCCCGATAAAGGCCGTTCGGCACTGGACGCAGTAGAAGCAATGAATGTGATGGCGAATATGATGCGTGAACACATACCGCAGGAAGCGAGACTGCATTACGTAATTACCAACGGGGGCAAAGCGCCCAATATCGTTCCTGACTTTGCTGAAGTATACTACTATGTCCGCCACCCCCGGAAAGAGGAAGCAAAAGCTATTTTTGAAAGAATAGTAAAAGCTGCCCGGGGCGCTGCGCTCGGCACGGAAACAACAATGGATTATGAAATCATCGGTGGTACGCACGATATGCTCCTGAATAAAACTTTGGGAGAAGTTATGCAGAAAAACCTCGACCAAACAGGAGGTGTCGCGTATACGGCGGAAGAAATTGAATTCGCTGAAAAAATCCAGTCAACTTTTACATTTAAAGCACCGGCTATCGGGAGCGCTGCCGGGATAAAGCCATTCAAAACAACGCCCGATGCCGGCGGCGGGTCTACAGATGTGGGAGACGTAAGCTATGCTGTGCCCACGGTTGGCATGAGCGCCGCTACATGGGTACCCGGCACTCCGGCGCATAGCTGGCAGGCCGTTACAGCCGGAGGAACTGACATAGGCGTTAAAGGAATGATGGTGGCAGCAAAAACAATGGCAATGACAGCGATTGATCTGTATATCAACCCGGCCATCATTACAAAAGCTACCGAAGAATTTAAGACAGCAAAAGGCAATTATAAATATGAAGCGTTGCTGGGCGACAGGGAGCCCGCTTTGAATTACAGGGATTAAACGCCTTTTGAAATAAGTCAGATAAAAAAATCATATACAAACCCAGCCATGAAAATAGTTGTAATCGGAGGAACCGGGCATATAGGTTCTTACCTTATCCCACGGTTGATACATGCCGGTCACGAGGTGATTTGCGTAAGCCGCCGGCAACGGGATCCCTATCATACACATCCTGCATGGAATGCTGTTCAGCAGGTTTGTATTGACAGGGCTGCCGCCGAAGAAAAAAAGGAATTCGGTTCACAAGTCAAAGCGCTACAGGGAGATGCAGTAATAGACCTTATCTGTTTTACACCGGAAAGTGCCGCTCAACTGGCAGAAGCATTGACGGGCAGTGTACGGCATTTTATTCATTGCGGTACCATGTGGGTACACGGCCACAGCGAACAGGTGCCCACAACCGAAGCGCAGGAGAGAAAACCTTTTGGGGAATACGGTATTAACAAGGCAAAGATTGAGGCATACCTGCTGTCACTTCACCGGGAAAACAATTTTCCTGTTACCCTGTTGCATCCCGGTCATATTACGGGTCCGGGATGGCTTCCCATCAACCCTGCCGGTCATCTCAACCCGGAAATTTTTATCAGGCTGTCCAGGAGCGAAGAAATTGTTTTGCCCAATATTGGAATGGAAACACTCCACCATGTTCATGCCGATGACGTAGCGCAGGCTTTTGAAAAAGCGATTGTGCATCGCGAGGCAGCCACAGGAGAAAGCTTTCACGTGGTATCAGAGCAGGCACTTACCTTAAGAGGATACGCCATAGCGATGGCTGCATGGTTTGGTAAAGAAGCGAAACTCCGTTTTTTGCCCTGGCCCGAATGGAAGAAAACCGTAAGTGAACGGGATGCCGAATTAACCTGGGATCACATCGCCCATAGCCCCGCAGGCAGCATTGAAAAAGCAAAACGGTTATTACAATATGACCCGCAGTATAGTTCTCTGCAGGCAGTGCAGGAAGCGGTAAAATATTATTTTGAGCAGGGAAATATCCCTGCCCGAATTCCAACTGCTAAAAATTAATCCGGATGGCCGGTGCAGGGGATATAACTTGAGCGTATTCCGGGAACAGCGGCATTTTCCATTGCTATACTGGCAATGCATTTCATTAAGCTTTTATTTTCCTGTCAACCATACCACACCGCCTTCCCCTCGCGTTATACTACTCCGTAGCAGGGTACCTGCACGAAATGTTTAGATTTATATGAAAATGATTTTATATTGCAGAAGGATTTCCTACAGGGAAACCATGTACATTGCTTGCAGGTTAGGCCATGAACGCCACCATTCAGTCAACTAACTTAAACAGCAATGAGTATCATCCACAACAAGGACATCGGGACCAAACAAAAAGCGCTTGCGATCAATCTCAACCCGGAGATCTATGGTTCTTTTGCGGAAATAGGCGCAGGACAGGATGTTGCGGCAAACTTTTTTAAGGCGGGCGCCTCCTCGGGCACCATTGCCAAAACCATGTCGGCTTACGACATGACGTTCTCTGATGCCATCTACGGCGTTCAGCAAAAAAAACGATATGTGAGTGAAGAAAGGCTGCTGTCGATGCTGGATCATGAATACCAGCTTTTAATAGAGCGCCTGGCTGCCTTAAAAGGAGATACCACCACATTCTTCGCATTTTCAGATACCGTATCTGCGATCAATTACAATAAAACAAACGAGGGACATGGATGGATGGGTGTACGCTTTCAGCATGCGCCCAATAGCACCCCCAACGATGTGGTGCTCCATGTAAAATTGCTCGACAACAACAACAACCGCCAGCAGCAGGCTACCGGCGTGCTGGGTGTAAACCTTTTGTACGCCTGCTTCTATTATCGTGAAATACCGTTGATCTTCCTGTTGTCTTTAATGGACAATATTGAAAAAGACCGTATCCAGATTGACATGATCCGTTTTGAAGGGCCCGCTTTTACCAAAGTAGACAATCGCCTGATGAGCCTGCACCTGGTGAAGTACGGATTTTCTGATGCCGCCTTGTTTGGGCCCGATGGAAAAAACAGGCAACCCTCTGAAGTTTTATATAAAAAACACATTGTAGTACTCCGCGGTCGTTTTCGACCGGTCATTAACGTGCATATGGATATGTTGCGCACGGGGGTGAAGCAGTTCCTGGAAGAACCTGATGTAGACAAAGAAAATGTGGTGGTTATCAATGAGCTCACCCTCCAGGGTCTTAAAGAAAGAAACGCCGATGAAAAAGCCGATATTGATGAAAAAGATTTTCTTGACCGGGTAGACGTTCTTTGCTCACTGGGTCAAACCGTAATGATATCCAATTTCCAACGGTATTTCAGGCTGGTAGCTTATCTCTCCACCATCACCAAATTAAAAATGGGTATGGTATTGGGCTATCCTAACCTGGAGTATATTTTTTCGGAAGAACATTACATGGATCTGCCCGGCGGTATCCTGGAATCCTTTGCCACCCTGTTCAGTCGCAAAGTAAAGCTCTTCATCTATCCAACTTTACGGGATGGCATCATCTGCAATTGTCTCAGGTTTTCCCCGCCCGCGCAACTGGTCGATTTATTCCGTTACCTGATCGCCAATAATAAAATTGAAGATATCAGGCATTTTGATGAAAGTAACCTGCAGGTACGCACGGATACAGTGCTGCAGCAGATCAAAGATGGCGTAGAAGGCTGGGAAGCACATGTTCCTGCGGAGGTAGCAGCTATGATAAAGGAGCGGCGGCTCTTCGGCTATACATGAAATTATCGCAGGTTAAATTTGCGCATCTGCGGCTAAAAAGCCAAGAGCATATTCCATGCTTTTACAGGCGTACCTGCTTTGCTGATTTTAAATGCACACTCCTATTGTATGCCTTCTCCCCTTTTCATATATCAGGGTACCTTTCTTACCTCCACACTCCAGTCTGCACCACTGGCAATATGAAATGTGCGGGCAAAACTTCCCTGGTTAACGGCAAACGATAGCTGGAGCAGGCTGTTTAAATATGCCAGCGGCTGTCCTTTATTTACGGCGCCGAATGTTTCTGCATATTTTAATATACCCGTATACACCTGCTTACCCGCATGAAATATTTTTACCTGTAACTTTTCACCGGGCGCAATATTCATTTGTTTTATCAAAGCAGCCGGTATATTCGTCCATACATTACCGTATTGTATGTCTAATACAGGTATACCTCCTTTCAATGCGGAATTCTCTATTTGGGCAGCCTGGTAAGGAATGGTTACGACCTCTGGCGCCGCAACAGCGCCCACGTCTTCAAAACGGATGGCCTTTGCAGCCAGTCGCGATGCCGTATAGGCATATACATCCCGTCCATGAAAGGTGTAGGATTCTTCTGAATTTTTTCTCCTGTTCACTGCTTCATCAATTTCTCTTAGCTCTGCTATGCCCAATGACGTTGCGATCAGGGTAAGTGTGCCATTATCAGGCGTTACAATAAAGTGACCGGATTTTGTTTTGAGGACTACCGACTTTCTTTCTGTTCCCACCCCCGGATCTACCACCGACACAAACACAGTGCCCGCCGGCCAGTAACGGACCGTTTGTTCAAGCCTGTATGCTGCTTCCCATACATTGTATGCAGGAATTTCATGCGTAATATCATACAGCTTTAAATTGGCCGATACACTATTGGCCACTCCCTTCATTGCAGAAACTGCTCCATCTTTCAGACCAAAATCCGATTGAAACACAACGATACCATTCTGCGCGTGCACCCGCATGATCCCAAAACAACAAACAGCAATAAACAATTTGACCTGCATAGTATACTTTATAGTTTTGGGTTTGTGGTTGCAGGTTACAATATACACGAAGATTTCTGATTTTTGATTGGGGGGTTTCTGATTTGAGCAATCAGCTGTAAACTATGGGCTATCAACTTAAGAGGGTTTATAGTTTGAAACGCTTATCGCTAAACTATAAATCTCAAATCCCCTCACCTGCTAAACAAATCCACGGGCAAAATAAATTCCCACCGGTTGGGATTGTTGAGCCCTGCAATATTACTATCCAGCAGGCGACTGTAACGCAGCCCTACAGTAACGGGCTGCTGGTTCCACCATTTGGTATCAAAATAAATTTCAGCTCCTGTGCTCCTGAATGAAAAGATGTCACGCGTACGCAGACTTTGCGCCTGCGCGTAATCGAAAAAAACATTTCCCCTGATCCTCATAAAATACAATAACTGCCCAAATCCCCGGTCGGGGTATACAACAGGAAAATGGTAGTTCACTGCCCATTTCCACATGCGTGGCGCGTCAACGGCATCGTATCCCCTGGCAAATGGAAAGTTGTTAGAAAAGCGATATTGATTGACCGTATCGCGCTGCTGAAATGCTGCGGATAGTACCAGGCTATGATTGATCCCGATGCCGGGAAAATACAGTGAACCACTGGCAAGCAACTGATCGGCAGTATACCTGTTTATAACGGTTCTGTAACGCAATAGCAATGTTTGTGCAAACCGGGGGTTAATATGTTGTACGGCCCGTTGCACCCGGCTGCTCCAGTTAACGGAAAGCTGCAGGTAATTAAACAAAGGGCTGGCAATGCTGTCCTTGTATTTCCCGGTAATATTCAATTGTTCCGCGTTGAAAGAAGATGCCAGCATAAGATTCTTATACCACCTGCCTTTGGTAAAATTCAGCGGCAGACTTAACCCGATATTGGCATTCAGCTCATTCCAGTGAATGGTGCGTGCTGTATCACTCACCTTACGGTCGAATGTATACGAAATGCCGCCGGTTACCCAGGGGAACCAGCTTGCCAGCGTTCCACCCAGTCCCACGGCATGACTTGACTCGTTTTCGTTGTAATTATAATACAGTTGCGATTGAAAAATGTTGAGTATATCCTGCCCGTATATAGTAAAGCTCCAGTCGGGAGCCTCGTAATAAGGCCGCCAGCTATGAAAATTAAACAAGCGTGTGAACCTGCTGTATTTAGATACCGGCAGATTACTTACAGTAAGCTTTGGCAGGATATCTCCTCCGGGTTGCGACAATGCGTTGGGCAGATAAATATTCCGTGCCTGCACTGTGTCCGGCGAAGCTATGGGAACCCAGTCGGCAACTGTCAATTGCTTTTGTTTCAACTGGTATCCTTCTGCGGTAAAGCTACTCCACACCAGCCTGTTCGCTTCGTTTACCGACGGACGATAGGCCCCCAGGGACTCGCGGGTAAGTTGAAAGAGCTGCCGGGTTGCGATGCTCACCGCATAAATATCATCGCGGTAACCATCGCTGCCCGAAAAGTAAACAGTATCCCCTTTCACAAAGGGGTATCCTTTTATTTCATAGCTCAGCGGTGTAAGATTTTCAACTACATGGCTGTTAATATCTATCAATGCAACACTCATCAATCCATCTGCATTGCGAACGCATGAAACAAGATGGTCGTTGTCTGAAAATACAGGATAGGTGAAGATCAGTCCATTGCCGGGTATATCGTTCAAAACTTTTCCTGATGCGGCATCGAGTAACTGCAATGCCGTTTGCTGATCGGGCAGGTACAGTATCGCTGCAATTTTTTTCCCGTCGGGCGATAAATCCGGGGAAAAATATTTGCTCTTTACAGTTACTTGTTTTACTTCCTTTGTATGCACGTCCAGCAGCTTGATCACACTGTAATCCCGCTGCCCCCACCGTACATCGGGTTCGTAGGCAGTATAAACGATCTTACCATTCCGGTAAGCGTAATAATCATCCAACCCGATATCTTTTGTACGTATTTTTTCTTCCCTTCCATTGATCAGCCAGTACCAAGCTCCCGCTTCACGGTAAGTTCTTTTAAAAAACAGGATAGAATCTTCGCCTGCAAACACCGGCAGTGTAGCGCTCGACACAAATTTTTCATTGGCTTTTGTAAGAAAGGAAGCCGAGCCGGAAGGCAGCATTTCCTTATCCTGCGCCTGGTAATAATCAAAGGCTTTTTCTACAAACTCACGATAAGGCATACCCGCATACCGCTTAACAGCTTTCTGCCAGGGATAAAATACGCCCCTGAACCGGGCGGCATCTTCTGTTACTTTTGTCCAGAAGGTTGGCCCGAATTTTTCACGTCCGTATCCTGTCATTAAATACCCCAGGGCGTAATGATCGGGAATATAATCCTTTAAAGAGCCATTGCGCAGTTTCATAAAGCTGTATTGCTTACCCGCATTCCACAATGACCGGTAAGCATTAAAAAAATAGGGGATCCTTCCCCTCCCCTGCCCGCTCATAGCCGTTTCCTGGAATACGGCATCTCCTTCGAAAAACCAGTTGGGTATAGCAGCGTTGTTAGCCACCGCCTGTCCTTCCTCACCCAAAATATAATAGGCCAGCTTAGACAATCCCTTCCGGTAATTCATGTATTGCTGCACGTGCCTGTATTCGTGCATTGCCAGGTTATCTGCCCACTGCAAGCTGCCCAGCTGAAAACTATTAAATTGCGGAGTAAGGAAAAACTCACTGCGCCAGGGCGCCAGCCCCACATAACCATTTGACTGGGTGGTTTGGTTCTGCAGCACGATATTGATCTTCCTGTGGGCATCTCCGGCCGTGGCATCGGTGTGTTTGCCAAGATAGGATACAATAGCTGCCACCCTTTGCGCGGTTGAATCCAGCCCTTTTGGAAAAATGATACGGGCCTCGGGAATGTTTACCTGCCGCCACTTCAGGGAAGGGGGATTGCCACCAAACTCCTGCGAAGAAGCTTTTGAGCAGAACAGTATAATGAAACAAGCCAGCTTCAATAAGCGCATAATGCAAAGGTTGGTGATTTATTGTTTGTGGTTTATCGTTGCAATACACTACATACATCAAGGGTAAACATTCAACAAATTAACGGATAATTGAAGGATTCTTAGTATATGGGGTCATTTTAAATTAGCAAAGCAGGCGCGTCCGCAAAACAAGCAATATGGAAAAAAATTCCCGTTATTGCGAGCCGCTGAATCAATTTAAAAGCATTACGGATAATGAGAGGTGAAGCAATCTCAAATTTTGAACCCGGGTTGAGACTGCTTTCTCCGCCGCAACAACCGTTATAGCAATGAAGCCTCCTCCAGGCGGAATCGCAGTGAGCACGAATGTCGTTTCGATCCTGCCAGCAAACTGTGTTGATTTAAAGGCATATTGCAAATGCCTGCCGACATAGAATGTGGTATTGTAAACAACTTGTTAGTTAATGTTATTCCGGATCCAGTTTCTAAATTTTCTATCAATAAAAACAATTCCTAAAATAGCAGATACTATTTGATGTCTGTCTTGTATTTCAATTACGCCGGTTAATGAAGAATTAAAGTCTTCATTTATTTTAGGTTCCACAGAGTATTTTATTGTATCAGAAGACATCATAAATTGGAGTCGTTTTTGCCATATTTTCGTTAAGATTCCGAAAAAATCTTCAAAATAATGAATCTCACTATTTGAAAGCGCTATCATCCCAATAGCCGAATTTAGCCAACCCAAAGTTGAGTACTCTAAATATCCAATCGCTTTTGAATTCTTTGTTTCTAAAATCCGATATTGATTCTTGAAAAATGACTTGCGCTTCAGTTCAATTATCAGGATTTCACTTCCGTGCGAAAGATGGAAGTATTTGTCTCCAGAATGACGGCATCCCGAAAAGAAAGTCCCGACACGTATACCATCCTCCATAATATCATAGTGAATACATTTCACCAAAGAGAGCCCCTTCTCCTTTAAGTAAGTATTTTCTATTTCTCTCCCCGCAAGGTGAATCATGCTGCGCTTGGGTATCTCGTACAAGTCGTGACAGTACCTAAAATTTGGTATGAAATTCACTTACCTGTATCTACTGTTAAATTTATAAATAAAAGCCCATTGTTCATTCTATTGTCTGCCGCTATTGTCATACCGGAACTAAGGTCAAATAGTGGATAAGAATTGAGCATATATTCGTTGTCCCACCATATAATCAAATCGCCTGTTGTACGAGGCTTTGTCAACGAATTTTTTGCATTAACGCAAATAATCCGCTTCTTGTCCCTTCAAAGTAATTCCCTTTTTTAAATTCGGGAAGTATAATGTCATCTATTATTTTCTTAGTCTCTGCATTAGTCAGGTTTGTTTCAATTCCATATCCGTTCTGTATTCTTATTTTTCTTAATCCCGTGCTGATGCCAATTAATATTCCATTGTTTTTCTCCTTTTTACCAACGCCCCAATGATTCGCAATTGCCAATGTCAGGCTGTCAAAGCTTTCCGTTGTCGCCCACGAACTTTCAATGGTCACAATAGCAATTTCATTTGTTGTTTCTTTTTCAAATTTGCTGATTATTGAGTCCAACTCAAAAACCTGGTCGTCTGAAAAAATGTGTTCATAGTCGCTTGTCCAACCCAAAGCCCGTATAGGAAACTGATCTTTAGGTTGTGAAGAAGCAAGCTCATTTGGAAAACCGGTATCCCGGGATGGTTTTTGCCTGCTGTCAGCAGATCCAGCTATTACAGTCCTTTTCGGACTCTTCCCTTTTGATGCCTGACCACAGGAAGCGCCCAACAGTAAAAAACAAAAAAATGCTATGATCAGCAGACCGTTCATTTTAAAGTGGTGTACAACGGAGTCTTCATGTGTTGCCTCCGCAAAGAGACATTTTTCCATCATTTTGGAAACCCTCCGCTTCTGTTTGTATTCGGGCAGTTAAAAAACGGTCCCGATTTAAATTTCATACCTATCAGGTAACCTGTAAATGCACCAAAAATCGACGCAAGAATATCTTTGTAATCAAAAAAATTATTTTTAAACACACTTCCCTGGATCAATTCATAACCAACCAATCCTGCAATAGTAAACATCGTGTGCTTTTTTAATGTCAGCTTTTGATATTGGGTAAAATACAGAAATACAATAATAAGTCCCGCAAAAAAATTGGGGGAAGAAGCTGCAATTCCATAATCATTTATCTGGTTTGCGTAAACATATTGCCGGTAAATTGATTTAAGCGTTATTGCAATAACGGAAAGCAGCACAATGATCATCCATAAATATTTCGTTTTCGAAAAAGGTCTGAATTTCATTCTTCAATTCTTATATTGCTGGTAGCCGTTGCTATTTTCCTTTGGTGTTCTTAATGAGCAGGTAAACAGAAAGTATAAAGGTCAGGATATATACAATTGCCAATGCCGGTTTTTCAAATTTTAAATTCTCAAAATCAAATTGCTTAAAAATAGTCCATCCCAAAACGATTGCTATAATTAGCAGTGGAAAGGATTGCCCTTTTTTATTATTCATAAATTTTAATGTTTAATTATGATGTCTGTTAGTATCCCGATCAGCATTTGCCGGTTGCCCGTAGTCTGGACAAAAACTGTGCGTTACTTCCGTGTTACAATTTTTACAATTCATTTTCTATTTGTCAAAATTTGCTTTTTATGCGGCCGGTTCTGCTATAATAACAGCTTCCCTGATGCATATTGGCGGCTGATCGGGAATTCATATTCCACCTGCCGGGTCTTTTAATAAAGTTAAATATTATTAATTACCAAAGCCTGGCTTTATTCACCAGACCCGGGGGATACAGTACAACAGGATTGCTGTTGCTGATTACTAATATTCAGCCTCACTATCAGCAGCACCAATGTTAGTGGCCGGCAGGCCTGGTTTTGGCTTGTCCTTCTTTTGTCATAGCGAAATCTGTTCTTCTGTTCATTGCCTTGATAAATTCCACTTTTCTAAAACGCAGCGCGCTCCAATCGTCATCTATTGACACTTGTCTTACCGCTTCAAAGCCTGACTTTCCAAGCATATCCCACCCCTTGTCCCTGTTTATTTCTGCTTTATATTGCCCCGAAGTCCTTTTTGGATAGGCAAACCAAACAATTCCGTCCCCCTTTAATTTCTTGTCAATAAATGGCGTAAGCGTGTCAATTTCGGTTCGCGTCTTTATAAATGTCAAAACAAATTCAATTTCGCTTATGTCCTTGATATCTGTTTTGATAGCAGTACTGTCTTTCATTGCATTTAGCTCCGCTTCAAATTCTGCCGGGGAGCTTAAAATCAGTATTTCATTATGCTGCTTGAAATTCAGCTTCTTAAACAATGGTGTCATTTGTTGTTTCGTTTTTTGTATGCTTTAAAGGCTTCTTCCAGCAAAACTGTCAATGGTTTGATTTTTATATCTTGCTGTTTCCTGATCTCTATATAACGTGAGATTTTGCCATTCCTGCTTAATAAATTTTCAGGATCCGGCAAATCCATACCTTTATAAAAACCAAGTTTAAGTCCTTTTGTGGAAGGTATGAGTATACAAATCATTTCAATATATTTCTGTCCGTAAGCGTAAGCTATCATTTTTGCAGGAATATCTATTTGTTCCAGTACTCCGGGTAAATTTTCCAAAATGATTTCTCGAAGTTTTTGAGCATTGCTAAAAACCTCTTCGCTGTATTGTGTTAAAAAGTTGTCTATGTCGTCTTTCATTTTGTTAGCAAGTGTTATTCGTCTGCTAAAGCCGCGCTATGTCAGTCCCGTTTGCTACAATACGCAGTATTAGCTGTGGCCATTCTGCTTTAAAGATTGCCCGATTCCCAATTAGCCCAGTGGTTATTCGGTTTTTGTGCCGGTTCCCATTTTGTCGAGTCGTGTGTCACTAAAACTTTTGCAATTAGTTTATATGTTTCCTGTGTGCTTGGTGGATTTGATTTGTTATAAAAGCTTATGAAATGAAACTCTTTTATGGTCATTATTTTTGGTAAGTCTTTGGGAATATGTTGACGAATATCTTCTTCCGTTGCACTAATAACAGATGGATTCGTTTCATTTAAATATCGTACAAAGTCATCAAAGCCAATGAGTTTCTTAGGATTTTCATAGTCCCTGACTTTTATTCCTGATTTCTCATAATTCCTGTAATCGTTGTCAAAAGGAATAGAGTTATCTCTCACTTTGATTTCTTCCACGTCTTGCCCAATTAATTCAAATGTTTCCATGTCTTTTCCCTCCTTATTTTCAATCTTTGAAAATTCAGTCGGGTCAATTAATATTATTCTGCTTGAATTAGTGATATAATTTCGTTCAGGATATTTATCAATTGGATAGTCAATGCAATTGCCAACATAATTTAGTTCTATTTCTGCAGCGGTGGCTCTGTTTTGATAGCCGCTTTTTTCAAATACAATTGCCCACCTTGTCGAGTCTGCATATAAATGAATCCTACTTCCCGCCGTCACGCAATAACCATGCTCAAGGTCAAGGAAGAAATTATATTTAATGTCCTGAGGTCGTCCTTTGGGGTAGTACTCGTTTGGAGTACCCGCAAAAGCTAAATCTAATTGATGTAGTATTTGGTTTTCAGTAAACATTTCTGACATGTCATTATTCTGCTTGTCGTTTATTGAATGGCAAGAAAATAAAAATAAATAAGCAATTAGTAACAGAGGTTTCATAATCACGGTTCATGATTAAGCATTCGTGTTCCCCGCTTTTGGCGGGGCGGTTTCGAAACTTCCGAATGGAAAACCTGCCCGTTCGGTCAGGCGGGTGTTAGCCGACATAACTCAAATGCATGTGTTAGGGCATTATTCAAACAAGTTTACATCGAAACCACTAAGTCTAAGGAAATAGCTTAGTCGTATTTTATAATCAAGCCATCCGCTTCCATCATAATGCTCTACTTCGTCCATGTCTTTTATTAATTTAACTATAGCAGTAACATCCATCACTGTAAGTACTTGTTTCGCCTCTAATATTGAGTAGATAATTCCTGAAGTTTCGAATTCCGGTCTAAACGTGGTATTATTTTGACTATTTCTTTCAAAATAAGCACAAAGTAGATTCAACCCAGCTAAGACATCTTCTCTACTGATTACTTGCTGCGCCGATGTCCGTGCCTTTTCTTTGTTATTTCTCCAGAATCTCATTTTGACATACCCGATCTAATTTACACTGCAAAAATTCGTGGTAGTGCCATTCCAAAAGCATTTCAAACATCTGCCATCGTCAAACTGGTGAGAGCAGTTTTTGTAGCCATATAAAAGATGGCTGCAATTGGGACATAAAGAAACCATTTGTGAAGTCTCTGTATAGTATCCGCTTCCACATTCAGCGCATATACCTACACTTCTTTTGCCTTGTTTCTTGTCCATGAATAAGATGTTCCCTTTTCAGTACTTCTTGTATGTCAGCCCGAAATTTAGTAAGCTGCCTGCTGCATGATACCTGGATAAAATGTCAGTCTGACCAAAAACAAAAATCGTAATTGTCAGTAAAATAAATGTTAATGTCTTTCTCGTTGTCACTGTCGTTTTAGCATTGGCTATAACGGTAAGAATTTTTGTTTCCATTTTTTGGGTGGACAGTTCTGAGACTTCGGAATGGAAAACCCGCCTGCCCTTCGGCAGTTCAGGCCGGCCTTCCCGACTACGTCATTCACACGGGCGAATAATTCATACGTATGTGGGATGTTTGTCAACATAATACAAACACCCTGTCAGCGGTTTGTTATTTATTGCTCAGTATCTTTTTTATCTTCAATTTCCGTATCGCCCATGTTCAATGGAAGCATCCTTTCAGGAATTTTTTTATCAGATTTCAGTCCCAAATTTTTTAGCTGAACAGCCTGGCTTATTACATTGCCCCTGCCTGTTTTAAGTTGTCCCAACGCGTCGTCATAGACTTTTTGAGTTGAGCTTAGCTTTCTGCCTATTTCTTCAAAGTTTTCTGTGAACCCTACAAATTTTTCATAAAGTAATTCACCACGCTTTACGATGTCCATAGCGTTTTTGTTTTGCCATTCTCGCCTCCACAAATCGGAGAACAATTTAAGACAGGCGATTAAAGTTGTAGGGCTGACCAACAAAATCCTTTTAGAATAAGCATACGACCATAAGTCAATATCGCCCTGAATGGCCAATAAATAAGCAGGTTCTATCGGTATGAACATCATTGTAAAATCCAATGAGGCTTCAATATCATCATATCTTTTCTCACTTAGCTGGTCAATATGAAGTTTGGTTGCGCTGATGTGTTCTGCAAGGTATTTCTTTTGTTCGTCACTATCTTCGCCAGCCGAGTAATGGTCATACGCAATCAGGGAAACTTTTGAATCAATGATGATCACTCTTTCATCGGGCAGATTTACCCTGACGTCAAGTCGTTGTGTTTTTCCCTCGTCATCTTTGATTGATTGCTGGACAAAATATTCTCTGTCTTTTGTTAAGCCTGATGATTCAAGTATTCTTTCCAAAATCACCTCGCCCCAGTTTCCTCTTTTTTGAGCTTTTCCTTTTAAAGCCGTCGCCAGGTTGTTTGCTTCAGTGCTTACTTTATTGGTTTGCTCGATTAAGCTCTTTATTCTTTCTTCTAATGATGTCCGTTGTTTCGTGTCTTCTGTGTGGGTCGCTTCCACTTTTTCTTTGAATTTATTAATATCTTCTTTTAACGGGTTTAAAAGCGTTTCGATATTTGCCTTGTTGGTTTCAGTAAATTTTTCAGATTTTTCTTCCAGTAATTTATTTGCGATTTTCTCAAACTGTAAATGCGCTGTTTTTTGAAGCGCTTCCACCTCCGTTTTTTGAGTTGCAAGTTTTTCGTTCAGTGTTGTGTTGTCCGCGGTCAGCTTACTAACCTGTGATGTCAGTTCGGTAAGTCTGGCTGTCAGCGCTTCTATTTGTTCAGCTTGTTTATCGTTGACTGTGCTTTGCTTTGATAAATTTTCGGTTACAGCGCTGTTGTTTGCAGTCAGTTCGGCAATTTTCTGCTTGCGCAGGTTTATCTCGTCCTGTAGATTTTTATTTGCCGCAAGTTCGGCAGCTAGTCTCTCTGAAAGATCGTTGATCCTGTTCCCGCTGTTTGCCAGGTTTGTTTCCAGAGAAGCCATCCTGGTTTGAAGTCGTGTAACTTCATTTTCTTTTGAAGTTAATTTATCAGAAAGAGTATTGTTGACTGCCTGAAGTGTTTGTGCTTTATTTTCAAACAATTTAAGATCTGTAATTGTTTCGTTGTGCTGTAAGGACAGTTTATCAAACTCCTTTTTTGAAACATATTTTATCCTGCTAATCAAATACAGAATGATGCAGGCAATCGCACCACCGGTTAAAAGCCCTGCTATTAAACTTGTTGCTTCCATTTTTGAGTCATCTTTTTACTTGTTTCCTGTTTGCTGGGTGTCGCTTTACGATAATCGCTGACGTCCGGCGGCTTTGTGCAGGCGGTAAACATAAATCCGTCTGGTCACAACCACTGCATGGTCGAAACATGATGATGAAATTGAGTACAAAGGCTGACACTTATTCACCTGACGGAGCTCCTGCCTGCGGGTAAGCCGGGATTTTCAATTTATTGATATTACAATGTCAACCCTAACTTGTACAAAACCGATTGTTGCCTGTTCATTGATTTCACGATTTATATTCTTTCAGTTTTTCCGTCAGCAAGTTATATAAATTGTCAAAGTTTGTTTGTAATGAATTTGCTGAAATACTAATTGGCGAATCATAAGTTCTATAATTCATTTCCATTCCTTTTCTTTTTAGCGGATTTGTTACTTTGTCCAAATAGTCCTGCGGGTTTCTTACTATAAACGTCAGGAATTTTTGGCTCATTACCTGGGAGACTTTAATTTCTTCAATATCCGCCCATAAAACAAGTCCCCCAAAAGTTCCGCCCGAATTGTCAATAATACCTTGCCTGTTTATGATAAGACCCGCTTTTTTGTCTGAAAGTTTCCGAAAAGCTGTTACAGCTACAAGTCCAAAAAATAAAAGGGAAGCAAGTCCTGCAATAAAAATAACTGCCGGGTTGCCTAAAATTGGATTACTGACTTTCGGCGGATCGATTAAAAACCAAATTCCAAGTCCCACAAAAGCGATCGAACCTAAAAGTGTCAAAATCATTTTCTGTTTACTCAATGGAATTTCAATTTGCCCGTCCTGTGTCATAAGTTATTCGTTGATTTCGTTTTGTTGTGTGGTGTCGTCTAACAATGACATATTATTCAGTTGACTGTTTATCAATGAAGTATGAACTGCGCGTTTATTGCTTATGAAACTCGCTTTCTTTTCAACTACAAAGCCTGGTGCTGGTTTCTTTGTTACTTTTTTGCGGAAAAAAGTAACCAAAAAGCCGCCCGAAATCCCTGCCAGCCGGCAGGCTGGGACTACGGCCGATTTCGGGTCCCGCAAAAAGCGGGATCGATTAAGCTTTGGTACTACTGTGAACTCAGCTACAGTCGTAGTCGTATCCTTAGATGATTGTGCATTACAACTGAAAAAACTTACTACAGTTAACAGGATAGATATCGTCTTGCAAAACATGTTTAAGGAAAAAGTCTGGTTGTAAGATTGTGTCATGGAGAGGTTAAATATAGTTACCGTCAACGGTATGGATTGGCGATGTGGCAGTATCCCGTGATTCCTGTCCGTAACCGATGCTAATCCGCCGCGGCGGAAAATGTTCATTGTTTATTCTATTACCCGGCGTTACTTGCCTACCGGCAGGCAGGTTCGTCAGCCGGGACTCCTGCCCGACTGCGTCATTCAGGCGGGGAAGCCGAACAGCGAATAAAAAGCCGGGCATATATTCGTCGCACCGCCATATTGTCAAACCAAATGTTAGTGGCAGTACTGGTCAATTCTGAAGGGTCAAAACTTGGGAATGCCGACAGTTTTTAAGATATGGTTGGCACGATTCACTTTGTCCTGAAACAAAGGTTGGTCATCGTACTTTCCTTGAAGCGAAGGATTGACTTTATAGTCCTTCGGCTGCCTCTTTTTGCGTGTTTTTGTTTTTTGCACTGTTTTCATACTGTTACAAATTTACTGATTTTCTGCGTACCGCAAAAGAATGATAAGTTACATTTTTCCGAAAAGATTCCCATTGATTATCAGTTAGTCCAAGCACGACAAAATCTTTCTCAATGTCTGCAAGGTTGTTTGTAATGCCCATTCTATAAAGTCTTGTTCGTGCAATAGTACTGCCTGTAGCAAGAACAACTGCATCGGGATAACGTTCTGTAAATAAGTACAATGTCCTTGCAACAGTCGCCAATACTTTCTGGCTGTCATTGTTATTGGTAACAGTTAAGTCGCTGATGAAGCCAGATTGAATGTCCTTGTCACCGAAGCCGAGATTGTAGTAGCCATGTACATTGATTTCTGTGTAACGCACAACTTTGGTTATTGCCCCTTTCGGACCAATACTGTCAAATTCAAACGTCAGTAAATCTGGCGAACTTTCAAATGAATAACGATTGTCTATCATTAAACCGAATGTTAAGTGCCGTTTTTCTTCCCTGTCAGCATGAACAACTTTGTTTTCAGTTTTTCTTTAACTTCTTCATTTTTGTCAAACTGATATTCGCTTAAATTGTCAAATAGTTTTGTTGCTTTGTCAAGCTGGTTTGCTTTTGCATAAAGGAAAGCCAAAACATATTTGGGTTTGGGGTGATGAATATCGTAATGCTTTCCAACGATTATTTGTCGCTCCGCTTTGTCAATAAGATTTTCAACTGTGAGAGCTGTGTCAAACCAGTTTACAATCTTGTCAGCTTAACTTGTTTTGTCATTTATCGCTTGTTTCTGTGTCGTTCGTTGCCTGACAGCTAATGAACAGGGCTTGGCGATGTGGCGGAATTCCGTGATTCGTCAGCCCGTAACCGATGCTAAATTTATAATTAAAAGTTCATTGTTTATTCTATTGCCCGGCGTTATTCGTCAGGCTGGGGCTGAAGCCGAACAGCGAACAAAAAGCCGGGCATATATTCATCGCACCGCCATATAGCCAAGCCGCCTGTTATAGGCAATTTTTATTGTGGTATTTGTTCCACTAATATTTCATTTCCTGCTTTGTCAAAGTATGTGCAAGTCATTTTGTCCATACAGATTTCCCATTTTTCAATGCCTGTTGTTGCACACATTTTAATAAACGTTAAGAAGTCTGTTTTCCCCTGTTGATGGGCTATTAACTCTGCTTTAAATTCTTCAACTTTTGCAGTGTCAGCGATTACTAAGGGGACATACTTTGCCGGAACTCTTGCGGTATAATTGTCACCTCCATGATAGTCAATATGCCCGTCATTTACATAGGTTTCATAGTGAGTTACGCCTAATGTCTTAATTTCTCTTATGTAGGAAGGAAAATCCGCACCTGATTTTACCTTGCTGTGAGCTATTTTTAATTGCTCTACTGTAAAGGTTGGCTTTTGAATGGAAGCATCAGGAATATTTTCTACCCAAACTTTATTTCCGGCTTTGTCAACATAAGTGCAAGTCATAGAACTTAGGCATACCGCCCATTTCTCTATTCCGTTGTCAGCACACTGACGGCTAATTTCAAAATAATCGGACTTTCCTTGTTGATGATTTTCGATGTCAACTTTCAGTTGCCCTAAATTTACTTTGTCGACAACTGTCATTGGCTCATAGTTTGGTTCTGCCAATAGTTCATAACCATTTTCTCCGTGATAACAACTTCGCCCGTCTCTCATTTTGGTTTCATAATAAGTTACCCCAAGATTTTTGAGGTTCATAGCTAAAACGGGAAAGTCGGCACCTGTTTTCACTTGCATCATTTTTTCTTTGAGTTGTTCTACAGTAAACATTTTTCCTTGATTTTTAATTGTTAAACGATTTGTTGAATTACACGCAACCATAATGCTCAGACCTGCAAAAATGATTATCGATTTTGTTATTTTCTTCATTGCTTCTGCTTTATGATTACGATGCAAAATTGCAATGCTAAAAATTCCTGTAATTGTAAAAAATCGTTTTTCTACAAGAAGTGTTTGAAATTTTCGGGAGTGGCTCCGGTAAACTGTTTGAAGTCTTTAATGAAATGAGCTTGGTCAAAGAAATTGTTTTCGTAACAAATTTCCGTCAGCGATTTTGTTTCGTTCATATTGTCAAGTACCGAATTGAAACGAACAATTGAAGCAAATTTTTTGGCAGTTGTTCCTACCACTCTTCTAAACCGCTTTTCAAAAGGGCTTTGACTGATAAATAGTTTTTCGTTCAGTTCTTTCACTCGGATTATTCCTTTACTTTGATAAATAAGTTTAACCGCTTCAATAATTAGTTTATCGGTTTCAATGTCTTTAAGTTGAGATAGTAAAAACTGTTCAACGACTTTTATTCGTTGGCCGTCGGTTGTTGCAACGGTTAATTTATCTTCAACTTCTTCCACTTTGTTTTTGTCAAAAATGTCGTCAAGCGAAAGGCTTAAATTAAAAAGTTCGTTGGCTGGATGTGAAGCAAAATGCGTAAAACCAATTTCGGTAAAGTAAACTAAAATCGTTCCGATGTCAGGCGAATTTTTAAAGACTTTGTAGCCGTCAGAAATACCTGTGATTCCTGCTGATTTCAGTTTGTCTTCTGTATTGTTCTTTATCGTTGCAAGTTGCCCTCTGTATTGGAAACCGATAACCAAACCCGAAGACGGAAATACTTTATATTCACTTTCCAATTCATTCTCCGACACTACAAAATATTTGATGTAGGGTTTTAGTTTTTCTGCCGGAAAATGTTTGTCAAATTTCATTGGTATGTCTGTTGGCGTGAATTTCGGTAAAATTGCCTACAACGGGCAAGGGCTTTGTGCAGGTGGGGAAATAGTATTCCGTCTGCCCGTAACTGCTGCCCGGTTTTATTTTTTGTTGAAGTTAAGTACAAAAGTTGATAGATATTCGTCCTGCTGGAACTGCTGCTGGGATTTGCACTTAGCTGATGTTACAACGTCCAGCCCCACTTGCACAAAACCCCATGTTACCAGCTTGTGCCATCTACGCTTCGTTCTTTTAATCGTTCAGTTGTCTACCCGAAAGTTGTAACAAAAAATGAAAACTGTTTTAGGTCTGCTGCTTTAAATTTAAAAACCGCATCCAACCCGAAAATAAAATAAACTGGAAAGAATTGGACGTAGCGGCATTCTGTGTTCCGTCCGCCTGTTGCTGCTGATGATTAAAGACAAAAGTTCATTGTATATTCTGTTGCTCAGCATTATTCGTCTGCCAGAAGTGAAGATAAATAGCGAGCAAAAGTTGAAGATATGTTCATCGTCCTGTCATATTGCCAATGCACTGTGAGCAGGCTTAGTATTTCATTAATTCTACTTCCAAAGAATCATATTCCAGTTGAAGCTTAGTTAAAATAACTGATTTCTTCTTACCATCTGAGACAAATTCTTCTGCAATTTCAAGGCGTTTTGCCGAATTTGTATCAGTTTGCTTTATGATATTCAAACTGTCTTCTTTTTTATAATAGGCTTTTTTTATTTGTTCCATTTCTTCCTTAATAGCTTGTTGCCTATTTACAATTGTTTCTTTCTTGGCTTCACAAGATGAAAGTAAAATGACAGTTAATAAAAGAGTAAGCTTCATATAATTTGATTTTTGATGAAATTTTATTTTTTGTCAGAGCTTGCCTACAGCATAATTATTCTTGTCAAACTTTACCAAACTGAAAAATTGTCCAACGGCATAGCTGGTAACACACTAATTTATGTCATTACTCGCAATTTGCCCTTATTGGTAATCAAACATATAACATTATGCATTTTACATTGTAGTTGCGTCAATACAACTTTATACTTTCGTTTACAAACGCTTATAAACATTTGTAAACGATTAACCCGGGCACAGCTTCGCCCGCTCAGTCCCACACCCCGTTTTGCAGGCTGCAAAAACTCTGGCATTGTATAAAGACATCTTAGGTCCAGGTCAGCCACTAAAACTTATGCTGCGGGTTCCCGGGTAGTGGCAGGTCATCAAAAGAAGGGATCAAAAGCACCTTCAAGATAAGATATTTCTGGTAATCTTCACAGCCGGTAGCATTCAGCTTTCGGCAATTTATAGTTTGTTTAAAAGGTGTAGGGCAGAAGGTAAGCCAACGGTTATAAGTGTCTTACGTCCTATACCCTTTACTCTATACCTTTTACCTCATCTCAAACCTGTCCGCATGCCTTACTCATTATAAATGCGCCGTTTTTTTCGCAAATTCCGGCGAAAAATATACCTTGAAGCGATTAACGATTAACGCTAAAACCATTTTTATAATGAAAATCATGATCACCGCACTGGCAGCCCTACTGCTTTGTACCACTATTTCAATGACGGCTCCCGCATTGGATATAACCACCAGCATTATCGGGAAATGGGAGGTGAAGGTAAAAGATGCCCCGGAAGGATACCGGGATTATATTGTTGACATAAAAAAGCAGAAGGGTGAATATACAGCCGATATAACCGGCTCCGGAACCAACCTCAAAAACCAGGTGCTTACCTTAAAAGGAAATACTTTCAACGCTAATATATACGTGGAAGAGTCTGTTCAGCTTACGCTTTGGGAAGAAAAGGGCGTTGTGAAAGGCTCTGCTCAAACCTCGTCCGGCAAGCTTTCCCTGTCTATGAAAAAAATTTCTACGAAAAAATAGCCCCTGGGAGCAGCGCTATGATCTCCAGAAACATCCGCTTTGCGGCACATGACAGCGCATGACAGCTTAACTATGGGTATGCTCTACATTTGAGCCACGGTTGTTTACATCCATCATGAAAACAGAAAGGAATGCAGGTAATTTTAGGAATAATCTATCACTTTATAGGAGGTTTTGCATCAGGTAGTTTTTATATCCCTTTCAAAAAAGTCAGAGGCTGGGCCTGGGAAAGTTACTGGATAATCGGGGGGCTTTTTTCATGGCTGATCGTTCCACCGCTTGCCGCTTATCTTACCATTCCTAATTTTTCCGAGATCATTAAAAATACAGATGGAAGTATACTGGGTTTCACCTACCTTTTTGGAGTGCTGTGGGGTATTGGCGGTCTTACCTATGGGCTGGGCGTTCGTTACCTGGGTGTTGCGCTGGGCAGCAGCATCATTCTGGGTCTTACCATGGTGCTGGGTGCGCTCATCCCTTCCATATATTACCAGTTTTATCCCAAAGACGATAAAGATACATTCGGCATGCTGGTAACCACCCATTGGGGACTTACCGTAATGGCGGGACTGGCGGTTTGCGTATTGGGCATTATTTTATGCGGCAGGGCTGGCAACATGAAGGAAAAGGAACTGAAAACAGAAAGCGCTGACCCTCACGGGGCGGAAGCCAAAACAGAATATAAGTTCGGGCTGGGCCTGGTGGTAGCAATTATATCCGGCGTATTGAGCGCCTGCTTTAATTTTGGCATAGAATCGGGCAAGTCGATGGCCGATACAGCCAACGAGCTCTGGAAAAATGCCAATCCCGGGCAGGGAGAGTTCCTGTACCAGAATAACGTTACCTATATCGTGATTTTGTGGGGAGGCTTAACCACCAACTTTATCTGGTGTATGCTGCTCAACGCACGTAATAAAACTTTTGGTGATTACACCAATGGCAAAACACCCCTGCTGCGCAACTATATATTTTCGGCGCTGGCAGGTACTACCTGGTTCCTGCAGTTCTTTTTCTATGGTATGGGAGAAAGTAAAATGGGCAACGGCCCCAGCTCCTGGATATTGCACATGGCGTTTATCATACTGGTAGCGAACATGTGGGGCATTATACTCAAAGAATGGAAGGGCGTTAGTTCCAAAACAAAAAATACGATCATCGCCGGCATTATCACAATCATCGCAGCGGTATTGCTGGTAGGCTATGGCAATTCTTTAAAACCATAATTTTTTTTGATACACTAAATATTAGTTTATGTCTTCTGTTACAACGAAAACTTTCAAGCATGTAAGTTACCTGTGGGATGACGCCAAAGCGGCTGCCCTTGAGGGAGATGAAGTAGGATTGTTGATTTACCGTTCTAACCTGCTGGGCGCGGATTTGAGGCTCACCAACTATGGTGGCGGCAATACGTCCTGCAAGATAATATCAAAAGATCCGCTAACGGGCGGGGAAACAGAAGTAATGTGGGTGAAAGGATCGGGTGGCGACCTGGGTACACTTAAAAAAAGCGGGCTGGCGGCTTTGTACGTAGACAGGTTGCGCAGTCTTAAAAATATTTATCGCGGACTGGAATATGAAGATGAAATGGTAGAGCTGTTCAATCACTGCATCTTCGATCTCAGCTCTAAAGCACCTTCTATTGATACTCCCCTGCATGGATTTCTTCCATTCAAACACATTGATCACCTGCACCCCGATGCCGCTATAGCCATTGCTGCGGCAAAAGACGGCAAACGCATTACACAGGAGCTGTTCAACGGGCAACTGGGCTGGGTGGAATGGAGAAAACCCGGTTTTGAGCTGGGACTTGAACTGAAAAAATGTCTTGATAAAAATCCGGGGATCCGCGGTATTATGCTGGGATCGCATGGTTTGTTTACCTGGGGCGATACCGCATATGAAAGCTATATCAATACACTCGAAGTAATTGAGCGTTGCGCGGCTTACCTGGAAGAGCATACGAAAGGAAAGGCGGCATTCGGAGGCGCAAAATTACAATCCCTTCCCAAAGAAGAACGCCTGGATAAAGCAGCGGCGCTGGCTCCCGTATTAAGAGGCTTCTGCTCTTCCAACATTAAAATGATCGGTCATTTTACGGATGACGACCGTGTGCTGGAGTTCATCAACTCAACAGACCTGGACAGGCTGGCGCCACTGGGAACCAGTTGTCCTGACCATTTTTTAAGAACCAAGATCAGCCCGCTTGTATTGAATCTCGCACCGGGCGAGGATGTGAGCGATGTGTCAGCAGTAAAAGAAAAAATAGCTCCCTTGTTTGACGCATATCGCAAAATGTATGCTGAATACTATGAAACATGCAAGCATCCTAACAGCCCGGCTATGCGCGATGCAAACCCGGTGGTTATCCTGTATCCCGGTGTAGGTATGTTCACTTTTTCAAAAGATAAGCAAACAGCGCGTGTTGCGGCGGAATTTTACATCAACGCCATTAACGTAATGAAGGGTGCTGAGGCTATTTCGGAATATACTTCGCTGCCCCGCCAGGAAGCTTTTAACATTGAATACTGGCTGCTGGAAGAAGCAAAGCTGCAACGGATGCCCAAACCAAAGGCGTTATCGGGCAGCATAGCATTGATCACGGGAAGCGCCGGGGGTATAGGAAAAGCCATCGCTAAAAAATTCGCCGACGAAGGCGCATGCGTTATTCTTTCCGATAATAATCCCGAAAGACTTGCAGAAGCGAAAGACGAATTCAATAAAAAATACGGCAAAGACGCGTTTACGGGCGATGTGCTGGATGTAACGAATGCTGCTACCATTGCACAAACCATCAAAACTGCTGTGCTGGCTTTTGGTGGACTGGATATTGTGGTAAACAACGCGGGTCTGTCTATATCCAAGCCCCTGGAAGATCATACCGAAAAGGATTGGGATATTTTATACGATGTATTGGTAAAAGGACAATACCTGGTTACCCAGGCAAGCGTTAATGTGATGCGCAAACAAAACCTGGGAGGGGATGTATTGAACATCGTGAGCAAGAACGCATTGGTGAGTGGTCCCAACAATGCCGGCTACGGCTCTGCCAAAGCCGCACAACTGCATCTCAGCAGGCTGAATGCGGCCGAGCTGGGCAAAGATCGCATACGCGTAAACGTTGTGAATCCCGATGCCGTTATTTCGGGCAGCAATATATGGAGCGGCGGATGGGCCGAAGGCAGGGCGAAAGCATACGGTATTAAAGTAGAAGAGCTGCCTAAATATTATGCAAGCCGTACCCTGCTGAACGAAATTATTTTACCCGACGATATTGCCAATGCCTGCTTTGCATTCGTAGGAGGTTTATTAAATAAATCCACAGGCAATGTGCTGAATGTAGACGGCGGCGTAGCCATGGCATTTGTAAGATAAGAGTAGCAGGGTGTGAGGTGCAGGGTGCAGGGAATGATGGGTAGGGAATAAGGGGTGAATAGAAAGACCCGACTGCGATGATAAAATCTCAAATCTCAAATTTTAAATCTCAAATTTTGCAACGGCTTGCTTTTAAGATGAAACTGCACAAGGGCTTTGAGGCGGAATATGAAAAACGTCACAATGAATTATGGCCGGAGCTGCAGGCTTTATTAAAACAAACGGGTATCCGGGAGTATTCTATTTTTTTAGATCAAGAAACCAATGTTCTTTTTGGTTATTTGCAGGTAGCGGATCCCCTGGCAATGGATGCTCTGCCGCAACAACCGGTAATGAAACGCTGGTGGCATTACATGAAAGATATCATGGATGTGAATGCAGACGAATCGCCGGTGAGCATTCCGCTAAAAGAAGTTTTTTACATGCCATAAATAAATTGATCATGCATATTGAAAAATACAGCATAGACGCACACAATGAAGCGCTTGCCAAAGAACACAACCGCAGGTTGGGTTTTGCAAAGGATACTATTAAGAATGCGGAAGCTGTGATAGGTAAGCTGGCAGAGTTCCAGGTAGCGATCCCCAGTTGGGCACTCGGCACGGGCGGCACCCGCTTTGGCCGCTTTTCAGGCGGCGGTGAGCCCCGTAATCTTGAAGAGAAAATAGAAGACATTGGTTTGCTGCATGCTTTAAATAAGTCGAGTGGTGCCATATCATTGCATATTCCCTGGGATATTCCTGAAAACGCATCACATATCAAAGCGCTGGCAGCTCAGAACGGCTTGCGTTTCGATGCCATGAACTCCAATACCTTCCAGGATCAGCCGAACCAGGAGCTGAGCTATAAATTCGGCTCGCTGCAAAATGTAAATAAGACCATCCGGCAACAGGCTATTGATCATAATATTGAAGTAATAAAATATGGTATAGAGCTGGGCTCCGATTCACTAACAGTATGGCTAAGCGATGGCTCCTGCTTTCCCGGGCAATTAAATTTCAGGGAAGCTTTCCAAAATACGTTAAGCGGACTACAGGAAGTTTACGCAGCGCTGCCCGATAACTGGAAAATGTTCGTGGAGTATAAAGCCTTCGAGCCTAATTTTTATTCTACTACAGTGGGCGATTGGGGACAATCATACCTCTACACCAGCAAGCTGGGCAAAAAAGCCTATACGTTGGTAGATCTCGGTCATCATCTCCCCAACGCCAATATAGAGCAGATCGTTTCCTTATTGCTGATGGAAGGTAAGCTGGGTGGCTTCCACTTCAACGATTCCAAGTATGGAGATGATGACCTGACCACGGGCAGCATTAAACCCTACCAGTTGTACTTAATTTTTAATGAGTTGGTAGAAGGAATGGATGCGAAGGGTATGAATCATAATACGGATATGGGCTGGATGATCGATGCGTCGCACAATGTAAAAGACCCGCTGGAAGACCTGTTGCAGTCGGTAGAAGCCATTTTGATAGCGTATGCGCAGGCATTGCTTACAGACCGCAAAGCCTTACGGGAAGCACAACAGAGCAATGATGTGGTACGCGCCCAGGAAATATTGCAGGATACTTTTCGCACCGATGTGCGTGCGCTGGTAGCAGAAGCCAGGCTAAGAGCGGGCGGTGCATTGAACCCTGTTGAATTGTTCCGCAGCGCGAAGATCCGTGAACAACTGATCAAAAACCGGGGTGCTAAAACAGTAGCAACAGGGTTGTAGAAGGGAGAAGGATTTGAGATTCGAAATTTGAAATTTGACGGCTGCTGATTGCGCAACCGGAAACCTGTAATAAAAGCATAGGGTGGAGGCGGTGAGGTATAAGCAGTGGGCAATCAGCCGTTAGCAATCAGTCTTGGGCCATGAGCTATGGGCGGTGAGCAATCAGTCGTCAGTAATCAGCTATCAGTTACATTTCAAATCTCAAATTTCAAATTAGTAATACTCAGAAACCAGCCCGCCGTAGCGGATATCAAAAATTTCAAATCTCAAATTTCAAATATCTGATCTCTGATGAGCCATCCAACACCCGTAATAGCTATTTACGATATAGGAAAAACGAACAAAAAGGTTTTTTTATTTAATGAATCGTATGAAATAGTATACGAAAAGAGCTCTCCTTTTCCTGAAATTACAGATGAGGACGGAGATCCCTGTGATGATGTAGCAAAGATCAGCAGTTGGGTAACTGAATCTTTTGAAGAGCTGACCAGGCTGAAGGAGTTTAATATTATTGCGGTAAATTTTACGGCTTATGGCGCCAGCTTTGTAAATACAGGTGCCGATGGCGCACCGGTTACCCCGCTATACAATTACCTGAAGCCATACCCCGAAGAGCTAAAGAAAAAATTTTACGATACTTACGGAGGAGAAATTACCGTTTCGATGTATACCGCTTCTCCTGTATTGGGCAATCTCAACTCCGGCATGCTGCTGTACTGGCTCAAGAACAGGCGTCCCGAAGCCTTTGAAAAAGTAAAGTATTCCCTGCATCTTCCGCAGTACATCAGCTCCCTGCTTATTAAAAAAGCGTATTCAGATATTACAAGCATCGGCTGCCATACTATTTTGTGGAATTTCCCACAAAATAATTACCACGAATGGGTGTACAGGGAAGGCATTATAGACAAACTGGCACCGATCTTTCCGTCAGACGGCGTAATAGACGTAGAGCTGTACGGGAAAAAAATAAAATCAGGCATTGGATTGCACGACAGCTCTTCCGCACTTATCCCTTACCTGATCAACTTCCGGGAGCCTTTCGTTCTGATATCCACCGGTACATGGGCCATCAGCCTCAATCCGTTCAACAATAACCCGCTTACCATAAACGAATTAAAACAGGATTGCCTGTGCTACATGAGCTACCACGGCGCTTCCGTAAAAGCTTCGCGCTTTTTTGCGGGGTACGAGCATGAGCAACAAACCAAAAGGCTGGCAGAACATTTTGGCAAGCCGCTGAATTATTATACAACCGTCCAATACGATGCGGGCATCATCCATACACTGCAATCCGTCAACGCAGCGGCTCCTGTCACTACTTCCACGGGCATTACCGAATTCTCATCCAGGGCGCTGGATGGATTCGATACGTATGAGCAGGCATATCACCAGTTGATGCTTGATATTATAAAAGGGCAGATCACTTCTACCCAACTGATACTGGAAGGTTCAGATGTAAAAAGGATTTTCGTAGACGGCGGCTTCAGCAAAAACCCGCTGTATATGAACCTGCTGGCAAAAGCTTTCCCGGGCATTGAAGTATACGCGGCGTATGTTGCACAGGCAACCGCGTTAGGCGCCGCCCTTGCCATACATCGGCACTGGAACAAAAAGCCTGTTCCTTCTAACATTATTGAGCTGATGTATTACCGGGTAACGATTTGAAATTTATAGTTTATGGTTTGAAGTCTGAAGTTTTTAGTTAACTATAAATCCGACAATGAATAAGCAGGAAAAGTACAAATTGCTGATAGCATCATCTCCTTTTAAATCTCCTTCAATTCTAACAATTCCTTTTTAGATCCTTTTGCATATTCATACCCCAGCTTAAATATATCATCCATTTTTGGGGTTTCAAATGTGCTGTAATGATTCAGTTCATCCGGCTGCAAATAAACATCACATAAATGTTTTGAGTTAACAGCTTTGAGTGCTGTCATCATTCTTATAATACGTGCAATAAGTATTTTATAACCTAAGGACCCTTCCAGTGTGCCGATAGGATCAACATTGACACCGATCACCTTATTGCAGACAGGCCGGATGCATTCTACCGGAAAGTTATTAAGCAGTCCGCCATCACAGAGAAAAGTATCTCCTTTGAAAACAACAGGTTGAAAAACCAACGGAAAACAACATGACGATTTTATTGCAAGCGAAAGCAGACCTTCATTAAATATAAGCGATTGCGCATGGGTTATATCTGTTACAGCCACATACAGCGGCATTTGAAGTTTTTCAAAGCTGTTGTGCGGTATATATTTTTTGATCAGCCTTTCAAAAACAACAG
The DNA here is from genome assembly GCA_019638615.1 of Chitinophagaceae bacterium. Lineage (GTDB taxonomy): Bacteria > Bacteroidota > Bacteroidia > Chitinophagales > Chitinophagaceae > Agriterribacter. The sequence continues at coordinate 216,103 of JAHBTL010000004.1, read as the reverse complement.
GGCTGAACAATCCGCCCCTGCTTCTGAAAAAATCCGAATAGCTGAAAATCTTTTCTTTTTTTCCAAATTCAAGAATTTCTTCCGGCGCATACCCCTGAGCTATAAATGCCCCAATCAACGACCCTACGCTTGCACCTGAAATGACTCCGGGCTTTATGCCCAGCTCAAAAAAGTATTTTAAAATACCGAGATGGGCAATTCCGCGAAAGCCTCCTCCAGAAAGTGTTAAGCCTATCTTGTAATTTGAAGCCATGCGTTAATAACTTGTTGTATGAATGAGTGATGCAAATATATGAGGATTGCTTCTCCCGCCACAACATCGCTTCAACTTAAACTTTGATGAAGGCGGGATAAAAAAGCCATAGCAACAAAATATATCTTGCGCTATGGGCACTTTAAACTATCCCTGGCATTACTATTAATTATTGGAGAAGTCAACTGCTTCCTGTACCTGAGGCGTATGATTATTATGATGCGCTAAAGGCACATAAGTTGCCTGCATTTCTTTCACATAATCTACTTTTTTCTTCTTGCCAAATCTCCTCTGGATACCATCAAAAATAGAGTACACCACAGGCACCACTACCAAGGTAAGGAAGAGTGAAGACAACAAGCCGCCGATAATAACAATGGCCAATCCTCTGTTCATGTCTGCTCCGTCGCCCTGTGCCAGTGCAATAGGCACCATACCTATCACCATTGCAATGGTCGTCATAAGAATGGGGCGCAAACGGGCATGGTTAGCCGCAACAAGCGCATCAAATGTGCTATCTCCTTCCTGCTTCCTGTGGTTGGCAAAATCAACCAGCAATATCGCATTCTTGGTTACCAGACCAATCAACATAATGATCCCCAAAATGGTGAATATATTCAGCGACTGGTTGGTTAAAGCCAGGAACAACAGGGCACCGATAAATGATAAGGGCACTGAGAATATTACAATAAACGGCGTAGAAAAACTGTCGTATAAAGCTACCATCACGAGGTATACCAAAAGAACAGATGCGATCAACGCAACGCCCAATGTACCAAATCCTTCTTTCTGATTTTCCATATTACCGCCCCATATATACGATACACCGGGCCTGCGCTGCAATTTTGAAAATTCATTTTCCCATTCCTGCGCCACTGATCCCAGCGGCCTTCCTATTACCTGGCCCTGTACAGATACCGACGGTGATTTATCCCTGCGTTCCAGCAAAGTGGGGCCTGAACTGTATTCAACATCCGCAAACTGGCTCAACAAAATCGGCGTTCCATTATTACTCATAAATTTCAGGTTCCTGATATCATCAATGCCGGCACGTCCTGCTTCGTTGAACTTAATATTGATGTCGTATTCATTTTCACCCGCACGGTATTTATTATCCGTATTGCCGGAGAAGGCAGTCTGCATCATACCGCCTACAGAAGCGATGTTCAATCCTAAGACGGTCATTTTATCGCGGTCAACTTTTACGCTGATCTCAGGATTGCCTGCTTCAGAAGTTAACTTAACACCTGTGGCTCCGGGGATTTTTCTCAGCTCCGCTGCAGCTTCTTCGGCAAAAGCCTGGGCATCTTCCACATTGGCGCCAATTACGGTTAACTGCAATGGAGATTGTTCCGCGCCCATAATGCCTACGTTAACTGTTTTAATTTTTGCATCAACCAGTATATTCTCTAATTCTCTTTTTAATACAGCGGAATACACTTTAGAGCTTTCTTTATAATCTTTTTTCAGTTTTACCAAAATTTCCGCTTTATACCTTGACCCGCCGACAGATATCAAACCATCTGATGCCTGACCAACAGTAGTGATCATATCCTTTACCTCAGGCTTACCGGCAATATAGGCTTCAGCTCTCTTCGTTACTTCATTGGTTCTTTCCAAAGAAGCATCTTTGGGTAATTCAAACTGCACATAAAATTCTCCCCTGTCCACACCGGGAAAGAAATCTGATCCGATATACCCTTTTCCAATGAGAGAAAATGATGCGAACAACATTACAATAGCAACTACCAGCGTCAATACTTTATTAAGCCTTGAACGAAGCGACCATGTAAGAATACCGGAGATCCAGTTGGTGAATTTTGTCAATCCCTTTTCAAAACCGTGGATCACTTTACCAAAAACAGACTTTGAGCTGATCAGCTCCAACTTGCCAAAACGCGAATACAACCAGGGCACAATCGTAAAGGATACCAGTAATGATAATAATGTAGAAATAATTACGGTTACACAAAACTGCGCCAGGATATTAGCCACCAATCCTGTTGACATGGCGATAGGCAAAAACACCACCACAATTACCAGCGTAATGGCAGAAACGGTAAAGCCTATTTCCTTTGCGCCGTCAAATGCTGCACGTACCTTGTTCTTACCCATCTCCATATGCCTGTGGATATTTTCTATCACCACAATGGCATCATCAACCAATATACCTACCACCAGCGACAAGCCCAGCAGCGACATCAGGTTGAGGGTATAGCCCATCAGCAATAAACCCGTAAATGTTGCGATCAGAGAAAGCGGAATAGCCACCATGGTAATAGCAGCATTGCGCAAGCTGTGCAGGAAGAACAACATGATCAATCCCACCAGCACAATAGCTATTATCAGGTCATGGATCACGTTATCGGCTGCATTCAGTGTAAACAGGGATGAGTCGTTAGCAACGGCCAATTGTACATTATTGCTCTTATAATCTGTTTGCACCTGCTTTATGGTTGCTCTTACCTGCTTGGACACTTCAACAGCATTGGCATCAGACTGTTTAAACACCTGCAGCAGGATGGTGTTTTGCTGATCCACCCGTGCGATCTTCTCTATTTCTTTAATACCGTCCTGCACATCCGCAACATCTTTCAGAAATACGGTTGCACCGGATGGTGTGGTAAGCGGCAGGTTCCTTAACTGGTCAATAGATGTTACTTTACCAGCTAGACGAATGGTAGTACGGTTGTTCCTGGTGCTGATATTACCGGTAGGAAAATCAAGATTTGAAGCGGCCACCACCTGCTGTACCTGTGTAATGGACAAACCATATCCCTGCAGCTTTACAGGATCTACGCTGATCTGGATCTCTTTTTCTTCACCGCCGATCATATCCACTTTTGCCACACCATTGATGCGGGCAAAAACGGGTTGTATTTTTTTATCCAGCAGATCATACAATTCTTTTTCAGTAAGATCAGAGGTAACCGCCAGGCTCATGATCGCCACATCATCCAGCGAAAACTTCGACAGGCTGGGCGTTTTCACATCTTCAGGAAGATCATTTAAAACTGCGTTTATTTTGCGCTGGGCATCTGTTAAAAGGAAGTTTACATCCGCACCGGTATTGAGTGTGATCATGATCAATGAAACATTCTCCATTGATTTGGATTCCATCTTCTTAATGCTCTCCAGCGACGACACCGCATCTTCTAATTTTTTAGTAACAGAGTTTTCCACTTCCGACGGAGATGCCCCCGGATATATAGTTTGAATGGTAAGCACATTTACCTCAAACCGTGGTACCAGTTCGTACCCCAACCGGGTGTATGAAAAGATACCGCCCAGCGTGAGTATAATAAACAATACGATTATTATACTGGGGCGTTTAATTGATATTTCAGTTATTTTCATTACTATTTATTTAATTACCTGTACCGGTGTTTGATCAAATAAGTTTATCTGCCCGGAAGTGATCACTTCATCGCCTGCATTCAGGCCAGATAGTACTTCTATGTTATCGCCAAAGCTTCTGCCGCTCTGCACTTTCTTTTCAACAGCCTTTCCGTCCTTTACCACAAATATTTTATTATCGCTCACGCTGCCCACAAAAGCCGGGCGCGGCACCACCAGGGCGTTAACAGCAGATCCTTCCCCGAATTTTGCAGTGCCATACATGCCGGCACGTAATTCATTTTTGGGATTAGGGATTTCTATTTCTACAGGAAAATTCAAATTGGCATCTGCCTTAGGTGCGATGAATGTAATTTTTCCGGTAAACTTTTTGTCGGGCATTACACTTACCAACACATCTACGGTTTGCCCGGTCTTAAGCGCTCCTACATTTTTTTCATCCACATTCACCTTTAATTTCAGTGTGCTGATATTCACCACATCAAAAGCCGCCGTACCTGCACTTACATAACTGCCGGGCTCTATTTTTCTGGTATTCACAATGCCTGCCACTGATGTTTTAACAGACACATCGCCTGCAGCGATCTGTGCTGTCCGTAAATTATTTTTAGCGGTTTCATATTGAAGGCGGGCGCCATCCACCTGTTGTTTGGTTACACCACCCGTGGTAAATGCATTCTCAAATCTTTCAAGATCCATTTTGGCATTATTCAAATTAGCTTCCGCATTTGATACAGATACGTTTTGCTTATCGCCAACCACAATAGCCAAAGTTTGCCCGGGACGAACAAAATCACCTTCCTTAACCAATACTGAAGCAACCCTGCCGGCAACCTCAGCTCCCACTACCACTTCCTGCCTGGGAATAAATGTACCATTGGCTGCATAGCTTAAGTCAAGGTTTCTCACCCTGGCAGTATCTATACGTACCGCCACCGCGGTATTTTGTTTTGCCACCTCATCGGTAGCTGCTTTGTTAACCGCTTTATTCCTGTTCAACTGAAACTGGATACTTGCCAACACGGCTACAATTACTGCCACTGTAACAATGATGCGCACTACAGAAGTTTTCTTATTTTTCATTTTAATTTATTTTGTTGTTGTTTTGATATGTATAAGGCAACGTTACTGACTATGTAAAGGTTCGCAGCGCCGCCCGGTTATTTTATTCGTTGAGCAATGATTTTAAATTTCCGTTTGCTTTTATCAATTGTATTTCTGCCACTTTATAATTGAGCAATGAAATCGTCAGATTGTTTTGGGCCTCTGCATAAGCCTTTTCAGCATCTAACAAATCGGTTAGCGTAGCCAGCCCGTTCTTATAATTATTCTGTGTATTATCCAGCACATCTTTTGCAAGGGAAATATTACGTCTGTTCGTATCCACGGTAAGCAGGCTGTTTTTTATCTGCGCTCTTGCATTATCGCTTGCCAGGGCTAAACCCAGGCGGGTATCCTCAATTTCCGCTTTCAGCTTTTTAATATCAATCTCTGCCTGGTTAACTTTAGCGCGGGTGGTGCCGCCATTAAAAATGGGTATGCTCAGGTTTAAGCCCAACGCTGAAAAGCCCGACCAGTTTACCTTGCTGCTACCGTTAAAAACAGGCATATAAGGTCCCATCCCCAAATAACCCAGGTTCCCGGTAAAGGATAATGTGGGATAATACGCTGCAGCCGTGGCCTTTTTGTTTAAGGTGAGCAGGTCTGACTGAACATTCAGCAACCTTAATTCAGTCCTGTTTGACAGATCAGGCTGATCATCCAATATCGCCGCATTCACTTCAAATGATTCTGCAGGCAATACCAACTGCTTGCCGATGTCCATACCGATAGCAAACTTCAAAGCATTTTCAGAAAGCTGTAATGAATTCACCATTTGCTGTTTGCCTGCTTCAAGGTTATTTACGGCAACCACGATCCTGTCAAGGTCAATTTTTTTAGCCAGCCCGGCATCTACCAGCCCGGCAATCACTTTTTGTGTTTTAATGGTGTTGTCCAGGTTGGTTTGAATGGTTTGCAGTTGTTGCTGCAACTGAAAAACCTGGTAGTACGCATCGGCAACTTTTTCTATCAGTTGCTCATCCGTAAGTGTATTATTAACCTGGTAAAACTCACGGGTTGTTCGCGCTGCTTTTAACCCAGTAAATATGGCCTGGTTAAATATCTGCTGATTTACATTTAAAGTGGCGGTAGACTGCCAGGGCTGGCCCATAGCCACCATCAGCGTTTTTCCCGGCGTGCCGAGCAGCTCGCCGGGCAACGCTACTTTTTGAAGCATGGCATTGTAAGTAAGATTGCCTGAGCCGCTCACCTGCGGCAAAGCGCTGCCCCTTACTTCATCAATGCGGTATTCTGCGTTCTCGAGTTCCAGTCTTGCCTTCTGCGCTTCGGCTTTATGCTCAATAGCAAATTGCAAAGCCTGGGGCAGGGTCAATGTTTCCTGTGCGGTAGCCATATTGCCCGTTAATATCCCGGCACAAACAGCTACCAGCCATTTTGCTTTTTTCATTTGTATATGCTTGAATTTCATTTTAAAGATTGATGTAATGATTACCAGGATCATACGCTCAAGAGATGTTCTTCTCTGTTTTCATTATTCTTATCGAGTATTTTATCAATAATTTTTTTGCCTTTGGAATTCGTTATGGCATGCAGGTAAAACAAGTTGATCTGATCCGGATCATTTAAAAGGTTCCCGGTTTCAACATATATGTTGCGGGTGATCAGTAGCTTTAATTGAGCCATGCGTATGGCGGCTGTAGCCGCGATATCCAGCTCGGGCCGGTAATACCCTTCGCTCATTCCTCTTTCCAGGTTACGCACAACGAAAGGATAGCTGTACTGATTGTTTAACCGGATCAATAGATTCCAGCTATCCGGAAATAACTTTTCCAGCTCATAAAAGAATACAGCGTGAATAGTATGCAATACCGCTACATAAATTTTAAATTCGCAGCATGCTTGTTCAATTGCATTTTTGTCTGCGAGTTTAACTTCCTCAAGCTGCGCCCGGTGATGGTCCGCCAGCCTTTCTACTACAGTATTCACCAGGGTTGCTTTATCGGCAAAATACTGGTACAGTGTTTTTTTGGAAATACCGCATGTACGGGCAAGATCATCCATCGCAACGGCTTTTATCCCATAGCGGTAAAACAGCTTTTCCGCATTATCTGTAATCAATTGTTGCATGGCGCCTGGAAATTTTTTAACCCGGAAACATAAATGGCGATCAAAGCTTTCTGTGTATCAAATAATGCATGTATGCTTTTATGATCAGGAACAACATGCATGTTCCTGTAATCTCCCTGCATGGCAGTAAGCGCTTTCAATAATGGAGTAGCCGCTTTTACCGGATCCTGCTTTTTTATTTCTCCCTTTTTCATCGCTCTCTCAAATTCAGCAAGCACCAGCTCTGTCTGCCGGTTTTCAGCTTTCCGGAGTATTTCAAGCAATTCATCACGTTCATATTGTACTTCATACGGACGCTCTACTGCAAGCATGAAATATTTTTCAAAAAAGCTTTCCTTTACTTCAATCATTCCTACTAATTTATCAGCCAGGTCGCCGGTTGAATTTATTTTAGCCTGCATGACTTCCAGGAAGCACGACATGACGTTAGCCACCGCTTTACTTACCAGTGATTTTTTATCAGGAAAATAATAGTACAGGTTTTGTTGAGAGATACCGAGGTCTTTAGCAATCTCGGAAAAAGTTGTTTTGCCAAACCCAAAATGCACAAACCGCCTCAGCGCTGTTTCTATGATCAATTCTTCTTTTATGACAGTATCAGGCTTCAATTTTGACTTTTTTACTATTTGACCTTTTTAATTTAAAAGTCAAAAATACAACAAAAAAAATACCCTCAAAATTTTTTGAGGATATTTTTTATCAAAACTGTATTCCTTTAACAAATATGCCGGCAAACTCCTTTTCTTTAGTAAAAACAGCGTCAAACTGCTCCTTTGTGGGAAAGACCAGCACGCCGCCCTGCTGTAGCAAAACATAGCGTAGTCCATCCAGGCAGTTTAAAAAAAGCTGTGTAGTTGCATCTAGATCTCTGATATTCAGCAATTTTTCTTTTTTTCCCTTTTCAAAAATATTTCTTACAGCCTTGAAATCCGCTGTTTTAACCCGCTGAAAGAATGGCTTCAGCTCTTCGGGCGCTTTATCAATAGCTACTTTAATAAACTCAATAATGTTATAATATTGCATAACAAAATCTTTCCTCCGCTGCAGGTGCGCAATTATATTTTTCAGTGGATCGCTGTGCTTTAAAGCCTCACCGTCAGACTGCTGCATGCGTTCAACAACATGTGAAATGACGGCAGCATATAAGGCAAGCTTATCTGGGAAATAATAATATAACAAAGGCTTTGAAATGCCCAGGTCGCCGGCGATCTCTGCCATAGTGGTTTTTGCTACGGTAAAATGGATGAATCTTTTTTCGGCGGCCTGAATGATGGCTTCCTTTTTAATATCCTGCTTCATAATAGGCAATGTAAAATACAGCTATTTTTTTTATATAATATTCTATCTTGCCATGAATGCAGCAAAAGTATACGTTGCGTCCCTGACTACCAACAGGCAAGTTCGCCACACACTTCCCTCTTGTCATCTCTTTCTTTAACATCAGAAGAAAAAACTAAAGATTGACTTGGCTAACCTGGTAATTATTTTTTGTAAATATCTTTATTGGAAATAATGGCTGATAAGTTGGTGCTTTTCGTATAAAATTATTTTAAATTCCACAAACCAATATTATATGAGTACACCTAAAAAAGAAGAAATCAAACAGGAAGTTTTTGATCTTTATGACGATTATGCGCATAACAGGATCACTAGGTTAGATTTTGTTCAGAAACTTTCATTATATGCAGTGGGAGGGCTTACAGTATCCGCACTGATGAGTTACCTGATGCCGGACTACAAAGACACTATACAAGTAAAGCCTGGTGATCCCAGGATAACAGAAACCTATATCAATTATCCGTCACCTAAAGGTGGTGGCACCATTAAGGCATTATTATGCATGCCAAAGGGTAATACAAAAAAGTTAGGGGGCATAGTAGTAGTGCATGAAAACAGGGGGTTGAATCCGCATATAGCTGATGTTGGCAGAAGAGCAGCCCTGGCAGGATTTGTAAGTCTCTCGCCTGATGCATTAAGCCCTTTAGGCGGCTATCCCGGCAATGATGATGCAGGCCGTGAAATGCAAAGCAAACGCGACCGCAATGAAATGCTGGAAGATTTTATTGCAGCAGCAGCATATTTAAAAAGCTATGAGTTCTGTAATGGCAAAGTAGGTGCCGTAGGTTTTTGTTTTGGAGGATGGGTTGTAAATATGATGGCAGTACGGATTCCGGATCTGGCTGCGGCTGTTCCTTTTTATGGCGGACAACCGCCTGCAGAGGAAGTGCCGGATATAAAAGCACCATTATTGATTCATTATGGCGAATTGGACACACGCGTAAACGAAGGTTGGCCGGCTTATGAAGCTGCACTGAAAGCTAACAATAAAGCATATACGATGTACATGTATCCTAAAGCCAATCATGGCTTTAACAATGATACCACACCGCGGTATGATAAAGAAGCTGCTGATTTAGCCTGGAAACGTACGATTGATTTTTTTACAGCATTATTGAAATAATAAAAAGTCAGCTTACAGGAATAAAGGGTTAAGTAAAAACGAATTTAACTCAAGCTGTTACCGCTTTTGCGACCCGCCACGGCGAGAAGCAATCTTGCATATAGAGGTTCACCCATTTTTTGCCGTCTCCGGCAGTTAAATACGCACCTTAACACAGCGCTCCTGTGTCCCCTCCGGCGGCGGTTAACCGGTCAATAATACAGGGTTTCCTACACAAAAAAAGAATCCTGCTAATTTTACATATACGTGCTACTTTTAGTGTATCGAGCTTTATCAATAAACAATATATTATGATGAAAATATTTTTAAGTGCAGTTGCTCTTTCTCTGACAGTATTTACAAACGCACAGAATTTGAAGCCGGTAGCGTATAATGATGGCACACAAAAGCTGAATGGCCTGATTACAGGCAACGCAGGCAAAAAATTGCCGGGTGTATTGATTTTACCTGCCTGGAAGGGAATAGACCAGGAAGCAAAAGATGCCGCCGCTGCATTGGAACAACAAGGCTATATTGCCTTTATTGCAGATATATATGGTGAAGGAAATATTCCTGCCGATAATGCATCTGCCGGTAAAGCAGCCGGGTATTACCGCCAAAACTATGCTGCCTATCAAAAAAGAATAGCGCTTGCCCTCGACCAATTAAAAAAGGCTGGTGCCGATGCAAACAAGCTGGCAGTAATCGGCTACTGCTTTGGCGGCACCGGGGCGCTGGAAGCTGCCAGGGCCAATTTCCCTGTAAAAGGGGTGATATCTATTCATGGAGGATTGGGCAAGGATAGTGCAAGAGCTAATGGCCCTTTGCCGGTAAAAATATTGATTGAAAACCCTGCAGAAGACCGGGGCGTAACGCCACAAATAATGAACAATCTTATTAAAGAAATGAACGAGGGTAAAGCAGACTGGCAGGTCATTACGTATGCCTATTGTAAACATACTTTTACTGATCCTAAATCGCCTGACTATAATGAAGTAATGGCAAAGCGGGCATGGGAGCATACATTGCTTTTTTTAGAAGGGGCATTGAAATAGTTGCCCGGTATATCAAAGGCCTTCAATCATTATTTTTTACAATTAATATTTCTCTCAAAATGCTTACAGACATTCACCCCAAATTGCCCATGCGCAATAAATCGGCTACAAAAGATTATTATATAAACCAATTAGGCTTCAGCATATTTGGAAATGCAGATCATGAAGGCTACCTGATGGTGCAAAAAGACAGCATACAAATTCACTTTTTTGAATTTGCAGCGCTTGATCCCAAAGAAAACTACGGGCAGGTGTACATCCGTGTAAATGATATTGATACATTTTACCAATCACTGCTCAATAAAAAAATAGCTATACATCCTAATGGACATTTGCAAATAAAACCCTGGGGGCAAAAGGAATTTTCTTTACTTGACCCGGATAGCAATTTGCTCACATTCGGGCAATCCGTTTAATACAGGTTGATAGCATTCAGGACATATTTTGGGGCTGACCAAAAAGGTCGTCATTGCGATCCGCCGCGGCGGAGAAGCAATCTCAAATACTTGATCCGTTATCGTTCAATGGGATTGCTTTCCCGACACAGTCGGGATTCCTCCCTGCCAATGACATATCATCCAGTTTGCTATTTATCAACTGGTTATGAACTTCAATTTGTTGTTCCACAAACCCGGTTTTCCTTTCAACTACAATCCCTCCGCTTTTTTCTGTTACTTTTTTCCGGAAAAAAGTAACCAAAAAGCCGCCGGGAAATGATTACCGCAATTTCCCGGAACGCTCTGATGAAGCTTTAGTACTACTGTGAATTCAGCAACAGAGCCCTGATACGTTTGCTGATAACTTAGCCGACTTTGGATACTTACAAATCAGAAAGCTGTGACAAACAAATGCAACTTGTCACGGCGCAATGATGGAGGCGCCGCCTAATTAGTAACTCGCAATGACGTTCAGCGACCTTTTTGGTCAGCCCCTCCCACAATTACCTTTGACCTGTATCCGTCAACATCAGTATCTTCCGGGCAAGCGCTTTTTCACAGGAATGCTATATGTCTTTCCCTGCATTCAGCTCTTTAAGCAATTTTTTATGCTTACCTGCAGAAGTTTTTGCCCCTTTATTGGTTGCCAGTTCATCCATCATCTGGTAGTGAACATTAGAGCCCTGGGGTATTTTATAATCATTTCTGAACCCGATCAACGATACCGTAATATTCCTGTTAGGCGCCTGCACGTCATGAAAATCGCGTATTTCTTCCAGAACATCATAATCTATATATTCTGAATTAGAGGCATCAATGATAACAGTGCTATTGTCTGCAATAGAACCCAACGTCTCCTTTATGCTTCCTTTATTAAGGAAAGACACTTCCTGCGCCAGCTCAAGCCGCGTAATATCGCCATTTTCCGATTGAACCCTTCTATAGTAATAAGGAATTCGCATATTTGCCCTGAGCAGGTAGAATATATTGATCACGAATCCTATTGCAACACCTTTCAACAACCCGAGGAAAGGAAGCGCAACTGCAACAGCCGTTACCACAAAAGGAATAAATTCAGTTGGGCCAACAGTATACATATGGCGGAATAACGAAGGCCGGGCAAGCCTGAAACCTGTATATATCAGGATTGCGGCAAGGGCAGATTTTGGTATATAATTTAAAATAGCAGGGATAGACGCCACACATGTTAATAACAGCACCCCGTGAAAAATAGCGGAAAACTTGGATTTTGCGCCGGCGTTAATATTAGCGCTTGACCGTACAATAACAGATGTAATTGGCAAACCACCAATAAGCCCGCTGAGCATATTACCCAAACCCTGCGCTTTTAATTCCGCATTACCCGATGTATTCCGCTTTAACGGATCAAGCTTATCCGTAGCCTCAATACAAAGCAATGTTTCTATTGATGCTACCACAGCTATTATGGCGCCATACTGCCAAACCCTGGGATTCATGAACCCGCCGAAATCGGGAAAGCTGAATTGTGCAAAAAAGTCTTTTGCCGAATCAGGTACATTGAGCTGAACCAGGAACTCATCGTCTAGATGAAGCGCGCCGGCCGTTGTTTTAAACAACATATTGAGAAATGTGCCTATTAAAACCACAAGCAATCCCGCCGGGATCAACTGGTATTTCTTCATCCGCTTTGTTTGCCATAAAACAAGTATTGCAATCCCTATAACTGTTATCAGAAGGGCGCCCGGTTTAATGTGATCTGTAATGCCGGTGAGGATCTCAAAGTTCATACCCCGTTCGCCATCACGCATACCTATAAGCTGGTCAGGGCCGTTATACCCTACCGCATCAGGCAGTTGCTTAAATATAATGGTAAGACCGATACCAGCCAGCATACCTTCAATAACGCTTGATGGAAAAAAGTTTGCAAAAGTTCCTGCTTTTAAAAAGCCGAGTACCAGTTGAAACAATCCTGCGATCATCACCGCACACACAAAAATCTCAAATGCCTGTAAGTCTGCCAGTGCTCCAACTACTATTGATACCAGGCCGGCAGCAGGGCCGCTGACACTTAACTGCGATTTACTGAGATAGCCGATAACAATACCGCCTACTATACCGGCTACAATTCCTGAAAACAACGGAGCATTAGATGCCTGTGCAATACCCAGACAAAGCGGTAATGCAATTAAGAAAACGATAAGGCCTGACACGAGGTCCTTTTTTGCATATGCAAACAGAGATTTATTTTTTGCCATATATATTATTTGTAAATGAAGCCTGTAATGCAGACCAATATAGAAGTCCATACTTCAAAGGCACAATCGCATAACCGGAAATCATTCAATTGAATGACTTTCAAGAAATGATATCAGGAGCAGCAATTGGGAGGCGGGTCAGATATCTCGAAGTATTGCCGGGAAATATAAGCTTCCGGCATCATCACATGCATGCCGGCAGTATTCAGCGCTGTAAGATAAAGATGAAATCCATGGTGCAATGTTTCAGCAACACTGTCCTTTTTAATCCCTTTTTGCAAACCATCTTTCGATCCATCATGGCTATGTATTTCCTCCACATTTAAATTGCTTGAAAGAATATACTGAAGCACATCAATCGAAAACGACTGAAGGGAAAAGACAGCAAGAAATAATATTGAAATTGATTTCTTCATTTCAGGTCACAAAAATATTCAATTCTGTGTTTATTCGTGCTTAATCTTTTATAATATCCTGCTATTTAAAAAATCAGCGCCGTTGCTGCTATTCGCATGATACTGCCAATGTGTATAGGCAGCAACAGGATTTTGAAATGATCCGCCCCTTGCACAATTCCTGGCAGAGAGCGATATTGCAGAGGATTTAATGGTATTTTTATACGGATGGATTTCAAACAAAATAAAGTAATAAATTTGCCCCCTTAAATCAATAAGTATAATGTTTTTAATCATTTGTAAACGGCTAATAATATCCAGCTTCTTAGTTGTATTCATATTCTCAGGCTGCAGAAAATCTGCGTCAGGAACAGATAGTGTAAACGGAGATGCTTTCATCGAATTTTCGACTAACAATCTGTTTGGTGGTAAGAACGAGTTTAAATCTAATTCTACTGTAGGAGGCTTTGTTTCAAGGACAAACACTGCCGGCAATACGAAGATCATTATCACCGCTGTTCAAATGAATGGGCCCCAGATAGGTACCGCCATGCTCACCATTTACGTACCACAAAATTACAGTGGCGCCATCAGCGGTAAATTTGAAAATGATAATACCGAAAATACACAGGCAGTATTGGCAATAGGCATTTCAAATGCAGGAACAATCCAGGAAGGCTACACATCTGTAAACGGGAATTATAGCATTACCAAACTAACTGGTTCTGAAATAGAAGGCACATTTGATGCTTATTGCATTGATGAAACAAACAGCACCAATATATCATTAAGCAGCGGAAAATTTTTAGGAAAATTCTGAGGGCTTACTGCAGGTTGCCGGTCAAAAAAAACAATAAAAGTTAAAGTTTAGTAAGCGCAGATCCTTTGTGTGCTGCAACATGATCGGTTTTACTGCTTTTGATTTCGTATTGCGGATCGTCTTTGGTAGCGTAATGGGTATACCCTTTGTAATTGAAGTCGCTTGTATGAATTTTTATGATCGTGCCCGAAACCCTTCCCGCTTCAGAATTCCAGCTAACCTTATCTCCTACTTTGAACTTTGCTGCCATAATAAAATTTTTACCGGGTAAACAAATCTTCATCATAATAAACAACATCATTACCCACTACCCGTGCCGGTGAAGTATAAGGATGCTCCTCTGCTTTGCCGGCAGCCATAATATGCAAAACGGTCCAGCCCTTTGCCTTTAAATAATCAGACACCATAGAACGATGACAACGCCACCATACCGCTTCAGCACACATGTAAGCGGTAATCTGTTGTAAAGCAATGGCTTCGAGCCTGGCTGCTGCCTTTTTAAAATCCTGTGTTTCCATATAATCCGCATAGCCGCGGAAAGCGTTGTTCTGCCATTTATTATTTTTTGAATGGGGCTGTACTTTTCTTCTCCCTCCCAACTCTTCCAGGTGCATATAATTGATTCCGTTCTTTTTTACTGCCGCCTCTATATGTTCTTTGTTAAACCAGGGATATTTGTTTGAGCCCGGAAAACGCCGTATATCCACCAACATTTTGATCTCAAACGATGCCAGCATGGCAAGAAACTCATCCTGGCTATGGGTGGAATGGCCGATGGTATAGATGATATTTTTACCGGGTAAACTCATAGCATCAATTAATACAACCCTATCACAAAGTTATGTACAATAAAGGTACATCTTCCATTTACCGCGACGGGCATTGTAGCAGCCTGTGGAGTGAGTAGCTGTTCTCTAAATATAATAACAAACGAATAGCGTTAATTGTATTTTTTCTTTAAAACGCTTACCTGTTCCTGGAGGTTATTTACTAAAGAAGCGAGCTGGTTTACATCCCAGCGCTGCTGGCTGGCAACCTTACTGATCACCATTTGTGCCTGCCACAGTTCCAGTATATCTTCTGAATTTACCTGGTAAGGCTGATAAGAAGGATTATCACTTACAAGTGTTATTTTGGATTTGTTCCTGTTGCTTTTTTCCAGTCTTTTATATACAATTCCTTCATTGCGCGATACCACGATGAACGCCTGGCTGCTCTTGGCCTCATCAAGCGTGCTTACTTTTTCACCAACTATTATAGATCCGCTCGGAGTAGGTAACATACTATCCCCTACAATTTCGAACGCGCGATAATTGCCGCCTGTAAGCATTGGGAGTGTAAAGGTGTTGAGCTCATCAATAAACTCTGTATCTGCATAGCCGGCAAGATAGCCTGCCGCCGCCTTTACCGGCACAAAATGAATGAGATTGCTTTCAGCTATTAATTTTTGCTGCCTTCTCCTGGCAAGGTAATTTCCTTTGGATTCGCTGATGTCTTTTCTCAGCAGGTCATCCAGCGTAAGCTTGAACATATCCGCCAGCTTCTCAAGTACATCTATGCGCGGATCAGCCCTCTCCTCTTCATAAGCTCCTACCAACGAACGCTTGATACCTAATTTATTGGCAAATTCTTCCTGTGTCCATCCACGCAGCTTACGCAGATATTTAAGGTTCTGACCGGCAATAGACTGAGACATACTAATAATTTTAGCCGCAAAATACTAACTGTATTAGTTACAACAAAATTTTTTAGCATTTTTTTTAAGCCCGGTACCCGGGTACAGGGGAATTACCTGTACGAACAAGCAGGATTGATCTCCCTTATATCAATTTGGGCGACAGCCAAATAATCATCATTTTTACATTTTTAAACCCATTGAATTGTTGAATGGCCAAAGCAAAAAGCAAAAAAGAAGACCCCGTTATTTTAGTTACCAATGACGATGGCGTAATGGCTCCCGGTATATATAACCTTGTTCAATCTGTACAGGGATTGGGTAAAATAGTAGTAGTGGCGCCCGATAAACCGCAGTCCGGTATGGGACATGCTATCACCATCGGTTCTCCCCTGCGTTTGCACCAGGTGCACATGGCCGAAGGAATAGAAGCCTGGAGCTGCAACGGTACCCCTGTAGATTGCGTTAAGCTGGCTGTAGATAAAATACTTCACCGAAAGCCTGATATTTGCATCAGCGGCATCAACCACGGAGCCAACCATTCCATCAACGTAATTTATTCAGGCACTATGAGCGCTGCTATAGAAGCGTCGATAGAAAATATTCCTTCAATCGGATTTTCTTTGCTTGATTACAGCATGGAAGCAGACTTTTCGGCCTCGAAAAAATATGCCAGGATCATAGTGGAACAGGTTCTGAAAAGAAAAGCCGATAAACACCTTTGCCTGAATGTTAACTTTCCCCCCGTTGAAGAGTCGCTTATAAAAGGTATAAAAGTATGCAGGCAGGCATATGCCAAATACGAAGAGGACTTTGATGAAAGAAAAGATCCTGCAGGAAAAAAATATTTCTGGCTAACAGGCGCTTTTGTAAATTTTGACAAAGGAAAAGACACCGATGTATGGGCGCTTTCGAATAACTATGTAAGCGTAGTGCCTGTACAATTTGATTTGACCAACTACATTTTAAAAAGCAAACTTGAAAAAATATTTAAACAGTGATTTTTAAAAAGGACAATATTCAACTGGGACTGATACTTGGATTGCTCACACCTGCTTTAAGTGTTGTTATTTATTATTTTATCAAATTTTACCCCCTTTTTTCCATGGGTGATATGATGGATGCCTTAAGAACAAACAAACGGCTCATTACTGCCATTACCATACCCTGCCTGTTTTTAAATATTTTATTGTTTACCGTATATATCAATTTGCGGAAAGATAAAACGGCGAGAGGGATTTTTATAACCACGCTGGTATACGCCCTGGGAGCCCTGCTGTTTAAATTTTCGCTGTAGTTCCTTTTGTATACCCATTCGCTGTAAAAGAGCGCCGCATTCCGAAAAACGAAAAACACTTTTGTCAAATACGCATCTTTAATTTTTTCTGTCCTAATTTTCAGGCGTGAAATACTATATCATAGCCGGCGAAGCCTCCGGTGATCTGCATGGGTCGAACCTGATAACTGAATTAAAAAAACTGGATGCCCGGGCTGATGTACGTGCCTGGGGAGGAGACATGATGGAAGCAGCCGGCGCTGCCATTGTAAAGCATTACCGGGATCTTGCTTTCATGGGTTTTGTGGAAGTAGTAAAAAACCTGCGTATCATTTTTCGCAATCTTGCTTTTTGCAAGCAGGATATACTGCAATTTCAACCTGACGTTTTAATTCTTATTGATTATCCCGGCTTTAATTTACGCATAGCCAAATGGGCAAAGCGGCAGGGACTAAAAATTGTGTACTACATTTCTCCGCAGGTATGGGCGTGGAAAGAAAATCGTGTAAAAACGATCAAAGCCTGCGTTGATAAAATGCTGGTGATCCTTCCTTTTGAAAAAGATTTCTACAGAAAATGGCATTTTGAAGCAGAATATGTTGGTCACCCCCTGGTAGAAGTGGTAGATGCCTGGCAAAACAAGACAGTTCAGCATATAGACACAAAGGGTAAAGATATGATCGCGCTGCTACCCGGGAGCCGTAAGCAGGAAATATTAAAAAAGCTGCCCGTGATGCTTGATGTAAGTCGCCACTTCCCTGAATATGAATTTGTAGTAGCCAAAGCCCCGGGGCAGGAAGATGCTTTTTACGATGAGCTGCTGAGCAATTATACCAATGTAAAAAGTGTTGCGGGCAAAACCTATAACCTTCTTATGCAGGCAAAAGCTGCCCTGGTTACCTCAGGAACGGCCACCCTGGAAACGGCTTTGTTCGGCGTGCCGGAAGTAGTTTGTTACAAGGGCAGCAGCTTGTCGTACGAAATTGCCAAAAGGGTTATCAGGATAAAATACATTTCCCTTGTTAATCTTATTATGGATAAACCCGTAGTAAAGGAGCTGATACAGCACGATCTGACTGTTGATAATTTAAAAAAGGAATTGACAGACATACTTACCAATCAGGAACGCATTGCACAAATAAAAGCGGATTATACCAGCCTGCGGAATTTGCTCAGCCAGGGCGGTCATGCTTCGGCGAACGCGGCAAAAGCGATCAGCAACTTTTTACAAGGCGTACCATCATAACAATAACGGCAAATAAAAAAAGCAGCAATGAAATGCGGTTGATACCATGCATGTATTTAACCGAGGTGGTATCCTGTCTTGAAGGATCCTTCTTTTTAATATACAGATATTCTGCGATTTGACGCCAAACGCCCATACAATAACTATTTAACGCCGGCTGCTGAAACAGTGGCTACGCAACATAAAGTTATAGAATACCGGCTTTATATATACCCAATATAAAAATTGCCGCAGATGGGCAGATTAAATCTGCGTATCTGCGGCTAAAATCCCATTTTTTGCGGCACACCTGCTTTGCTAATTTGAAATGTTCCCGGAAAGCAATTTTATACGCGGTTCCGTAATTTTGCAAAATCATGAAATACCAGATCGGGGATAGAATTTTGTTGCTTCACTCGGATGAAGAGGGAGAAATACTTGACATCATCAATGACAAAATGGTAATGGTAAATGTAAACGGGGTGAAATTCCCTGTGTATACCGACCAGATCGATTTCCCTTATTTTAAAAGATTCTCTCAAAAGAATGTCGAGGTTAAGCAACCGAAGCAGTTTATTGATACGATAAAAAAAGAAAAAGGAGCTGCTAAATACAAAGTAGGCGAAGGCGTTTGGCTATCCTTTTTGCCGGTATTCGACAAGGATGTTTTTGATGACGATATTGTGGAAAAATTCAGGCTTTACCTGGTTAATCAAACCGAAAATACCTTCCGGTTCACCTACCGGCTTTCATATAACGGCGCGGACGATTTTGAGCTTAAAAATACCATCCAGCCGCTTAATGATTTTTACCTGCATGATATTCCTTTCGAAGGACTGAATGATTCGCCCAAATTCTGGTTTGAATTTTCGTTAATGCCTCCTCAAAAGAACAAAGCCGACTATTACGAAGTAACTTTTAAGCCTAAAGCCAAACAGGTATTTAAACGAATAGAAGAAATGCGGCTGAAGCAGGAGGCTTCTTTTTACTATCCCCTGTTTGAAACATATCCCGGCAAAGTAAAGGAGGATAAGCCTGACCTGGATAAATTATCAAATGCCGGCTACAGGATATACAACGGGTCACACGCAAAACAACCGGAACATTCCGCTGCACGTACCGTAGTGGATCTGCATATTGAAAAGCTGAGCGATCGCTGGCAACAAATGAGCAATGCCGAAAAGCTTGACCTGCAGCTAACAACCTTTGAAAAATTTTATGATCTTGCCCTGCTGCACCAGCAGCACATGCTTATCGTAGTACACGGAGTTGGAACAGGTAAACTCAGGGAGGAAATTCACGATATACTGCAGCATAAAAAAGAAGTAAAATCTTTCGTAAATCAATACCATCCTTCTTTTGGATATGGCGCAACGGAAATTTACTTTAAATAAGGAAAGAAGCAACAATAGCGCTATTTCTCCTACCTTAGCTATCATATCAAAACAATATTATAGTTATGGCTGCCCGCACAGACCAGTTTGTCAGTCCTGATTATGTTTTATTAGACGAACTATTGACCGAGGAACAAAAGCTCGTCAGGGAATCTGTAAGATCGTACGTTAAAAAAGAAATATCACCTGTTATTGAAGACTATGCCCAAAAAGCTGAATTTCCCCGTCATATTGTAAAGCAACTGGGAGAACTGGGTTGCTTTGGACCCACTATACCTGCTGAATATGGCGGCGGGGGACTGGATTATATCAGTTATGGACTGATGATGCAGGAGTTGGAGCGCGGCGACAGTGGTGTGCGTTCTACCGCCTCGGTACAGGGCAGCCTGGTAATGTACCCGATATATGAATACGGATCGGAAGAACAGCGCCGCAAATACCTCCCTCAATTAGGCAGTGGCGAATGGCTGGGATGTTTCGGCTTAACCGAGCCCGATCACGGTTCTAACCCTGCCGGCATGCTGACCAATATCAAAGACGCAGGGGATCACGTTATATTGAATGGAGCAAAAATGTGGATCAGCAATGCGCCCTATGCCCAGGTAGCGGTAGTATGGGCCAAAGATGAAAATGACGATATCAGGGGGCTGATTGTAGAGCGCGGTATGGAAGGGTTCACAACTCCCACCACGCACGATAAGTGGAGCCTTCGGGCATCTGCTACCGGCGAGCTGGTATTTGACAATGTAAAAGTTCCAAAAGAAAATATCTTTCCTGATATAAAAGGCCTGAAAGGACCTTTAGGATGTTTAACCAAAGCCCGTTTTGGAATTGCCTGGGGCGTTATTGGTGCGGCAATGGATTGTTACGACACGGCTTTGCGGTATGCCAAAGAAAGGATACAGTTCGACCGACCTATTGCCGGGTTTCAACTGCAGCAAAAAAAGCTGGCCGAAATGATCACTGAAATTACCAAAGCGCAGCTGCTGAACTGGCGTGTGGGCGTATTGATGAATGAAGGCAGAGCTACTCCCCAGCAGGTAAGCATGGCCAAGCGCAACGGGTGCGAAGTAGCTGCCAATATATGCAGAGACGCCAGGCAGATACTGGGCGGAATGGGCATTACGGGGGAATACGCTGTTATGCGGCATATGATGAATCTTGAAAGCGTGATCACTTACGAGGGCACTCATGATATTCATTTGCTGATAACGGGTATGGATATAACAGGATTAAATGCGTTTAAGTAATGATGTGGGTTATCAGCCGTCAGCGATCAGCTATCAGCAATTTATAGTTTTTGGTTTATGGTTTATGGTTTATAGTTGATTTTATAAACTTCTAATCCTAAACTATAAACTTCAAACCACAAACTCCGAATCTTGCGTAACCTGTAGCTTTTACACTAACACTAAAGCATGAAAATTTTTCTTTTAGGATTTATGGGCACTGGAAAAACATACTGGGGCAGGCTTTGGGCACGGGAGCACCAGATGGATTTCTTTGACCTTGATACAGTAATAGAAGCAACCACCGGGTTGACGATACCGGCTATTTTTGAACAGCATGGCGAACAGTATTTCCGCGAAAAGGAGCGCGAACTACTGCATAGCTTTGCCGGTAAGCACAATTTTATATTGTCTACCGGCGGTGGTACACCTTGTTTTTTCAATAATATGGAATGGATGAATGAGCAGGGTGTAACGGTATACCTCCAAACCCCGGTATCCATACTAAAGAAGCGGTTGATCAGTGAAAAAGGCCACCGCCCTTTGATCAAAGATCTGAATGACGATGAAATAGAAACCTTTATTGAAAAAAGGCTGGAAGAACGCAGCAGGTTCTATTCGTCAGCCCGCCTAATTTTTTCTACCGAATCCATTACAGATACTACCTTTACTGAAATCAAACGATTCTATGTCTAAACGATTCATTCAATACGCAGCCCTGCTGGGGGCGCTCAGCGTTGCCCTTGGAGCTTTTGGCGCCCATGCCCTGAAAAAGCTGGTAGACGCCGAATCGGTCTCCACTTTTGAGACAGGCGTTAAATACCAGTTTTATCACACTTTTGCCTTATTAGCCATAGGTTTTTTATACAGGAGAATGCCGGGCAAGTTAATGGAATGGTCCGGCATTTTTTTCATCTCAGGTATTGTTCTTTTCAGCGGTTCGCTGTATTTGCTTACTTATCTCAATGCAATTGAAAATGTGGGTTTAAAAG
The DNA here is from genome assembly GCA_019638615.1 of Chitinophagaceae bacterium. Taxonomy (GTDB): domain Bacteria; phylum Bacteroidota; class Bacteroidia; order Chitinophagales; family Chitinophagaceae; genus Agriterribacter. Next base: position 194,129 of record JAHBTL010000004.1, on the reverse strand, counting down.
GAGTTGGAGCCATTACGCCCCTGGGCGGACTTTGTTTTATAGCCGGTTGGATATGCCTGTTTATCCAGGTAACCAAAACCAGCACTCACTCCGAGCGTAGAAGGGAAAAAGGCTCCCATTCTTCCTGATCCGGATGGCATCCGGCGGCACCTTGTTGATTATGCTGCCTGGATGATAGTTTCAGCCAAATGTTTACAGTCCCACCCGGAATGAAATACTGGTGCCGCCGTGGTCTGTAATGCCAAAGATGCCGCCTATACTTTCTATTCTCCTCCGCATATTTATCAGCCCGTTTCCAAACTGGTTTTGCCTTTCCGCTTTAATGCCCACTCCATTGTCTTTTATGGTAATGAGCAATGTTTTTTGAAAATCAATCATGATTGTAACCTGTGTAGCGCTGGCATGTTTCACTATATTATTCAGTGCCTCCTTAACCGCAAGAAATATATTTCTTCTTTTAATGCCATTCACTACAATGGCAGGGATATTCTCTTCTACCTCTATAGCACATTGAACAGAAGCGCTTTCAAAAAAATCATATGCATAGCTTCGTATATAAGCAACCAGGTTAGGCAGTGTATCATTGGCCGGGCTCATACTCCAGATGATCGCATTCATTTTTCCCAGCAAATCATTGGCGGAAGCCGATATTTTTTCTATTTCGGGCAAAGCGGCGGCAGCATTGCGCTGCATAGCCAGTTCACTCAGCAGCCGGATCGCCGTCATGCCTCCTCCTAATTCATCGTGCATATCGGCCGAAATGCGATTCCTTTCTTCCTGCTGTGTCTGGATAATGGCCAACTGCTTTTCAAATTCCTTTTTTTCACTTTCCATCTTCATCCGGTCTTCAATCTTTATCCGCTCTATTAGTTCCGATCTTGTTTTGTAAGTTAACCCAACAAGAAAAAAAGACAGTTCTGTTACGATACCAATATCATAATAAAACAATGCCGATGTAAAAACGCTTTCCGAGGGATCGTTACGCACTATAAAAAGAAGGGAAACAGCGCCCGCCACAACCATTACGAGGTTTCCCCCCACCAGGAAGTTGATCAGCTTATCATTCGTTCTTATGGCAAAAATGATAAATGCCGCTCCCCATGCTATCACTATACATTTCATCACATTTTCGGTTACCTCCCTTAAAACAACATTGCCGGAAAAAAAATAGATGGATGCGTATATTAACAGGAACCCGATGATCACCGCTTCAATACCGGTAATAAAGTGGTCGAGCAACGGATACTTCTGACTGGTTGATAAAAAATAGCGAAGAAATCCGGCATAACAGATCATAGCGGTAAGCAGCATCAAAAAATCGAAAAACTCCTCAAAAAAATAGGTAAAATCGCTGGCGCTGCGGTATAAATAAGTTTTAAAAAATAACAAAAAGGCGATCAGCCCGGCATACATACAGTAAAATAAAAATTCTTTTTTTCGGGAGAGTATAAAGCAGCACAACGAAAAAAGCAGCATCATGCACATAACACCCACCAGCATGTAAGTGATGATCACCAGTATCGAATCATCTTTATCCAACAGCAAAGCATGCGTAGTTAAATAACTCATCTTAATCAGCTCGGGGTTCACCCTGTTGGTACGGATCTTTACCGGCTGCAACTGCACATAAAAAATACTTGTTTCGCCTGCCTGCAACGAAATGATCCTGTAAGCATTCCCTCCTACCACCCCCGGCCTTTGGTCAGGAATCGCTTCCAGCCTGCCTTTCGGAGTTCCTGCCGCCTGCTTGTATATATGAATGGATTTAAAATAATACCCGGGATAAATACAAAGCTTCTCAACCGAATCTGAAGGATTATGCAAAACAAACTTTAGAAATACATGTTTGGCATTGAGATTGTCTACAATTTTTCCCTCCCGGTCGAGCTTTTTACCCGGCAAGCTAAAAGGAAGATTTACCGGTGTTTGAATATCTATTGCCGACTTATCGGTAAATGCCAGCTGGTAAGCCTTTCCGGGGAGAATTAATTCGTGATAAAAGCCGCATACATCTATCAGGCTATCAACCTCCGGATGCTTTTGCCCTTTTGCTACACTGCTTAATAACGAAACAGCAAATAATAGAATTGACCGGATGTTTCGCACAAGTTTTTAATTAGGATGCATTGAAGATATGCCAAAGGTACCTATTTTGACATTTCCGGGGCAAATACTTCTGCCTCATTTTATCACCTTATCTTTGCCGGTAATTAATCTATAGGTAATAGTGCATGGCCAATAAACTAAAAAACAGTAAGTCCAAAGCCCCCGATCCTGAAAAACTGGCTGCCGATAAAGAGGAAAAAGTAAAGGTGAAGGAGGTCATAAAAGATGAGCGTACCCATAAAATACTGGGCAGCATACTGCTGCTTATCGCCTTTTTTCTTTTTATCGCTTTCACTTCTTATATTTTTACCTGGCGACAGGACCAGGATAAGGTATTCCAGGGCTTCTCCGCCTTTTTGTTTGGCGATAACATCCAAGCTGCTAATTTGCTGGGACGCATTGGCGCCTATACATCTCATTTGTTTTTTTACAAAGGATTTGGATTAGCCTCCTATTTTTTCTGCAGTCTTTTTTTTATCATAGGCGTCAATTTATTATTTACCAGAAAAATATTTTCTCCCTGGCGCAACTTCAGGTATGTAATAGTAGGGTTGATTTTTTTCAGCACAGCGCTCGCATTTATTACCAGCGGCAGCGCTTTTCCCTGGGGCGGCGAAATAGGCAATATAACCAGCATTTGGCTGAGCGGGTTGCTGGGTACACTGGGCACCACAGCTTTGCTGATAGCAGGCGGCTTTGCTTATTTCATCTGGCGCTTTAATCCCACTTTTACTTTCCCGGCAAGAAAGCAGAAAAATGCCGGGACTGATGTACCCGATAAAGTAGTTCCGGTGGACAATTCCTTTTCTGAAGAAGCCAAACTGTTTACTGATGAAGCTTACGTCCCCAAAACAAAAGAAAAAGGCAAAGGAAACAACCTGAAGCACCATGGTGGTGTGGTAGTTATATCGCCCGACAATATCCTCCCGGAGGAAAACGAAGAGATGGGGCTGCTTGAAAAAGAAGTGACAAAGCCGGTTGTCCCGTCTAAGAAAAAAAATACCGGCGGCGACCTGGAGTTGCAAATAAATACTGCTCCGGAAGAAGATACAGATAACGAAAAAACAGGAGAAACAGCAGAAGATATTTCTGATAAAAAATGGGTTGAAAATCTTCCCCCGTATGACCCTGTATTAGATCTGAAAGATTATAAATATCCTTCGCTCGATCTGCTGGAAACACATGGCAGCGAAAAGATCGTATTGGATTCTGATGAGCTGAAAGCCAATAAGAGCCAGATCATCAACACACTCAGGAACTACGATATCGAAATCCAGCACATATCGGCTACCATTGGTCCTACCGTTACCCTGTACGAAATTGTGCCCGCTGCCGGTGTACGTATTTCGCGTATCAAAAACCTGGAAGACGATATTGCATTGAGCCTTGCCGCATTGGGTATACGCATTATAGCTCCCATCCCCGGCAAAGGAACCATCGGTATTGAAGTGCCCAATGTTAAAAAAGCCATTGTGAGCATGAAGGGATTGCTTTCCACGGATAAATTTCAGCAAAACAAGTTTTCCCTTCCTATAGCGCTAGGCAAAAAAATTGACAACGAACATTTTATAGTAGACCTGGCAACCATGCCTCACCTGCTAATGGCGGGCGCTACCGGCCAGGGTAAATCTGTTGGCATTAATGCCATCCTGGTTTCATTGTTATACAAAAAGCACCCCTCGCAGCTTAAGCTGGTGATGGTGGACCCCAAAAAAGTAGAGTTAAGCCTGTACAGGGTCATAGAAAAGCATTTTCTTGCCAAGCTGCCCGGAGAAGAAGAATCCATTATAACGGATACCAAAAAAGTGGTACATACGCTCAATGCTTTATGCATTGAAATGGACAACCGGTACGACCTGCTGAAGGAAGCAGGTTGCAGGAATATACGCGAATACAACGAAAAATTCGCCGCGAGAAAATTAAACCCCGAAAAGGGTCATCAGTTCCTCCCTTTCATTGTGCTGGTAATTGACGAGTTTGCCGACCTGATCATGACCGCAGGCAAGGAAATTGAAATGCCGATAGGGAGGCTGGCACAATTGGCAAGGGCGGTGGGTATACACCTGATCATTGCAACCCAGCGCCCGTCGGTAAATATTATTACCGGTACCATCAAGGCCAACTTTCCTGCACGCGTTGCGTTTAAGGTTTCATCTAAAATCGACTCGCGTACCATTCTCGATGCCGGTGGTGCGGAGCAACTGATAGGACGGGGAGACATGCTGGTATCGTACAACGGAGAGCTTACCCGTGTACAGTGCGCTTTTGTTGACACCCCGGAAGTAGAACAAATCGTTGATTTTATCGGTGAACAAAGAGGATATCCGCAACCTTTTTACCTGCCCGAATATGTGGATGAAAAGGAACTGGAAGGAAAAGATTTTGACCTGGGTAACCGGGATCCTTTGTTTGAAGAAGCAGCGCGGCTGATCGTTCAAAGCCAGATCGGCTCTACTTCCTTATTACAGCGGCGCATGAAGCTCGGCTACAACCGGGCAGGCCGCCTGATGGATCAGTTGGAAGCTGCCGGCATCGTAGGCGCCAACCAGGGCAGCAAAGCCAGGGACGTTTTATTTAAAACAGAAACAGAGTTGGAAGAATTTTTGCAGGCTTTATAATTATCTGCCGTATTTAACAACCTTTATTAAACCATTCCACTGCTTTTTGGGTCTTTAGTTTGAGTATTTTTGCGCACGATTAAAATAAAGTAATGAAAAAAGTATTTACCGTTTTCACAATATTAGCAGCAGTTCTTTCATTGGCAAGCGCCCAAACATCCGTTAAAAGCCTGGGAACCAGTGATCCGGATGCAAAAAAGCTGCTGGACGAAGTAAGCGCTAAATTTAAAAGCTATACCGCTGTTAAAGCCGCATTTTCCTTAAAAATTGAAAACAGCGCCGGAAAAGTGCAGGGCACCAAAAAAGGTGTGGCTTATATGAAGGGAAATCAATATAAAGTGGAATTAACCGACCAGGAAATATATTGCGATGGCAAAAGCGTATGGACTTATGACAAAAACAGCAATGAAGTGCAGGTAAGTAAATTTGACGCCTCCGGCAACAGCTTTACCCCTCAAAAAATATTTACCAATTTTTACGATAAGGATTTCCTGTACAAAATGAACGACGAAAAGAAAGAAGGTGGAAAAACATTGCAGGAAATTGAGCTTACCCCTACCGACAAGAGCAAAGCCTTTTTTAAAATACTGGCATACGTTGATAAAGCTTCAAAGAACATTTCGTCAACAAAGCTGTTTGAAAAAAATGGCAACCGTTACACATACAGCGTTACCAGCTTTTCACCCAATACAAAAATCGACAACAGCGTATTCGTATTTGACGCTAAAAAATACCCGGGCGTTGAAGTAATTGATCTTCAGTAAAAATTCAAAGAATAAACTTTATACCAGCCACAACTGAAAAAACCCCGGATAAATATACCGGGGTTTTTATATGTAATACTTTGTTGATTATATTACCACTTATCTACTTCTTCATCCGCCCCATTGTTCTGGGCAGCGGAAGGAGCATGATTTTCAGAAGGTTCATTTACTTCAGCAACGGTCACTTCTTCTTCCACAATATCATTCTCTTCATTATCAAGCGGGGTATCGTGGTTGAAAGCATCAAAATCAAAATCAGGCATCAGCTCGGTCTTCACATGATCCACCGCTTCGTTCAGCGCTTTGATGAATTTGTTGAAGTCTTCTTTGTACAGGAAAATTTTGTGCCTGTCGTATCCATTGTCGTTAAATCGCTTGCGGCTTTCAGTAATCGTTAAATAATAATCCTGATTGCGTGTGCTTCTAACATCAAAGAAATACGTTCTGCGTTTTCCTGCACGGATGCGCTTGCTGTAAACACTCTCCATCCTTTTGTCATTGTTGTCGTACGCCACAGTAATAGTTTTTTAAATGGTTTAACTTGTCCAGTTTTAAGATTGACAAAGATAAAATTGTTTTTGAATTGACAAAATTTTAACCAAAACTCTTATAATGCACGCTAACAGGGCATTTTTAGTCCTCACCAGCCTCCTGCTCCTGCTGCTTCCGGTACATTTCAGCATAATAACCGTTCAATGGCAGCAATTCTTCATGGGAGCCCTGTTCCACGATTTTCCCGTCTTCCATTACCAGTATCCTGTCAAAATTAAACAGGCTGAATATCCGGTGGGTGATAATGATGGCGGTCTTATTTTCCAGGTAATCATACAAATGCCCTATGATCTCCTTTTCCGTACGGGCGTCTACAGCGCTCAGGCAATCGTCAAATATTACGATCCCCGGGTCTTTGATCATTGCCCGGGCAATGGATATTCTTTGTTTCTGGCCACCGCTCAATGTAACCCCGCGCTCCCCTACCAATGTGTTATATCCTTCGGGAAAACGCATGATCTCCCGGTCGATACTGGCATGCCTGGCGGCGGAGCGTACCATGTCGTCGCTGGCCTCATCCAGTCCAAAACGGATATTTCCCGTAATGGTATCGCTGAACAAAAAAACATCCTGCGGCACATAGCTTATCTGCCGGCGAACCTCACGCATATCCATATGGTCAACAGGCACTCCATCCAGCAGTATATCGCCTTTTTCGGGGTCGTACATACGCAGCAGCAACTGGGCGATGGTTGATTTCCCGCTGCCTGTTTTGCCAATCACAGCTACTTTATGACCCGCAGGAATGGTTAAATTAAAATTTTTCAGCGCCCTGATGCCCGTATGCGGATAGGTAAACTCTACCTGCCTGAATTCAATATTTCCCTTCAGGCTTACACGCTCCGGAACAGCTATGTTTTTGATACCAGGCACCGTATGCAGGAATTCGTTCAGTCTTTTCTGGGACGCTGATGCCCGCTGGATCATGCTGGCCACCCAGCCAATGGAGCTTACCGGGAAAGTGAGCATATTGATGTATACCACAAATTCAGCGATGGTGCCAATGGTGATCTCCTCCGGGTTGCGGATGTGGTACAACCCTCCTATCATAATGGTCAGCAGGGTGCTCAGTCCTATTAATAATCCGATAGACGGAAAATAAATCGCTTCTATTTTTGCAAGATTAACAGCGCTCTTTTTATAAGCCTCGCTGTTCTGCTCAAAAAACAATTCCATGTTCTTTTCCTGCACAAACGATTTAATGACCCGGATGCCGGAATACGACTCCTGGGCATTGGTAGTAAGGCTGCTTAACTGCGCCTGTATGTTCTCGCTTTTTTTATGAATAACGGTATTTACAATATAAATTGTCACCGCCAGCAAGGGCAAAGGCGCCAGCACATACAGCGTAAGCTCCCAGTTCTTCTGGAACATATAAAACAGGCTGAACCCTATCAAAGCCACCAGGTTGATAAGGTACATCATGGCCGGGCCAGTATACATTCTTACCCGGCTCACATCTTCTGCCATGCGACTCATCAGGTCGCCGGTACTGTGCGTTTTATAAAAATCCGTATCCAGGCGCTGGTAATGAAGATATATTTCATTTTTTTGATCGTATTCAATAAACCGGCTCATTACAATCAATGTCTGCCGCATAAAAAACATAAAAAGCCCTCTCAACAAAGCCAGCACCAGCAATGTAATGCCGCAAGCCATTACCAGCCAGGCAAAGTCGTGCCGATGAATGCGCTGCTCCACTTCCCTGATAAAAACCTTTACCAAGGGATCGTATTCTTTTGTAACCGATTTTTTATTATTGGTTTCTTCACCTGTGAGTTCCGCTACTTTAACCTGTACTTTATCCATTACATACCCCGTAACCTGCGGAGCAAGAATGCCAAAATAGTTGGAGATGATCACGAACAGTATCCCGAGTAAAAAACGCCCCTTGTACTTTCTGAAATATTTATGAACCGCCCTTAAATGCTTCAAACCTTATCAATTTTATGCAAATGTAGCATGAAACATTGGAGGTTACACCTGCCTGGGGTTATCACAAAAGGAAAGTAACTCAGTTCCTTTTGCCCGTTTAGCCGCCAGGGCGTACATTTGCGGTCAATTAATTTTTAAATTCAAAAAAAGCTGGCATGGCAGTAAAAATCAAAGTAGCTAATCCGGTGGTTGAACTGGATGGGGATGAAATGACAAGGATCATCTGGAAATTTATTAAAGACAAACTGATCCTGCCTTACCTGGATATAGATATTAAATATTTTGACCTGGGTATTGAATACCGCGACAAAACCGATGACCAGGTTACCATTGACGCTGCCAATGCCATTAAGCAATATGGTGTGGGTATTAAATGCGCAACCATTACCCCCGATGAAGCCCGGGTAAAGGAATTTAACCTGAAGCAAATGTGGAAAAGTCCGAACGGCACTATCCGTAACATACTGGATGGTACGGTATTCCGCGAGCCGATCGTTATCAAAAATGTACCCCGCCTGGTTACCAACTGGACCGCCCCGATCATCGTAGGACGTCATGCCTTTGGCGACCAGTACAGGGCTACCGATACCGTAATAAAGGGCAAAGGCAAGCTCACCATGACCTTTACTCCCGAAGATGGCGGAGCGCCTCAGACTTTTGAAGTGTACAACTTTAAAGGCGATGGTGTGGCCATGACCATGTACAATACTGACGAGAGCATTAAAGGTTTTGCAAGAAGCTGCTTTAACATGGCGCTCACCAAAAAATGGCCATTATACCTCTCTACCAAAAATACCATTCTTAAAAAGTACGACGGAAGGTTCAAAGACATTTTCCAGGAGATTTATGAGAATGAATTTAAGGCTCAGTTCGAGGCCGCGGGTATAGTGTATGAACATCGCCTGATTGACGATATGGTTGCCAGCGCCCTGAAATGGAACGGCAACTTTGTATGGGCCTGTAAAAATTATGACGGCGATGTACAAAGCGATACCGTAGCGCAGGGATTCGGATCTCTGGGCTTGATGACTTCCGTATTGATTACCCCCGATGGTAAAACGCTTGAGTCTGAAGCTGCACATGGAACAGTTACCCGCCATTACCGCGACCACCAGGCCGGTAAACCCACCAGCACCAACCCTATCGCGTCTATTTTCGCCTGGACAAGAGGCTTGGCCTTCCGTGGTAAATTAGACGGCAACCAGCCATTGATTGACTTTGCCGATGCGCTGGAAGCGGTTTGTATAGAAACAGTAGAAAGTGGTAAAATGACAAAAGACCTGGCAGTATGCATCCATGGCAATAAAGTAAAACACGGGGAACATTACCTGTATACCGAAGAGTTCCTGGAAGCTATTAATAACAATTTGGTAAAAAAATTAAATAAATAATACGTTTGTTCTCAAACAAGTACTATAAAAGCGCATCCGGTGGGTGCGCTTTTATAGTAAAAAAAGGCTTAGTTCGTAATTCCTAAACTTACTTGCAGTAAAAGCGTTAATTTTACGCCGCCTTAATGACTCTCCTCCATTCGTATTGAATGGGTGTATTTCAAATTTTGCTTCATACGCAGCATACCGGTGGGTGAGACACTGACCGGTAGCGGGGTCTACAGGTGGGTGTCACCACCCACCTGCGAAAATTTGAAATACACCCCATTGAATTGCGCGTCTTGTGAAAACACTAAATTGGTTTATTTTTGCGCGCCATTGAACTTTGATTTACTTAATTATACATAACTATTATGGCAGATATCTTTGAAAGACTGGTAAGGAATTATGGGCCCTTAGGCCAACACCGTGAAAGAGCGCATGGCTATTTTGCTTTCCCTAAGCTGGACGGAGAAATTTCGAGCCGCATGAAATTTCGCGGCAAAGACGTAGTTGTATGGAGTCTTAATAATTACCTGGGACTCGCCAATCATCCTGAGGTTCGTAAAGCCGACGCTGAAGCAGCGGAAAAATACGGGCTTGCGTTGCCTATGGGCGCCCGGATGATGAGTGGCAACAGCAATCATCACGAGCAGCTTGAAAAAGAACTCGCCGCATTCGAACAGAAAGAAGACGCCATATTATTGAATTATGGCTATCAGGGTATGGTAAGCATGATTGATGTATTGTGCAGCAGGCACGATGTAATTGTGTATGATGCCGAAAGTCATGCCTGTATTATTGATGGTGTGCGCCTACATGCAGGGCAACGTTTTGTTTTTAAGCACAATGATATAACCGATTTTGAAAAACAGTTGCAGCGTGCTAATGCATTAACAGAAAAACAAAAAACAGGCGGCATACTGGTCGTTACCGAAGGTGTGTTCGGTATGGCCGGCGACCAGGGCAAGCTGAAAGAAATTGTAGCGCTTAAAAGCAAATACCGGTTCCGCCTGCTGGTAGATGACGCGCACGGGTTTGGCACATTGGGTAAAACCGGTGCAGGCGCCGGCGAAGAACAGGGCGTCCAGGATCAGATCGATCTTTACTTTTCTACTTTCGCTAAATCCATGGCATCGATCGGGGCTTTTGTAGCGGGCGATAAAACCATTATTGACTATATACGGTACAATATCCGCAGCCAGATATTCGCAAAAAGCCTACCCATGCCATTAGTGCTTGGCAATTTAAAGCGACTGGAACTGTTGCGCTCATATCCTGAGCTGAAAGAAAAGCTGTGGAAGAACGCGTTGTCGCTGCAAAAAGGGTTGAAAGAAAAAGGATTTGATATTGGCAAAACCGATACCGTTGTAACGCCTGTATATATGAAAGGCGGTGTGGAAGAAGCCACCGCGATGGTAATGGATCTGCGGGAAAATTACGGCATCTTCTGCTCCATAGTGGTATACCCCGTTATACCGAAAGGACACATCATATACCGCCTGATACCCACAGCTTCTCACACACAGGAGGACATTGAAAAAACCCTGATCGCATTTGAAGAAACCAAGAAGAAATTAGACGCCGGCGCTTACAAAGTAGCAGAGATACCGGCGATGGCAGACGCGTAGAAAGAGGTTTATGGTCTGAGATTTATAGTTTATGGTTTGTTGTTACTAAATGCTATGGGCTGAAAGCGGATAGCTATTCATGACAAGAAACTGCAAACCATAGGCTATAAATTACCAATTCCGGGAATCTATAACCAGGAACCTGCAGCTTGAACCAGGTATCACACCCCTTCCATCCCGTACTGCTTCAATAGATCTGCAGCCCCTTCTATTTGTTAGGAACATTTCCTATATTCCTTATATTTTCAAGGCCCCGTCTCAGCAGTGCAAAAGCCCGATGCCGTAAGGTCGCACATACGGTTGAGAAAAGTTACTCTCTGTTCTATACCGACTTTAACATCTTTGAGTAGTCAATGTCATAATAGTACCGTCATGCGCTGTAATAGTTGGCATTTCGTGGGTGGTTAAAAGTTTTTAGCCGTAATTTCCGGCTTAACTTCAGGGAGTTTAAAAATATTTAATTTAATAAATAATTTTGTTTAATTATATTACATTATTATTTGGCTTGAATATCAGGTATAGAAATCCGGTACAGCGCCTCTTATTAAGAGAGCTGTTTTATTTTTCATTTTCCTGATCCTTCCTGCAACTATGTTGATCCCTGATACACCAATGATTGTATCAGGAACGATGGCACATGAAAGCACAGGCAAATGCAGAATCAAAAACGGAATCACCATATTACCTTTTTGTTGTCAATCAGGAAAGGAGAAATAAGTGTTTTCATTTTTTTTACTTTTATGCCAATAGACAATTTAACCGCTGAATAATATTGTCAAAATGGAGACCGATTCTAACGTGCTGCTGCAACTTTTCCGTGAAGGGGATGAGCGTGCTTTTAAGAAAATTTATGACCGTCTTTTTTTTCCTGTGTATCAATATGCAAGACGATGGTTAACAGTAGTTCAGGATGCGCAGGATGTCACATCGGATAGTTTTATCAAATTATATAACCGGAGATCTCAATTTGAAAGCCTTGCTAATATTGAGGCATTCCTGAAAATAACAGTGAGAAATGCCTGCTTTGATCATCTCAGGCATATAAAAGTAAAAACAGAACGGCAGAAAGAATTGACGCGAGAGCTGAATGATGAAAAGGAGCCTGATTTCAGCTGGGTTGAAATACAGGAGCATTATATGCAACTGATATATGCAGAAGTAGAAAAATTACCCGAAAAGATGAAAACGGTATTTCTCTTGTCTTTTGAAGAAGGGCTTAAACCGGCGGAGATTGCTGCCAGATTGGGTATTACGACACGTACAGTGACAAATCAAAAATTTAATGCTATACAGATATTGCGCCGCTCCCTTGAAAAGCAGTTTGTTCTGTTATTTATGATGGTGAAGCTTAACGAGCTGTTTTAATTATTTTACAGGATTTTAAAAATATTTCTGTTTTCTCTGGTCAGTTTTCCCCATTCAATCGTATTGAAAATAAAAACTACTGTGACAGACCAGGAAAAGATTGCTCAATTGCTATATAAACACAGCCAGGGTACCATCCGTGCTGAAGAATGGGAGCAACTGCAGGAATGGGTACGATCTTCGCCTAATAATCAATACCTGTTCAACAGGCTTAACAATGGCGAGACACTGGATGCAGGACTTTCTGAATTTCACCCGAATAATAAAAAATCACTTGGAGATCAGGTATGGACTTCTATCTCTCAACAATTACCCGGAACAAAACCAGCTGCAGCGCAGGAAACTCTTAATGAAACAACAGACCACAGTATTAATATTGAAAGAGACCAGCCGGCATACAGAAAATTATTTTTTACAAAATGGCGGGCAGCCGCTGCTGCTATCTTACTGCTGGCTTCCGGATATGTATTCTTTTTCAATAACAAAGGATCCGGCAGCCAGGATCAGGTTGTTGTACAGACATTCCCGGCGGAAAACAAGCAGATATTACTTCCCGACGGCTCAGAAGTGAAGCTGAGCGCCAATACTACCCTTGAGTATGCGTCAGATTTTAAAAACCAGCGGGATATCATTTTTTCCGGTGAAGGATTTTTTAAAGTAACGAAGGATCCCGGGCATCCGTTTAAAATAATGCTGCCTGATAACCTGGTAGTTGAAGTGGTGGGCACCAGCTTTAATATAAACAGCTATCACAATGCTATATCTACCAGCTTACTGGTTACAGAAGGGGTCGTTAAGGTGCATAAAGGTGAAGCGTTGTTGGGAACACTGACAAAAGGTGAGCAGATCATTTATAACAGGACAAGCGCCAGTGCAGTAATTACCACCAAAACAATTAATGAACGAACAGAAGACAGCTCATCAGCAGCAATGGATGTCTGGACATATGATGCGATGTCTATCTCGGATTTAAGCGCATTGCTAAATAATCAGTTTGGAATATCCCTTATAAATAAAACAGGTAAAAATATCTATTCAGCTACTGATGCCAGTCTGAACTTTAATAAACAACAATCACCACAGGAAATTGTTGCTGTATTTTGTTCGGTAACGCACTATAAATATCAATGGATAGATGAACGTACTGTAATACTTCAGTAATGACGTCATACAAATATCCTGAATGATATAATAAGTAAGATAAAGGCTCAAATACCGGAAGGAGAATAAAAAATGCTCTTGCCGGGGTGGATTGTATTGGCTTCTTTAAAATGAATAATAGCAGAGCATACTGAAGTGATCCTATGAAGAATATATGAGATGCTACCCTTTGAGTTCGATCAATCAAAAGCTCATAATATTAACAACAAAGTTTAAAAACGATTATATGAGAAAGACTGGAAACAAAAAACTAACGCTTTCATGCTTTAAAAAGATCCTTCTTATCTCCCTTACCTTTTATTTTAACAGTGTATCGGCCAATAGTAATGTGATATCGCTAAAAATAGAAGAAGGGTCTTTGCAGGCCGCCTTTAATAAAGTTCGTTTAGCAACAGCTTACGTCTATACTATAGCTTATAATAAAACAGACATAGAAGGGCTGAGTGTACCACAGCAGGAGTTTAAAGACAAATCTGTAGATGAGGTCTTGCAAAAGCTTATAGAAAATTTTCCGCTGAAGCTTGAAAAAATAGGCTCAGCGTATGTGATCAAAAAAATATATCTGGTACAGGGATTGGTTTCTGGAACAGTAGAAAGCATTATTACCGGTATAATACTCGATGAAGATACCAATGATCCTGTTACCGGAGCTACTGTTTCCGTAAAGGGCAAATCTGTTAAAAGTGATGATAAAGGCTTTTTTTCTATCGAAATGGAAGAAGGAAAACAAATCATTACCATCAGTTTTGTAGGGTATAACGATTACGTAAAAGAAGTTACCGTAGATAACAAGCCTTTGCATATAGATGTACGGCTAAAAAGCTTTTCAAAAGAGCTGGACAACGTGATCGTAACTGCGCTGGGTATCAAAAGAGATGAAAAGAAACTCGGATATGCGCAGCAAACCATTAAAGCTGAAGCGCTCTCCACAGCGCCGGCTACAAACTGGTCTTCCGGCTTGATGGGTAAGGTAGCCGGTTTAAATATCATTTCAGGAGGTACCGGCCCGATCAATTCCCAGAAGATACAGCTTCGGGGCACTTCTTCACTAAATATAGGAGCTAACTATGCATTAATAGTGGTAGACGGTGTTCCTATGAACCAGGAAACCACATCTTATGGAAATAATGTGGGCGCTGCCTACGGCACGGATGCCCCTGTTGATTACGGTAATTCCATATCGGAATTGAACCAGCAGGATATTGAAAGCGTAACAGTTTTAAAAGGCCCCTCTGCAGCAGCGCTTTATGGCTCCAGAGCAGCGAATGGTGTATTGATCATCACTACAAAATCAGGGAAGAAAAATCAAAAGCTGGGTGTTGCTGTTAATTCAAGTGTTACTATTGACAGGATAATCAATTGGCCGGATTACCAGTACGAATACGGCGCTGGTGGAATCGCCCGCCTTAACAGTGAAGGGAAGCCTTATTACTCATGGGGAAATTCGGATGACGGGCCCAGCACCAATACGCCTGAAGCTTTCGGCCCGAAGTTCGAAGGGCAATACTATTACCAGTATGATCCTGAAACACAAAGCCAGGGAGCCGAAAGAACTTTATGGAAACCTTACAAAAACAATATGAAGGACTTCTTTAATACCGGTGTAACTACGGAGAATGCTGTTTCCCTGCAGGGAGGGAATGAGAATGGTTCCATGCGGTTGAACCTGACACATACGGATAACAAATACATTGTGCCCAATACGGGCTTTAAAAAGAACAGCGTTTCATTTAACGCTAATTACCAGATATCTAACAGGATCAAGATTGCCACAGCAGTGAATTATAATAACAGGAACAGCGATAACCTTCCGGCATTGGGCATAAGCAATGGTTCATTGGGCTATTTCCTGATGTTTTTAATGCCTAATGTTGATATCAACTGGTATAAGCCCATCTGGCAAAAAGGCCAGGAAGGATTAGTGCAACTGAACCCGTTTTCAGACTGGTCTTCCAATCCTTACTTTTTAACCTATATCGAAACCAATCCTTTAAGCAGCGACCAGTTAATAGGCAATGTAAGAACCGATGTTAAACTAACAGAGAAGCTGTCTTTTATGGGAAGGGTTTCAATGAACTCTTTAACCCAGTTGAGAGAAACGCACCGGGGATATTCAAGCAAAAAATATCCTCGTGGTTATTATGGACGGCAGGACATATCAAGCAGGGAGATCAATGCAGACTTTTTGTTGACATACAAAGACCAGGTGGGAAAGAATTTTAGCTACGAGATCGTGGGTGGTGGCAACCACATGTCGTATGAGCACAGGGATGTAATGTCATCGGTAGACGCATTGATCGTTCCGGATGTTTATAAGCTGTCCAATGGTGTAAACAATCCTTTGGTTAAAGCCAATGATGCGCTCAAGGAAATAAACAGTTTTTACGGTATGGCGTCTTTATCATGGAAGAACCAGGTGTTCCTTGATTTAACAGGCAGGAATGACTGGTCGAGCACATTGCCTGTCCAAAACAATTCTTATTTCTATCCCTCTGTTACCGGCAGTGTTATTTTGTCGGATATATTCAACATGGCAGAACCCATCAGCTACTTTAAATACCGGCTTTCTTATGCACAGGTGGGGAGCGATGCGGTGCCTTATCAAACATCCAAATACTACAGCCAGAGCGGATTTCCAAGCTCAGCTATAGTACCCGCTACTTTATTTAATACAAACCTGAAACCCGAAATCACTTCCAGTTGGGAAACAGGCTTTGATCTACGATTATTGAATAACCGCCTGGGACTTGATGTTACCGTATATGCTTCCAGCACTAAAAACCAGATACTCTCATTACCTGCCGATGTTACCGCCGGCTATAGCAGCAGAGTGATCAATGCCGGCGAAGTAAGGAACAAGGGTGCAGAAATTGTATTGACCGGGGCGCCTGTAAAATCAAAGAATCTGGACTGGAATATTACGGTAAACTGGTCTGCCAATCGTAATAAAATAATGGAGCTTACCGATAACCTGGAACAACAAACACTTACTGATGTTTGGATAAGCTCTCTTATTGCAACCGTAGGAGGCACCACCAGCGATTTGTGGGGCATCAGGTTTGTAAGAGATCCTGGAGGCAATATTGTTTATCAAAACGGCGTGCCTACAAAAACAGGTAAAAAAGAATATATCGGTAGAACCACGCCTGATTGGAGAGCCGGTATTTCCAATACGGTCCGATACAAAAATTTCCGCTTAAGCGCTACGCTTGACGGGCAATACAAAGGTCTCATTTTTTCCGGAACCTATAACCGGGCTTCCTGGGCGGGCACTCTGGCTAATACCCTGCCCGGCCGTGATGAAGGAACGATCATCGGCAAAGGTGTAGTACTGGATGCTGATAATAAATACGTACCAAACACCACACCTATCAATACGCAGACTTATTACACTCAATATTACAATACAACACCTGAATCCGGAACCTTCGATGCTTCATTTATTAAGATCAGGGAAATAGCACTTAGCTATAACTTCCCCAAAACAATGATCAGGAAATGGCGTATGGAAAACCTGTCTTTCAGTGTGTTTGGGAGGAACCTGGCAGTATTCGATAAATTCCCCATGTTTGATCCGGAAGCAGGCACTATGAATGGTACTGTATTTGTGCCGGGGATTGAGATAACGCCCATGCCTTATACCGCATCGTATGGCTGTAATCTTAAAGTTGAATTTTAATTAAATCATTATTTAAAGAAAAATTAAACAATGAAAAGCTTGAAGATATCTATACTGGCAGTTACCCTGACGGTTTTTGTTTCCTGCGACAAAGGTTTTGAGGAGCTGAATACCAATCCCAATCTCATCAATCAGATAAGCCCCGGCACCCTGTTGAATGAGATCGTGTATAACATGGTATCCAATAATGCCAGTAATAATTATAATATTACAGACCAACTGATGCAGGTTCAGTTAAACTACCCGCAATACTATGGCGGAGTACAACGGTATGAGATACTGGAATCAACAGGTAACTCTATATGGAATGCCGGTTATAAATGGGCCAAGAACATAAGGGAAATGCTGAGGGTTGCAGAGGAGAACAATGCCAGCAACTATACGGCAATTGCGCTAACGCTGAACGCCTGGATATATTCTAACCTCACCGATTGTTTTGGCAACATCCCGTTTTCCACAGCTTCACAATCTGAAGATGGTATCCTGCAACCTATTTATGACACACAGCAATCCATTTATGAAAAGTTGTTATCAGACCTGGAGAGAGCCAATTCGTTGTACGATCATAGTACCGCCATGTCTTATGGAACAGATCTGCTTTTCAATAATAATTCAAAATTGTGGCAGAAGTTCACCAACTCTCTCAAATTAAGATTGTTACTGAGGGTTTCTGATGTTCGCACCAATGCGTACCAGGAGATGGTAGCGATGATTGCAGATCCTGTCAAATACCCGATAATAGAGCAACTTTCAGAGGCGGCTGTTTTTAATATAACAGGTGTTACACCCAATCTTACTCCCTGGCCAAGGCCGCTTGACTTTAGTACCCAGCATTCTGTAGGCGAATTTTTTATTGAAACGCTGAACGCATTGAATGATCCACGCAGACCGGTGTATGTTACAGAAGCAAAATCCAATGGTGTAGCCATAGGATATAAAGGCATACCCGCCGGGTATGATGACCAGAATGCTTTCCAGTATTCTCCATCGTATATGAACAACCTGCAGGTTATTACTCCAATGATTATCCCCATACTGTCGTATGCAGAAGTGGAATTTATTAAGGCTGAGCTGGCTCAAAAAGGACACATCGCAGATGCAGAACAACATTATAAAAAAGGGGTAAAAGCTGCCATTGAATTATGGACAAAAACAACAGTGCCCGACAGTTATTTTGATGCGCCTTTGGCCGCTTATGACGGAAGCCCGGAAAGGATCTTGCTGCATAAATATCTTGCGCTTTATTTTACCGATTACCAGCAATGGGCTGAATACCGCAGAACGGGCTACCCCGTATTACCGGTAACTACTTCTATGCTGAATGAAGGCAAAATGCCGGCCCGTTTATTATATGCTGCGGACCAGGATATTTACAATCCTGAAAATTATAAAAAAGGTGCCGAGAGCATGGGAGGTGATAATATTAATGCAAAAGTGTGGTGGGATATTGATTGAGCCTTGTTGGTGTTGAGTCAATTAAAATATTGTTTGTATTTTGTAGTGAAAAGTTTCAGGTTACAAGTTAGGTTTATGGTTTGTGATTTATGGTTTGATGACTTTCACTATCCGCCCTTAACAGCATTTTGGAAAAACTATGAAAAGAAATGATTTTTTAAAAACAGTTGCACTGGGCGCCGCCGGAGGCATTCTACCTGCCGGGTTAAAGGCAGGGAACAGAGCACCTGCTGCCGGCCGTAAACAAATCAGCTTTGGTATCATCAGTGATCTGCACCAGGACTTTTCATTCGACGCGCCGGATCGTCTCAGGGCCTTTATTCAGTCAATGAACCAAAAGAAACCGGATTTTATATTGCAACTGGGTGACTTTTGTGTACCAAAGGACGAGAATAAAGTGATAATGGATATCTGGAGCCAGTTCCCGGGAAGCAAATACCATGTTATAGGTAATCACGAGTTTGACCAGCAAAGTACGCTTGACCAGATCGTTCGGTTTTTTAAAATGCCTGCGAACTATTATAGCTTTGACATAAAAGGTTATCATTTTATTGTGCTGGACGGTAACGGGAAAAACCCATCAACTCCTGATGCCAGGTATCCTTCCTATTTTAATGAAGACCAGTTAGGCTGGCTGGAAAATGATATCAATGCCACAGCGTTGCCCTGTATCGTATTCTGCCACCAGGGGCTGGACCACAATGGCGTTGCAAACAGGGAATCCGTAAGGCTTCTCCTGCAAAATTGCAATAAGAAGGCCGGGCACCTAAAAGTGAAAGCAGTGTTCTCCGGTCATCATCACCTGGATTATTACAACCAAATAAACGGTATTCATTATGTCCAGGTAAACAGTGCTACTTACCGCTGGCTGGGCAAGGCTTACAACAATACATCCTTACCCGCAACGCATTACGAAAAATACCCGCTCCTCCGCAATATGGCTTACTACGAAGATCCGATATGGGCGTATGTAGAGATCAGCGAAAATGGAAGACTGATCATAGAAGGTAAAAAAACAAGCTGGAAAGGGCTATCCCCTTATGATATGGGCATGAAACCGGTTGATTGGGAGTATCCCTCTCTTACCAGTGTATCTGCCAGGAGAATACAGTTATAGTACATCAATAACCAATTAACCGGTCGTAAATATTATATGATGCAAATAACCACGTTGCTGTTTTGGGCTTTATCCTTTTTTTTGTGGAATTGTAGCGATAGTAAACAACCTTTGCCTGCAGATTCAGCTATAGCAGATAATCAATTTAGGGTGGCATCGTACAACATACGGTATCGTGCTGATGCCGATGAGCTGTCAGGGAACGGTTGGGATTTGCGAAAAGGCCCTTTGGCAAAGCTGATCGTATCTCATAAGTTTGATTTAATAGGGACGCAGGAAGGATACGACAACCAGTTAGAAGACTTAAAAAGCGTAATGCCCGGATTTAGTTATGTTGCGCATCGGTACGGCGGAACTAAAGTGAATCACAACTGCGCGATCTTTTATCGCACATCTCTTTTTGAGGTGTTGGACACCGGTGTATTCTGGCTCAGCGAAACGCCCGATGTTCCCAGCATTGGCTGGGATGCCAACGATCAGCGCATTTGTCAGTGGGTAAAATTCAAAGCAAAAAAAACAGGTAAATCATTCTATTTTTTTAATGCTCATTTTTACTGGCGCTTAAAAACAGCCAAGGAAGCATCCGGTCCTTTGATGGCCCGGAAAGTAAAAGAAATTGCGGGCGATGCCCCGCTTATTTGTACCGGCGACTTTAATTCTACAGTAGAAACGCCGCAGATAATAGCAATTAAAAAAGTATTATTGGATGCGTATGATATAACAAAAAAACCAAGAGAAGGAGTAGAGAACACCAATATGTCCGGTGGTGTTTTCCAGGGACAGCCCGTAAACCGGATTGATTATATTTTCCTGTCACGTCATTTTCAGGTAGAAGACTATAAGGTATTGTCGGATACATATAACGATAACCGTTATCCTTCTGATCACTTACCTGTTACTTCTTTGCTGACTTTTTAACTTATAATGATCTTAACGCCCTTATCTTCAAATTGGTTTATGAGGTGAGTGGGTATTTTATCATCGGTGATGATATAATCAACTTGTTCCATGGAACATATTTTAGCCACACCTCTCCTGTTGAATTTGGAGCTGTCTGCCAGTAAGATCAGTGTTTGTGCGGTTTCGATCATTCTCCTGTTCAGGGTGGCTTCAGTGAGGTTGGAAATAGTAGCCCCGTAATCAGGCTCAATACCATCAACACCTAAAAAAAGAAGTTCACATGAAATGGTTTCAAGTACCTGCAATGCATACCCTCCTGCAACCGAAGATGAGTTGGGTCTGATCACTCCGCCTAATTGCAATACTTCAACATTGTTCCTGTTGCTTAGTTCTAACCCAACTTTAAGGGCTGGTGTTATAACCGTGATCTTTTTTGAAGGATGTAAGACTGTTGCTAATGCAAAAGCAGTTGTTCCGGAACCAATCATAATGGAATCCGCATTTTTGATCAGGTCAATAGCTGCTTTTGCAATTTTCTTTTTTTCATCAATATTGATAAACT
The DNA here is from genome assembly GCA_019638615.1 of Chitinophagaceae bacterium. Taxonomy (GTDB): domain Bacteria; phylum Bacteroidota; class Bacteroidia; order Chitinophagales; family Chitinophagaceae; genus Agriterribacter. The sequence goes on along the minus strand of JAHBTL010000004.1, from coordinate 172,914 downwards.
CCTTTTCATTGAGCGGCCTGTCTCCTGCATACGGATTGCTGATGGATGCACCGCGCTTCGTTCTGAACAACAGGTTTTTTTCTTCCAGCAATTTTAAATCTTTCCTTATGGTTACACCTGAAACTTTCATCTCTCTGGCCAGATCATCAATATTCAGCTTACCCTTCTTGCTGATCTTATTTAAAATGTATTCGTGTCTTTCGGTAATTGTTCGTGTTGCCATTTTAATAAAAATAAATATAAAAATGTATAAAAGCTATATGCAGAAAATACCGGTTACCAAAACAAAACGCTCAGGTAATGCCTCTGATTTGAAATACACGTATAAAATTGATGAATTTTCATCATTTTTAATTTTAAAAAATATTTAATTTACTTTATTTTTGTTTAAATATATTGCCATATGGAAAAAAATGTAGGTTCTTCTGGCATTTTTAATACAATCAGGTTACCCAAGAACCTCGCATGGGGTTACCTGGGTATATTGATCTTTATGATGGGCGATGGAGTGGAACAGGGATGGTTAAGCTCTTATTTGATTGACAGGGGAATGACGATCCAGCAATCGGCAACACTGTTTACGGTATATGGTGTTACTATCGCCATTTCTTCCTGGTTTTCGGGTGTACTGGCTGAAGCTTTAGGCGTTAAAAAAACAATGTGGCTGGGCGTATTATTTTATATAATCGGAACTGTTGGTTTTGTGGGTTATGGTTTAACTGATCTGAATTACGGTATGATGCTGGTTACTTATGCCTTGCGCGGATTTGGTTATCCGTTGTTTGCCTATTCTTTTTTAGTATGGGTAACGTACCGCACTCCCAAAGAAAAGCTTGGTGCAGCGGTGGGCTGGTTCTGGTTTGTATTTACGGGAGGATTGAATGTTTTCGGCGCATACTATTCAAGCTGGGCCATTCATGCGCTCAATTATATTAATACCTTATGGAGCTCTATTTTCTGGGTGCTGGTAGGCGCTGTATTTGCTTTGATCCTTAACCGGGATACTTTCCGGAGAAGCAATCTTAAAACCAGTAAGCTGCAGGAGCTGGCAAACGGGCTGATCATTGCCAAAAAAGAACCCAAGGTTTTACTTGGCGGTATTGTTCGGGTGATAAATACTACGGCGCAATTTGCTTTCCCTGTTTTTATGCCTTTGTATATGGAAAAATACGGCTTCTCCACCACCCAGTGGCTGCAGATATGGGGAACGATCTTTACCGCCAACATCGCCTTCAACCTGATATTCGGTTTTGTGGGAGATAAATTAGGATGGCGGAACACGGTATCTTTGTTTGGAGGATTAGGCTGTGGGCTTACCACTTTATTATTTTATTATTCTCCGCAAATTTTTAATGGCAGCTTCTCCATGGTTTTGTTATGCGGGGTGTTATGGGGAGCGCTGCTGGCAGGCTATGTTCCATTGTCTGCTTTGGTGCCCTCTCTTGTGCAAAAAGACAAAGGCGCCGCAATGGCTATCCTGAACCTGGGAGCGGGGCTGGCCGTATTTGCAGGTCCGGCAATCGTAAGGATATTTATTGGCCCCTTGGGAGATTCAGGAGTGGTTTGGATCCTGGCAGTCCTTTATTTTATCAGCGCTATACTTACGAGGTTTATCTCACTGCCCGAAACAAAGCCCGCCATGCAGGTGGCAGTGAACGGTTAATGGTTGATATATAAAATTGAATACAATTTATGAATATTCTTATTACGGCGCCTTATAACGATAATGGAAGAACAGCATTAAAGAAAGCCTTTGGAAATGTGATCTATAAAGTCTGGAAGGAAAAAGGAAGCGCTTACACTTCGGAAGAACTGAACAGCTTGCTGGATGAATCAAAGGCCGATGCGCTTATCACAGAGCATGATGAAGTAAGCGCATCAGTCATCAAAAAGCACCCGCACCTGAAATTTATAGGTGTTTGCAGGGGTACGCCTTCCAATGTGGATCTCGCAACAGCAAAGGAACTAAACATACCGGTATTTCATACGCCGGCCCGCAATGCACAGGCCGTGGCAGAAATGCTGATCGCTAATGTGATCATCTTTTTAAGACAGGTAATACCCAGTACCGATTGGTTAAGAGGGCGCAACTGGCAAAAGGGAGCTCATGCATCTTATCTCCAGTTCAAAGGCAATGAGCTGGCAGGGAAGACGGTAGGCATGGTTGGGTTTGGAGCAGTCGGTCAATACACTGCGACAATATTAAAGGCATTCCCCTGCCATATTAAATATTACGATCCCTATCTTAAAGATCCTTTCACGGAATATGAGCAGGTTACACTGGAAGAAGTATTTGAGAAAAGCGATATCGTTTCCATACATCTGCCAGTGAATGATACTACAAAGGGAATGATAAATAAAAGTTTGTTAAGGCGCATGAAACCTGATGCTATTTTTGTGAATACGGCAAGGGCTTCGGTAGTTAACAGGAACGACCTGCTGGATGTTATTGTGCACAATGCCATCAGGGGGGCGATCCTGGATGTTTTTGACAATGAACCGCCGGACGAAACAGATTACCGCCTGATTGATCATCCGAATGTTCTGGCAACGCCGCATACCGCAGGCGCCACACACGAAGTAGAAGACCATCACGTGGAGATACTCAATGCAAAATTGCTGCAATGGAAAAAGGAACAACTTTCTGATGCTTTGGATTTCACAAATCACAGGTATGGCAAATAAAGATGCATATATAATCATTGATTTTGGTACCGGTAACCTGCGGTCTGCAGTCGTGTCCGTTTCGGGTGAATTGCTTGGCACAGCCAGGGAAGATATAGTTTATCACCGGGATGAGCATTATGCCGATTCCATTTATTTTAAACCCCGGGAAACATGGCAGCGCATTATTGCTTTGTGTAAAGCTGCATTGAGCCAGGCCGGTGATATAACCATACAGGCGATAACAGCCACCAGCCAGCGTGAAGGCATTGTGGTGATCAGCGACAAAGGAGCGTCCGTTATAGGAATGCCCAATATTGACCACAGGGGAAGGCAATGGGAAAATATGATAAAGGATAAAGACGATATGTACCAGAAGACAGGCCGCTATCCTACTTCATTATTCTCTGCATTAAAGATTGTTGGGTTTCAAAAAGTGTATACCGATATCAAGGTTAATGCCATACTCAGCATCAGCGATTGGATCGAGTATATGTTTTGCGGCATACCGCACTATGAGCATTCGCAGGCATCTGAAACCCTGTTATATGATGTAGCAGGTAAGCAATGGTCAACGGCGCTTATAAAAGCATTTGGATTAGATAATCATATTCTGCCGCCTTTAACCGAAGCCGGAACTGTGCTGGGCACTGTTAAAAAAGATATAGCCGGCGGGCTTTCCATATCACCTGCAGTTAAGGTGGTGGTTGGCGGTGCTGACACACAACTGGCTGCATTGAGCACCAATGCCGCGAAGGATGATGTGGTGATCGTGTCGGGAACCACAACGCCTATCATAAAATTAGTGGATCACTATATTATGGATGCAGCCCAAAGAACCTGGACAGGAAGACATGTAACAGATGGTTATTTCATGCTTGAAGCCAATGCCGGGGTTACAGGATTGAACTATCAGCGGTTGAAAAAAATATTTTATCCCAATGAAGGATATGATGTGATTGAAGAGGAGCTTGCAAATGAAAAAGATCTTCAGTGCATGGCTGCATTAGGCTCCCTGTTGGCAGATGAAAAAGATCCTTTGATAAGAGGCGGGTTTATTTTCAATGTACCGGTAAATCATGAGCTAAGCCGCGCTCATTTTGTATGGGCTACTTTATGGGATATTGCCTGCAGCATTTATGAAAACTATAAAAGCCTTTGTTCGGTAACGCCGGACACCAAAGACGCTATATGGGTTTGCGGCGGCGGAATGGAAAGCAGAAAATTAAGACAGTTCATTGCTACACTGACCAGGAAAAATATACTGATCAAAGACAATTTCCGTCATGCATCGGTAACCGGTGGGGCAATATTATGCAACCAGGCTACAGATCACACGGCAGTAATAAATAATAATATCGAAACAGTTGCTCCCTCTGACAATACAGGTGATTACATATCATTATACCAGCAATGGAAGCAAAACCGCTCCTCTTTAAAAAAAATATCGGATGAGTGAGAAAGCCTGTTTTATGGGTATAGATCTGGGTTCTCAGGGCATGCGGGTAATAGTGCTGGATAATAGCGGGGATATTATTGCTTCGGCAGATGAAGCAATGACACTTACCGCTTCATCGCGGCAGGAACAGGATCCGGGGATATGGTGGCAGCTTTGCCTGCTGTGCATAAAGCGCGTAATGCAAAAGCTGGAAACATCTGTAAAGAAAAATATTATTGCTGTCGCGGTATCTTCCACATCAGGAACGGTAATACCGTTAGATAAAAATTACCAGCCTTTATTCAATGCCATTATGTATAGCGACAATCGTTCCGCAAAACAGGCAGAACATTGTGCAGGTGTGGCACATGCAGCAGGGCAACATGGCTTTACCGGTTTTAACAGCTCCTGCGGTTTGCCGAAAGTAGTATGGTTTGCCGAAAATTTTCCAGTTAAGGCCGCAACAATACAATTATGGATACATGCCGCGGATTATATTACCGGTAAATTATCAGGCGTTTTTGATACGACAGATTATACCAATGTTTTGAAGACAGGGTTTGATCTTTCAAATCTTTGTTGGCCGGAATACCTCGGCAAAGACCTGGGCATACAAAAAGAATGGCTGCAGCAGGTAGTGCCATCCGGTACCGTTATCGGTAAGATAAGTAAAGAGGCCGCAAAGGAAACCGGCCTGCCCGGACACATTTTGGTTACGGCAGGCATTACAGACGGTTGCGCTTCGCAGGTAGCTTCCGGCGCTATGCAACCGGGGCAATGGAATACTACCATCGGCACTACGCTGGTAATAAAAGGTGTGACAAAACAGCCGGTAGAGGATCCGGCAGGGCGTATATATAATCATCGTCACCCTGAAGGCTACTGGATGCCGGGCGGTGCGGGTAATATCGGTGCCGACTGGGTGGCCGGAGAATTTGCGGACCGTGTTGAGGATGCCAATATTGCAGCCGCAGGGCTCATTCCTACGGGAGAGATGGCATATCCTTTATTACAGCAGGGAGAGCGCTTTCCTTTTATAGCTCCACACGCAAAAGGTTTTCAGCCGGATAATCTCACCGATGAAATATTATTTGCTGCAAAAATGGAAGGAGTTGCTTATGTGGAACGTTATGCATATGAGCTGATCCGCAGGTTATCGGGTGAGAACGTAGATCATGTATTTACCGCAGGTGGCGCCAGCAACAGCGATGTTTGGTTGCGCATACGAAGCGCCGTTATGAATAAGCCTGTATACAAAATGAAATATGTAAGCGGTGCGGTAGGCGCTGCCATTGTTGCCGCTTCGAAAACCTGGTTCAATTCGCTTTCGATTGCAACAAAAGCGCTTGTTCAAACAGAAAAACTGGTGGCGCCGGAAAAAGCGCTGAGTGAAAAATATGATGGTTTATATCATACATTTATTGATGAGCTGAAGGCAAGGGAATATATTAAAGTCGTGAATGGGCAATGCCCGCCCGGCTGAACACCGTTCGGACGGGGTGAATGGGCAATCAATGTCGTTTCCTTAAGAAGGTATAGCGTTTTAAGGGTAAGTTGTTGATTGCCTCAAGCCGGTCCCGCCACTTGGCGGGATATCCGAAACACCCCTGCTTTTTGCTTTGAGGAGACCTGTCAGCTTTGTATCATTGTTCATCCATCCCCTTGATCAGCGGTAGTACAAATCTCACGCAAAAAAAGGGGGCTTATTCGGATACTGGTAACAGTGTGATAGATATCGCGTTGCTGACAAATTAAAAGTCTTATGATGATTCTTAAGCTAAAGGAAACGACATTGGATGGTGAATGGTGAAACAATAAACGTGAAACGACAAATATGCTTAAAGTGATTTTATTACGCCACGGCGAAACGCCTTATAACGCTGATGGCAATCGCTATTGCGGCAGAACGGATATCGGGCTTACAGAGAAAGGCCTTGCACAGGCGCTGAAAGTATTTACTGCCCTGAAAGAGGCGCATATTGATGCGGTGTATGCATCGCCGTTAGCGCGTGCCCGTAAAACAGCAGAGATCGCCTCAGGTAACCGTCCGGTGATCACTGATGAACGTATCATAGAAGCTGATTTCGGACTTTGGGAAGGAAAAACCAAAGAGGAATTCAATGCTGAAAATCCCGCGCTGTGGCAGCAATGGATGAAAGACCCCAAAAACACAAGAGCAGGCGGGACCGGGGAAACAGGCGGAGAGATCGTGAAAAGAGTAAATGATTTTTTTAAGGAGGTGAATATTAAACATAACAACCAAACGATCATGGTGGTAGCGCATAACGGCATCAACAGGCTGTATATGGCATCCAAACTGGGAATGCCTTTATCCTATTACCGGCACATCGAGCAGGAAAATTCATCTATCACTCTTTTTGAGCTGGATGATGCGCATGGCTTTATTCTGAAAAAATTAAATGCTCCCACTTTATAAAAAATATATGCATGAAAAAAATACTTGTCTTAAGCCTCCTTGCAGTATTTGCATTACGTTCATTGACAGGTTTCGCACAGAAAAAAAACGCTTTTAATTTTCGGACCTCCAAAGCCCTGCAGGCTTTTTTTCATTATACAGGTCAGCCTCATCCGCCGATAATCAGCGGGCACAGGGGCGGAATGGTAATCGGCTTCCCCGAAAATTCGATAGCAACGTTTGTGAATACCTTAAAATATACACCTGCTTTCTATGAGATTGATCCGAGGCTTACCAAAGACAGTGTTGTTGTTTTAATGCACGATGCGACGCTTGACCGCACTACAACAGGAAAAGGAAAAGTAAGTGATTATACATACAGGGAACTGCAGCAATTGTTTTTAAAAGATAAGGAAGGCAACATAACACCCTACAGGATCCCAACCCTGCTGGAAGCATTAAAATGGAGCAGGGGGAAAACCGTGCTAAACCTCGACCATAAAGGCGTTCCGTTTGAAATGATCGCTGACATAATCAAACAGGGCAGGAACCCTGCTGTAATGCTCACTATTCACAGTCCTGAACAGGCACAGTTTTATTTAGATCGTGATCCCAACAGCATGTTTTCCGTTCATATCCTTACAAGAGAAGCATTTGAAAAATATGAAGCTGCCCATATTCCCTGGAAGAGCATGATCGCATATATCGGCCCAAAGCTTACCGATGAGAACAGGGAACTCCTTGGGCTTTTACATGAAAAAGGCGTGATGTGCATGGTATCCGCGGCGCCTACATTCGATAAATTACCTGATAGCGCTGAACGGGCACAGCACTACAGGGAAATTTTTAAAAACGGGGTTGATATCCTTGAATCAGATTTGCCGATTGAAGTAGCAGAAGCGATAAAAGTGGTACAGTGAGGGGCTGTAATGCCGGCATGCGGTAACCTGCAATCACACACTATAAACTATAAACTACAAATTCCTGTAACCTGGTCTCACACCCCTTCCATTCCGTACTGCTTCAATATATCAGCGGGAACGCCCTCCCATTTGTTGGGAGCATTCCCTATATATCCTATATCTTCAACGCCCATTTCAGTAGTGTAAAAGCCGGAAGCGGTAAGATCGCGCATGCGGTTGAAAAAAGCCACTCCCTGCTCCATACCGGGTTTAACATCTTCGGGGTAGGCAATGTCATTCACCATTTCCAGTTGCTGATCTGCTGTAGCATCCTTAAATGCAGCATTGTACCGGTTCATGCACTGAAGGTCCAGCCAGCGCAACCCGCCACGCATAGGCGTTTGGTGCGAGGGTATATCTTTTACAATAAACTCGATAAATTCAGGCACTTTAGCGTCCGACGCACTGCCCGATCTTTCATCTTTAGGAATAATAATATCGGCAAGCACCGTAATGGTTGCCATTTCGTGGGCGGTAAAAAATTTCTCAGTCTGTAATTTTTTATTACGTTCCAGCTCAAAGGGTTCCCGCCCTGCAGCTTCATCTCCCATAAATGAAGCAGGTTGATTTTCAGTTTCCTTTTTAGCATCTGTATCACAGGCCTGCATCAATACACCGGCTGATACAGCGGTTAATCCTATTGCTTTTAATGACTCACGTCTGTTCATAACAATCCATTAAGCGGGTTAAACATTTAATTTCCGGCGTTGCTGCAAAATGTATTCTGCGGTACGCATAGACAGTGCAAGGATCGTCCAGGTAGCATTCTTATCGCCCTGTTGCACAAAAGGCGCGGCATCCACTACAAACAGGTTTTTACAATCATGCGCCTGGCACCACCTGTTCAACGCGCTCTTCCTGGGGTTATCGCCCATGCGTATGGTTCCCACTTCATGAATGATCCTTCCCGGCGCTTCCAGTCCCCAGCTGTCTTCTGGTCCGCGCTGAGGCGAGGTAACGATCGCCCCCATTTTATGCATGATCTCCGCAAAAGTTTCCTGCATGTGTTTCGCCTGCAATATTTCTTCATTGCTCCACTTATAGTGAAAACGCAATACAGGGATACCATACTTATCTACTACATTCGGATCTATTTCGCAATAATTGTCTTCTCTTGCGATAGCGGTTCCCCTGCCGGCCATGCCTACCTGCGTTCCGAAAAACCGCCGGTAATCTTCTTTAAGATCCGCGCCGAAGCCGCCCGCCTTTTTAGGCTTGCCATCTTTACCGGGCACTTTCCCGTTCATACGATGGATGCCTCCTCCAAAGCCATACGAAGGCATACGCATGCCACCGCCGTATTCAATGTGGTAACCCCGGGGGAAAGGAAGCTTTTTGTTATCGAGCCACCAGGGAGAATAAATATGAATGCTTCCGGCGCCATCTTCGTTAAACCGCTTGCGATCCATTAATTGCGGTAAAAAACCGCCCATACTGGAACCCGTGGAATCGTGCAGGTATTTGCCTATTACGTTGCTGTTGTTGGCTAACCCATTGGGATGCGCCGATGATTTTGAATTTAATAATATCCTGGCAGACTCGCACGCGCTCGCGCCTACTATTACTATTTTGGTGTTTACCTGGTACTCCTGCATATCGTCTTTATTAATATACGATACGCCGGTAGCCACGCCATTTTTATCTGTAATGATCTCGCGCACCATGGCATTGGTAATTACTTCCAGGTTGCCGGTTTTCATAGCCGGTATTACCAGGCAGGAAGAAGCGGAGAAATCGCCGTACACCTTACAGCTACGCCCACACTGCCCGCAATAAAAACAGGGCTGCCGGTCTTTATTGTCCTTCAGCAATTCTGTTATTACCGAACCGCGCCCGGCTATAACAGGAACGCCTGCCTGCGCCGCGTGTTTTTTAATGAACAGCTCAGGCAGCCTCGGCTTGGGCGGTTTCATGAAAATGCCATCGGGTTCGTTGGGTATGCCCTCTACGGTTCCATAAATACCGATCAACTCGTCAATTTTATCGTAGTAAGGCTTTAATTCTTCGTAGGTAAAGGGCCAGTCTTCAGTTAAGCCGTCCGTAGGCTTGAAATCTTCCGGTCCCATGCGGAGTGATATCCTCCCCCAGTGGTTGGTTTTTCCACCCAGCATCCTCGATCTGAACCAGTCAAATTCAGTATTGTTTTTCCTGGTATAAGGTTCTCCGTCAATTTCCCAGCCGCCATACGCGGCATCAAAATCACCGAAAGGGCGTACGGTGGAAGCACCTCTACGGGGCGACTCCCAGGGTTTCTTAAACTGGTGAGAATCGGTTTTTGGGTCAAAAAAAGGACCGGCTTCCAGCATTAATACTTTAATGCCCGCGTTGGCAAGCACATAGCCGGCCATACCACCTCCCGCGCCGGATCCTATTACTACTACATCATGAACTTTGGAGGATTTTTTGATCTGTAAATTTCCCATAATGACAAATACAGGTTACAATCGTGGAAAAATATTTAAACCCTAGAGCAATGTTCAAGGTATTAATACTTACAAAGAATACAAAAAATAGTTTGTGGTTTGTAGTTTGAGGTTTGTGGTTTCGCAAGCTGCAGGTTACAGGTTTGTGGCTTGTAACCTGAAACTGTAAACCATAAACAACAAATTCCTTCTTCTCCGCTGATTCTCTACTTCAGGCCTTGTGCATAGAAGGACGCTGCGGCAAGCAGAGAATTGAGGAAATTATGGATTTAACCAAAACAAAGCAGCTTCCCGGAGGATAGCTGCCTTTTTGGTTTAAATAGCCCCGTTTAAAGAATACATGAAATAATTACCAGCTTATGGATACCCTGATACCATCAGGGCTGTTATCAAAGCTAAGATAGCAGGTGCGGGATTGCTTATCCCACGAGCTCTCCGCATTTATCTTCTCTCCTTTGCTATTGGTGACTACAGTGCTTTTAGGTGCTGAGGGAAGATATATACGCATGCTGTTGATAGTGTTAACAGGGCTCTTTGCAACAAAAGCATACGATCTCCCCTTTACATCTTCGTCATAAATCCTGGAAGCGGAGGCTAATACTTTGGGGGCTTTTTTATTTTCAATCCGGCCGATATTGTATAAAAACGCCTGTGTGCCCGGTTCAACTGCTTTTTTGGCAAGCACGGGCAACTTCGGATCAAACAGGTCTATTACCGGCCCGGTTACAACATAAGGATCACCGCCTGCGCTTTCATCCATTACCGACACTATATCATAAGGGCCGCGTTGTAAATAAAAATTATTCTTTACCAAAAATTTACCGGCCTTCGCATCTGCTTCATAGGCCTGCTTTATAAGGTCTGTATATTTTGTATCCATGCCGCTTTGCATGGCAAACTCCTTAGGATTTTTCCTTATGACATATACCTTTCCTTTTTCTACAGCAAAGCTTTTATCTCCTGTACCGGCTTGTATACCCAGCAATTCAAACAGGTGATCGGCAGGTGCAGCATAGGAGTTGCCGTTGGTGTTCCACCATTCCATCACCTTTTGATAAGGATCGTCGTCTTTTCCGCAGTATACCAGCACTCCTCCTTTTTTTACCCAATCAGCGAGGTGCCGGTGCACTTCGGCATCGTTCGGCTTCATATTGGAATAGCTTACTACCAGCACTTTTATATCTTCAAGCGTTGCCGGGTAGGAAAGATTTTCCATATGCACGGTTTCTACCGGCACTCCGCGTTTGACCAACGGTAATGTTTGACCATAGAAATTAGAGAACTGCGGGTCTTCATAATCATTATGAGTAGGGAATCGCTGGAACATGAGGGAGTTGCTCATCAATACGCCTATGCCGCCCGTTCCTGTAACGCGATTGGAGGACACCTGTATATCATTCAGCGCATTTACCATTACCTGCATTTGCGTGGAATAATATTTGGGTATCAATACCTTTTCATCGCTGTTAGCAAGCTTGTACGGACGTGTATATATTCTTTCCGGCCATGGCATTACTTCATAATCCGCTACCATCGGGTACAAAAGCTTAGCCGTAAAAGTGGCCTCATAATTTCTTTTGTAATCCGCCCAGTCGCGCGGCCAGTCTTCTATCGGGTCTGTAAGAAAAAATAATTTTCTCTTGGTAGGCGCAGTCATCGAAACCATGGAACCATATTCGAGAAAGGCGTTCTCAAATACTCTTTCCTTTTTAAGCCCGTTAAAATATGTCGGCTCCCTCGACGTACCTGTCCATACCTGCGCAATATACCCATCTATACCCGGTAATGAGGCCAGGCTGGCTTCCGGACTTACAATTTGCCACGAAGAGTAATTTACCAGGGAATGTGTAGGTATATATACTTTCACATCCAGCCCTTTTGTTTTACCGTAAGCCTTGGCGTAAGAGGATACTTCTTTAATGGCGTTGTAATAGAGCTGGTATTTTAATTTGCTGGAGAGATACGTATTTTCGGGCGATTCATGCTGCGAACGCCAGGGAAAACCATAATATTTCTGCCACTCCTGTTTAAATACTTCACTATAGCCGGCTCTTGCCCAAAACTCAGGCTCTTCAAGATGAATGGAGCTTATACCTGCATCGATCACTCTTTTAACCACTCTTTCCTGCATAAATTTTATAAAAGAAGCCACAGGCACTACGTAAGGAATATTTCTTCCATGCCATATTGTATCGCCTTTAACTGTTTGCTGTCCTTCACCCAAATGATCCTGCCCGTCCCATTTACCCAGGAAATACTCATCGTATTGCCCCCAGGCAATGCCTGTCATAAAATGTACATTGTATCCCCGGTCTCTCCACGATTTTACACGATCTTCAAACGACATTTTTCCCCTTTCACTAACACCATATACAATGGCGATATCCGAACGCACATCAATCTCCGGTATCCAGTGATGGGCTGTCTGGAAAGCTGTTTTTTCCTGGCACCAACCCATTGCCGGCAATAAAACGGTAAATAACAGACAGGACAATCGTTGCTGAAATTTCATATCATTTCTTTTTGTAAAAATAGCCAGGTATTGCATACCGAATGCTCATGCAAATTTTCCGGTCGGTGAGACACCATAGCCGTCAACTTAGGAAATCTGGCGCTTAAATACCCCGAATGGGGTTTAATTTGAATAGCCATCGGTGTAACCGGTGGTATATTTGCGACAATTTTACATTGAACCCCTACGGGGTTCAACAAAACTTCGACATTGTTGTCCCCCAACAAAGTTGGGGGCTATTCAAATTCAAGCCCTTCGGGCTTAAGTTGACGGCTATGGTGAGACACCGACCTATAGGGGAAAATTTGAAATACGCTCATGCCCGGCTATATAATTAAATATTACAGAGAATAATTAAGGAATATCAACCCTTACAGCCTCATTATAATTATGGCGCCTGATGCCTTCGGTGGCATAATTAATTCTTGCCGCAGCCCGTATGAACACTGTTCTTCCGGAAGGAATGACATTGTTGGTAGTGATTGTAAGGGGCTGTCCCAATTGTGTCTCGAATGAATTACCGGGATAATCTATTGTGGTAGTATAGCGATTGTCCCACTCACGGTAACCCACAAACGGCACCTGGCTTACAAATAAACGCACATCCGTAACATTGAGAAAATCATCGCTGTAATTGCCCATAGGTTCGATCTTTGCTCTGAAATCCGCGGGACTTACAGCGCGTTCTACTATTACTTTCGCGGTAATTTTTCCATCAGCTATAGTGGGTGTTCCCTCCCATCTTAATTTCAGGAACGGCTGTACCCTGAACTCGGTCTCCGTTACACCGCTTATGTCCAGCGTTTTTGATTCATCTGCAAGCGTATCACCGTCTGCATTTAACCTTACAATGGGAATAAAAGCGCCATCAACTCTCACATTGTAATTCCCCCTGAATACTTTTGTGTTCTGAAATGTTCCTTCTTTCATACAAAAGATATCAAGGTTTTCCGGTGTAGCGGCTGTCCAGCTTAATTCTCGCATACGGACCCTGGTGCCTTCGCTTCCCTGGTCTGTCAATACCGGTTCGCCTGTAGCCGCGTCTACCACGGTTCCCCGCAGCGTTTCTTTAGGCTCAGGATAATTATCAATCTTGGTGCAGGAAAAAAAACCTGCCATCATGATTCCGCTCACTATATAATAAACAATCTTTTTCATGCGTATATTTTTTATTGAATATTCACGAGGTCTCTTATCTTACAGTTTTTACTTAGCCATTACCAATTGGATATTCTTTAAACTATTATCATTAATATTATCTGCCTGGTTGCTGATCAATTACCGGGCTCTTATTTACTTCTCCCTGAGGTATAGCGAAATAATATTCCAGCTCTGTAAACCGGAAACGTTTTCTCGCTTCTTCGAAACCGGCATCAAAGAACCATTTACCGGCTATAGAGGAATAGAAAGGATACAGCCCGCGATAATAAGCGCCATCTGCCTGTGTAAAGCCATTTAATATATCGGAGTGTTGTGTTCTCCACCTGCGGATATCCCAAAGTATTTTGTGCTCAAATGCCAGTTCTTTCCTGCGCTCTTTGCGGATCACCTGTAAGCCTTGTGCACCGGCTATATCAGATATACCAACCAGCGGCTCAGCGCCGGCCCTTTCCCTGATGCTCCTGATCGCTTCGTAAGCCACCGTGGTCAAATCATCTCCGTCGGGCGAGCTTACACCTGCCAGCATCAATTCTGCAGCTGCTTCTGCAGCATTCAACAATACTTCGGCATAACGCATTAAAATAAAAGACTGTTCTGATCTTCCTTCCAATACCAATGCCTGGGCCATGTTAGGATTCAACCATTTGCGCACCATAAATCCCGTAAAGGCAGCAGTCATATCCGAAGTACCAAAAGGTCCGTTGATCCCGCCGCCATTCATTTTTGAACCATCGGGCAGGGTAACTACTTCATGCGATGTGCCATTTTGTGACAAAAACAAAGATTTATTGCCGGCAAAAGCACCGGTCGCAGTATACGCATCTGTTTGATTGTAGGTTTGCGGGCCACCAATGGTATAGTTGGTAGAGCCATTTACAGTACGCAATGGCGCTATGCCATTGGTAACGCTACCGGTATATACACCGCGCCTCACATCCATCACTGTTCCCTTAAACACATCGCCCGGGAAAATCACATAGGCTCTCAGGCGCGGTTCGGCATTGGCAAAGATGTCCATAGGATTGTTAAACAAAAGATATTTCCCATTGTTATCAAGTACCTTAATAGTACCGTCGGGATTTTTCTCAATACCATCAAACAACTCCACAAAATCTAACGTTGGGCAGTTACCTGCCGAGTACCCGTTCCCACCCATTAGCTGGCGTGGAATATTGTAAGAATCATAGCCGTGGGCCAGATCAGGCCATTTATAATCTTTGGTATAAATATTCTCGGGACTGGAAGCATCAAAGAACATATCCACCATATTCTGATATTGCCCTTCTCTGTCGCCCGGTCCGCCTTTCTTTTTATAAAGTGAATATTTACCAGATTTGATAATGATATTAGCCGCTTTATACGCTTCGGTAAAATATTTTTTGGAAGCTTCGGCAGCAGTAGCAGGATCAAAGCCCACTACCCGTACTTTGGTTTTTTGTCCAAAGCCTGTAAATGTGTTATACTTTGCAACGCTTCCCGCAAACAGCATGGCCTCCGATTTAAATGCCCATGCAACATACTTATTGACATACCCCTTTACAGGACTGTTTTCAGAAAGAAGTTCCGCGGCTTTATCGTAATCAGCCAGTACCTGGTTCCAGGTTTCTTCTTCGGTGGCTCTTGGTACTTCTAAAGGCTTTCCATCTGCAGCAGGATAACGCAGCAACGATGTAACAAGGGGTGCACCTCCATACCTTTTTGCCAATGCGTAAAACACCATAGCCCGGGTAAAATAAGCTTCACCAATAAAGTGATTAAACTCTTCATCGCTGAAATTGGATTTGTACTTGGGGAGTTCTTCAATAAGGTTGTTGGCATCTCTTAACAAATTGAAAGCCCTTGTCCAGTAAGCGCCGTTACGTGCCCAGCCTTCTGAGGTCATGGCTTCGCCGGCATCTCTTCCCAATGATGAACCTTCATTGGTGCCGGGAGTAACCAGCCAGTCATCAAAAAATTGCCTTGCCGGAGAATATTTAAAGTCTTCAAACGGCATCTGGCTGTACATTCTCGACAGGTACAATTGCATTCCGCTTGAGTTGGAAAATAAGTCAGCCTCATTAACAATATTAATAGGCGGAACGTCGAGATATTTTTTGCAAGAGATATGCAAGAAACATATCGCCATGATGATATAAAAGAAATAATATTTAAATTTCATAATGATCATTATTATTAAAATGTAACATTTAAACCTACCGAAACTGTCTTATTCAAAGGATACAGGTAGCCCCATGTCTCATTCGGATGCTCCGGATCGATATAACGCACTTTGGTTGCGGTTAAGAGGTTGTATGCGTTCACATAAAAGCGCGTGTTCTTGATTCCCGCTTTTTTAATCCATTTCTCAGGCAGTGTGTATCCTAATTCAACAGATTTCAGCCTGAAATATGCCCCGTTAACAGAGTTGTAGGAAGATTCTACATGTGAAAGCGTTCCGGTGTAACCGTAGTATCCCGGCACCCACTCCGTTGCGGGATCATAGGGATCTGCAGCAGGATCTTTCGGATGCCAGCGATCCATAAACTGTACCATCGCGCCCGATTCACTGCTTCCCCACATAGGCATCTGCAATTGTTCCAGGTATTGAACTGTTGAAAGAGCAGAGCCCTGGAATAACAGGAACAGATCAATTCCTTTATAAGAAAGATTAGCGGAAAGACCATAGTTGATCCAGGGGGTGGAGCTTAACTGGTATGGGTGGCGGTCCAGGTCATTGATCTCGCCATCGCCGTTCCAGTCTTCGTAACGGAAATCTCCGGGTAATGTTCCACGGCCGATGTATACAGGACTGTTATAAATATCTTCCCACGACTCAAACCTGCCGTTACCAGTCCAGCCCCACCATTGATTTTGCAAACGATCGGTTTGATTGTTTCTCCAGTTCCAATAAGAGCTTCCATTGGGAGCTCTCTCTACATATCGCATTTTTACACGGGCATAGGAAAAAATGCCTTTAAGGCTGTAAAAGAACTCGCCGACATTGTTATTATGGGTAATTTCAAAATCGTACCCAAAAGTGGCATCAGAGTTAAGATTCTCATCCGGAAGTTCTGCGCCCACAACGGTTGGAGTACCGCCAGCTCTTTTTGTTAGTAATCCATCACGTCTTCTTATAAAATAATCGAAAGTAACGCCCAGCAGCCCGTTCCATCCAACAAAATCAATCCCTGCATCCATCGTGCGGGATGTAAACCAGGTAATGGCAGGATTAGGAATGCCTTTATTATTTGCACTGGCAATAAAGTTGCCATTAAACACATAACCACCACTGAAATTTCTTGAATCGGATGGTCCAGGATAGTTATAACCGGTTGCCCATTGGTAAGCAGCCGCCCCATCATCGCCCGTAACACCATAGGAAGCACGCAACTTAAGCTGTTGCACAAAGGAAAGAGCGTTGGTATTGCGGAAAAAATCCTCTTCAGAGATACGCCAGCCTACAGACCCCCCGGGAAAAAATCCCCACTGATGCTGGTTATGAAACTTTGACGATCCGTCGTTTCTAAAAAGGAATTCAGCCAGGTATTTTCCTTTATAAGCATAATTAAGTCGTCCAGCCAACCCCAGGTTTGTAAACTCATAGATAGCACCCGAGCCGGTATTCATATTAGCGATCTGGTTGAGCGGAAGGCCGGCCAGCAGGTAAGGAAGAGGGAGTGCCAGGTCTCTCTGCGCAGCAAAATTATCTCCCTGCCTTTTTTGCGTTTCCCAAATAAGAGCGGCATCAACTTTATGATCGCCCGCAAATGTGCTACTATAATTTAAAGAGGTTTGCGTCAGCATTTGAGAGTTGAAGTAAGCCTGCCGGGTGATCCTGTTAGGCGATTGCCGGGTAAATGTTGTATAGGTGTCAGAAGCCTCGTCGTAACGGTATTGCCTGTATTCTTTTTGATAAATATTATTATTTGAAAAAGAATAGTCATAGCTGAACAAGGTTTTTGCATATAAACCCGGAACGCCGGGTATGTCGTAACGCAGGCTTACGATCGGCTGTATCCAGCTCGTTCTAAGATTCCGGTATCCATTGATATCCTTATCCATAAAGGAGATGGGATTATCCCCCTCGATCAGGCCATGATAAGGTTTAGTGGGATCATCATTCGCATAAGCGGGTATTTGAGGCCCCTGGCGCCAGAACGAACGGATGGCCCACCACGCGCTCTGGTAGGGCTGATTAGTAGTTTCTGTAACCAGATTAAGATTTGCATCTAACGTAAATCTGTTACCTATTTTAGCGCTCAGGCTGGAGCGAAGATTGTATTTGTTATAATTGAGATCGTTGGTCTTGAAAAAACTTCCCTGGTTCATATATCCGCCACCCACATAATAAGTAAGCTTTTCATTACCGCCGGTAACACTTAAATTATGCTGTGTCTGGGGCGCATAGTTCGCCCACACCAGGGGATACCAGTCGTAGCTTTTCCGGGTTCCATTCCTGTATTCTTCAAAAACATCCTCACCAAATACAGGAGTACCTCCGTTCACATTGTGCCTTGCTTGTTCATTACGAAGCGTCAGATAATCGAAAATACCTACTGTTTTAGGTAAGCCGGCAGGGAATTGAAAAGTATAGTTTCCGTCGTACGACAAAATACTCTCATTATTTTTTCCCCGCCTGGTAGCGATCAACACCACTCCATTGGCTGACCGCATACCGTAAATGGCAGCAGATGCATCTTTCAATACCGAAATATTTTCTATATCGTTGGCATTCAAACGCTGGAAGTCGGCATTGGAACGTGGAATACCGTCAATAACGATCAGCGGAGCACCAAAGCCCCTAATGTCAAACGCGTTGTTAAAAGCACCCGGTTCAGCGCTTCGTTGCGCAATCCTTACACCGGAAACCTTACCCGTTAACATGTTTTGCGGGTTCTCATTTTTGGTAGTCACCATCTCCGACCCGCTGATGGTTGAAATAGCGCCGGTAAGCGTTTTCTTTTTCTGGCTTGCATAACCAACAATAACAGTGGTTTCCAGCTCAGAAGCGGCTATTTTCAGAGAAACGGTCAGCAACTGTTGAAGGGAGCTCACTTTAATGGCTTGTGCCTCAAATCCAACAGAGCTGATCTCCAAAACATCATCTACCCTGGCTTCTATGGAAAAAAAGCCTTCCGCATCGCTCGCTGTACCCTGTCCTGTCCTCCGGTTTTTTACTGTAGCCCCGGCTATGGGATTTCCATCAGCATCCTTTACCTGTCCCTTTACTTCCGCCAGGGGAACTGAATGATCCTCTTCCGCAGGCAGGGGATCCACTCTCCTTTTGATAATAATCGTTTTTTCAACAATACTGTAAGTTAGCGGCAACTGTTTAAAACATTCATTCAGCAAAGCTTCAACGGTAGCATTTTTTACCTGTATGTTTACTGTTCCGATGTTCTGCAACAGCTCATCTTTGTAAAAAAAATGGTAAGGAGTACGTTGCTCAATCAGCTCAAAGATTTTTTGAACAGGTACATTTTTTTCATTTAACGTAAGCTTTTGCGCATAACCTTCGGCATGTAGCTGCAGGCAGGCAGCCATCAATAAAACAACCGTTAGCTTCATGATCAGTAAAGTTTTGGATAGCACTCGCCCCACCCGGAGTGGAGGCAGCAAATCGACTTTTAATTTCATACATTTGTACTGTTTGGGTTAAGAAAAACAATCCTTCGACCGATTGTATAAAAATGATTAACCCTTCGCCAGGGGTGCTGCAATCATCCCTGGTTTTTTGGATAACCAGAATTATCTAAATTTTTATCTTTCTTAAGGTGGGATGGGGAACAGACTAATAAACGCGACTCTCTAAATCCTGCATCACAGCGTATGAATACTTATTGCGGAAATACTGTTAACATTTTACCCTGTATTTTAAAATCAAGCCCGCTTTCTTCCAGGATCTTTAATACTGTAGACAGCTTACTGTCTCTGTTCACTATGCCACTGTAATGCCCCGACGGCACTTTGGCTGCATACACCACATTCACATCGTACCATCTTTCAAGCTGCCGCATAATATATTGCACATCATCGCTGCTAAACCGGAACAGCCCGTCCTTCCAGGCTATGGCATTCAGAACAGCCGCGTTTCTTACCTGTACACTCCGGCTATTGTTATTCATTACAGCCTGCTGATTGGGTTTTATTTTTACTTTTTGCGTGGCGGTAGAAAACGCTACAGATCCTTCTAACAAACTGGTTTGAACAGATTGTTCGTTATTATAGGCCATTATATTAAAGTGGGTTCCCAACACTTCCACCTGCCAGGCATTTTCACCTGCATTAGGAGTACCATCACGCACTATAAAACGCCGGTTACCACCGTCAGGAGTTTTCGAGGGAGTTATCTCAAAATAAGCCTCACCTGTCAGTTCCACTACCCTTTCGTTGCCGGTAAATGCAACCGGAAAACGCAGGGAAGATGCCGCGTTGAGCCAGGCTTTGCTGCCATCGGGAAGAGTAAGCTGATATTGACCTCCCCGCGGAGTAGAGAGTGTGTTGTATACCGGTTCGGCAGACGGCGCCGCGGACGGATTACAGGTTAACTGACCATCTCCTGTTTTAAGAATAGCTGAGCCACCTTGTAAAGCAAGCATTCCTGTTCCCGCGCTATCAAGCACCAGCTCCTCTCCATTGGCCAGCTTTAAAACAGCCTTGTTGCCACCCGGCTCCGCATCTGTAGCAGGCGCCTTTTTAACAATGCTGACCGGAGTTTCTTTTTTTTCCTGCTTTATAAAAACAAAATAGCTCAGGCTTGCTATGCCTGCCAAAAGAGAAGCCGCCGCCAGCCAGCGTAATACACGTGTACGGCCATTGCTGTTGCTTGATCGTATGAAAGGATCGCCTGTGCCAGGTTGAGCCTCTATGCTTTTGGCCTGCTGCAGAATTTTCTGAAAAATGCTTTCCGTTTTCGACCGGTCAGAAAGTTCCGTAAAACCATCATCGTGAAAAGTCCGCTCTATGAGTTCTTCCAAATGACCGGTATGCTTATATTCACGCAGATAAGAAATGAACAGGGAGAGTTCGCCAGGTGACAACCTGTCGTTAATATACTTCTCCAGCAGCATTTTAAATTGAGCTTCGTTCATACAGCAGCCAGTTATAAAAAACAACCTTGCCCTATAAAGACGAAGGAAATTGTGGGGAGTATGAGTTTCCGGGAAAATTTATTTAAATAACCCGGGGTTTATAATATACCGAGGATGATACAATACAGGATCGCAAAGGCCTCCACTTCTGCCTTTGCCTGCAGGTACTGGCGGATAAAATGCAAAGCTTTGGTCAGGTGAGACTTGACTGTATTTTTTGATATGGAAAGCTTTGACGAGATCTCATCAAGGCTGAGCCCCTGCTGCCGGCTGAGGGAATATACCAGTTGCTGCTGTGGCGGTAATTTTTCTACAGCCTGCAATACCAGCGCTTCCGTTTCCCTGCACAACAATTGTTCGTCCGGTATATTGGAAATTTCTTTAAAATATTCAACCAGGTGATCGGCAAAAGGCTCCTCCACTATTTTTTTCCTGAGAGTGCTTATGATGTGATTTTTTGCTACAATAAACAGGTAGTCGTTAAATTTTCTGACAGAAGACAGTTGAGATCTGTTGAGCCATATCTTTACAAATACGTCCTGCACCATTTCCTCCGCTATCATATCCGATTTTGTAAAAGTAAGGGCCACACTGAAAATTCTATCCCAATGCTTCTCGAAAAGGAGCTTAAAGGATGCTTCATCTCCTTCAGATATGCTTGCAAGCAATGCAGTTTCATCATATGGTTGAATGGCAGACAACCTCGCAGTAATTTGGCTTTACAGGCGAAAGTAAAGAAATATCAGTTACAATAAATACAGTTTGCAGTTAAATCATTTTCCGGAACAAAAACGCATAGCTCCGGAATGTAATATAAGATAAGATCGGTTTCAGCGTAGTGGTAAATCGCCACCCGGAAAAAATAATGCAGCTAAAGAGCCGGATTTCCGTTTGGATACTGTATGATTATACAAATGCTGTTTTTGCATCTACCAGCAACGATAATTTCTCTAACTGGCGTTTGAAACTTTCCATCATCCAGTCTTCATGTTTTATCAATTGGGCTGTGGCGGCAGCTTTTTCATACTCCGGCATTTCTCTCAGCCCATAATGCGCTTCGGCTTTGTTTACAGCAATCCAGAATTTCTGTTCATTGATGATATTTTTCTGCTCATCGCTTGCGGAAGTAGCCGGCAGGGCAGCCTGCATTTCCATTTTTTCTATTTTTCCAAGATCACGGGAACACAGCTCCAGCACTTCCCTGCGGATGCGGTTCGCCCAAACCATGTCTGCCGTTTTATCGTCACGTGTAGGGGCAAGCGAAGTAGTGCTGCGAAGATGCAGTAAATAAGCAAGGTTTATACCATTATGCCTGTTGTGCAACAGGTAGTAGCCACGCTGGTAAAAAAGTATGGCTTTATCAAGGTGCCCGTTTCCCTGCTTTTCTTCAAATAAATGCTTTTCAACGGATCCTGCAAGCGCTACCGTTTCCGGATCATTGGTACGTGCCAGATCAATTTTCCCGAGTAGTTCCAGCGCCTTGTATAACGATGTAACATAATCCGGTTTTCGTGCCTGGTAAGTAGTGAGCGCCAAGCGCTGCATCAGGTATGTATTATTACAATTGACCTGTTCCGCCTCGCTATCGATACCCGATAAACGAAGCGCCGCCTCAAACAACGCTTTGGCTGTTTCAAATTCTTTTTTTCTCAGCGCTTCTTCTCCCTGCCTGATTATTATAGCCAATGACTGATCGTCGGCATTGCCACCGCTTGTTGTTTGCGCCGTAAGCGCATCATCTATCTGCTGCACCATCTTTTTGGCCTCCGATTGTAATGCAGGAGGTATCAACCCATCGAGATAGGTGTACACAGGACTGTCGGGATTTTCGCTGGCAAGCACTTTATCAATGGTTTCCGCGAGCAGCTTTTGAAAACGCAGCACTTCAAAATAATCTATACTATCCCCCAGGTGAGTATATTTATTAATAACAATATGATTGAGATCGAAGGGATAACTCAGCAGCTCTTCGGATATGATGATGGTGGTGCGGGGTTTTAATGCATGTCTTATACCCAGCTCATAGAAGGCGTTCACATTGGCTGTAGAAAGATCTGCGACAACAATATCCGCCGACAACAGTTGCTGGTACATCAGCAGATCAATAGATCCGGAATGCCTGATCTCATCTGCCCTTACGCAGGTAATGCTCTTACCTTCCACTACCGGTTTAATAAGCGCATGATAAGACTTGTCGAGATTTAATTTACGCCCTGTTGCGAGATCGGTTTTAATTCCAAAACCCATTACTACAAAGCAACGTTTTTGCATATAAAAAAATTTAGAATATGGTTTCAGGTTACAAGTTACAGGTTACAGGTTACAAGTTACAGGTTTTGGGTTTGTGGTTTATGCTGATAGCTCAAAGCTGACGGCTGAAAGCTAATAGCTGACAGCCCAAAGCTCATAGCCCACAGCCCATTGCCCATTGCTGATACTCAAATCAGAAATCCCTACAGCTCTATTACAAATCCACCATATATACGCCCATTCAAAATACCCGATCTTCCTTTTCTTTTTTCATTTACTATCCTGTCATTATCCGATATATATGCCACCCTGAAATATTTCATTTTAAACGCGAACGAATAGCTTAGCTGCTTTATCGCAACACCCGCCGATAACAAAGCATTGTTAAATGGTACATAGTTCAGTCCTACAGCGGCATCGTAAAAGCCATTTTTGGTAAAGACCGCGTCTATGCCGGCATTCAGGCGCTTCCATTTATAACAAATACCTGCTCCCAAAGAACGAAGATCGCTCATTGGAATATTTTGCTGATCCGGAACAAAAGCCGCTCCGTACAATTGAGCGCCCGCTATGTTCATTACGCTTAGCCCTGCCTGTAAGCTATTGTTTATTTTGTAAGTAACTGAAATATCCGCATCCAGCTTTTGTCTGGTTATTGTGCTGTCTTTAAAAATATTGCTGACATTCCCGTTATCGTCAAAATTAATTTGCAGTGTATTGGCGATGGTTACCTTTTGCCATACTGATTTAACCGCCATCCCCACGCTGAGCTTATTATTCACCTTAAACGACGGGCTGATGTACGCGGCATATTCTTTAAGCTTAAACAAATTAGAATCGTAGTTAACTTTATTACTATTGTTATTTATATTGGCGTATACTACTTCCCGGTACTCATCCTGGTTCATAAAAATAAAGCCGCCCCCAACGGATATCCTGTCATTCACTTTTATATACCCGCCCGCTTTGCCATAGTTCTTTACATTGGTGAGTAAACTGATGTTGTATTTTTTGCGGCTGTTTACAATTGCCGAAGGGTTCCAGAAAACCGCCTCAGACATATCGCGCGAAGGAGAAAAGTTAAACCCGGTATTGGCAGTGACCGAAAGCGCGGAGGCGAACAGGAACTGCCCGTATTCTATTTTACCGCTGCCGATATGCTCCGCTTTAAATGTTCCGGCATTCGATACCGTTCCCACAACAGTAGTAATGGTGCTGAGCAAATTGAGCAGGGCCGGTGTGCCCACCAAAGCGGTAGCCGGTGACACCCTGGACAGATCCAGCTCCGGCTGCTTTACGATCACTGCCAGCAAACTATCGGCCCGGAAGGGAGAAAGCTCAATGCCTTCACAATTTTTGTCCAGCTTCCAGTCTTTAATGGTCATATAGGCTATGGCGGTGTCCTTTACCGCCCTGTCCTGATCCTCGCTTACAAAGATTCTTTTTACAGTTTTTGTACATTGATCGCATGCCGATACAAGGTAAATGCTTACCTGCTTATCCCGGAGCTTTTCAAAAGCGGTATGCGTATTAAATTCAAAATACCCCGGCGGGTTGGTGGCTGTAATGGCTGACCCGGAAGGCATGAATGTGGGAACAACAATAATATTCGCTGCACCCCTGGTAGAATGCTCGCTCTGGTTCAAACATCTTACCCTCCCTTTTATAAGAAGTGTCTGGCTGCCAGCGCGGTTGTATATCACCAGGAGCGAAAGCAGGGGAACGATGATATATTTCATATACGCGATTTTATATGAGCTTACCTGGGGTGTATTTCCAAATTTTCACTTCATATTGAGTTTGCCTCCACCTCTTTATCCCCTCTCCCCCGAACGTTCGGGGCGTGGCAAGGGGATAATGGTGCGAAAATTTGGAATGCGCCCGCTTACCTGTAATACAGGGCTTCCTGAATAATAATCAGGAACAGCACCCTGCTGTTACCTCTTTCAAGCGCCAGGGTTGTATTATTTCACGGGGTTCAAAACAAAATCAACATCTTTCATTTCTGAACCATTGATCCTGAACGACCTGGTTTTGTCTTCGTAATCCTGGTGAGAAGTTGTCAGCGTAATTTCATCGCCGGGTGAATAGTCTTTCAGAACGATCGTATATGATCCATCGGTAATAGATATGGCGTAATACTTTGTACCGTCTACATTTATCTCCACATCACGAAGCGGCATTTCTCCCGCTGTTTTTATTTTGCCGGAGATATGGATAACACGCACCGGGCTTACTGTAAGCAAAAGAGGATCATCCGGTTTAATAATGGTATCAACAGCATAATTTTCAAACCCGTCGCTTGTAACTTCCACTATAATGTGCTTACTGAAAACACGGGACGAAACACCGGTAAATTGCGCCTGTCCAACATTATCTATAGATTGATGCCGGATATAACCCGGGAGGTATAATTTTACCTGCCCTCCCGTAACAGGATTCTTTTTTGGATCAAAAACCCTTACGGTAATAATTTTATCCGCAGTATACGTATACCGTGGAATGTAAAATCCACCAGACAAAATAAGTATAATACCTGCCACGGGGCCTGTATACTTCCACTTCCCTCCTGCCTCCTGCTTTTGAGAGTGTCTAACCAACCTGGCAACGCCTGTTATCAACATACTTACCGCAACCCCCAGCGCAACCAGCACCAGGTAATACAACCATTGGTTCGCAGGAGCGGGTATCGCTTCCCGCAAGGAAACAAAGTAGTATACGCAAGCAAGCGCTATAACCAGCCCGGCTGTTATCATTGCCGTATAGCCAGCCCTGTACCGGGAAGCCGCGTCTTTTTTCTTTTCGTCCTGTTCCAGTATGATCTCCTGTATATCTTCGGGATCATCAACTTCCGGGAACCTTTTTTCTTCTCCCAATATTTGGGCTACCGCGTTCATCAATATCTTCACCTCCGTATTTTCCTCCTCCCCGTTCCAGTCAATCAGCCTGGCTGCCTCCATTCTTCTGAAGGCCAGCGGTATTTTTACATCTTCCAGCAATAAAGGCACCAGCACTTTTCTTTCTGCCCCCGCGCTGGCTTCAT
Organism: Chitinophagaceae bacterium; assembly: GCA_019638615.1. Taxonomy (GTDB): domain Bacteria; phylum Bacteroidota; class Bacteroidia; order Chitinophagales; family Chitinophagaceae; genus Agriterribacter. The sequence continues at coordinate 146,975 of JAHBTL010000004.1, read as the reverse complement.
TCATCACCCACTCCGAGGCAACGGATTTCTGAGTCCATATCACGATCACACAACGGCTCTGGTTCAGCTCTTCCTCTATTACCTTGTCGAACATGGCGCCGGGAACGATCTTCCGGTCCCACCACACACTCCACCCCATCTTTTCAAGCGCAAAGGCAACAAGCCTCACCTTGCTTTTGTCCTGACTGGAATAACTTAAAAAGATATCAGCCATATATCAATTCAATTGTGTTATTCAAACAAATCCTACACAAGCTGGTAGATCGCCGCTTTGAGCTTTTGCATATCCCTTTCCGTACAGTCTATGTAACTGTGAATGGCCATCATAAGCGGCATATCGTCATCTTGTATAAAATTGATCGTTCTGATAATGCTTTTTTTCTTCCGCAATTCCATCAGCTTAGCGCATTGGAACTCGTCCCAGCACACGTCCGATTTACTGTAATCGGGCGTAAGGATGCAGATCACCTGCCTGGAATTTTGAATGGCATCGGATATTTTTTTGATCCACAACCCTCCGGATTGGATGCTATGCTTGTCGAAAAATACATTCAGGTTCCCGTTTTGCTCCAGCAGGTACTCAACAAATTCCTGCACTTCGGGAGTTTGAACATGCGAGTAGCTGATAAAATAATCATACATTTCCTGCCTTCCGATCGGGAGCGGGGCATCCTCTACATTTATTTGCTTAGTGGGTGGAGATAGCGGCTCCTTTGGCAATGCCGTCTCTTTTTCTTCTGCACGCGACCACCGGCTGAAAATAGCATGCGCCGCGGCGGCATGTTCCTGACTGTAAACTACCAGCTTAATAGTACGCAATGGCAAACCATTTTCAAGCCAGAAAACAGCATTCTCCAATAACGCGGGCAACATTTTTTCAAGCGGCACTTTCTGGTAGCCTGTTGCAAGCAGGGGCATTGCTATTTCATCAATCTCTTCATCAAACGCAAACGTGTTGATGCACCTGAAAATATTACCTACTATTTCCTGCGGTTGCTGCGTATGCCTTCGCGGCTCAAAGCACATCACTCTTTTAAAATGAAACTGATCCTGCTGCTCTTTACTGATCGTGTTCGATAGCCAACACCCCAGTTGCGATGTAAGGTCAACCGCCTTGTTTGCGGCCAACGATTTTACCGATAACCCTTTTTTATCCAGGGCCAGGAACAGCGAGCCAGGCAGTGTAATATAGTCATCCGGAAAAGCAGATACCACCAGCAAATCAACCGCGTGTGCTGCCGGTATTGCCGATAGATCGCCGTGCAGCAACTGTATGACTGCGTTCCCGCTTTTGCGTGCAACAGTTAATTCAGATAAAAGCTTCATATTACCGGATCCTATTGAATTTTAAACAATGAGAGTAATTAATTTCCCAGGTAGCTGATTATTTCGTCTATCCATTTTAGATCAGGCGAACCAGCCTGTTCTTTTTGCAGTTTTATCCTCTTCAGGTTTTCAATGGTGGAAGCTATTTCCCAGGGATAATACCGGGAAGCTTTTGCCGCCTGCAAATAATCCATTGCTTTATCCTGATCTCCCCTCAGCACCTCCAGCTCTAAACCGGAAGCCTGTGCCCAATAGTCGTTAGATTGATCTTTTACTTTCCGTTCTATGGCATAGGCTACCAGCGGAAGATATTTTTCATACATTCCATTATCGAGCCCGGTAGTTGCCAGCAAATTCAACAGGTTGATCCCGGGATAATAATCGGCGGGATTGGCATCATATCCTTCGCGGTAAGCATTGATCGCTTTTTTCAGGAATCCCCGTTCCGCCAGTCTATCACGCGCCGACGCTTCTTTCGCTTTTTTCTTGAATATGCTTCCCAGCAAACCATTGGTTTCGGGATGCTTGCCTATCTTTTGCTCGGCATCCAGCAGCACAGTTTCCGCTTTACCGTATTCGCCTACCTGGTTATAGGCATGTGCCAACTGGTGATGCAGCACAATATTGTTTTCAAACTGCTTTTTGGGCATCCTGCTAATCAGGCTGATGGTTTCCTTATTGGTGCTCATGGCCCTGTACGCGAACAATAAAGCGCTTACTATATTAAACTCTTCGGGCTGTATGCTGCCCAATCCATTTTCTATGGCTTTAATATTGCCTAAACATTTGCTTTTAGCGACATTGCAGGCTTCCGCTTTTTCTTTTTCATTGTTCAGTAAGGCATACTTTTCCTGCAGGCTTTGCTCAAGCCACTCCTTTACATTTTCCTGGATGTTTTCAACTAACGCCTGCGCCTGTGCGGCTATTTTTTTAAATACTTCCGACCGGTTTTTTAGTGTATCCAGGTCCGGGAAAGGAAAAGCTTCAATGGTTTGGTTTAACGGGCTATCGGGTAAGGGATCGGCTACATCGTTGCTTTTCAGCAACGCGGACAAGACCTCCGCTTTTTGCTCCGCGTTTTCAATACCTACTTCATTGGTATCCTTATCAAAACGGTATTTATACATTACGGTACGGATCAATGCAACATCAAAAGGAAGCTGCCCCATCCCTTCCTCGCAAATCACTATCGTGGTATACGGACGTATGGCATGGCGCATGCCCAGTTCGTAAAACACATTGGCGTTAAAGGTAGTCATATCCGTTACCGAAAATTCGCAGAACATGATGCGTTCATACATGGGTTTGTGTATGATGCCTCCCGCCTGCTCTTCGTATGCTATAATAGGCAATAAGCCTGCTTTAACAATAGCCGGCCTGATCAGTTGTTCGTATACCACTTTAAAGTCTATCACCCTTCCCGTTGCATCTGCTTTTTTCCCGAACGGCATTATTACAAAACATTGCTGTTGCATGCCTACACTTTAAAAATATCTGAAAAATGTTCTTCCTTTATTGTCGCCGCGGCGTCTTTAGCGCCAATTTCATACAGCTCGAACCTGCTGTCGGCATTGCTCATCTCCACAAGATCATCAATCTGCTTTTGGGTGTATTGCTTTTTCATAAGCGGGTTCAGCGTATCCGCGTCCAGCCATGTATTATAGCGTAAATAGGTAAGCAGCCCGGCTTCCTTTTTCGCACTTCCAATCGTATCGCCCTGCAATCTTCCTATCTCGCTGTCAATTTCCCAGGCGGTGGGCGAATTGCTTATCCATTGCATCATTATCTGGTTATGCCATGTAGCATCCTGCATAAACATGTCGGGCAATTGCTTGGCCCAGTTAAGCAGGTTGCTTTTGGTAACATCGGAAGGGATCTTTTTCCACCTGCTCATGCCGGTGCCTACCGATACCACCAGCAGCTTATCCGCTCCCCATTTCCATTTAAAGGGAAAGCCCTGCAGCGTAGCTACCATAAGCATTTGCAATGAGGGATTGTTGGACATGCTGACGCCTCCGTCTACAAACGCCGCCTCCCCCATTTTACCTCCTACATCAATGATCTGCGGCAGAAAGTAACTGGGCGCCGCGGAGCTGGCCCTTACCGCTTTCCATAACAAAATATCTTTATTGGTGCCATAAACGCTGTTAAAAAAGCGCCCTTCGGGATGATTGGTAAGCGGCCAAACACTGTTGGTATCGGCTCTTTTCGCTACAATACACAACCCGGTTTTGATCCCGTCAGGATCGCCCAGCGTAATATCACCAAAAGCTTTTTTCAGCTCATCTTCCAGGGGCTTTTCTTTGTACGTGGCCTTTAAGAGGTCATCTATTTCAAAAATCTTCCACCATTTGTTTTTTTTCGCGAATATCTTCCCCCCCAGCTCCATGTACATGTCTTTTATTTCCTGCACCGACTTTCCTGTTGCCAGGCAGGCGGCAATGATGGAACCGGTGCTGGTGCCGCCTATCATGTCAAAATAATCGCAGAGCCTGAAATCCTTACTTCCGCCCTGTTGCTTTCGCAATATGTCTTCTATCCGTTGCAGGTAACCCAGCGCCAGCGCCCCGCGAATACCGCCGCCATCAAGGGCAAGCAGGCGTTTGGGACTTGTTTTATTGGATAAATGATCCTGGAGAGTCATATAGTAGAGGTTTTATTTGACGGAACAAAATGCAGGGACGGAACAAACGGGTCATTACCTTTTCTTTGCATCACCTTTATGAAAATCGCGACAACAGTAAAACCGACAGGCTTTCACATCGTTACCCTCTAATGGTGATGCTTGCAGGAATTATAATAGCATATCTGATTAAGCAGGAAGGATTTAAAGAGGATATGGAGGCAGTGAAAACAGGCAGCAGTATAAAGATAAAATTTTCTTTTGAATGGGGGTCCTATTAAATAATATTAATTAAACACCCGGAAGCCGATGCGGGTGGCGGAATTGCGGAAGCCATTGCTGCCAAAACCAAAAACATAATCAACCCGCAGGAACTTTAATATGTTTTCGATACCGCCAAAAACTTCGTAATAGTAGTTATCCTTGTGTACCACAAAAGCATTGAAGCCGCCCACCAGGTATACATTCAACTTTTTAACGAATGGAATTTTATTGGTAAGAAACCCGTTAAAGTGATGCTCTACATTGAGCGTTGAATACAATGGTTCCGTAGTAGACCGCGCATAATAAGGCGCCAGTTGAAAGCTGTTAAGATACTCGGTGGCAACCAGCATCTGGTTACCATTAAAATGCTGGTAGTCCTGTATCTCTACCCTCCGGTCGTTTACAAATCCCCCTATGGAGATGTTATAGTCAAATACACCCAGCAGCTTTAAATTAATATCATCTTTAACAGAAAACTTCCAGCGGTCGAAATCTATATCGCTCCCCAACACGCCGTTCAATCCTTTTGTATAGCTGGCGGTAAACAGTGGATATTTCGATCCCAGGTTAATTCTGCGCTCGGGCAACTGTATATATTTTGTACCGGGACGATAACTAACGGTAATACTGCCGGTGAGCGCCTGGTGCCGGCTGAAATTCTCTGCCACCAGCTCTGTGGGGTAATTGGGCGTTCGCCTCGACAGGTTTTTGGATTTTCCCCAAAATGTATTATCCGTATTTTCAAGCGGCATCCTGTCCTGGTAACTTACATAAGCTTTAATAGTCAACCCTTCGCCCACTCCCTGTACATAGGAGAGTTCACCAAACCGCGCTTCATAAATTTTTAAAAAATTGTCTCCGAACAACAAGGTGTTGTAGGTATTTACAATCGGCCGAACAGGATTTTCATTGTTGATCTGGAAAACCCGTTTACCACCTGAAATAGCAACTGACTGATGCGCCCGTTTTCCAAAAACATACTTTCCCGACAGATCGGCGTTGAAATGCCTGTTGGTAAACCCATACCTGAGTGTTGGGGTAAACGCTATGGATTGAGTTTCTGAAAATCGCCGCGCATAGGTTGGGGCAAAATTGAGATTGAAACCTTCTACAGTATTAAAATTGGCTACTTCTATTAATGGCGGATAGCTGAAAGTTGATTTCTTGCTCTGGCGCGAAAATGTTTGTCCGAATACCAGAATACCGCCTGCCGTAAATTTATTTTTCCTCCGGTCTATAGAATCGAGGTAAGCAGGATCACGCCTTACCAGTTCAAGACTGTCCTTTTTAATATAGTCCATTATTTCATCGTCAAGCAGCGGTACAGGGCGCACGGTATCCCAGAAAGCCCGTGGCTTTTTATTGGAAGCCGAATCGTATTTAAGAACAATATTGTTAAAGAACCCTTTTTTGAAGGAAGGGTTGAGATTGTAATTGGAATACACCGTAACAAAGCTGCCTGTAGCATCAAAACCCAATAAATTAACAGACGGGTACAATACCTGGCTATGGATCATCCATACGTCTTTAGTAACCGGAACGTACATATGCTCAATGCGGAGCGTGTCTGCAAGCTCCATCTGCGACGCTTTGGTGAGCATTAGATCTATGCTGTGTATACGCCACTCATCTTCCACTATGCTGATAAATCCTGAAAACAGGGGTTCAAAACTGCGGCGGGGCATTACTTTGATGCGGTTGATGATGCGGCCGTTTTCCTGGAAGCTACCCATGAATTTGTACCTGTAGAACGATAAAGCATGATCGGCGATAGGCGATATAAAACCACGCGGGTTCAGCGCATTGCTTATTTGTATATTATTATCGTAAAAAGTAATAAATCTCGGGCTGCTGAATCCAAAGCTTTCGCCTTGCCCGCTCACCCGGGTAGAGGTCACTACCGCTTTTTCCTTACCAGGTTTTTGAAAGGAATAGGTGGCGATCGTTTCACTGAGGTAAATCATTTTCTGCCTGCTGCTGTCGCCATCCGAAAAATCTACCTTTTGTCCAAATATTGTGGCCGGGTAATCTTTGAGTTTTAGTTGCCCTTTTATGTACACCTCGCATTCAAACGCTTCTACCTGGTCTTTATAATAAGGTCTTTTTTGAATAGCCTGCCTGATAATTTCATATGCCGGGTCTTCTGCGTTGTTACCAATCACAATTTCCTTAAGGGTCAGCTCCTGCATGGAAAGAATAAAATCAACGGTTGTTTCCGGGGCCTCCACCATGATTTCTTTTTCCAACATTTTATAACCCACATGCATACATTGCAGCGTGTACCGGCCAGCCGGTAAATTTAAAAGATATTTTCCCTCGTTATTAGCAGTAGTGCCTATAAAACTGCCCTTTACCACAATGGAAGAATAAGGAAGTATATTTCCTGTAAAATCCTTTATTATCCCTTTTACAGGCACAGCCTTTGCCCACAATACTGCGCTTATTAAAAGTAAAAGCAAAAGGAGTTTTTTCATGGAGTGGTTTTACAGAAGTAAAATAAAGCCGTTGAATATGAAAAGATAAAACGCCCGGAACAATAATTAAGGTATTGCCTGATTAAAATTTCTTTAAAAAATCATGCCATTCCTTTAAAACAAACGCCTCATTAACGAACCGGTAAGCGAAGCAAGGCCGGCTACCAGTGCGCCGGTCAATGCGGTAAGCAGTATGAGTAAAAAGGGGCTGTCTTGCTGCACAACCAGTACTGAGATTTTATGTGCCAGGATATGATGATTGACGGAGCTGATATACCAGGCAAGCCCTCCCCACAATAGAAGTAACGCGGTAAACCCGGTTAAAAATGCCAGGTAAGGCTTTTGAATGATAAAGCTGCTCACCGCAAAAGCGATGATGCCTATTATCCACCACGGAAAATAGAGCGACGATACAAAACTGAGCAACATGATCAGTAGCAGGCAAACTATAAATCTCATCTTTATCCCGATTGAATTAGCTATTAATCATCCTTTTTTAAAAATCATTTTCCACACGAGCTTCTCATCCCCTTTTTCACCTCTTTTCATAAACCAGGCTTTATAATATTCACCCGCGGCCCATTTATCAATAAACTGGTCGTAATAGGGACTCCCGGGATTACCCGATTGCCCTCCGGGATAAACCACATAAGCTTCCGGTGTTTCACCCAGTTGCACCACCATTCTCCAGCTGGGCCCATGTTTTGATTTGGTTGCATTGATTACATGCTCTCCCCCGCCAATGGGTAAGCCTGTTCTTGCAAAAGGCAACATTTTTTCGCCCAATAAATGATACACGGAAGTATTCTTATATGCGCCCCATTCCAATTTGTTCATGTTGCTTAAAGAATCTGCTGTTTTTACGGTATGCTGAAACGCTGCATTGGCAAGCTCCCGGATCGTTTCCTTTTCCGGAGTATTAATGTTATCAATATAAACAAAGGTAGAATCGTTTTTGAGCAAGGCCTCGACCAATGTACTTTCGGAAGGACGCAGATCAACTACGCCTGCTTTTTCGAATTCATCGTTCCAGACTTGTTTTTCGAGGTTGCCAAGCCATATACTAAACACGGTGGGAGCGCTCTCACGGATATCGTTATACAATGACCAGTGCTTCACCATCTCGTAATACTTTTTCCCTTCCGGCGATGCATTGTTTTCATCTATGTATTTCAAAAATAAAGGGCGGGCTGTTTCAGCCAGTGTATTATAATTATCGTTCTGCAGCTTCATCATATCACCCGGTGTTATGCCCTGCATGCCTGCAAGCTTACGGTTGATGGCTATGCCGCGATACAGGTCGTATGCGCCATTTATAAAATACGGGTAACTGCTATCGGCAGGACGTTGATTGGCGCTGCTCACAAATCCCCTGGCAGTATCCAGCACATGCGGATTCTCCTGCATAGGAATATATCCCTGCCACATGTAACTGCTGTCTTCCCCGGGCATTACATACAGTCCCTGCCTGTTCCAGCGTGCCGGAAATACCCCCTGGTGCCAGATGGCTATATCGCCCGACCGGGAAGCAAAAACAATATTATGTCCCGGACATGTAAAATGCTGCAGGGCATTCGTATAATCTTGGTAGTTGGCCGCCCTGTCTAAATAATGCCACAACAGCAATTCATTCGAGGCATCGTGCGCTTTCCAACGTACAGCCAGCGCATCGCTGCTTCCTTCGGCTGCAGGAAAACTTTTATCATACATAACAGGGCCAAATGCCGTATACGCTACCGTATCATACACTGCAGGCTTGTTTTTCACTTTTATTTCCTCTATTCTCAGCCTGGTATCTGTCCATGCGCTGTCAAAATAATATTGCGTTTTGCTGTCGTCTTTCAGCTTTACTTTATAATAATCCAGCACATCCCTTTCCGAGCTGGTAAAACCAAACGCTATGTTTTCATTAAAGCCGATAATTACGCCCGGCGCCCCGGGAAAGCTTACCCCGTAAGCATTCATATCAGGCGTGGTGAGCTGCAGCTCATACCATATAGATGGCATTGATAAAGTAAGATGAGGATCGTTGCATAGTATCGGCATCCCGCTCTGCGTTTTGGCTCCGCTTACCGCCCAGTTATTGCTTCCATTGTTTTTATCGGGCTTTTCCATTTCCTGCAGCTTCCCGCCATCCAAACCATCACTTCTGATATACAGCGAATCTCCTGAAGCGGGAGGTGTTGGAACAACCGATGCAGGAGGATAATGAGTGCCACGCGGAATGACCGGATCTAGTGAATCGGCCACCTGCGGAAACAATATGCGCATGGCCCTGTCGCCAAAAAAAGCTTTTGCTTTTGTCATGGGTAAATCATCGGAGAAGCCGGAGAGTGTTTGAGACATCTGCTTAACAAATAAGGCAGTTTTAAAATTGCTCCACTTTTCCGGCGTATATCCCAGCAATTTGTATTCTATGGGCAACGCACTTTCTGTAAGCGATGAAATGAAAGCGTTTACTCCCGCTGTATAGCTGTCCAGCATTGTTTTTGTTAGAGGATCGGCTTCGGCTTCTTTCAGCATGTTTTCTGCCGCATATACCATACCCAACCGCCTTTTCCCTTTATCAAAACCTACCGCAGCTTCTCCTACGATTTCGCTGATGCGTCCCGCTGCTGCACGGGCTTGAAATTCCATTTGCCATAGCCGGAATTTTGCATGAAGATAGCCCTGTATAAAATACGCATCTTCATCGCTATCCGCTACAATATGAGGTACCAGTCTTTCGTCAAAATAAACGGCAGCATCCGACTGCAACGAAGAAAATAACAGCTCATCGTTAAATTGTCTGGTTGCCGGCTCTGCATTTTGCCATACGCCATGTTGCGGGCTTAAAAAGCTCCCTAACGGCAGCGGCAGGCACCACCTTGAACCCAGGCAGGCAATCAGCAACCCCGTAATAACCAGTGAAACCAGGAATGCAACAATTCTCATGGTTTAAAATTACAGGGTTGAAGCTAAAAAAAACAAATTATTTGAGATTTGAAATTTGAGATTCGAGATTTGATATTAGTTTGTATCCATGCCTGATAGCTATAGACTGACGGCTGAAAGCTCATTTCAAATTTCAAATCTCAAATCTCTCATCCCGCTCCACTTTCCTATTTTTGCGGTACAAACAGGATATGAACGAAGAAGATGTAAAAAACATACTGGGGCTGCAATTGCCGACCGACCCGAGATGGGTGGATTTAGCGGGTATAAGCCTGGAGGATATTTTAACAGACCATGCTTACTGCGAACAAAAAGCCGCTACCACCTGCATCTCGCTCATCCAGCGTTACTCCGATAAAGAAAAATTAATAACAGCCCTGGCGCCTGTAGTTACAGAAGAATGGGGGCATTTCAGGCTGGTGCTGGCAGAGCTGCACAAGCGAAAGCTAAAGCTTGGCAAACAACGAAAAGATGAATATGTAAACAGGCTGATCGAATTTCAGAAAAAAGGAGGTAGTCCCGAAGAACGTTTCCTGGATCAACTGCTTACTATGGCATTGATTGAAGCAAGAAGCTGCGAACGCTTCAAACGCCTGAGCGAGGGACTCAACGATGCCTACCTGCGCAGGTTCTACCGCCGATTTATGGAAAGTGAAGCGGGGCATTACACGCTTTTTATAGATCTTGCGGAAACATATATCGACAAAGAAAAAGTAAGAAAACGCTGGGCTGAATGGCTGGCATACGAAGCCGGCATGATCAGGCAGCTTGAAGTACGTGGCGACAGGATGCATTGATACAACGCTGTTGACCAGGGCCTACTTATGTTTTTCGAACCTCATTTACCCCGCATCCACTCTTTTCAGCTTTAACAAACTTCCAGTATAATAATATCTAACTTGCAGGCGTTCTTTATGTTGTACTTTTTTTTATAAACCTTTGTTCATGAAAAAGTTTTTGTTATTTATACTTTTCCCGGTAGTAATATCAGCAGATGCACAAACGCAAAAGCCAAAGGCTTCCGCACCTGCTGAAACTTCGCTGCCCAAAATAACAGTAAGCCTCGCCGGTTTTAAAGGCGGGAGTATTACAACTGATATTCTTTCAAATATCATCGACTCAGCCGTAACGGCAAGAGACAGCAAAGGGGCGACTTACGAGGTGGTTCGGTTCAGGGTATTGTACAAATTTAAAAGCACTTACGACGATCCGGAAACCGGGCAAAAGAAAACATTTGACGATATGCGTACCAATGATTTTACCAATACAACTGTTATAAGCGAACTCTGGCGGCAGAGCATTAAGGACAATATAAAAAAGGGAGACGAAATGATCGTAGACAATGTGATCGTGAAACTGAAAAATGGAACTAAATTAATGGCGCCAACCGTTACGTTTAAGGTGATATAGCATTCTTCCAATATAAATTCCGGCTCATTTCTGCGGGCGACACCCAAAGTATATTATAACGTTGATTTAATCATGTTTTTCTCTAAAGGAGTTAAGCGCCGGGTTTTCAGCACTTCAGGAAACAAGAACATCTGCAATGTGCAAGGTTTGTATCAAAAGTTGGTGATGGCGGATATAACCATCCAGGTGCATCAGGCAGGAAAGATCAGTAGAAATGATATATTGTGCCCCTGCTTTTATAGCGTTTAATACTTTCTGCTCACCCATAGCCATTGATACCGGCTCATATTTAACGGAAAAAGTGCCGCCAAACCCGCAGCAACGCTCCGCATCTTCCGTCTCAATCAGTTCCAGTCCCCTAACCTTATTTAACAGTATACGTGGCGCAGCTTTAATTCCACATTCCCTTAAAGCGCCACATGCATCATGATAAACTGCTTTCCCAACTAATGTTGCCCCTGTATCTTCGATTCCCAAGATTTCCGTTAAAAACGAAGTAAATTCATAAAACAATGGCGTCTTCATTGTTACCTGTTTTTCAAGATCAGTTCCTTCAAACATTTTACTGTAATAATTTCGAACGAAACCGGTACAGGAGCCGCCAGGCACCACCACATAATTTTCCCCGGAAAATTCTTTTATAAACTTGCCGGCAACAACAGCACATTCTTCCATGAATCCTGCATTATAAGCCGGCTGACCACAACAGGTTTGTTGTGTGTTATAAGAAACCTCACAGCCTGCCCGCTCCAGTATCTGCACCATATTAAAAGCTGTTTGCGGAAACAACTGGTCTACAAAACAAGGTATGAACAGTTCTACATGCATACACTCTTTTATCGCTGCTTTTTCCATAATTGGTTGAACGATTCAGGTGCAAAGCCGGGCAGCTTCCTGTTTTTTCCCCAGGCATTTGCAAACAATAAAGTAGCCACCCTGTTTTTTGTATGACCACCTGCAAGGTTTAGCACCCGGCGATGGCTGCATGCCATAGCCCATAATTTCCAGGCAAATTTCTCCGTACGGGCTGCATGTTTAACTGCAAGTTGCCGGTTATGTAAAAGCAATTGGTGAAGCGGTATGCCAACGGGACACACTTCGGTACAGGCACCACAAAGGGAAGAAGCCTGTGACAAATGTCCATATTCCTTCATTCCCTTAATATGAGGTGTAATAACGGAACCAACAGGACCTCCGTATGTGCTGTTGTAAGTATGTCCGCCGATATTGCGAAACACAGGGCATACATTCAGGCATGCGCCGCAACGGATGCAATACAGGCTTTCTCTTGCTTTCGGATCAGCAAGCAAACGTGTACGTCCGTTGTCAAGCAATATTACATACATCCTTTCAGGTCCATCTTTTTCGCCTGCTTTCCTGGGTCCTGTAAAGATTGAGTTATATACAGTGATTTGCTGACCTGAACCATGTGTTGCAAGCAATGGCCAAAAAAGGGCCAGATCCCTCACAGAAGGTAATATTTTCTCAATACCGGTAACAGCGATATGAACTTTCGGAAAGCTCGTGCTTAAACGGCCGTTCCCTTCATTTTCTGTTAATGCAACACCTCCGATATCAGCCAGTAAAAAATTAACGCCTGTGATGCCTATATCTGCCTGCACATATTTTTCCCTTAGGATCTTCCGGGCAAACTGCGTGAGCGCTTCCGGGGCCAATCCTTCAGGGGCGCCCAGCTTTTCATGGAACAGATCTGCCACTTCTTCTTTACTCTTGTGCATAGAAGGAGCAACGAGGTGATAAGGCGGCTCTCCTGCCAGTTGCTGAATGTATTCTCCCAGGTCGGTTTCTACCACTTCTATTCCTTTGGAAGACAGGAACGGATTAAGATGAATTTCTTCGGTTACCATTGATTTGCTTTTCACCACAAGCCTGGCATTTACCTCTTTACATATCCTGCCAACAGCATCAAGCGCCTCGTTCGCTGTTGCCGCCCAAATCACTTTTCCGCCGTTTTGAGTGAATTGTTTTTCAAACTGCAGCAGATAGGTATCCAGGTTTTCTATGGTTGTTCTTTTGATGTGATTGGCTGTTTTTTTGGCAAGCTGCAGGTCTGAGAATTGCGGAATGCCTTTCCGGAAAGCAATATCTGATTGCAGGAGGCTATGATTGATCTTACGGCGATGTTCCACATCGGAAAACTTTTCCCGGCTTTGCTCAATGAATATTTGTTTACGGGTCTTTAACACTGTTATGGTTTGATTTCTATAATTGAATATACAGGAACCGGAGGAACCTTAATATACAAGTAACCATCCTTATACTTAAAAGGCAATTTCTTCCCTTCAGGCTGCAATTTTACCGAAACGGGCCTGGATGTAAGATGTAATTTAACCTGTAATACATTCGTAGAATTTAGTTCATCATACCGCACGATGAACTTATTAGCATGATCACCGCCAACATTAATAAGATGTACTAAAGTAGATCCCCTTTTCCTGGTTAAAACAACATGTACCTTATCTGAACCCTCTACATATAAATCCCGTTCGGGAAGCAACCTGTCTATAACACCTGCTATTAATTTGTTCAACACAGGGGTCTTATACTGCTGATAGGCTGAAGAAATATCCAGGTATACCGCACCGATAAAGCCTTTCTCTAACGGATGCACAGTAGCTACAGGATAGCGTGTAGCATAACGATAATCACATTGAGCGTAGATCTGCCCTTCTGCCTCACTTATATTTGACGGGATCACCTTCTGCCACCTCGTTTTCAACCCTGCAATACCACCTGCTTTTTCCCCACCTGCATTCAGCAGTAACAGGCTGTCCCTTCCTTCAAACTCCACCGGCAGCCATGTAGAAAAGGCGCGTGAAGCTGCTGCCCCGATTACCAGCAGGCGACCGCCCCGTTTTACATAGTCTGAAAGCTGTTGAAGCAGCTTTTCATCAAACTGTTCCCATTCCGGTATCACAATCAAAGAATATTGTTCCATCTTTTTCTGCAGGTGATGATCCATCAATATTTCCACGCTGTAACGATTGTCCAGCAAAAGAGAAGTAATGCCCTCCATGTGTGACGACCAGCCATAGACGCCTTCGTTTTTTTGTTTCCATCCATACAAAGAATACCATATCCCTACCTGGGGCACTACTGCTGCATCTTTACAAAAGGGTTCACGTTGCCTGCAATATGCTGCCAGTTGCGACATCGCTTCCACATCAATAGTCCTGAAGGAAGCATCCCGGTTTTGCTGAAAATATACCTGGAATCCTCCACCCATTGCCATTACCTGGGCGGCCTCCTGTTGTAATTGAACAAGAGATTTCGGGCTGTGTATCCCGGCCATAAAATCTATTGGAAAAAAGCTCCAGGCCATCAGGTCCCAGGGCCGTTGCTGCAATGCCAGGCACCTGGCCTGGAATGCGCTGCTGTACACACAATTCGCGGCCGACACATCCCCCGAAAGAAAGTCAACAGGCGCATCTACGGGCACAGGCATCATGGAAGAATAGGCCCAGTTACTGGCAATTTGAAAACCGGAGTTATAATGATGAATTGAATCAATATAAGCACGAAGATATATACGGTAGGCATCCCTGTTATGATCTGTCCACAACCGATATCCCGGATCAGAGAGCTTTCTTGGCACGGAAGAAAGTTTTGTTTTGGTCAGGAACGACTGCATATTGGCAGGTGAATAATCCAGCCCTGTTGACCAGCAATCTCCATCCACCCATACTCCATCAATACCGTACACATCTATCATTTCTTTCAATTGCGGTATCATCAACTCCGTGCTGTACCCGCTTTCATAAGAGGCTTTGGTAGAATCAATATTACCATCCGCATTGATACGCGCCCATTCAGGATGCTCATGGATAGCTTTGGCATCCCATAATCCCGAATAATGTACATACAGCGGAATATCGAACTTTTGGGTCACAGATCTCCAGATACGCAACGGATCTGATGAAAAGCTGCCTGCACTGTATCCTACCTTTGTTGGATAACTGGAATAACCCGGATGTCCTTTGCTGTCTACCTGGATATAATCCGGGCGGGTGCGCCTCAAAAACTCACCCAAAAGTGTTGTATCAAAATTCTTTCCCAGCTCCCGGTCTTTTTCGGTTGCGTGAAAATCAAAATGAAAGCCGAAAAAACTATCGGCACGTTTTTTATGCTGAGCAGCGCCTGTCAGGAACAAAAAGAGACTGGCGATCATCAACAAATATCCAATTGCCTTTTTCCTCATATCCGCTAATTAATCTGTATGAAATACTTCTTCCATCTCTGTCCATGTTTCTCCTTTTTGGGCAGCTTCCGGTAGTGGTATCTGGCAAGGCGCTGTTTCCCGCCACCATCGCTGGGTGGTAGTATCCGAAGCTATCTTCTTCATATCGGCTTCGTAATCATTTCCAACATATTCATAATGACTAAAGAGATAAAAAGCGGTATCAACCTGTTTTAAGTAGATCGTATAATTCCGGATATTGGCTTCACTGATCTTTTTCAATACGCCCTCCCAGGTAGCTGCATGCAATTCTTTATAGTACGCTATTTTATCCGGACGGATACCAGTAACCATACCCACTCTTTTTACCGGGTTTTGCGGCGGCCCGGCGGGTGGTGCCTGGAATGTACAGCCTGCCAGTAATACAACTGACAACAGCAACAAGCAATATTGAATTCTTATCATGTGATGTATTAATTTTTTCAAATCAACCAAAAAAGACGTACAGTATGATCATTACGCATAACAATAGTACAGCCTGTAATTTATAATTGGCAATACCTTTCCATCCCCGGGCACGCAACGGATCTAATGGATGTTTCCAGAATAAGCCTTTACTTTCTGCCGTATGCGCCATCGGAAAAACAAAGGAAAGTATTACCTGGATCAACAGGCAGGCACACAGCAGGTAAAAAGCCATCATCATAAAAGGTGTTTGTCCAAACCAGCTTTCAGGCAACAGCTTATTAAGCGTAAATACCAACACACCGAGTGCAGAACCGATCCACAGCGTATACTGAGCTGCCCGGTCAGACGCCTTACCCCAGAAAATGCCCAATAAAAAAACGCAGGTAATGGGCGGAGCTATATGGGCTATCACATCATTCAAGCCATTGAAAAGGCTTTCATAACTATTCAGCAAAGGCAACAGCCCAATGGAAAAAACCAGTGCAGCCAAAACAGATACCCGGCCTAAAAACACCAGCCTGCGGTCGCCTGCATCAGGATTAAATCTCTTGTAAAGATCGTAGCTCACCAGGGTAGATATTGAGTTGAGCGCCCCCGCTACCTGGCTCATCAGCCCCGAAAGTAAGGCTGCTACTACAATCCCTACCAACCCCGTCGGCAACAATTGGGATATCATCAGAGTATAAATTCCCTTACTGTTAACTACAGGAGTTCCGTTGGTATCAACAGAAGTTACACTGCTTACATCCAGTATGCCTTTTTGCACCAGCGCATAGGCCAGCAAACCGGGCACTACAAAAATGAACACAGGTAAAATTTTGATAAACCCGCAAAACAAAGCCCCGGCACGTGCATGGTTTTCATCGCGGGCACCCAACACACGCTGTACAATGGTTTGATCGGCACACCAGTACCAGATACCTAATACGGGATAACCAAGAAATACAGCATACCACGGCATACCGCTGCTGTCTCCGTGTGGACGCAGCATAGACAATTTGTCAAGCGCATTATTTTGCTGCAAAGTTTCCACCAGCGTATTCCAATTACCCAGCCTGGAAAATGATACCCAGGTAATAACAACTGCTCCTGCAACCAATACTATGGTTTGGATTGACTCTGTAACAACTACAGCCTTCAACCCTCCTACCATTGTATACACCGCCACCAAAAGAGCAATAACCGTAACACTCACATACATATCAATCCCAAACAGTGTTTCCAGCACAATGCCACCTGCCAGTAACGAAAAGGCAATGTGAATAATTACTGCCGATACAATTGAAATAATAGTCAGCCAGTCGCGGCAGGCCTGGTTATATCGCTTTTGCAGGAAAACAGGTAAAGTAGGTACACCCGAACGAATATAAAAGGGCACAAAAAACAAAGCCAGCAGGATCAGCGTAAAAGCGGCCATCCATTCAAAATTGCCATTCAGCAAACCCGTATCAAAACCTGATTGTGCCAGGCTTACGAGATGGATACAGGATATATTGGTTGCAAACAAAGCGAGCCCTATCATTGGCCAACGCAGCGATTTACCGGCAAGAAAATAATCTTCCGATGCACTGGCAGCGACTGCTTTCCTCTTTCGTAGTCCCGTCCACAACCCCACACAAACGATCCCTGCAATATAACCAAGACAAATAAGAATATCCGGCGTTTGTATCATACAATGATCAATCGTTGTTTAGTTTCCTCCGCATGGTATATCAAAGCGCATATACAGCTAACCGCAGCAACGGTATGCCTGGTTGCTTTGATGTGACCCGCAGCCTGACCTTGTCTGTCTCCACCGGCACAACGGCCTGTATCCTTTTTCTCCCCACGCTGCTGCCCGAAGCAATTTCTTTCCATGCCCCCTCTGCCCAGGCATCCAGTTTATACAATTGAATATGCTGTCCTTTGGCAATATCTTCTTCAAGTTCCAGCCAGCCCGGCTTTTTCTTTCCTTTCCAACTGATAACCCGTTCTTCATCTATGGGAATAGAGGAAAGGGTTGAAAGGGGTGATCCAAAAGTGGTTTTTATTTTTTTCCCGAAATCTGCCAGTCTCTGTTGTTCCGCAGCCACAATTATTCCACTGGTATCCGGTGTCATGTTGATCAACAGGTTGGCGCCGCGACCAATAGACTCCAGGTATACTTTCATCAAAAAATTCACACTTCTGAGCGTCTTGTCCGAATCAGGATACCAGAACCATTTATCGCGCGTATGAATATTTGCTTCCGCGGGCAACCACCCTGTATTTTCAGGGCCTACCCACATAGAGGACCAGTTTTGACCGGTGACAAGATTGGAAAGCGGGTAGTCTGCCCACCCCTGCTCACTACCTGACCAACGCACATCGGGACGCGTGCCACCCATTACCACAGCCTGCGGCTGCAAATTATTCACCATCGTTCTAATGGCATCGCCATAGCCTGTGCCCAATCGCCGCATCGTTTTACCATCCATCACATCCCAGCCAAACGGGTCATACGCTCCGTCAAACCATAAATAGTCGATCTGCCCGTAGTTGGTTAACAATTCGCGCAGTTGTTCTACAAATCTTGTAAAATACGAGTTAACGTCTCCCACTATTTTCCGCTTTCCCATCGGATCCGGTGTGCTGGTACAGTTTTCATTCTTATCGCCTCCCGATACATACAGCCCGGGCTTCACGCCGTACTTCCTGCAGGCAGCAACAAATTCTGCCACCACATCGCCCTGTCCATTTTTCCATGGCGACTTCTTTACAGAATAATCAGTGGTTTTGGTAGGCCACAAGCAAAAACCGTTGTGATGTTTGGCTGTAAGCACTACATGTTTAGCGCCAAATGAAACCGCCGTTTTTACCCACTGCTCAGCATCCAGTTTTACAGGATTAAACACACTGGCATCAGGAACCGTCATAAAATCAGAAGCCGTATACGTAGCAGGACCAAAATGAATAAACGCACCCAATTGGCGTTGCTGAAATTTCAGTTGCTGAGGAGTAGGCTTATCGGCATGTCTAAACAGCGGAGCGTTTTCTTTTGTAACATCTCCATCGGGAGCAATGAGCACAGGCGTCCAGTTGCCCTGGTGAACTGGGGTTTTGTTCACTGTACTCATATCTGCAAAAAAATGTTCAAACAATTCCCGGGGAGTTCCTTTATATGTCGCCCACTGCAGATCGCCCGCCGTAGTTTGATCGCTGCCGGTAAAGTATAATATGGTTTGACCTTTGTAATAACACAACTCAACATCAGACGCATTGCTTTCCGGTATTCCCGGATCAATCAAAGGTATATTGCGAACAGAAGGATCGAAGGTTACAAAAGGCCGGCTGGCTGGCGCGTCTTCCCAATGCACCAGATCCTTCGACCGGGTGATCCGGGTTTCGTAACCCATTTTAATGTGTTCAAGATACAATGTATAATACCATTCTCCTTCATAATACAAGGCAGGTCCTCCTACATACTTTTCTTTACCATACACGGCATCGGGAATTTCTTTCCAGTTTACCAGGTCATCCGACGCTACGTAACGAAAAGTAAAAGGCTTCCAGGTAGGGTCATTGGTTTCGTACAACAATATAAATTTGTCTTTCCCCCTGCAAACAGCGGTATTGAAAAAAAACTCCTTTGGATTGGCTTTCAGAACAGTTACCGGCTTACTCCAGTTTTTAAGATCGGAAGAACTGGTCATCGTTATCTCTGTCATTTGACGCCAGGGTTTACCTTCCCCATAATTGCCGGCAAATAGGTATACCGTATTATTATATACCAGCACCGTCCCGAATCCATGGTTTTTCAAAGCAACGGAAACAAGCTTACCAGTTTCCACATCCCGTATCCTTATCTCATCTTCATGAAAATGATCTCCCGGTTTCGCCCCTTTTACATCCCAGAAACGCTGGTTGCTTTCCATGAGGTATAACCGGTCATTAAAAACAAAAGGAGATGATTCTACCAGCGGAGAGCCTAAACGCCCTTGCTTAGCAATGGGATTTTTCCAGGTATCCTGTGCCGTTACACCGGAGACAGTTAAAATACCGAAGCATAGCAGATATATCCATTGTAATCCATTTTTTCGCTTCATATGCGTCATCGTTTGTTCGTTCTTTGATAGGTAAAATTCTATTTTCAGTACCATGCCGCCAATAGAATATAAGTGGATAAGGATGGATTATCCTATGACAAATCATGATGAATTTTCAATGGCTCAATATCCATCATTCTGCTTTAACTCAGGGTTGTTATCCAACTCAGCCTGTGGAAAGGGAAACCTGTAATGCTTTTGTTCAAATACCAGGTGAACTCCTCCCGGATTTACGATAGTGGGCAATTTAGTATGCGCAATGCCCCAGCGCTTCATATCAAAATAGCGATGTCCTTCCAGCGCAAGCTCTACTCTTCGTTCATGCCTTATAAACTCCCGGAGCTTTTCTTTTGTATTATATTTTGCCCGATCTACCGGAGGCATATTTACACCAGGTCTTGAACGAATTTCGTCGAGCGCATCATAAATACCTGCATCGGGGCCAGAATCTTCATTCTTTGCTTCTGCATACATCAGCAGCACATCGGCATAACGGATGGAAACCATATCCTGGTCAGAATTGGTATTTGCATAGCTGAAAGGCGCATGCGAAAAATCGGCATACTTTCTCATTACATAACCGGTCTGTCCCGGATGCTGCGGGTCCGGCCAGACTTCTTCGGCCACCCGGCGCATATTCAAAACCAACCTGGGGTCCCTGTTAGCGAAAGGCATCGTCGGGTTGTAAAGCGGGGACTCTGATATACTCAGTCCATCAGTGCACTCAAATTCGTCCACCAAATCCTGGTAGGGGTTAATACAACCATACCAGCCAATTTGAACGTCCATGCTTTCAACAAAAGCAGTGGGGTTGGTAGGACTGAGGTATTGTGTAGAGAAAATGATCTCGGGATTGCCGCCCTGTGTTGCCGTTAAAAATATTCCCAGGTAATTATCCGCAATCGAAAACCTGCCGGACTGCATTGTTTGAAGCGCATAGGAAGCTGCTTCCGGCCATTTTTGTTCATATAAAAGTACTCTTGCCTTAAAAGCTGTTGCACTTCCTTTAACCGCATGTCCTGCATACGCCGTTTCAGGCAACGAACTGATGGCTGCGTCAATATCTTCGTGAATAAATGCCAGCACATCGGCTTTAGAGCTCTTTGCCACCTTTGCAGCGTCCGCACTTTCAGGAGTCTCGCGGTAAAGAATCACATCTCCAAAAAAATCTACCAGGTCAAAATACATCATCGCTCTTAAAAACCTGACTTCTCCCTTGTATACCGCTGTCTTATCTGCTTCTATCGGAACCTTATCAACATTTGCCAGGAAGTAATTACAATTGGCAATTCCTCTATATGGCGCATAATAAGCCATATTCACGGCACCTCCTGAAGTGGGGCTGGTCACCCCAATCGTCATAGCCGGCATATTAAAATACCCCCATTCAGCAAACGCGTTATCAGAAAGACAATCCAGCCATACCCGGCGGTAGCTTAAAAAATCGGACTGTAATTGCCGGTAACAACCGGCCAATGCCATTTTAACATCGTCTTCCGTTTGCCAGAAAGTACCACTGGATATCTGATCCAACGGATTACGATCCAGGAAGCTCTTTTTGCAGGCGGTCGCAAAGGAGACCAGCAATGCAATCGCTATTACCATCCGCATCCTATATAAAAGTTTCATACTTTACTTTTTAAAAGATTTAGAATTTAACATCAATACCAAAATTCAAAATGCGTACCTGTGGAAATTGTGCATAGCGGCCCCACCCGCTGATCGTGCTACCTGTTCTGGACAATGTTTCAGGATCTGCTCCTTCAAACCTGGTAAAAGTGAGCAGGTTGTCTCCGGAAACATAGACAGTGATGCCTTTTGACCATATCCTATCCGTTACACGTTTAGGCAATGTATAAGACAGGTTCACATTTTTCAAACGCAGGTAGGAAGCATCCTGCAGGTAGTAAGTAGAGGGATAGGCAGATACGCCGCCGTAGGTCCACGACTCGTATATTGCGGGAACAGTATTGCTGGGATTGGTAGGGCTCCATGCATCCCTGAACTTTGTAGTGGGAGGAGTACCCTGGATAAAAGGATCGATTCCCCATCCGTTCAGTGGCATTTTATTTCCCTGTGTACCCTGGAAAAAAGCACTCAGCGCAAAGCCTTTCCAGGAGGCATTCACACCGAAAGAATAGGTAAAGTCAGGAAAAATTCCTTTGATGGTCTTCCGATCGTCAGCATTCACCACACCATCGCCATTCTGATCTTTAATCTTCAAATCTCCGGGACGGGGAGGGAAAAATGGTTGCTCAGGTGACTTATCGATATCATCCTGGTTTTGAAAAATTCCGATCCACTCATACATATAATAAGATCCATAAGGTAACCCTACTTCATTCACTCCTTTAGTGGGTACTCTTATTTTCAGCAGCTTATTTTTAAATGTGCTGAACAAAACATAAGCGCCATAATTGAAATCACCGACCTGGTTGTTGTGCCGGAGCTGGACTTCCCAACCTATATTTTGCAGCTTCCCGTCATTAGTAACCGGGCCACTTAATCCAAGACTTCCGGGAACAGGCTGAGAAGTAAGAATGTCAAATGTATTTTTCTTAAACCAATCAAGGGTGAGCCCAAACAAGCCCCTTGCTACTTCCAGGTCCATTCCTATATTAACCACCCTTGTAGATTCCCATTTAATATTCTTGTCTGTTAAGCGTGTTACAACAGTTGCTGCCTGCAAAGCCGAGCCATACGGATATTCGGAAAGCGTGAGGATATCCTGGTAAGGATACAACCCGATCTCCTGGTTACCGAGTGTACCCCAGGAAGCACGGATCTTCAGATCATCCAGCCACTTCACGTTATCCTGAACAAATGATTCTCTTGAGATCCTCCATCCGGCTGAAACCGAAGGGAATGCACCCCACCGGTTATTACCGGCAATCCGGGAACTTCCATCGTAGCGTAAATTGCCTTCCAGTAAATATTTACCATTGAAGTCGTAGTTAATTCTTCCAAAATAAGACCGCAATGCCCACTCAGTAGATGTGCCGGAAAGACTCTGGCCTGTAGGAGACCCCGCATTGATCTCTGCCAAAGAAGGTGTAGGGAAAGTAAGCCGTCCTCCCTGCAAAAATTGAGTTTTGAATGACTGCTGCTCGTAACCTGCCAGCACTTTCAGGTTGTGGGATTTTCCTAAAACAGTTTCGTAGTTAAGCGTGGAAAATACAGAAGGAAGTACATTTTGAGAATAACGGTCGGTTACACCACCACTTTTTCCGCCATCGTCAATATAAGGATAATCCGTAGCGCCCTCCGGCTTGAGATAAGCATATTGGTTTACTACCTGCTGATGGCTCTTATATGTTTCTCCATTATAGTTAAATCCTCCTTTTACCTGCCAAACCAATCCCTTCAGCAGTTGTACATCTATGTAGCCCTGTGCATTTATGCCATGCAAATTGGTGTGCTGATAATTGCCAGGATGTAAATCTGTTTCGGGATTTCTGTTATGTCCTTCGTTTGCATATGCATAACGCGCTATACGTCCGCTGCCATCGGGAAGAAAAGGCATAAAATTAGGTGAGCCCTGGTATACCAGCAGAACAACATCACTGTTCACATTCCTGGGCTCTGCAATTCTTTTTTTCACCATATTGATCACAGTACCCACTTTCACCCTTTTGTTTACCTGGGAATTTATGTTGATAATGGCATTGTATCTTTTATAGTTAAATACTGGCAATACACCGTCCTGGTCGAGATATCCGAGAGATATGCTGTAGTTGGTGCGCTCGTTACCTCCTGAAAACCGCAGGTTGTGATTAATAACCGTAGCAGGATTGAAATAGTGATCTGTCCAGTTGAAATTAGGATACTGAACAGGATCAGAAGGATTTTTGTATGCATCAATCTGCTCCTGCGTGTACAGGGGCGGTAAACCCACCCTTTCTTTCGCCGCATTGTACATTGTCATATATTCTACAGAATTGTATATAAAGTCTGGTAACCTCGTAGCAGTATGTGAACCGATATCCACACGATATTCCAGCAGCGGAGCACCTTGTCTGCCGCGTTTGGTGGTCACCAGTATCACTCCGTTAGCAGCACGGGAACCATAGATGGCAGCCGAAGCGGCGTCTTTTAATACGGACACACTTTCAATATCATTTGGATTCAGGTTAGTGATCGATCCTATCAAGCCATCTACCAACACAAGCGGATTGGATGATGCGCCAAACGAGCCCAATCCTCTTATCTGGAATTGCGGGTCGTCGCGCCCCGGAGAAGCAGTAGGTTGAATCACCTGCAATCCGGTAACCCTTCCCTGTAAAAGATTCGCGGCGTTGGTAGCCGGCCGTTCCACGAGTGTACTTCCTCCTACCGTAGCTACTGAGCCTGTAAGGTTGATTTTTTTCTGTGTTCCATAACCTACCACCACCACATCAGACAAAGTACCCTGCTCCTGTTTAAGCTCAACAATCATAATGCCTGAAGCCGGTACCTGCCGTTCCAAAGTTTGCATCCCTATGTAGCTAAACACCAGCACCGCACTGCTACCGGGAACATTTATACTAAATGACCCGGTTGCATCTGTAGTAGTATAAGTAGTTTGCCCCTTAACCTGCACCGTAACACCTTCCAAAGGCAGGCCTCCTTCATTGGTTACTTTGCCTGTTATAGAAAGATTGGATTGCATTTGTTGTAAAATATATTTACCTGTAGCGTCATTGCCATTTGTAAAAGCTGGTAATAACAATAATGTAGGCAAAGCAATAAAAGTAAATGATATAGCAAGCCCTCTCAGTATACGGGTAAAACAACAGTCGGCAAACCGAAGACAGGAATGTGGAAAAGGACCTGTCAATTTTTGATTAAGAAATAAATTCTCCATATACAGTTAAATTTTTAGTGAAAAAATTTTCCATCCATGCCTCGTAAAGGCACAGAACTTCGTAATACGGCTATCAATAGTCGGTAAATTCAGTTCATTGATGGTGTAGCATGAAATCCGGTTGCTATAGTTCCCTGAAGGCAACCGCTTTAAAATTCATTACATGTAAAGAAATATTCCTGCCGTGGCTATGAAGTAAAATTCTACAATTGAAACCCGGTAACCAATAGAATATATGCTTATCTTACTGGATTATTCTATTATCGTATTTTTTTACTCATTTATTCATTCATTCTTTTATCAGCAATACAAACACGTCTTTAGGTCCGTGTACGCCCATTACCAAAGTTTTTTCTATATCGCCTGTACGGCTGGGGCCAGCGATGAAGTGTAATGAGGATGGCAGGTTGTCTTCATATTTTCCCTGTAAAAAAGAAATAGCATTTCCGGTATCGTATAGCAATTGACCAACATTGGCTATCACTATATGAACCGGGGCGTATACAGGCAACGCCCGGCCTGATGATTGCCCAGCACTCAGTACAACAGAGCCTGTTCTTGCAACCAGGCATTCACAATCGGTTAAGGCTACCTCAGCCTGCAACACATCGTTTACCAGCGAAATGCCTGCCTGCTGAAGGACCGGGATAAGCTCCGGAACTGTGCAACACCATTGACCGTGCAGTAAGGATGGCGGAAATTGTGTTAAAAGACCTGCGATATCATTTATATGGCTACAACTAAAAAAAACTCCCTGCAGCCGGGTAAAAGACCGTTCGAACAATTCGACATTTGAGCCCGGTTCCCGGATAAAGAAATCACCGGTAGTACCAGTGTAATTGATTTCCGGCTCTATGTCATTTTTATTTGAGAGCGCGGCTTTTATTAATTCTAATACCAGGCCACGGGAATCGCTCATACAGAAACTTTATTGCAAAGTTCTCCAATAACAGGTGTAAAACAATGGAGTATTGCCCATCAGCAATGGATAATCGTACGATTTTTAATTTTGTTCTTTAGCCTTTGTTCGTCTTTCGGTATTCAGATGGGGAAGTTCCAATGATTTTATTAAAGATGCGGTTAAAAAAATAAGGATCCTCATACCCTACAAAAACAGCAATATCTTTTACCTTCATTTCAGTAAGGTCGAGTAACTGACAGGCCTTTTGCATTTTTAAATGAATAAAGTAATCCAGGGGAGCAAAGCCTGTTTGTTTCCTGAATAAGCTTGAAAAATGAGAGGCGGAATAAGAAAACTTTCCTGCAATATCATCTATCCATAATCGCTGCCCGAGGTTTTCACGCATATACAATATCGCCTGCGTAATGATATTATCATCTTTTTTCTGGAAGCTGGAAAAATTATGATTGCGAAATATAAAAGAAGCGACGAAATGATAAAGGCAAAAATTAGCGTAACTCAGGTTGTCAAGGCTGTAACCCATTTCAAGGGTATTGTACATCTCTTCCCACAAGCTGATCCTCCTTTCATCGGGACGTAAAACTGTAGGGGTTAAAAACTGCTCCAACTCATATATGCGGTTGAAATGTGGAATTTGTGTACCACAAAAATGAACCCAGTACAGGGACCATGGATCATCGGCATGCGCCCCATAACGCAAGTACTTATCCGTAGCAGGCAAAATAACAAATTCATTGGCTTTTATTTCGCAATACCCCGACTTGTTCTCGTACCATCCTTTACCATCAATGCAGTAAAAGAGAATATTGTCATTACATCCCCACCTACGCTCTCTGTAATGATAAGAAGCCTTGGGAAAATAGCCAATCAGGGTGATGTAAAGGTTACTAAGCAAAGGATCATTTTGTATACGCTCTCTCAATAATTTTTCAGGCAATATAATTTGCTTCTCCCCGGTAAAGCCGTCCCGTTTTCTTATAGCTAGTCCTTTGTATCTTTTTTCAGCGATCATATAATAATAGGATTATCCATTAAAGTACACTGATACTCCATTGTTTTCAGACGGTCAATAAAAGTACTTTGTTTCATAAATAAATGTATAATGTTGCTTAAAGATAAAGTATTATTTCTCACAGGCGGGTCAAGTGGGATTGGACTGGAATGTGCAAAAGCTTACACAAAAGAAGGAGCAATACTTGCCATAGCAAGCAACAACGAGAAAGAACTGGACAGGCTGGCGGAAGAACTGGATAACCGCCGCTATATTCCCCTGTATTGTGATGTATCCTCAGAAACAGATGCACAAAATGCAATACAAAAAACACTTGACAGCTTCGGGAAGCTGGATGCCATCCATAACAATGCAGGCATCGTTACTCCTTCGGCTATGCTGCATGAAACCACTACCGAAGAATGGCACAGGCTTATGGATGTCAATCTTAAAAGTATTTATTTAACAACAAAATATGGACTCGAAGCGCTCCGCAGAACCGGGGGAAGCATTTTAAATACGAGCAGCCTGGTAGGACATATCGGCCAGGAAATGCACGCGGCATATACTGCCACAAAAGGAGGGATCAGCGCACTTACCAAATCCATGGCACTGGACTATGCAAAATACCGGATACGGGTAAACGCAGTTTGCCCGGCATGGGTAAAAACCCCTGCCGTTCAATCCTGGGTTGAAGATCAGGAAGACAGCCAATCAGCTGAAGCCTATATAAGTTCCATTCATCCCCTTGGATATTGTCCTGAGGGCGATGTAATAGCAGACGCATGTGTGTTCTTATTATCCGATAGGGCACGTTTTATTACAGGATGTACAATGCCGGTAAGTGGCGGCGCTGAGCTTGGATACAGACGATAGCCGAACCCTTCTTCGTGATCGTGAAACTGAAAAACGGAGCTAAATTAATGGCGCCACCGGTTGCGTTTAAAGTGATATAGGAAAAACAGCCTGCATTTTTTTCTCCGCAATTGAACCACGCTTACCAGTCATTCAGCTCTTCCATGCTGAATGCATTCTGGCGGCTTTTAAACCTCTGCCGGACACCGGTAACTTCCTCTTTTGTAATGGCTCCGGCATTGTTGTTCCAGCTTTTCCGGATATAGCTTAATACCTGCGCAATCTCTTCATCACCGATCTCTTTGTTAGAAGCAATCCCGGGCATATCCCCGTTGATCTCGGGCGCTTTATATAATTTGTTCTGCACTTTAACAGGTCCTGAAAGCCCGTATAATGCAATGGCTATTAATTTGTTTTTATTTCCTGTAACCCAGTCAGAGTTATTGAGAGGAGGCGCTAACGAAGCGATGCCGTTACCATCTGCTCCATGACAGGTTTGACAAATCGTTTGAAACAACTGTACTCCTTTTGGATATTGTTCCTTTAATTGTTTACTGTTGGCCGCCAACTGGTTATTTTTAATGTCGCTGATCACCTTTTGAAAACGCTTGTGGATAGCCAGGTTGGTATCGGGGATTGCTTTTACAATTTTCCGGTAAAAAAGAGTTTCCTCATTCTCCAGGTTACTGATAATCGCATCGGCCACAAATGCGTTTCCGGGAAATGTAACCGCCAGCGCAAGCAGCCACTCCCTGGCATCTTTCGGGTCGATTGATCCCGCTTTTTTTGCAAGAAATCCTATATAGGGCGCCACTATGCTGTCTTTTTGTTGTATCATCTGCTTTAATACAGGCGCATACTCTTTATAGTTATTTTTATCCATTACAGACAACAGTACAGCAACGGCATGCGACCGCACAGCGCCATCCGGATGCCCGAGTAAGGACATTACCTCTTCCTTATCCAATGCGTTCAATCCTTCAAGTGTCCACAATGAGTGGATGATCAGGACAGGTGATGCAGATGATTCAATATTTTTTTTCAGCAATGGAATAGCCGCCTCCGGCTTTCCGTCTACCAGCATCTGCTGTGCCTTGTCGCGCACCCAGCCGTTAGGCGATGAAAGCAGGGCTACAAGCGAGTCCGGGTGGTTTGGAAGTGCTATATTCGCTGAACTGCTGCCTGCGGGAGCCACCTTATAAATGCGGCCGCAGTTCAGCGGTGAGGTAAGCGACCTTTTGCTGATTTCATTTTTAAGATAAGGCGTAAGATAGGTTTTGTGCTGAATGATGCCCCTGTACATATCTACAATGTATAAAGCGCCGTCGGGCCCGTTATATAAACTTACCGGGCGGAACCGTTCATCAACGCTGGTCAGGAACTCTTTTCCGCTATAAGCCTGGCGGCCCGTGATCGCATATCCATCCTGAGTAAGTATATTTCTTTTGATAAGATTAGCCGACGGTTCGGGCACAAATGCATTCTGGTAATAATCTTTCTTAAATAAATCGCCCCTGTAAATAACCGGGCCGGAAGCGGCTGTAAAATTCACCAGTCGCAGTCTATCGTCCAGGATGTCTTTCATATACCCCCTGTTTACACCCGGCGTTGGGCGGGCAGGATACACACGGTTGTCTTTCACAATATCTGTATCAAAGCCCGATACTTTTTTCTGGTTCTTATTGGCACTCCCAAAACCCGGCAGAAAATAATCGCCGATCAGGTTTTGTGAATTGTTGTTGTAGAACAATCTTCCGAAGTCATCCTGCGATATGCCCCACTGCCCCCTGAAATGTGTTTTTTCTATCAGCCATTGATCTCCTTTTTTCCTGTAGCGTTTGGAGGATTTGGCATTGTATATCCAGTTGTCCATCGCCCGCAACAATCCATTTGGCTGATGCTCTACATTGCCACCCTCTGCATAAGCTGTATCCACTATTGTTTTCTTCCCGGCGCTGTCATGATCAATCTTCACGTACAAAAGCCGAGGCGGCTCTGCCACCAGCACACCACCGTCAATTAAACAAATGGCGCGTGGCAGCACCAGCGAATCCATAAATACCTTCCTGGTGTCGTAAACGCCATCTTTGTCTTTATCCTCGAGAATTACAATTTTTCCATTCGCAACCTCTTCACCCGTACCCAACGTATCGGGCATATAGCCGATCATTTCTACGGCCCATATGCGTCCTTTCTCATCAAAAGTCATTGCTACCGGCGAACTGATCAGGGGTTCAGCACATACAGGCTTAACCTCAAAACCTTCTTCTGCGTGCATATGCTTTATAGACGTTTCGGGAGACAGCACGGGAGCCCGCGCTATTATTTCATCGCTGCTGTAATCGTTTTCCGCAACATTTCTGTCTTTACAGGATATAAAACCTATCGCACCCAGGATGATTCCTGCAAGCCCGATCTTAAATATTTTGTTGTTCATTAAAACGCAGATCCTTTACCGGTTGAAACAGATACAATGTATGCTGGTTGATCTCCCTTTAAACAAATTATATATACCCCTATATAGAAAATGCCGCAGACGCGCAGATTAAATCTGTGGATCTGCGGCCAAAAAAGGGTATATTCTGTGTTTTTGCGGGCGCGCCAGCGAGACCAATTTGGAATGCACCCGCTTATTGCCTATACCTGGTCGGGTACAATATAGGGCGGACGGTACTCACGGGTGAGCATAGCGTCTGCTTCGGTATCGTTCACGAATTTTTCCCTGTCCCTGTCGCCACCCATGAATTTCAATTCGCGGTTAAGCCTGTACGAAATATTGGCAAGCAATGGCAATGTTGAAGAGTAAAATCCTGTATTGATATCGCAATTCAATGCATCGTCGCTGCCGGCGCGTACAGCATCTATAAAATTAGCGTAATGCTCGGTTCCTCCCGGAGGGGTGCGCGGATCTACAGGCTTGGGAGCCGCTGCCTTTGAGCCGGCAAACGGTTCTTTTTCTCTTTTACGAAAAGCCTTCCAGGTCTGTCCATCCAGCTCAAGATACCCTTCGGTACCAAAGAAAATATTTCCTATCCTGGTATCAAGAGAAGATTCGGCATTGGAGTAACCTCCTCTTGTTTCAAATTCCAGCATTTTACCGTCCTGGTATTTAAACAAAGAAGACTGCAGCGTGGGGGTTTCCTGCGCACATTCTTTGGGGTTAAAACCGTACACTCCCCCGGTAGAATACACAGAAACAGGATGTTCGTTTTTGTTCAACCCCCAGCGGGCTATATCAAACTGGTGCGGGCCCTGGTTGCCGGTATCGCCGTTGCCGGTATCCCAGAACCAGTGCCAGTTGTAATGCCCCTTCTTTTCATTGTAGGGCCTGTAGGTTACAGGTCCCAGCCAGCGATCGTAATGCAAGGTGGCCGGAGGAGCGCTGTCTTTGGCTATACCAAAAGGGTCGCGGGGCTTAATACAAAGTCCCCTCGCCATATATACATCTCCGATTCCTCCGTCGTGCAAAAATTTAATGGCTTCTATTACATTGGCAAAAGAGCGATTTTGAAAACCAACCTGTACACGACGATTGTATTTGCGCGCCGCTTCTATCATTTTGCGCCCTTCCCATACATCATGTGAGGCGGGTTTCTCTACATATACATGTTTTCCTGCCTGGCAGGCCCAAATGGTACCGAGCGCATGCCAGTGGTTAGGCGTTGCAAACGATACAGCATCGATTTCCTTGTCATCGAACACTTTGCGCATATCCCATTCCGTAACAGGTTTCTCGCCGGTTTTATCGGCTACTGTTTTTGCACGAGATGCAAACCATTGCTCATCTGCATCACAGAGTGTTTTAAGCCGTACATTTTTACTGTTTTTAAGCCCGCACCAACTGTCTATGTGCGTTTGTCCCTGACCGTGAATACCGATAACGGCCATCGTGAGCCGGTCGTTGGCGCCGGGAATAGAAGCATACGATTTAGCAGTAAAGCCCATTCCTCCAATGGTTAGTCCGGCTCCTGCCATAGCGGTTTTTTTAATGAAATCCCTTCGCGAATTACCAGGGTTATTTAATTCCTCCATGATTTTTGTATATGTTTAAATGAGCAAATCGTTGTTACTTTTCCAGGCAAATAAATGTTATTTTCTTTTTGCATTCGAAACCATCTGGTTAAATATTGTTAACTGCTCCTTCATTGCAGCCACCCTGTCGGCAGGTTCAGTCCTGGCCTCCAGTAAGATCCAGCCTTTGTAACTGATAGCTGTAAAAAGATTCATCAGTTGCTGATAGGGATAATCGGTTGAATTCAGTTCACGCACGTGCACGGTATCTCCAAACCATTTTTTTACCGAATCAAAATTCTTTTCCAGTCCCGGTGGCAGCAGATCTTCAGGATTGCAATTCCAGCAGATTTTTACATTCGGTTCTGTTACCTGGTCAAATATGGCTTTCATATTCGGCAGCTCCTGCGTATGCCTGCCATGTACTTCAACCCTCACCAACTGTCCCAAGTTCGCGGCAAATTTCCCTACCTCGTTAAAAGAAGCTGCAATCTGTGCGATCGTTTTTTCCTTAGGCACATCAGCAGGAAGATCATTGGGCTTAACCTTGATACCGGTAGCGCCAATATCCTTACACAACTGAAGATACAACTTTGTATCCTCTATATTTTTTTTCACCACTGCGGGATCGGGGCTGTGGTATTCAAAGTTAGAGCCGTATCCGATACAGGTAACCCCGCTGCCTGCAAACATCTTTTTTACTTCGGCGCGCCGGGCAGCCGAAAGATCAATCTCAACCTTATGCGCATGCTGTGTACGCAATTCCACGCCTGTAAATCCCGTTTTTTCACAATTGGCAAGCAATACAGGCAAATCCCAGTCCCTTCCCCATTGATAGGTAACCAGCCCGAACTTCATTGCCGGAGCCACTTTGTTAAAGCCGCTGAATGTTCCAACGGAAGCGAGCCCCAAACCGGTAACAGAAGCTTGTTGTAAGAATTTACGCCGGGTAATACTATTCATTTCGCATGTATGTTTAATAATCTGCAAACGTTCTGATCATGCCAACATGTTTGTACAGGCCGATTGGCTAAAGTTACAAAAGTTGATGGGATGACCTAATAAATTTCGGGATACGGAGAAGTATTGCATCGGTCTCTTCAAACTTTCTAAGGGAGTATACGGTAAACAAAATACGCATCACCAACTGGAATTTCAGGCATTAAAAAACCCGTACTGCACAGTGCAATACGGGTTTTTTAGATGTATATATACCTGCTAATGTTTTTCTTTAGTTTTCATATCTTTCTTCATCGATTCATATTTGGTAAACTGTTCGGGAGTAAGTACGTCTTTCAGCGCCCTGGCATATTCTTCTTTTACAGGTTTCATCTTTTCTTCCCACGCGGCTTTATCTTCACCTTCTTTTTTTATCTCCGACTTTTTTGTAACAAAATCAAGATTAATTGCCTGTATCTTCTGGTATTGCTCATCAGACAGCGTAAGCTCAGTTTTCATTTTATCGGATATCATTTTTGCTTTTTCTTCGGGGCTTTTATCCTGGGCTATTGCCGCTGCAGAAAACATCACTAAAAAAGCAAAACATGCAGCAGATACTATTGATCTTACATTCATGAGTTTCATAAAAATGGTTTTATATGAGGAATGCGTTGACTTAATAAACGTATCTAAAACTTTACCATCATGCTTACATCAACGTTAAAAAAATGTTATTGATGTTGATGATGGTTGTTACCGGCAAACAATAATGTCTGTAATTTGCATTATGCTCAAAGCAACCAGTCCTGTGGACGAACCTGTTCAACAACTTGACAATCCTGCATGGCACGCCCTTGCTTCTGTTCATAGTACGCTCTCCCTGGGAAACGATATGGCTAAGCGATATATTCCAGGTGTGGTTTCTTTTGCAGGGCTGAAATCTCCCGATGCCGGTTCGGCTAATATGCTGGATGCGCTGTTAAGCGCGGGAGAAAGTTTTTTTATCATCGGCGATCTGCCGCCGCTTATTGAAGGCTGGAAATTAAAAAGCGAGCTGGTTTGCGCCCAGATGGTTTGCCCGCAGCCGGTTGCTGCTGCGCCTGCCACAGACATTGCAGAACAGTTAACGGAAAGGGATAAAATTGAAATGTTTAACTTCATCCATGCCATACAACCAGGTTATTACCTGCCAGACACCCCGCGCATGGGAAATTATTTTGGTATCAGGCAGTCAGGAAAACTGGTAGCGATGGCAGGAGAACGCATGTGTTTGAATGGTTTTACAGAATTGAGTGCTATTTGTACACATCCTGATTTTACCGGCAGGCAATATGCGCAGCAACTGATACAAAAACTGATCTTTCTCCATCAATCGGCTGGCATTGTTCCTTTTTTGCATGTGGCCAAAAGCAATCAACGCGCTATCAGTCTGTACGAATATATGGGTTTCAGGCTCAGGAGGTATATTTCGTTTTGGCTAATACACAAAGCCGGTCATTCATGAGGGAATCAGAGGCATCATATTTGCATGTTCATTATAAGCTTCCGGAAATGAACATTTACAATGACAACGATTGCTTATATGAACCCTCAGATCAGAATAGGGACCAGCAACGTTGTTTTGCCGGGACCCAAAAGCACTTTTCCGGAAGAGTTCAAAACTGCAAGCAGGCTTGCTTATTTTTCTTCTCTTTTTAATACCGCTGAATTAAATAGTCCTTTTTATAAAATACCCCGGGCAGTCACCTTTCAAAAATGGTCGGAAGAAGTTCCACATGATTTTGAATTTACTATAAAGCTCTGGCGTGGTATTACTCATGCTACAGCCTGGCAACCATCAGACATCGATTTTTTTATGCGGGCGGTAAACGAAGTTGGCAATAAGAAAGGTTGTTTGCTAATACAATTTCCGGCAAGCATTAAAGTAACCTATCATAAACAGGTCGAAAAAATTTTAAAAAGGATCACCCGGCCGGACAACAAAGGACAGGAGTGGAAAATAGCAGTAGAATTCAGGGATAAAAGCTGGTATATCAAAGCTATTTACCAGATGCTCGACCATTATCATGCTGCTGTTGTGCTGCACGATATGCCTGCATCAGCCATGCAGCAATTAAACGAGAACGCATCATTTGTTTACCTGCGCTTTCATGGAAAAAACGGAGATTATAAGGGCAGCTACTCTCTGCAGGAGCTGCGGCAAACTGCCAGGCAAATTGTAAACTGGCAAAGGTCGGGCAAAGAAGTATATGCATATTTCAACAATACCATCGGCAACGCTTTCGAAAATGCCCTGACGCTTCAGCAATTGTGCAATGCTGCGAGTGTTTTTTAGCAGTAAGCGCATCCAATGACCGGTTAACAATGCCATTTGAAAGAGATGACATAATTTTATAACCCATTACAATATGGATACAGCTAAAAAGAAAACGCTTATACTGGGTGCCTCCGATGATCCGTCGCGCTACAGCTATCTCGCATTGAATCAATTGCGGGCGAAGGGGCATCCTGTGGAAGCCATCGGAAAGAAAAAAGCACGCGTAAAAGACGTGGCTATCGAAACAGAAAAAAAATATTTCGACAATATAGACACCGTAACGCTATACCTTAACCGCCATAACCAGGAAGCATACTACGATTATATCCTATCCCTGCATCCGCGGCGTATTATATTTAACCCCGGCGCCGAAAACCCGGAATTGGAAAAGCTTGCCGGGCAAAACGGCATATCGCCTGTACATGCCTGTACGCTGGTGCTGCTGAGTACGGGGCAATATTAACCCTCCTGACAATAAAATAATTTTGATGAATAGGGCACTTTCCAAAAAAACCGTAAATTCGGAAAACCCATTATTATATGTTATGGAGAAAATTTAACGGAGAACGGATCCAATTACCCATCAAGGAAGAAGTAAAACAAGCCATTATCCGCGAAACCCAAAAAGGCTTTCACCTGAAAGTTTGCATTGGCACCGACTCGCAGGTAAAAGGCCCGGAAACAGAATTTGCCACGGTTATTGTATTTCTTCGGGAAGGTCACGGTGGATTTATGTTCATCCACAACGAAAAAACAAGGAAGCAGTATTCCATCAAAGAAAGAATGCTGGTGGAAGTAGCCAAAAGCATTGAAATTGCGTATGAGCTTTGCGATCTGTTTACCCAGTACGATGTAGACATGGAAGTGCATGCCGACATCAACACCAACCCTCACTTTAAGAGCAATGAAGCATTAAGGGAAGCGATGGGCTACATACTGGGTATGGGCTTTGCATTTAAAGCCAAACCCGAAGCCTTTGCAAGCAGCAGTTGCGCTAATAAAGTGGTGAACTGATCCGGAACGCTTAGCTACTTTCTTTTATCTGAATGCCCCAGGTCCTTTCCGGGACAGA
Source organism: Chitinophagaceae bacterium (assembly GCA_019638615.1). Lineage (GTDB taxonomy): Bacteria > Bacteroidota > Bacteroidia > Chitinophagales > Chitinophagaceae > Agriterribacter. The sequence continues at coordinate 111,264 of JAHBTL010000004.1, read as the reverse complement.
CGATGTCCCGTATCAATTGCTTTAACTCTTTTATTTCGGGGAAACGCCCTTCTGTTTTCCTGTCGAATAGGATTGCATCCTCTATGCTTATCGTATAACGGCCGGTTGTTTCAGAGGGCAGCAGCAGCACTCCTTTTACATCTGCGGCAAAAGTGGTAAGTATCTCCTGGGCCATATAGGCCGCACGGAGCATCCAGCCGCATTGAGGGCAATATTCAATGTATATTGTTTTTTTCATTGTCGCCGATTCCTGTTTTTTCTTTCCGGCGCTTCCATCGCCTGGTCCGCGGTTTTCAGGTTACCGTCGTCTGTTTTCTTCTTGATGTATATGGTACGATGAATCACCTGCGCCGGATTTTGCCTGTGCCGAACTGTAATGTTTATCTTCTCTTCGGTCGTTTCAAAGGGGAGCCAAAGGCTGTTGCCTGAGAATTTTCCATACGATGAAATGAAAATCAGCTGAGAGCTGTCAAGCGGGCGGATCTTACCATCCGCCATCCTGCCTTCCACGTTGATATAATTGTAAGCGCCTTTTTTAAGGCTATCGGTATATAAATTAAAGTAGATGCTGTCTGCCTTTTGGGAAAAAGCTGCGATATACAAAAACAATAGCACTACAGGCGTAAGAAGATTTTTTTTCAAACAGGTATATTTTGTAATTGTAAGACGCCGTATCGGGTATAAAAGTACATGGAATGCCCGAAAATAAACAAATGTTTGCTTTTTTGTAACAGTCTCGCCGGGGGTCTTCACAGCAAGGCAATTGTGTGATGGGTGAGACCCCGGCTAATCTCTAGCGCCAGGGTCTCATAGCTGCCCGCAACGGCTTTACATGAAGACCCAGGTGCGACTTAAATCGGAAAACAGTTTTTAACAGGATTATTCACATGTTAATGCAACGTTCGTGTAATACGAAAGCTCATCGCATTTACTATTATCACCCGGATCATTTACCAAACTAATAAGGTAATGTTTTAATCTTATTCAAAGGGGCGAAGACAGTCTGTGAAAAACCAGGAACAGTGGAAATTTCACGATGAACTGTGTCTCGGAGCTTTGGCTTTGAGCACAGTTTTTTGTGCTAAAAGCCCCTGTAAAAAAAGTGCATGATCTACCTGTTCCAACTTTCATTTTTTCTTTTCATTTCTCTCGCCACACTCACTAAAGACGGATAGACGGCATCAGTAAACCGATCGGGTAGCTCGGGGGGCAGCCTGTTGGTAGCAATAAAAATAGTGTAGGCGCCTATATTTTTTCCAAACTCCATGTCGCCCATTGTATTTCCTATCATCACCGATTTGCTGAATTCAATACCGGGAAAATCCTTCTTTGCCATCCATCCCATGCCGGGGTTGGGTTTGCGGTTAGGGCCTTCCATTTCAATGCAATAATAAATCTTATCGATCCTGCCTCCACGAGCCTCAATATTTCCCAGCATATTCAGGTGAATATCTTTTAAATCCTGTTCAGTCATTAATCCTTTACTTACTCCGCGCTGGTTGGTAACCATAATTATTCTCCCAAACCTACCGCTGAATATTTTTAATGCCTCCGGCACACCTTCATAAAAATGAAAGTCTTCCCAACGGGTAATATAATCCCCAACCACCTCCACATTCACCACACCATCGCGGTCTAAAAACAAGGTCCAGCTTTTGTTAATTTTTTCGAAAGGAATCATATTATTACAATGATATATTTTTTGAGGATTACGTCCACGATTTTCCGGAAATTGCCGCAGATGCGCAGATTTAATCTGTGCATCTGCGGCTAAAAAAACCAGGGCATTTTCTATGTTTTGCAGGTGCCACTGCCCTGACAATTTTAAGTATACCCTCACCCAATCAGCTCCTCCCCGGCTCTTGCATAATCTTCCGGGATGCCTATATCGATAAAATAAACGTCCTGCACTATACCATATATATTACCCTCTGTGTAAAATTTTTCAAGAAAATCTTTTTCAAAAGAGAACTGTGAGGGTAATTTTTTTGACAGGAATAAGTGCTTATCCAGCACATATACACCACCATTGATCAACCCTTCGGGGAAATATTGCTTTTCCCTGAAATGGCTGATGGCAGCATCCGGACCTGTTTCCACAGCTCCGTAACGGCTAAAATCTTTCATAGGTTTCAATGTCAGTGTGCACGCCGCTTTTTTGTAAAAATGAAAAGCGGCTACTTCTTTCATATTTACCCTGAACAACGTATCTCCATTGGCCACCACTACCTGGCTGCCTTTTATTTTTGAGCAGGCCAACTGTACAGCTCCCCCTGTGCCCAAAGGCTCTTCTTCAACCGAAATACGATAGTTGCCGGCAGGAAAATACCGGTCAAGCAACTCCAGGAAAGCTTCGTTTTTATATCCCAGCGCAAAAACAAAATGCTCAATGCCCTGCTCTTTCAAATGGTCTATTACCCATGTAATAAAAGGCCGGCCATTGACGGGCGCCATGCATTTGGGCACATCCGGCACCGCGCTTCTTAAGCGTGTTCCCAGCCCTCCTGCAAGTATAATGGCTTCTGTAATATTTTGCTGCATGTTAAAAATGAAAATACTATTTTCCGGAAGTAAAATACTGCTCTTCCACCAACTGGCACACGATATGTCCAAGCAATATGTGCGATTCCTGGATGCGGGGAGTATCGGCAGAAGGTACGTTTACCAGGTAATCGCTCACAGCTTTCATTTTGCCGCCGGTAGCGCCTGTAAAACCAACTGTAATCATTCCATTGGCTTTGGCCTGCTCAAATGCCAGCACTATGTTTTTTGAATTGCCCGAGGTAGACAATCCTACCAGTATATCGCCTTTGTTGCCGGTACCTTTTATAAGACGGGCATAGATCACATCGTAACTATAATCATTGGCAACAGCCGTAAGATAGGATGTATTTACATGCAAGGCTTCCGCAGGCAATGCATCGCGGTCAATATAAAATCTGCCGCTGAATTCCGCCGCCAGGTGCTGAGCGTCGGCAGCGCTGCCGCCATTTCCGCAAAACAATACTTTGTTGCCATTCCTGAATGCCTGCGTGATCATATGTGTAACGGCTTCGATGGTTTTCAACAGGCCCTCATCTGCCAGTACCTGTTGCTTTACGTCGATAGAAGCGCTGACAATATCTTTTATTTTAGCTAACATGAATTATTTGAGATTTGAAATTTAAGATTTATGTATTCACATACCCGAACTTGTGACCTGCAACCTGAAACTCGAAACCTCAATTTCCTAATCTCAAATTTCAAATCTCGAATCCTGCATCCTCTTACACCGACCACGTGCTCAATCCATATTTTGTAAAGCTGTATTGCTTTACCTCCCCTCCCAGCTTTTGCAAAGCCTCTATTACATTATAACGGCTGTTGCCGGGGCAATAAAAAATCATAAACCCTCCGCCGCCTGCACCGGATATTTTCCCACCCGAAGCCCCTGCTTTTTTGGCGCTTTCATAAATCTCTTCAATTATACTATTGGAAATATTCGCCGCCATTTTTCTCTTCTGCTGAAATCCGAAATCCAGTATCTCACCTATTTCATTCAACCTGCCTTTCAACAACGCCTCTTTCATGCGGCGACTTTGCTCTTTTAACTGGTGCATAGCTTCTATAGAACTATCCTTTTTCTCATGCACATTTTTTTGTTGTTCTTTAATGATCGTGGCAGATTCCCTGCTGGTAGCCGTGAAAAATAAAACCAGGTTGTTTTCCAGCTCGCTTAAATATTCCGGTTTAATGCGCAAGGGATTTACGATCACCTTGTCTTCTTCATAAAACTCCATATAATTCACGCCCCCAAAAGTAGCGGCATACTGATCCTGCCTTCCTCCCGCCAGTTGAATGTCTTTCCGTTCAATTTCGTACGCGTATTGCGCGATATCATATTCACCCAAAGGAAGCTTTAACATTTCGGCAAAAGCCCCGATAACCGCAACCACCAGGGTGGAAGACGTTCCCAAACCGGATCCCGCCGGCGCGTCTACAAAAGTATGCAGCTTAAAACCAGTATCCGGAAACCCATAGTCTTTCTGTATCCTGTTGTATACACCCTTCAGCAGATCAAGCCTACCATCCAGGGGTAAGGTTTTGCTTTTTTCAAAAGCAAGCGTTTCTTTCCGGTCAGCGGCATGCAATGTTATTGCCGGGTCGCTTACGGGCTCAATATTCGCGTAAGCATACAATGAAACTGTAGCGTTCAATATAGCGCCTCCATACAAATCACAATAGGGACTTACATCCGTTCCCCCGCCTGCCAGGCCTATCCGTAATGGCGCCTTACTCCTGTAGATCATCTGCTCGTTGAAAAATTTATTATGCGCAAAGGTAAGCGGATTTCGGGAGTATTGTAGCCTGCCTGAAGACATGGGTGCATTCCAAATTAGCCCCGCTGGCACAAGCCCGCAAAACAAGGGATATACCCTGGATTTTTTAGCCGCAGATGCACAGATTAAATCTGCGCATCTGCGGCAATTTCTATATGGAGTATTTGGAATGTACCCGAATACATATCCATAACACATCAACTGCTTAATTCAATAATAGCATTGGCAATTTTATCCCAGGTATATTTTTTCTTCTCCTCCTGTAAGCCGGGCACAAAATGATCGGCACCCGTTTCAAAAAACTGCATTATTTTTTCCGCGAGCGAGCGACTATCCGCTTCGGCTATCAAACCCACGATACCATCCGGTACCATAGCGGTAAGTCCGCCTACGTTGGTAACAATCATTGGACGTTCAAAATGATATGCCAGTGGCGTAACGCCGCTTTGAGTAGCATTGCGGTATGGCTGCACTACCACATCTGCCGCGCACAAATAATATTTCACTTCACTATCCGGCACAAACGCGGTTTTAAGGATCACTGTATCCGAAATATTATTTTGTGCGATCTGGTCAAGGTAAGGACGGGCATCTTCATAAAACTCTCCTGCCACGACCAGGTAAACAGGTTCTGTACCCTTCTGTTGCTGCAGGTCTTTTACCATTTTCATGGCATCCAGCAACATATCAAGCCCTTTGTATTTACGTATAAATCCGAAAAACAAAACGATCCTGCCGTACTCAGCCAACCCTAATTTTTCTCTCGCGGTTTCCTGCGAAACTTTTTCTCCAAAACTATCATATAAAGGGTGTGGTACAAACCTGGATGGCTTTGACTTTTCTATCGTCTTCAAATCAGCCAGCACCTTTTCGCTCATGGTGATAAACGCGTCTACACTTTTTAAAAAATACCGGGTAAGCAGGTTGTCGCCCGGTCGTTTTTCGTGCGGAAAAATATTATCGGCAATGCATACCACCCGTGTTATTTTATTTTTCCTGGCTCTTCTTAATATAGTACCCAGGCAGGCGCCCATAAAGGGCAGCCAGTACCGCACTACAATAACAGCCGGTCGCATTCTTTTCAATTCGTTGCCTATCGACAGCCAGTTGAGCGGGTTCACCGAATTGATCCTTACATGAATAGTAAGGTCGGCCGGAGCAGGCTCGGAAGAATATTGCGTGGTGCCCGGGAATAGAAAACCAGGATACTGAAGAGAAAAAGTATAGATATGCGTATCCCACCCCATCTGCTGGAACTGCCTTGCCAGCCGTTCGTCATACGAAGCAAGCCCCCCGCGCAGCGGATGCGCGGGACCGATGATCACAATTTTTTTATTGCCGGTATTATTCAAAGCTGACGGGTAAGAGGTTTTACAAAAAAATTATGGTAAAACTACAAACCTATCTTTTTTTCAATAAGATAGTTGTTCCTTTCCGGGGAATTGCGTGCAATTAATTCACCCACAAAACCTGCGAGGAAAAATTGGGAACCTAATGTTATCATAGTAAGCGCCAGAAAAAAACCGGGACGATTGGTGAGCGCATATTCCGGGTTTACAAATTTGCTGATGACCAGGTAAATACTTACAGCAATGCCAATAATAAAAGCAAAGGTTCCCCAAAGCCCGAAAAAATGCATGGGTTTTTTTCCAAACCTGCTCACAAACATGATGGAAGCAAGATCCAGGAAGCCATTGATAAAACGTTCCCATCCAAATTTGGTCACTCCATATTTACGGGGACGATGTTCTACTACCTTTTCGCCAATTTTTCTAAACCCGGCCCACTTGGCCAGTACAGGAATATACCTGTGCATTTCGCCGTATATTTCTATACTTTTAATTACCTTCTTTTTATACGATTTTAACCCGCAGTTAAAATCATGCAATTGTATGCCGGACATAGAGCGGGTTACGGCATTAAAAAATTTAGATGGAATATTTTTTGAAAGCGTGGAATCGTATCTTTTTTTCTTCCAGCCGCTTACCAGGTCATAGCCATCTGTTACAATCATTTTATACAGCTCAGGTATTTCGTCAGGGCTATCCTGTAAATCGGCATCCATTGTAATCACCACTTCACCCTGTGCTGCTTTAAAACCTTCATTCAATGCCGCGCTTTTGCCATAGTTGCGCTGAAATTTAATTCCCCTTACATACCCATATTGCATTTGAAGCTCCTCAATTACCTGCCATGAGCTGTCTGTACTCCCATCGTCTACCAATATAATTTCATACGAAAACCCGTGGGTCTCCGCCACCTTTTTAATCCATGCGCACAACTCCGGCAAAGACTCTTCTTCGTTAAATAAAGGCACTACAATGCTGATATTCATTTATTGTAAAGGTGGTTGTTGAAAAGGAGATTGAGGAGGTATCTTTTTCGTAACAGCGGCACCTATGATCGACGATATGGCCCCAAACATAACAAAACCAAAAAGAGTTCCCCCAATAATAAATACCCAAAAGAGCTTTCGCACCATTTGAATACCCATTTCTATTTGTTCTTCATTCGCTTTGCCCTCCTTCAGCATTTGCTCGTGGGCAATTTCAAAGAATTTTTCCTTATACTCCGGGAAAATCAGGAAAAAAACAACCTGAAATGCAATGACCAATATTGTAACTACAGCAGTAGTTTTAAAACCAAATACAAAAAGCTTTCCAAAACTTGCTGTATGATCAACAGATTTTCCATACATATTAACAGCTATTATTATTCCCGCAAGAATAATCGCATACATTAAATAACCCAGGGGCTTATTGGCAGTAAGCTCCATGAAATTCAGGATCATGGAGTAAACGATAATAATCCCTCCGATGATTCCTCCAATCGTTATATGAGACAGCGGTTTTTTTTCCATATTGCTGCATGTTATTTATTCAAAAATACCTTCTCTCCATTAATAATCCCAATTACTTTACCTTTTAATTCCCTGTTTAGAAACGGTGTGTTGCGGGATTTTGATTGAATATGCCGCTCATTGAATTGATAGGTTATTGCCGGGTTAAAAAGGGTAAGGTCAGCAGGTTTGCCTTCTTCTACCTGCACCTCGGGCAAATTGAATATCCTTCGCGGGTTGACGCTGACGAGTTCCACCCATTTTTCCGTTGGTATTCCTATTATTCCTGCCACGCCAAAAGCGGTTTCAAGCCCCGTCATTCCAAAACCTGCATGCTCAAACTCGCAGGTTTTGCTATCCCATTCCTGCGGAAAATGATGCGAAGCGATGCAATCTACCCACCCGTTCTCTACGGCCTTCAGCAAGTCCTGCCTGTTTTCAGTTGTACGTATAGGAGGATTTACTTTCAGGTTGGTATCATATTGCATCAGGTCTTCATCACTGAAATAAAGATGATAAGGAGTAACAGAGCAGGTTACCTGGAGTCCTTTTTGTTTGGCAGCCTGAATGTACTGCAAAGACTTCCCGGAACTGACGCCGGTAAAATGCAGCTTTGATCCGGCATACCCGGTTAACTCGATGTCTCTTACTATCATCATTTCTTCTGCAATCGCCGGCTTGCCGGGCAGTCCCAACCGGGTAGAAACGATCCCTTCATTCATCAAACCATAGGTTCCGATGCTTTTATCGTCGGGCATTTGTATAACAATGCCATCAAACGCTTTTACATATTGCAGCGCCTTTAACATTACACCCGATGATTGTACCGGCGCTTTTCCATCCCCAAAAGCCACAGCGCCGCTGGTATACATGTCGTACATTTCGGCAAGCTCCTTCCCTTCGGCATTCTTTGTGGCAGCGCCTATAGGATGGATGTTTACCGGGAGCAAACGGCTTTTTTCCCTGATGTATTCGACCTGGGTTTTGCTGTGCACAACCGGCTGGGTGTTGGGAAGTACCAGCACATGCGTATACCCACCTGCCGCCGCGGCCGCCGCGCCGGTTTGTAATGTTTCTTTAAACTCAAAACCGGGGTCGCAAAAATGGGCAAATACATCTACCCAGCCTGCCGACACGTATAGTCCTTCCTGTTCAATAACCGTATCTGCTTTTTCAGTAATGCTGTCATGAATACTACTGATCACGCCGTCTTTTACCAGGATGTCTTTTACCTGTCCGTTGAAAGGAGAACCCGGATGAACGATAAAGGCTTTGCGAATGAGAACTGTCATCTTGAAAAGTTGAGCGAAGATAACAGATGTTCATGACTTTTATACCATTGACGGAAGTAGAAAATCAGGCAGGATGTTCCACAGGCTATTTTACTACAAGATTGTTTTTTATCAACCGGTTATTGTATTGCTGCAAAAAAGCTTTCAGGTGTCTTTCCATCTGTAAAGCTGTATCCTTTTTCTCCTCCAGCAGGTTATGCTCTAAAAAACGGTCGGTCCTGTAATTGAACAGCGCTTTACTTTGCTTGCCATCAAAAAACAACAGATACTCGTTCTCAATCCACCGGTAATCATTACCCGGCGTAACCGCGAAATTAAGCCTTTTATTTCCTGTAAAGGGTTCCCCGAAGGCGAGATAAGGCTTCTGGTAATGAAGGTAGGAAAGGATGCCCGGCATAAGGTCTATCTGCTGAATGACGCCGGAAGAATCTGCTCCCCTGAGGGTGCTGTCGCCCGGGTGGTACAATACAATGGGAATAGCCACATCGCCCCGGGCATTCTGGTATTCACGATTGAACGCTTCGGTAGAATGATCGGCGGAGATCACAAAAAGCGTATTCCTGAACCAGTTGGTTTTAGCGGCCGATTCAAAAAATTTACGCAAGGCCATATCTGTATAACCAATGCATTCCAGCACCGGGATGGGGCCTTTTTTAAATTGCCCGGTATACTGTTCCGGCACTTTAAAAGGATGATGCGATGAAACCGAAAAAAAAGTGCTGAAAAAAGGTTGTTTAAAGCTGCTGAGCGTGCTGGAAAAATATTGCAGGAACGGTTCATCCCAAATGCCCCATATGCCGTCAAAATCCTCATCATTGTTGTATTCGTCTTTTCCATAATAGTTTTCAATTCCCAACATACGAATAAGTGCCTTAAACCCCATCGATCCATTGGGCGCTCCATGAAAAAAAGAAGTATGATATCCTTCTTCTTTCAATAGCCGGGGCAGGCTGCGCAGGCTGTCTGATGAGTAAGGCGTCAGTATGAACGGATCCTGTCCGCCGGGAATACCGGCCAATACAGAAGGCAACGCGTCAATTGATTTACGGCCATTGGCAAAAGAATTCCAGTATATTTTACTCACCCCTATCAAAGAATCAAGAAAAGGAGTATACCCGGTATAGCGTCCCCCATCCAGGTCTTTGTTATAAGCCCCCACCGCCTCTTTGCTGAAGCTTTCCAGCAAAATAATAACAACATTCTCTTTTTTAAATGACAGGCTGTCTGCTACCGGTATGTGCACCGGCGTATATATGCTTTCTGCTTCCTCGTCAGAAAAATAATGCAGCTCCTGCAGTTTGCGAACGCCCCAGGTACGTATTAAGCAAAAGGGCGTATTAAGCACCAGGTACATCTGCTCGGGCCTGTTTACATATTCACCGGCATTGCTGATAGTGATGGGCCGGGTGCTGTGCTTGTAATCGCCCCGGATACCCCCAATGGCAAGAAAAACAGCGAGCGCCAATATCAGCACCGCTTTTATATAGAACCAGCCCTTTTTTTCACCAACCGCTGCCGGCCGGATGTATACCCTTTTATACATCCGCACCATCAACAGCACCAGGGCTATAAATATGAGCACTACATACCAGTAATCTATGAAAAAAAGCCCTGCAAGCCTGGTTTTATTGGTTTCGTTTGAAAATTCACTGATCACACTTAAGGTAGTGCGGCGCAATGTAAACCTGTAATAAATAAAATCGATGCAGTTCAATAACAACGCAATGCCATTGGAAAAGAAGAAAACATATTTAACCGCCTTCTGGTATCCGCTGTTCCGGATAAAACGAAAGGGCAGCAACGTAAGGACGATGAAGAGACTGTTCATGTAGAACATGGCCGCAATATCAAACACCAACCCTCCTCTCAATATATGGACCCACTCATCACGGGTAATATTGTGAAGGAGATTCGTATTTAAAAAATAGAAAAGAAACCGGCAAAGCATGTACAACACCAGTACAATGAAAATACGGTATATGAAAACCCCATAATAAGATAAGCGTATTGGCTGAAATGAGAACATCAAATCGTTTATTAAAAATTGCCTGCAAAATTAGCGCAAAGGCTGTTATGATGGTTAAAAATAACAGTAAATAACCCTATAAGGTTTGCAACGCCGCATTGCTGCCCGGCAAACCTTATAGGTTTTCCGGGGCGGCCTGGAACAATTCCAACTGCTGTGCTGTAGGTGCAGTCCTTTGCCAGGCAGCTGCAAAAACCGGAACTTTTTTCACCGGAAGTAAATTCATTCTTTATTTTCAAATAATTAATATTTTTACCTCTTATATTTTATAATATTTCATTTTAAAAATTAAGCATGAAATTCAGAAACGGGCTTTTCGCGGCTATATGCTCGCTTGCCATTCTTTCCTGCAATAACAGCAGCACAAACAGTACTTCAGAGGCAGACGCTGCCCCTCAAACAGACAGCCTGGCCAGCACAGGCAGCACTGCCGGCTTTAAGCTGGGTGTACAAATGTGGACGTTCAGGATGTTCCCGCTTACCGATGCGCTGAATAAGGTGGACAGTGCAGGCATCAAACACATCGAAGCATTCTGGGGTCAGAAATTAGGCGGTGACCTGCCGGGCGAATTTGGTATAGGCATGTCTGCCGATACTCGCTCCAAACTGAAGCAACTGCTGCAATCCAAAGGAATTAACATTGTAGCAATGGGTGTCATTTCTCCAAAAAGCCAGGAAGACTGGGTCAAAGCATTTGATCTTGCCAAAGATTTCGGGCTCAGCTATATCACCTGCGAACCGGCCAAAGAACACTGGGATTTCATAGACAGCCTGGGCGGTGTTTATAACATTAAGCTTGCCATTCACGATCACCCCAAACCCAATGCGTATGCCACCCCTGATTCTGTGCTGGCTGCTATTAAGGGACATAAAAATATCGGAGCCTGCGCCGACATCGGTCACTGGGCACGCAACGGCTTGAACCCCGTTGAATGCCTGAAACAACTGGAAGGCCATGTATATGGCGGTCACTTAAAAGACATTGTAAAGTTTGACGATCCCAAAGCAGCGGATACGGTGGTAAGCAAAGGTGTAATTGATTTTCCCGCTGTTTTCGCCGAGCTGAAAAGGCAGAATTTCAGTGGCATGCTCTCCATCGAGCACGAATCAAACTGGTATCATAATTTACCCGACGTGATCTTTACAAAAGAATATTACGACGCAGAAGTAGCCAAACTGAAATAAGGAAGGCTTCGGAATTTGTCTTTTACGAAACGATCGGGCGCATTTCAAATTTTCGCACTATGCAAATTTTCCGGTCGGTGAGACACTATAGCCGTCAACTTAGGAAATCTGGCGCTTAAATACCCCGAATGGGGTTTAATTTGAATAGCCATCGGTGTAACCGGTGGTATATTTGCGACAATTTTACATTGAACCCCTACGGGGTTCAACAAAACTTCGGCATTGCTGTCCCTCAACTTTGTTGGGGCCTATTCAAATTCAAGCCCTTCGGGCTTAAGTTGACGGCTATGGTGAGACACCGACCGGTAGTGAGTCCTAGGGGCTGACCAAAAAGGTAAATGAAGGCGTTGAGAATCGCATAAACGACTATTAGTCTCCATCACCTATCCGAATAAATTATTTATTTAGTAACCTTTTTGGTCACTCCCCGAAAATCTGAAATGCACCCAAACGATCCAAAACATACAAAGCGGAAGCGATGTGCTCCCGCTTTTGTTTTGGGTTATGCCATGATATTTCTATTTTTGAAACAATGCCCCGGGAAACCATTCAGACCACACACATACCAGACACAAAGAAACGCGTTAAAGCTATTATCGGTGGTTCCGTAGGCAACCTCGTTGAATGGTACGACTGGTATGCTTATTCCGCTTTCGCCCTGTATTTTTCTCCTGTATTTTTTCCCAGCGCCGACCGCACCGCACAATTATTAAATGCTGCCGGGATATTTGCAGTGGGTTTCCTGATGCGCCCTATCGGCGGCTGGCTGTTCGGAAGCATCGCGGATAAAGCAGGAAGAAAAAAGGCGATGACGCTCTCCATACTGCTGATGTCGTTCGGGTCACTGCTCATAGCCTGTACACCGGGTTACAAAAGTATTGGGGTGGCCGCTCCCGTTTTATTGTTCATGGCCCGTTTGCTGCAGGGATTGAGCGTTGGCGGCGAATATGGAACCTCGGCTACCTATCTCAGCGAAATGGCATCACACAACAGGCGGGGGTTTTACTCCAGCTTTCAGTACGTAACGCTGATCGGCGGGCAACTGATCGCATTGGGCATCCAGTTGCTGCTGCAAAAGTTTTTGCTTACTCCCGAACAGCTGCATGCCTGGGGATGGCGCATTCCCTTTGTAATAGGTGCTTTGCTGGCAGTGGTAGCATTTTACATCAGGAGCAATTTAGAAGAAACAGCTTCTTTTGAGCACAGCAAACAAGCCAGGGAAAACCGGGGTACGATCGGGGAGTTGTTAAAGCATCCCCGCGCTGTCATCACCGTTATCGGGCTCACTTTAGGCGGCACGATCGCTTTTTATACTTATTCGGTATACATGCAGAAATTCCTCGTAAATACGGTGAAGCTTACCATTGACCAAAGCACCCTCATTTCTTTTTTCAGCCTGCTGCTTTTCGCTCTCCTGCAGCCGGCATTTGGTCTCCTGTCTGACAGAATCGGACGCAAACCGCTTTTAATAGGCTTTGGCATATCCGGCACGCTTTGCACGGTACCGTTGCTTACCGGCATCAGCATAACCACCGGCATGGGTTCTGCTTTTCTGCTGATCATGTGCGGGTTATTGATCGTAAGCGGGTATACCTCCATCAACGCAGTGGTAAAAGCCGAGCTGTTCCCCGCCGAAATAAGAGCGCTGGGTGTAGGATTGCCTTACGCAGTAACAACGGCTGTTTTTGGCGGAACGGCTGAAGTGATCGCACTTTACTGTAAGCAGTTGGGGCATGAACCCTGGTTTTACTGGTATGTAACCGGCTGTATACTTATATCGCTGCTGGTATATGCATCCATGAAAGACACCAAAACACATTCAAAAATAACAGTATAATATCCCTGAAATCCTCTTTTTTACATTGATATACAATATTTTCTAATTTTAAGCATTGTTACAAAAAAGGATGGATTGAAAAACCGGCTGCTATTGTTATGGTTGTGTTTGTTGGGAGTTACGGGGGGGCTTGCCCAGCAAAATCCTACGCTCTCCAACCTGCGGAAAAAAATCGTGCCCATCCTTTCCGATACGCTACAGCTCGACACGCTCAGCATTGTACCCGGTTCGTTCTTTATGCCCGGCATCCCCACGAACGATTATGCACTCGATGTTTTTAATGCCCGGCTTGTTTGGAAAACCAGGCCCCCGCAAGATTCGGTATTGCTTTTTTACAGGGTTTTCCCGGGTAAGTTCCATACCGTATACCAGCGCCTGCGTTTCGACAGCATCAGCAATCACTTCCTGGCGGGACCTGTTACAGTAAGCGGCAATAGTAGCGCCGGTTCTCTTTTCGATTTTGGCAATATCAGCTACAACGGCAGCTTTGGCAGGGGACTCTCGTTCGGCAACCAGCAGGATGTAGTGTTGAATTCAACGCTCAACCTGCAGCTTACCGGTTACCTGGCCGACAGTATACAGGTGGCGGCAGCCATTACCGACAGCAATATCCCTATTCAGCCGGACGGCAATACGCAAAACCTGAATGAGTTCGACCGCGTATTCATCCAGTTTAAAAAAAAGGACTGGCATTTTGATATCGGCGATATTGACATACGCCAGCAACAGTTTTATTTTCTAAATTATTATTCCCGTTTACAGGGCGCCGCTTTCGAACAGCAATCGCAGGTAAACAAGAACATCAGCAATCGCCTGATGTTAAGCGGCGCCATCGCCAAGGGTAAATATTCCCGGAATATATTCCAGGGCGCGGAAGGCAACCAGGGACCTTACCGTCTGCAGGGCCCCAACAACGAGCTTTTTTTTATTGTGCTGGCCGGAACAGAAAGGGTTTATCTTGATGGTGAGCTGATGCAACGGGGCGAAGACCAGGATTATGTGATCAACTACAATACCGCGGAGGTAACGTTTACGCCCAGGCGAATGATCACCAAAGACAGCCGCATACAGGTTGAATTCGGCTACGCCGACAGGAACTATCTTAATTCGCAATTATTTATTGCAGATGAAGCCGGCATTGGCGAAAAGCTAAAGATAAAAGCGGCCGTATACTCCAACAGCGACGCCAAAAATTCACCTATCAATCAAACGCTTGATCCACGGCAAAAGCAGTTCCTGTCTGACATTGGTGACAGTGTTAAAAACGCTTTTTACCCTTCGCAGATGCTGGACACTTTTTCCGTGAACAAAATATTATATAAAAAAATCGATACAGTATTCAACAATGGAGTACACGATTCAATATATGTGTATTCGGTATCGCCGGACGATGTATTGTACAGCCTGGCTTTTACTGAAGTTGGGCAAGGGCATGGTAATTACGTGGCTGATCAAACCAACGCTGCCAATGGGAAAGTCTTTAAATGGGTATCGCCGGATGCTGAAAATCGTTTGCAGGGAAATTTTGAGCCTGTTATTTTGCTGGTAGCACCCCGGAAGCAGCAACTGGTAAGCATTGGCGCGGAATATGCTATCTCAAAAAATACACAGGTAAGCACCGAAATGGCCTTAAGCAATTACAATGTAAACAGCCTTTCATCTAAAGACAAAGCGGATGATAAAGGATATGCGGCAAGGATCATGATCAACGACCGGAGACCATTGAAAAACAATAAAGCGAATGCCGAATTGCAAAGCCAGTTGAGCTATGAATGGGTGCAGGACAGGTTTAAGCCGGTAGAACGGCTGCGTACTGTTGAATTTTACAGGGACTGGGGATTACCTATCAGCGTAACAGTTGCTACGGAAAACCTGCTGAAAGCCGGCATACAGTTAAACTCATCGCCCGGCAATTCGCTTCAGTATCGTTTTGAAACCTACCGGCGCAGCGATGACTATAACGGGGTTCGAAACAGCATCGCGCACAAAGCCGATTATGGCAACTGGCATTTCAACAATCAAATCAATATTACCTATTTCAGCCAGTTGCTTCAGAAAGGTTATTATCTGCGCCCCATCCTGGATGTATCGCGCGATTTTCCGAAGCTGGGCAACCATCGTATCGGGGCCGGGTATACGCTCGATCATAACTATACAAAGTATAAGCAATTTGATTCATTGAATGCCGGCAGCTATTCATTTGAAATATGGCAGGCTTATCTCAAATCGCCTGCAGGCAAACCTAATAAATGGGGAGTTACTTATTATACAAGAAGCGATAAATATCCCTACCTGGGTGATCTTGTACGCTCAGACAGGAGCAATAATATCAACGCGTACACTGAATTGATGAAAAATGAAAAGCACCAGGTAAAGGTGAATGTAACTTACAGGAAGCTAAACGTATATGATACAAAAATAACCACCCAGAAACCGGAAGAAACCATACTGGGAAGGGCCGAATATTTTATTAACGAATGGAAAGGATTGCTGAATGGCAATGTTTTATATGAGGTAGGAACAGGGCAGGAACAAAAAAGAAATTTTACATATGTAGAAGTGCCCGCAGGACAGGGAGAATATACCTGGATAGATTACAATGGCAATGGCATACCGGAATTGAATGAGTTTGAATTGTCTCAGTTCAGGGACCAGGCAAAATACATCCGCATTTTCACACCTACCAATGAATTTATGAAAGCCAATTACCTGCAGTTTAACTACAGCGCCGTCATCAATCCGCGGGCTGTTATTGACGCTGCCAAAGCCAGTCATTTTCAAAAATGGCTGGCGCGATTGTATTTTCAAAGCTCGTTGCAGATATATAAAAAAGAGTTGTCGGGAAGTCTAAGCTTTAATCCTTTTGCCGTTCCCCTGACCGACACCTCGCTTATCCTGTTAAACCAGGTATTCAGCAATTCCTTTTCGTTTAACCGTTTCAGCAGTGTGTGGGGATTTGATTTCAACAATATCCGTACCGGCAATAAGGCTTTTCTTACCTACGGATACGAAAGCCGCAAAGTGAATGACTGGAATATCAAAAGCCGATGGAACATTACCCGCTCTTTTTTGCTGGAACTGCTGGGTAAAACAGGGAAAAACCGCCTCACCACCCCTAATTTCGACAACCGGAATTACCATATTGAATCCACCGGCATTGAGCCCCGTATTTCATTCATTAAGGGAACCAATTTCAGGATAATGCTGGGATACAAATATGACAATAAAGAAAACACCGACTCCACGCAAAAAGCAACCATTCATTCCATCAATTCGGAAGTTAAGTACAATGTGCTTTCGAACAGTTCTGTTACAGGGAAATTTACGTACAGCCAGATACGCTATACAGACAGCGGGAACAGCAATACGCCCAATACAAGTGTTTCCTATATCATGCTGGACGCATTATTGCCCGGCAAAAATTTTTTATGGACGCTTGATTTTACCAAACGCCTTACCTCTTACCTCGAGCTGAATTTTCAATACGAAGGGCGAAAAGCCGCAAGCTCCAACACGGTACATATAGGCAGAGCCTCGCTGCGGGCGTTGTTTTGAATGTTATTCTGCATTCATCCCCTTAGCGCCCACATATCTTCTCCACTTCTCAATTACCTGCTGCATATCGCCCGGCAGCCCGCTGCTGAACAGCATTTCTTTTTGGGACGTTGGATGAATAAAACCCAGCGTTTGCGCGTGAAGTGCGTGCCTCGGGCAAATAGCAAAGCAGTTGTCAACAAACTGCCTGTACTTGGTAAATACGGTTCCTTTTACGATACGGTCGCCGCCATAAGTTTCATCGTTGAACAAAGGATGACCAATGTATTTCATGTGTACGCGTATCTGGTGGGTACGGCCCGTTTCCAGCCTGCACTCAACAAGGGTTACATAACCGAATCGTTCCGTAACACGGTAATGCGTAACCGCGTCTTTACCATGATCTCCTTCAGGGTATGCATCCATTATTTTCCGAAACCGCTGGTGCCTGCCAATATGCGCTACAATGGTACCGGTCTCTTCCTGCAGGTCGCCCCAAACCAACGCCACATATTTGCGTTGTACAGTATGTTCCGAAAATTGTTTGGCAAGATGCAGGGATGCCTTTGAATTTTTGGCGAGCACCAGCAACCCGCTTGTGTTTTTGTCGATACGATGCACCAGCCCGAAACGTGGAAGATCGGACTCGGTCAAAGACGGATCCTGCTGCAGCAGATGCCATGAAATACCATTTACCACCGTGCCGGTATAGTTTCCGCAACCGGGGTGCACCACCAGTCCTGCCGGTTTATTGATAACGATGATATCCTCATCTTCATACACAATATCAAGATCCAGCGGTTCGGGAACAATTTCCGTGGATTCGGGCGAAGTATCAGAATACATGAGTATATGATCGCCCGGCTTTATTTTATAATTCGATTTTATGGGTTTGTCGTTCACCAGCACAAATCCTTTTTCGATCCCCTGCTGCAATTTGTTGCGGGTACCACCTTCCATGCGCGTCAGTAAAAATTTATCGATGCGTACAGGTTCCTGTCCTTTATCAACCACAAATGACATGCGCTCATACCGCTCCTCACTCCCATCGCCGTTATCCAGCTCGCTGTCCCATTCCTCTTCCTTGTTCATGTTTAGTTTTATTTGATCAATGAGAATCTCTTAGCACTTCGCTGCCTGAGCCTCCCTTTAAAAAATCAAGATCAGCGCCGAGATGAGCCTGCTCAACATGGTTGATATACAGATTCACATATCCCCGTTCCGCCACAGCAGGCCGGGACTTCCGTTTTTGTTTTCTTCTATTCAATTCTTCATCGGTGAGATCTACGTTTAAAGACCGGGCAGGCACGTCTATCGTTATAATGTCCCCTGTTTCTATCACGCTGAAGTTTCCTCCCAATACAGCTTCTGGAGATACATGCAGCACTACTGTGCCGAACCCCGTGCCGCTCATCCGTCCATCGGAAACCCGCACAATATCTTTGACCCCCTGTTCCAGCAGCTTCCTGGGCAATGTCATATTTCCTACTTCAGGCATACCGGGATATCCCTTCGGCCCTACACTTTTCAGCACGAGCACGCTGTGTTCGTCAACAGGCAGATCCGGATCATCAATTCTTTTTTTATAATCTTCAATATTCTCAAATACCACTGCTTTCCCCGAATGCTGTAAAAGATGGGGACTTGCCGCGGATGGCTTGATCACTGCTCCGTTCTCGCATATATTTCCCCTCAGCACCGCCAGCGCCGTATTATCATTGAATGGATGGGCGATGGTAGCTATTACGTTCCTGTTGTAGCACTCAGCTTCTTTGTAATTATCCCTTATTGTTCTCCCATTCGCTGTAACACAATCGCCATGCAAAAAACCATCCAGCTCCTTCAGCACTGCCGGCAGTCCTCCCGCATAAAAGAGGTCTTCCATAAAGAAAGCGCCTGCGGGCTGCAAATTAGCCATTAGCGGTATAGGAGCTGATACCTTATCAAAATCTTCGATGGTCAATGGCACTCCGATCCTGCCTGCAATAGCAAGAAGATGTATGATAAAATTGGTGGAACCGCCGATGGCAGCATTCACCATAATGGCATTTTCGAATGCTTTTCGGGTGAGGATGTCCGATAGTTTTAAATCTTCTTTTACCATTTCCACGATCCGTTTGCCGGATAGCTGCGCCAGCACTTTACGCCTGGCATCTGCGGCAGGTATGGCTGCATTTTGAGGAAGCGAAAGCCCCAGCGACTCTACCATGCACGCCATGGAAGAAGCGGTTCCCATTACCGCGCAATGCCCCCTGCTGCGGCACATAGCCGCTTCGGCTGTAGCAAATTCTTCATCGGTCATCATGCCGGCTTTGTGATCGGCGGTAAAACGCCAGAGATCGCTGGTACCGATATCCTTACCCTTGTATTTCCCGGTAAGCATAGGTCCGCCCGATACTACAATAGACGGCAGGTTGACACTGCTGGCCCCCATGACCAAAGCAGGAGTTGTTTTATCGCATCCGCATAACAGCACCACTCCGTCTACCGGGTTCGCCCGGATGGATTCCTCAACATCCATACTTACCTGGTTGCGATACAGCATAGCGGTAGGCTTTATCAGGGTCTCCCCCAGCGACATAACAGGAAACTCCACCGGGAAGCCGCCGGCTTCCGACACGCCACGTTTTACCGACTCTGCCAGCTCACGCAAATGCGCGTTACAGGGCGTTAGCTCCGACCAGGTATTACAAATACCAATTACAGGCTTCCCTTCAAATTCATAGGAAGGTATTCCCTGGTTTTTCATCCAGGCTCTGTATATAAATCCATCTTTTCCCTTTCTTCCGAACCATTGCTGACTGCGTAAAATCCTTTGCATTTATTCCTGTTTTTAAAAAATCAAAAAATACCGGCAACAACACGCTGCACCCAACTGTTATTTAGTTACAGATCCTAAAGATATATAATGCAATTACAAAGACGCCGGCTGATATAAAAATATAAAGAACCAGGCAAAGTATATCAATAAAAAAAACCCGGGAACCGTATACCCGGGCGACCAACCAATGAGAAGAATAAAGTCGTTTTGTTTGGAGATAATATAACGGTAACCGGATTCCTTAATTGCTGAACAAAAAATGATTTACCCCGTGATAAATGAAATAACTGCAATAAACAAGAGACGCGGAATACTTAAACAGAATATTGACAGGCAATAAAACAAAAACCCGGGATTTAACCGGGTTTCTGTTTTAACACCTTGACTTGAAACGCAGACGCATCTGCATTCGTACCAAAACGTTTACCATTGCGCCGCTAGTATTAACAATGCTCAATAACAATCCTGCACAGGAGAATGTAAAATGCTCTCCCGCATGTACATGATATACATCAATACTATATCGCTCAATATACTATCACAACAATGACTATAAATTAGGATTTATATTAGCATCGGTCAATGGAACGGGGAACCAATAATCTTCTTTGGTAATTGTACCGATCGGTTGTAAATCGGCCGCATTTTTCCCGGTATTGACTTCTTCTACTTTTTCCAGCCGTTGCAGATCAAACCAACGGGTAGTTCCTTCTGCAGCAAATTCCCATGCTCTTTCGTTCACCACGGCATCTATAAATACCTGGGTTGTAAGATTTGACAATGCTTCCAGCCCTGCTCTTGCACGAACTGCATTGAGCGCTGCATACGCTTCTGCATTGGGTGTGCCCGATGAGCGCGCCTGGGCTTCTGCATATATCAACAATACATGCGCATACCTGATCATGTGCACAGGCATGGAGGAATACCATCGGTCATTGTGTTCAATACGGAAT
This sequence comes from Chitinophagaceae bacterium, assembly GCA_019638615.1. Lineage (GTDB taxonomy): Bacteria > Bacteroidota > Bacteroidia > Chitinophagales > Chitinophagaceae > Agriterribacter. Next base: position 90,458 of record JAHBTL010000004.1, on the reverse strand, counting down.
TTAGCATAATACGGATGGCCCGATATACTGCTCTGCCAGGGTACCTGGGTACCATCTTTTTTGGTAAATACGGTATGAAAAGTAATGTCTTTTCTTTTTCCTGCGGGGAACTGATTAAAGAAATTGATCTCCGCCTGGTAATCTTCCCAGCCACCTTCTTCTGCAGGTATGGCAGGTGCACCGGCCATTGAATTGGTTGAACCTCCATAGTTCTCCGAAGTGTGAAATGCCATTACTTCTTCTTTCGTTCCGATAGCGGCCTCATTACCCGCCCACAGATCCTCAAGATCGGCCAGGCCGAAATTGTATAAAGCCTTATTGTCTATTACTTCTTTTGCCTTCGACGCTGCCAGTGCATATTTACTTTCCTCTTTAAGAGGCCAACCCGCTTCGGTAAGATATACATCTGCCAGTAATGCTTTGGCTGTTCCTTTATTCGGTCTGCCGGGATCGCGCTTACTATCGGGCAATGCAGTTTCTGCGATCACCAGATCTTGTTCTATCACCTTATAAATTTCTGATGGTTGTGTTTTTTGAATGGTAAGTAATTCCGGGGTAACCGCATCCGAAACGTCTGTTATTAACGGTATAGCGCCAAAGCCTCTTACCAGCCAATAATAGCCCAGTGCCCTTAAAAAATGTGCTTCTGCTTTTATGGCACTTATTTTTGCCTGATCTCCTTTTATTCCGGGAGCTTTTCCAATAACATTATTAGCGCCCTGTATCATTTTATAACAGCCATTCCATATCATGGCAATATGACTGTTAGAAGCGGTTACAGCGAACTGGTCGACTTCGCGGAATGCTGCTTTATTGCCTCCGGCAATCGTAGTGAGATCATCGCCTCCCATCGAAAAAACCTGTGTGCTGGAATTTAAAAAACCACGCGTCCAGGTACGCGTTACCCCTTTATAGGCGCCCGTCAATGCAGCATCAAGGCTTGTTACATCCGTAATCGCGTTATCGCCTACAATCTGGCCTCTTGGGTTTTCTTCCAGGAACTTTTTACATCCACCCAATAGTACCGGAGCAATAAAAAAAAGAAAAACATACTTTTTCATACTATTTATTATTTGCCGCCCGTAGCGGAATTGTTTTGAATATGGGTTTAAAAGGTTACGCGTACCCCTACCGTAAATACCTTGGCATTGGGATATGCGCCGTGATCCAGGCCTTGCTGTGTATCAGAAATAAACCCGCTCCAGTTTAACCCCTCAGCCTGATTTGAATTAGACTCCGGATCAATCCCTTTATAAGAAGTAAACGTAAGCAGGTTCATAGCGTCGGCAAAAACGGATATGCCGGCTATGTTACGAAGTGCGCTTCGCTTGATATCGTACGCAAGGCTGATATTTTTCAAACGGACGAAATCAGCCCTCTCAATAAATCTTGATGTTTGTGCATAAGAATTACTGGGCACTGAGCTGAATGCCGGTATATCGGAAGTTTCGTTTACGCCCGGTATATACCTGTTTTTTATGTCCTCAAACAGTACTTCCTTGGCATCTGTACTTCCCAGCATGCCATAAGCATAAGAGTAGTTAAGCTTATCCATTCCAAACATTCCTGAAAAGAAAATATTGAGCGTAAATGAGCGATAGGTAAGCGTATTGTTCCAGCCAAGTGTTGTTTTGGGCATTGCATTACCAATAATCTGGTAATCTGTAGTATTGATCACCCCGTCATTATTATAATCATCATATCTCGCATCGCCCGGCTTTAGATTGTATGCGGTTGCTTCAGCTTCATCTTTAGGCTTATAAGTGCCTGAATATTTATATCCAAAGAAAGAGCCTATAGGTTCTCCGGGCTTCAGAATAAACTCATTGTACCTGATATCCGCTCTGCCTTCTCCAAGACTTAGCAGTTTATTTTTCAGGAATGAAACTACCACTGAGCTGTTCCATGTAAAAGCCTTCCCCCTAAACGCATTGATGCCCAGGTTAAATTCCACGCCACTGTTTTGCATGCTGCCTATATTCGACACAATAGAATAACCGCCGAGGTAGCCCGGTACAGGCTGACTCAATAACAGGTTGCGGGTTTTCTTATTAAAATAATCCGCAGAAAAGCTGATCAACCCATTTACAAACTCCAGGTCTGCGCCGGCGTTGATCTGTTCAGTAGTTTCCCATTTCAGGTTAGGATTGCCCGGATTCCCCAATATAATTCCTGAAACAATTGAACCGGTACCATTAAATACCACACCGGCATCATCTAAATTGGTAACATAAGCGGAAAGGGTACCATAAGGATTAATGCCCTGGTTACCCGTTAATCCCCAGCTTGCCCTGAGCTTTGCATTGCTTACAGCGGCAAGAGACTGCATGAAAGGTTCTTCAGACAATTTCCACCCGATCGCTGCTGACGGGAATACGCTGTATTTGTTCTTACCCTGGAATTTAGACGACCCGTCACGCCGCAGGGAAGCAGATACAAGATATTTATCTGCAAATGCATAGTTCACTCTTCCCAATAACGACATCAGGCTCCACTCTCCATACCCCGAGCCCACCTGCGATGAAGTAGACAAGGCAAGATTATCATACGACTGATCGGGGTAAATAAGTCCATTCACTCTCACGTTAAAGCCGGTACCTATAAATTTTTGTGTTTCCAGTACACCCGTCACTTCCAGGCTGTGTACATTGCTGAAAAGTTTTTTGTAAGTAAGATTATTGGTATTCTGCAACAATACATTTTCCGACGAACTACGGGAAGCGGTGGGATAATTATTGGTAATAGCCGGGCCGGAAAACGCTTTACTCTGCAAATTGGTATAATCAATCCCTACCTGCACATCAAATGTAAGATCCCTTACAATCCGGTATCTTGCTCCCAGCAATGCGTTGATGTTGGTTCTGTCGTCCCGGTTATCTGTTTCATGCGCCAACGCCACCGGGTTCTGGAATATGGAAGAAGTAGGATCCTGAGTAATATAGTTACCCTGATCGTCGTACACAGGGGTAGTGGGCGCCCATGCAAGCGCCTGCCCGAACGCTCCTCCCCTTGCTCCGGTACCACTGGTATTATGGTTTTCTCTGCGGGTTCCGCCAAAGTTAAACCGTACAGAAAATTTCTCGGAAACCTGTGAAGTGAGGTTGGTACGAACTGAATAGCGTTTAAAATCTGAATTGAGTACAATACCCTGCTGGTTAAGATAGTTGCCATTGATACGATAACTGGTTCTTTCATTTCCTCCCGAAAAACCCAGTTGATACTCCTGGCCCAGCCCTGTGCGGAATATTTCGTCCTGCCAGTCGGTACCACCTGTTCTTTTGAATTCAGCTATTTCAGCATCGGTGAACCGGGGCGTATAAGGGGTACCGGCGGGGGTGAGCGCTGCTTTTCTTTCATTTACCACAGTGGCAAAATCGGCAGCATTCATTGTTTTAAATTTTTCTATGAGCGAAGAGGAGGAAAGCCGGGTCATAAAATCTACCTGCATACCACCCTTGCGACCGGTTTTAGTAGTAACGAGAATAACCCCGTTGGCGCCGCGGCTGCCATAAATAGCAGTGGAGGAAGCATCTTTTAACACAACAATATTTGCGATATCCTCGGCATTGATGTTATTGAAATCAGCGCCAACAAATCCATCAATTACATACAAAGGACTGTTATCGCCCGTAAGCGAATTAGCTCCACGTATCCTGATCCGTACATCGCCGCCCGGTGACCCCGAGGCGTTGGTTACCTGCACGCCCGCTGCCCTTCCCTGTAAAGCCTGGTCGAGGCGCGTTACGGGCTGATGTTCAAAATCTTTGCTGGATACACTGGAAAGCGAGCCGGTTAAGTCACTTTTTTTCTGGCTGCCATAACCAATCACTATAGCCGCATCCGTGCGGATATCATCCAGCTTCAGCACTATGTTTAAAAAACCTGCGTCTTTTACCACCACTTCCCGGGTTTCATACCCAATAAAAGATATAATGAGCATACTACCGGCATCGGGTACCTGCAGTTTAAAATTACCCCTTGCATCGGCAGTAGTACCCCGTGTGGATCCTTTGAGTTTTATGGAGGCATCTGCCAGGGGATTGCCCTGTTCATCCTTTACACTCCCCATTATCTCTATGGGCGGCGGAGAAAGATCGGGAAGCCCAGAAGGCCCGGCCTCCTCTTTCGGGTTTACTATAATAATTTTATTCGTAATCATATACCGGAGAGGCTGATCTTTAAAGCAAATATTCAATACCTCCTCCAGTGCAGCATCTTTTACCCGTATACTTACGGGACGGGCTTTTTTAAGCAGTTCCAGTTCATAAAAAAACAGGTAGCCGCTCTGCTCGTGAATTTTACGCAATACCTTTTCGAGGGATACATTTTTTTCAGACAATGTTACTCTTTGGGCAAACCCAGTGGCACATACCTGCATAGAAGCGGTAAACAGTAAAATGAAGGCTATCTTCATGATCCTCGTTAGTTTTGTTATCAGGTAATTGTCGGGATAACCTGTTGTGATAAGAGGGGGTTTACAAAGAACTTTAAAAAGCATAACTTTGATTGTTTTGGGTTAATGAATATCCAGTCTTGCCAGATTGTTATATTAACAGTTAACCGAAACTTTCGCCGGAAAGTGGCTCCAACACTTTCCGGTTTTTTTTCGAATTAACCCGTTAAAAACGAATTGAATGTGTAATTGCCCTATACTATGGTATTACAGTAAGCTTGTTCCCGTCTATACGAAAACGAATATTGCTTAACTCTAAAACCTTCAGTGTTTCAGACAGGTTCATATTGCGGAAAACCTTTCCTGCAAAAAGTCTCCTGGGCACAGGTCCGTCATAATAAACTTCCAGGTTATACCACCTGGCAAGTTGTCTCATAATGGAAGGAAGATCATCCCCGTTAAAAGAAAACAGCCCGTTTTTCCAGGCAACTACGTCTTCCACATCCGTGGCTTTTACTCCGTTCAATCCTTTATCACCGGCTTCCACCTGTTCGCCCGGTTTCAAATTTGCAGTTGCTTCTCCCTTCTTAACTGTAACGGCGCCTTCTAACAAAGTGGTTTTAACAGCCGATTCATCTGTGTAAGCATTTACATTAAAATGCGTTCCTGTTACATGCACTTCTGTTCCGTTAGCGCTTACAATAAAGGGTTGATCTTTTTTATGTGCTACTTCAAAATAAACCTCGCCTTCCATGGTTACTTTCCGTTCCTTTCCATTAAAAAAAGTGGGATAGGTGATAGAGGAAGATGCATTTAGCCAAACCTGTGTTCCATCTGGTAACACCACTTTATATTGGCCTCCGCGCGGAGTAGTCATTGTATTGTAATAAAGTTCAGGCAATTTCTTACCATTTACTCTGTACAATAATTCTCCATTTACATTTTTTACGAGCAATGCATTGCCCTGGCGCCCCAGTTCACCGGCGGCGGCATCGTCAAGATCAATGGTTGTTCCGTCTGAAAGGGTAAGAATGGCTTTATTGCTGCCCGGAAGCACATCCTGCTGCCCGGCAGACTTTGTTTTTGTGAGCTGTAAAGATTTTTGAGGGCGACTGACCCAAAAGTAAATGCCGGCACTCAACAGCAGTATACAAGCTACCGCTGCCCGTATGGCAAAACGGCGGCGGGAATAGAGGGGAACGACCCGGACGGCTACTGGTTCATCCTGGTATGGAGTTGCCTTCTGCAACATCTGTTCAAACATTTGTTCGATATGGTCTTTATCAGGAAAATCCGCAGCCGGCTTATCCTGCAACCGCTGCATCACCTTTCCCCGCAATGCTTCAAGATGCTCCGGTTTGCGCACTTCCTCCAGGAAAACCTGCAGTTCAGCGTCACTCAGCTCATTGCGCAGATACTTGTCAAGTAGCAAATCAAATTCCGGCATTATCGCAATTGTTGGTTAAAAAACGGGCAAGCCCATGCTATAAAGACGGGAGAAAAAACCAACAGGGAGCAGGGAAAAAATTTTTTTACAGAAAAAACCAGCAAATAAAAAAAGGAAGCGCATTAGAATGATCGGCAAGGTATTTACGGAGATTACCAATGGCTCTCACAATATGGCTTTTTACGCTCTCTTGTGAAATACCCATTTTTGCGGCGATCTCTTTATGCCTCAATCCTTTAAAACGGCTGAGATAAAACGCCACCCGCTGCCTTTCGGGAAGCACGCTGATACCCTGATGAATGATTTCCGTCATTTCTTTCAACTCTATCTGGAAATATGGCGAAAGCTGATTTTCCTCTTCAAAATATTTACAGAGGTGGGCTTCATTTTGGGTTGTAAAAACTTTTTTGCGCAGTTTATCTACAATGAGGTTGCGGGAAGTGATAAACAAAAATCCTTCAAAATTTTCCACTTCGGCAAGTCTTTCTCTCTTTATCCATATATGAGCGAAAATATCCTGTGTAAGATCCTGGGCTAATTCCCGCGATTTGGTGAAGAGTAATGCGGTAGAGAATATCTGGCTCCAGTAGTAAATGAATATTTTTTTATACGCTTCCTGGTCGCCATTGGCCACCTGTAATAATAACTCTTTCTCATTAAGCAATACAGTCGTTGGCATCTCTTAAAAGGCAAGTTAAAGACAGGTAAATTTAACACTAAAATAATATTCTTTGAAAAAACAAAATCCCCACCATAAACTGACAGCCCAAAGCTGACAGCAAGTTACAGGTTTCAGGTTACGGGTTTATTGTTTGAGGATTATGGTCTACCACTTCAAACAAAAAACTATAAACACTATTGGCTGATTGCTGAAAGCTGATAGCCCACAGCCATACACAATTATTTTTTCTTTTTCAGCGAGGCGCGGACTTTTTTAACAAAGCTGACAGATACTTCAGCAATATCGGCTGCCTGCTTATCTGAAAGACCTAACCTGATGATCAGGTTTTCAATAACATCCTGTTTAGCTTTTTCAATGCCTTCTTCAATGCCTTTTTCAAAAACTTCCTCGCGCTCAATCTGCTTGATGGTTTCTATAATGCCCATAGTAATTTTTTTTCCGGTTAACTGGTATATCTGCTCATCGAATTTACTATTTATTTTCCTGTTTCCAATGTAAAGAAAGCTTTTAAGGAAAAGCATCAGCTCCTGTATCTTTTTATGGCTGAATTTTTGGCTTTGTATCAACGCTTTTGCTACAGTGAGCCGGTGTTTTCCCAACTCCTCCTCCGGCACTTTACCCTGCAACAATGCTTTTTGTGCTGCCAGAACAATAAAGGCAAAAGGGTTATTCATCGCCAGCAGCTCTTCTTCCGTATGATCGAAGATATGGCAGACATTATAACGATACATGATTTCCGTTCCCATGAAGGTTTTATGAAACGTACTGGCGGCTTTTTGGTTTTGATTACCCGTAAAAACAACGAGGGCTGTCACATCAACTGCATACCGGTCGTATATACGGTACCAGTACTGGAACAAACGAACCTGTTACCACCCCGTTTTTCGGGTTCCGGGAACAGTTCTGCCAGTTCTTTATCAAGAAACACAGGCTTTTTACGGAAATTAAATATGTTGTCTGCATCGTCAAAACAAAAGCGCAGCAGGTAAGGAAAAAGTTCTTCAAAAGCTGCCTTCAGAAGAATGTCGTGTTTTTTACGGGGTGCTGTATTTGCTGTCATAGGTGTTTTGTTAGCATATTCTGCAAAGCTAAGAGTTATTGAAGATTTTAAGCGAGGGAGGTTTGAGGTTTATGGTTTCGGATTTGTGGTTTATAGTTGGTCACTGTCAACTATCCACTGTCAACCGTCCATTATCTATTACTGGTTTGTGGTCTACATTTTAAAATACCGGTTGGGTGCATATATTTTAATATATTTAGTGTATTAAACCCGGTACCGATAATATTTTTCTGAATGCAATACCACAAGCCGGTTCACATCGCACTCATAGGATTGGGACGAATGGGCAAAATTCATCTCCGCCACTTACTTAATGCTATTCCGGGCGCCTCTGTAGCAGCAGTATCCGATACGCTTTACATTGAAGACAATTTCAGGAATGAATTCGGGAATTTTTTATTTACCAATCATCCCACAGATGCAATTGCCCGTCCGGAGGTAGATGCGGTTGTTATTTGCACGCCTACCAGCTCGCATGCTGCGCTGGTAGAAGAAGCAATAGAAGCCGGGAAGCATGTTTTTTGTGAAAAGCCGCTGGATCTGTCGCTGGAGGTTACTAAAAAATTGTTACGGAAAGCAGAAGAAGCCGGCTTAAAGCTCATGGTCGGTTTCAACCGCCGGTTCGATCCCGACTTTCTGCAAGCCAGGCAATCCACAGCCACAGGCAGGATAGGAAATTTACAAATCATTAAAATCACCAACCGGGATCCTGCTATTCCGCCCATAGAATTCATTAAAACCTCAGGCGGCATGTTCATGGACTTTTCCATTCATGACATTGACATGGCTCGATACATCATGAATAAAAAAGTGGTGGAAGTATATGCAAAGGGACTGGTATTTATGGACAAAGCCGTGGAAGAGGCAGGTGATATTGACACAGCTTTGATCACACTTACTTTCGAAGACGGCACTTACGCTGTTATAGACAACAGCCGCAAGGCGGTGTATGGCTATGATCAGAGACTGGAGGTTTTTGGGGACGGCGGTATGATACAGGTGGAAAATAATTTATATCACCGCAATATTGTATTTGATTCAAGTGGAATTCACCAGGCGCTTCCGCTCAACTCTTTTACTGAACGTTATATACAGTCGTACCTGAAAGAAATGGAGCTGTTTGTAGATGCCGTTGGAAATAATACCGGCTTGCCCGTAAGTCATGAAGATATTATTATGGCGACTATCATTGCTTATGCTGCCCGGCAATCCATGAAAGAAGGAAGCCCGGTTAGCATTCGTTAACAATCGTTTTTCAATAAACCTGTTTCTTCAACGTTATATGTGGATAAAACAACAAACGCACCAGCACAATTATGAAACGGGCTATATGCATTACCCTGCTGATACTTTCCGGCCAACTTTTCCCGGCGCAGGCCCAAAATACCAATGCACAGGAGGCATTGGTCATTGACACCGTTTATACCAGTACCGGCAGCAGGGGCGATATACTTACCCTGCGCATCAGCAATATCTCTGAAAACGACCGGGGGTTTACCGTAGCAATAGTGGCGGATGAGGAGAATAATTACTGGAGCACAGTATATTCAGCCGCTGTCAACGATGATTCTTTTTTCTTTAAGCAGTGGCGGGATGCAAAAAGGCTATCGAAGAAAATGAACATTCAATATATACTGCCTAAATACAACTTAATACCTTACGATATTGAAGCCGGTGAAACCCAGGAGCTACAGTTCAATATAACCGGGAAGCGGGTTCAAAAAGGAATGAGCCTGCGCCTGCTGATCACAACCGATATGGCGAATGGCGATTTTAATACAATATATTCGTCCTCATTTAAAGTATATACCCAGCCCGACTAACAGGAATGCCAGGCCGCTGCAAAAACAGGGCGCATTTACCTTCGGTGAGAACGTTCAGCTTAGTCAAGCAGTCGCGCCTGCAAAACATAGGATATACCCTGTGTTTTTTAGCCACAGATGCACAGATTAAATCTGCGCATCTGCCTACGGCGGACAGGTCTGTGGCAATTTCTATATGGGGTATATATAATTTTCGCGCTAAGCAAATTTACCGGTCGATGAGATACCACATGCCTGCGAAAAATTGAACTTTATTGCAGTATATATATTTATTTCTGGCTTTGCCGCAATGAAAATAGTTCTGACCGCAGGTAAACGCGCTCTTAAAAACATACAGTAGCTGACTCTGATAACTTTATAATACGCCCTTTGTGCTCGGCAGGTAGTTGCTCAGCGGGTCGCGTTTTACAGCCATGCGCATCGCCCTGGCAAAAGCTTTGAAGATAGCTTCAATTTTATGATGCTCATTGTCGCCCCGGCATTCAATATTTAAATTACATTTTGCGGCATCGGAAAAGGATTTAAAGAAATGAAAAAACATTTCCGTCGGCGCCTCTCCTATTTTTTCTCTTTTAAATTCTGCATTCCAGACAATCCAGTTGCGACCTCCGAAATCGATCAACACTTTTGCATCCGCTTCATCCATTGGCAATGCAAAGCCATAGCGTTCCATCCCTGTTTTATCGGACAATGCTTTTGCAAAGGCCTCCCCCAATGCTATCCCGGTATCTTCAATAGTATGATGTTCATCTATATGCAGATCGCCCCGGGTATGGATGGTCATATCCATTTTACCGTGACGGGCTATCTGTTCCAGCATATGATCAAAAAAACCTATACCGGTAGAAATATCAGCTTTGCCATTACCATCTACGTTAAGCTCAATGGCTATTCTGGTTTCGTTGGTATTGCGTTCATGCTTAACAATACGTAAACCTAATTTCAGGAATTCATACACTTTCTGCCATTCGGTAGTGGCAAGCGCTATTGTTCCGTCTGCATGAAGCGCCGCTACCTTATCTGCTATTTCATCAGCACCCAATGCTACATCGTTGTTGAGCCATATACCCCGGCACCCAAGGTTTTTCGCCAGTTGAATATCTGTAATGCGATCACCAATCACAAAAGAGTTAGGCATATCATAATCGGGATTATTGAGATATCCTGTTAACATTCCTGTACCCGGCTTACGGGTAGGCGCGTTTTCATGAGGATATGTTTTATCAATAAAAACAGCGCTGAAATGGATGTCTTCTCCCTCCAGGCTTTTCATTACCATGTTGTGTAATGGCCAAAATGTATTTTCAGGAAATTTTTCTGTGCCTAACCCATCCTGGTTGGTTACCATTACCAGCTCATAATCAAGTTCCCTCGCAATTTTTGTCATGTATTCAAACATGTGGGGGTAAAAAGTGAGCTTATCGTATGAATCAAGTTGATAAGTAGGGGGAGCTTCATTGATCAAGGTGCCATCGCGATCAATGAATAATACACGTTTTGCCATGAGTTATAATTAGGTTAAATGAACTTTTAAAAGAGCTGCAAGATAACAAAAACGAATCCCTTCATACAATGCTTTTTACACCATGGCAACATCCCTTTTTTGAAAGGAAAGGGTTGCACCTATGGTGCATGAGCCCTTATTGTTATTATGTCTGCCAACAGGTAGCCTCTATGAGGCATACTGACAGCTTACTTTTTGCCCCGTAAGTGCATCCGTTCATAGGGAACATCTGCCAGGCACCTGCAAAAAATGTTTTTTTACGAGGGGATAAATGCCTCCTCTTGTAGTTATTAACAAGACTCGTCCGCCGAAGGAGGGGGATGTGTTTGCCGGGGGTTAAAAGGAAATTCTATTTCTTTTTAGCTTTTCTTGCATTCAATGCACGCACTTTTTTTACTTCAGCAGGGGTAATCGCCACAGCTTTATTGTCGAAGCTGTTTCTAATATAAGTCAGTACGTCAGACACCTGCTCATCGTTTAAGTGCTGAAAAGATGGCATAAGATTTCCCTGTGTATTTTCATTCATCTGCGCAGAATCAGGCAACCCGTTCAATACGGCTTTTATAAGCTTTTTTTTAGTGCCAAATACCCATTGGGCTGTAGGGTGCAGTGCTGCTTCTTTATCGGGACTTTCGGGTTGATGGCACAGCATGCATTCTCTTTCAAACAGGGTCTTTCCTCTTCCCATCACTTCCTTAGGCGGCTTATACTGATCGGGGCCCAGGCTGAGCAACACAAGCAACCCTGCTATAATGATCACATTTATGGGTATAAATCGTCTGCGCATATTATTATTGAAAATAAATACAATTGCCTTGTATGCTGTTGGACTCTGCCTTCATTAAAATTACAACTAAGCTTTGAATTCTTTTAAACCATTTATCAGGGCATTGTTTTCTTCCGGCGATCCTACAGTGATCCTGAGACATCCCTCGCACAACTGAACGTTGCTTCTGTCTCTTACCACGATTCCTTTAGTGAGCAGGAAGTGATAGACCGCCCGGGCGTTGCTTACCCTCACCAGCAAAAAATTCGCATCAGAAGGATACACCTGTTCCACCTGCTCCAGTTTAGTAAGCTTTTCCCGCAATGCTTCCCGCTCCTGCACAATGATCCTGATCATCTCATTTACATTTTCTACATGATCCAGTGCCTTTAAAACAATATCCTGCGTAGCCTGCCCGATATTGTACGGCGGTTTTATTTTATTGTATACTTCTATGATATCTGCCGATGCAAAAGCCATACCCAACCGCAGCGCTGCCAGTCCCCAGGCTTTGGAAAGCGTTTGCAATACCACCAGATTGGGATACTCACCTAATTCCTGTATGAAAGAACGGTGCCGGGAAAAATTGATATATGCCTCATCTATCACTACCAGTCCGGGGAAATTATTCAACACCATTTCAACATCCTCCCTGTTCTGCGAATTGGCAGTAGGATTATTGGGGGAGCAAAGCCAGATGATCTTGGTAAAATCATTGACTGCATTTTCGAGATGAACCAGGTCCAGCTGAAAATTATCCAGCAAAGGAACCTTTTTTATTTCCACATCATTTATTTCGGCGCTTACCTGGTACATGCCATAGGTTGGCGGACAAATGATCACATTGTCTTTACCGGGATTACAAAATCCCCTGAATAATAAATCAATACATTCATCGCTGCCATTGCCTATAAAAATATTTTCAGCCGGCACGCCTTTGATAGCAGCTATCTTGTTTTTTATTTTTATCTGATGCGGATCGGGATAGCGATTGTACCATTGGGTATACGGAGATCCCAGGCTGTTTTCATTGGCATCTAAAAAAATGGATGCCTCCCCGCTGAACTCATCCCTTGCAGATGAGTAAGGAGTAAGCTTTTTTACATTTTCTCTTACAAGGTCATTGATATTAAACGCTATCATAATTTTAAAAATTAATGCAGAAAGGTTTTTGATTTGAGGTGTCAGATATCAGCTATGGGCTATCAGCTATGAGTTGTCAGGTATCGGTAATTCATTTCAAATCTTAAATTTCAAATCTCAAATCCAATAAACTACAAACCACCAACTATAAACCCATTCTCACTCTCACTGCATGGGCATGGGCATCCAGTCCTTCCGCGTGCGCCATATTCATTACTGTACCTGCTATTTGATGCAGCCCCTGTTGTGTTAATTTCTGGTAGGTGATCTTTTTTACAAAGCTGTCTACACTCACGCCGCTGTACGCGCGTGCGTAGCCGTTAGTAGGTAAAGTATGATTGGTGCCGCTGGCATAATCGCCCACACTTTCAGGAGAATAATTTCCCAAAAAAACAGAACCCGCGTTGGTAATGCGGTTGCCTATCTTTTCGTCATCTTCACAACTGACGATCAAATGCTCCGGCGCATAGGCATTAATAAGCTCTATTGCTTCGTTTAAATCGCCCACGACTATCGCCCTGCTGTTGGTCAGGGCTTTTTTTGCGATCTCCTTTCTCGACAGCATTTCCAGTTGTTCCCCTACTTTTTCCACTATTTTCTCTGCCATTGCTTTATCCGCAGTTACAAGAAGCACCTGGCTGTCTGCACCATGCTCCGCCTGCGACAATAAATCAGCCGCCACATATGCAGGCACAGCGGTTGCATCCGCCAGCACACATACTTCACTGGGGCCGGCCGGCATATCAATAGCCACCCCGCTCCGTTGTACCAGTTGCTTGGCGCAGGTTACATATTGATTACCAGGCCCGAATATTTTGTATACGGCAGGAATGGTAGCTGTACCATAAGCCATAGCCGCTATGGCCTGTGCACCACCGGTTTTAAATACCTGCGTAATACCGGCCACTTTGGCTGCATATAAAATAGCAGGATGTATCTTACCTTCCTTACCGGGTGGTGAACACAAGACAATCTCCCGGCATCCGGCAATAACTGCGGGTATTCCCAACATTAGCACAGTGGAAAACAAAGGCGCCGATCCACCGGGGATATACAGCCCTACTTTATCAATACCTGTCATCCTGCGCCAGCATACCACTCCCGGCATCGTCTCCACTCTTTCTTCTTCCCTGTACTGCGTAATGTGAAAATTATAAATGTTTGCTTTCGCCCGGAGGATCGCTTCTTTCAGCTCATCAGCCAGCAGCATTCCCGCTTCCTCCATTTCTTTGTCATCCACTTTAATAGCATGCAGATCCACACCATCAAATTTTTTAGCCAATGTTCTTAATGCAGTGTCGCCGTTCTGCTTTACTTCCGCTAATATTTGCCCCACGGATTGTTCAAGCATCGAATAATCCAATACCGGCCGTTCTGTAAGACTGTTCCATTGTTGCCTGGGCGGATGCAGAATGATATTCATAAGATGATTTGAAGTTTGAAATCCCTGTCGTTAAACGATCATTTTTTCAATAGGCACTACCAATATACCCTGGGCACCCGCCGTTTTCAACTGTTCTATCTTCTCCCAAAACTCATCTTCATTTAAAACACTGTGCACAGAACTCCAGCCCTTATCTGCCAACGGCAATACGGTGGGACTTTTCATTCCGGGTAATAATCCTATGATTTCATCCAGCTTATCGTTGGGCGCATTTAACAGTATATACTTATTGTTCCGTGCTTTTTTAACTGCGTGTATCCTAAACAGCAGCTTATTCAGTAACCGAACCTGTGCATCGTTAAAATTTTTATTCCGGATGAGCACCGCCTCCGAATGCAAGATCGTTTCTACTTCTTTGAGCCCGTTGGTAAGCAGGGTTGAACCACTGCTCACCAAATCGCAAATCGCATCCGCCAACCCTATTCCCGGTGCAATTTCCACGGAGCCGCTGATCTCATGAATATCTGCCTGTACTTTGTTTTCAGAGAGGAACCGGCGGGTAAGAAAAGGATAGCTGGTAGCTATTTTGCGGCCATGCAAAGACTGCACCCCTGTATATTGTTCACCGCGCACCACCGCTATGCTTAAACGACACCTGCCGAAACCCAGTGTTTCAACAATATCAACCGATTTGTTTTTTTCATATACCACGTTTTCTCCTACCACGCCAATATCCGCCACCGAATCCTCCACGTATTGCGGAATATCATCGTCGCGTAAAAAAAATACCTGCAGGGGAAAATTACTCGCCTCGGTTTTTAATTTGTTGACACCGTTTGAAATGTTGATACCGCATTCTTTCAACAACCTCATTGAATCGTCGTGCAGGCGCCCGGATTTTTGAATTGCCAGCTTTAGCATTTGTATGAATTTGTGTTAAATAAAAAAGACTTACCGAACGGTAAGCCTTTTATATGATGTATTTTATAAGCACATACAACACCGGCTTACCTGCTAGGTAAGATATGATGGTGATGATGTGTAGTAATGATCATGCTGTTTTTTTGACGGCGCAAAAATAAGGCTTCCTTTTTATCCGGCAAAATTTTATGAAAATTCTTTCATACATAGCAGAACGGGTACATTTAAAATTGTCGCATCGCTTTTCCCTCGCTCCCGCTCATGCAGGACGCGGAGAGAGAATAAGAGGCCCGTCTGTCGGCAGAGGTGAGGGCAACTAAATATGCAGCGACAATTTTAAATACGTCCAACAGAACAAGTAGCACCATTTTTTTATAAATTGTACCCTTCTTTAAAAACGCAATAATTACAAATTATGAATTATCATTTGCCCAGGATTGCACTTGTCTCTTGTTTAAGTATATTTTCAATCGGTTTGTTTGCCCAAACGGCTCCCCGGACGGGAGACGCTAAACTTACCGAATACTGGGATCCCCAGGTACGGATCATAACACCCGGCAAAACGGCTTCAGATGCGCCTTCGGACGCTATTGTATTATTTGACGGCAAAGACGCTTCAAAATGGAAGTCGCAAAAAGATGGTGGCGAAGTAAGGTGGAAAATAGAGGATGGAGCCCTGGTAGTAGCAAGGGGTACAGGAGGCATACAAACCAGGGAAGGCTTTGGAGACTGCCAGTTGCACATTGAATGGCGCACACCCGCTAAAGTGGAAGGAGAAAGCCAGGGACGCGGTAACAGCGGCATCTTCCTGATGGGTAAATATGAATTACAGGTGCTGGATAATTATAACAACCGTACCTATTCAAACGGACAGGCGGCGAGCATCTATAAGCAAACACCGCCACTGGTAAACGCTTCGCGCAAGCCGGGCGAATGGCAGACATATGACATACTGTTCACTGCCCCACAATTTTATGCCGATGGAAGCTTAAAATCTCCTGCCCGCATTACGGTATTCCATAATGGCGTGCTGGTACAAAACAATACTACCATATGGGGAGCCACACAATACATTGGTACTCCCAACTATGAACCACATGGCGCCCTGGAGCCCCTGGCACTACAGGATCATGGTAACCCTGTTGCCTTCAGGAATATCTGGATCAGGCCTTTATAAAATCGGAGCCGGCTTTTCAATGTTTATGGAGCTGTAATTTTTAATTTTGTGGCATGGCGGAAGACTTACACATTGCAACAGGCACCAAAGCAGAACAATATGAGGCCCTGATACCACAGATTAAAGGACTCATTGAAGGAGAAAAGGATCTGGTGGCTAACCTGGCTAATATTGCCGCAGCTTTGAAAGAACAATTCAATTGGCTGTGGGTTGGATTTTATATCGTAAAAGGAGATGAACTGGTGCTGGGCCCGTTTCAGGGCCCTGTAGCCTGTACACGCATTCGTAAAGAACGTGGCGTTTGTGGCACAAGCTGGGCCCGGGCCGCAACACTTATCGTTCCCGATGTGGAAGCATTTCCGGGCCATATCGCCTGCAGCAGTTCATCAAAATCGGAAATTGTTGTGCCTTTAATGAAAGGCTCCGAAGTGTTGGCCGTACTGGATGCAGACAGCAACCAATTAGCAACATTTGATACTACCGATCAGTTTTACCTGGAGCAGATCACCAGGCTGATCGTTTGGTAGCAATCCAGGCAGTTTCCCGGTAATATTACACCGTACAATCTCCCTGGATGGAACAGGAAGCCTCATTTGCTATAACCGTTTTGGGTTGCGGCGAAGATAGCTGCCATTCTTTAAATGATTGCCGGAGCGCTTCCCGGAAAACATCCGGAGGTTGCGCTCCTGAAACAGCATATTTACGATTGAAAACAAAGAAAGGTACTCCTCTTATCCCTGCCTGTTCAGCTTCCCTGATATCATCATTTACAGCATCCGCGTAGCTTTCACCCTGCAATACTTCCTTTACAATTTCTTCCTTTAATCCTGTTTCTTTTGCAAGTTCGATCAAAGTATTAGTATCACCCAGATCACGCCCTTCCGTAAAATAAGCTTTGAACAATCTTTCTTCAGCAGCATCACCCAATGAGTTTCTTTTAGCCAGTTGAATCAACCGGTGCGCGTTGTACGAATTAGCCACAACGGCTTTATCGAAATTGTAAGCCAACCCGGCTGCTGCAGCTACCTGTACTACCTGCTGGTGCATCTGTACCGAATGGTCGTAAGAGATCCCTTTCCGGTCTGCAAGGTATGCATATACGTTCTTACCGGTTCCCGAAACGATGGACGGATCAAGCTGGAAGCTTTTCCATTCTACTTCTATTTGCTGTGCATCCGGGAAATCCCGTAATGCCTCTTCAAAATTTCGTTTACCTATGTAACAAAACGGACACATGATATCCGACCATATTTCAACTTTCATACATTATCCATTTTATTCTTTCATCAAAAAAAGGCTTATCCATTTATGCAGGCAGGAAATTTTTTTTGTCCCTGAGAAATACGCCAATCCATGCCAACGTAATTAACACCAGACCCACCGGAGGCTGTCCGGTAGCGATCTCAACGGCTGCTGCACCTCCAAGATAAGACAGAATAAGGAAGAAACCGGTCTTATAAGTTGCCGGAATAAGAAATAAGGCAGCAAAAATGATCTCAGCTATTCCAAAAATTTTTATGTAAGGACCAAATCCCATTTTTGTAAGCCCGTTCACCACCGCTTCGCTTCCTGAAAGCTTTGCAAAACCACTGATCGCCAACATGAGCGCGGGCAAAACCATGATCACTGTGGAAAGTATTCTTTTTGTTTTAGGCGACATATATTGTGTTTTAGACTTGCAAATTTCAGCACTATACTTTACTTTTGAAAGTGGTTTCCAAAAATAAAGTGATTTACAAAAGGAAACCATCATTTAATAAACAGAAAAGAAATGGTAAATCAACATTCTAATCACAGCGAGTGCAAGGCTAAAATCCGGTCGGTACAGGACACACTTGATATTTTAGGAGGCAAATGGAAAATATCCATTATCGGCTGCCTGAGCTTTGGCAAAAAGAGATTTATGGAACTGCAACGAGAGGTAGAAGGGATCGGGGCGAAAATGCTTTCAAAGGAATTAAGAGATCTTGAAATTAATGAGCTGGTAAACCGTACAGTTTACAATACCAAGCCTGTTACTGTTGAATACGAGCTGACCGATTACGGCAAAACATTGCAGGATATAATTATGGCTATGACAAAATGGGGTGAAAATCATCGTAAGCGTATTATCCGGAAAACAACAGAATTATCGCTCACGGAATAAATGCCGTGCGGTGGCCGGTTGTTATTGAATGCATTTACATCCCCAGGCGCTTTGCGGGAAGCCCGGAAATTTAACGACCTTTAACACCAAAAAACAATCGTATGCAGGAGGAAATCAATTGGAAGGAAGTTGCAGGACAACTTCGCCACCCGCAGGGGCAACCCGGAATTGAAACGGGGAAACGGATGGAGCAGACCAATGCGAATATGATTCAGCGCACTATTGACCTGCTTGCGATTTCCGACAATGAAAAAGTGCTGGAAATTGGGTTTGGCAATGGTTCGCACGTATCCTACCTGCTGGCAAAAGCATTCAGCGTTCATTATACAGGTATTGATATTTCAGAAACAATGCTGCAGGAAGCATTGGCAGCGAATACAGCAGCGGTTTCACAACGCAAAGCCTTTTTTATTTTATCCAATGGCAATACCATTCCCTTTGCCGACAATACTTTCAACAAGATATTCACCGTCAATACTATTTATTTTTGGAAATCGCTGCAAGAATATACTACAGAAATATGCAGGGTATTAAAACCCGGCGGCAGATGCTGCATAGCTTTTGCAAGCAAAGACTCTATAGAAAAACTGCCTTTTGTACAATACGGTTTCCGGTTATTGGATGCAGGAACTGCTGAAAATTTACTAAAGGACGCAGGGATGATAATGGAACAAACCGTTGAAGAAGAGGAAATCGTAAAAAGCAATGCAGGAGAAACTTTAACCCGCAGGTTTATCATCGTAAGCGCTACCAAGCATTTTGGTCACTCAGACGCACAACTATTATACTAATGCACAACAGCATTCAAAATGCTTATCCCTGCATTTTTCAATTAAGATCCTGGTCATGCGTAATATATTATTTGTTTCATTTTGCTATTCTCCCTACTCGTAAAAGCAAAGGAAAACTGACTTGTTTTGACTCCCCGTTGTTCCAATATTGTTCGATTGCCGGTTGTAATTTGTCGATTGGATTAAAGCCGTTTTGTTTGATAAAGTGCTTTACGGCTGACCAGGTATTCAAATATCCAATCAGGTGTTCCACTGTCCAATGCCGGGTGTTTACAAAATGGGGCGCCTTCATTTCATTGAATGGGAAGGGAATGGTTTTATAATGCTCATCAATATACTTTCGTTCTTTGTCCCAATACTTACCGATGACATTTTCATAAAAATCCGCAATCACTTTATCAATTTGTTCGGACACTTCCAGCCTGCCATAGCCCACCACACAAAGCAAAGCGTTCTCTTTCGCTGTTCGTCTTACTTCTGCATAAAACTGCCCGAAGTTAAACCAATGAATAGCCTGGGCAACAACCACCAGGTCAAACAGGTGGTTTTCAAAATCAGTTTTTTCGGCCGGCTGCACAGAATATACAATGTTGCCTGCTTTTAACGCATTGTCTATTTGCGACGGGCTGATATCGGTCGCAAAAACCCTGTCAAAAGTTTTCGCTAATTCGTAAGCAACCTGCCCGTTCCCTGTTCCGCAGTCCCAGGCATTTTGTTTGCTTTGAACGATTGAGTTTAGATATTCAAATAGCGCTGGCGGATAGACCGGCCTGTATTTTGCGTATTTGTCCGACTGTGTTGAAAAATTGTCTTTCATCAGCCGGTTATTTACTGTCTTCAGCCAGTTCCTCCAGCACCTGCATGATTGCATTTCCTGCCTCTTTGCCCGGCGACATACCGGTTAAATACGCTGCAGCATGCAGCCTCGTATCCGGAGCAAAGAAATCAGGCTTTATGATATAGCCAACTTCATCCATACCCAGTCCCAGCACAAATTTGGGACCTTCCGTACTCATCAACTGCTTGGTACGATGCGAATACAAAGGAGATGTCTCACCCGGATGGGTGGCGAACATAGCCTCTCCTATCGAAAACCATGCAATTTCCGTTGGCGTCCCATCTCCTATATCTCTTTTTATGACCGATGCGGCAGCCAGGCTTTTGAACTGTTTGTTTGCCACTGGCAATTCGAACTGTCTTGATGTGTAATAAATATCGTTGCCTTGCAAGGGTTTTGCTTTTTTCAGCGACAGCACAACTTCGTCTGCCAGCTCTTTTCCTTTTTGCTGTGCATCTTCAAAACTACGCGATACATGCTCGGGCTGTACCCATCCGCCGATGGCGCCCTGTAAAAAAAGATTGACACCTCCTAATTTCGCGTTTAACTGCCTGTACACGCCTGAAGGAAAATCGGCGCTTATCAGCGTATTTTCTTTATCTAAAAAAGTAGGATGACAGGCAAAATTGGTAAGCGTTGCAATACTCTTTCCCTTACTGTTGATGAACTGCATCATGGTCACATCCCTGTCCACCTCCGTGCTATCCGAAATATTTTCAACCCAGCCAAGCCCGAATGAAGTTACCGCATACCGGGCATTCACACGCTGCCTGCTTTTCCATGCTTTTACTATAGCGCCTGCCGCGCCCTTTACCAATTGCGTGATATACGCGCTGTCTGTTCCCGAATGCATCAGGTCTTCACCCCATATCCCTATTACATCGGGCCCGGAGTGCGTATGGGTAGATGAAACAACGATGTGATCTGCATTAAAATCTTGACGTGGAATTACTTCTTCCACTTCATCTCTTATTCTCTGCACCAGGGGGTATGGCAAACCAATACAGTCAATAGCAACGATTGCAACCGAGTTTCCGGCATTTGCTATTACAACGGCTTTCACAAAAAGATCATCATGCACACCGGTACTTTTCCGGTTTTGCTGGTAACCGGCAAGATAGCTGCCCAGCGGCGGATTGATTTTTATTTCTGCAGCGCCTGCTTCCAGTTTCTGGGCTCCCGCCTGATTTACAATCCATGAAAAACAAACGATCAATAACATTGTATGCGGGCGTACGAATTTTTTCATATTCACTTTCTTTATCTAAAAATAAGTAATTTGCTTTCGTATCAAAAATTACAAATTGCATGTCAGTTACCCGCAGAAACTTTATAAAGCAAATAAGTGCCCTTGCTGCTACCACAGGCGCTCTTTCTTCATTGCCTTTCGGAGCCGGCGCCTTTCCCGCAAAAAAACAATTTTTTGAGATATCGCTGGCCGAATGGTCGCTGCACAAGGCATTGTTCGCTAAAAAAATAACCAACCTGGATTTTCCCGGCATTGCCAAAAAAGAATTCGGAATAAATGTTGTTGAATACGTAAACCAGTTTTTTAAAGATAAAGCGAACGATACCGGTTACCTGAATGAATTGTTGAAACGCTGCAAGGACAATGGTGTAAAAAATCATTTGATCATGGTTGACGGCGAAGGCGGACTGGCGGACCTGGATGATGCCAAAAGAATGAAAACGGTAGAAAATCATTATAAATGGGTAGATGCCGCAAAATACTTGGGCTGCTCTACCATACGGGTGAATAGTTATGGCGAAGGCAGTGCCGAAAATGTGCAGAAAGCGGCTATAGACGGACTGGGGAAATTAGGGGAATACGGAGAAAAAGCAGGCATCAATATCATTGTTGAAAATCATGGAGGTTACTCCTCTAACGGAATGTGGCTTGCAGGAGTGATGAAAGGAGTTAATATGAAAAATGTAGGCGCTTTACCCGATTTTGGAAATTTCTGCATTAAAAGAGCTAACGGAAAATGTGAAGAAGAATATGACCGGTATAAGGGAGTAGCGGAGCTGATGCCCTTTGCCAAAGGCGCCAGCGCCAAAACCTATGATTTTGATGCACAGGGCAATTGCATAGAAACAGATTATCTGAAAATGATGAAAATCGTAAAAGACTCGGGCTTTACAGGTTATGTAGGTATAGAATATGAAGGCAGCGATCTCGGTGAAGAAGAAGGCATTAAAAAAACGAAAGCGCTTTTAGAAAAGGTGCGCAAATCCCTGTAAAATAATGCAACCTTTTTTCGAAATCCGGCCATCCTGCCGGATTTTTTATTGATACCCGGTTGTAAATGACAAATGTAGTATCAACTTCTTTTGCTAACTTCCTGTGCATATCTGGTATAGTTTTTACATTATCTGCCATGAATAATTACATATATGAATCAATTTCCCTTAACCGTAAGACGCTCCATTGAATTACTGGGACTTTGCTTATTGATAGGCCTGTTTACTATAGCCAGCGAAGTAATTATGCCTTTGCTGATGGCCTTTTTTGTGAGCCTGGTATTATTACCGATGTACCGCTTTTTCAGGAGAATTAAAATCCCGGAGATAATTGCCATCGTATTATCTATATTGGCGGCATCGCTGGTTATATTGGGAATACTTACCTTTTTTTCATTCCAGGTCGCCCGCCTTGTGCAGGATTTTCCCGAATTAGAGAAAAATATTAACCAACATTGGAAAACATTGAGCAGTTGGATCAACAGGAACCTTAACATGTCGGCAGACCAGCAAATACAAATGCTGCAGGAGCAGGGCAATAAATTACTGAGCAACGCGGGCAGTTATTTGAGCGGCGCCGCGGTATCGCTTACAGGCGTTTTTATTTTTGTAGGGTTGGTACCTATTTATGTATTCCTTATTCTTTTCTATAAAAATCTTTTGTTGCGGTTTGTTTTCTTATGGTTCAAAAAAGAAGATCATCCCCAGGTTGAATCGGCCTTGCGTGGCACGGAAGTAATTATTAAAAGTTACCTGATAGGTTTGATGATACAGGTTACCTATATGACCGTATTACTGGGCGGGTTACTGATGATCCTTGGTATTAAGCACGCCCTCCTTATTGCCATTATTTTTGCAGTACTGAACCTTATTCCCTATGTGGGCGCGCTTATAGGCAATATCATTGGCGTATTGCTCACACTCACCTCCTCCAACGAATTGTCGCCGGTATTTACCGTATTGATCTCGATAGCCGTGGTACAGTTCCTCGATAACAATATATTGATGCCGCGCATCGTAGGGTCAAAAGTAAAGATCAATGCCCTGGTAAGTATAATAGGTGTAATAGTAGGCGGCTCGATAGCCGGTATTTCAGGCATGTTCCTTTCATTGCCTTTGATAGCCATTTTTAAGATCATTTTCGATCATACTACCGAATTCCGGCATTGGGGATTTTTGTTGGGGGATGAAAGACCAGGCTTAAGCCCTATGACCAACCCGGCAGTACGCCTGAGAAATAAGCATGTGCGCAAAGCGGAAGAACCGGGTACGGAATCGAAAGAAAACGGAGGATAAGCAGGATGCTCATCTCATCTGACCAATCAGCTCCCGACCTGTCTGCCCCACTTTCTTCCAGGTGATATAATAGCCTTTGATGCCGGGCGGCTTTTCGGTTTTGCTGATGAGCTTTCGGTTGAGCTCTATTTTCTGCCCTGCTGATTTGGTAAATTTCGGTTTCTTGTTAATCACCTGTTTCCAACAACTGCTGTTCCGTAAGTGTTGTAGCTGGTTTCTTATTTCTGAGCGCCTTAATTTCTTCCGGACTGACCGGTGGCCGTCCATAAGAAAGCTTTGGATCAGCCGGAGCAAATGAATTATGCAAATAGTCCATGATACCCGCAATTTCTTCGTCTGAGAATATATCCCTGAATTTAGGCATTGCTCCATTAAAACTGTAAAGCCTGCTATTTATATGGATGGGACCTTCCAGTCCATTTAAAATGATCATTCCCAACCGGGCGTTTGACCCGCTCACATATTCAGACCTGCTCAGCGGGGGCCCCATGTGCTCAATGCCCTCCCCATCGGGGCCATGGCAGCCGGCACAGGTGCTGAGATAGATCACCAGTCCTTTCTGCAACCCGGGTACCGGTATTTTTCTCTGTACGAAAATTGAATGCTTCTTATCCTCCAGCTTATTTTTAATTGTCTGATCCAGCAGCGCATTGATCATTTCACCGGCATGCCTGTCTTCACCCCGTTGAAGGACATACGTTCCGAAACGCTCTTCCAGCCCGTTTAAACTGCTTACCACGGCCTCCTGGAAGACAGCGCTTTCGGGGTAGGTGCGGGATAGTTTTACAAGCAGGGGTAAAAATGTATCGGGCGATACAGCGGCCCAGGGTCCAAGGGAAAGGGCCAGATAAAGATCAATGACCGTATCATTCCTCGCTTTTAAATCAGCAGCTAATTTTTCCATAGCCTCAACATGAGCAGGGGTATTGTATCGCTTCAAAAGCAGCAGGGCGTGCGCGGACAACATAGACGCTCCGGAACCGGCAACTTTTTGAAGCAGGTCAAAAGACAAAGCATCCAGCCCTTCCAACGTATGCAATGCATGTATTGCCGCTATTGTATCTGTATGGCTTTGCGCTAACTTTTCCAATTCAGGAATAACAAACCGCTGCTGTGCAGAGATCAATAATTGCTGCGCCCGGTCTCTTATCCAGCCGTTTTCGCTTTTCAGCAATGAAACCAGTTCCGCACCAGCCGCTTTGTCAAATTCGGGAACGGTTCCCGGCTTTTTATGCTTGTATTTTATCCGCAATATGCGCCCGGCATGTAAAAGGGTATCCAGCCTTTTACGGGTAATGCCATCGCGGTAATAAGGTGTTGCAGACACCCTGTGCTGCATAACACCGCGATGCATATCTACCACATACATCGCCCCATCCGGACCATTCAGTACATTTACCGGCCGGAAACCTTCATCTGTGGAAGCAATGAATTCCCTGTCATTCCAGGCCTGGGCCGCCGTTGTTTTAAGGCTTTCAAAAGTAAGCACATTGCGTTTGATGAGGTTGGCTTCGGGCTCACAAACAAAAGCGTTCTGTTTATACTCCGCAGGAAACTGATCTCCACGATAGATCAGCGGGCCACAGGCCGCAGTGAATCTTATCAGAACACTGTCTTTATTAAGTATGCCCGCTACATAACCCCGGTTCACCGTTGTGGGATGCAAAGGATAAATATGCTGGTTTTCTGTGAGCGCTTTATTGACGGCCTCTTTGGGCTTCATATAGGGATTGGCGATCACCGCATTGGGCAATACATAATCGCCGGCCAACTGCACCTCATTATAATTATAATAGAGCCGCCCGACATTATCCTTTGTAATACCGAATTGCCCACGGAACAAGGCAGGTTCATGTATCCATTTGCCGTCTTTAAGCTGGTAGCGGGTAGTAGAGTAGGCGCTGTATATCCAGTTATCAATATTCATCAGCAGCCCGTTGGCCTGGTTTTCCGGATTGGAATATTCATCTGCATACAGCGAATCCACAAGCACCTTTTTACCGGGCTTGTCATTGTTTATTTCCACAAACCAGAGATTGGGAGGCGCAGCGTACAATACACCCCCGTACACAAGCGCTATGGCACGGGGAAGCACCAGGCTGTCCAGGAATACCCTCGCATTCCGCGCCCTTCCCTGCCTGTCGAACCCGTCTACAATGCTGATCCTGCCATTCGGGACATCTTCCCCCGTTCCGGCGATATTGGGCATAAAACCACGCATCTCCACTACCCACATTCTGCCACTGTTGTCAAAATCCATGGCAACAGGCGCTTCGATCAGAGGCTCCGATACAGCCAGTTGTATCTCAAAACCATCGGCAATTGTATACTGATCAAAAGAAACAGCAGGGCCTTTATCGGCACCAGTCATGCAAGCAGCTACCAACAGCGTTGTGCAAAAAAATAATAAAGCCAGTCTCCTGCTTTCCATAACAACCAGCAAACAAGATTTTTATTTTAACCATTTATCAAACCAGTCAAAAGCTTCTTTCTGCATCGGGCGGTCGAATTTATGCAAACCATCATAATAGGAACAACGATATTTATCAATGGCGCCTGCCTTTTTATACACCTGTTGTAATATCTCATCCGCGCGTTTCATCTCGGGCAACGTATATAATTGATCCTGGCTGTCGTTTAAAACCAGCGTGGGCAGTGGTACGCGCAACCCCAATATTTCAGGAAAATCCAGTTCCCCGGGCAATAGGGGCACATAAGCCATCCAGGTATGTGTAAAAGATTTATGCAGCAGGAAATCCTTCCAGGTGGTCATAAAACCAACACAAATGGCGCATTTTATCCGCTCATCAAGGCCGCCCGAAAATACAGTCCGCAGGCCTCCTCCCGATAATCCCGCACAGCCGATCCTTTGCGCATCCACATCATTACGGGCGCATAATACATCAAGCGCTACCCTGTCCTCCGCCCAAAAAACGGCAGGCCATGTGGTACCGGCGCAGAATAAAGATTTTGCCATGATGTGCGCATGTTCTCCTGCCCATTTGTTATATGCTTGAATGCTGGCGGGGTTTTCAGGATCATTGTCGTTTAATCCTCCACGGTTCCGCTCCGGCACATCCTGCAACATGACCCTCCTGCTTGCAAATGAAAACGCATCGGGTACCAGTACTGCGTAGCCCCGCTTTGCAATGTCATTAGCCCATGCGGCGCCTTCATAATAATGTTCCTGATGCGCCACCATGAGCGGATGCTGTGTGTTGGATGTTTTTGTAATTTTCCTCGTGCCGAAGTATTTATTGCCGGCATGATCATGAAAAGCAAGTATGCCCGGCAATTTACCTTTTGCGTTTGCAGGCTTTAACAGCAAAGCATCCGTGGCCCTTCCATAAGGCAACTGCCATTGCAGCTCCTCTATTTTCAACCCGTCATATTCATACGTGTTAAGCGTTTTACAAACGGGTGTTTTAATATCGGGAACAGATAAGCACTCTAACACTTTTTGTCTTGCCGTTGTTTTCCACTTAGCTAAATCATTCCACTCATTGCGCCGGTAAGAAGCCAGGGGCAACTGCTTTTCTATCAGCCCGGCTGCCCATGGGCCATATAAACCGATCACACTAAGCGAGTCATCATCCGGCAACATAGCAGGTTTGTTTTCGGGAAGTAAAGCATTCGCAGCAGGGCGCCGAGAAAAAGGGAATGCATTTACCATGCTGCCGGAACCCAATCCTGTTAAAGCAGCTAATTTTAAAAACTGTCGTCTTTTGCTCATATACAGTAATTTAATAAAAAAATCAATGTGCTAATGGTTGTCAATCATCTTTCCCATGCTTATCCTGCTGTTATCCCACTGCTCAGCATCATAGCTCCATACATCTAAATTACCAATCGATTTTTCTCCAAAAGGCCGCTTTATAATTCTGTTTACGATTGTATCCACACGGGTTTTGTTTTTATCCAATTCCGAAAGCAGTCGCATGTACTCATATTCCTGCACGCCATTACGCATGGCTTTCAATCGTATGCTCGGGCAATAGCGGTTCACATTCGATATTATGCCAGGCTCATATACCAGCAAAGCGCTCCCGTTGATTTTTTTATAGGTGAATTCGGGGTCAGAATCAGCTCCGTTTTTATATGCGTCTTTCCAGGTTTCAGGATCATACCAGCCGCTTTTTCCGCCAACGCCAATGCCCCAGCTTATCCACGAATAGGTATGATACTTCCATACCGCCCAGCTGATGGCCCTGTCGTTGAGTAAAGGAAGATCGGTAAACGTACAACTCCCCACCCAACTGTTCACTTTTCCTTCATACAGCAATGGGCCGTATAACCAGTCTTTGATACCCATATCCTGGTATTGCTTTATCCGCTCTATATCATAATTAATAGTATGAGAGGCCCATGCAGTAATGGACTTATTTACATATTCCATTGCGGAATCATCGTATCCTCCGTCAATACGAAAATTTGTTTCCGGGTAATAGCGCTTAAACATACTCCCGTAATAAACCATCCTGTCAAGGGCTTCTTTAAAGTATGATTCATCCAACCCGTTCAGGTATACCGTAATATCGGTTTTGGCGGGATTGATCATGGGTTGCAGATGCGATCTCACCTGCTGAATAGCGTCAATATAAATACCACTGTTTTTTTCATTCCGTTCTTCATCAGGCTTTCCTATATCCGGCCATCCGGAACTATTGTGCTTTCCATATACATCAAATGGCAACATAAATATTTCCAACGGCTCTCCGTACCCGGGGCCATATCCATACCCGTATTTTTCGGTAAAAGCCTCACCTGTAAAATATTTTTTCAACCGGTTGTCAAATGCTTCCCACCCTATCCGTACCTTCTCTCCTTTACCCGGCAACAATGCGGGTTGATAAGTCGGGTCCATTAAGCCAATACGGTTTTTTTTGAAAAGCTGGTATATTTCCAGCTCACTTTTCTCATCTCTGCCGCTTAAATACCCTTCTTCCTGCAAGCTTGCTTTCAGCTTATTTTCATTAGGAATAGCGAAATCCCACAAATTGAGTTCCAGGGGTATTTTTTTAGTTTCGCCATCAACAGTTACAGTTACCTCCGATGTGTATATTCCGGGCTTTGCACGATCCGCATCGAATGGTATAAACTGATCAACCCAAAAAACGAGTGTCCGCTGTCCTTCTATACGATTGTTGAAATCAGGCAGCCATAAAGGATATATCCAGCGTCCATGTACCTTTGATGAATCGTATTGTATGTTCTCTAATGGTATGAGCGCATCAGGATACCAGGCCTTACCGAGGGAAGCTTTCGCATACCCTGTGCTGGGTGTTTGCACATGTACAGCCCATTCAAGGAATATTTCAGGCTTTATATCGATTTCCATTTGCTGATTACGAAATAGCGGCATAGCAATACTGATGTCGCGAAGAATACTATCTGTATAATTGTTCAGCGTTACCTGGAAAGAAATATATTCTCCTCTTGCGCCGAATAATACCGCCTTATTGCCATCGTATACCCAGTTTTTTTCCTGTTGATATGCAGCCTGCTTCCCTTCAACCCCCTTAAACCTGTTTTCCAGGATCTCACCCGTTAACGGATCCACCCGTACAGAAGCAGGCACTACCGCAATATCCCATCCTGTTTTGCCACTATCGTTTATCCGGTTGTTTTTTGAGTCGGCATTGCAGGCTGCCATTGCCAGGTATACATATCCAATAACAAAGATTCTTTTCATGTTATAAGCTCAATTTGAATGATCCGATCTGTAATGGGGGGAATGGGCAATGGTGAATTATCCGGGTTTTGAGTTTCGGGTTTCAAGTTTCACCTCTCACTTTTCACGTCATTCACTATTCACCATACTACTTTGCCGCATCCACGGGAAACACTAATAACTGGCTGAGAGATTCATCTTCTCCCATCACAATATATTTCCCGTCTTCAGAGGAGGCTATTGTTCCTAACTGGAAGCCTCTCCAGTCAATCCCCTGCTCAATGCCCGGAGCCACCATTTTAAATTGAGGATTACCAAAATCTTTAAATCCCTCTTTGGTGGCTTCATAACTAAACAGGTGAGCATACCCGGGAAGCGCTCCTGCTATACCAAATAACCTGCCGTCATATGCAAATGTAAGCCCGCGCAGACGTGGCATCATAACAGGCTTACCCATATTTTTGATCGTTTTATTAACCGGATCTACTTCCAGCAACTGCCCGTCACCTGCATTGCCTGCCAATAATTTTCCGTTTGCCGACATTGCCCAGCTTTCTATTTGTCCCAAAGCCCTTCTCCCCCATACATCAGGTATTTCTTTTTTAAAGAATTCAAATTGCTCTGTTGCCGGGTTGAAAGCAAACATCCTGTTTACGGGCGCACTGCCCAATACCAGCCCGTTCTTTGCGACAGTCAATGCCTTACATATATACTCATCGGGTTCCAGCACATATTCGGCGAACAATTGCAGGTCTTTTGCAGCAGGAACAAGGTCCCGGTATGTTTTCACTTTTTTTGTTGCAATGGAATAGCTGAAAAAAATACCTGTTGGTAATGTAATCCCGTACAGTATATTTCCTTTTGTGTTGATGGTTAAAGCAAAAATTCCTTCACCTGCAACAGGGATCCCCAGGTCTTTCACTACCGGCGTTCCTCCTGCGTCAATAGTGACGGCAATAATGTGGCCGCCGGCTTTTTCTTTATTGCCTGGCAATGTGCCGGCATAAAAAGTTTTATTCGTTCCCTTGCTAAACCCGGTTCTGATGCTTCTCTGTCCCGGTATGATCTTATCTATATCCACGATGCTATGCATCTCTCTTTTGGAAAGGGCCGCAGTGAAAATAAATGGCGCTAATCCTTCATCAGCGCTTGTGCCACCCACAATATAATCTCCTGATATGATAAGTGAGGAAATAGCATTGCGATACACGGGCAATCGTTTTAAAGAGGTATTATCGAGCGATACTTCTATAGCGAAAGCTTCCTTAGGTGAAAAAAAATCGTATTGTGCATATACCTGGCATACACACAACTGGAACATATATACCATTAATTTTTTCATTAATACACTGTTTTATCGGGATTGAATTTTACTAAAAACGGAATCGTTGCAAGTCCTCCTAATTCCGCGAGATTTCCTCCTTTACCTGCATTTGGCGGCGCATTTTTTTTGCCGGCAAAATACAGGTTACCCTCTTTGTCTTTCGTATCACATCCCGTAGCTTCTACAAATACGGTAGAAGCAAATTCATAAATTACCTTTTGCGTTCTTGTTTCGGGATCAAATTCCACGAACAGCGATTGTCCTTTTTTGGCATATATCCCATGTCCGCCGATGATATAATATAATTTGCCGTTATTGCCCACATTCAGGTTCGGTACGTAGTAGTTCCATCTTTGCTTACCCGGCACATCAATCACACCTCCTAAATCTTCTACCCGTCCTATCCCATTTTGCTGCGGATAAAAGGCAAGCACTTTAGCGCCATATGTGATCAGGTAGATAACCCCTTTCTTTTCATCTTTGGCAAAGGCAGTAATGCCGGTAATGATGTGTTCGCCGGGAGTGCCTTCAAAAGCAGGAAGGCTGTTTGAAGCAAAAATGAGCTTATCCTTAGATTTCTCAAATTTAACAAGGCGCTGCCGCCAATCTACATAATAGCAATTCCCCCATTTATCGGTAAACATCATACGTGGCACATGGGCGCTTCCCAGCCTGCCATAATCTTTAAGCTTATTCAACTGCTGATCATAAATGAGAAAATGAACCTGGGGATAACTGACAGCGTACACGTTCCCGGTAGTCATATCAACATCTATATCCTTAATGCTTTCATATTGCATTCCCATGCCAAGATTGGTCATCCTGTTTTCGACCGGGTTCCATTTCATCAAAAAGCCTCCCGCATATCCTTTGGGATGATCCATCAGATATTCTTCGCGGGATTCGCCCCCGTCGGTTGCGAAATACATTTCCCCTTCGGGACCCACGACAAATTTGGAATGAATTTTTGCCTGCCATTGAAAAGGCCTGAGCCTGCCAAGATCATTGATGAAGCCTTTCAGCTTTACTGAATCCCTGTCCGGGCTATAAATGTACAAGGCCACTTTGTCTTTATGATCTGTTATGCCAACATATACCGTGTTGTCTGCAGGATTGTATCCAATATCATCCCATGCAGAATTCCCTTCAGGAAATCCATAATATTCAATGAACCGGATGTTCTTTTCCGTGATATTGGTTTGAGGGTTGGCCTTTAATGTGGCCAACCCCGATAAAATCATCAGTAGAAATGTACGCATATGTACGCGCAGTATTTTTTCTGTCTTCATCATTCGATACTTACTAAAGAATAAAAATTTATAACGCTTAATGGATGTCCCACCATAATGCGGTTGTAATTTTATCCGGTCCGTTCAGTAATTTTTCTGCCTTAGCGACTTCTTCGGCATTGCTTTGCTTTTCTGTGATCAGGAAAGGAATGCGCCGTATCCATTGGGTGGCAGGATCTGTAAGGTCAGGATTGTCGGAGTTGACGACCGGGTATAATTTATTATAATGCCCTCTCCTGTAATCAGCCCAGGCTTCCATAGCATCCGGGAAAAGCGCCAGCCATTTTTGTGTGGCGATCTGCTCTTGCTGTACGCTGACATCTGTACCGAATTTTACCGGGATATTCGTTACGGCTGGCGAGTTGAGATAATCACCGGGTGCAACGGGAACGGCTGTGCTGTTAATATAGTCCTGAACGACCGTTTCGTCGGTAATATCCCATTGCAGCATAGAATTTTTAATGCCATTTTCATACAGCTCTTTCGCTGTTCCTCCCATATTCCATCCCAGCAAAGCGCCTTCTGCACGCAAAAACCAGGCTTCTGCCGCACACATTACTTTGGCAGGCGTGGAGAGGTAACTGGCAATTCCGCCGTAAGCAGGAGATGACCACCTGGGCCCTACATGCGAGTTTGCATCGGGCTTATTCCTCGGATCACCCAGCTGGCTTTCTGAAAGCCCGTTTCTCAACCCCTCGTAAGTTCCCGTGTTTTTAGCCGGGATAAAATATACCGATATTCTTGGATCATTATATCCCTTCAAAACAGATGCCATGGTGGCGCTCATCCTGAATTCATTCCAGTCAGACATCCGTGAGAGTGGGTTTTGATCCAGCGTATTTTTGGGCGCATAGGTATCGTCACCAGGACTTGTAGTGAGCACTCCTCCCGCGTAGGCTGCCTCCGCTTCTGTTTTAGCACGTGCGGGATCTACATTTGATATTCTTAATGCAATGCGCAGACGAAGTGTATTGGCAAACTTTATCCATTTATCAACATTCCCGTTGTAAATAAGATCATATTTGCCAAAAGGAGTTTCCGATCTTTTATCTTTAAGTATATCCGTAGCGCCTGCAAGGCGTTTTAAGAAGTCATCGTATATTTTATCCTGCGCATCATAGGGCACGGCTCTTCCTCCCTCCCCTATAGAAAAATAGGGTATCGGCCCCCAGTAATCTGTTACCCGCTGAAAAGCATATACCCACCATATGTTTGCCAGTGCAGCTTCAGCTGATCCAGGATCTTTTCGTTCCAGTATTACCTGCAATTGCGGAGCTACACGCGCATACATCGGGTCAAAATTGTACAGGACATAATCTGACACTATTGTATATCTGTCAGTAGGGAAATAAGTGGCATTACAGGCAAAATACTGCGCATATTGTGCAGCGAAAAGATTTTCTGCTACCTGGTTGCCCCAGGGTATTGATTCGATGGCGCCGGAAAAGAGAAAAGGTAATTCTGCATCGCCCACCGTTGCCACGGCGGTTTTATCCGTATTGATTTCCTTATAATCTTTAGTACATGCCTGCATAAAAAACGTTGCTGCCGATACAAGCCATAGTACAGTACAGATAGATATTTTATTTGCTTTCATAATATTTTTTTCAATGGTTCATTAAAAAGTCAACTGCAAATTGAAGCCGATACTGCGCGTGGAAGGGAATACCCCATATTCCACGCCGGTGTACGAGTTCCCGGCATTGAGGCTCATATCCGGATCCATCCACATTTTTCGCTTGCCCAGTCCGGGTATATCTAATTTTGAGGAACCCCTGTACAACCAGAGAAGATTGCGCGCCATTGCGGAGATCTTTGCACTTTTAATGAAGGAATTCGTTACCGGGATATCATACCCGAGTGAAAGTTCCCTTACCCTGAAATTGGTAGCATCATACGCATAAAATTCACCCGTGCCACGTCTTTTACCCGAGGCGGTTCGCCAGAAATCCTGGGCGGAAATGGTGGCTGTAACCGGGGCACCGGAAGCATTCACTCCCCCAAGGTTTAAACCGCCTTCCCGGTACTTCATTGTTTCTTCCGTAATGCCGCTGTAGGATATATTCATTTCTGTTCCCGAAATGAGCGTGCCGCCCACGCGCCCGTCTATCAATACCCTCAATGAGAATTTTTTGTAGTGCAATGTATTAGACAACCCTAAGGTCGCTTTCGGCGAAAAATTACCGACCAGGGAAGGCAATTGCCCTACACTGTTGCTGGTAACAGGTTTGCCTAAATCGGTAACCAGGTATTGTCCTTTGTCGTTTTTAAGCCAGGTATTTGCATAAATATCACCAAAGCTTCCTCCTTCATTTATTTGCGGCTGGCCACCAAAATCAG
Source organism: Chitinophagaceae bacterium (assembly GCA_019638615.1). Classification (GTDB taxonomy): domain Bacteria; phylum Bacteroidota; class Bacteroidia; order Chitinophagales; family Chitinophagaceae; genus Agriterribacter. The sequence goes on along the minus strand of JAHBTL010000004.1, from coordinate 56,222 downwards.
TATGTCCAACGAGTGTGATAGATTTGATTTCCGGGGACAGTTCAATAACTTTATTCTTGTTAAGTCCAATGTTGAAAGAGATGTCCCATCCCAGATTTTTGCTTCTTACCGGCGAACCGTTTACGATCACTTCAACCCCATTGTTTTGAATATTACCGGCATTCAGATAGCTGGAGGTATAACCGCTGCCCACGGGTAGCTGCAGATTGAGAAGCTGGTTAAATGAATTGCTTTTATAATAATTGACGGATATGCCCAACCGGCTGTCTAAAAACCTGGCATCAATCCCGGCTTCAATACTTCTTACTATCTCCGGCTTCAGCGTGGGAAAAGGGAACACACTTCTTCTATACAAATATCCCTGCCCGGCCCCTGCAACATAATCATAAGGGGTGGTAAGCAATCCAAATTGCCCGCCATTACCCACTTCTGAATAGCTCACAAATGCTTTCAGGAAATTTATGGAAGAGGGCATGGTTGTCATCTCCGATATAATTCCGGAAAGCCCTGCGGAATAATAGCTGAAGGAATGTGGTGGAGGCAGGCGGGAATCCCAGTCGTTACGAAATGAACCTTCCAGGAAGAGATAATCTTTCAGCGAAAGAGTGGCTAACCCAAATAAAGATTGTACCCGTACCTGGCTGCCCGACTGCTTCGAAACAGGCGTGGTGGCAAGATTCATACTGAATTTATTGGTTACATTCAGCCCATCGGCAACATCATTTGTGTTGTCGGCTTTATTGTCTTTATAGATAGCCCCGGCATGATAGCTGATCTTAAGGTCTTTTGTAATGTTATTGTTACCTTCCAGCATTATATCAAACCACTTCTGCATGGTGTAGGTATTGGTGACAGCATAGTAGCCGCCGGCATTTCTTGCCCAGGAAACGGTACCCTGTAAAATTTTCTGTTCCTGGGTTTCATTGTAGGTGTCAATATTCGCGCTTGCCGAAATGCCCAGCCAGCTCAGTGCCTGGTATTTTGCTTTCAAAAAGCCTATGACATTATTCCTCGCTTTATCGAGCCTGTCATTGTTAACCTCCCAATAAGGGTTGGAATATACGCCGTTAACCGTAGATGGCCAGGGCGCCAGTACAGGCACTCCTATATTATTGATGTCCTGGTAATGCGCTGCCATAGCAGTAGATACATTGCGCGGGATCTGGTAAATATCCATAACGGGAGTATTCGACTCTCCGGCTCTCGGGCTGGCTTTAATGTCTCTTCTGTGATAGGTTACTTTAGCATCTGTGGAGAATTTCTTACTGATCTGGTTGGTGATACGAAAGTTAACAATATGGCTGACAAGGTTGTTATTGGGAATGATGCCCTGGGTAGTGATATTGATATAGGAGAGGTAAGTCTGCGCTTTTTCAGAACCTCCTGAAATGCTGACAGCGTTGTTAAGATTAATCCCCGTTCTAAAGAAATCCCGGATATTATCGGGTTGAGCGCTGTATGTATTTTGATTGCCAAAATAATCAGTATAGGATTGTCCGGTCATTTTCTCCCCCCAGCTGTCTCCCATTTTACCATCAATTTTGCCGTCGAAACCCTGCCCGTAGGTATTCTGCACCCTGGGCAAAGCAAATGGTCTTTCTGCCGTAATGCCCGAATTGAGACCGACTGTAATACCGTCCTTTCTTCCCTTCTTGGTTGTAATGACTATTACGCCGTTACCAGCCTGGCTGCCATATAAGGCAGCTCCCGATGACCCGCTCAGTACCGTCATGGATTCTATATTATCCGGATTGATGCCGGGGTCGCCTCCCGGAATACCATCAACTACAATTAAAGCGCTGCTGTTGCCTGTAATAGAGCGATTGCCGCGCAGTATCACTTTGGCATCGCTGCCCAAACCACCTGAGCTTTGCGTGATCAGTGCATTGGCTATTTTTCCCTGCAAGGAATTCAATACATTATTCGGATCTCTTACTTCGGTAAGCGTGGAAGGCTTTACGCTTTGTGTGGCGTAGGAAAGTGATTTGGTTTTGCGGCTGATGCCCAGCGCGGTAACCACTACTTCTTCCATACCGGTGGCAATGCCTGTTATTTGAATACTAACCTGTGCGCGGCCATTGAGCGCCAGTTCCTGTGTTCCATATCCAACAGCACTTACAACAATAGTGGCAGTCCGTTCCACCCCGTGTAAAACAAACTCACCCCTGGCATTGGTAAAGGTGCCGCTTTGAGAACCTTTTACCAGTATAGAGGCAGATTCAACCGGTTCATTCCTGTCGTTCAGTACCTTGCCCCGTATGGTATCTGCCACCTCAGGAAGGGTTGCTGTATTACCGGCATGTGAAGGAGGGCTTTGGTAGATGATGATGGCATCGTTTTGTGTCCTGAACCCGAGAATTGTTTCTGCCAGGACTAACTCAAGCGTTCTTTCAACCGTTCTTTTTGCTTTGGGAAGACTGATCCTGGTGTATTTTTCTACATCTTCCACTGCATACGCAATCCTGAAGCCCGATAGTTCTTCAATTTTTTTTAATGCAACGGAGAGGTTTTCTTTCTGCAATCCAAGGGTTATCTCTTTTTCCATACCCTGACTGCGCCCTGGCGCCGCAATCAATAATTGTATCGTGAGTAACGCGAAGGAAATTGCACATATGCCTGCCTTCATGAGAAACCTGGTTTGTTGAAAACTATTAGATATAAGAAACCGAAAGTCGACAGCGGACTTTTCATGCAAACAGATACTTTTTTGCATAAATTGCAAATGGTTTTAAATGTTAGACATTAATGTTTGAAACGAGGCCCTTCTATCTTTCCACGGACGAGGGGCCTTTTTTGGGCATAGCGCCGGCATTATAATCAGGAAGAATTTTCTTTTTTCATTGCAGTAAGTATTTTGGTTTTATAACTTTTCGCCGCTTTTTAAACCAGCTCCTATCAGTCACAGCCTTCACCGGTAAACACGATGGTTCCATCCGGCAGTTGTTCAAAACTTCCGTTCCTGATAGCGCTTAGCACAGCCGCTACATGATCTAATGCTTCGGTTCCCGAGAAAGAAGCCCGTATCTTACATTTTTCCAACCCTTCAGTTTCAAAACGCACCGGTACTCCATACCTTTGACTCAGTATTTTTCCTATTTCTTTGAAAGTAATGCCATTAAATACCATATTCTCCTTTGTCCAGCCTGTAACAATGCTGCTGGCATTTACAGTATGATGTGCAATTGCAGCTTCCGTAACGTTATACTGCACCTGTTGGTCAGGTGTCAGAACCGCAAGCACTTTGGTCTCGTCTTCTACCCGCACTTTTCCCCTGGTAACGGAAACGGTTACCTGCTTTTCATCAGATTTAATATTGAAAGCAGTACCCAATACCGTTGTTTTTATTTTACCTGTATGAATAATAAAAGGTTGTTCCGGGTTATGAGATACATCAAAATATGCTTCACCGGAAAGCGCCACTTCTCTCGTTTTACCTGTAAATTTATTTGGATATTCAAGTTTACTCCCCGCATGCAGCACAACCGAACTACCATCCGGTAAAGTAATATAACGCGTATAACCTGTTAACGAAGCAGCAGCCAGTGGCTCATTTGCCGGCAGGTCAGTTTTACCGGGAACGGCTGGGGTTACCAAACGATATATACTTATAAAAGCAGCTAATACTATACCTGCGGCAGCAATCCATTTCCACGTATGTATCCTGCGTACCGGCGCCGGAGCATGATCGGGTGCTGTTAAAATAGACTTCAGCCGGGCATTAAGCTTCTCTCTTAATATGGGATCATCATTTATACCCGGGTTTCTTTGCAACCGGCTTTCAATCATTTCATTTGCCGCCCGTTGATATTCGTCCGATTGCATCAGTCCAAACAGGTACTCCGTTTCCTCCGGAGGACAACGATTATCGAGATATTTGTTGAAAAGTGTTACGAAAAGCCGGAAATTTTCCACGGTTTCTTTTTAATAAAGACTGCCGGAAAAGAAAACAGGTCGGTCGGGAAAGCAATTATTTTTTTAGAGCATTTTAGCCCTGTGTACAAATACAGTAAAAAGCCAGCATACCGGCCACCTCTACATTTTTAGATATGTATGTACGGATGGCTTCAAGCGCATTTACCATATGGTCTTTAAGAGTAGACAGGGATATCCCCATTTCTTCGCTTGCCTGGCGATATGTTAACCCTTCCAGCTTGCAGAGCTCAAATGCTTTCCGGCGTTGAGGAGGCAGTGCGGCAATTGCTTTTCGCAGCAGATCCGCATTTTCTTTGGCAAAAAGAGCCTGCTCAATATGATCGTACTGTTCTGAAGCAATAATTTTAATCTTTTCGTACAAAATCTTGTCTCGGGTAGCCTGTTGAAAAAAATCAAAAACCCGGTTGCGCGCCATTACAAATAAATAACCAGCAAAGTTTTTTTCAATAGCAATACTCTCCCTTTGTTTCCATATTTTGGAAAATATATCCTGCACCAGTTCTTCTGCAGTGTTCCCATCCTTTACCAGCGATAATATATTATGATACAGGGGTACACTGTAGTGATGGTAGATACTGGTAAAAGCATTTTCACTTCCATTCCGCAGTGCTGCCAGAAGTTCGGGTTCATTATATGGATGGACACTGTTAAACAATATCATTCCGGATTGAGATGATAAATTTAATAAAAAACAAATAATTCAGCCGGGGAGTATGCTGAATTTTCACATAGAAAAGATATTGTCCGGCTAAATACCCCTTCATCAGTATTTAATGAAACGCATTACATCTTTCCTTTTTGCAGCGGTTAAACGTATAAAATAAGTTCCCGAAGACAGCCCGTTTAAATCCAGTTGTTTGCTGAGCAACAGTCCGGTCGTCTTTTCGGTATACAGCAATTTCATATCGCTGCTAAAGAGTTCTATTACAGCATTCAGCGCAGGTTGCCCAAAATGCACTGTAATATTATTTGCAGAGGGAACCGGGTAAATGTATGGCATTCGCCTGTCATTTGCAATTGAAAGATGGATCGTTTTGCTATACGAATAAACGCCATCATGATCAACCTGTTTCAAACGGTAAAAAAGCTCTTTAAATAAAGGACGTGTATGAAGGTATTCGTAACCGGTTGCTGCATCACTGTTACCCTTTGAAGGTACAGAGGCAAGCCATCCGAAATCAATGCCGTTCTTACTCACTTCTATTTCATAATGACTGTTATTCATTTCCATGGCCGTAGACCAATTCAGCAACACATCCCCGTTCTTTACTACAGCTTTAAAATCGAGCCATGTAACCGGTAGTATCGTGTTGATCATCCCGGCTGAAAAGCCCGACATACCTGATTGAAAAACAGCCTTTAGCATGTAGTCTTCTCCGTAAGCGGCACGCTCTACATTCCCGTTTATTTCTACCTTATCGGTTTGAGGATCCGCAGGAGTGATGTCACTTACCGGAACCGCTGTTTTTACCACCTTAATGTTATTCCAGTTATTACCGGTAGTGGCTTCATAACCATTTTTTTCTGCCTGTGTATAATATAACGTTATTTCAAAATTACCATCCGGGTTATTAAACTGGGGATTAACAAAAAAAGTTTTCCGCATTAAATATTGAGCAGGCACGTTATTCCAGAATTCGGCAGCAGTATTGCCGCTCCTGTCTACCCTGATATTCGTACAGCCATAATTCCAGTCGCTCAAATTTTTTATTTTTCCTAATATTTTTGCCGGTGAAGAATTATCATAAAAATACACCTCGCTATAGGGGCCCAAATGCTCAGTACGGGAGGAAACATTTGAATTTCGCACCGGGTTGCCTAACAAATGGTATGTAAACCTGGCTACCGGTTTAATACCGGCCTGATAAAACGTTGTACCTGTATACTCAGCCGCGCAATCAATATCTTCCGCAACAATCATGTTTGCATCCGTTTCGGGGCTTCCATCACTGTAAGCCCTTATCACATCAATATCATCTTCAGCCTCTGTCTTATTATCGAAACACAGCTCTACCACAATATTATCAATGCCATTCCATCTAAAAGGCGTTTGAAATAAAAAATCATTCCAGCCGTCTACACTGTTGTAGCTGGGTAAATTAAGTACTTCTGTTAAGTTAACCGCCGGATTAACATTCCCATCCTCGACAATGGCCTCCAGATTGGTTTGTCCCATTTTAACCTTTAGATTTTTATACGCACGGGTAGATTGTTTTTCGAGGTAAAAGCTTATACTCTTAATCAATCCTGCCTGCATACCCACAGCTTCCAGTTCATTTGCCTGGTAAAGAATTTGTGTTTTCTGACGTATGACAGAAGCGTCAAAAGTTTTAGCATTATTGATCACAAAATCGTATATACCCACAGTCGCCTCCCCGGCTGTACCGGGCTCCAGCGGGCGATGGTCAATTGTTTTGAGCAGTATATCCATTCTGGGGAATGCTGTACCTTTCCTTGCATCACCGCCATTATTATCCACCGAAAAGTCAAGCAGTATCTTTTTCTCCGGCCGAGGACTTCCATTATCGTAAACCCGGATGGTAAATGCTTTGCTTTGGAATGCTCCGGCAGGGAATTCAATCTCTTTTCCCCGGGGGAAATCGAAATCATATCCTTCCAGGGCCGTTGTTGCTGGTCTGATTTTTAAGGTTACGCTGGCTTTCTTACTGGGAGCATTCCCTATTGTTAAATTAAAAGTATAATCTTTAAACGCACGACACCCGGCTTTTCTTTCACGTAAAGCTCTCACCGTTGCCTCAGGTCGCTCAAAATTAATTTTAGGATGGCAGATGGGAGCTTCATCGGGTCGTAATAAAGCCGCAGATGTAATCAAAGATCTTCTTTCATCCAACTCCAGTGTAGCCTGCATACGCTCTTTTTGTCCCGGCGTAAAAAGAGTATAGCAGTGGGTGTAATTCATAAAATTACTTTCGGTACGCCTGTTGAATTTTACTCCGCCGTTACAGCTATTATTACCGGTTCGGCAGGTAAAGTCCACTACTCCCGCGACAGTTGCATTGTACGAAATAGGATCGGTATCATCTACTCTGTCGCCCGGCCCCACGGGGCATTTTGTTTTACTGCCCGATCCTTCAAACGGGTGATAGAGATTAAAAGCATGACCGATCTCGTGCGGCAACGTTCTTGTATCGGCTTTCATCTGTGTAGCAAGCATCACAGTGCCATCTACTATATCGTCCATAGGCAGGTACGCATACCCAGCAATAAATTGGCCTGAGCTACCATCCTGCCCATTGATTTTATTTACTACATAAATATTATAATACTGCTGCCTGTCCCAGGCAATGGGAGTTTTAAAGGCCACGTCAGCCACATAATCATTGCTGCTTACTCCTTCAGATACATAAGTGTCATTTCTCGACATATCTATCCGGTGAATTCCATTGGTTGGATTGCAATCAGGATCGCGTTGCGCCAGCATAAAACGTATGCCAATATCTCCGGCTGCGTCTTTTCCGGCGGGAGTAAGCGAAGGATGCGTACCACTGAATACTTCATTCAAATAATCAACAGCGCTCATTATTTGCTCGTCTGAAGGATTGTATTTCGAGCCCACCGGTCCGCCGGTATGAAGTATATGGATCACTACAGGAATATAAGCGATCTCGTTTTTGGCGCGGTGAGACTGCCCGGATAACCGGCGTTGCTGTATAAAGGAAGCTATTTTTTTTTCGTTTTGCAACATCTTTTGATACAAACCGAAAGATGATTCCTGCCGCAACTTATGCAAGCTGTCAAATCCGCAAATTGGCTGAGCTGATACGGGGCTTATGGTAAAAGATAAAAAAACAGCAACCCAGATAATATAACAAATAGTTTTCATAGCAACAGTATAACTATAACAGTATTTGCTTAGCAATACATCATTTCCCCGGATTATATTCTATTGCATTATGCAACATTATAAGATGCCCAGATAACAGATATACAACAACTAAAATTGATTTCTCTCTTCAACGGTCTTGGATCAGAATACATTTACATTTGCAGGCATTGATTACCTGCAGGTAAACAGCTTATACGATCTTACAGGGGTAGTGAATCATGGTTTTTCAGAAGAAAGAGTTTTGAATATGCAGGGCGTCATTTACGAACATCCCGGCAGGAACTATGATCGTGCAAAGTACGGCTTTATTTCAAAATTTTGAGTAATCTTCCTAAAAAAATTCATTTATTTATCGCCAGCCCTTTCACAACCGCAACTAACCTGTCAACATCTTCACAGGTATTGTAAAATGCCAGTGAGGGGCGTACGGTAGTTTCCACGCCCATTCTGCGTAAGATCGGCTGTGCGCAATGGTGGCCGGTACGCACGGCTATACCTTCCCGGTTCAGCGCTTTTCCAACATCATCGTTAGAATAACCTTTCAACGTAAAGGATAACACGCTCGCTTTGTGAGCTGCCGTGCCAATAAGCCGGATGCCGGGTATTTGTTTTAAGTGGTAAGTGGCATACTCCAGCAGCGCATGTTCATACGCACTGATATTAGCCATGCCCAACTGTGCAACATAATCTATTGCCGCGCCCAGTCCTACTGCGTCCGCTATATTACCGGTGCCTGCTTCAAAGCGGTTGGGTGCTTTATGATACTGTATCTTTTCAAAAGTTACATCCCGGATCATATTACCTCCACCCTGCCAGGGTTCGGTAGCATTTAATAAATCTTCTTTACCGTATACCACGCCAATGCCTGTAGGTCCGAATACTTTATGCCCGGAAAATACAAACCAGTCCGCGTCAAGCGTCTGCACATTCACCGGCATATGCGAAACAGATTGCGCTCCGTCAACCAACACTTTAGCGCCGGCTGCATGTGCCATAGCCACCATTTGTTCGGCCGGAGTTACAGTGCCCAACGCATTAGACACCTGTGTGAAAGCAACCAGTTTTGTTTTGGAGCCCAGCAGCTTTGCATATTCGTCCAATAAAATCTGCCCGTCATCATCTACAGGAATTACTTTCAGCGTTAACCCTTTTTTATCAGCAATCCTTTTCCACGGTACTATATTGGCATGGTGTTCCAGGTAACTGACAATAATTTCATCACCGCTTTTCAAATACTGGTCGCCCCAGCTTTGTGCAACAAGATTGATCGCTTCCGTAGCGCCGCGTACAAAAATGATTTCGTTGGGTGATTTTGCGCCGAGGAAATGCTGTACTTTTTTTCGTGCTGCTTCGTATGCATCTGTAGCCCTGGCCGCCAGCTCATGCGCGGCACGGTGTATATTGGAGTTTTCGTGCTGATAGAAATAGCTCAGCCTGTCAATTACAGCTTGCGGCTTTTGCGTGGTAGCTGCATTGTCTAACCAAACAAGCGATTTGCCATTTACCTTTTCATTAAGAACAGGGAAGTCTCTTTTTATGTTATAGGCATCAAAGCCTGAGGTAAAGCCGCCTAACTGCCCATTCCCCGCCGGCTGCCGGTGGCTCTGTAAAAAGTAAAACGAAGGTGCAGGTATATCAGCAGCTTGTAACAAAGGCGAATGTAAAGTGCCGGCGGGAGCGTCACTTATATTGATCAATTTAAGAATGGATTCAACATCCGACCAATAGGGCTGCTCATCAGTATAAGGCAATGCAAATACATCTTTTGAGCCGGCAGGCTTATCAATATTGGAGTCCGGGAAGCTGGTTACCGGTTCTTTAATGCTGAAATTCTCCTGCTGATGTACATACGATGGAGATGCGCCACTACCTGCTACAGACGCAGGTACGCCACCACTCAAATTAGATTGATCAGGTTTTGTTTGTTCATATCCCGGAGTTAAGCCAGGGTTTGTTGCACCTGGCGCAGAATAAGGGGAGGATGAAGGTGATATGCCACTTCCGGCCACGAAAACAGGGATACCATTATTAGAGAAGGGTAAATTTCCCGGCGGCGGATAATTGTTCCCTTGCTCAACACCAGGAGAAGTATTATGTGGGTTGCCATAGTCTGCGATGGTAGAAGATACTCCCAGTCCTGTTGCGGATGGTGGTGCAGCTATTCCGCTGAAGGGACCGGCTGCTGCAAACGGAACCGGCGCTCCGGACTGAACCAATGTATCATCAGCAGGGACATTTGCCCCGGGAACAAAACCTTCTCCTGTAATTGATTTGGCGAACGCTGTTGCACGCGGGTGTTCGTACGGATCCAGCGAAATTTCTTTAGGCACTTCGTTCGGCAAAGCTTTAAAGAACTGGTTGGCCAATTCCTGCAATGCTTCAACCGGGGGAAGATTATTTGTATTTGTACTCATGGTAATTACCGATTTCAACATCATCCAGTACGGCAATGGCATCATCCACCAATACTGCTAATGAACAGTATAACGATACAAGGTATGATGCGATGGCTTTTTCATTAATGCCCATAAAACGGACAGAGAGCCCGGGCGTTTGTTCTCCCTGCAGACCAGGCTGAAATAATCCTACTACGCCCTGCTTCGTTTCGCCTGTGCGCAACAAAATGATCTTTGATTTGCCTTTTACTACCGGCAATTTATCGGAAGGGATCAGGGGGATGCCTCTCCAGGTAAGGAATTGCGAACCGAACAAAGAAACTGTAGGAGGAGGAACACCACGGCGTGTACATTCCCTGCCGAATGCGGCAATGGCCAACGGATGCAACAGGAAGAAGCCCGGTTCTTTCCACACTTTGGCAATCAGGTCGTCCAGGTCATCAGGTGTGGGTGAGCCAGTGCGTGTTTTAATGCGCTGGCCGGCTGCCACGCTGTGCAGCAAACCATAGCCTGCATTGTTGATCAGCTCGCTCTCCTGGCGTTCTTTAATCGTTTCTATAGCAAGCCTTAACTGTTCCGATATCTGGTTATAAGGCTTGCTGTACAGGTCGGATACACGGGTATGTACATCTACAATGGTTTGTACCGCAGCAAGATTGTATTCCCTGGGGTTTTCAATATAATCTACAAAAGTTTGCGGCAGCACTTTTTCATCTCTTGAAGAGCAATCCACTTCAATTTGCGTAGCATTTTTTACTTTGTTCAAACGGTATACCCCTGATTCTACCGGTATCCAGTTTAAAAGCCGGGTGAGCCACCTGGGAGTAATGGTTACCATTTGCGGAACTGTGCGGGTGGCAATAGCAAGCTGCCGGGCGGCTACATCGCCAAGGGCAGTTTGTTGCTGGATTTTAGTTTCGGCCATTGTATGAAATTTAGTTTATTGATTTTGTTAAGTAAGTCTTACAGGTTTGTTTATCAAAGATGATAACTTTTTAAGTCTAAGGTAAAATAAATCCGGTTGATTTAGTAACCTTTATGTGCAAAGCAAGCACACAGGGTTATTTGCATTATGCTATATCGTAAAATTGATTCCTTCATCAAAATCATTATTGGATCGCACACGAACCTCGCTTTTGTGATAAACTAAAGAATAAGGCGGCACACTTTCTGTAAGCCATACGTTGCCGCCAATGATTGAATCGTGACCGATAATTGTTTTGCCGCCGAGTATGGTTGTACCGGAGTAAATTACCACGTTATCCCCTATAGTAGGATGCCGTTTGATATGTGCCTGTATTTTTGACACATTCAATGCGCCGAGCGTTACACCCTGGTATATTTTTACGTTATTGCCAATTACACAGGTTTCGCCTATCACTACTCCTGTACCGTGGTCAATAAAAAGGCCGGAGCCTATTTCCGCACCCGGATTAATATCAATACCGGTTATACTATGTGCATATTCGGAAATCAACCTTGGCAGCACAGGAATTTTTAATTTGTACAATTCGTGTGAGAAGCGATATACAGCTACCGCATAAAATCCGGGATAGGCGGCAAATACTTCCTCAATGGAATGAGCGGCAGGATCGAATGCCAGAATTCCCTGTGCGTCTTTTTGTAATTCTTCAAAAATATCCGGCACCCGGCTGAAAAAAGTGTTTGCGGCATCATCAACTGAGCTGATTACGTTTTCCAACGGAGAAAGCAAATGCCGCAACTGCAGCCCGATCTCCATTATATCAAGTGTAGTAAAAGGCTTATCCGCATTTACCGGGAACAGTAAAGCGATAAGGTTGCTGATCCATTCCTGGGCGCTGCTTTTAAAAGGTATTGGTTGTAAATCACTCCTGTATTTTTCGTGTATTTGGTTCAGCCGTTCATGCAGCAATATTTTTTTAGCAGCAGTGCTCATACAATTTAATTTTTATTTCCCCATATAAAACAGCTTTTACCTTATACCCTTTACCTTCCACCTTTTAATCGAAAAGATCGGAAGATAAATACCTGTCGCCCTTATCGCAGATGATACATACTATAACACCCTGATGAATTGCTAAAGCAAGTTCCAGCGCCGCATGCACCGCGCCTCCACTGCTCATACCACAAAATATTCCTTCCTCTTTTGCCAACCGTTTCGTCATTTCTTTGGCCTGCTTTTCACTTACTTCCATAACCGTATCAACTTTTGATCTGTCAAATATCTTTGGAATATATGCTTCCGGCCATTTGCGGATACCAGGTATTTGTGCATTGTCTGTTGGCTGACATCCTGCTATCACTACATCCGGGTTTTGTTCTTTGAGATATTGAGCTACTCCCATGATGGTTCCTGTTGTGCCCATAGAAGAAACAAAATGAGTAACTGTTCCTTTGGTATCACGCCATATTTCCGGCCCCGTTGTTTCGTAATGTATGCGTGGATTATCAGGATTGGCAAACTGGTTGAGCATCAGGTATCCTCCTTTCTTTACAAGCTCATTGGCACAATCAATCGCACCTTCCATAGCCCTGCGTTTAGGCGTTAATATCACCTTCGCACCAAAAGCGCGCATTGCCAGCACTCTTTCTCTTGTCGCATCTTCAGGCATTACCAGATCTATTTCCACACCAAACAAGCCTGCCATTAAGGCTAATGCTATACCGGTATTGCCGCTGGTAGCTTCTACCAGCTTCATTCCTTTTTGTAATTCGCCCCTGTCAATAGCGCCTTTGATCATCCCGTAAGCAGCACGGTCTTTTACGCTTCCCCCGGGGTTATCACCTTCAAGCTTGCAGTATACAACCACATTGCTGTTGCTGTTGATCCTGTTTAATCTTACTATAGGTGTATTGCCAACCTGGTCAAGTATATCAGGCATTTTATTTTGATTTTACAACCGCTTTTCTGAACTGCCTGAGCAACATGTCCGGTATAAAACATTCTGTTACCAGTATCAGCAATCCTACAAACGACCTGCTTTCTTTTTCTGTAGCCTTATAAAGCAACTCATTTCCAGGCCAGCTATGATCTTCCTCTTCTCCGGGTAATAAATCCTTATTTCTTTCCTGCATTTTCATAAGCTGTATTGAAAATCGTATTTAAATCAGAAAAGCGCTTCCTTCTTTACTGCTGCTTAAGAGCATACCTTACCGTAACACCGAACGTGCGCGCATCTCCTACAACGCCGGCATACTGGCCGTAGTTACCGGGAGCTGCTAATAATTGCTCATAATAGTCTTTATTACCCAGGTTCCTGCTCCAGACGAATAAAGTAAACCCGTTATTAGCCCTGAACCCCAACCGTGCATTCAATAAATAATACGCATCAATATTCAGGTACTGCGAGGGAGATGGGCTGGAAGAAAATTCAGACCGGTAGAACAGGTCTGCTCCCAGGAAATAATTACCCTGCCAGCCCACGAACTTACCCTGGCTGCTAAGCTCGGTACCCACGGTCCACGACCATTTTGAAATACCGGGAAGCGCCCCGCCGGAAATATCTTTGAATGCTTCCGCACCTCCGACTTCTTCAAGAGGTACCGGGGCATTCGTGAATTTTACATATTTCCCGTCTGTATAGGCCAATGCTGCGTTAATGCTGATGAAATCTGCAGGCCGGATGCTGCCATCTAATTCAAAACCCTGTGTCCTTGCTTTTTCCGCATTGGCAAGATATCCGCGGTTTACACCAGGCTCCGGTGTTTGTACGAGCGTTTGGTAATCTTTGATGTTATTCTGGTATACGGTGAGGTTCAATATTGTATTGGGCAACGGCGTTGTTTTTATACCTACTTCAAAATGCTGAACAGACTCTGGTTTTACGGTTGCCAGTTCTGTCATTACTTTACCGCCGGCTGTTGGTAATCCGCCCACATTCACGCCTATGGGCTTATAGCTTTTGGAAAAAGTAGCAAAAGCATTGTAGTTGTTGTTTACAATGTATTGTACAGATAATTGGCCCGATATATTGCCTGCATCTGCATTTACATTAAATGACTGATCGGTATATACCTGTCTCTTTAATGCCAAAAGCGCTTCGTCATCGGTTTGAAGTCCACCGTAAGTCACACGGTTATAATTAGCAACTTTCTTGTCATAATTATACCTTAAGCCGGGCAAGATGTGCAATTGAGGGGTAACAGACCAGTCAATTTGCGTAAAGGCTGCAAGGCTTGTTGATTTAATTCCGTAAACGGTTTTAATGCCAAAGTTATCGAGCAAACCCGGCGTTTCCCACGCAGTGGCACTTGCATTGTTTTGATAAAAGCGCCATAGTGCCGAACCTGCTTCTTCTGTATGTACGGGATCTGTTTTCAGATCCTGCCATAAGCCATACAAGCCCACCACACCGGTAATTTTTTTACTAATTTTTCCTGAATACCTGAATTCCTGCGACCACTGGTCGTGAACTGAATTTCCTGCAGAAACCGTAAATGCCGGTATGCCGAGATAATCCCTGTCATTTAAAGGGACCCATTTCCAGTAACGCCATGCGGTAGTGGAAGTGAGTGTGCCATTGCCGATCTTAATATCAGCATTGAGCGAAACGCCCCCCAGTTCATTATCAGCTTTGGATCTGGTATCTAAATCAACTTTCCTTTCAAATGCGCTTTTGTAGGGAAGCGTATATCCCAGGTCAGCAATAATAGTATTGAACTGCCTGTAATCTGAACGTTGCGTTTTCACCACACCTGCTACTGCCCAGCCATACCCGTCTGGTTTTTGCGAGGTAACATCCCCCGCTAACGATATTTTTACATTATCAGAAGGCGTATAGAGCAATTGCGCTCTTACTCCTAAATTATTGAGGTCATTTATCTTTCGGTCCGAGTAAACATTATACAGGTTGCCATCGCGTTGTGTTCCGGAGAATGAAACCCTGGCAGCCAGTTTATTGGCAATGAGCGGGCCAGTTATGGATGCTTTTGCCTGTATATACCCGAAGTTACCATAACTGGCTTCAAAAACAGCGCCCGGCTTGAACTCTGCTGCACGTGATGTGATGTTGAATGCACCTGCAGTGGTATTTTTTCCGAATAATGTTCCCTGCGGGCCGCGCAATACTTCAATACGTTCCACATCAATAAAGTCAAGAACAGTAGCTGCAGGACGGGCGAGGTATACACCATCAAGATAAAACCCGACTCCGGGATCAATACCATCATTGGTCAGACCGTATGTTGATCCCAACCCTCTTATATTTAATGTAGTATTGCGTGCATTGGAAGAATAGAGCTGCACGGTCGGAACCAATTCTTTTAAACGGCTTACGTTAAAGGCTCCGGCGTCAGCTATGCGGTTACCTCCTATCACCGAAATCGGGATCGGTATGTTTTGTACCACCTCACTCCTTCTGCGCGATGTTACCACAATATAATCCAGCAATTCGTTAGGCACCAGCACAATGCTAACAGGCTCTGAAGGAATGTTGTCATATTTTGTGCTCAGCCCGTGAAAGCCGGCTGCCGTAACATGCAATATAAACGGTGCAGCCTTCGGCGCTTCAATGCTGAACTCACCTAAGCTGTCTGCAGCGGTATAAACAGTTGTTCCTTTTATATTGACGGTAGCGCCCGGAACCCGCGCACCTCCCCCATTTTTCACTATTCCTTTTATATGGGTCTGGGCCTCAGCTAAATTGAAGAATGATAAAGATAAAACAGCAATTAAAAACAGCTTTTGCATTAAACAATTTTTTTGTTTGTTAAAGTTTATACAACTAAGAAATCAATAGTCTATAAAATTAGTGGACAAATATATATCATAAATTCAAACTATAGTCAATTCCGTATAAAAAAGTCTACTTTTTTTATAGACTATTTATTTTTCTTCTTTATTAAGATAGAACGGGCCAATAAAACGCCGGGAGCTATTTGTCTGACATAATTTCCTGACTATGCTAATTCCGGTTTTTGAGCACGGTAAACGAAAATTTTTTACGTGTTTTTGAGGCGGCGCGTTTTACATCATTTACCACTTCCTGTAATGCAATATTGCCTTCTCTCCAATACCGGGTGTGCAAATACCTTCTTTCATCTTTTCCTGTATCAGCAATTACCTGTTTGTTTTCAGGTGAAAATTGCCGGGAGCGCAGTTCCTTATCTAATAAAAGATAATCATCGGTTGCTGCATGGTGCAGTTCAATATTTGTTCTGAAT
The DNA here is from genome assembly GCA_019638615.1 of Chitinophagaceae bacterium. Taxonomy (GTDB): domain Bacteria; phylum Bacteroidota; class Bacteroidia; order Chitinophagales; family Chitinophagaceae; genus Agriterribacter. The sequence continues at coordinate 39,902 of JAHBTL010000004.1, read as the reverse complement.
AAAGGCATAGCTATTGATTTTAATGATGAATGTCGTTTTAAATAATATTTTCTGAATAGAGCTGCTACCTGCAACAATAATAGCTGGAGCAGTAGCGGGATACGCTTTTTAAGGCATATTGTTCCTTTTCATGATTTGACTTTTTCACTGTAGCGTTTTGAACATTAATATTATTGACGCGGCCTGATATAAATAGTTGCGAGCGATGTTTGTACTTCTACCTCCACACACTTGCCATTTTTATAGGTATATATATTATTACCATCAGGAAGCCTGAGTACATACGTATGCGGCGTTGTTTCATTCACTTCTATATACTTACCGAAATTTTCTGAAAAAATATATTTCATACCGGAGGGTTCGGTATACATAAGGCACGCAGTGCTGAAGTGTATGGATGATTTGATAAAAGCCGGTTTACCATCGCTGTTAATAAGATATTGATCTTTGCTCAGTGTAATATGCCTCTCGGTCTTTGTTTTGCCGTTCACCAGCCGGATAAGCTTTCCATCCTCCAGTATACCATTACGGAATGAACTCTGCAGCCTGCTGTAAACAGACACATCAACAATGACTGAAAATTTTGCGGAAGATTCATTAATATATTCCGTTGTTTCGTTGGTATCCCTCTTACTGCATTTCATGTAGCCGATTATTTTATCATTCTTTATAATATCATAATAAGAATGGTGGTTATACCCGGCTTCTTCTTTTTCTGTCGGTAAAAAAACAGGAAAGAAGCTAACGAACGACCAGTAGATGATAGCTATCATGATGCAAAAAATTTAAGCTGTGTGGCAATGCTTTGTTATCATCTAAAACCTCCGGAGCAGAGGCTTTAGACGAATAAACAAATGGGTTAGTTTGTGCCGGGTATAATGCTTACTTAAATAAAACCAACTGCGAAAAAAAGCAATACCCGGACTTAATATGGTTTGTACCAGAAGTATGATCATTTTGATATTTGTATTTCCCTGCCAAAAATGTTAGCGCCAAATTTTTCAGCCCACGATTTTGGCGCCAGCCAGGAGAGAAAAACGCCAAGCTTTGTCTGGAACCCTGTAATCCGTTCCGCGTTGCCTTTGAACAAAGTATTGACGGCTATTTTTGCAACAGCCCGGGGTGTCATATTATACCGTTCCGCTGTTTTCCTGATATGGTTGCCCATGCCTGCACGATCAACGAAATGAGTGTCGGTGCTTCCGGGGCTCACACAGCTTACTACAATGCCCGATGATCTTAACTCATGGCGCAGGCTGCGCGTAAACGAAATGATAAATGCCTTTGAGGCTGCATAAATATTAAGGTAAGGCACAGGCTGGTAACCCGCATTGCTGCCTATATTCAGGATATACCCCCTGCCTCTTTTTTTAAGCACAGGTATAAAACGATGGCTTAATGCCACTACAGATTTAATGTTCACATCAATGATGCTTAGCTGCTCCTGCAACGGCAATGCAGCAAATGCACCATTCAGTCCAAAGGCTGCATTGTTCACCAGCACTTCCAGTTCATCCTGCCAGGCTGAGCTCCATTTGAATACGGCTTCGGGTGTTTCAGGTAAAGAAAGATCGCCTACAAGATAGGCAACGTGCACACCGGCCGTTCTTTCCAGCTCCAGCTTGGTCAATGCCAGGCCCCTGCCGTCAACATCAACCAACAGCAGGTTATAATTTCTTAACGTTAATTCGTGCGCTATGGATTTTCCAATCCCTTTGGCAGCACCGGTTACCAGAGCGTAAGCCATTCGTTTATTAGTTTATGGTATTACGGGCAGTATTATTTGCAGCAAATCGTGACAGGCTTAACCCTCTCTTCTTAAGATTAGCCCAGCGGAAGGTTTCCCTGTATTGTTCCAGTTTTGGCAAAGCAAGCTTATGATAAAACGGCGTCGGGCTGTTGGCATGCTTTGGCTTATATGCTCCTGTAACAATAGGTATGTACATTACGCGCCTCCTGCTTTCCTCGCCAAAAAACGGAGAGCGTTGCACACGATGCCATAAGCGTCCGTCATGTACAGTAAGATCACCGGCTTCAATGTTGAATCCTATTTCCTTGGGGTCAGGATCATTATCAACAAAATATTTTTTCCTGAAAAGCAGCTTAAAAAGTCCCTGGTTGTGTGTGCCTGCCAATACCCTCAATCCGCCTTTTTCAAAGGAATAATCATCTAAATGCAAGCCAGCATTCAACATAGGCATAATTCTGGATCCCAGAAATATATCTCTCGGGCTGTCTGTATGCCATCCCAATTGTTTATACTCGCTGTCGGGGGTATTTACATAATGATTTAAAACAAGCCCGTCTTTTTCATTTTCGCCGATCCTGCCTTCATAAGGATATAATAAGTCTGCCACCTGGGCAAGTCGTTTATCTTTAAGAAAATCGCTCAGCGTTTTACTATACTGGGAAGTGAACGCAATGCGCTGAATGAATTTTCTGCCATCCGTATTCACGCCAAACTTCAATGGAATGCCATTTACTTTTTGTGTGTTTGATGAAAGCAGGCCCTCTTCTACCTTTTGTATCTCGCTGAGAAATTGTTGTACGGTTGCTTTATCAACAAAGTTCTTGAATTGAATTACACCATATTTATGAAAGGTATTTTTTTGTTCACCCGTAAGCGATTGTCCGAATTGAAATATAAAATGATTGATGTTGCTCATAACATTTTTTGATTTGATGATTGAGAAATAGCGGAATGAGAAAATTGGAATTGACTTATGACCGGGGCAGGTGGTTGTTACCCCTTGATTAATATGTTGCCTGGCGGCAACAACAATATATAATATGTGATCTGAAAAATTTCACAGGGCAAAAATAATACAAAATATTAGTCTACCAAATTTATAGACTATTTTTTTTATTTTTTTCAAAGGACATTCGATGTCCCGCAGAAAGTCAGCCCCCGAAAGGTAAGCTTAGCGGATAGATCACTAATTTTCTTTAAAGCCGGGATACGCGTCAAAAAGCTTTTTCAGCTCCGCTGCCTTTTCAGGGTAACGGTCTATTACATTCACGCGCTCGCTTGGGTCCTGGTTAATATTGAACAGTTCTTTTACGGTATCCTGCGATTTTCCGGTGATCGAATTTAAACCTGCCGGCGCTTCACGGTATTTCCAGGGGCCTATGCGTACGGCTTCCACTTTATTATAGTTGTTGATATAAATAGGACGATGCCCATACTCCTTCTGGCTAACCTTACCTGTCAGCAGATCGCCTATGTCCTGACCGTCCAGGGTTCTTCCCTGCGGAAGCGGCGCTTTTGCCCATGCAGCCAAAGTAGGCAGCACATCAAGATTACTGACAGGCCTGGTTAAGATAGCTGGCCTGATATGATCTTTCCAATAGACAATGAACGGAACTCTTACCCCTCCTTCATACGATTCACCTTTTGAGCCACGGAAAATCCCTGCGGCTCCCACATGCCAGCGATCCGTAACACCGTCCCCGGACATTCTTTCAGGATAGGCAGCCCAGGGCCCGTTGTCGCTTGAAAAAATGAATATGGTATTATCGGCCAGCTTTTTGTCTTCGAGCTTTTTCCATATCAATGCCAGGCAGCTATCCATTTCCTCCACCACTGCCCCCAAAGGTCCTGCATCCTGCCTGCCCGCCAGTGAAGCAGCCTGGGCCGCAAATGCCACAGGAAGATGGGGCATGTTGTACGACAGGTATAAAAAGAAGGGTTTGCTTTTGGTTTGTTTGTCTATAACAGCAATCGCTTCACGTGTATACAATGGTGTTAGTAAGGAGTCTTCGGGTTGACTGATTTCAGGCTGACGGTTCCTGAACAGTTTAATAGTGGTATCGGTTTTTACATAGGGATAACGATAGTCGTGACTATATAGCAATCCATAATAAGAATCAAAGCCCTGCGCGGTAGGATGGTGAAAAGGTTTGTCGTCACCGAGATGCCATTTACCGATCATAGCGGTATTATAACCGGCTTGTTTCAGTACTTCAGCAAGCGTCACCTCCTGGTCAGGTAAACCCCGCTTGTCGCCGGGGCCTAAAGGTACCGGTATATTATACCTTGTAGCATAACGGCCTGTAAGCAGCGATGCTCTTGAAGGGGAACAGGACGGAGTTGACACAATGTAATTGGTAGCTTTTAATCCCGCATGCGCCATTCCGTCGAGAAAAGGCGTTTGTATAACCGGGTTGCCATACGTACTTAAGTCCGAATACCCCATATCATCCGTCAATACAAAAATAATATTGGGTTTTTGCTGGGCTTTTGCAGGAGAAGCGAAGAACGCTGCGCTAAAAAGTGCAATTGTTATTATTGTAAGTATCCTCATCATTAAGATAGTTAGTAGCTGTAAATATCGTGAACTTTCCTGAACGATTGCACACTACGTTCAATTACGCGGGGAATTAAGGCAATCGCAACAGGCAAAAATTATTTTTGCATTTTTTCCGGAAAATATTTTCTCAATCAAAAAATATTTTATCTTTGTCTATCAAATTAGTAGACTAATACTTTCGTCAACCACCGGCAGAAGTATCCAATAGCAATAATCAAATGAAACAATTAAACTGCTTCAATGCCAATGGCATTGACAATGCTCAAACTGTAAGTATGGTGGAACTTATTATACCGGCACACAACTACTCTCATTGCATGCTTTGTTGCTGTAATAATATGCACCAATAGCGTTTCCCTTTTATCCAGATTGCTTTTAATGAATTGCATTCATAAAAAATCATGAATGGAAAGGTTGTCTCCTTGTCATCACCCTGTTATCGGTGGTTGATTCCGGGGAAGGACCGGGGCAACCTTTCTGTTCCATCACTATACAACAAATGAATGGTATGCAAAAACAGGATTACATTTTATTGATCAGGAAAATAGCGGTAGGTATTCTCATTTTTTTAATCCCGTTCCTGATTTTCTTCTTTGGATTATTCATCATTTCTAATCATTAATCTTTCAGCTATGAGCTCAGCAAAAAATACAATTGGCAATATCAGGAGGGATGCGGCGATCAGCGTTTTCATATACGCATTACCGGTAGTACTGATGCTGGCATACTTTAAAATTACAGGGCAACAGCCCTGGAAAATCACGGCAGCAGAAGCATTGCCCTTTAAAGCGCCTGCTGTTATAGAAACTCTTTTTAAAAATCTTTCTACCTGGGGATTACCGGTATTGACACTCGTTTTGGGAATAATAGAATTCTCGGCAGGGCTGTATAAAAACAAATGGAACAGAAATGAGGCGATACTTGACATCGTATGCTTTGCCGCTCCAAAGCTATTTTTCCGTCCCTTGCTGGTGTATGTATCATTAATAGTATTTCCTTATTTATTACCGGGTCAGCAAAATGCATTCAGCTGGGTGCCTTTCTGGTGGGCCTGCTTTATCATTGCAGTAGCGGATGATCTTACACAATACTGGTACCACAGGCTGCACCACCAGGTTCCGTGGTTGTGGCGTTTTCACCGCACTCATCATTCCGCCAATTACATGGGAATGGCTATGGCAGGAAGGCAGAATTTCATCTATACTATTTTCTTTTCCCAAATATATCTTACATCCGCGCTTACTTATCTTGGACTGGGATATGCAGCACTGTTTGTAGGTGGAATAAAATCGATCATCACCTTATCCGCACATTCAAGCATTCCCTGGGATAAGCCTTTGTACAAATACAGGCTGCTGCACCCGATTGCATGGATACTGGAGCGCACTATTTCCACTCCGGCTACCCATCATGCACATCATGCAGATTCGATGGAAGACGGCATTGGCTACTACAAGGGCAACTTCGGCAACATGTTCTTTATATGGGACATTATTTTCTGCACCGCTAAAATCACGCGCCAATACCCGACCGGCTATGGCATTAAACATTACAAAGAAGAGGAATGGTATGCGCAGTTCCTGTGGCCTATATTCAAATCAAAGAAAGAAGGCAGCGAATTGTCTGCCAACGGACCAATGGTGGCCGACCCTGAAATAGCCAATAACGCAGAAGCTATTTCACCAGTAAGGGTTGTTCCTCAAGGTTAAATTCCTTTTACTTAATACTATATACTACAATAAACCAGCAGATTAAAATGAATATTTCCGGAATCACTCCGCACAAACAATATTTATCAGGCCAGGAAAAACACCTGGACGCTATGCTGTATTATGAGTGTTATACTGATACAAAAAACACATTGAGTGCACATTAATCTGCCAATGACTGGCGGATAAAGCAATCACCAATCTTTTCTTACAAATCAATTTAAATGAAGGCTATACTAATAAACATGAAAACGAAAATTCGGTTCCTTTTACTATTATTAAGCATTGGCACATATTCCCTGCAGGCCCAGCAGGGCACAATCATCAATTCCATACTGGAAGGGCAAATAACAGACAAAAGCAGCAACGCGCCGCTGGAAGGCGTAAGCGTTGTTATTAAGGGCACTACCAACCAAGCCCTGACCAACAATAAAGGACATTTTACTTTAAAAACAGGGCAGAAATTTCCTTACACCTTACAAATAACCATTGTGGGATATAAAGCTGCTGAAATACAGGTGGATGGCTCTCCTGTAAAGATCGGGCTTGAACAGGATATACAGTCATTATCCGATATAGTAGTAGTGGGTTATGGAACACAAAAGCGCAAAGACCTTACCGGCGCTGTTGCGTCCATCTCTCCAAAAGATTTCAATAAGGGCAGCAACGTATCTGTTGATAATTTGATAGCAGGCAGAGCCGCCGGCGTACAGGTTACACAATCGTCTTCCGAGCCGGGAGCAGGTGTATCCATACGCATCAGGGGCGCTAACTCGATCAATGCCGGCAATGAGCCGTTGTATGTAATTGACGGATTTCCTATTGACAATTCCGTACGCACGCCCACTTCGTCTGTGGTTACGGAAGCGGCGCCCCGAAACCCGCTGAACGCGTTAAATCCTTCCGATATAGCCTCTATTGAAATCTTAAAAGACGCCTCTGCAACGGCCATCTATGGCTCACGCGGCGCGAATGGTGTCGTCCTTATCACCACAAAGCACGGAAAAAAAGGCAGGCTGTCCGTTGACTATAACGTATCAGGCGCTTTACAGGAGGTAGCCAGGAAACTCCCTATGCTGTCAACCGCCCAGTACATCAACCTGCTCAACGACCTGAAAGCAGCACAGGGCCAGGCGCCGGAATTTTCCGAGGCGGATATCACGGACATTGGCAAAGGAGTGAACTGGCAGGATGAAATATTCAGGAAAGGATATGCACAAAATCATCAATTGAGCTTTTCAGGCGGGCAGGATAAGTTTACCTATTATGCCTCACTCAACTACCTTAACCAGAATGGTATAATAGCAAGCTCAGGCATTAAACGTTATACCGGGCGTGTTAACCTTAATTATACAGATGCCAGATTCAAATTCGGCATTAACCTGAATGCTGCGAAAATAGACGACGATTATGTTCCCAATGGTGTGAGTATAAATGAAGGCGCCGGAATTGTAAACACTGCTATCTTCCAGGATCCTACAGTAGGCATTTACGATAACAAAGGCCTGTATGCGCAAAGCAATGTGGTCAACCTCGAGAACCCGTTGAGTCTTGCTCACGGCGTTGCAGATTATGCAGCTACAACAAGAACATTCGGAAATGTATTCCTGGAATATTTTATCATTCCGGATCTGTCTGTAAAAATAAATGCAGGGGCAGATCTGCAAAGCTCACGCAGGGATACTTACAACAGCCGCAATACTAAAAAGGGAGCCAGCGCCAACGGCATAGCAAGCGTGCAGGCTTCCAACGCGCAAAATGCGCTGCTTGAGCTTACCGCCCGATACGCAAAGAGCTTCGATAACCATTCAGTAGAAGTACTGGGGGGCTATACCTGGCAAAATTTCGATTGGAACACGCTGAACTCAGGAGCCCAGAATTTTACTACCGATGCTTTTGGTACAGATAATTTAGCTGCAGGATCCAGTTCAACATTTACCATTAACACCTATAAAAGCCGTAACCAGTTAAAGTCGTTCCTGGGAAGAATCAATTATACTTTCAACGACAAATATCTTTTGACAGCTAATTTCAGGGCCGATGGATCTTCAAGGTTTGGCGCTGATAATAAGTATGGTTACTTTCCTTCCCTTGCATTGGGCTGGCATATCAACCGGGAGGATTTTTTCAAAAATGTGCATGCCCTGTCCGCGCTTAAATTAAGAGCCAGCTATGGAAGCACCGGCAACCAGGAGATCGGCAACTACCGCTCGCTGGTATTACTGGGCACACAGGGACAGGCTGTTTTCGGAAATGCAGCAGAAGTAGGTATTTCAACTACCCAGTTGGCAAACCCGGATTTAAAATGGGAAACCACCAGACAGTTTGATGCAGGGATTGACTTTGGATTGCTGGAAGACAGGATCACCGGCAGCATTGATTACTTTAATAAGAATACCAGAGACCTGCTTTTGGAATTGCCTGTGCCGACTACTACAGGCTTTGCCACTACGCTTACCAATATCGGCAGCATGAACAACCGTGGCTTTGAGTTTACAGTGAATACGATCAATCTCCGTGGTAAATTCAACTGGACCACTTCTGTAAATTTTTCAACAGTAAAAAATAAAGTAACCGGCATAGGAGGATTGCCCAATATCCAGCAGGGGTCGGCAGGCTTCTTTAACAACTTCAGCATACTGCAGGTGGGGTTGCCATTAAATTCTTTTTATGGCTACCAGGTTGTGGGCGTATTGCAGAAAGGCGAGCAGTATACCCCTCAGCCTTTATCAGCCCCGGGCGATCTGAAATTTCTTGATGCGAACAACGATAAAACCATCAACCCTTCAGACAGAACGATTTTAGGTTCACCGTTCCCTGATTTTACTTATGGCATTAATAACAGTTTGGGCTACGGAAGGTTCAACCTGTCGTTTTTCTGGCAGGGAGCGCAGGGCGGAAAGATCCTTAATCTGAATATTTCTGAATCGGAGAATCCTATTTCGTTCAGGCGTAACCGTTTGAGCCGGTCTTATACCGACAGGTGGACGGAATCGAATCCTACAAACAATAATCCGTCCGGCTTATCTCCTGCATTTGCTTATGTGGATGCAAGCGGTACCATCAACAGCCGTGCTGTAGAAGACGCGTCATTTCTCCGGCTGAAAAACATATCGCTAAGCTATGATATACCCACTCCCAAAAACTATTTCTTCCAGTCGGCACAGGTCTATTTCGTAGCACAGAACCTGGTCACTTTTTCTAATTACCTGGGCTTCGATCCTGAAGTAAGTTCCTTTGGAACTTCCAATGTAAGGGTGGATTATAACGCTTATCCACTGGCAAAAATTTATACACTGGGATTAAACGTAAAATTTTAAACAATGCAACGCTATAACATACAATACAACCGCATGAAATCCTATTATATATTGCTATTCTTTACCCTTATCCTTACGGGCTGCGGAAAAGAAGGGCTGGAAGAAGACGTATATTCTTCGTTAGGTGTGAGCAATTATTTTAAAAATGCGGATGACGCGGAAGCTATATTGAACGCCGCCTACGCTTCTGAACAAAGAAGAGGATTCAGGGACTATTTTATAATGGCGGAAATCACCACCGGAACTATATATGACAGGGCCGGCGGGCTGGAAGCACTGGCAAAGCCTTTTGAGACTTTCAGTTGGAATGCTACCCATTCGTTTTTTTCCGGTATATGGGCAAGACATTATACTACCATTTACCGGGCCAACCTGGTGCTTGATAAAGTGCCGGAAATTGAATTGGATGAAACCAGGAAAAAACAAATCCTGGCGGAAGCCGCATTTCTGAGAGCCTCGGCTTATGTAATACTGAAAGACCTTTTTGGCCCTGTGCCCATTATTACCACCAGCAATACCAGCGCCGATGACAAGCCGTCCCGCCCGTCGAAAGAAGCATTTGATCAATTTGTTACGGATGACTTTAAAGCCGCTGCCGCCGCATTGCCTGTTACGGCAGACAGGGGCAGAGCCACGAAAGGAGCCGCGCTTGCGCAACTGGCGAAATATTATTTGAATAATAAAGACTGGGCGAACGCCGCTGATTACGCAAAACAGGTGATAGATTTAAACGTATACCAGCTTTTCAGCGGTTCCGAAGACCGGTCGGAATTGTTCAACCCGCTCAATGAAGATAACAGCGAGTTTATTTATATCCGCCCCCGGCTGGCAGTTGCGGGATTAGGGGATAATTATATATCGCATGCCGTGCCCCCGGGGTACAGGTGGACAGGGGGCAGCAAAGAAAATTACGCTACCCAATTCAAAACCTACAGCAGTTTTTATAATACATTCGCCGATAATGACACACGTAAGAACGCATTCATTACACAGTACTACAATACCGGTGGCACATTGGTTCAGTTGGGAACAGATGATATCAGGAATTTAAAATTCAAAGAAGACCTTACCGCAACAGGCGCCAACAGCGGGAATGATTTTCCTGTGATCAGGTATGCTGACATTTTATTAGCCCGCGCTGAGGCGTTGAATGAGCTGAACGGACCGAATGCGGAAAGCATATTGCTTATCAACCAGGTAAGGCAAAAAGCGGGCATCACACAGTTGAATGCAGCAAACTTTGAAGGCAAAGAGATTTTACGCAGGGCGATCTTCCGGGAACGTGCATGGGAATTTGTTGCGGAAGAATTACACAGGCAGGATCAGGTCAGAGAAGGTATCTTTATACAGAAGGCGAAAGAAAGAGGATTGGCTGCACAGGATTTCCAGGTGCTGTTCCCTGTTCCTCAAAGTGAAATTGATAAAAACAGTAATCTTGTACAAAACGATGGATACTAAACAGGCTCTGCCCCGCTTCTTTCAGCGCGTTGCATTTGTTATTGTAATGCTGACAATGCACATTGATCTGCATGCGCAGCAACCTTCTCATCCCAACATCATAATCTTTTTGGTTGATGATATGGGATGGGAAGATACATCCGTTCCGTTTTCTGGGAGTGTTACAGCCAATAACAAGAAGTATAACACCCCCAATATGGAGCGGCTGGCGAAGGGTGGATTGAAGTTCACCGACGCCTATGCCGCGCCGGTATGTACGCCCACACGTGTGAGCCTTATTACAGGCATGAATGTAGCGCATCACGGTGTTACCAACTGGACATCGCCTTTTAAGAACACAAATTCCGATGCAAAAGACAGTCTTTATGATCCGGCCGACTGGAATGTGAATGGTTTTACACCGGTAGCAGGTGTAAACAAAGCGGTACATGCAACAGCGCTTCCTCAGCTATTAAAAAATGCCGGGTACTTTACCATACATGTCGGCAAAGCGCACTGGGGTCCGCAGGGTACTCCGGGCGCCAGTCCTTATAATGTTGGTTTTGTCGTTAATATTTCCGGGCATGCCGCCGGGCATCCGCAGAGTTATCTTTCAGAAGATAATTATGGAAATTTGCCCGGAAAAAATGCACCACAGTCCGTACCTGACCTGGAACAGTATTATCAATCCGGCACTTTTCTTACCGAAGCGCTCACGCGGGAGGCTATACGAAGTTTGGAATATCCTATTTCAAGAAAACAGCCTTTCTTCCTGAACTTCGGGCATTACGCCGTGCATGTGCCTTTGATGGCGGATAAAAGATATTATCAAAAATACCTTGACCGCGGGCTGGATTCCTCGGAAGCCAAATACGCTTCGCTGATAGAAGGGATGGATAAGAGCCTGGGAGATATACTCGACTTTGTTGATAAGAAAGGGATCAGGAACAATACCGTTATACTTTTCCTTACAGACAACGGTGGGCTTGCGCTCACTCCTCCCAGGGGCGGAACGCATTTAACACACAATGCACCATTGAAAGCGGGCAAGGGTTCCGTATATGAAGGAGGCATCCGCGTACCATTTATTATTCAATATCCGCCATTGGTCAAAGCCGGGGGAACAACACAGCATCCGGTCATTGTGGAAGATGTTTTCCCGGGCATGCTTGAGTTAGCAGGCGTTCGTAATTACCGTCCGATTCAAAAGGTGGATGGAAAATCTTTTGTCCCGGTATTAAAAAAACCGGCTTTACCGGATACAGCAAGAGTGTTGCTGTGGCATTATCCCAACAACTGGCAAAACCGTGATATACCCGGCACCAATTATTTCAGTGCGCTCAGAAAAGGCAACTGGAAACTGGTTTACAGCCAGCGGAATAATACCGCTGAGTTGTATGACCTGTCTAAAGACCTGGGAGAAGAGAAAGATTTGTCAGCTATTTACCCGGACAAAACAATGGAATTGGTAAATCTTTTAGGAAAGCAGTTAAAAGATTTTAATGCCCCGATGCCTGTTAATAAAAGAACAGGTAAACAATTGCCCTACCCGGGCGATGGAGTAAATAAGTAATAAGAAGATGACTATGAAAAAGATAAGGTTGTTCATGATGTTTTTGTTGTGCATTGGCGTTGCTTTTGCGCAAAATAAGAAACCAAATATTGTTTTTATTTTTTCAGATGATCATGCTTACCAGGCAACAAGCGCTTATGGTAATAAGATCATTCAAACACCGGGCATCGACCGTATTGCGAAAGAAGGCGCTTTGCTCGAGAATAATTTTGTAACCAATTCCATTTGCGGACCTAGCAGGGCCACCTTGCTAACAGGCAAATACAGTCATAAAAATGGGTTTTATGATAATACAGGAAAAAAGTTTGATACTGCTCAATTGGTTTTTCCTGAATTATTACAGCAAAATGGTTATCAAACCGCATGGATTGGTAAAATGCATTTGCACGCACTGCCAAAGGGCTTTGATTATTTAAATGTGCTTGCCGGCGCCGGTGGGCAGGGTACATATTTTAATCCTGATTTTGTTAACCAGGATAATGATACAGCTTCTTATAAAGGTTATGTAACCAACCTGATCACTGATTTCTTTTTTGACTGGTTAAACAACAGAGATACAGGTAAACCTTTTTTCGCATTAGTTGGAGAGAAAGCAACGCACAGATCATGGTATCCCGACATTCCTGATCTTGGGGCATATGATGATATTGATTTCCCATTGCCGGATGATTTTTTTGATAACTATGATACACGGCTGGCAGCAAAAGACCAGGATATGACTATTGACAAAACCATGCGGTTGAGGGAGGACCTGAAAGTAGGGGCAAAATTTGGTACTGATATTACTGATGAAGATATAGATCAGCAGATCAGGAATTTACAGAAACAATATCCAAATTACAAAGCAAATAAAGAGCTGTTTAGAAGAGGAAGTCTTGATAGTGCGCAAACAAAAGCCTATAGAGAATATTACGGAAAAATCACAAAGGAGTTTGAAGATAAAAAGTTAACCGGTAAAGAACTGGTGAAATGGAAATACCGGCGGTATTTGAAAGATTATTACGCCACGGCTAAATCGATGGACCGGAATATAGAAAAAATATTGCGTTACCTGGACAGCACCGGTTTGAGCAAAAACACGGTAGTGATTTATGCATCAGATCAGGGCTTTTATCTTGGCGAACACGGATGGTTTGATAAAAGATTTATTTATGAGCAATCCTTAAAAACATCTTTTCTTATTAAATATCCCGGAGTAATAATATCCGGCATCCGCATTGATGGTTTTGTTTCAAATATTGACTGGGCACCAACTGTTTTAGATATTGCCGGTGTAAAGAGCCCCGCCGAAATCCAGGGGCAATCTTTTTTGCCTTTGCTGAAACAGCAAACTCCAAAAGACTGGAGAAAAGATTTTTATTATCACTATTACGAATACCCGCAACCGCACCATGTATCACCTCATTTTGGCATCAGAACCAAAGATTATTTGCTGGTTCGTTTTTATAAGGGAGTAGAAAGCTGGGAATTGTTTGATCTGAAAAAAGACCCTAACGAATTGAATAATATTTATACCGGAGCGAAATATCAAAAAATTACAGCTGATCTTAAAAGCAGGCTGAAAAAATTGATACTTCAGTATGATGATAAAGATGCGCTGGAGATTTTCAATCAGCAGTTACCATAAATCCAAAACGATTAATAACTTCCAATATGAATAACAAGAGGGTCATATCAATTGGTTTTGTCATGCTGTTCTTTGTATCAGAAATACATATTGTTTCTGCCCAGGGAAAATCTTCGGACAAACGCCCGAATTTTATTTTAATACTTACCGACGACCAGGGCTATGGAGATTTAAGCATTAACGGTAATCCGACCATTAAAACACCTAATATAGACCGGCTTGCACTTGAAGGACAGAAGTGGACAAATTTTTATGTAGCAGCCAATGTATGTACCCCCTCAAGAGCCGGATTGATAACCGGCCGCTTACCCATACGCAGCGGCATGCAGGGAACAATACAGGCAAGGGTATTGTTTCCCAAATCAAAAGGAGGATTACCGGAAAGTGAAGTAACTGTTGCTGAATTATTAAAGCAAAAAGGATATCATACTGCCATGATCGGCAAATGGCATTTGGGCAGTCTACCGCAATACATGCCGCTTAACAATGGCTTTGATTATTATTTTGGACTTCCTTACAGTAACGATATGGACAAAATTGATGCTGTTCCTTACCTGAAAGCTATAACCGAACCGAGGAATGAATATTTCCAGGTGCCGCTTTACCGGAATAAGGATATTGTAGAAAAGCCCGCTATACAAAATACGTTAACGCAACGATATACCGAGGAAACAGTGAAGTTTATCACTGCAAATAAAAAAGAACCTTTCTTTATTTATTTCGCTCATTCCATGCCACATGTGCCCTTATTTCCCAATCCCAAATTTGCGGGTAAAAGCGCAAGAGGTATTTACGGTGATATTATTAAAGAAATTGACTGGAGCGTTGGAGAAATACTGAAAGCATTGAAGCAAAATGGCATTGACGATAATACTTATATTGTTTTTATCAGCGATAATGGCCCGTGGAAATTATTTAAAGAGCTGGGCGGTTCATCAGGCCCCTTCTATGGCGCGAAAGGGAACAGCTATGAAGGCGGCGTGCGCGTGCCTGCCATTATATGGAGTAAAGGAAATGTTGTTGCTGGGCAGGTTACGGAAATTGGCAGCAGCCTGGATATCCTCCCTACGTTCGCTAAACTGGCAGGGGCCGATCTCCCGGCAGACAGGGTGTATGATGGCTATGATTTAAGCGGTGTTTTATCAGGCAAAAGCAATAAAAGCCCACGCGATGAAATGTATTATTATCATGCCGATACATTGGTGGCTGTTCGTAAAGGAGCGTACAAGTTGTTGTTGTATGGCAATAGCGAAGTGGGTTATCCTGATGCATTAAAAAAATTGGATAAGCCTGTATTATATCATTTGAATGAAGATATCTCGGAAAGATATGATATCTCTGATAAGCACCCTGTAACAGTGCAACAACTGCTTTTATTATTGGAACAACACAGCAAAACCATCCAGCGGGTGGAAGACCAGTTGTCGAAAAATTAAACACAAACACAATACCGGTCGTTCATTTGCGTAGAAAAATCAGGGAACTTATATTATAATAAAATGATCCTTGGTATTGCGGTGAGGGCGGTACATACAATCCTTCGCCTATTTTTAGTTCCGGGAAGGGATTTGAACATGTTAGCCGATCCCTGCTCATCCGCTAACTGGAAAATGATGGTATTAAAATTCCTGTCATGTAAAAAATCAATGAGACGGGAATAATAATCCATCGTTTCAACACCGCGGAGCAGCGATTATGAAGCCGCGGATTGGATATGGCTATTGTTGGAAGGTTGGTTTTTACAACCGAAGATCAGCAACAGGAAGATTGCGCTTATGAAGATTTGTTTTACTTTCCTTTGTATCTTTTTATTACAGATTGTACCGCTGTTGCTATATCGTACCGAACGATTTCTCAATGCTTTTGTAACAGGCAAACCGGATCAAAGTCTCCGTCGGCTTGTACGAAGTTGGTAAAATTTTGTAGGATCAGCTTTTCATCGTGGTTATAGGGTATCTTTCTTTATGCAAGGCAATCATTTGCTTTATGGTATAGCTGTCAAGCAGGGCATGTATATCCCAAAATCTTTTTTTCTTCCTGCCCGCTGAACAATATCTGTCTTCATGGCTATGATATCCTCAACAGAAGCAAGCCTGATATCTTCTGCTACCAGTGGTTGCCGTGTATATTTATCAGTATAAAACAAATCCAGCCTGATAGCATCCCTTGTGCCACCGGGGTCTTCACAGCCAGATAATTGTGTGAAGGATGAGACCACGGCGAAAACCTCAGTACCAGGGTTTCATGACTGCCCGCAATAGCTTTGCATGAAGCCTCCCCGGTGCGACTTAAATAGCGATCACTTCTTCTTCAGTTGCGACAAGTACGCTACAAGGTTTTCCAGTTGCGTGGCGCCCATTCCCTCCGCAAGCCCTTCCGGCATCAGGGATTGCTGCATGGCAGTCCTACCGGCTATTTCGGCTTTCTTATATTTTTCCGTTGTGCCTCCGATCATTCTTATACCGATCCCATCTTCTGTTTCACTGATAATATACCCGGTCAGCTCCGCCCCGTTTTTCAGCTTGAATGTATAGCCCTCAAAGCCAAAGCTGATACCTTCCGATGGTTTGATGATGGCGGTATACAGCGCTTCAGGAGGCAGCTTGGTACCGATTTCCGACAGGTCGGGACCGAACTCAATGCCTTTCCCGTTTACCTGGTGACAGACCCCACAATATGTGGTAAATACCAAAGCCCCGGAATCGGCATTGCCCTTTACCGCAAGCATTTGCGATATGGGAGGGAGTGTACCTGTCTGGTCAGCCAGCGTCAAGTATTTAGCCGCCTCTTTTCTCAGGTTTTTACGACTGGTTTTGGAAAAGATGTCTGTAGCTGTTGCCCTAAGATCTTCAGGCAATTTTTTATTTTTTACCAGCTCAAGGAGGGCTGTTTCTCCTCTCCACCCGGTCGCCAGTTGCTTTACGGCTGCTATGCGAAGCCCGCTGTTCACACCTGTATCCGTTATAAATTGCAGCAGCAGCGTTTTTGCATTATCGTTGTCTGTTCCTGCAAGCAGCCCTGCCATTCTTTTTGCATCAGCCGTGTCACTACCAAACAAAATATTCCTTACAACGCTTGTGCCACCGGATTCCAGTACAAGGCGTATAGCATCGGTCTGCGTATCCTTATCATCGCTTTTTGCTGCCATAGCCAGAAATTCCCTGTTCTTATTTTTAATACCGTATTTTCTCACAATGTCTATATAAGTATGAGTTCCTTCTGTATTTTTCAGCCCGTTGTCAATTGCTTTTTTCAATAATCCTGTTTGAGGGGTTTTACTGTCAAGCTGCAAAATAGTGATGGCGTCAATATAGTCCTGTTGCGGATGGCCAGCAGCCAGCAGGGAAAACAACGCCTTTTGCTTTTCCGGTCCTTTATAGAAATCGAAAGCCCGGAAAAATTTCAGTTGCCCGTGAGGATCGGTATCGGGGTCAGAGATTATATTAACCAGCATGGGGAGCGCAATAGCTGTTCTGGCTCTCCAGATGATATCTTTTCCGGCTGCATTGTTCCAGTCGTTGTTTACCAGTTGGAGCCAGGCAGGTAAAAAGGTATCCCATTTCCTGTCTGCACCAATACCAAGTGCTTCCAGGTACCACCTGTCATTGCCATCGTATTGCTTTGCCAGTTGCGCCCACAATGCTGCAGCGCCTGCGGAGTGATTGTGATGCAATGCCAGGGCGGCTTCACGTTTTACCTGTATGTTGTTGTCATTAACCAGCGCCTGCACCAGCGCAACCGTATCGGCGTTTATCTGCAATCCTGCTCTTAATGCAGTGATCCTGATATTGGGGTCTTTATCTTTTATGGCTTCCAGCACATAAGCAAATCCTTTGCCGGGCATCTTGCTCAACAACCAGAGCGCTCTCGCACGATACCGGGAATTATCAGAGTGATATAGCTTTTCCAAAGCTGCAGCGGCATCACCGCCCATGCTATGTAGCTTTTGCCAGGCAAGATAACGGGTGGAGCGATTAGGGCTTTTGAGCGCGGTTACCGCTCCATCGGCATCCGAAAGATCAATAGATGGAATAGTGTATTTTGTTTGTCCTGCAGGAGTTACCCTGAATATCCTGCCCTTCTTGAAGTCACCGATATTATGGCCGCCCACCCCGGGATCATACCAGTCGGCGATCATCACCGAGCCATCGGGTGCCACGCACACATCGGAAGGTCTGAACCAGTTGTCGCTGGTTCCCTCTGCAATATTGTTGATCGTGGCTTTATAGCCCGCACCATCGTCAGATACAGCGTAAGATCTAGCTACATTGGGGCCTGCATCCGTGTGTATCAGTTGATTGCGGAAGCGTTCAGGTAACAGCACTCCTTCATATACAAGAATGCCCGTTGGGGAACCTGCGCCGGTTTGAAGCATATTGGGCACCACCCCGGGATCATTCAGGTGCCAGTGGCGGAAAGGAATTGAATCTTCAAGGTTTATGCGGCGTTCCGGCCAGGAAGCCCCGGTCATCTCATCCCGATATCCAAAATTACCGTACTGCATTACATAATTAATACGCACTCCTCTATTCCCATCGTCATCATTATCGGATTGCCATAAGGTACCATAGGAGTCTTCAGTTACTTCATAAGGGTTACGGAAATTGTTGCCCAGCACTTCGATATTTTTCCCTTCCATATCACAGCGGAAGGTCATGCCCTGCCGCCAGGGGTTACCACCACTGGTAATATCATTTCCATATATATCCTTTAAAAGTTTACCATTCTTATCTTTTAAACTGTCGCCCACATTTCCGAAATTGAAATATAGTTTTCCGTCGGGGCCAAAATTAAAAGCGTGAATGGCATGGTCATGTTCGGTGCCGCCTATGCCGGTAAATAAGGTGTCTTTTTTATCCGCCACGCCATCCCCGTTCTCATCTGTAAATAGGAATACATCCGGGCTTCTTGATATGATTACTTTATTGCCCAATACGGCAATGCCCAGCGCAGAGTTGATATCTTCTCCCTGGTAAAATACGGTTTGCTTATCAGCCTTCCCGTCCCCGTCCGTATCTTCCATTATCACGATCCGGTCTCCTGCTTTATCATAGGGGTTATCCCGGTGAAGAGTATAGCGGTAATTATAACCTTCGCATACCCATACTCTTCCATTCTCATCAATATCCATATTGGTAGGGTTAACAAGCATCGGCTCGTGTGCAAAAAGAGTAATATCCAGGTCATCCGGCCATTTCAATCCCCGCAATGCATTTTCAGGCTGGTGCTTCTCTTCTTCCGATAACGTCTTTTCATCTGATGCGTCTTTGGCAGGTGAATTACAACTGATTGAAAAAAGCAGTGAAAGCATTATGGTAGCTGTAAGCCCCGTCAATTTACGTTTGGAAATCTTACGGAAAAAATTGATGGAATGGATCATAATAAAAAAGGTGATTCGTTATATTTCAAAATGGTTAATACAGAAGACTGGATTTTACAACTGAAGATCAGCAACAGTAGTATCTCGGTTATTAAGATTTGCTTTCCTTTCATCGTATATTTTTATTTGAATTAGTTCAATGTATGCTCTTTTCCTTTCTGCATTATTTAATAGGTCTGATTAGAATTGCCTGCCCGCCGGATGGTTGCAACCCGGCACTCAGTATCGTGGATGCATTTACTATCATTCTCTTTATATCTACTTTTGTTCGCGTCTTTACCCCGGGATTGTCCGAATAAATACTTGCCTCATACTTTTTCCCAGCATCCAGGAAATTCAGAGGTATTTTCAGATCTCTTCCGTCGTTACCTGTTATGGTTCCCACAAACCAGTTCTCTCCGCTTTTCCGTGCAACGGTTATATATTTACCAATATCGCCCTGAACAACCTTTGTGTCGCCCCAAACGGTCGGCAACGCATCCCAGAATTCAAGCTCCGGCTCGCCCCGGTAATCTTCGGGTTTATCATACCAATACATAAATTGCCACGGGCTGTAGAAAATCACCGGCAACGCCAGTTGGTGTGCGGGCGTTGTCCGGATATGGCGTTCGGGATGCCCAAACTCCTTCCGGTAATAGTAACAGAAAGTATAATCGGCGGCGCCTGCTACAAAACGGGTAAAGGGCAAGGTAGCGTTGTGCGCAGCATCGGGCATGCCCTCGTTGCCAAGAATGCCTTCCTGCGTCATGAGGTTCGGATAGGTGCGGCTAAAACCTGTGGGCCGGTATTCGTCGTGAATGTCTACCATTAAATGGTATTGAGCGCATTTCTTAACCGCTTCGTGCAGCCAGGTCGTCCAGCGGTGTGAGCCCACATGCACAAAACCAAATTTTATCCCGGCTACGCCCCACTTTTCATAAACCGGTAAAATGGAATCCAACTGTGTTTCCAACGCCCTTTGATTGACATATAAGATCACTCCGATATCATGTGAACGCGCATACCTGATCGCCTCCGGTATATTGAGTCCCGCCTTCTCGGTTGTTGCATCAGCCGAGTAGCGATATTGATCTCCGTACCAGCCTGCATCAAATTCTATGTATTGTAATTGCCGAGCAACCGCAAAATCAACCAGTTTTTTTGCCCCATCTGTTGACAACGACATTTCTCTCATTACCTTTCCCGGCCTGATCCATGAGGTATTTTTTAAAGCAAAGGGCGGGTTCAGGTTGAGGATGAGATCGTTGTTTGCCAGCAAATCGCCTGCTTTTTCTGCCACCATTATTACCCGCCAGGGCGAGCTGAATGGCGCAATTTCATCCACAGCGCCATACATAGAACATTGGATCGTATTAGGACTTTCTATGCTTAATTTGAATTTTGTCCTTGAATAACTGACCATATCGGCCTCACCCAGGCAAACATACAATCCGCCGGGAAGTTCCAGGGTTAAGGGTCTTTCCGATTCGCCGGGCAAGTTTTTCAACGGTAATAATTGATACGTTGCCTGGGCAAGGGGCGTATACCATGCCTCTGTTTTATCAGGAAAGGAAAACCCGGTAGTTTCTCCTGTTATATATAAATAAGGACCTCCATCCGGCGCTTCGGGGAATGTGTACCGGAAAGCGATGCCCTGATCATATGCCCTGACCACGATCTGCAACTTCCTGCCGGCAAATCCTTTTTTGCCTAACGTGAGTGTTGTCTCGTTAAAATGATCTCTTACTACATTACGTTCGCCGTAAACCGGGTGCCAGGTTGTGTCCTGCTGCCTGTTTGTTTGGCCCTCCAGGATCAATTCATCATTCCAGTTTATCCCGTTCCAGGCAATGCCAAATGCCGACTTTAATATTACGGGCCTACCCTGGTATGCCACACTATATGATAACTCTCCTTTCTCTGAACCGAGGTAAAATGATGCCCGAAGCTTTCCGTTGGGTGATATAATATCCACGGGCAACGCCTGGCCATTGCTGCTAAGGCATAAAAAAGTCAGAAAAAACAAAATTACGCTTATTGATCTCATTGATATATAATTTTAAGGGTTGTATAGCTGACCGTCAAGAAGTATCTTCCCCACATACCAATTGATCTTTTTATACTTTTCCGGATCTGTCATGGTCTGGTTTCTTATCTTCAGGATAGCGGCTTTATCAAAAGATTCGGGGATCACCCTGAATACAACTTCGTGTTCTTTGTCCGGCAGATGATCGAGTAAGAAATAGCTCATCAGCCAGTAGGTGCAATAGGCGTTGAACCTGTAAACAGTATCTTTAACCTGTCCGTCTAACGTTACCTCTATTCTGCCCGCGCCGGGACCCATAATATCATATATGCCTACCGTTGTGCCTTTGAACCGGAAAGAGAGGGTCTCTCCCGGAGCTGCTTCGCCAACCCGGGAGAGGAACCTGCCAAACCCCGAAAAATCCGCATGATCTTTAACTGGCAGGATCTCCCAGCCTTTACTCAGGCTGACTTTCTCAAGACCGATCATCTGCGTATGTGCAAAATAATCGGGGGCAATGGGTTCAGGGAGCTTGCGCTTTTTTGTATGCCTTGCTTTCAGAGGTATCATCTTTTCGAATGAACGTTGCAACACTTCCAGGTAAATATGGTGCCCGGTTTCAGGATATGGATGTACGCCATCAGGACTGAAAACCTTTATGCCGTTCAACTCTTTGGACGCTCCTGTAAAAACCAGTTTGCTATGCTTTACCTGGTCTGCTACTTCGAACACGAAATTGATGCTGGGAACACCGTACTTATCAGCGATTATCTCCATGGTTTTTGCAGAAAGCGGAAGCGTTGCGTTTTGCAGTGTATCCAGGAAATTATCCCTCAGCGTGTAGATGAAACAGATATCGGTTGAAGGGTTATGCTGCCATACCTGGCGGACAATACCTTCCATTGAGCGGGTAATTTTTTCAGCCGGGGTATTCCTGTCGTTCACGGCAAATTCCACAAAAACAAGATCAGGGTCAAATTTCAATACCTGGTCGTTCAACCGGAAGACGCCAAAGTCAGAACCTGTTCCACCGATAGCAGCATTGATCTCTGTAAAAGCAGCTTTGGGAAAACGTTGTTTAAACCAATCGAGCGAATACACACGCCATCCGTTTTGAGCGGTGATGCTTCCGCCGAGATAGGCGACTTTCACTGAATCTCCCCTGGTGGCTTTCCTGAAAAAGTTCGATAGCCCTCCACGGGCATTTAACTCCCGGTAACCATTTCCTTCTTCGTTTATCATGTTCCCCGCGAAACAATCGGACTGAAGGGCAAGCAACGCCAGTAAAATGGTAAAATACCTTTTTGCTCTTTTCATTCGCTTTACATTTTGTATTGTTCAACTTTCGCTCTGAACCATTTGAGATCATTTCTTAAATACGATGAAATTTTATCAAGACTCATTGTCGGCCTGGTATGGCCATGTTCAGCGCCGCCAAGATCGTATTCATAATGGATAGATACCGGGCCGCTGATCCCAAGCCTGCTATACTCCTTACAGTAGGCATCAAAATCAACCTGGCCTTCCCCTAACTGAACGTCTTTTACCTGCCATTTTTCGTTTTGTTTTTCCCGGATAAAATCTTTTATGTCAGTTGTTTTTATCCAGGGCGCAAGCAGCTTCATTCCAATGGGCCATGCACTGCCACCCTCACAGGTAGCATGGCGAATGTCGTATTGAGCGCCGAGATAGGCCGGATCACGGTCTTTTAAAATCCAGTAAACATCCCATACCGGGGCGCCTACTCCGGTGCCCGAGTGGTTCTGGTATTCGCCACATATATCATATTTACGATTGACCTTTTCCAGGTTTTCCATCGTCCTTTTATGCAGATCAAGATTTTCCGGAACCGTCTTTTCCGGATCGTATGCCAGGTAACCCATTCTATAATGCCTGATACCTAATGCAGATGCAGTTCCTAATATTTTTTCGATTTCAGGATGGTCAGGGCCAATAATATCAGTAACCATCATAGGAACTTTTATTCCGGACTTTTGCAGAGCTTTTACCGCCTTTGGCAAATCAGTTTTTACATTTTCGGGAAGTACATGCCCTCCTTTCCGAACAGGCATGTCAGCCCCGTCAAATCCAATTGCAGCAATGGTTTCAGCAAGATTATCATAATCAAGAAATTGCAAGCATTTGGTAAAAACACAAACCGGATAAGCCGTTGTCTTTTTATGTAGCCCACCTGAAAAAACCGGCTGGTTCGCAAGAGCTCCTGTCGTTACCACCGAAGTCTTTTTTATAAAATCACGCCTGTTTAATTTCACTGATCGTTCATTTAAGTAATTAAGGGATGAAATGATCGCCTTTTACATCTTCACCGCTCCACATTTTTTCTGCTGTAAATTTTTCAGGAGGTGCACTCCAAAATTCATCTGCCGGCGGTAAGCCCAATGGCAGAAGTATATTAGTACATAAATATAGACTGCCCGTATTATTATAATAATCTGCCACACCAGGCTGTGAACCATACAGGCCAATAGTGAGCCATCCGTCTTTAAAAGTAGTCGGGCTTTCCATTGTTTTTTTCAATACGGCTGTTAATGCGCTTCGTACTTGCGCCGGGTGCAGTTCACTTGGCAGTTGCCTGCGCCATACCACATTTGCCAAATGATGAAATGCAGCACCCCGGTAAACAATTGACCTCCCTGTTGCAGGAAAAGAGCCATCAGCATTTATCAATCTTTCCTGTATGATGGCATACCGGTTGCGTCTTGCCCTGTATCTATCTGCATATGATGCGTATGCGGAATTCCTGGCATTTACTACTTCTGTAATGGCTTCCAAAAAAGGATGGATCACATAACTGTTATAATAATCCCAATGGTAAGTATTACCATCAGAATATACACCATCGCCTACATACCATTGTTCAAATTGACGAATACCGTATTCTATTCTTACAGCCTCCCATTCATATGCATACTTACAAAAAAAAGCTTCAATCATACCTGAGAATAAAATCCAGTTATTAAAGCTGGGCGTTATTTTTCTGGTTTGTAAAAAAGCTTCTACTACCTGTTTCTTCGTTATGCTGTCCGTATTTTCCCATAGCCATGGGCAGCGAACAAGCGCAAAAGCCAGGAAAGATGCATCCACCAATGCTTGTGGATACCTGAAGTTCATGTAATCCTTCGCATCCGGGTTTACCGCATTCTTCAATCCATTCAGCGACCATTCCCTGTATTGTTTTCGCAAAGCATTTTCTTTGGCATCTCCCTCTTCTATGTTCAGCCAGGGAGCGATACCGCAAAGTGTTCTAGCAAATGCTTCCAGGTAGGCAACTTCTGTTCTTAATACAGGATCATCGCTTCTATCGGGAAGTGTTACAGGCATCGTTTCCTTCAACCTGTCTTTTGCAAGATTTGACAAAACCGGTCTTGAAATTTTATCTAATTGCTTCAACCAAAACTCCCTTTCATTTTGTGAAAAACCAGTAAAGGAAATTACACAGCTAACGAAACATAAGATTATCTTCTTCATACATTCTTTTTTAGTTCCTCCCGCTATCCCCGCTATGCAATGCCATTTTGCTTCACACAGTATTGTTATCGTCTCCGGCCACAGCAAAAATGAAGAGAAGACGTTTAGCACAGCAAAGTGTAACAACTCCTATTGTTTTACAACCGGATTCAGATCAGTTGCTGCATAAGATCCCGGCGCTATTCCGCATAACCAGCGCTGCCTGTCGGCTTCCTGGTGCTCGTTTTTGGGAGCCGTTACTTTTGCGCCATCAGCAAAATAAATAATGGTCATTACTTCTCTTGTAGTAGACGAATCATTACCGGGTGCACAATGTAACGTCCACCCGTAATGCCAGGTGGCATCGCCGGCGTTCATGCTTTGGGAACGGGTAACCGGGTACCCCTGTCGCTTAATGTACTCATCCAGCGTTTTTTCCGATTCGTCGGAAATAGCAATATTATCTACCATGCCCTTATGCTGTGTGCCGGAAGCAAAAGTGAGCATACCCATATCTTCTGTGATATCAACCATTGGCATCCACATCGTTACTGTATTATTGGTATCAAGCGGCCAGTAATATTGATCCTGGTGCCAGGGAGTAAATCCTCCACCCGCTTCTTTGTATAAGGCCTGGTCGTGGTAAATACGTACCCTCTCCACACCCAGCAGGTCGGCGGCGATCTTTGCAAAGCGTTTTGCCAGGGTGAACTGCCTTACTCCTTCATCCACTTCCCATAAATTGCCGATCTGTAAAAAAGCTTTTCCGTAAGTATCCCGATCTTCCATAGCACGGGTTTCCGTATTGTATTGATAAGCAGCCTTATTGATCACATCCCTGTATATCCCGGCTTCCTCTTTGCTTAAGACCTCCCGGATCAGCGTGTGGCCACTTTCGCGGAAAGACTGAATAGTATCTTCGTTTATTTTCTTTGTATCGTTCAGCAATGGTAAGTTCATTGTTTTCATTTTGTTTGATTTTAAGTATTAAAACCTATAAGGTTTGCAGCGCTGCAATGCTGCCCCGGCAAACCTTATAGGTTCATTTATAGATTTATTCCAACACCCGGTACACGATATCCGCATCATAGTCTGTATAATGCAGGTATTTCCTGCATTGCATCCACAGCAACACCGTTGGATCAGATTTTTTCTTATAACGCGGTACAACAGGGCGCACATTATTCAACTCTGAATTACGTGTTACAGGAGTTATTTTCCAACTTTTGCCAAAGTTGCCGGTGGTTGCCTTCGACAATTCAAAAACACCATTGACCTGGTGGGAAAAATATACGGTTGACGGGTTCTGCGGATCAAGGGTCATGCCACCTGAATAATTCTCCTCTCTTTGTTTTTTCCCTTCTTCATCTTCAGGGAACCAGGTTCCGGAATTGATAAGCGGGTGATCTTCCCATTTGCCTTTGTTATACACCGCATAGTAATACAAATGCTCCCGGTTGGTAGGATACCGCGTATAGGCTACCACCGGATGACCTTTTTTGT
Organism: Chitinophagaceae bacterium; assembly: GCA_019638615.1. Classification (GTDB taxonomy): domain Bacteria; phylum Bacteroidota; class Bacteroidia; order Chitinophagales; family Chitinophagaceae; genus Agriterribacter. The sequence continues at coordinate 13,570 of JAHBTL010000004.1, read as the reverse complement.
CTATCGCTATATCAAATATCCAGGCCTTGCCTGTTTCAGGAGTAGCTTTATACACTATGGATGCATCTTCCGGGTGAAAAGGCAACTGATCAACCGTGCATATTTGAGTACCATCTGCCCGCCAGAAAGCGTTGTTTTCATAATAACAATAGTACACCGAGTTGAGCGGTTCATTGTTAGGATGCCCATCGGTAAACAACAGGTGTATCTTTGATCTTCCATCGGAATGGTATTTAACGTACGGACGGTTATTCACGTCCAGCGCTGCGGAGGTGATCACCACTTTGGGATCCGACCAGGTCTTTCCATTATCTGTTGAAGTGATGAGGTTAGGCTTAAAGCCGATCCAGCGGCCGAAGCTATACAACTTATTTTGTTCGGCTTTCAGCATGAACGGATTGGCATAACTATAGGTTTGCTTTTGGTATTTTTTTACGAGCGCTTCAGCATAGGGTTTAAATACTACCGGCGGTCCAAAATGCGCTACATCAAAAGGCTGGTCCGTGGTATTTTGAATAACACCCATGCCGTTCACCGTGCCGTTGTGCCAGGTGTACTGGCTCAGTATATTTCCATCCGCCAGCTCCAGGAAAGCCGGGTTATCGTGATCGTCTATCTCCAGTTCCGGGTAAAGCTTTTTCGTGGCAATTTTCCCGGAGCCGGGATCTAACGATGCCGCATACACGTTCCCGCTTTTATCAATCCAGCCGGTGATGATCATTGCTTTTTTTGTGTTGGTATAAATAGCACGGGGATCGCTGAACCAGCACCAGGCGCCATCATTCGTGAGAAGCTGCTGGGCCTGAATGCCTGGGAAGCTGAAAATAAAAAGCAGTAACCATATTACAATTCGCATCCGATTGATCTTTATAAATATTTGAAAAAACAGGATCGGTCAGCCGGTGTCTTTTTGAGCCTTTGTGACTTCGTGGTTCAAAAAACAGGAGCCACCAGGACACGAAGGAGAACAATCTTCACTATTGTACTGTTAAAACACCGGGTGAAGACAGCCTATTGACCGTAAGCTCCTTTCTCTGCTCATCATAGGAGTAGTCGCTTTCATTCAACGATACCCCATTCATGGCAACAGCAGTTGGTTTGGCTGCCAGGTGCATCACCACCTTCCAGGTTCTTTGCTTAACAGCTCCCTCAAAGTCGCCTACGCTTTTACCAATTTCTACCGTGTTTACATTCCCTGTTTTCTTTGCTGAAATGCGTGTTGACATGGATCTTCCTTTTTCATGATCAAAGCTTACACCATCGTCCTCGTATAGATCAAAGAAACTTTCTTTTTCATCCGGGAATACATACAAGGTGATTTCATCCATCGGCTTTTCTCCCCGGTATTGCATCAGCGGCCCCATAGGAATAATACCACCTGCTTTTACATACAATGAACCGCCACGGTCTTTGGGCCAGGTCACCACTTTTAATTGTCCTCCTTCCACTATTTCACCTGTCCAGTAATCTTTCCATTGTCCTTCCGGGAAATATATGCTGTCTTTATAGATCCCTACCATTAGCCCCGGACCCAACAGGTACTGGTGCAGGATGTTCCAGTTCTTTTTGTCTTCGGGATAAGCCAGCGTCAGGGGTTGTAATACCGGCCAGCCGGTTTTGGTGGCAACATTCGCTGTTGAATAAAGGTATGGGAACAGCCTAGAGCGCAACTGCGCATAATAACGGTGCATATCCGTTAGTTCCTTTCCCTGTATCCAGGGCATTTTGAAATAAGCCCAGCTACAGATCTCGCTGATGGGTAACAAATACCCGTAATGAATACCTTCTTTTTTATACACTTCCATGTCTACGGTAGACCAGCTATGCCCGACAATAGAGTTATTCATAACGCCTCCCAGCGTAGTCAGCTCTCCGCCGGTATCACCCGTCCATACGGTAGAAAAAGCCTGGTACCCCACCCACCCGGCAGGCGTCAGTGAAGCAGGCCTCCTGTTGGTCTTTTTCTTGAAGCCGTCATACATCTGCTGGGAATACAGCAAAGGATACAGGTTGTGCATTTCCTTGTCCTTCATCCCGTTACCCCATGACCGGTCAGGATGAAAATCCATTTGCGTGGCGCCATCCATTTTGAACATGTCCACTCCCTGGTCCACAAATTTCTCCAGGTGCTTAAACCAGGGTTCATCAATGACCGTTATGGTATCAGCAAGCACCACTCTTCCCAGGTTGGGGTCGAAAAATACGGGAGATGTTGCATTGGCATTACCGGCAGGCGCCAATGCTGCTAACGTTGGATCATTTCCTGCCTGCCGCTCTGCTTCATAGCTAAGATCATAATTCATGCAAAGCCATAGCTTCAGCTTGTATCCCATATTTTTTAAAGGTGGTACAAAGGATGGCGGCCGGGCATCTCCAAACCACCAGGGGTGCGGAAAACGTTCGGGATGCCACTGCTTTTTAACAGAATAGTCATAATTCTTTGACATCCACCCCGGCTCAAGACCAATTACGTCGCAGGGTATTTCTTCCCGCCGGAAATTGACAGCGCAGTCTATCACTTCATAATCAGTTGCCTGTTCACGGCAAATGAACCACAAACCAAAAGCCCAGTGCGGCGGCAATTGGGGCCTGCCGGTCAGTTGGGTATATAAATCTAAAAGTTGTCTATAGTCCTTACCCACAAACAGGTAATAGTCAATGGTGCCGCTTTCATTGATCCAGTTATAGGTATCAGGGTTGGTTTTGCACATATCGAAGATGGTGCGATAGGTGGTATTTACCACTACGCCCACACCTTTGGTTGACATAAAAAAAGGAACGGGAATATAGGTAGATGTTTTGTAGCGGATATCGCAGTCTGCTATGCGCCCCCGGTGATATAAATGCGTTCTCGCCTGATCGCCAAACCCGATCCAGTCTTCGTTTTTGTCTGCATTGAAAACTGCCTGGGTCACCCCGTCTTTAAAACCGGAGGCCACCTGATCCAGCAACACTTTATCACTATTGCCTTCAGTCACCCGGATGCTGCCGATGGAATAATTGATCTTCAGCCCCAGCTTACCGGTTTTTATGGTTACCCCCTGGCTGGTTTTGGATACCTGTGGTTTGGATATCTCCTGCACAACAGGTGTAATAAATCCATAGCGGTTCAGTCCCGAGTGTTGGAACGCTGCCCCTTCCGGCACAATAGAGATCCTTATGATGGCATCGGATAGGGCTTCCACCCGTATCTGCGATGTTTTGTTAAATGCATGTTCAACGATTATGTTTTTATTTTTATCCTGTGCCTGTGCAAATACTGCTGTTAAAAAGATCAACCAGCATAGCATCAGGCAACGAATATTCCTTTTCATAAAGCGTTTATGTTTTTAACTAATACTACAATAATAATGAATACTATCCTGTTTAAGTTCCGGTTTAACTTTAAGGCTGACCAAAAAGGTCGTCATTGCGAATGAAGTGAAGCAATCTATAACACATACATTCACATCATTCAATGAGATTGCTTCGGTCATTCCTCCCTAGCAAAGACGTTCAACGACCTTTGTGGTCAGCCCCTAGTGGAAAGCAGGGACTTGCGAACCACCTCCCGAAGCAATCCTCGTGCGTCGGCATCCTCCAAACTGCAGGGACTGCTTCCCGCCTCGGCGGGCAGGCTCCCGTCGCAACATGCGTTTAATTCAATACCACCTGTGGAAATTAAACCTATAAGGTTTGCCGGACTGCCATTCCCCTTTAGGGGGTAGGGGTACGCTGCAAACCTTATAGGTTTTTAATTCCTCTATTCATATCCCGGATTCTGCTCTAGTTTCGCTCCTACATTCCTGTTAATGGCTGTAAGCGGAATGGGCATCAGATTATTATGGGGTTGAACAGATGCCTGGGCGGGCTCCCACCCATATTTTTTTGTCCTTTCGTATATCAATCCTAAGCGGCCTAATGTCAGCATCCTGAATTCCTCACCAAACAATTCCCTGGCTCTTTCATCCAGTATATAATCGAGCGTCACATCTGAAGCTGTTATTAAGGGAGCCTGTGCCCGATCCCTGATCACATTGATATCATCAGCCGCCAGGTCGGTCCGGCCTTTGGCAAGATAGGCTTCCGCACGCAGCAGGTAGGTTTCGGGCAGGCGCACAATATAAAAATCGGGGAAATATAAACCCGGTATACCATTAATATGCTTATCGGTGCCGAACTTTTGCCAGTTAGGGTAAACATATTGCATCGTGTCGTCATTAGTGGTAAGGAACGACTTTGGGATCAGATCTCCCTTGCTGTATCCCGGTACATCCGAACCGAAATAATAATTCCGCTTAATGTTGATCTCGTTATTGCGGATATCATTGCCCGCGTTCTCCCAGATGGTGTACTTGACGTAATTAGTGGGACGTACATGTGCCGCACCGCGACCCGTACTATCGGGCGCAATGCCATTATACCCCGCTTTAACACAATTCCAGATTTGACACCACATCCTGCGCTCAATCAGGGGTTGGTTGGATACCTGAGCACCGCCTAAGACCGCTGCACCATTATCACCAATTTCAAATTGCGCTACCCAGATGCCTTCTTCGTTGCCGGCTTGCCGGTTCTGGTTGCCCATTACAAAAAGGTCCCAGTAATAGTCTTTGTTGGTTTCAGCGGCCCGTTTCCCGAAACGCTGCTTTACCAGCGAATAGCTGCCGTCTGTCTGGTCTATTACTCTTGTAGCGGCAGCAATAGCGCCATCAAAATCTTTCAGCGAAATATTGACCTCTGCCAGGAAATGATCCGCGACGGCCCGCACCACTCTGCCGGGAGAGTTGGTAGTGAGCGGCAGGTTAGTGCGCGCAAATTCCAGGTCTGCTTTGGCAAATGCCCAGCATTCTTCTCTTGTGTTCCTTACAAAATCATCTTTGGCTTCTGACAGTGGCTCGGAAACAATAGGCACACCGCCGAAAACATTTGCCAGGTTACGGTAAGCAAATCCCCTGAAGAACCGGGCCTCAGCGATCGTGCTGTTTTTCACTTCTTCGCTCGCCCAGGCGGCCTGCGGGTTTTCAGCGCCTTTAATAATGGTGTTGGCCACTTTAATGATATCGTACTGCCAGTCGTACCAGGCACCGGAATAATTATCTACCGAGTTGACCAGCGCCCAGTTATTGTATTTGCCGGTTGGATTAATGCCCTCCAGGCATATATCCGTGCCCATCCCCAGGATCCAGCCGTCTTTACTGCCATCAGAAGAGTTATAAAACAATTGAATAGTCCGGTACATCGCGGCGCTTAAGCCATCAAATTGTGCCTTTGTCAAAAAGCCGCCTTCTATATCCAGCTTTCCCCTGAAATCTTCGCGCAAAAATTCTTTGTCGTTGCAGGAACAGGTAAACAGTATCCCGGCAATAAACAAGATCAACTTATTATTTATAGATAGTTTCATTGTGATATGTTTTAATCGTTAAAACCCTACGTTCAATCCAAAAGTCAGTGCCCTCATTACAGGTGTGGAACTCACCACTCCTATCTGTGCAGCATTGGCAGGATCCAGCCCCGTCCAGCCGGCAAAGGTGAACAGGTTGGTACCGCTGACATATAGCCGGAGATTACTGATCTTCAGCCTGTCAATCAACGGCTGAGGCACATTGTAGCTCAGGGAAAGGTTTTGCAACCTGCCAAAAGACCGGGATTGGTAGAAACCGTATCCATAAGGGTTCGTGTAACTGCCACGGGGGTGTTCATTATTGGGGTTGTTGGCTGTCCAGTATGGCTGATCCAGCCAGTTAGTGAGTGTTGGCATAAGAGCGCCCGGATTCAAGCCCCTGGGATTGCTGCCGAGGAAGAAGTTATTTTTACCCCCACCAATGATCGCATTGAAACTAAAATATAAGCTGAAATTTTTGTAGGAAAAAGTATTGGAGATATTAAAGCTGAAATTTTCTTTGGAATACCCGACAATAGACCGGTCATGCGTGGTGATCTTCCCATCGGGTTTCCCGTCTGGCCCGCTAATATCCTTGAATTTGACATCTCCGTTAATAAAGCCGGTGGAGCTTTTATACTCAATATCATCCGCCTGCACAATACCATCGAAGGTATAGTCGTAATAAGCCCCCAACGATTTACCAATGAACAGCCTGTTATCTATATCGTCGTCTTCACGGCCGTCACCATTCCCGTCAAGCCCGCTTAAATGCAGCAGCTTGTTGCGGTTCAGCCAGAAGTTTACTCCTGTTTCCCAGCGAAAACCGCGGGCGGACGAAATATTTACACTGTTCAATCCAATTTCAATGCCCTTATTGCCGACCTCTCCACGGTTAGCATTTACGGTATTATATCCGGTCATGATCGGGATGACGCGGGCGATCAACTGGTTCTGGGTATTGCTCCTGTACACATCCACATAACCACTCAGCCTGTTATTCAGCACGGCAAAGTTGATGCCCAGGTTAAGCGCTGCAGTGGTTTCCCAGGTGAGTGTTTTGTTACCCAGTGTTGCAGGCGTAGTATATTGCGTGGACGTGTTGCCAAAAACGGTAAAGCCGGTTCCTATCTGTGCACGGGTGGCATAGGGACTGATGCCCTGGTTGCCCGTTTTACCATAAGAAAGCCTGAGCTTTAAAAAATCAATCCACTTGGTATTGCTCAAAAAGTTTTCTTCACTCACCGTCCATGCAATGGACGCTCCGGGGAAATTGCCGAATTTGTTTCCTTCAGTGAACGCAGAGTAACCATCGCGCCTGAAGTTAAAGGTTACAAAATACTTATCCTTATATCCGTATCCTAACCTGCCGATATACCCCACATTGGCAAACATGGAATAGTTTGTATTTACGGTATAGGTGGCGGCATATTGCAACCCATAGAATCCCATAGAAGAGGTTCCTATGTTTGCAAAATTGGAACCGCTCAGACTTTCCGTATTAGTCTGAGAACGGTCGCGGGTATACCCAAGCAAGGCATCCACGCTGTGATCGCCGAAGGAGCGGTTATAGGTCAGCAGGTTATCAAACAACCATGAATTTGTGGCCGACCCTGTCCTGCTACCATATGCCCTGGCAAGAAATTGCGACGGGTTAGCGAGCTCTGCAGGCACATTTGTGTTCACTTCTCCAAACTCGTGATGGAAAGCCCCCAGCTCGGTGGTAGCTCTGCTGGCGGTGAGGTTAAACCGGTAGTTCAGCCCTTTTATAAAGGGCAGCTTTACATTCAAAAACCCTGTACCGCGTATGCTGGAATATTTTTCCATGTCATCGTCGTAATAACCCAGCTCTGAAACGGCAGGATTGCGCCAGTATGGACTGAACAATGATGTAGTTAGTGCAGGAAAGCGTTGTAATATATCGGTTCCTTCCACATATTTGTAACTAAAGGGAGACATATAGGTAGCCATATACAGATCAGGGGAAAGACCGGAATAATCACGGCTTGAATAGTACCCGTTGATCCCGTAGGAGAGCCAACTGGTAATATTGTTTTCCAGCTTCAGGGTAAGGGTAGGTTTTTTAAAATTATCATTGTATATCACTCCTTTCTGGTCCAGGAAAGCGGCAGAAAAGTAGTAATTCAGGTTGGAGGTACGTCCTGAAACGCTTAATTCGTAGTTTTGAATAGGCGCATATTGTGTGATATCTTTCAGCCAGTCCATGGTATGGCCCTCGTTATAGGCTTTCAATTCCATCGGCGTCAGCACTTTTGTCATATCTGATGTATCTACTCCTACTTCGCCCAGGTTGTTTTTCCTGAACTCCAGGAATCCTTCAGGACCCCTCATTGTAGGCATTCTTGTCCACCACTGGGCTCCGTAATAGCTGCTCAGGTTGATCTTCGGCTTATCCGTTTTGCCCCGTTTGGTGGTGATGATCACTACCCCGTTTGCCGACCGGGAACCATAGATGGCGGCGGAGCTGGCGTCTTTCAGCACATCAAAGCTGGCCACATCGTTCATATTGATCTCATTCAGGTTGCCGTTAAAAATGACGCCGTCCAGCACGATCAGCGGGCTGGTATTGGCCGTAATGGAATTTTGCCCGCGCACCATAATGGAAGGTGAGGCGCCAGCCCTGGCGGAAGGTCCGACATTGATCCCCGCGGTTCCCTGTAAAGCCTCCAGGGGGTTTACAAACGGAACCGTTGCCTTGGGCGATCCTTCTATTTTCACGGAAGTGATAGCTCCGGTAACATGCTTGCGTTGCTGGGTGGAATACCCGATAACCACAACGTCATCCAACTGGTTGTCAGTCGCCGCCATGGTAATCGTTAAGGTGGTTTCAGCGCCCACTTTGATCTTTTTTGTGACATAGCCAACCCCGCTCAACACGATCTCATCCCCCCGGTCAACGTCAATGGAAAACTCCCCTTTTTCATCGGTAGTAGTTCCACCCTTTTTACCGGTTATTACAACACTGATACCTACCAGGGGCATGCTTTTCTCGTCTTTCACAGTACCTTTGATCAATACCATGTCGTCAGCTTTTTTTTCAGACGTACCGCTCAACGGGCCAGCTAGTACTCTCTCGCTGCTGATAACAACTATATTGTCACGGATGGTATAAGATCGTCCCGCATCCTTCAGCAATAAGTTGATTACATCGCTTACAGGGCTGTCGTGTACATTGATATCAACGGGCTTCATTTTTTTAAAAAGTCCGTACTCGTAGATAAACTCAAGACCTGTTTGTTTGTTAATGATTTTGAAGGCACGCTCAATCGTTATTTTTTTCCCTGAGATGGTCACTTTTTGGGAATATGTACGCGCACTTACATGCAATGCAGTCGTTAACAGGAGGATCGTACACATCTTCATAATTAACAGTAGTTTTGATGGCAAAAGCCTGTGCATGGCTTTGCCGGGAATGCCAAAATTCATACCTTTAAAAAGTTTTGGTTACAGAAATGGAATGTAATACTCGTTTCAGGTTGTACACCGAAATGTTAACCGGGAGTGACTCACACTCACTCCTGGTTTTTTTGTTTTTTTTATTTTCTCATAGTTTCAATTTTCGTTTACAATATTTTTTTGATTAATACTTACCTGGCAGCACGATCACTTTTCTGCCTTCCAGCTTAAATACTATCTTCCCGGTAGCTTCCAGCGCTCCCAGTAAATTGGTTATATTTTTCTTCCGGGAAACGATGCCCGACAAATTCACCGAGGAGACGTCGCCCATGTATTCAACTTCCACATCATACCAGCGTTGTATCTGGCGCATAATATACGCTACCGACGCACCCGCAAAGTGGAACATTCCGTTGGTCCATGCAATAACTTCTTCTACGTTCACATCGTCCGTCACTCTTATCTGTTCGCCGTCTTTCGCCTGTGAAAAAACAGCTTGCTCACCAGGCTTTATTATACCTGATGCTGCATTCCTGGTGTCTGAAATCTTCACTGACCCCTCCAGCAAGGTGACCCTGATATCAGCTTCATCCTCGTAGGCATTCACGTTAAAATGAGTGCCTAATACCTGCACACTCATTTCGCCCCTGTCAACAATAAAGGGTTTTGTTGCATTGCGGGCAACTTCGAAGTATGCTTCTCCTGTTATAGATACTTTTCTTTCTTTGCCAACAAAAGCGACCGGGTAGGTCAGCGAGCTTCCAACATTCAGCCAAACACGAGACCCGTCAGCCAACGCTATATCAATCACTTTGCTTCCCCGCGGATTATGTAAAGTGTTGTATATCTCCTCCTGTTCCTTTCCCTTAGCAGAAGCAGAGGGCTGATAGCTGAGTTTTCCGTCAGCATCTTTCACGATATTTATATTACCCTGCACGGCAACTGACCCGTTTGCCACACTGTCCAGCGAAACCGTGCTACCATCAGCCAGGGTGATAACGGCCCTGACAAATTGAGGAGCTTCTACGTCCTCAAGAGTGGAAACTGTTTCTGCCTGCCGGGCTTTTCCATCCGGCTGCCACCAGAAATAAGTCCCGGCGACCAATGCCAAAACAATGGAAGCCGCGGCAACCCACCGCAGCGAAGGGAGACGGCGGACAGCCGGATGCTCATGCCTTGCAGCCAGAATGCGCTGCAATATCTTGTCACGCACGGCTTTTTTATTATCCGGGTGAAACTGTTCCAGTCGTTTGGTAAGCATTTCCTCATTATCAATTTCTTCCATTAAAAGTGCATTATCTTCCGAAGCTCGTCGCCATTCTTCCAGGAGTTGTGCTTCCTCATCAGTCAATGTTCCCTGCAAATGCTTGTAAAGCAGAAGCCCTATTGTATTTTTATCAGTCATGGCTGTGTTTTGAGGAAGATATTTAGTCCCCTTTTAATAATTATACACTTAACCCGGAAAACTGACCAGAAAAAATCACATAAATTTTAAAAGAAGTATATGCAGGAGCAATAAAAGTGGCCAGGCTGTTAATCCAGCAAAAGAAGAAGAGCGAGGAAAAGAGGATATTCCGGCATAGCAGCCCGCAAAATATGGATGGCATTGGTCTTTTGATTGCTGACCGTGCGAACTTTCAGGTTGAGACGTTTGGCAATTTCTGCAGGTTTAAGACCGTCGCGGTAGGAAAGCAGGAATATTTCTTTCATTTTACCGGGCAGTTTTTCTACCTCTGCGTACACCAGGTTCAATAATACTTCCTGCACTTCTGTCCATTCAAAATCAGGGGCTTCCTGCCGGGAAAGCCGTTGCAGCAGGGTTTCCTGCTTATCTGTTTTAATCCGCAGGTGCCTCAGGTGGTTGAGACAGGCGTTCCGGGACGTAGTTTTGAGAAAGCCGATGACGTGTTCAGTGCTCTCAAATTGCTCGCAGCGCTGGTGCAACTTTAGAAAAGTATCGGCAACAACGTCTTCCGCATCCTGTTTGCTTTGCAGCCAGCGAAGGCAGTATTGATAAATAAGGAAATAGAACTGGTCATACACAAAAGTAAAAGCCTCCTCCTCTCCTGCCCGGAAACGGCGGATCAATTCATCTTCCCTGTATGATAAAACGTTGTTTGACAATAATTCGGATTAAGACGCCGTGTAAACATAAATTAATTTCAGGAAAAAGTACTTAATGACCCCGACTGATTAAGACAAGTACAATTGCGGAAAAAGCTGCAAAGGGATAAAAAAATTACCTTTTGTGGCTTTAAACAATCTGTCGGAACGCTTTATTTCCGTTGTCCAAAAATAATGTTTTTCCATCTTGAAAGGAACGTCTGATTTACGCGAACCCTGGGACTTTGTACTAAATAATACCATCCATACCTGATCAACGCTTCACTATTCGAATTGTGTTTGTATCTTTTTTGCCACCAAAATATTTATCCAAAACTTTTTGAAATACCGGGCTGGCGTCTTCTAATAGTGAAAACAATGTCATGGAGGATTTTAGTTTCAAACTATCAATGTCACCGAAAATAGCAGCAGGATCATTGGTCTCAAGATTTAATAATTCGGAAGTGATTTCAACCAGTCTCGGCCCTAAAACGGGATGACCCAAATACTGCTTTGCCTCAATCATGTCTTTGATGGCATACAACCTGCTTGTCTCGCTATTTCCCAAACCGCTGATTTGAGGAAAGATATACCACATCCAATGCCCGGTTTTTCTGCCGTTCTTAATTTCCTGCAATGCCGCGTCAAAATCATGTTCCCGGGCTTCCAGGAATCTCGTTAAATTATTTTGATCTGTCATTTTAAAATGAGTTAGCGAACGATATGCAGTTGATGATTTATTCTTCAGGCAGCATAGCCAGAAAACCACATGTTGGTGACTGGGCTTTGTATGAAGTACCTGGCTATATCACCAATTCGGTTTATAGCTTTTCAAACTATCAACTTTAATTTTTCTCCATATTGAGAATCTATCATTGCCTTCTGCTCTTTCAAGCATAGAAAAAGAGCTGAAATAAGTCTCTGCTCATAAAAAATAATGTCGCCATTTGGTTGAATCCTTCCATAATATTTTCCTGTTTGCCCTCCATTTAGGTCTTGAAACATATCAACCTTTATTTTTGTTCCTATAACTATGAAATAACCTGGCAGCCCAACATTCGGGTTGTTTATTTTGTCAATCGTTGGAAAGCTATCACAACTAACAAATAACACCTGTCCAGTATTAAAAAATCTTACAAACTCTTTTGAATAGGTTCTCCATTTGGGATTACTCCACTTGTCATAGGCGGAGTCCTTATAGTAAATTGCGTTGATGTCAATAAGTCCTTTATCCAGCTTAGTGAAACGGGTTTTATTATACTTAAAGACTTTGGGATTGTTAACTCGCACTCCTTCGTCACTCGTAATATGATACTTCACACAAGAAGCTAAAAAAAGAAGGAGTAAAATTAAGATAGTTTTCATTGTTAAGTTTAGAATGCCTGCGGTTGCATTGGTTCAACGAACAGGGCTTTCTGCTGTGCTGACATTCCGTGATTCGTCAACCCAAACCGAAGATGAGTAAAGTTAATGAAGATGATGTTATGTTCTATAGCTTGGCCAGGGATTTCGCTTTTAAATTGAATAGTTATACACTTTGCCTTGGTGCTGGTAGTAAAATACAAATACGCTCTCCCGTATTCTAGGATACCCTTTGTCAAATATTGTATTTAAAAGTCGCAAGAAGTTTCTTAGCAGAATTATAGTTGTATTCTTTGATATAATTATGTAATAAAGCTTTTGTGTGTGGACTAATTATTTTATCACTTTTATCGCCAATTGCCTTTATCCAATAACCAAGCATGTTTTCAACTTGTTTTTGATTTACTATTTTATTGTCAAGGTAGTTTTGAAAGTTCCCAAAACGAAATAAAAATTTGTCGATGCAAAGTCGAATGTGTATCTGGTCTTTTGGTCTCAGGTTTTCGTCAGTGATGGGTGTCAAAGCAGTTGTAAGCAAAGGAGGTTTAAAGTCAATATATTCATGGACTCCGTCATATTCATTTTTGTCAACAGGTAAATACATTGCAAAGCCATCAAGCATTCTCATGGCTTTTTGAACATATAAATTTTCTGCAAACTCTTTGTGTTTCTGAGCCAGGAATTCTGCTTTTTTCCATTTCTGCGACCTGAGGTATTGTACAATACCCACTATGCCTCCAATTGTCACAACAATTAAGGTTGCGGCTTTTATTGTTATGTCCCAATTTATTTCACACATATTTTGAAGTTTGTTGAATCTGTTACATGACGCCTAACGGTACGGGGCTTTCTGCTGTGCTTGTATTCTGTGATCCGTCTAGCCCGGGACCGAAGCCCAATATTGTTAATGTTGTTAAAGATATATTCTTTTGATGAGCAGCAAACATTCAGTCGGAACTGAAGCTGAATAGCGATATACAGTTGATGTTTTATTCATCTGCCAGCATAGCAGAAAACCACCTTAGCGGTAGTTAATTTGTCGCAGGGTATGAATCCCGCTGTGTGAAGCGTCTTTCACTTCACACGTACATAATGTAGCCTCCGGCTACGATTGCAATCGCCAGAGGCGATAATACAGTGATGCGAAGCGAAGGACGCTTCGCATAGCAAAGTTAATTGCACTGATCCCAATTGGGAAGGCTTCAAAGCAAATAAATGCTGCTCGCTTCGCTCACTTGTTATTTTTGTTTTCAGCTTTTGCTCAAACAGGTTTGGCAACGCTGCAAACAAAAATACCCCGCCTTAGCGGGGCATTCATTTGCTTTA
>JAHBTL010000039.1 GCA_019638615.1 Chitinophagaceae bacterium | reverse complement strand
AACGTCCCTGTTCTGCCAAAGCCTGTAAAATAGACTGGCGGATCCACCATACTGCGTAAGAAATGAATTTAAAACCTTTGGTTTCATCGAAGCGTTGGGCGGCTTTAATCAGGCCCAGGTTTCCTTCATTGATCAGGTCGCTCAGCGATAACCCCTGGTGCTGGTATTGTTTTGCAACGGAAACAACGAACCTGAGGTTAGCCTGCACCAATTTATCCAATGCTCTCTGGTCGGCCATCTTTATCCTTTGGGCCAATACCGTTTCTTCTTCAGGAGTGATCATTGAAATTTTAGATATCTCCTGCAGGTATTTTTCAACGGCCTGAGAGTCGCGATTGGTAATTTGTGTTGCTATTTTTAATTGTCTCATATCTTAAATAATTGATTTAAGGCGATTTAAGTCACTTTCGAAAAAAGGAACAGCTATGGGTTGTGTAACGCCTATAAAGACAGTAATTGTGGGCGAAAGTGTTGCAATCTGTGTGCAAACGATATGTTATTTTTTCCCGAAACTGTGTCAGAGACGATTGGCAAAATTAATACACAAATTTTGCTTCTCATAACTTTTATGCAAAAAAGTAGAGGAGAATGTGAAAAATAGGTGCATAGTTAACGTTATTTAACATTGCAAACGTTTGCAAGGCAGCTATGAGCCGTCAGCTTTCAGGTATCGGCTGTCAGCGTTTATGGTTTGTAGTTTCTGATCATCTCAAATCTCAAATTTCAAATCTCAAATCAGAAATTTCAAACTTGCAACCTGTAACTTGAAACTTGTACCCCAATTATCTATATTCGCCATATGATGATAGATTTCAGGTCGGATACGGTTACACGGCCAACCCCGGCAATGCTCGAGGCCATACAGGCAGCAGCGGTTGGAGATGATGTGTATGGCGAAGATCCCACGGTAAATGCGCTGGAACAATATGCGGCTGGTATGTTTGGCATGGAAGCGGCATTGTTTTGTCCAAGCGGTACCATGACCAACCAGATAGCGATCAAATGTCATACGCAACCTTCTGATGAAGTGATCTGTGAGCGGCAATCGCATATTTACCAGTACGAAGGGGGAGGTATAGCGTCTAATTCAGGATGCCAGGTAAAGTTGATCGAAGGCGACCGCGGCAGGATTACAGCAGCCCAGGTACTGGCTGCCATCAACCCCAACGATGTGCACAAAGCCCCTTCCAGGATGGTCAGTCTTGAAAATACATCCAACCGGGGCGGAGGAAGTTGCTATGAATGGGAAGCAATGGAAGCCATCAGGCAGGTATGCAATCAGCATCGTCTGAAGCTTCACTTAGATGGAGCCAGGCTGTTCAATGCGCTGGTGGCTAAAAACCAAACGCCCCGGCAATATGGCTCTCTTTTCGACAGTATTTCCATATGCCTGAGCAAAAGCCTGGGAGCGCCGGTCGGCAGCCTTCTGCTGGGTGACAAAGCATTTATTACACTGGCAAGAAGAGTGCGTAAGCGTTTTGGCGGAGGAATGCGCCAGGCTGGTTATCTTGCTGCGGCAGGATTGTATGCCTTGCAAAACCACGTCCAACGGCTGAAAGAGGATCATGTACACGCGCAACAGATAGCAAAGGCTGTTGCCGGTAAAAAATTTGTAAAAAACGTACTGCCGGTAGAAACCAATATCATTATTTTTGAGCTGGATGATACGATAACGGCGGCTACCCTGGTATCCCGGATGAAAGAAAAGGGAGTGTTGGGATATGCCATTGATGTACACAAAGTCAGGCTTGTGCTTCACCTGGATATCACCCCTTCTATGGTGCAGCAAACCATTGATATCATTCAGACGCTTTAAATAACCATTCAACAAATTCAATAAAATACATCACATGTTTCCTACAACCAATCCAACCGGCACCAATGCATGGCAGCAACTGCAGCAACACTATGCCAATACAAAAAATACGCACCTCCGCGATCTTTTTAAAAATGACCCGGAAAGGTTTAATAAATATTCTATCCAATACGATGATATCCTGTTCGACTATTCCAAAAACAGGATAACAGATGAAACACTCACTTTGCTGTTTCAACTGGCTGCCGAAACCGGTTTGAAAGAAGGCATTGAGGCAATGTTCAGCGGCGAAAGGATCAATCAAACCGAGAACCGCTCCGTGTTACATACCGCACTGCGGAATTTTTCGGGAAAGGCTGTATTAGCAGATGGAAAAGATGTGATGCCTGACGTGAAAAGGGTATTGGAGCAGATGAAAACATTTGCCGGCAAAATACACAGCGGTGAATGGAAAGGATACAGCGGTAAAAAAATCAAATACATTGTAAATATTGGTATCGGCGGCAGCGACCTTGGCCCGGTTATGATCACCGAAGCTTTAAAGCCTTATTGGGTGGAGGGCATTCAGTCCTGGTTTGTATCGAATGTAGATGGCACACACATAGCCGAAACATTAAAAAAAGTTACACCGGAAGAAACGCTTTTCCTGATCGCTTCCAAAACATTTACAACACAGGAAACCATGACGAATGCGCATACTGCAAGAAGCTGGTTCCTGGAAGCCGCGAAAGATAAAAAAGAAATAGCCAAACATTTTGTAGCACTTTCAACCAATGAAAAAGAAGTAGTAAAATTTGGCATTGATAAAGCGAATATGTTTGAATTCTGGGATTGGGTGGGAGGTCGCTACAGCCTTTGGAGCGCCATAGGATTATCTATCGTACTTACCATTGGCTATGCTCATTTTGAGGAGCTTTTAAAAGGCGCATATGCTACGGATGTACATTTCCGAACAGCACCTTTTGAAAAAAATATACCTGTTATTATGGCGCTGATCGGGTTGTGGTATACCAATTTTTTTGGAACGCAAACTGAAGCCATTCTTCCATACGATCAATACATGCATCGCTTTGCCGCCTATTTTCAGCAGGGGAATATGGAAAGCAACGGTAAATATGTTGACAGGGGCGGTAAAAAAGCCGGGTATGCTACCGGTCCTGTAATATGGGGCGAACCAGGTACCAACGGGCAGCACGCATTTTACCAGCTCATTCACCAGGGAACCATTATCATACCCTGCGATTTCATTGCACCGGCCATCAGCCATAATCCTATCGGCGATCATCACCCCAAATTATTGTCTAACTTTTTTGCCCAGACAGAAGCGTTGATGAATGGAAAAACAAAAGAAGAAGTAGCCGCAGAACTGGATAAGCTGAGCGAGGAAGAAAAAGAAAAGCTGGTTCCATTTAAGGTGTTTGAAGGCAACAGACCCACCAATTCCTTTATCATTAAAGAAATAACACCCTATACGTTGGGGCAGCTTACTGCTTTGTATGAGCATAAAATATTTGTGCAGGGTGTCATATGGAATATTTTCAGCTTTGACCAATGGGGAGTTGAGCTTGGCAAACAGTTGGCCAATAAAATACTTCCGGAGCTGTCAGGCAATGAAACGGTAACGGGTCACGACGCTTCCACCAACGGGCTGATTAATGCGTATAAGAGGATGAGATAGGAAAGAATTTCTGATTTTTGATTGGGGGATTTCTGATTTGAGGTTTATAGTTTATGGTTTTCAACTATAAACAAAAAACCATAAACCTGCCTCATACCTCGTACCTTTAACCACAGAGAAATTTATAATGATGACGGATTCGTGGTTTATAGTTTGAAATTTCAATTTTAAGATTTATATATCAGGGGATTTTGCTTATCATTATTTAAAACATCTCCTATATTCAGATGATTCACCTGCTCGTCAGTAAGAATATTTTGAATACCATTAAAGACTGCCCCATCGGGCATATAAGCACAGGTAAATGCGCGTCTGAATCCATTGGTCATATTAGCCCCCGCCCCATGTATTGTTAATCCGTTATGAAAAGAACAGCTTCCAGCCTTCATAGGCGCCGCTACAGATTTTGATCTTCTGTACTCAGGATAGAAATCAAAAATCGCATCCATATTTTTTCCGATACCCGGGTTTTCAAAGCGTGTTGTGTGATAAGAACCGGGAATAAAATAAAGGCATCCGTTTTCAAGTGTCGCATCATCGAGGGCTACCCAAATTGACAACGCCTGCCGATCGCTAAACGACCAAAAAGGAGTATCCAGGTGCCAGGATGTAGGATTTGCCCATGGCCTTTTTATCAATGCCTGATCATGCCATATACGTGTACCCTGCCAACCGGCAAGCAATGCTACCATCTTACCTATCCTTTCATCTAACATTATTTTTTTTACCCTTTCGTTAGTCTGCCAAAGGTTCAACACCTGGTCAAATACTTTTCCATAATAGTCACTCTCCTTGTTAATCCCATCATCATCTCCTGTTTTAACATCTTTGCCTGGCATTTTCCGCCCATTACGTTCCTGTATAGCCTCTGTTACAGCCTCTCGCCACAAACTAAGCTCTTCGGCGCTGAGAAAATCTTCAACAACTAAATAGCCATCCTTTTGATAACTTTCAATTTGTTTATTTGTTAAAAATGTATTCATAAACTTTTATTTATAGAATATGAGTAAAGCCTATCCCCCATTCACAACGCTTTGGGAATGGTAGCAGGTAAAGCTAAAACCAACGTTGATCCCTTTGATGCCTCAATATAAATCAATTAACCAAAATTACTATGCTAACATGCCCATAACCAAATCACAAATGAAACGAATTTTGTACTTTTTGCTACTTTTTTAAAAAAGCAGGATACGACACCGGTGATTCAAAAAACTGCTTGCGATATAAATTAGGAGGAACGCCTGTCTTTTTCCTGAACATCTTGGAGAAATAATATATAGAATCAAACCCGGTTTGATCAGCTATTTCTTTAATACTCAGTGTTGTAGATTCCAGCAATTCTTTCGACCGGTTGAGACGCAAATTCAAATGATACTGATTGGGAGAATATCCGGTGAATTTTTTAAAATTCCTTCTGAAAGCAGAATAGCCCATAGGTAACTGATAGGCGATATGCTGCATATCTATCGCGCGTCCAACAGATTCCTGCGTAAGAAATTTGGCTTTGGAAATAAGTCTTTCCAATGGGTTACCGCTATTTTGTTGATTAACCGAAAGCGTATTAACCAATCCAAGAATTTGCAATGCAATACCTGAAATTTGCTGAGCATAACCTACTAATGAAGATTTTACAATATCCAGCATTTGATTAAAAAGTACTAACAACCCCTTGCTTAACCCTATATGCAGACAAGGACGGAGAGGATTAAAGAAATTTTGTTTCATTAATTGTTCTATATAATAACCATTGAAACCAATCCAATATTCTTCCCATCCCGAACCAGCATCAGGCTTATAACGGTGACGAACACCCGGAAACAAGAAAAAACAGGTTCCCTCTTCAACTTCCTTTGGTTCGGTTAGAGAAGAGCAAAAAACACCTCTCCCTTTTGAAATAAAAATCAAATAATAATCATTTAATATCCTGCCCCGATTCCATGTAAGCGTATGACTGCCGGGATGCTTTTGGTTGGGATATTCTTCATGTGGCACTACTTTAGAATAACCAGCAGTGGTTATGTAAATGCCCCATCTTTCTTCCATGGCACTTACATTAAGGTACTTAAAAAAACTACTGTTCATACAAAATAATCATCATTAAGCATTAGCAGAAAGGTTCTCTTAAAAGTTAAATATAAATATATTCAGGATATATTCTATTAACTTATTAAGACATGCTTTCATCTTTAACAATCCTGATAACAGTATTTTTTTTAAGCAATTCTTTAATGGTAAGCACTCCATTCGGGCCAGCCTTTATTTTCAGTTTTGTTTTACCTATAGAAACGCGAAAGCCTGAAGATGGCTGCAACCCGTTTAATTCTAAATTATATCTGTCCGCATCTTTCAACATAAATGCAATGCCATCATCATCCCACTGCGAAATATTCAGGAAAATCCCTTTATTATCCTGCTTTTTAACAGAAAGAAAAATAGTATCCTGATCACCGGGAAAAAATTTCAGCTCACCAACACGGCTGCTTATACCAAAACCGGTATTTGAAACAATGGTATGAACCCCATCTGAAACATTATACTGATTATGATACAATAAAATTTCGCAACGGTTATTCCGCCAGGGATAAAAAAATTTTGTTCCGTCAAGTTCCTTAACAAGCCCAGGGTTAATTACAAGCCTGTTCCAGCGCGGCTGAACGCCATAGATATCAGTATATAAAGCAGTGATGCCGGTACAAATTCCGGAAAGTATATCTGTGCCAAGGCCTTTTCCTGTAATCCTGCTATACCGTTGTGACGAAAGACCATCCTGCTCATATTGATGAAGAAGGTTCGTGATGTATTTAAGCGCAAGTTGTTTATCATATTTTAAATATGATTTAATTCCTAAATACCCCCAGGTTGGAAAAATATCACCATTCTCATATTTGGGAAAAGGCCAATTATTGCGATGTACCTCATCCTCTTTAAAAGAATCAAAGCAAAGCGGCCAATGAAACATTTTTTCTACAGACGTACGTTTCTCAATTTGTTCCAGTATACTGTTTATTCTTTTTGGCTCATCGCATATTTCAAAAGCTATTGCCATAAAGTTAACAGGGGTGACCAGATTATCACCATGAATAGTTCCATTATCGTCCCTCCAATAGATATATTGTTTCTTATCTTCCAACCAAAAACCGCCTTCTTCAACAGGCTTATTAAATGCATTTTTTAGCCTCAATGCTATCTTTCTATATTTTTCAGCCGAATCAGAATCTCCTAACACTCTCTCACATTCTGCCCACTTTTGAAGTGCAGCATACATCTGGGCATTAACAAATGCATTTTCATATCCTGCCCATACTATGTCTATCCAATCGCTTGCTTTTTTTTCAGCAATATTCCTGTTAACCATCTCAAATATTCCATTGTTATTCTCATCTCTTCTGATAAGCCAGTTTAAAGCACTCTCACAACTTTTTTTATGTGCTTTTAACCAATTTATATCGCCTGTATTATTAAACTGTTCAGAAACATTTATCACATACCCTGTCTGGGAATCTATTGTATACCCCCATTTGGCTTCATAGTAACCTGTAGCCTGATTATATGTGCCGGGTATTTCATCTCCGGCTTCATTGTGCCATCGCGACAGCACACGTCCATCAGGCATCATTGCCATATCCCGTTCCTGGTCAAGAGTTGCCGAGAGGTTTTTTATATAATTACTATCTGCCAATGCAACTCCTATCTGAGCAAAAAAAGGCTCATGCAAACATTTCCAGTTGGTTAGCCATCCATTACCACCAACAATATTATTATCAACTACACCGTACCTGGCAGTGGTATTAAGCAGTTCCCTTACAGCAACTGCATTAATTTTTTTTAAATCTCCCCTGTCATATTGTTTGAAATAATCAATATACTTCAATGTAAAACGCGCCGACACTTCACCTTTCTCAACATTAAATGGAGCAAAGACATTTGGCTTTTTTGATACAAAGCGATTAAGATTGTAACGTTGCCTGAGTGCTGCATTTGTTACAAGCTGAGTGCAGGTAAATTCGCCACCAGGACTATGAGAATACTGACTTGCAATTTGCGATCCGGCTAAACCAAAGCCCTGAACAGATAAGCCATCACCTGAAATATCATTCCAGTAAGTTGTACCCCCGGTATGAACTCCGTAGCTATCATTAATATTCTTCAAATATTTACACCATACCATTCCTCCGTTATCAATTATTCCACCTTTCCAAACGGATAAATCAATAAAATTCCATTTTGGATAATACATTTCTTCCGCTTCAAAACCTTGTGCATATAACCTTTTCAACTCCCATGATATATCTTCCTGTTTCACCTCTAATATCCAGGACTCCTGTATAGTAACGGAAGAGTCCCCGTATTTAATTCCAGTAATATTTATTACATCGCCCTTTACTGCAACAGACGGCGAACCTGTTAGCTCCTTTGACGTATATACAATATTATTTCTCTTTATACCGGTATATATTCCTGCAGGCGATAATGTATTTTTATTTTTTATGGATAAGCTTTTTATATAACAACCCCTGGAATAGTCTATCAATAGTCTCAAATCACCATTTTGCACAGTTATTGCAATTGTTTGCAGGACTTTATCATGAACGATTTTTTCATCCGGATCATCCGCAGTACCAGATACTTTAAAGTGAAGGGAAAGAACTACAATCGTTAAAAACAATAGTTTGCAAGACATATCGGAGTAGTTTGCATTAAAGATAAACCCCTAAGGTTAATCATCATTACACTAAACTGCCTATTTTTTATACTTTTTGATACATCTGCGTGGCATTTTTTAAATGAAGCAGATCATCTTAGCACGGCTGATGGGTTTAATTCATTGCAATACAGATATAGCAAATAAATAATTAAAGGGTTTATTTATCATGCCCGGCCTCACCATTTTCCTCCACCCATATTACCCTTCTTTCACCTGCCGCACTTCGGCTTCCATTTTAAGGTGATTGATACTTACATTCAGCTCAAAGCCTATGAGCAATATCAATGAATTGAAGAAAAAGGAAGACATGATAATGATAACGGTGCCAATAGAGCCGTATACTTTATTATAAGTGCCGAAATTATTCACCCAGTACCCGAACAATATTGTTAGCAGGATGATAAGAGTGGTTGCCAGGAGGGTTCCTGGTGAATTCACATTCCATTTTCTGTGCACAGAAGGGGCAAAGCGATAAATAAGCCCTATCGCATAATAGATCAATGCAAGTATTACCACCCATCTTAATGAACCGATCCACCAGCGGGTGGTTTCGCTTTCAATGTCCATCCACTTGAGCACGGTACGCAAAACACTGCCCTGCGTTACAAGCAGTAATATCGACGCCATGAATATCAACGCTATAAAAAAAGTAAGCTTTAAAGCGGTGCCCCGCATCTGAAAAAAATTCCGTTGTATCTTATACTTTGTATGCAGCGATCTGTCAAACGAGTTCATAATTCCCACCATTGCATTGGAGGCGAAAAAACCGGCAGTAATAAAACCCAAAGACAGCAACCCGCTCCTGGGCTTTGTAAAATCGGTAATAAAGTCTCTTACCCAAATATAGGTATCCCGGTTAGGCGTTAAATCTCTTACCACCCGTAACAGCTCACGACTGAAGTTTTCCTGTCCCGGCAAATAGGGTACCAGTGTAAACAAAAAGATCATGAAAGGCGGGATGGCCATCAGCATGTTAAAAGAAATAGCGGCAGCCCGCATATTCAATCCTTCCCTATTAATTTGTTTCAACAGAAAAAGAACCACGTCGTATAAAGGAAGCCCCTGGAAACCCGGCAGCACCAGCTGTTTCGAACGGTTGATCACAAAAGCAACAGGCGGCAGGTTCAGGATAATGCGTTCCAGTTTTGTCATGCGGCTAAAATAGTTATTATTTTATTTTTAAGCTGTCAAGCGCTTTCCAGTATGCCCGGGCGTTTTTAAGATGTTCGGCATCGGTTGCCGCAAAAGCATGATAGCCCGAAAAATCGGACCGGGCGCAGAAATAGAGGTAATTGGTATCGGCAGCATTTAGTACGGCATCAATGGTTTTAACAGAAGGGGTACATATAGGGCCGGGAGGTAAGCCCGCATTTCGGTAAGTATTGTAGGGAGAGGCGGCGCTCTCATCAATCATTTTTTTGGTAACCCGCCTGGCGGCAAAATTTCTTGCCGCATATTTTACCGTGGGATCCGCGCCCAGCAGCATACGCTTGTTCAACCTGTTGATGTAAACGCTGGCGATCAAAGGCATTTCGTCGTACTTATTGGTTTCCTCCTCTATGATGGAAGCAAGGGTATATACTTCTCCGGAGGTAAGCCCCAGGTTGCGGGCCTTTTGCAGGCGCTCTTCCGTCCAGAATTTCTTCTGCTCATCATGCAGCCGGTGCATCAGCTTAGAAGCAGTAACATTCCAGTAAAATGTGTACGTATTGGGTATGATGGTAGTAATTACCGTATTGGTATCGGTGCCTATTGTTTGAAGTGAATCGGCACTATTCAGCCATGAAATGACTGCCAGTGAATCACATTCCAGGTGCCGTCCTGCAAGACGGGCAAAGTCTTCTTTGGTTCTGAGCTTGGTAATTACCAGGTTCACCGGTAATTGCTTTCCATTCCGGAGTATACGTGCAACCTGTAAAAGACTGGCTCCTTTTTTTATCTCAAATCTGCCTGCTTTTAACTTTGACGGAACTTCCATCTTTTTAGCAAGGAGGGAAAACAAAGCGGGATCATTTAATACATTATCTTTCTTCAAAATCTGCATTACCTCTTCAAACCCAAACCCTGTTTTAATATAGAGCAGATAACGCTGACCGGAGAATGCTGTAGCGGAACCTGTAAGCTTCCAGGCCACAAAAGCTGTAACCACTACAATCAGCAATACAAATAACAGGATAATTTTTTTGATCATAGCGCTGTGTTATTCAATCGGGTAAAAGACAGGCTGAAAATAAACAAAAAAACCTGTTGTATGCAACAGGGTAAAATAAATAATATCAACAAAGCATTCCGATTATGGGTTTGCAGGAGCTGTAGCTGGTGTATTAGCTGGCTGCTGAGCATCCTGTTGCTGAGGCGCAACCGGTAACGCCGGTTGCTGCTGTTGCTGGCCGGTAGTGTTAATCCCTTTAATGAATTTGTCATCGCTCCCTGATTTCATAAACACGGAAGAAACGAGGCAAAGCACACCGATAGCGGCTGCAAATATCCAGGTACCTTTTTCCAATACATCAGTCGTTTGTTTCACACCCATAAACTGGTTGCTGAAACCTGCAATATTTCCGGCAAGTCCGCCCCCTTTGGGATTCTGAATTAACACTACAAGCCCCAGTAGCACACAAAATAAAATAATCAATATCAAAAACAGGATCGCCATCTCAATGATCGTTTAATTTGGAAATTTTGGCTGCAAAGTAAGTCCTTTTATCGGGATTCTGCAAACTTAATTTTTGATATACTTCTATTGCTTTCTGATGCAGGCCCTGGCGTGCAAATACCTCTGCCATTGCCTCCGTAACCACTTCGTTTACTTCATTTGAATGTTCAGCGATATGCTGGATTTTGGATTGTACCTGTTCTTCCGATTCCTGCTCAAGCTTTTCGGGATGGATGCGTTTCATCGTTTTCAGCCACTCCGTAAAGCTCCTGAGCTTTATACTTAATTTATCTTTTCCCTCAATTTCCCGCAGCTTAATACCCTGCGAAGCAAAGTAATCAACTGTATGAAGCGGCTCCAGTGGAATGCTTCCGTCAGCAGGTATATCATCCAGGTTCAACGCAGTTCGATCGAAGGACAACTTGGGTAAACTTTCTTCTGCATGCCCGGCTTCGTCAGGTGTTTCAGGAGCTGCTTCACTGGTCATACCGGCTGTGATTGCCGCTGCCGGCACTTCTTCTGCCCCATTTTCTGCAGTCACTGTCACAAACTCTTCCGCTACTGTTTCAGCCGGCGGGATCTGTTCCTCTGACTGAAGCACCACCTGTACTGGCTCTTCCGGAACAACTTCGGACTGGAATGATGATCCTTCCTCTTCGGGTATTACAGACGTTTCATGATCTGCTGTGTTCTGTTGAAGCACATCTGGGGTGATGACCTTTTCTTCAATATCATCTTTAACGAACAATTGATCTTCCAGAAGAAGATGAAGCCAGTGCGGGTTATTGAAATACAAGGCTGTTTTGTCCGCTTGTTTTGTATAATCCGGATGAGCTGTCTGAAGGTATTTTTTGGCAAGAAAATATTGCGCACACCCAAGATACGGGTATTGAGACGCCAACTGTTCCACTTCCCTTATATCTACTTCTTCGAGAGTGGTTCTGTGAAAATAAAACTGCAGTATATTTTCCATTGCAGAAATCATCGGATGAAGATACAATCTTTACCAGTCTGAGAACACTTTATTAAAGATATCTTCGGTTATGTTCTTAAGTATATCTTCCATCAAACTATTTTGAGCATCGGTGAAGCTCATGCTGGCGGAGAAGGGAAAGTTCCGGGTGATATCCGTTTCGAAATCTTTTTTGGGGTTCAGCCTGTTTTTAAAAATAAGATGAACGGTAATATTAAGATTATTGCTGGATGACTGGTTGCCCGATATGCCGGAAGTGTTCACCGAAAAATCAGTGACGGAACCACCCAGGTCATAATGTGCATCCTCACCATTTATAACAGTTAGTCTTGTCTGACTGGTTACTTTTTGCTTAAGCTTATCTGTAAGCTGCGGGCTCAGTTGCGGATTTACATACCGTGCCCTGTTATCAAAATAATTTACCCGGATGGTTTTTACATCCGGCGGCACACTGATATCCTTGAACGTGTAATTGCAGGTAGCCTGCACCGACATCACAGCCATTAATACAACAGCAAGATTCTTCCACATGTTTTATTCATTAATATCGTATTCTTTCAATTTCCGATACAGGGTACGTTCACTGATGCCCAGATCCGAAGCCGCGTCCTTCCGTTTCCCTTTGTGTTTCTTCAGCGCCTTTACGATCAGCTCTTTTTCCTTATCCATAATATTCAGCGACTCTTCTACTTCTTCGTGTTCGTATATATCGTTATGATTGTTGATAAGTACCGGCGCAGCAGATGTTAACGCAGGCGGTGTTACTACCGTGGGCATTTCTCTTTCTGCCGGCTGCTGGCGGTAGTCGTTGAGCAATGATTCCTGTGTATATGCTGCCGCAGCGGCCGCCCGTTGCGGGTTCTGCAAAATTTCCACAAACATTTTTTTCAACTCTGTCACATCCTTTTTCATATCAAAAAAAAGCTTGTACAATATTTCCCGCTCGTTGGCAAATTCAGCGTGCGACACATTGGTACTTCCTCCTGCCAGCACAGGCATCCGGTTATTGTTATGTTCAGGTAAAAACTGCGATAGCTGGCGCGCCGTAATTAATTTATCCTGCGACAATACCGAAATCTGTTCTGCAATATTCTTTAATTCCCGCACATTACCGGGCCAGGGATAGTGAATTAACAGATCTTTTGCCTCGTCATCCAGTTGAACGGAAGGCGTTTTGTACCGTTCTGCAAAATCCGCGGCGAACTTCCTGAACAAAAGAATAATGTCTTCCCGTCTGTCCTTTAATGCAGGAACACGGATGGGCACCGTGTTCAAACGATAATACAAATCCTGGCGAAACCTGCCCTTGTGTGTGTACTCCAGCAGGTCTTTGTTGGTGGCCGCAATTACTCTTACATCTGTTTTTTGCACCTTCGACGATCCCACCCTGATGTACTCACCGGTTTCCAGCACACGCAGCAGGCGCGCCTGCGTGCCCAGGGGCATCTCTCCTATCTCATCTAAAAAAATAGTGCCGCCATTCACCGTTTCAAAATATCCTTTCCTGCTGTCTACAGCGCCGGTAAAAGATCCTTTTTCATGACCGAACAGCTCCGAATCTATCGTACCTTCAGGAATGGCCCCGCAGTTCACTGCGATAAAGGGGTTGTGCTTACGCGCCGAAAGCGCATGTATTACCTGCGAAAAAACTTCTTTACCTACACCACTCTCTCCGTATATCAATACAGTAAGATCCGTATTGGCAACGGTTGCTGCCACTTCCAACGCATAGTTAAGCGCAGGTGAATTCCCAATAATGCCAAACCTGTTTTTTATTGATTGTATCTCCATTATATGCTATCCATTATTTGTATCATTACTTTTAACCACTTCCCCTAACAGCGTAGCCTTGGTGCAGTCATTTACTTTTATCCGGGCATAATCTCCTTTGTTAAAACTACTCCCCTGCTTGGGAAAAACGATCACTTTGTTTTGTGAAGTCCTGCCCATCCAGTCGGTTTCACTTTTTTTGCTGTCGCCCTCAATCAATACCTCGAATGTTTTACCCAGGTCTTTTTGATTGCTCTGGCGCGACAGGCGATTTTGCAGTTCCACTATTTCCTGTAACCTTCTTTTTTTCACTTCTTCCGGCACATCATCTTTATACCTTCGTTGAGCCAGTGTGCCCGGCCGCTCGCTATAAAAAAACATATAGCTTAAATCGTAGCCGCTGTATTCCATCAGCGACAAAGTATCCTGGTGATCTTCTTCTGTTTCAGTGCAAAAGCCCGCAATAATATCGCTGCTGATGCCACAGCCCGGCAAAATTTCACGAATACGGTCTATTTTGGCAAGATACCACTCGCGGGTATAGGTGCGGTTCATCATCTGCAGGATGCGAGTGGAACCGCTTTGTACGGGCAGATGTATGTATTTACAGATATTCTCATACTTAGACATGGTATGCAATACATCGTCCGTAATGTCTTTGGGATGGGAAGTGGAAAACCTGACACGGAGCCCGGGGGAAATCTGCGCTACCCTTTCCAGCAGCATGGCAAATGTTACCGGTTTGTTTTCCCGTGTGTTCCCGTCCGGAGTGAAATAATAGCTATCCACGTTCTGCCCCAGCAAGGTCACTTCTTTATACCCCCTGTTAAACAGGTCGGTGCATTCATTCACTATGGATAAGGCATCCCTGCTTCTTTCGCGTCCCCGCGTAAACGGTACCACGCAAAACGAGCACATATTGTTGCATCCGCGCATAATGCTTACAAAAGCCGATACACCGTTTGAGTTCAGTCTCACCGGCGAAATATCAGCATAGGTTTCTTCGCGGCTCAGCAACACGTTCACGGCTTTTTGTCCTGTTTCCGCCTCTTCTATCAGCCCCGGCAGACTTCTGTATGCATCCGGCCCCACCACAATGTCCACCAGCTTTTCTTCTTCCAGGAACTTGGATTTAAGGCGCTCTGCCATACAACCCAGCACTCCTACCAGCAAGCCGGGATGAGCAGTTTTGGTTTTACGGAAATCTGTCAGCCGCTTGCGTACGGTTTGTTCCGCTTTTTCGCGTATGGAACAGGTATTCAGCAGCACCAGGTCTGCTTCTTCGTAGTTACGGGTGGCGCCAAATCCGGCTTCATTTAAGATAGACGCCACGATTTCGCTATCCGAAAAGTTCATCTGGCATCCATAGCTTTCTATATAGAATTTTTTTTGATATTGAACAGGGTCATTTTCGAAAGGAGCATAAGCTTCTCCCTGCCGCGCTTCGTCATGTACTTTATTGGTCATCAAATCCAGCATATTTTCTCCACTTTTGAGTGGGCAAAGATAACCAAAAGAGCATAAAAAATGTCAACTTGGCAGAATCACCTGTATTCAAAATTCACCGGCTGAAACAAAGAATATATACTGGGTTTAGCCGCAGATTGGCAGATTAAATCTGTAGGATTTTTCTACATGGATATATTATATTTTAGTATAAGGTTGTTTAACTTAGATGATTGCTCTTAAAAACACCCGACTCCGGGTATTAAAACTTTAATATGAAAACACATACGACCAATTATACCAACACTTTTATAGCAGTAGCCGAAGACTGCCCTGCATTGCAGGGAGAGATCCCTCCGGTAAAAGATGGCGATAAAAGCATCGCGGCAATGCAGTCATGAGACACTGGTGCTGAAGAATTTGCGGGTCTCACCCACCACACAATTACCTGATAGTGAAGACCCGGCGAGATGAAAATACTAAAAAAAATTTGCATTCTTAAAATTATACATATATTTAGAAATCTTTAATCCCTCCTTAAAATAACCTTCTAACAACTGCTTAATACCAGCCGGATTTTTTCCAATGCCTGACAGTTACGGCGAACGATGACCGGATTGCCGATGTTGTTATGGAGGATTATATATTTCCGGAACATAACATCTCGTTAAACAATAGTATTGATCAATAAAGCGGATGAACAATGAAAAGTTTGTTTGGACTTATAATGGCCGGTATCGCGATATTTAAGGATAACAGAAGATTGCCTGTCAGTAAGCTTTCCATTTTTTTACTTTACCTTAAGCTAACGCTCAGGCATAAGTTTTTTCCCAAAAAAAAGAATATTACTGTAAACATATTTGGTTTTCAGGTACGCTCCTTTAGCTATAAAACCATCAAGTTCCTTTTTTATGAATTGTATATAAAGAAGGAATATTTTATTAAGATAGATGCCGCCAATCCTTTGATAGTTGATTGCGGCGCCAACATCGGCATGGCAACCCTTTTCTTTAAATTGCTTTATCCCAAAGCAAGCTTTATTTGCATAGAGCCTAACTCTGATACCTTTAACCTGCTTTCGGAAAACATGCAGCATAATAATATTGAAAACGTTACGCTGGTTAACAGCGCGTTGATGGACTATGACGGAACAATTAAATTCTATTATAGTACGGAGCAAACCGGCTCGCTTATGATGAGCGCTTTTTCGGAAAGAATGAACCAGGCCTGGGAAGAGGTTAACTGCCGCAAGCTCTCGGATATCCTTCCTCAGCAAAAAGTAGACATTCTAAAAATGGATATAGAGGGCGCGGAGCATCTCGCGCTGAAAGATTTAATTGATCATAATAAGCTCGGCGATATTGACAATATGCTTATTGAATATCACCATTTAATGGATGCTTCTAAAGTAGAACTGGGCGGTTTTCTTTCAAAACTAGAAGAACATCATTTCGCATACCAAGTCCAGGCTACTTATTCAGGCAGCAAAAAAAATGTAATGCAGGATATAGGCCTGTTTGCATACAGGATCAAATCATAATTCATTTTATTCCTGCATCGCAGCCACCTATTTCAATGTTCGTATATACGCCAACAGATCGGCTACCTCAGCATCGGTATAAGTATTAATTAAACCTTTAGGCATAAACGACCTGCCGGTTAAAAACCCTTCATTCCTGATCGCTTTGTTTTCAACAAATATTTTGGAGCCGCCCATAAAGGCCAGTGTTGTGCCGCGGTCATTTTTCTCAAACAAATACCCCTCCAGCACACTGTTATCGGTCTTGGTTACGCGATACAGCATATAACCGCTTTCCACTGCAGCATCCGGGTCAAGAATGGCGGTCAGCAGCGCTTTGTCTTCGCGCGCGGCCGAACCATCTAATGCGGGCGCTATCCCCGGTCCTTTATCGCCCACTTTATGGCACATCAGGCAGCTTTGGAAAAGTATTTTACCTTTTTGCGCATTGCCGCCTTTTTTCTCCGCTATCGCCATATACTTCGCCAACCTGGTTTCAAACGCCTTCTTTTCTTCCTCGGCTATTTTTTTTGTCTGTTCAAGAATAGCATCGCCCGTAATGTTACCGGCAGCAGTATTGCGCACACGCTCCGCCGAAGAAAGCGTGAAGGATTTAGCGTTTAGGCGTTTTTTATTGTACAGATCTATAAGCAAAGCCGCTCCCTGCGATGAACCCGACAATACACCGGTAAGCTCTTTCTTCTGTTCGTCGTTCAATCCGCTTATCCAGTTCGCCAGTGTTTGTTTCGCCAGTACTGTATCTGTTTTGGCTAAACTATGCAAAGAGGCAAGGCGCAGGTTAAAAGGATGCGCAGGGTTCCGGGCTATTTGCATGAATGTTGCTTTATTAGCCGAAGGATTTACTTCAAGCGCGCGCAAAGCCAGGCCTATTGTTTTTTCATCTGCCTTACTGTTGATCATTGCAACCACAGGCTCGCGGGGTACTTTGATCCTAAGCTTTGCGATGGCATCGAGTGCCAGTTGTTTGTCAGCCGGCTTTCCTGTTTTTAATAATGTAAGAGCGGGATTTTCCAGCAGTTGTGAAAGCGCTTCTGACTGCACCTGTTGCTGATGATGCAAAGCCAGTGCAATATACTTTTCGGCATTGGCCGAATTTTCATATACCGGTTTCACCATATTGTATATCGCCGGATTGGAAAGCATTTTGCCCAGCCATATAAAGGTTGGCTCATCAAGCGTGGTGATACCTGCTTTGGGCCACAACTGAATGAATTTTTCCTCTTTTTGCTCTTCGGGCAATGCCTGTATTGCCCACAATACATTCAATGCAGGCTGGGCGGCAGCTTCTGCCGACTGCAGGTAGGTGTACAACTCACCGGGGTATTGCTCCAATGCTTTTAATGCAAGGTATCTTTCAAAATTCCGCTCGTACGATCCTCCCATTTCATTACCCGGCAGCGCCGGTTTGCCGGCTTTTACCAGCATGCTGATCGTATTATTATCCGCCTTATTGATGGCGGCAAGCGTGCGCAGCACTTCCGATCTTACCATGGGATTCGCATCTTCCAGCAAGGGTAATAAAACGCCTGCCACCTGTGTTGGAGTTAATGCAAAAGAGGCCAGGGAACGGGCTGCCTCACGGCGCAGGTCATCCGCTTTTGCGCCCAGCAGTTGGGTCATCAAAGCTGCATCGTAATGCCCCATTCCTTCCAGGCTCCACAATGCATGGATGCGTGTGAGTTCATGGTGCAGCCCGTCGGCTGCCAGTGTTACAAGAGCCGGGATCAGTGAAGCGGTTTCATTTGACGGGCGATCTGTTAACTGATGCCAGGCAGCGCGTTTCATCCACAACGAAGGCGATTTCAGATGACCGACCAGTTCTTCGGTTTTTATTTTGGTAAAATCAGGGATGGCAAAAGACTGCTGGCTCTTATGCCGGATGCGCCAGATGCGCCCCAGTGATTTATCCCTGTCGGGATGCGTGGTAGGTATTTCGTTGTGAGAAATGATCTTATCGTACCAGTCCGCTATATACAAACATCCATCGGGTCCAAACTCAATATTCACCGGGCGGAAATATTTATCTTCTGAAGAAAGCAGATCGGGCAGGTGGGTAGCGGATACGGTGCCATCCGCGTTACGTATAATTTTTACGGCATTAATAGTGCTGGTAATAGGATTAGCGAGAAAGGCCACATCTTTCCATTCGTCGGGGAAAGAGCCGGATATATCATCCGCGAACGCCAGCCCCGATATACCGGTACCGCCTACCCTGAATTTGTGCAGCTCAGGCATTACAGGCTGGTAACTGCGAATGCGTTCGTTACCAATTCCCGGGAATGCCGTACCCGGCTCCATGGGAACAATAGAATAGCCCAGGTCATTCGCTTCGGTTCCATACCATTGCCCGTTGTGGCGAAGCTGAAAGCCCCAGATATTGTTCAGCCCGGCGTTGACCAGCTCTATCTTTTTTCCATCCAGTGAAAAGCGGGCGATCTTACTGTAGTCTATTTTTATTTTTGCATCGCTTAGCAGCGATGATACATTTCCTTTGTTCAATGCGCCATGGCTAAAATGGATCCATCCTCCCGGGCCACGTACCAGTACATGCGCCATAGTATGTGTATCTGTAAAACCAAAGCCGGTAAACAGCCTGATCCTTTGATCAGCTTTGCCATCACCGTTTGAATCTTTCAGGAAAAAAAGCTCGGATCCCTGCGCTACATAAGCGCCATCCTTATACGGCAGAATGCTCATGGGAATGGTAAGCCCGTCTGCCCAAACCGAAGTAGTAGCGGTCTTGCCCGGAGTATACAGGTCAGAAAGGATCAATATTTTATCATCTCCTTTTGTTCTGCCCTCGTACAGATCGAGCATTTTTTTAAATGCAGGATGATCTTTTTGTTTCTCGGGATGATCCATCAGTTCCAGCAGGTCATTCCATTGTATATCCGCCACCGGGTCGAGCGGGTACATGGAAGCTGTTTGTGTCCACAGCCTTCCCGCGTCATCAAAACTAAGATCGATCGGGTTGATAATACCATCCCGTTCGCTGGCAACCAGCTCAATTACAAATCCATCAGGCACTTTAAACCCTGCAAGCTCCTCTTCGGGCGTTCTTTTTTCATCGGGCAATGAAACATCTGTCTTGTGGGTATCCGGCGAATACAAATATACCCCTGAAAAAACAACCGACAGGAAGAGGATGCTTAAAACAAAAACCTTCATACAAGAATGGTATAGGGATTGAATGAATAAAATTCAATTACAAGGGTGTAATGGTCAGGTCACGAAATTCAACCTTTGCTGCACCGCCACTGTGTATCTGTACTGCAATTACTCCTTTAGCCGGGATTGAATTGTCTTTTTCAATATAATCACAGGTTTTTACTCCGTTGATGTACAGTTCATGCCGGCTGCCTTTCACCCGTATGATATAACTGTTCCATCCATCTTCTTTTAGTACCCGGTGCAGTATGCTCAAATCACCACCGATCAGTTTTCCCCTCCTGTGCTCATCGTAAATATCGCCCCAGTAACCATTGCCGATGTCTGCCTGGTAACCAACGATCGTATTATCTTTTAAGATGGAGCGGTATTGAATGCCGCTGTTGATCAGGCCCGTAGCGGGATCGCCGGACAAACGGAACAGGCAGCGGAACTCAAAATCCTCGTATTCCTTTTCCGTATGCAGGTAGGTATTTTCAGGTATCTTTTTTACTCCATCGCCACACACGATCGAGCTGTCCTTTACATACCAGAACGCCATATCGGCGGGGTTCACCGTTTTCCATCCTTTGAGGGTTTTGCCATCAAGAAGAGAAATCGTAGCAGGGAGGTTGTTTTGTGCGAAAGAAGTATTCAAATGGAAGCTTGCAAAAAACAATAGCAGGTAATGGTATGCCCTGTAACTGACTATCCATCTTTTTTTAAAGTAAAAAATATGCATCATATTGCAAGAATTCGAAGTGAAAAACCGCCGTAACCTTATACTGCGAACTTATACTTTTATTTTAACTTTCCTTACGGTTGAAGCGGAAGATATTTTCTTCCCGTTCAAAAAGATCATGAACCCTTTTCCCATACGGTATCTCTTCCCGGTTTTATCGTACAATACCGCCAGCTTTTTACCACAATAGGCTATGTTGTCCAAACAGAAATAATCCCAGGTACCGGAAGGCACAAGGGGGTTGATGATCAATGTATCATTTGCCTGGGGGCGTACACCCATCAAACCGGTAATAATAAGATCATTATAAGTTGAATGATTATAATCCTTCCCTCTTTCCACTCCGCCTTTTTCATCAGACCATGTGCCATTGTTCCAGGTTTTTAATCTTGTTCTCGATATCCAGTCGCCCGTAAAAGGATCCAGGTTTTCGTCTATCCATGGTACAGTTTTGCC
The DNA here is from genome assembly GCA_019638615.1 of Chitinophagaceae bacterium. GTDB lineage: Bacteria > Bacteroidota > Bacteroidia > Chitinophagales > Chitinophagaceae > Agriterribacter. The sequence goes on along the minus strand of JAHBTL010000039.1, from coordinate 50,298 downwards.
TTGCTCATTCTTACGTTGATGACTATTCGTATAAGTGCTCAGCAGGCTAAAATAATCCTGTTTTGAAAAATAATGTTGATCATAGTTGTTCAACAGGTTAGCTGCAGCAGTTAAAGTGATGGAAGTAGCGTACGGCCAGCTTGGCCCGTTCCACTGGCATTCATGCCCCTCGTACGAAATTTTAAAACCGGGATGACTTCTTTCAGCCGTAACAGGGCCGAATGGTGTGAAAAAATAGCTTGAATCCATGAGATACTGCCAGGCTTTGGAATATTCAGCCTCCGGCAGATTTGCGTACCAGGGCGTATATCCATGCAGTTCCCTGGCGTTGCACAATGTTGATTGTCCCCTGGGTAATACCTTAAAAAACGACGCGGCATCTTCCCACAAAATATCCTGCACTTTTTGTTTGATGTTATTTGCCTTTGCTGCAAATGCAGCCGCTTCATTTTCCTTATGGAACATGTCCGCTATCCGGGATATAGCCAGTGCATCCGCATACATATAGGTGTTGATCGTTGCACGGTAACCACGCGCTCCATCGGATAATGCACCGCATACAGATACTTCCATCCCGTCGTTACCATCTGCCTGCCAGAATAACCCGTTGTCATCCAGGTTATTTTGCTCCCAGGCTTTATAGTTTTGGATCAGGTCGGGCAGCAGCTCTGCAAGCAATTGCTTATCGCCCGTTACCTCATAATATTTAAAAACAGCATCGGCTGCCCAAAAGCTGTATACCCGCGGGCTTCCTCCTCCCCGGAACCAGAACTTCGCATAATCACGCAGGTATTGAGGATCGTTCAACCAGCGTCCTTCATAAAAATGATGTCCCGCGGGGCAACTGATACTATTGTATTTACCTGACCAGGGTACTTTAGGTAGGAACTCAGTGATGATAAATCCTTCAGGCGTTTGTTTGATATGCTTGCGATACGTCCACCAGCGGAAATACCAGGTTTGCTCCATCATTTTGTCAGGACAATCGAACAATGGCATATTTTCCTTCAGGAAATCCCAGCTTTGAGCATTGGGTATATGCTGCGGATAAAGCTCATTGTCGTTGGCATTAAAGCTGTCGATATAGTGTTTGTAATTTTCAGGTCTCAGTATCGTTTTATCAACAGGATTGGAATTAAATGAAAACAAGAGTATGATAACAGCGAGGGACAGTTTCATTCGTCTTGACATTGCCATTTCTTTATTCATTTTTTGCAAACGCATTATTTACTCTGTAAAGACGCTTTTCCATTGAAAAACGTTTCCCATTGCAAGGTATTTGATTAATTCGTTTTTGACTTTTTATCAGGAGGCGCAAAAGCCACATACGCATCGCTGTGTTTCCCTCCCCATTTAGAGCCTCCGCATGCGATCACTACATACTGTTTGCCATTTACCCTATATGTTCTACAGTTGGGTGTCACTACCCACCTGCGAAAAATGTTATGCTCCAAAGGTAATGTCGTTCGTTCGGGTTAGGAATAAATAGTTGCTTTTCCGTCATTCCGATTGAGCCAACGCGAACATGGTAGTTAAATCGCTTTTTCGCGAAGGAGAACTTTTATTGCGGTATTTGTTTATCTCTGATTTTGCCGCAATGAAAATAGTTCTCACTGAAAGTAAATCCGCCTGGCAGTAGTGCAGATGTTGAGCATTAGTACAAATGCCTGGCAGGTTCCTCTCCCGCCGCTATATTCCTTTGGTTCAACACACATTGGGGCGGCATCGGAATGACGGCAAGCGTGTTTTATTGGTTCTACCAAAATATCACCCTTACAGGGTTTTCTTTACAGCTTCACGATAAAACGACAGCATTCATTCAATGATAATGATTCAAAACACTTTTACCAATTTGCTTCTCCAGGTCGGTACGACCGGTATTTTGGTAGCTGAGCGGTTGGGGTTTGAACAAAGCCCCGCCCGAGGCGGGGCGACATTTCCCTGTCTGTCAATCGTCATAAAAATCAAAAAGAATATTTTTCTTCCTATGCTGTTTCAGAAGCAGATACTATTTTCAGGTATTGCTCTTTTCCTGACTAAACAACATTGAGATAAAGTGTGAGGGTAATCTACATATGGCGCGACCATTTTAAATGCACCCGTTTTTATGCCTGGTTATTGCAGAAAAGAAATACATTTACATTCAAAACCGGCGATTGCAGGAATGGCTATTTCCAACTGGTGGTATGATAAAAAAGGGGAATGGCTTTGGGCATGTTTGCCATGGCAGCCGAACTCAAATTCGCGCAATCGATTGAGCATTATTTTTTTCTAAAAAAGAAATAATATTGATTAAGAAAATAGTTTAAACGCCTAACCCCTTTGTATTAATGTGACAAGTGCAGGTAGCGATCATATTAAATCATGGTATCAATCCTTTCACTCCCATTTTATTCAAATGGCATTACGCCTTGGATATGCCCATGACATATCCGCTGATCTCGTTAACCATTTCTTCCTGGATTTGCTTGAGAAGGGAGTGGAGTGTAAGGATATTCGTAATCCGCAGGCCTATCTTTCTATTGCGTTCCGGAGGAAATTAATAAACCACTACCATAAAAGTCAAAAACAAAAATATGCCGAAGCGCTGTCTGTAAATGAAGACAGCACAATACCCAGCATTGCATCGGAAATAGAGCTCATTGAATCAAATGATGAATTAATCCAAAAACTGAGAAGCGCCTTCAAAAGGTTGCCGGCAAGGTGCCGCAGGGTGATGTATCAAAAGTTTTATCTCGGGCTCACTACAGAACAAATTGTTGCAAAAACCGGACTTTCCAGCCGTTCGGTATACAATAATATTTCAGAGGGAATCAAGCTTCTTCGCCGGGAAATGGGCAGGCAGGTTCCCGGGGTTCATATTGCTGCTTTATTGTCTATCGCCTTGTTCTGATATTTTTTTGAGAAAAAGTTGGTAAGTCTTTTAGATATACCGGTCTATATGAAAAAGACTGTAAATGCCTGAGGACTTTTCAATTGATGCACTCGCTGCTAACGACAGTTTTCTCAACTTCTGTTTTCGCCGAAATGAAGAAGATATTTTGTTTTGGGAAGAATACATGATCATGCATCCGGCATCGGCAGAAAAGCTAAAGGAGGCAAAAGAAATTGTTTTAGGACTTCACATCATGTTCCGGCAGGACAGACAGCAGCACGTACATGAATCTTCGCAGGCAGAGATCGTTCAATTTCATAAAAGGCCGCGTATAATCAAATGGATGTTCCCGGCAGCAGCCGCGGCGGCAATACTTCTTATATTTTTTTCAGTCCGCTTATTTGAGGGTACTGGCAAGGCGTCAGTTGAGATAGATAAAAAAGTGAGTGATCACGGCGCACCTTTGGACAAAGATTACATTTTTGTCACTGCCAAGGGAGAAAAAAAGGAATGCCTGCTGCCCGATAGTTCCACCGTAAAGCTGGCTGCAGGTTCTGTACTGATGATTGACAGAAATTTCAACAGTACCAACAGGAGTGTTCATTTAACCGGGGAAGCGATGTTTGATGTTACGCACAACAAAGAGCTGCCTTTTATTGTGCATTGTGCAAAGTATGACGTTAGAGTGCTGGGTACGCTGTTCAATGTTAAATCATACGCTGATGACGACTTAAGTGAAACTACCCTTCTCAGAGGTAAGGTTGAAATTCTACCGAAGGATGCATCTAAAAAAGTGGTGCTTTTCCCAAACCAGAAGGCTGTTGTGGGAAGCAAATCACTCCCGCATAGCAAAAAAGTTATTTCCGATTCAATAAAAGTGCCTGTAAAGATAATGCCATTGTCATATGACCTGACTGATAGCGTGATAATAGAAACCGCATGGACACAAAGCCGGATTGAAATAATAAATGAACGTTTTGACGAAATACGGAAAACCCTTGAGCGATGGTACAATGTGCAAATCGTATTTGCAGACGAGGAGGTAGCGGGTTATACGTTTACAGCAACGTTTACAAATGAAACAATAGTGCAGATATTGGATGTCCTTAAATATACCTATCAGTTTACCTATGAAATTGAGGGTAACACCATTACTATACGTAAATAAATAAAAGGAGAAACGGGTATCAGCCATTTCTCCTGCGTTACAAAAAATATCAGGCAAAATATGCCTGGTATATATTCTATAACAAAACAAACCAAAACAAAGGTATGAAAAAACTGTCATGCTTTAAAAGTCCGCCTGCAGGAAACAGGTGGCTACCAACACTGCTGCTCATGAAACTTACAGCACTTTTTATTCTGATAACAACGCTGCAGGTCAGTGCAAAAAGCTATTCGCAGGAAAAATTAGATGTCAATTTCAAAAGGACAAAACTCGCCAATGCGCTAAAAGAGGTCGAACGCAAAACCGGGTACCGGTTTGCTTTTAGCAATCTTGTATTGTCAGACAATATCACGGTTACCGTGAAGGCAAAGGATATCACTGTGGAAAATCTTGTTGGCCGCATGTTAGAAAACACAGGTTTGTCTTATGTCCTGATGAGCAATAAGCTGATAGCTATCAAAAGACAGGATGCGTTCTACGCGGACATTACGGTAAGAGGTCGTATAACCGACAGCGAAGGAAAACCATTGCCAGATGTGAGTGTAACCTCAGGACAGAAAACAGGCACAACTACAAACGCGAATGGCGATTTCGTCATTACTGTAGACAATGACGCCACGCTTGAATTCAGCTATGTGGGATACAGTTCACAGTCCTTTAAGGTGAACGGGCGAACCGTAATCAATGTCGTTATGGTAAAAGCGGTAGCTGACCTGTCGGACGTGGTGATCGTTGGTTACGGCACGACCAGGAAACAGGATTTAACCGGCGCCGTATCAACAATAGGTAAAAAGGAATTAAAAAACATTCCGATCACAAGGGTAGACCAGATGCTTCAGGGAAAGGCTGCCGGGGTGCAGGTCACTTCGATCAGCGGCGCCCCGGGAACAGGGACAACTATACGCATACGAGGCGGTAATTCCATTAATGCAAGCAATGAACCGCTGTACGTAATCGATGGATTGATCGGCGGTGGCGACATTAATCTTATCAATCCCGAAGACATCGAGTCGCTGGTTGTTTTAAAGGATGCATCATCCACTGCCATTTATGGGGCAAGAGGCGCGAACGGTGTTATATTGGTAACCACAAAAAAAGGCGTTGCGGGGCAGGATAACATAAACTTAGACGCTTACACTGGATGGCAGAAAGTGCCTAAGCTGATCCCCATGATGAATGCAATGGAATATGCCGAACTGGCAAATGAAAGCGCAACCGACAATGGGCAGCCCGCTCCTTTCAGCGATCCTAAATCATTAGGAGAAGGAACTAACTGGCAGAAAGAAATAACCAGGGTGGCGCCCATGCGTAATTACACAATGGGGGCTTCAGGAGGCAATAAAGGATTCAATTATTACCTGTCGGGAAATTATTCTGACCAGGAAGGCGTCATTATTAACTCAGGATTCAGGCGTTACCAGCTTAGGGCAAATGTAAACAAGAAAGTAAAAGATAATCTTACTATCGGCGTCATCTTAAATATCGGCCGCGCAGAAACCGACAACAACACCGTTCAATTGGGTGGCTATAACTATCAACAGTCAGCCCTGGCCTATCCGCCTACAGGCAAGGTTTATAACGATGACGGCAGTTTCGACAGTAAACGACCCAATGACCCACAGGTTTATGACAACCCGGTTGCACAGGGTACATTGCCGGTTAATAAATACACCGGCAGCAATATTATCGGAAACATTTTCGCAGAATGGGAATTCATAAAGGGATTGACTTTTAAATCCACTTTCGGATCTGAAATGTCTTTCGGGAAAACGAATGTATATAATCCAGGAACCCTTCCCACAAGAGCCAATGCCCAGCAGGGAGGCGCTGCGAGCGTAAATACTTCTAATGCAATTATGTGGTTGTCGGAAAATACATTGACCTACGACAAAGCTATTGGCAGCAAACACAATATTACGGCTGTATTAGGAACGTCTTATCAAACCGGTAGTACCGAAAACCTGTCTGCCAATGCTTCCCTTTACGCGACAGATGTATTTACTTATAACAACCTGGGCGCTACGGCACAAACTGCTTTCCGGATCGGCTCAGAATTCAGCAAATACACGATTTCATCATATTTATCTCGTATCAATTATAGCTTTGAGGACAAATACCTGCTCACGCTCACTGGCAGAGTAGATGGATCCTCGCGGTTTGCGGCAAATAATAAGTACGCATTTTTCCCGGCTGTTGCTGTTGCCTGGAAAGTTTCCAAAGAAGGATTTATGAGAAATTCAGCCCTTTTCAGTGATTTGAAATTCAGGGCAAGCTATGGTTATAACGGTAACCAGGCTATTGGCATCTACTCGTCCCTGCCATCATTAAGTACGGTTTCCAACTATCTCATTGGCGGCTCAAATATCCTCGGATACACTTCTCAAAATCTGCCTAATCCAAATCTGAAATGGGAAACAACAGGCCAGTTGGATATCGGTGTCGAATTTGGTGTATTTAATAACAGGTTGAATGTAGAAATTGATTATTACGCAAAAAAGACCAAAGACCTGTTGTTAAGTAAGCAGCTTCCGACCCAAACAGGTTTTTATTCTACGATCAGTAATATAGGCGCTGTAGGAAACAGGGGATTGGAACTCACCATCAGTTCAAGAAATATTATCGCGGGAGATTTTACCTGGGAAACCTCTTTTAACGTTGCCGGCAACAGAAGCAAAGTGCTTGACCTGGGCGGAGTAACCGGCTTTGACCTGGCCAGCACCGGTTTCGGAGCCAATAGCACAATAAGCAGGCTGGTAGTGGGAGAACCTGTAGGGATCTTCTGGGGAGCAACATATATGGGTACTCAAAAAACGGACGTAATTCCCGAAGGATCTGTTAATCCCAGAGCCACACCGCGCCTCGGCGACCCATTGTACCTGGATTGGGACGGGGATAACAAATATTCGGGAGCCGACTACCATAAAATAGGCGATGCAAATCCGAAATTTTATGGAGGGCTGGGCAATACATTCACCTATAAAAAGCTATCCTTAAATATTTTCTTTCAGGGCGCCTCAGGAAACAAGGTTATGAGCGTGTCTAATGGATTTTATGCCACCAATTCACCGCTCACCAACCAATACAAAGAAATGGTCAATCGCTGGTCATCTTCAAACCCCGATTCCGATATACCCCGCGTTAACTCCAGAGATTATGTAACTTCTACCCGGTGGGTGTATGATGGATCTTTTTTAAGGTTGAAATCTTTATCACTTAGCTATGCGCTAAATGGTTCTGATTTAAACGCCAAATGGATAAAAAGGATTAATATTTATGCTACAGGTACCAATCTTTTACTATTTACCAAATATCCTTTTTATGATCCGGAAACAAATTCATACGGCACAAACTCCACGTTGAGGGGTTTTGATTATACCAACTATCCACAGAATAAAACCGTGGTTGTGGGGATAAATCTGACACTGTAGTGGAAAAACCGGTAATAGGTAATGCAGAACTGTTCAACAATAATATCGGATCCGTTTGGCGGGTAGCATTCGCCAAAATAAAAAAATAAAAAAATGAAAAAGATTATAATATCACTTATTGTGCTTGGTTCAGGTATTGGTTTTCCATCCTGTAAAAAAGCATTGGAAGAAAACCCAAAAAGTTTTCTAAGCCCGGATCAATTCTTTAAGTCTGATGTCGATGCTGTTCAAGGCGTAAACGGGGTCTATTCCTGGCTTATCGGACAACATCCTGCCCGCCTGTTCCAGCAGGAACTATGGTCGTATCTTGATGAGGATTGTGATGCCATCATACAAAGGAACAACTCAGGCGACTATAATATTTCACCTGCCAGCTTCGGTAATGCGCAGGTGATCTGGAATGGGCTTTACCGCGGTATTTATGCGGCTTCACAGGTTATAGATAAAGTGCCCATGTCCGGAACAAGTGCATTAAAAGACAGGTCTGTGGCTGAAGCACGTTTTCTGAGAGCTTTGTATAATTATTATTTAATGGGACTATACCGCGATGCGCCAATGGTAACTGAAAAGAACTATGCAGATATTTCTGTCACATCCTCCCTGCCAAGAGCAACGGCGGCAGAGCTTCGCCAGTATATGATCGATGATCTGACGGCAGCAATAGCTGTATTGCCGGCAAGCTATACCAGCGCCGCAGATAAAGGACGAGCAACAAAAGGCGCTGCACAAACATTGTTGGCGAAGGTATATTTATGGAATAAGGACTGGTCAAACGCAGTCACCACAGCTCAATCCATTACAGGATACACCCTGCAGCCCGAATATGCGGACGTGTTTCGCTCCAATAATGAGCTCAATAGTGAGATGATCTTTGAAATTGATTTTCAAACTGATAAACTGAATAGCTATCAGCATGCCTTTTATTCTCCCAATGCAAATGTCGGGGTTGAACCGTTTAAATCGAAGGCATGGTATGGAACATACATTCCATTAGACTCGTATGCCAATAGTTTTGATCCTGCTGATAAACGAAAGGCGTCTATTATTGCAACGGGTTATAACGGCGTGGATTTTACGCCAGACCCTGTAAACAATATTCATATATGGTCCGGCCCTAAATGGTGGCGCCTTGATGCAGGGGAGCGCAACAGCGGATTGGATATTTATCTGTTCCGGTATGCTGACGTGCTGTTAATGCTTGCAGAAGCGGCAAACGAAAACAATGATATGGGTACCGCATATGATGCCATCAACCAGGTAAGGGAAAGAGCCGGGCTTGCAGAACTCTCCGGACTGACGCAGGATCAGTTACGGGAAGCGATCCGACAGGAGCGTGCATGGGAACTGGTAGGAGAAGGTCATCGGAAACTTGACCTGGTAAGATGGGGTATCTGGCTGGAACGGGCGAAAACAGCTATGGCGGAAAGGTCACAATTAAGGGCTGGTTCCTACCAACCGCAACATGCGTACTTTCCTGTACCGGATGGCGAGGTTCAGAAAAATCCTTCGTTGCTTCCGCAGAACGAGGGATATTAATATTTCAGATAATGTATGGATTTAATCCGGGTAGGAATTATCCTGAATGTATTTATCAATATATAAATCATGATGAAGTATTTTCTTCTCTGCGCTTGCTTGTGCCTGTTTTTTTCATTAGCAGTATTGCCCCAGCAACAATCTTTATCCATTATCCCGGAGCCGGCAGCATTAGTAATGAATAAAGGTTCCTTTTTGCTGGATGATAAAACAGTTATTGTTGCAGAAGGTGATAACAGCGAACTGAAACTTTTTGCTGAAACTTTTGCAGGCTGGCTATTGCCCGCTATGGGAGTTCAATTAAAAGTTGTTGATCGGCCGGGAGCTGCGAAAAAAATTGTGCTTTCGTTAAACGCCTCGCTGAAAGATGTTAAAACAGAAGAAGGATACATGCTAAAAATAAGTAGCAGCCATATCAGTCTTTCCGCTGCCAGGCCTGCAGGAATTTTTTATGGATTGCAAACGCTACGGCAATTATTGCCGCCGGCAATTGAATACCAGACAAAGCAGCCTGCTTCCTGGGAAATACCGGCAGTGAAAATTACGGATTATCCCCGTTTTGGCTGGCGTGGGTTGATGTTGGATGTCAGTCGTCATTTCTTTTCGAAAGAATTTGTAAAGAAATACATCGATGAGATGGCGCGTTATAAATTCAATGTGTTGCATCTTCATCTGACCGACGACCAGGGATGGCGTATTGAAATAAAAGGTCTGCCGAAATTAACTGAAGTGGGTGCATGGCGGGTACCCAGGCAGGGCAGCTGGTGGTCTTTTCTTCCGCCTCAACCGGGAGAAAAGGCAGACTTTGGAGGTTTTTATACACAGGAAGATATCAAGGAAATTGTAGCATATGCAAAAGAGAGACATATTAATATATTACCGGAAATTGATGTTCCGGGGCATTCATTGGCGGCGATAGCAGCCTATCCGCACTTGTCGGCTACAAAGTACCTTACTTATGTAAATCCCGGAAGCAAGTTTTACAATATTGAAGACAATACATTGAATCCTGCCGATGAAAGGGTTTATGAGTTTATGGATGTTGTACTTACCCAGATAGCCGCATTATTTCCATTCCGGTATGTTCATATAGGGGGTGATGAATGTACCAAGCTATTCTGGAAACGGTCGTCAGAAGTACAGGACTTTATGAAAAAAAACGGGATTAAAAATGAAGAAGAATTGCAGAGTTATTTTATAAAAAGGATGGAAAAGATGTTGCAGTCCAAGGACAGGAAACTGGTTGGGTGGGATGAAATATTAGAGGGGGGGCTTACAGAAGATGCAACGGTAATGAGCTGGCGTGGTATGGAAGGTGGCATTAAATCCGCAAAAATGGGACACCCTGTTATTATGACACCTAACCGTCATGCCTACCTGGATCTGTACCAGGGAGACCCGATTGTAGAGCCCGAAACATATAGCATGCTTCGATTGAAGAGCTGTTACGATTTTGAACCGGTACCTCAGGGTATCGAAAAAGAATTGATCCTGGGTGGTCAGGGAAATCTTTGGACAGAATCTGTTCCTACCCCAAGGCATGCAGAATATATGACGTGGCCGCGGGCATTTGCATTGGCTGAAGTATTCTGGTCGCCTGCTGAAAAGAAAAACTGGAAAAGTTTTACCAGCAAAGTCGAGAAGCAATTTTCTTACCTGGATAACAGAAAAGTTAATTATGCGCGCAGCATGTTTGACGCTATTATCACCGGGGTAAAAGCAGATAAAAATACCTATAAGGTTAAAATAGCTACTGAAATAGAGGGACTTGATATTTACTATACATTCGATGGAACGAACCCTGATATATATACGGAAAAATATACCGGAACCCTGCTGGAAATCCCTAAAGGAGCTTCACAAATACGGGTAAGAACTTTCAGGAACGGCGAGCCGGTTGGACAACAAATTAATGTCCCGTTAAAGGAACTGGAAAAAAGGATAGCCATATGAAAAGATTATATCTAAGCATATCCTTTGTTATTATTCATTTTTGGGCAAATGCCCAAAGCCGCCCCAACATTGTACTTTTTTTAGTGGATGATATGGGCTGGCAGGATTGTTCCGTGCCATTCTGGGATCAAACCACGGATTGGAACAGGTTGTATCACACACCCAATATGGAGCTATTGGCAAAACAGGGTATGAAATTTACTCATGCCTATGCAGCTCCGGTCTGTTCCCCAAGCCGCATCAGCCTTATGACAGGCATGAATCCGGCCCGCCATAAGGTAACCAACTGGACCCTTACTAAAAATGCCGGCGTTGATGTAAAAGACAGTTTACTGGAGCCGCCTCTATGGAACATCAATGGTTTATCGCCGGTACAGGGAATTGAAAGAACGGTTTACGCAACACCACTTCCTGAACTATTGAAGCAGGCAGGATATTATACCATTCACTGTGGCAAAGCACATTTTGCAGCCATGGAAACACCGGCAGCAGATCCGACAGCTATTGGCTTTGATGTAAACATAGCCGGTCATGCGGCCGGCGGACCAGGCAGTTATCTTGCCGAAAAAAATTACGGGAACAGCTACCATGAATATACGCTGCCATGGGGCGTTCCCGGATTGAAACAATATCACGGAACCGATGTGTTCCTCACCGAAGCACTTACCCGCGAAGCGCTTAAAGCACTCGGCAAACCTGTGTCTGAAAAAAAACCTTTCTTTTTATACATGGCTCATTATGCTGTGCATGTGCCTTATGCCAGCGATGATCGTTTCGTAAAAAAATACATAGAAAGAGGACTTTCTTTACCCGAAGCGCAATATGCGGGTTTGGTAGAAGGCATGGATAAAAGCCTTGGTGATATCATGCAATACCTGAAGGATAATCACCTGGAAAAAAACACCATTATTTTGTTTATGAGCGACAATGGAGGCTACGCAGGTCATGCCAGGGGCGGCACGCCTTACACCCAGAACGCGCCTTTAAGAGCCGGGAAAGGCTCCGTGTATGAAGGCGGGATACGTGAGCCGATGATCGTGAAATGGCCGGGCGTGGTAAAACGCGCTTCTGTTTGCAATGCGAATCTGATCATTGAAGATTTTTTTCCGACTGTTCTGGCAATGGCGGGCATTAAAGACTACAAAGTCATTCAGCAGGTAGATGGCAAAAGTTTCATACCTATGCTGCGCGGCCATCCTGAAAACGATACCACGAGAGCTTTTGTATGGCATTTCCCTAATAAATGGATCGGCGAAGAGGGTCATGGCTTCAACTTTCACAGTGCAGTAAAGCAGGGTGACTGGAAGCTGGTATATAATATAAAAACAGGCAGTAAAGAATTATACCGCCTGACTGATGATATCAGCGAGGCAAAAGACCTTTCAGCTGTTTATCCCCAAAAAACGAAGCAGCTTTCTCATGCGCTCTCAAAATCACTGAGGGATTACGGTGCGCAAATGCCGCTCATTAAGAGCACGGGCAAAGAAGCTCCTATGGCTGATGAGGTTCCCTGATTTTTTAATAAAATAATTTTATAAGAATAAATAGTAAAAAAATGAACCGCAGAAATTTTATTTACAACAGTGCTGCTATCTGTTTCACACTGGCCGTTCCAACTCTTGCACGCCCTGCCGTAAAAAAAACCAAAGGGCTTAAAGCGGGCATTATCGCAGACCTTCATCATGATATTATGCATGATGCGCCACAGCGCCTGCAGGCTTTTGTAAATGAAATGAAAGAAAGCCGCCCCGATGCCATCATGCAAATGGGTGATTTTGCCTATCCCAATCAAAAAAACAAACAGGTAATAGACCTTTTTAATAATGCGCACAGCGAAAGACTACATGTGATCGGCAATCATGACACCGATAGCGGGCATACGTACCAGCAATGTATAGACATCTGGGGTATGCCGTCAACTTATTACACCAAACAAGTAAACGGTTTCACGTTTATTGTGCTGAATGGAAACGACAAGGGGTCGCCCGCGCATAAAGGAGGTTATGCGTCTTACATTGGCCCGGAACAGGTACAATGGCTGAAACAAAAACTGGCTGACATACAGGGACCGGTCATCATCGTTTCCCACCAGCCGCTGATTGGAGGCTTTGGGGTAGACAATGCGGCAGAAATGCAACAGATCATATCATCTGCAAAAGATAAAATTGTATTGGTACTAAATGGCCATACCCATATAGACAGCCTGATGTATGCGGATGAAATTCCTTATCTCACCATCAATTCTGCGTCGTATTTCTGGGTGGGAGGAAATTACAAGCACGACAGCTATGCAAAAGAAATACATGAGAAGTACGAATGGATCTCACGCACCTGTCCTTACCGTGATGCTTTATTTACTACAGTAACGATCCATCCGGAAAAACTTACGATTGAAATAAAAGGAAAACCGGGTGAATGGGTGGGAAAATCTCCTGCCGGGCTTGGTTACACACAACCGCCATTTGCAAATGATAAAGAAATTGTCCCTTTCATTAGAGAACGAAAATTAAAAGCACAAGCGAACGTTGCTGCTCAACTTAAAAATCTCAGGTGACGTTTAAACTGTTGAAAATTGCAGAAAAGAGGACAGTACACATTTTACGGAATACCGTGAAACAAAAAAACATATATTACACTGATTGAAAGCGCCAGGTAGTAATTTCTGAAACCATAATAAAAATCATACACAGGTAAGATTCTCTTACCTGTGTTCTAACTTCTTTACGATATGAAATATCTTCTCTTTTTCTGCATTATTTGCTTCGGCAGGCAATACTCTGTTGCAAAAACCAACGAAAATTCCGTTGCTTCAATAGCAGGTCCTTTATTGGCGTATAGAATTATAGTAGGATCTGACGCTTCAGCATCAGAAAAATGGGCGGCGGAAGAATTGCGATACTGGCTATATCAAATCTGCGGTGAATACATTCCTGTACAACCGCAGAATAACAACTATACAGGTCCGAGAATTGTACTTGGATATAATTATGAAGTTAAGGGCAAAACCGGCATTCAGCCTCCTTCTGATAAGGATGAATCTTTTCACTACTTCAGCGACAGCGGAAATGTGTATATATATGGCGGCAAACAAAGAGGTACTATGTATGGGGTATTCTCTTTTCTGGAAAATGAATTTGGCTGCCGGTGGTATACTCCCCAGGTAACGGTTATACCGAAAAAGGAAAAACTCGTTTTCGGAAAGTACAATTACAAAAGCGCTCCCGGCATACAGGTTCGTAACGATTTTTATTTTGAAGCATTTGATCCCGTCTGGGCTGCAAGAAATAAAATGAACGGCAGAATGAATTATGTTGATCAGCCAGGCGGTGTAGAAGCTTTTTGGTCAGTGCATACTTTTTATCCGTTAATGCCGCCGGACGAGTTTTTTGATAAACATCCTGAATATTACAGCCTGATAAATGGCAAACGTGTATTTGAAGTTATCAAAAATGAACACCATCAACTGGCTCAATTATGTTTGAGCAACAAAAATGTATTAAAAATCATAACCGAACGTATCAAACAAAAGATCAGGCAGCACCCTGAGTATATGATTTATGATGTTTCGCAGAATGATTATTATAACCCCTGCGAATGTGACAAATGCCAGGAGATAGTGAAAAAAGAAGGAGCGGAATCAGGTTTAATGATATGGTTTGTGAACCAGGTAGCGGAATCGGTTGAAAAAGAATTCCCGGATAAATATATAGGAACACTGGCATACCAGTATACACGGACGCCTCCCAAAAATATTCGGCCAAGGAAAAACGTAGTAGTGCGCCTGTGCCCTATTGAAGCTTGTGTAGCGCATGATCTCAAGTCTTGTGAAAAAAATAAATCTTTCCTGGATGATATGCAGAAATGGTCGTCTGTTTCGCCGCAATTGTATATATGGGATTACGTGGTAAATTTTGCCCACTATGTAATGCCCTACCCGAATTTCGCGGTGTTACAACCGAATATCAAAACTTTTAAAGAAAATAAAAGTATCGGTATAATGGAACAGGCAGCCTATCAGAGCAGAGGAGGCGAATTCTCTGAACTGAAGGCATACCTGATTGCAAAGTTGTTATGGAATCCTGATATCAATATTAATGAAGTAATTGATGATTTTATGAGCGGATTTTATGGTCGTTCAGGAAAATTCGTAAGGGAATATTTCAATCTTGCTCAAAGTTTGATTACACCGCAGCAACATATTAAAATAGGTTTACACCCTATTGATCCGATCTTCACCAATGAATTTGTAAACCAATCAATAGCGCTGTTTAATGAAGCGATAAAAGTTGCAGACAACCCAACCATTAAATCCCGTGTAGAATTATCGGCATTACCTGTTTATTATCTTAAATGTATGCGTAATCCTGTTATGGCACGTACAGACGGAACATACCGGCTTGTATTAAATATTATAGCAAAAGAGGGAATTACCCATCTTGCAGAATATAATCAAAGTACGGACAGGTTTAACAAATTTGTGGAAGAGGCAAAATAACGATATTTTATGCCTGATATGACTGCAACTGCAACTGCTTATGTTTTTCAATTACATGTGTAAACAGATCTTCATCAAGCAAATCCTTAATAGAAGGTATGATAAAGTCGGGGGCATACCCGAACTGGTCGAGATCGGTTTCTTTGGTAACACCCGAAAGCGTAAGTACTGTAGTAAAGCCCATAGAACCCGCACCCAGGGTATCCTGGTTGCTCATTTCTTCAAGCAGCGAAGCCAATGCAATGGCTTGCGCGTTAGCTATAGTAAAAAATACAATGCAGCACGCAAGAAAAACGATATTATAATTTTCATACTTGCTCCTCAAAATTTGACAAAGACAAAAACTTTTATTCCATTCGCTTTATATACAATAAAGACCGTTCTGCCAATTTTCCATTTTCATCTTCTATAAAAACTTCAAGCGCACAGGTTTTGTCAATTACAATTTTAGCGTCTTCTTTATATACCTCTAATCCACCCGGCTTATCTTTTTCACTGATTTTATACCGTACCATACCCTTATTGTTTTTGTTGAAAAGGGTTTCTACTTTTACCGGGTCTTTAATAATAATGGACGGGTGATTCATTACATTTACATTCGCAGGTAAGATATAGTTGCCAGTAATTTTTAAATCAACAGGTACTTTCCTGAACTTATTGTTGTAGAACCCTATACGTTGATTGGCTGCATTAAATATGACAATTTGCAGGTGCGTGGAACTGTCGATTGTCAAAGCATTCTTCAATCTTGCAGCGTTGACCTCTGGCATTGTTCCATCAGTTGTATAAGTGACAAATGAACCTTTCAGTACAGGGCTACACTTTATTTGTACCTCGTCTGTAAAATTGGTTTCAAGAGATTCTATTTCATGTTCAACAGTGGGAATTAAACCAGCGATAGAAATATCGGCACCATACATAATACGGTGTAGCTTTTTGCCGAGTAACACATTGTTCTCTTCAAAATTCTTATAGTCTCTTTTTATTTCACTGTTCCATGTTTTTTCGGAAAAGGCAGGGATCCTCGATATCAACTCCGGGATTTCCATATGGTCTTCCATTTCCCATGAACAATACTGAGCTCCTATGATTTTGGGATTAGAAGGCAATTGGATGGTATGATAGGAAGGCGCTGCATCCCACCAGTTCTGCCATTTTGAAAGATTCCAGTCTTCATAAATATATTTTGCACTCCAGCGATAGCCGGGCGTAATATATAGTGGCTTCCAGGCTGCATTCATAATGGTATAACCATTGTCTAACAGGCTGTCCGGGCGTTGATACAATGTTTCCCAGGCAAAAATGAGTATGTCATCAGGAATGGTTAAATACGTCTTGCCCTTACCATTAAAACTTTCCCACATCAACGTTGTTTTACCAAGGCTTTTTACATACTTGTTCATTTCAATAATGTATTCCAGCAACAGATCATGCGTTTCAGCATATCCCTTTTTGCGCAAGTTGTTTTGGGTTTCGGGGAGTTTGTCAAATATTTCAAAATTGCATTCATCGGCACCTATATGAATATAAGGCGAAGTATAAAATACAGCAGCCATTTCTTTAATAAGAGTTTTAACCGCCGCATATACTTCCGGCTTATTAATATCAATGACGCGTAAATCTTCTCTACCAAACAATTCAGGCATTGCCCGCCGCATGGCAGTGCTATGCCCCGGCAGGTCCATTTCAGGTATTAAAGTCACCCCCCGCTCCTGCCCGTATTGTACCAGTTCAAAAAGTTCTTCCCGCGTATAGTGTTTACCGGGAGTTGCCAACGCAGGGAATGCCATCGATGGAAAAGTAAACAACTGGTCATCGGTGAGGTGTAGTTGTATATAAGGAATTTTATAAAACCGGCAGATGTCGATCAATGAACGGATGGTGGCGGCTTCATGCCATCTTCTTGCCACATCCAGCAGCACACCCCTGTAAGTACTGGCAGGTTGATCGTGTATTCGTGCCTGTGGCCATCTTAATCTGTTTTTCTGAACCTGCATCAATTGCAAAACAGAGGTAAGCGCCCAGGCCGCCGACTGGCAACTGCCTGCATTTATTATAATGTCCTTTTTAATGTCAACAACATATTCGTTTGGGTTCAGCGTATTTACTTTATTCACCTGCAGGTTAGCCGTTTGTTTATCGGCTACCGAGTTAAAGTTGATTGCCGAAAATAAACGAACATCCTGTTTCAATACCTGTACTAACGGCAACAATGAATCCTCACTTACCCAATACCTGATACTGCCGGTACTGAACATTTGATTGCCGCCTGTAACAACCTGCGTGGGTGTAGGGATAATGTTGATGGTTGTAGTGCCTGTTTGCAGAAATGCACTGAAGGGTATACAAAACAGTGCAACTAACACATAGAGCTTCTTTTTTATCATAACCATTTGTAAAATACTTTATGGAAAAAACAATATATATTCCCGTACGGCGAATATCTTTAGGCTTTCGAATATCGCCTCACCCTTTCCGATAAATCGGAACTCTCCGTGCCCGCCTGAACGGAACGGGCAGGGAGAGAGTATATCATTTTTCTACTACCAGCCAGGTATAACTTTCTGCCGGGATAGTTACCGTTACAGTCGCTTCGCAGGCACCATTTAAAGTATATGTTTTGGGACTGCCTTCTTTCACCCTGACCTTTGCTGCTTTATTAAGACCCGTATAATATAAAGGCAATTTGATCGTTCGCTGTATAGGTGTTGCAAGCGGGTTGTACAGCATTGCCAATGCTGTTTGCGGCAAGCCTGCGTTTACATGCATCAATCCATCCCAATCTCTCGCATCGGGTCTGCGCAGATGTATAATGTCTGAGTTCAATATATCACGATACTTTTTATACCAGGTAATTACAGATTGCACCAGTTTTTTGGTACTATCGGTATCGTATAACCGTGGGCCACGATAGCATGCCTGCACACCAGTTCCATAGTACTGCATCATTAGCTGCTCATACATGTTCAGGTGGTCTTTGAGTGGTTCTATGGTTGCTGCTGCTCCTCCACCACCATATTCCGTCAGGGGAACAAACCCCCAAACCATCGACGGGGTCTCATTCCACATGGCATCATACGCATTCTGGCGGTTTAATATTTTCTGCCGCTCCCTTGGTAATGTAAAATTGGGTTCCCTGTAACCTATTCCCGCCTTGTGAGAACCATCCATAAAATACCAGTCGGGAGAATTGATGTATACGCCCCGCTCGTTCAAAAAATGATACAATTTTTTTTGTAGTTCTATTTGTGCCCACTGTGAATCTTCCAGTCCTTTGTGCCCAATATGTTTTGTAGAAGCGCACACATCGCCGCCATACGGTCCATCGTTTTCAAACATGTCGAAACCCGTTTTAACAAAAAAGTTCCTGATCTTTTCGAGCCATTCAATACCCCAGGCACTTGCCATGCAGGGTGAGGATCCTCCTTCTACCTGTCCTGGCTTGCCTGTATACGGGTTAATAACATCCACGTCGGGACTGATGCTCCTGGAAATGAACAAGGCATACCCACCTATCAGAATGTTTTTCGAATGTGCATAGTCAGCTATCCCTTTGTACATTTTCAGATTGGCTGCCGATGTATCTTCCATATTTAGCGCACTTCCAAAGCTTAAGATCACGGCTTCATAGCCAGTGGCAACGCATTGATCAATGGCGCGTCTGATCTGCGCGGTATCCTCCGCAATCAGATGCATAAAAATCGGGTTGCGGGTTGTCCATGGGGCAATCGTTCTGTAGAACTGTTTACGGGCTAAGCCCCTTCTTGTTCTGTCATAACTGTCGAGCAATAATTCATAAGTACGGATTGAGTTAAAATCATCTCCCGCTTTCAGGTATATCCCAATGCCATGCCTTGGATATACCTCCAGAAGGCAGGGGGTTTTGTATTGTACGTGAACCTGGCTTCTATAGGAGGGATCGGATTTCCAGTTCGTGGTCTGATCACTCAGGTGAATGCGCATGGCGTCGTTGAAAGCGTAATTGCTTTCTATAAAGATCCCGTGCGGCACAGCCATTTTGGAGCTGTCGCCTGTTACTGCCGACTCTTCCTCAGGCATCGCGAGTATTTCATTTACTATCTGGTTAATTGTGATAGTGTTATTACTTTTATTTTCAATTGTAACCCGCTTACATAATACCGGTATGTTATCAAATACATCATAGTGTACTTTCACAATAATGTCTTTTAATGCAGGGCTATTGTTTTTAAAAGTAAGCACCAGCGATTTGCCCGTAGGTAAACTTCTGCTACCTGCCCAGTCAGTCGCTTTCCAGTTAACAGGTTGTGTAAGCGAAGTCCATTCATGTGATGTATAAACGAAATCCCGGTTATCGGCCTTCAGCTCTTTTAACCAACCGGTTACAAAATAAGCATGTTCTTTCTGCCCATGTAACCCGCCTATATTATACTCGGTTCCGTTAATGGTGATCCGCGCTTCCGGACGCACAGACCGGATGAGTTGTTCGCCGGAAACCAGGTTAGTATAATCGAAACATACCAGGTTTTCGCCCAGGTAAAAGCTTCGCTGTGTCATTCCATTGGTAATGGTGATGATTTTTTCATTTTTGTTTTCTTTTAATTGTGCAGGCATGTGTTTTTTATGTACCAGCCAATCGTTTTTCTGATGCGCATACGGATCATTTACCTGGGCGATTACTGTTCCATAAAAAGTTAATAACATTACAATAAAAAAATATCGAATGCCTGCTGATGTATAAGCCATACTGTTTATGTTGAAATAAATTTGATGATAAAAGGATGATGCTAACGTAGTAATATTTTAAACGCTTGTGCATAGCGCCGGCCTAATTGAATATTAGACCATCGGTCGAAATGCACATAATGTTCATCGGGGCTTTTCAATCCATCGGTTGCAACGCAATAGGTATAGGGTAAACGTAAAGGGAGCTCATGAAGGGTTCTTCTTATAATTGGAATTCCTGCTTTGTGTGTTGCTGATCGCCCCTGTCCGTAAAATTCAGCAAGATCGCCACATACAAAGGCAAGCCGGCTGTTGCTTAAATCTTTTCTTACATCCATAACAAGCCTATCAAGTTTGTTTTGATACAAAGCTGCCAGCTCGGGTGTAACAGAATCACTTTCGCCCTGGTGCCATAGAACACCCATTATAACACCATCTTTTGCAGCAAGCCTTGCCCGCATGATGGCATTGGCATAGTGTGAAGTGCCTTTGTTTAACCAGTTGATAGAAGCGCCGCCCCATGCACAGGGAATGAGCCCAACAGTAACTCCGGGATGCAACTTTATATATTCTCTCGCGAAGTCTATACCCATGCCAAACTGCGCGGAGCTTTGTAATACATGGAGTGGATGTTTTGCAGGGATCCATTTCACTTCGCTTATGCTGGTATCTGCATCCAGTTGATGTTGACCGGTAAGTGCCCATACACCTGGTACAGATTCTTTGTCGCCCGGTTGCCAGGGGTCAGATTCAACGACACATCCGTAACCGGCCATGTTCGACTGCCCCATCAACAGGAAAATGTGAAAATTTTTCTTCTTACCTGCACGGGAATATTGTACCTCTTTATCCTGAGCATCGCCGGTCAATACACATACCAGGAAGCAGGCAAATACAAAAAATCGCTTACCCATTACTGTAAATTCAGTTTAATCTAAGTCAGAAGATGCTATAAGACCATTTTCACAGGTGCAAAGGCTGACCAAAAAAGATAAGAAATCTCAACAGCGTATCCCTGTTCAGGAGACCTCTCTCCCCGAACGTTCGGGATCGCTACGCTACGCTCAAGGTGACGATGCTTATACATGTCACGTCCTATGATTGAGTACCACCTAATTGTTAACTCAAAATGACGACCTTTTTGATCAGCCTCATACTCTTCCTGTTTTTCAATAATCAACCTTGAAACTGTATTGATAAAACCAACAGCCTTTTACTGAAGAGGGTCAAAAGCGCCGTTATTCCAGCCTTGTGTTTGTTCTATATTGCTACTGCGTTCCAGCACATACATGGGTATACCGTAGAAATAGTAATTATCCTGTACCTCAATGTCACGAGTATCTACAGTTACTACTTCCCAGGTAAACCGATTCCATACGGTATTTATATCATCATGGCCTGCAGGTGCTGTTTGCCCGGTTTTCAATGTATACCGTAAACCTGTTCTGCGATGTACTGTATTGAGTATATCCAGCCTGCGCCAGCGCCTGAGATCCCACCACCGTTTATCTTCGAATGCAAATTCAACAAATCTTTCATTCATATATGCTTCCCGTATTGCATCTTTACTGGCAGCCGTAATACCATAGTGACCATCATTACCAGGTAAAATACCGGCTCTGCTCCTTATCTGGTATAAAACATCCAGGGCTTCGATGGTCTTGTCCAGTTCGTTGGCTGCTTCGCCAAAATTCATCAGCACTTCTGCAAAACGGATTTCAATCCAGTCAACTGTTCCGGCGTGAACCGTTTGTTGTGTAAGCGTTTTATCCAACCCTTTCTGGCGATAGAAACTGGTAGGCGTTCCCAGTGGGCCTATCACGCTACCATTGGGTCCCCAGTAGGTCCAGAGATAGGTTCCAAGATCTACCATGTCTTTTAAGCCCATATCAGAACCATTGTATGCGATGGATGCATAAAATCTTTCATCCCTGTTCTTAAATAAGGTATCATACGATGTGGTAGCCGGGTTGAACACAGATCCGTCTTTCATGGGGAACGCATTCACCAGTTGCAACGAAGGGATATCCTGGTTGGCAGCGTCTTTCGAATATAATATCGGGCGCATGCCCGCCTGCGAATGCGTGGGAGCCGGTACAGGCGCATACCTGCGCACCATAATAACCTCTTTGTTCAATTCCTGGTACCATATATCGCCAAAGTGATCCATCAATCCCTTTCCCTTACCCGTCAAATACTGAAGTGCTTCTTTGTTGGCATCATACGCAGCCTGCCAGCGTGCTGCATTACCGGAGGGCATGAACTGGGGGCTTGCGTAATACAACAATACTCTTCCTTTAAATGCCATAGCTACACCCTTGTCTATACGACCTTCTTCTCCCGGCCAGGCATCAGGCAATAAAGCAATCGCATCATCAATATCTTTTGCTATTTGTGTTATACATTCAGATGTTTTGCTGCGCGGCACAAATAACTGTTCCTTGTCCGATACATCCTGGGTATTCAGTACCAGCGGCACACCTCCATACGCTTTTACCATCATAAAATAGGCCCAGGCTCTCCAGAATAAAACCTGTCCTTTCAATTTGTTCCTGTCGGCTTCCGGTAAACCTCCTTTTTCAAGATTTTCCAGTGCCATATTTATTTTAAGAATAGTACCATAAGGAAAACTGTTGTAAGAATCAATAGTAGCAATGCCCGCCAGGAAAGTGCGCATCTCACCGTTATCGGTACATTCATCAGAAGCTCCACCCTGGTTAGTGGGCATGCCCGTCATGAGGTCGCCATATATATTATTAACAAATGCTGTGGCGAGTCCAACGTCATTCCATACATCACCCGGATTGATGGAACGCAGGTCTTTTCTATCCAGTATTTTTTCGCACCCAGCGGTAAACAACAGCAGTACCGCAAGTGACAAAATGTATATTGTTTTATAGATGTTCATGTTCATAACTTGAAAGTTTCAGAATTGTTACAAGGAAACGTTTACTCCAAAAGTGAAAACTTTCATATTCGGGTAACTCATAGTCGATGGTACTTCCGGGTCGTAAAATTTGAACCTGGATATGTAGAACAGGTTGGTAGCCGAAGCGATGAGTTTCAAATCGCGCAGCCCTGCCCGCTTGGTAAACTTAACCGGGAAATTATATCCGAGTTGCATATTTTTCAACCGCAAAAAACTTGCATCATATAGCCAGAAAGTGGATGCTACGTTGTCGAAATTCATCCAGTCGGGCCGCGGCTTAGGCATTTTTGCACCGGGATTTTCAGGTGTCCAGTGATCGTTCCAAATACTATGTGGCAGCAAAGTGCTGATCAACGCCTTCCTTCCATATCCATCGTTGTAATATTTTTTATGTCCAGCCAATCCCTGGAAAAACACTTCCAGGCTCAATCCTTTCCACTCACCGCGCAACAATAATCCATATGAAACCGGCGGTGCACTGTAGTTGTAAATGATGCGCTGATCATACCCATCTATGGTGCCGTCCGGCACCTGATTCGGTCCGCTTACATCCACATAGTTGAGCATACCAATTTCGGGAACAAAGCCAATGATCCTGTAATTGTCAGGGAGTTTGTCTACATCTGCCTGCGTACGCAGGATGTCGTCAGCCACATATCCCGAGATCGTACCCCATGGTCTCCCTATGGGATTGTTTTCGGGGCGAACATTCTGCGCAACATCTATCAGCTTTACCTTATTGGCTGCCCAGGAGAAATTGCCTTTTACAAAAAAGTTCAATGAGTGGGTGATAGCAGCATTGTACCCTAATTCGAACTCGTATCCTTTTGAATCTATTTTACCATAATTCTCCGAAGGCATGCTGCCTCCAAAACTTACCGGCACAGACTGAATGCGTGCACCAAGAATATTATACGTGTTGCGGAACCAGTAGTCTGCAGAAAAAGTAAAATTGTTGAGGAAGCTGAGATTGACCCCGAAATTGTAGGACTTTGATTTTTCCCAGGTAAGATTCGGATTTACTATACCGCCGTGGTTTATCCCCTTAACCAGTTGGTCACCAAAATAAAATCCGCCGGATGCCACATATCTTTCCTGCCATTGCCAGCCACCTACGGCATCACTGCCCGTCATGCCAAATGAGGCTCTTGCCTTCAGAAAGTCGATAAACTTACTTTTGAAAAAAGACTCTTCGGATATGATCCAGCCAGCCGACACAGATGGAAACCAGCCCCAGCGTTTACTGGGTGCAAACAAAGTGGAACCATCTCTGCGCACCGAGGCAGACAGGATGTACTTTTGTTTGTAATCGTAATCGATCCGACCTATATAAGAAAGCCGTGCAGCTTCCGTTTCATCGCCACCAATGCCCGCATCTGATGGATTATCGCTGGTGGCAAAGAATTGATCGGTAACAATGATCGGAAAATTGAAACGTGCGCCGTACAGGTTGTTGTATCGTTGTGTATATTGTTCGTATACCACGGTAGCATTGATGTTATGATCACCAATGGACTTTACATACGAGGCCTGCATATTGAATTGCGATTCGTTGATCTTTTGCCAGTAATTAGAAAGGTATTCTCTTCCGGGATCTCCGCTGGTACTGGTTCCTATCAGCGTATCACTCATGATTTTACCTGAAGAGCCGGTGGGTTTAAAATTATACAGATGCGTACGTTTTCCAAACTCTTTGGTATAGTCGTTGGTAAGGTTTTTGCTGAATGATACCCTTGCAGACAATCCCGGTACCGCATATACATTGTAGTTCAATGTCATCAAAGCGTCCATGCGCTGGGCACTGTTCCGGGTGTAACCTCCATTCTTGATCATCTCTATAGAATTCCCCAGCCAACCGGGGTTTACAGGTTTCCCATCTATATAGGGTGGTGTATTCCAGTGAAAGTACAATAGCTTATACCATAAATTGCTTAAATCTGCGGAACCTCCATCATAAGAAAAGTTATATCTTTCGCGATTATCATACATATTGGCGAGGCCCAGTGAAACAGTAATATCCCTGTGCAGTTTCGCTTCAATATTACCACGCAGGTTATACTTATTGTATTTCAACTGATCCAGGAACCCGATCTCATCGTAATAGCTACCGCCGATATAATATTTGATCCTGTCGTTCCCTCCTGAAATACTGAGGGCATGCCGATGCGTTAAAGGATCACGATATACATAGTCGAGCCAGTTATAACCACCATTTTCTTTAAAGTAAGCCACTTCATCAGGGCCAAAACGCAAAGATGTCATATCTACCGGGTATGCTTCGTTAAACACCTCAATGGCTTTATTTACATCCATCAGTTTATTGATTTTGGTAGGCTTTTCATAGCTGATAGACCCATTGTAAGTAATCACCGCTTTTTGTGAACTTCCTTTTTTGGTAGTAGCCATGATCACACCATTGGTTGAACGTACACCATAAATAGCTGCGGAACCTGCATCCTTCAATATACTCACTTCATCTATTTCGTTCGGGTCCAAAGCGTCAAATGCAGCTTTGTTACGTAATACCCCGTCTATTACATACAACGGATCGTTTGCATTCCAGGAAGCAATTGATCGTACCCTTATACCAGATGCAATACCCGGTGTACCGGTACCCTGGCTTACATATACGCCACTCATTCTTCCTGCCAGTAAGTTGGTAAGGTTTGAGGCTGGTATATTTTCGATTTCTGATGACTTTACGGAAGTAACAGCACCATTGAACAAGCGCTTCTTTTTATTACCATAACCCACCACAACGGTTGAATCAAGAATGGTACTTGCAACTTTTAATACGATGTGCAAATCAGTTTTCCCTTTTACCGCAATTTCCTGCGAATAATATCCGACAAAAGAGACTACCAGCAGGTCGTTTTCATCGAGCCCGGTCAAAGTGTAATTACCATTTGCATCTGTTTGCACCGCTTTATTTTTTCCTTTTACCCGTACCGTAGCTCCATCGAGCACATTTCCATTTTCATCCGTAATTTTTCCTTTTAGATCAACAGGGGGAGGCACATTTGTTTCAGAAACAATGTTTTCTTCGGGCAAAGTAATATGCCTGAATTTAATGACCACCGAATTTTTTACTATGGCGTACGTTAATGGTTGTGCTTTGAAGCATTCATCCAGCACTTCTTCCACCGTTGCGTTACTGAGAGAAAGCGTAACAGGGCTTGATCCTTTTAATACATCATCTGAATAAAAAAACAAATACTCCGTTTGCTTTTTTATTTCTTTAAACACTTTTTGCAGGGATGCCTGCTTTACATGAATCGTAATTTTTTGGGCATAGCCGCTTGCATGAACCTGCAAGCATGCGGTAAGCAGCAAAATTCCCGTAAGTTTCATATATAGCAGCGTTTTGAGAAGTAGGGGCGTATTCCTGTATGCAGTACAGGATGTGCCTTTTGCGGGAACCAATAATTTCATATTTTTGGTTTTTATTGGGTTAAACAATAAGCAGTCATACCAGTATTGTATTATTGGGTTGACCCAAGATTGAAGCCTGAAGTGTTACGACCACTTCGGGCTTTTTTGTCAACCACATTCGTTGGATTTACTCTACCATTGTTTTTTATTTTAAGGTGAAGAGATGGGTTTCATTATCTTTTTTGCTGTTTTGGTATTACTATGATCGTATGGTCCTGTACCGAAAAGCTCACCTCATCTGTTTCTTCCAGTATTGCAAGCAGATCTGCCAGTTCCGCACTGCGTGAAATTTCGCCGGAAAAAAGTTTTGAACACTTACCTCTGTATTCAATGTTTACATCGTACCACCGGCCGGCCTGCCGCATAATGGTTCCTATATCTGCGCTGCTGAAAAGAAACAACCCGTCTTTCCAGGCAACCGTTTCCTCCAGGTTTATATTGCCTTGCACAGCTATATTGCCATTGTTTTTTACCTGCGCCTGCTGTCCTGGCTTCAGCAATGTTGTTTTCCCATTACGGGAAAGCCGAACCGCTCCTTCCAGCAATGTTGTTTTTCCCATTTCATCGCTGTAGGCCATCACATTAAAATGTGTTCCCAGCACTTCAATCGTCATATTGTCTACCAATACCCTAAAAGGTCTTTTTTTGTCTTTCGCTACTTCAAAATAAACTTCGCCTGTTATGGTTACATTACGTTCATTTGCATCAAATCCTACCGGGTAGCTAATAGAAGAAGCCGCGTTCAACCATACTGCTGTACCATCGGGCAAAACCACCTTGTATTGGCCGCCACGCGGCGTGGTAATTGTATTATAATACACTTCCTTATCTTCCTTATTAAGTGCACGGTATACCAGTTCACCGTCTTTCTTTTTAAATATGCCTGCCTGTCCCTGGTTTGCCAGCAAACCATCAGCAGCGCTGTCCAGTTCCAGCTTACTTCCGTTGCTAAGCGTTAACATGGCTTTATTACTGCCGGGTGCAATTTTCCCTCCGGGAACTGCATAGCTGGTATTTGTTGTATTTTTTTGATCTTCAGCATCCAGGAACCAGTAAGCGCTTATTCCCAAAAGTATTATTGCTGCCGCTGCAACCGTCCACCAACTCTTATTTCTGCGCATTGGTACCACAGTATCCCTGCTTTCCAAAATCACAGGCTGAAGTTTAGAAAGAATTCTTTGTCGGGTTTCTTCGTCTGCTTCCTGGCGATACCGGTTATCTTCCCATATTGTTGCCGCCAGTTCCGCCCATTTTTCTTTATATTCAGGCTGCTGCAGCGTTTCCCACAGTATTTTGAACTCATCTTCTGACAGGGAGCCCGACAGGTATTTTTCAAAAAGTGTGGTAAGGTTTCCCTGGTTCATATTGTAGATGTTGTAAAAGCAATACAGTGTAAAGACAATGCAACAACCAACAAGGGGGTGTCGTAGAAGAAATTTTTTAAAGAATCAATAAAAAAGAAGGTAATACGGAACAAACATACGCTCACACACTCCTGGATATCAGCAGTGTTATTAATGCAAGCGCATGTTCCTTTAGGTACCGCCGTAAAAACGCAATAGAGCGAACGATATAACCTTTCGCCGTTTCGCGGGTTATATTCATTTCGCGTGCGATCTGTTCATGCGTAAACCCGTTTTCGCGGCTAAGCTTAAATGCTTTTTGCTGCTGTGGGGGCAATTGCAGGATGCCTTCGTTGATGCAGTTTTGTAGTTCGTGATATTCAGCAAGCTGATCAGCATCTGATAATATACCAGGCGTAGTATGCAGAAGATAGTTGGTATAGGCATCTTCCAACTTCATACGCCTCATACGGTTGAAAGTAAAATTACGGGTTGTAATAAAAAGGAAATTGTCCAGGTTTTCAACATCCGCAAGGCTTTCCCTTTTTTGCCAGAGTTTCAAAAATACTTCCTGCGTAATGTCTTCTGCCTGTTCATGCAGCTTAATCAGCATAAAAGCAGTGGAGTACACCTTATTCCAATAGGTATTGAACAACTGATGAAATGCATCAGCATTGCCCTTGCCTATTTCATGCAGGATAGTTTGGCTATTGTTGAAAGACTCGATCAAAGGTTGAAAATTGTACTGGTAACCTTTTGCAAATTCCTTTGAAAATTAATAAAGTTTAGAGAATCCGGTATAAAAGTGAAAAATTTTTTTACGAATTCGTGTCTGAACAGCATAGTCTTACGAACAACTTAACCCAATATATTCTTAACAAAACCCCAAACTACCCGCTATAAAAATCTTTTCCCTGATAATTATCCCGATATCAACTGCCCCTGCTTATGTTTTTCAATTACATGTGTAAACAGATCTTCATCAAGCAAATCCTTAATAGAAGGTATGATAAAGTCGGGGGCATACCCGAACTGGTCGAGATCGGCTTCTTTGGTAACCCCCGAAAGCGTAAGTACGGTAGTAAAGCCCATAGAGCCTGCACCCAGTATATCCGTACCCATCGTATCTCCGATCATCACGGTATCGTCAGTAGCCAGCTCCAGCGTTTTTCTTGCCATGCGCATCATTACCGGGCTGGGCTTTCCCACGCTGAACGCTTTTTTGCCGGTAGCTACTTCAATCATCGCCACAAAAGCGCCACAGCCCGCCCTGTATTTACCATTCGCAACCGGGCAGTTGGGATCAAGATTGGTGGCAATCAGTTTGGAGCCTTTCATGATCATATTGATCGCCTTATCTACCGATTCCAGCATAATGGTCCTTCCCTCTCCTATTACCACATAATCGGGATGATCGTCTACTATTGAATAACCCGCATTATGCAATTCCGTTAATAAGCCTCCCTCTCCAATTACATAGGCTGTACCGTACGGCGTTTTAGCAGCCAGGTACCTGGCGGTTGCCATCGCGCAGGTAAAAATATCTTCGTCGGTTACATTAAAACCCATCTTAAGCAATTTGTAACACACATCCCGGCTGGTTCGCTGACTGTTATTGGTAAGAAATAAAAAAGGAACCCCCTTTTGTTTTAACCCGTTGATAAATTCTACTGCGCCGGGTACAGGCTCGGTGCCTTTATAAATCACACCGTCCATGTCTATCAGAAATCCTGTTTTTTGCATATATCAGATTTTAAGTGTAAAAAAATGATGGCAGCAAACTGTTATAAAACGGATGATGACAAACAAGCTGTAAGAAAAGGCAAGATTATGTGAGTATCAGGAGAAATTAAATACTCATTATTATGTGATAACGCGAAGATAGTGAAAATATTATTTTACTTTAGCCGGTAAAGATTATTTAACGATGCAGGACATAAAAAAAACTTTTGTCATTACCGAAGACTGGACAGTTGTATTATTGGGATTTGCACTGATCGTACTCGCCATAGCGGGGTTATCCTTTCCGCTGCCCTCGTATAGCTGGGACGGATTTGGGCAGCTCGGTACCAAAATACTTTCCGGCTCCAACCTGTTGCAGATAGGCGGCATCTTCCTGGTTACTTTTCTTGTTGCCGTGACAGGCACAATGCTAACAGGAAGACCCATACGCAATATGATCATTGTTTTTCCCGTAGTTTTTGTATTAACCATCCTGGCATTAATAATAGCGGGAAATAAAACAATTGAGGAAACCAATTTCGAAGCGGTGATCTTCAGCCTCGCGATAGGATTACTGGTGAGCAATGTATTCAAATTGCCGGAGTGGTTCAGGAAAACACTTTCTACCGAAATGTTCGTAAAAATAGGATTGATCCTGCTCGGTACTTCCATCATCTTTTCCGATGTACTGAAGGCCGGCACTAAAGGAATGATACAGGCGACACTGGTAGTTATTTCTGTATGGTATTTCGCTTACTGGGTTTGCAAAAAAATGAAAGTAGACGAGGAATTGGGTATGATGCTATCCAGCGCAGTAGCTATTTGCGGAGTTTCTGCAGCCATTGCCACTGCCGGCGCCATTAAAGGCGATTCAAAGAAATTATCTTATGTAGTATCGGTGGTATTAATCACCGCAGTGCCTATGATGATCTTTATGCCGTACATCGCAAAATATTTTGGATTTCCCGAAGCGGTAACGGGCGCATGGCTGGGCGGCACTATCGATACTACGGGAGCGGTAGTAGCATCCGGATCGGTAGTGGGCGAAGAAGCCCTGAAAATAAGCACCATTGTAAAATTCTCTCAAAACGTTTTATTGGGTTTGGCGGCTTTTGCCATATCGGTATACTGGACCTATAGTAGAAAAGACAGCGCAGAAGCCGGGTACGAAAAGCCTACCTTAAAAATGATATGGGAACGCTTCCCGAAATTTGTTGTAGGATTTATTATTGCTTCTCTTGTTTTTTCATTCCTGATATCGCCCGAAACCGTGGCGGCAGTTAAAAAGCCTCTTAAAAATGTACAGTCATTATGGTTCGCTCTTGCATTTACCAGCATTGGTCTCGAAACCAATTTCAAGGAGCTCTTCCAGCTAAATAGCCTTAAACCCTTATACGCGTTTCTTTTAGCGCAATTATTTAATATCATCATCACACTTATTATCGCATTGTTTTTATTTAGTTAGGTTATGGATAACAGAAGAGAATTTATAAAGAAAGCAGCCCTGCTGTCAGGTGGTACCGGGTTGTTAAGCGGACTTCCCCCGTCTATTCAAAAAGCATTTGCTATTAATCCCGCCCCCGGCACTACTTATCTTGATGCTGAACATATCGTTTTTCTGATGCAGGAAAACCGCTCCTTTGATCATTGTTTTGGAACATTGCAGGGTGTTCGCGGATTTAACGATCCCCGCGCTATTACTTTACCTGATAAAAATAAAGTATGGGCGCAAACCAATGCGAACGGGGAAACATATGCGCCTTTCCGTTTAAACCTTACAGAAAGTAAGATCACCTGGCTGGGATCGCTGCCCCATGGCTGGAGCGATATGACAGACGCAAGAAACGAGGGAAGACATGACAAATGGCTGGACGCAAAAAAATCAGGTAGGAAAGAATGTAATAACCTGCCTTTAACAATGGGATATTTTAACAGGGATGATATCCCTTTTTATTACGCCCTGGCTGATGCGTTTACCGTATGCGATCAACATTTCTGTTCCTCCCTTACCGGCACTACTCCCAACAGGTTGTATTTCTGGACCGGCACCATCCGCGGAAAGAAAGATGACAATGTAAAGGCCAATGTGTATAACTCCGATGTAGATTACCAGGATGAAGCTTCCTGGAAAACTTTTCCTGAATATCTTGAAGAAAATGATATTGCATGGAAGATATACCAGAATGAGATCAGCTTACCCACAGGCTTTACCGGCGAAGAGGATAACTGGCTTGCCAATTTCACCGATAACCCGATGGAGTGGTTTACACAATACAATGTACGGTTTTCAAAGAAACACCAGGAGTACGCCGCGAAAATGAAAACGGAACTGCCCGGCGTTATCGCCGGGCTGGAAGCGAAAATAAAAGACCTGCCGGAACTAAGCGTGGCCCGTATCAGTGCGGAGCGGGAGTTACACCAGAAACGAAATACATTGAAGGCGGTTGAAAGATCGCTGGAGCAATATTCGCTCGAAAAATACAACCAGTTATCTCAAACACATAAAAACCTTCACCAAAAAGCATTCAGCGATAACAGGAATGACCCCGACTACAGGAAGCTGGCCAGCTTTACTTATACAGACGGCGCTACAGAACGTACAATGAAAGTTCCTAAAGGCGATATCCTGCACCAGTTTCGCGAAGATGTTACAAGCGGCAGGCTGCCAACAGTGTCCTGGATCGTAGCACCCTCTAATTTTTCAGATCATCCCGGGTCGCCCTGGTATGGCGCCTGGTATTTGAGCGAGGTGATAGATATTCTTACCCAAAACCCCGAAGTGTGGAAGAAAACCATTTTCATTCTGAATTACGATGAGAATGACGGGTATTTTGATCATGTTCCGCCTTTCGTAGCGCCCGATCCATACAAATCCAATAGCGGGAAAGTATCTGAAGGAATAGACCCTGCTTCAGACTATGTAGCCAAAACCCAGCAATGGATGAAGGACAAAGCGCCTTCCAAAGGAGACCGGGAAGGTCCTATCGGGCTGGGTTATCGTGTACCCATGATCGTTGCCTCACCCTGGAGCCGTGGCGGTTATGTTTGTTCAGAGATATTTGATCTTACTTCGCCTATACAGTTCATGGAACATTTCCTGTCGCACAAAACAGGAAAACAGATCCGGTCAGAACAAATTACTGCCTGGCGACGTACCGTAAGCGGCGATATCACATCCGTATTCCGTCCTTACAATGGTGAAAAAATCCCTGCCCCAAAGCCGGTTGAAAAAGACGCTTTCATGGAAAGTATTCATAAAGCGCAGTTTAAGCAATTGCCCTCCGGCTATCACAGGTTTTCCCCGGAAGAAATTAAACAGCTTAATAGTAACCCGGCTTCGTCTTCCTATTTCCCCAGGCAGGAAAAAGGAACCCGGCCTTCCTGCGCTCTGCCCTATGAATTGTATGCTGACGGAAGATTGAGTGAAAACAGGAAAAATTTCAGCATCAGGCTGGAAGCCCGGAAAGAAATGTTGGGTAATAAAGCTGCCGGCTCACCATTTTACATATATAACGCGCTTGATAATGAACCGCCGCGTCAATACGCCGTAATGCCCGGAGACCAGTTGCTGGATGAATGGGCAACGGGGGCGGATGGCAACTATCATTTAAAATTATATGGCCCGAACGGCTTTTACCGGGAGTTTGCCGGTAACGCAGCACAAACGCCTGTTGATGTATTAGTGGAATATGAAAAAGCAGGAACCAAATCTCTTACAGGCAATGTAGCGCTTGCAGTAAGGAACAGCGGCAATCAAAAGCTGACAGTAGAGATCGTAGACAACGCGTACAAATCCGCGCCGGTCACCAAACAGGTCAACGCCGGCGCACAGGCAACGATCGTACTACCGCTTAATAAAAGTAAGCAGTGGTACGATTTCAGTGTAAAGATCAAAGGCAATAATAATTTTGAGAACAGGTATGCGGGACGGGTGGAAACGGGCAAAGTCGGGATTACCGATCCATTGATGGGAGGCGTGATATAGAAGATGTTTGCAGTTTGGAGTTTATGGTTTATAGTTTGAGTTTGCGTTAACTATAAACTTCAAACCCCAAACCTGTAACTTGAAACTTGAAACTTGAAAAATCTGTTGCGCTTACCGTGAGTAAGGTGGCGAAGCCACGGATGATGCGTACAGACAGCCAATATTTTTAAGCAACTATAAACGTTCATAGCCGTTTGCAATCATTTACAATTGTATAAGGAAAGTTGTATTGACGCAATAAACAATAAAGAATGCGAACGATAAAAGGCTGACAATCAATACTACTATTTTTTGAAAACAGGTGGGAGTGGCATAAATTTATGCGTAAGCAGCAAATGCAATGAAGACCCTACTACTCATATCATCTTTGTTATTTGCACAAATTGCACTTGGACAACACTCTAAAGACACAACAATTTCAAAGTGGACGCTGGATAGTCTTAGGTCGGAGCTTTGGCAAAAATCTGGCACAATCAACAGGATGCGATGGACATATCAGCTTAAAGTAAATACAAGCAAAGTAGATACAATATTTATAAGACAAGACTCTATTGTAATTAATCGTTGGACAAAAGACAATAGACAGCTTTACCAAGAATCAATAAACCTTAGAAAAGTTTCTTTTAAAAAAGAATATTGCAAAGGCTTAATTGTTAAACGCTTTTTTAACGATGATGAAAGATTGAGACAAATCGAAAGAGTAATTTATGACAAGGCAGGGCAAAAAATAAAACGACTGACATATGAATATCAAAGCTATCGCCCAGAGATAGCATATCAAATTACTTACTCTTATGAAAATGGAAAGGAGAATCAAACAGTAAAAAAATAGACAAGTACAGTTTTTGGAACTAATGCATCTGCTGCTTACAACAAACTAAGAATGACAATTGAGCCTTTCGGAAATATTAATTATAAAAGCAAAGACCAAGAGTGGTTTGGACTTGTAGACAATATCGCACCAAACAATAAAGTTGAATTAATAATTTTTGCTGACGGCAGCAATCAAAACATTGATGACAAAATTGAAAGTGTAAAGCAATTTGCATCTGACTATAATTCTGTAATGCCAAAACTTTATGAGTTAGCTTATCAGAAATACAAAAACACTCAATGGGAGAAAACATTAGACCAAATCAAAGAAATGTATTTCCTAACAGCAGTATCATTAAAGAGCGATAATAACAGCATCTGACTTTTAAGAGAAGGAGTACGGCACATAACAGCGGGTTTTATGCAAGTTGGGTTGGACGTTGTAACATCAGCTAATTGCAAATCCAGGCTTCGGTTCGGTCGGACGAATAACTATCAGCTTTTGTACTTAACTTCAACAATATATTTTCAATCAGCAGCGGTTCTCGGCAGACGGAATACTAATTCCACACCTGCAGCAAGCCCTGTTAGTTGTGCGTCACCTTACCGAGACTATGCAAACTGAAGAACAATGTAAACCAAGTGAACGATATTTATTTGCCGAAGAATACTTTTCGGACAAATCAATTTCAATATGGCAAAAGGAATGTGTAAAACGGTGCAAAAAAAAGCCGAAAGGAATTGCTTATGAGAAGTATATCAATTGGGTCAGACAGAATAAGGAAATTGCTGTTTTTACTTTATATGCTTATGCCGACTTTTCAATTCCTAAAAAATTTGACATAATTTTTCAAACTGATAATCCTGACAATTTTATAAAGACTGAATACAAACTTACTCAAAGTATACATGAAGCCTGGTTTCCATTAGACTTTGTTGACCACGGACACAAACATCTATGTGTATTTCAGTTTGATGAAGATGTACCAGAAATGCTTAATCTTCTACACAAAGACCAAGGACAATTCTCAACAAGCCCAAAAGGACAGACAAAACTCGGATTTTGTAATACATCTGACTTTGACGAAATTAAAACTCGACTCAAGAAAAATATTGAACTTAGAAAGCAATTTGGTGACAAATGGTGGGAGCATGAAATTGACGAATAAAGGCGAACGCACAACAAACAGTTTGGCGGGAGTCGGGGGACAAGAATATCTCCTCATCTTCAGTTTTTAATCAGCATCGGTTCCGGGCTGACGGAACACAGAATACCAGCACAGCAGCAAGCCCTGATCATTAGCTGAAACCTCATGCTACACTTCACAATCATATTGCTCCCTTTAGTCTTTTCCACTTTTTCAATTGGGCAGTTCTTTTTAAGCTTTTATTCACTCGTCCAAATAATGATATTACATTTACATTCGTAGAATTAAATTAATTTGTTTCGAGTATTCAATTAAAGCAAATGGTATCTATAAAAGCATCTGTTTATAAGAAAAGATTCCCTTTAAGAATTCTAATCATTATAATGCTTACAACTATGGTCTGTCAGAATTCTTCAGGACAGATGTTTAACCCTGGCGGCAAGTCTAATATCAATAAAAATATTGAAGCGTTAAAATACTGGTTCAGTTTTGTAGAAGCCGAATATACGGGTGAATCGTGGAGAACAGCCAATCATTTTCATTTTTTTATAGACGAATATTTAATTCCTATATTCGGTGCTCCCCTGAGTAAAATGAAGCCAAAGCAGATGGATCGGATCCGAAAATCGTTAGAGATGGTTAAACCTCATTGTGATGCGAAACTGGCGTACTGGTTACAAATAGTCACACCTGAATTTTCCGAGTTAGGTCAATTGCGCTTTTTGGATAACAGGAAATATATAGCAAAGCTGCAAAGCGAATACCAGGAGAATATGCTATTGTACACAGATAGGTCAACCTTCGCTGATTTACAGAAGCACCAACTCAAGTTAAAATATCCTGATAATAAATTTAAACAACTGCTGCCGAGCGAACAAAAGCAATTAATAAATCAAATAGATAGCCTCATCAAAAAAACTGTGGTACGACAGATAGATAGTTTACTCTTACTACCCCCGTCTGGAAGAAATGCTTATAACATCCGGGAGTTTCCCAAGTCTTACTGGTGGAACATTCTTTCTCAAAATGAAAAGATTTTGTACCAGTCAAAATTAGACAAACAAGCGTCCATTAACCTGCTTACCACACTGAAAGATGCTGAAAACAGGTTAATGGAAATACCGCTTACGTTAGAGAGTAGAACTAAGTTTCATAATTGGTATAATTCGTTTTCAAATGATTTGTTGAGACATGATCAATCTTCTGCCACGCTTCGGGTTAGGGACATTTACGGGGAACGGTATAGGCAATTGTTTGTGCAGAATCAAGCTCAATTGCTCCAGTTAATTGAGCAGCCTTCAACGTTGGCAGAATGGAATAAGATGTCCGGTGATTGGGGTATTTATGATATTCTTAATATAAATGCTAAGGATGATATCGGGATTAAGGACCTTCAGCAGAAGCTGTTGAAACGAAATGTAACTATCATTATAGCGGAAATCAATAAGAAAAAGACATTGGAGGAATTACAGGAAATTTCTAGTGAAATAGAATTTGATAAAAAGGGTATATTAGGAAAAAAATATGATGAGATTGTTGAATCATATTATAAAAAAAGAACTGCCCTGATTATTCAGGCATTAAATATGAACCAGGCAGTGTTGCCTGGGCAATCAGCTAATAGCCTGGTAAGAACAAAATTATGGTCAAGTGGAAACTTAATTGATACTACAACGGATATTTCGAAATTTCTTTGGAAAATAATGTATATTGAAGATGAGGTAAAGTTGGAAAGGCACTATAGTCGGCAACAATTATGGAGTGAGTTACTATTTACAATTTATGAGGCTGGATATTGTATTAGCTGTGTTGACAGCAAAAAAGAACCAACCAGCTCTCCAACTTATACTCAATACGGGTCAAATAGTCTGACATTTTATAGACAAGGAGTCCCGACATGGTTTTCCCCGGGTACTCCATCAAATACGGTTACTTTAATTGTGAGATATAAATATTATCAGGCTGTAAATGATGTACTGGAAAATATTGTAAAAAAAACATTTGATAATGAAGTTTCTTACACAAGCAGCATAATTAACAAAGTATTCAAAAAAGTAGGATGCGCTACAGATGATATGAACTATTTTGAGAAAAAATTGTTCTTGAACTTTTTAAATGAAAAATCGGATGAGGATGTAATACGTTACTTAAGAAACTACAAATCGAAACTATACTCCGAGTAAAAGGTTGAATGGAAAATCACAATTCATATATTATGGAAGATTACGGAGACCGTCTCCTTAGAGATTATAAACCTTTTTGTGTAAGTTTATTGTAACCATTTCAGGACAAAACCCAGCGGCTAACGGTCGGTTTGCTGCTATGCTGGCTGACTCAAGTACAATCGTCTGTAGTTCGCTATCAGCTTCAGTCCGGGCTGGGCGATTTCCATTCCGAAGTTTCGGAACCGCCACAAACACAAATGCTTAACCGTTGGTGGTAATTTTTATGAGACAACCTGAAACAAAACTCATCTAATGATAATTAATAGAAAAATCCCTGTTCAATTTTTACTCAACGAAATAAAAACCCCTCTGCTTATTGTTGTTTTATTGGGAATAATTTTTGGTTTATTACCTGAATATTTCCTTGACTTTTTACCCGAGATACCTATTGGTATAGCCACTACATTAGGAATTGCCATTTCAATTTTATTGTCTTACAAAATCAATCAATCGTACAGCCGCTGGTGGGAAGCACGAACTATTTGGGGAGCTATAGTCAACGACAGTCGTTCATTGGTTTTACAATTGCAATTGTATTTGGATGAACAAAATCCCCTTTTACAAAAGATTTCCCATTACCAAATCGCATGGTGCTATGCATTAGAAAAATCACTAAGGAAACAGGAAGTTCTACAAAACTTAGAAAACCTGCTAAGTAAGGAAGATGTAGAAAAACTAAAACTGAATTCCAATATTCCATTAGGTATAAACCAGCTGCAAACAAAAGCGCTTAGGGAACTCTTCGTTAACGGGCAACTGGATGAGTTTGCAAGAAAGCAAATTGAAGAAACCCTGACCAGGCTTGTGGCATCTATGGGAAAATGCGAGCGGATAAAAAACACTGTTTTTCCACCCACATTTGGACAAGCTTTGAATGTAGCTATTTATTTGTTTGCCGTTTTTCTAAGTTTATCTTCAACTATTCAACTAAACATTGTTTTACAAATAGTTATACTTCTATCCATTTCCATGATATTTTTCTTTTTGGAAGAATTGGCTCACCGCCTGCAAGACCCATTCAATAATTACCCGACCGATACGCCCATGACAGCTTTGGCCAGAACGATAGAAATCAATATCCGTCAATTATTGGAAGAAAAAAATATCCCGGAACCGGTTGAGCCGAATAAGTTTTTCCTGATGTAATCTCTTTATTTCAGCAGGCTCTTATTTTTGTATCGTAATATCATTCAAAAAAATTCTTATGTCAGCAGGATTTTTTATTTTACACTCCCGGAATATTCCGGCAGGCGACCAGCCTGAAGCTATCGCTAAACTTGTTGCCGGTATAGAGTCGGGGGCAACACATCAGACACTCAAAGGGATTACGGGTTCTGGTAAGACCTTTACAATGGCGAACATCATCCATCGGATGAAGCGACCCACCCTGATTTTAGCCCCGAACAAAACGCTCACGGCACAGCTATATGATGAAATGAAGCGGTTCTTCCCCGAAAACGCAGTTGAGTTCTTTGTTTCTTACTACGATTATTTTCAGCCGGAAATGTATCTGCCCGGCAGCGACCGTTTCATTGAGAAAGATTCGTCCATCAATGAACATCTGGAAAGATTACGCCTTTCGACCACAAAATCTCTTATCGAGCGCAGGGATACGATTGTGGTAGCTTCCGTATCTTCCATTTACGGGCTGGGTGACCCGAAAGATTACCGGGCACTTCAGGTTCATCTTGCAGTGGGGATGCCCATCCAAATGGATGAACTTGAACAACATCTGGCAAGACTACAGTATGACCGCACCGAACGCAGTTTGAAGCGGGGCACTTATCGGATTGACGGAGATATAATCGACATCTTTCCCGCGGATTCAGAATACAAGGCAATACAGTTGCTTTTAAGCAAGGGAAAAATTGGCTCATTACGGTTTATTGATTCCGCTTCCGGCAAGACACTCGAAGACATATTGCAATATTCCGTATCACCCAAAACGCTGTTTGCACCGTCTCACGTGCAGGCGGAGGAGGCCGCAGACCAAGTCCTGGTCGAGCTGGACGAGCGTGTTGCTCAGCTCAGTCGTGAAAACAGGTTGGAAGAAGCTGGCCGTCTTTACGAGCGTATTACTAATGATGTCGATAAGCTGCGGAGTGTTGGCTATTGCCCGGGCATGGAAAACTATGCGAGTTATTTTAGTGGTCGTAACCCTAAGCTGCCGCCCACAACGCTTCTCGACTATTTGCCGAAAGACGGATTGCTGTTTGTTGATGAATCTCACGTTATGATTCCGCAGATTTCAGCAATGTACAAGGGCGACCAGGCACGCAAAGACACGCTGATTGACTATGGGTTCAGGCTTCCTTCATCGAAGAATAACCACCCGCTTAGCTTTGAGGAATTTGAGAAAATCAAGCCACAAACGATTTTCGTCTCCGCCACTCCGGGCGATTATGAATTGAAAGTCTCAAAAGAACGGGTTGTTGAACAAGTGGTAAGACCAACCGGGCTGCTTGACCCAATTGTAGAAGTGCGTCCATCAACAGGAGCTATTGATGATTTATTGGGCGAAATGAAAACTTGTGTGGATGCAGGCAATCGTGTTCTGATCACAACCCTCACAAAGGTCGCTGCCGAAAATCTTCATCAATACATTGCAGGCAAAGGTTTTCGTGTGAGATATTTGCATTCTGACTTCAAGACTACGGAGCGTACCGAGATTCTCAATGACCTGAGGGCTGGTGAGTTTGATATTTTAGTAGGTATCAGTTTGTTGCGAGAGGGATTGGATATTCCCGAAGCTGCCCTGATTGCCATCCTGGATGCCGACCACGCAGGATTCCTGCGATCGGCGAGTGCGCTTATCCAGATGATTGGTCGTGTAGCCCGCAATGTCAACGGAAAAGCCATCATGTATGCAGATAAGATTACCGCTGCGATGAAAGATGCGATTGACGAAACCAACAGCCGCAGACAACGGCAGATTGCCTATAACGAAGAAAATAAGGTTTCGCCGGTTTCTTCAGCCCGGAAGCTGAATGCAGATGTCTCTGGCGAAGAGGAGACATTCTCTCATTCGGAAGAATTCTGCGAGAACCTTAAGGAACTTTGTAATAGGATTACTGAAAAGGAACATCAGCTTTTGGCTGCTTCGGACGAAAAACGCATAGAAGAAATTCGGCAACAGTTGGATAGACTTTATCGGCAATTTATCTATGTTTGATGTAAATAATTGCGGGCGAACATTTTCAGTTTTGTACTTGTTCAACACGGACGCCAGTGTTTGCAGCTTTAGTTCCGGCTGACCGAATGCTACCGAGCAAAAAGTGCATAACTTCGGCAGCAGTAATTTTCATGGGCTGCTGTTCCGGTCTGACGGAACACAGAATACCAGCACAGCAGCAAGCCCTGTTCGTAAGCGGTAATGCAACCCAACCATTGCACCAAACAATAAACAAATGGAAAATATTTCTGGTAAACACTTAAACAAAGAATAAAATGGAAATAGAAATAAACTGGTTGGCAGTTTTATCAGCTACTGTGGCAGGAATGATTTGTGCAGGACTTTGGTACACAAAATCACTCTTCGGTCCGACCTGGCGACAATTGACAGGGATAAGCGAAACCGATTCGCAAAAATCGGGTAATACACCAATGATTATCGTCTTATTTGCTAACATAATTACAGCAATTGTATTAGCAGGTGTAATCAGCATAAGTAGAATTGCTTTTGACAATACTTCCATCCTCTTTTCATTGTTTGTTGGCTTTTTAGTATGGTTAGCATTTTCAGCCACTACACTTATCACACACAACGCCTTTGAACAAAAACCATCAAAACTTACTTGGATAAACATCGGTTATCAATTAGTTTTATTTTTAAGTATGGCTTTGGTCATAGGTTTATTCCGTTAATTAAAAAAGCAGAGTATGGCATACGACAACGACCTTGCAATCCGTGTCCGTAAATACTTATATGAATTGGACGAATTCGAAATTGCGGAAAAGAAAATGTTTGGCGGATTAGCGTTTATGATTAACGACAAAATGTGCATTAACGTAGGCGACAACCAATTGATGTGTCGCTTTGACCCCGAATTGACCGGGCAACTTTCGGAAAGAACAGGTTTTCTACCAATGATAATGAACAAGAAAGAATACAAAGGCTACTGCTACGTTGACCCTATCGGTTACAAAAGCAAAAAAGATTTTGAATTTTGGATAAACCTATGTCTTGACTATAATGAGAAAGCAAAATCATCAAAAAAAAGAGCGAAAAAATGACCGCAATACCACAAACAAGGGTTTTGCAATAGCGGGGCTGAAGTGCTAAATTGCTAAATTGAACTTATGTACTTCTATCAACTTTTGTACATTAGCTGAACGGAGGTGCTTCGATTGCCCCGTCATCGCAAGGCCCCGGATCATTAGGCGTAACTATGCACCCGAAATTAGACATATTACTTAAATGGGAAATTGACACAATCGATTTTTATTTTGAAAACGGTCTTGCTAATTTTATAAAGGAAATTAACAATGCAGACGACACAATGATACTGCCAGACTTATCCAATAAAGATTTAGCCATCGGATCATTTCGATATTTCAGACAGTCAGTTTTATACGAGTTGAATGCTTTGGTTGAGCATTTCCTGCAGATTGCCGCAGCAAGCGATGACGCTTTACTGAAATCAAACAAAAATTTGAAAAGAAGCAGAAATGAGTCTGTTAAAATTATTATGGAGAAATATAATATTAGTATTCAAAACCTGACGGGTTATGCTGAAATAAAAGTCTTGTATTCAACGGTAAATGCACTGAAGCATCGGGGAGGTTTTGAATACACAGATTTTTCTAAAATAATTCCCGAGTTTAAAATTGCAGATTGTGAAATTAATACATTGAAGGAATTGAAAGCTGCTACCTTTCAATTTATGAAGGAGTTGGTCAATTCAATACTTTTGAAAGAAAAGAAATAACTACGCCTACAAATTGAACGGTAGAATTAACAATCAGCAAATGCTTTAACTGCATGAATACCTATCCGTAACAGGTAACCTGTTATTTCTCTCCTACCCAATCATACCGTCTTCCAAATCCGATGTAAACATTGACGCCTATATATAAGCGTTGTATATTATCGTGGTACCTATAATAAGTATCGGACACTTCATTGGTAACAAGGTTGGTCATTCTTTCGTTATACGTGAAATTTACTTTATGCCACAAAAAAGAAGCATTCAACCCCACTCCTACAATGCTGTTAAACCGGTAAATCATTGATGCAGCCGGCCCTAGTAATACACTCGCCTGGTTTGTTTCGCCCGAAAGGTAATCCAGCGATAAAACGGTATTGGCATTTTTCTCCTTCAGGTAGTGATTAATATTGTCTGCAGCGTAAGTTGAGGTAACGCCGATAAAAAACTTGGGAATATAAGTGACCCGTCTTTTTTCAATTTTATGAATCAATCCCAAAGCACCGGTAAAAAGATCTAACCCTCCCTCATTGTAAAAAGGGCGGCGGTTGTAATAATATTGATCCGACCATTTCTCTTCGATCAACTGGTTAAACATTTTATTTCTTTTCCTGCTGTCACCTGCCACTCCCTGCATCAATACTTCCACTCCCCAGTTTTTTTTAACAAACAAGCTCATTGAAAAAACCTGGAATGAAAGCCCTTTACCATTCACATCCGATAACTGGTCGGTAACAGGGTTCACCCTGACAGTCTGAAAAGGAAGATCGTACCCGATACCGTGGCTGAAAATAAGTCTTTGCTTGCGGAATGGCTTTTTTTGAGCAAGCGCTGTGGCACAGGAGAATAATAGTATAAGGCCCAAAAAAATATTTTTCATTTACTGCAGTTCAATGGTTGAAGTTTCTTTTGTAAGGGAGCGCCCATCCGACAGATCCATCTCCACCCGGAACCGGTAAAATCCTGCGGCAGCCGGGGCATTTATCAATAAGGCATTCATCACAATGTTTTTGGGCTCATCGTAAGCAAAAACCCTGGCGTCCTTGTGTAAATAGTCGGCAATAGTGGTAAAGTTATTCCAGGTGTATAACCTGAAATAGTCGCTTATATCGGTTCCTGCAGGATGAAAGGCGTCAAAATCTTCCAGTGTTATGATGCGGATAGCAATTACACTGTCTTTTGCATGATGCTGCACACCCGCATCGCACCTGCACGAAAATGCATACGACTGATTGAGAAAAAGTGAGAACGGGGCCGTTTTAAAGACTGTTGGTTCGCACCGCAGGGTCATGGCAATGCCATATGCCTCTTTCAGGGCAATGCCATCTTCATCCGTTGCCGGCGACTGCCCCCTGTTATCCAGGTGCTGCAATTCAAGACTGGCATTGGTATATTTAAATAGCTGGGGATCGTCGCAATCGCAGCAGGCTACCAGCATATCGCTGCAAAGCGGGATAAGCAGCAGGATCAGTACTTTTTTTATTTGCATTGGTCAGGTTTTAACTGGCTGAAACCAATGCTTATACGTAATAAATGGCAGGGTGGTTGGAAGTTTCGGGTTTAAAGTCTGTGGTTTGAGATTTAGGGTTTATGGTTTGAGGTTGCAGGCGGATTTGAAATTTGGGATTTGATAGCAGTTGCAGGTTGCAAGTTTCAGGTTTATTATTTGTTGTTTACAATTACAGTTACAGTTTTGAGTCAGTATTGTCCGGTAAAATATGAAGGGATGTCGGCCTCGGAAAAATGGCGTTAAGAAAATTGGC
Organism: Chitinophagaceae bacterium; assembly: GCA_019638615.1. Classification (GTDB taxonomy): domain Bacteria; phylum Bacteroidota; class Bacteroidia; order Chitinophagales; family Chitinophagaceae; genus Agriterribacter. Next base: position 5,854 of record JAHBTL010000039.1, on the reverse strand, counting down.
TTGGACGGCGCCTAAAGAAAAACACCATATGCCACAGTTAGGAAGTGCAATTAGCTCAGAAGTCTTTTATCAAGAAAAAAGTGGAATACCTTGTGGTAAGTGGGTCATGCGGTAAACTTTAATGAAGTTCAGTACAGTACTGGCTTTGGTCGTTTCGGTTAACATTTTAACCGGACAACAGTGGTTTTGAGTTTATTGTTTGGGGTTTGAGGTTTGGGTGCATAGTTACGGGTTGCAAAGATTTATTCCTCACCGGGAAAGTTATATATGGTGCTGTCTATGGGTTCATTAACAGTTATCCCTGTAACAGTGCTTCCATTCCTTTCGAAGGATAATTGATAAAAGGATTTCCAACAAATATTTGATCTTTTCCGGCATTATATTCATATTCAGACATTGCCCTGGGCTGAGTATCATTCATTGTTTCGAAATCACCTTTTGCAATCTCAGCAATTTCCGGCATAGGAGGAGCAGTTGTCCACCCGCTTATTTGTCCTGTGTTATCTGTAAAACATTCCGATTGCACCATCTTAACCCCTCCCGTTTCTGATTCTATATCCCTGCGGTATCCCTTTCCGTTGGTTATTCTGGTTAACGAATTAACGGAAACTTTTACAGCCTCTGGTTGAGTAATCGTATTTGTTGTACTCATTTGTATAGCAACGGTTTTATCTGCTTTATTTTTTCTTTACCACCAATCGCCTTAATATGATTAGCGATTATTGGGTCCAGGGTTTGAGCGTTGGCCCCGGAAAAGTTCAGTCCGCAAAGCAGGAGGATAAAGAACGGGAGCAGATGGGATTTCATAAGATTCTTTTAGTTGGTTTGATATATTCAGGTTCTCTGGCAGTTGTATGAACTTCAAATGCAGCTTCTGCTGCTTTTTTACGTTTTATGTCAATAACCCCTGCAAAAACAAGCTGGCTCTTTTTTGATAATCCGGCGTGCCGCATTTTGCCGTCATCTATCTTCTTATAATTAAAAGTTCATTGTTTATTCTATTGCCCGGCGTTACCTGCCGGCAGACAGGAAAGCCGAATAACAAACAAAAGCCGGGTATATATTCGTCGCCCCGCCATATAGCCAGGTCGCCTGTTGTGTGCTGGTTTCGCTGTTACATACTATAGTTTGCTATTTCTGATACTCTCCAAACTGAAAAACAAAGGGATTACCATCGGGAAGCCCAACTATAGCCGAACCGGTTTTTAGATTTGAAATGTCCCAATCCTCAATTACTTTCATGGATTGTACATTATCAACAGCCGTTCCAAATGAATCGGAATAGGTTAATTTTTTTTGTGCAAAGCCGTATCGGTTTTGAATGAATTCTCTTGATTTTATATCATCAATATGGAATGAGAAAACAGTTCTTATACCAGATAACAAACTTTGTCCTAAATCTTCTCCGTATTCGTGGTAAACCTGTGGAATATTTTGAACGCCTATTATAAATTTTGCTCCCTGGCTACGACCAAAATTTACACCATTGTCAAGATATTTAAGATTAGGAAGTAGGCTAAATTCATCAATGAAAAACCACACGTTTCCTTTCGGTGCTTCTCTTTGAGAACTACTTAATGTTTCTTTAATCGCAAGGTCAAACATAAGCCGGTAAATAGGCGTCAATACATTGCCAACAGAAATATCATATTCCAAAAAAATGGTTTTGCCTCCCTTATTCCTTACTAAATCTCTTATTGAAAGATTTCCTTTTTTTCTGAAATCTCCAATAAATATTTCACCCAATAACTGATTGAGTTCTGATATAACACCATCAGCTTGCGAAGCCGCATCTTTTGAAATGTAACTATTGATTCTGGTTTGTTGATTAATTTCAAAAAACTGCTGCAATTTCTCCCGTCCTGAACTTTCAAAGTACCCGATTAATTCCTCATTGTTTTGGGCATCTTTTGTATATCTTGTTGCTATTACCTTTAAAAAGGTTGCAAGAACATCTTTTGCCGCCTGCGGGAAAAAAGGTGAACTTGAACTTTTAATTTTGTCGGCAAAAAGATTATTTGCAATCTCAAGGGAATTTTCAGTAATACTTTGTAAGGTGTTGTCAATAGTGGTTTCTGAAAAAATATTCCAATACTCATTTGCACCTTTGAATTTAGCGCTATTGTTACTTATCACAATGTCTCCATCTTTAAAAAACTGACTGTAGAAATCTCCCTTGGTATCAAATACAATCATCAGGTCATTTTCGGTCAATTGATTTTTTATTTGCGATACTACTTGTGAAATGGCATTGGTTTTTCCTGTGCCGATGTTGCCCAAAAACAGAAGGTGCTTGCTGAACAATGTGTCATCGAGCGGCAGCGTAAACGGATTGCCGTTCAAATCTTTGCCATTGATTTTGCAGCGTGGATTGGCTGCCGTGTCAAAGGCTAATTTGTTGCCATCTTTTATTAACTCTACTCCGAAAAGGTGCTCTATCATCTTTTTTGTTCGTTGTTTTGAGATGTTGATTGGTCAGAATTTTGCGATTGCGATGACTGCTGACTACCGGAAGATTGAGACGTTTTTTGCTGTTGCGTATCTGTTTGTTGTTGGATTTTGGATTGTGATTGTCCTTCGCTCTGACCTGCTGAGTTATTTAAAAATTTGGATTGTGATGTGTCACCTTTTTGTTGCTGAATATCAGTTTGCTGCTGAATTTTTGACTGCCCTTCGGGTTGTGTATTACCCGTAAACTTAGACTGAACTCCTGTTTGTTGTGTACTCGAAGTTTGTGAGGCAGTTTGTTGTTTCGTGTCTGTTTGTTGCTGAATTCCAGACATCTTTTGTTCATTCATCGAAATATTCTCTTTAAAGCCCGGATATTTCTTATTAAATTCGGCTGTTTGAGCGTTAAACCGTTCCGACATCTTGTCTTGCTGTTCTTTACTCATACCCTCTCTTTGCGACCATTCAGCTTGCTGCTGTTTTACAAGTTTATCATACGCAGCCGAGGCTGGTTCTATTCTTGGATCTTGGTTTTGATTACTCATTGTATTTGCATTTTGATTAGAAATTTCATTATTCAGAGTTTGTTGCCTTGTATATTTTCCGCCTGGGGCTACAAAGGGTTCTGATGTATGATTTGGAATCTCTGAGTTGCTTACTGTATTAGTGTCCTCATTTTCAGTTTTTGGAGCTTTTATTTGCTGTCCTTTAGGTGGGGTTTTGTCAGGAGGCTCTTGCCCATTGTCATCGGGTTTCCCGACAACACCTCCGCCGCCGTTACCACCGGGAGGTTTTGCAACATTATTAAAATCTTTGGTAATGCTTTTAGGAGTACTTCCATGTTGTCTCGTTTGATTTTTATCAAAATTTTCAGCATCCAATAGCTTGACATTTTGGGCTTCTTTGCCTTTATTATGTTCTTCTCCTGCCTTAGATATTTGTTCCTCAATTCCGTCTATTTTTTTTTGTAATAGTTCTTGTTGAGAAATAGCTTTAAGATTTGGCTTTTCAACTACAACCTGTTGTTCAATTTGAGTTTGCAAGCTCTGTTGTAATTCTATTGCATAGCGATATTGGTTTGATAAATCAGTGCCATTAACAGCAGTCTCTAAAACCTTAACAAAAGCTTCAGCTTTTTTATTATTCAGGCTTCTTAGTATTCCATCTTTTTCCTCTTCTGCCATTTGTCAAAATTTTTAAGTTATTTTGCAATAATAATTACACACTTGCCCATCACCTTAATTTAGTGGCAGTACCATAACAGGTTTATTCATTTCAATGTGTTATGTTTCTTCAACCCGTTATGATACCATTCGATTTAGTTAAGATTTATTTTTCCATCTTTCTATTGCATTGTTGCCCATCTTTTGAATATCTAATACAACTGCACCAATTTCTTTAAACAATATTTCGCTGTCTCTTGATGGCAGCCCTTCCAAAGCCTTTTTAGCAATTGATGTGCCTCCTCCAAAGGGTGATAAGCCTGCAATATATACTACGTTTCCGCTACCACCTTTTGTGTTAATCACCAATGAAAAAGACTCCTTTTTGCATCTATTCCAGAGGAAATATCCGCCGCCCCCAAGTACAGCTAAAGCAAGCAGCGTTTGTAAAGTACTGGGATCTGAAAATGGCGACAGACGACCACTCACAGCTATGGATAAGACAAGCAAAATCGAAATCCCGATAATGAACATAAGAATATTAAAGGAATTACCCTTGTAAATTTTAATATCGGACACGTCTCCGATAGCCACTTCATTATGCAGAACACTCCACCCGCTCATCCCTTTGCCGAGTGCCTGAAACAGCAGCCTTTTGTTCGTTACCTCAAGATGACCGTCAGCTTTAAGGCCAAACAATCTTGAATTAAATTGTGTACATTGATACGATTTGATTGATACTTCTCCTTCGCATGGAGTAACGCTTTGTCCTAAAATCATAGTTGTTAGTTTTTGACTGTTAATGAAATATATAATTGGGTTGTTTGTAAACATAGAAACTAATGGCATCCATTACCACGTAACTTATCGCTAAAATAAGCGGCATGATTACTAAGGCGGTGAAAAGTGTAGCTCTTAAATAACCTGAAAAACCTTTAAACTTTAAAGAATCTGATAATTTACTGCGTAGTATAATCCCAGTTATTAATATTGTCGGTATTTGATAAAGGAGCAATGATGTGAATATCGTTTTATAAATATCTGATTGGTTTAAAGCTTCCAAATTCAAAAAAGGTATTTCCATATTTTGCTTTAACAAAAAATATATTATTAGAAAAATAACGCCATTTAATACTTGATACAATAAAGTTGCTTTGAACAATAAGCTAAAGGCTTTCCCAAATGTCAACTCTAAAGATTCTGGTTCGACATTGCGTATGTATAGTTTTAGTATTACAGCAATAAGAAGAGAGGATACAGCAGAAGTAACAACTATTGGTATTAGAATTACCAGTGCAATTATCCACCCCAGTACATTTCCGCCGCCGGCACCACCTCCCCAATTTGTTTTTCCGTTACTTATGTTGCCTTGAGTTGTCCTGTTAGACCAATCTCTTTCATTCCGTCCTCTTTGTAAATCATCCCAATTGCCACCGCTCCACGGTTTATTGTACCTTCCTTCGTCAAAAGAATCACTTAATAAAATAAAAGATACTGGTAAATTTATTTGCTGGCTTATGCTCATAAAGATTTGTTTGACTATCAACTATTATTTTATTGACGGTATTTGTTTGAGTACTGTCCACCAGATAATATTTGATTTTACTTAGAGTGTGTCTGGTAGCCTTGCACACAACTTGGTTCTATAAGTAACTGTCCGTTAGTATTGAAGTACATATTGTTACTTGAAAGTATTTCGGGATTTTCACCTATCGCAAGCTGATATTGGCTTTTGTACGGAATAGAAAACTCTTCCTTTGAATTAATGAGTGCCCGGGCGTTACCCTTTTGAACCGTTGCCAGCCCCTTGTTAAAAGGATACAACTCATCCGCATCAATCACCTTTGCATCAGGGTGTATATCGCTTGGTTGCAAGCCGCTGCTGTTCTTTGTAGTTTGCGCAGATAATTGTGCGGCAAACAACACAGCCGCAAGAAACAGGTAGAGTTGAATTTTCATAACTGTATTCTTTTAAAATTATTTTTTAAACCACGGATAAGATTATTTCCGGGGAGATATGGAAGGACTTTTCACGGAGGATATTTGCAATTTTCGATGGACCATCTGCTGACAAAAGCTGTTTTTCATATCCGATCCGAAAATAGTAATAACAGCAGGTGCATATGGTACAGACTTATTTTTCGCAGGCTTCTATTTATTTTTCGTTGAAAAGACAGGTATGAGTGCTGGAATGGAAAGGATCTTCTCCAAGGGGAGCTGACCAAAAAGGTCGTTAAACGTAT
>JAHBTL010000038.1 GCA_019638615.1 Chitinophagaceae bacterium | reverse complement strand
GGCAGGAGTTTTTTTTGTAATTGTGTGAAGGGTGAGACCCCGGCGAATCCCTCAGCACCAGGGGGCTCATGACTGCTCTCAATAGCTTTAAATGAAGATCCCGGTGCGACATAAATCCATTACAGCCCTGTTAGTTGTTTAATATATTTCCTTGCTATCAGCGCATATCCCAATGGGTTGGCTTTTGCAGGATCCTGTTCAGCTTCTACTACCATCCAGCCTTTGTAATCTGATGATTGGATGATATTGAACAATGCAGGAAAATCAATACAGCCTTCTTTATCGCCGGGCACTGTAAATACACCATCTTTTACCGCATCTAAAAAGCTCATGCGCTTGTCTTTTACTTTTTGTAAAACATCCGGACGAATGTCTTTTAAATGTATATGTGCAGTGCGACTGATAAATTGTTGTAAGCATGCCACAGGATCTTCCCCTGCAAAATAAAAATGCCCGCAATCGTAATTGAGAAATACATTTTCAGGATCGGTTTCATTCAACATTCTTTCTGTTTCGGCTTTTGTTTGAATGCAGGTGCCCATATGGTGATGAAAAGCGAGCTTCATTCCACGATCCCGGGCAATTTTGCCAAGCTCATTCAAGCTATAAGTAAATTTTTTCCATTCTTCCGCTGTATTCAGCATGCCCTTTCCTTCCAATACAGGAATATCTTTTTTTCCCTGGCAGCTATTGCCTGTTTCACCACCGCCGATCACTTTAGCGCCCATTGTTTCTAAAAAATCAAGCAATTGTGTAAAGCTTTTTTTGTTTTCTTCCAGTGATTTGGTTGTGAGCTCATAGCTGTTCCACTGGTTGCATATCTGAAGCCCGCGTAAGTCGAGCGCTTTTTTCAGCGCATTGGTATCCCGGGGAAATTTGTTGCCTACTTCACAGCCGGTAAAGCCTGCCAGCGCCATTTCGCTGATGCATTGTTCAAAAGTATTTTCAGCGCCCAGCTCAGGCATATCATCGTTTGTCCAGTTGATCGGTGCAATACCGAGTTGTATGTTTTTGAAATCCATGTGTTGATTAGAGATTTGAAATTTGATATTTGAAATTGAGTGAATAAAGGGTGTAACCACAAACCACAAACTATAAACCACAAACTCATGCCTTATGCCCTCCACCTTCCGCCCTATACCTTTTACCTTCCACCTTACAAAAATATTCTCTGTTGTTTCTTATTCTCCCTATATGTTTCATATGCTTTTTGTACGGTTGCAGAGGTGGATACTTCCGCAACAGGCACTTCCCACCAGGCATGATAACCTTTAACGGTGCGATGCAGGTGCGTTTCAATATATACTATCGTTACTCTTTTCTGCTCACGGGCCTGCTTCAATGCTTCTTCCAGCGATTTTGCATCGGTAGCTTTAATTACAACCGCGCCCAGGCTTTCCGCGTTTTTTGCAAGGTCTACAGGAAGTATGTCCCCGGATAATTGGCCTGTGTTTTCTTCGCGATACAGGTATTTTGTACCGAATCGTTCGCTGCCAATGCTTTCGCTTAAACCACCGATGCTGGCAAAGCCATTGTTATTGAGCAGTAAAATGGTGAAGTGAATGCCTTCCTGTACTGCTGTTACAATTTCGCTGTTGTTCATCAGGTAACCGCCATCGCCACAAATTACATATACCTGCCGTTCAGGAGCGGCAATCTTGGCACCAAGTCCCGCGGCTATTTCATAGCCCATGGTAGAATATCCATACTCGAGATGGAAGTTCTTGGGATTGGTAGCGCGCCATAATTTATGCAGATCACCGGGTGCGCTGCCGGAGGCATTGATCATGATATCCTCGGGGTTCATAAAGCTGTTCAATGTGCCGATCACCACTGCCTGGTCAATAGGAGGCTTGCTGCCATTGCCTGTTGCATATATTTCGGTCACTTCATCGTCCCACTTTTTGTTTATTCCGGCTATGCGTTTGCGATAGCTGTCCGCCACTTTGTATTCATTCAGTAAAAATAAAAGCTCGTCGATTGTGGTTTTTGCATCGCCTGTAAGCGGTAACGCGTTATGCTTGTACGCGTCAAATTCATTTACATTGATATTGATGAATTTAACTTCCGGGTTTTTGAACAATGATTTGGATGCCGTGGTGAAATCGCTGTAACGCGTACCTATACCAATTACAAGATCGGCTTCATTGGCAATATCAATAGCGTATTTTGTACCGGTAGCGCCTAAACCTCCGATACTGTATGGCTCATTGTACATTACCGATCCTTTGCCCGCAAAGGTTTCGCCTACCGGTATGCCGGTTTGCGAAGCGAACTGGTGCAATACTTCCGTAGCGCCGCTGTATATGGTTCCGCCGCCGGCAACAATAACAGGCTGTTTGGAAGCCTGTATCCATTCCGCTGCCTTTTTCAATAATGTGGTATCGGGCCTTGATCGGGGTATATGCCATACTCTTTTTTCAAACAGCTCAGCGGGGTAGTCGTATGCATGTGTTTGCACATCCTGCGGCATGGAAAGTGTTACAGCACCCGTTTCAGCAGGGGAGGTGAGCACACGCATTACTTCCGGTAAGGCATATATTAGTTGTTCAGGACGATTGATCCTGTCCCAGTACTTGGATACAGGTTTGAAGCAGTCATTCACTGATATATCCTGGGTAGAAGCGCTTTCCAACTGTTGCAATACCGGCGCCGGTTCTCTTGTGGCGAAAATATCGCCGGGTAATAAAAGAACAGGTATGCGATTGATGGTTGCCAGTGCGGCTCCGGTGATCATGTTTGTTGCACCAGGGCCGATAGAAGTGGTGCAAACAAAGGTGCTGAGCCTGTTTTTTACTTTGGCATAGGCAACAGCCGTATGCACCATACTTTGTTCATTGCGGCACTGGTAATACCGGAAGTCTGGATTTTCCTGTAATGCCTGGCCCAATCCTGCCACGTTGCCGTGGCCGAATATGCCGAAACAGCCTGCAAAAAATGGTTGTTCAACGCCATCACGTTCAACATATTGGTTTTTCAGAAATGCGATTGTTGCCTGTGCAACGGTTAATCTTTTTTTCATCTGAAATTGTTTTATAGCTGTGAGCTGTCAGCTTTGGGCTTTCAGCTTTTTTTTGTTTCACTCAAAGGGGCAAAGAAAGCAAAGCGCGTAAAGAATTCTTCGTGCATCTTTGTGTCTTCATGTCTTTGTGGTTCACTCAACAATAAACCTCAAACAATAAACTCTAAACTTTTTCCACATGCTCCCATCAACTCAAATTTCTTTATCATAAACTCCTTATATGTTTCCATGAATATCTTTCCGGGGGTAGTGGGTGCAAACTCTTCAGGCTTATCGCGGAAAAACTCACGGTTCACCATGGTCCATACCAGCCGCATATCGGTAGCAATATTCACTTTGCAAATGCCTAAAGCTATTGCTTTTTTCAACTCCTCATCCTGCACACCTTTGGCGCCTGTTTTTATTTTGCCGCCGGCGGCGTTTATTCTTGTAACCACTTCTTCACTCACGTTTGAACCGCCGTGCAATACCAGCGGAAACCGGGGAAGCCGTTCCCGGATCTCTTCCAGTATATGCAACTGCAATCCCTGTCCTCCTGAAAATTTATATGCCCCATGACTGGTTCCAACGGCGATGGCCAAACTATCGCAACCCGTAAGCAGAACGAATTTTTCTACATCCAAGGGGTTGGTATAAAAGGAGTGACTTTCTTCCACGGTTAAATCATCTTCAACACCTGCCAGCACCCCTAATTCTGCTTCAACACTGATTCCTTTTTGATGCGCTTTTTCTACAACCGCTTTTGTCCGTTCCACATTTTTAGCAAAATCATCGTGCGATGCGTCTATCATTACCGATGTATACCCGCCGCTTTCAATCGCATCCCATATATGCGCTTCATATCCATGATCGAGATGAACGGCATATACTGTATCCGGATAGATCTCTGCAGCGGTTTTGATCATCGCCAGCAACATTTTTGCATTGGCATAATCGCGTGCAAAAGGCGTTGTTTGTACAATAAAAGGCGCTTTGGCTTCCTGTGCCGCGGCAAATAATCCATGTATCTCTTCCATGAAAAAAACATTTACCGCCGCTATCGCATAGCTGCCGTAACATTTTTGAAAGAGTTGGTTGGTTGTTAGTAACATGTAGCCATTTGAGATTTGAAATTTGAGATTTGAGATCCATCGCAGCGAACAGGTTTGAGATTTGAGATGCGATGGCTCAACAGCGATATGCAGTTGAACGGAGCGTCGCAAGTAAAGTCCCATAGAATTTCTTCTGTCCGCAACATAACCGATATCTTCATGATCGTTGTATGTAACATTTCAAATCTCAAATTTCTAATTTCAAATTATCTTACCAAAACACCGAATACAGCGCCACCAGTATTCCGCAAATAATTGTTGCGCCTATAATAAACGACCGGCTGAGGCTGAATGAGGGTAACTCTATTCTCATTGCTTCGGTTGTTTCTTTGCGTGGTGTAAGCAGGCTTACTACGATCATTACCGCGCACAATACCAAAAACACGAACCCCATCCTGTTTAAGAAAGGCACCTCGGGTATCCAGAATTTGAACAGCGTTGATAACGGAATGGTTAGCAAAGCTGTGATCAGTGCCGCGTTGGAGGTGGCTTTTTTCCAGAACATGCCGAAAACAAAAATTGCCAGTACGCCAGGCGTTATAAAGCTGGAATATTCCTGTATGAATTGATATGCCTGTTCGAGTACGCGTAACTGTGGCGCTATCAACGCGGCTATCAGCATAGATACCCAAACGGCTAAACGACCCACGCGGATCAAATGTTTTTCAGATGCTTTGGGATTGAAATAGAGCTTGTATATATCCAATGTGAATATGGTGGAGATACTGTTGGCTTTGCCTGCAAGCGATGCCACGATCGCTGCGGTTAATGCAGCGAATGCCACGCCTTTTAAACCGCCGGGCAATAGATCCAGCAGAACCGGGTAGGCGCGGTCGGGTTTTACAATGCCGGCAGCGTCTACCATTTCCTTTTGGAACATACCGTTTTGATGTAAAACATACGCAGCTATACCGGGAATGACCACGATCAGCGGCACGAGCAGCTTCAGGAAGGCGGCAAACAAAATTCCCTTGCGTGCCGTATTAAGATCGGCGCCGAGGGTGCGTTGAATGATGTATTGATTACATCCCCAGTAAGCAAGGTTGTTGATCCACATGGCGCCGATGATCACACTTAGCCCAGGAAGATCTTTGTAATATGGATTGTCTTCTTTGAGCACCATGTGAAAATGAGAATCCGCCTGTTTGGTGAGCGTAGTGAACGCGCCGAACACGGAACTGTTACCGAATTCTTTGGCAACGAGATCGAGCGCGAGATAGGTAGTAAGCAGTCCGCCTACCACCAGCACGATCACCTGTATTACATCGGTATAACCAATCACTTTCATGCCGCCGATAGTGATGATCACGGCGAACAGCGATAGTGTAATGACGGCTGCCGTAAAATTTATGCCGGCAGTTACTTCCAGCGCCAGGGCACCGAGGTAAATAATGGATGTAAGATTGACGAAAACATACAGCAGCAGCCAGAATACTGCCATAGTGGTTGCAACGCCCCGGTTATACCGCTGTCGCAAAAACTGCGGCATGGTGTATATGTTGTTTTTCAGATACACCGGTAAAAAGAAAATGGCTACTACGATCAGCGCGGCGGCGGCCATCCATTCGTAGGAAGAGATGGCAAGCCCGATGGCAAAACCGGAACCGGACATACCGATGAAATGCTCGGCTGAAATATTGGATGCAATGAGCGATGCGCCGATCGCCCAGAATGTGAGCGAGCCTTCCGCAAGGAAAAAGCCGGAGGCGGTATCTGATTTGTTGGTTTTCTTTTTATAGATCCAGTAGCCATAAAATGCGATGATGGCAAGATAAAAAGCGAAAACAATATAGTCCAGTGTGTGCAAGCCTGTTTGCTTCATCGTTGGTTGTTTGGTTTTGGAATGCTATACTTATGAAATTAAGACCTTTTATATACTTCTTCAATCTTAACCGGGCGACCTTCTTTTAAAGAGATGCCTGCGGCAAGTCCAACCACTGTAGCCATTAACCCGTCATGCGCGTCAACAGGCGAAGGCTTATCATTCAGCACGCAATCTACAAAACTGTGCATGCAGGATTGATATGCTTTTTCATACCGCTCCAGGAAGAAGTGTAAGGGTAATGCGGATTGTCCGCCTTTATCATCAAACCGGATCACATTATCAGGCGTATTGTTTTCCGCTTTTGCCATTCCTTTTGAGCCGAATGCTTCCAGGCGCTGATCGTACCCGTATACGGCTTTGCGGCTGTTATCAATTACCCCGATCGCGCCATTGGCAAACGTAAGCACGATAACTGCTGTATCAATATCATCGTATTGTTTGATGCGGGGATCTATCAGCGCATCGCCTTTTACGTATACTTCTGTTACTTCGCTTCCGGTAATATACCGCGCCATATCAAAATCATGAATGGTCATGTCAAGAAAAAGCCCGCCTGATACTTTTACATATTCCAGCGGGGGAGGAGCGGGGTCGCGGCTGGTGACTTTTACAATATGCGGATCGCCGATGCTGCCGTCGTTTACAAGTGACCTTACACGAGCGAAATTCGGATCAAAGCGGCGGTTAAAACCGAGCATCAGTTTTACGCCATTATCATTTACCGCTTTTTGTGCAGATACAATGGCCGGTATGGTAACATCCAAAGGCTTTTCGCAGAACACATGCTTTTTCGCCTGAGCGGCAGCGATAGTATAGGGTACGTGCTGCGGTGTTGGCGCACAAATGATCACGGCTTCCACTTCGGGGTGACTGATCACTTCTTCGGCATTGGTTGTTGTTGCCACGCCTGCTTTTTTTGCAGCAGCATGTGCGGCTTCCGATACATCAGATGCAATCACTACTTCCGCACCAGGTGTGTGGTATAATAAATTAGCCAGGTGAATTTGCCCGATCCTGCCAAGCCCGATAATGCCGGTCTTTAGTTTTTTTGACATATGGAGAAGTACAATTTGAAATTTGAGACCTGCCTGCCGGCAGGCAGGTTTGATATTTGATATTCTTTTGCCGGCTCCCACTTGGTGCCTTTGTGTCTGCTTCAAAAGCCTTCCACCTTAAACCCTATACCTTACACCCTCCACCTTCCATTAAAATTTCCTTGTCCATTCCTTCAGCCATCTTTCAATCACTACCTTGGTTTGGGTGAAAAATTCAACGGCGTGTTTACCCTGTCCATGCAGGTCGCCGAAGAAGCTTTCTTTCCAGCCGCTGAACGGGAACTGCGCAACAGGCGCCGCCACTCCTATATTGATACCGATATTACCTGCATCCGCTTCGTTCCTGAATTTACGTGCATGCAAACCGCTGCTGGTAAATACACAGGCCATGTTGCCATATTTATTACCGTTCACATACGCGATGGCGTCATCAATGGTATTGATGTGCACCAGGCTCATAACAGGCCCGAAGATCTCTGTTCTGGCTAATTCGCCGTTCAATGGCAATCCTTCAATAATGGTCGGCTGAATGAAATTGCCTTTTTCATAACCGGGTATTTTCGCGTTGCGTCCGTCTACCAACACCTTACCGCCTTCACCGATCCCTTTTTCTATCAGTCCTTGAATGCGTGTTTTGCTTTCGGGTGTAATAACCGGGCCCATCAGTACGCTTTCATCCAAACCGAAGCCGGTAGTTCTTTTCTTCGCGCCTTCTACCAGGCTTTCGGTAATGGCTGCATGATCGCCAACCGTAATAATAGTAGAAGCTGCCAGGCAACGTTGCCCCGCGCAACCGTACACACTATCTATAACTATTTGCGAGGTCATGTCTATGTCTGCATCGGGCAATACGATCACCGGGTTTTTAGCCCCGCCCTGTGCCTGTACTCTTTTTCCGTTTGCGGCGCCCCTGCTGTATACATAACGGGCAATGGCAGACGAACCTACAAAGCTGATGGCTTTGATGCCGGGATGATCGAGTATACCGTCAACAATTGTTTTTCCGCCATGCACCATATTGATAACGCCTGCCGGAAGATCAAGCCTGTCCACCAGTTCCATTACTTTGGCCATGGTGAGCGGCACTTTTTCGGAAGGTTTGATAATATAGGTATTACCGCATGCAATGGCATAGGGCAGGAACCAGAAGGTGATCATGCCCGGAAAATTAAAGGGGGCAATACAGGCGCAAACGCCAAGCGGCTGGCGGATCATATACTCATCAATACCGGTGGCGATGTCTTCCGAAAAATCGCCCTGCATTAATGCGGGTATACCACAGGCATTTTCCACATTCTCTATGGCACGTACCCATTCCGCTTTTGCTTCTACAAAAGTTTTGCCTGACTCAAGTGTAATGGTTTTGGACAGCTCATCAATATTTTCCTCAAGTAAATGTTTGAGCTTGAACAGGTACTGTATACGTTTACCTGCCGGTATTCTTTTCCATGTTGCAAACGCGGTTTCAGAAGATTTTACAGCAGCGTCCACATCCGCAGCGGTACCTGCAGGTACAAGTGCCATTACTTCCTGGCTGGCAGGGTTTACCACGTTCCAGTAATCTGTAGCAGCGCTGGCCACCCATTGTCCGTTAATGTAATTTTGTAATTTATTCATGATGATATTTGAAATTAGATATTTGAGATCCGCCACGGCGGACAGGTTTGAAATGGTGTATTGTAAAATGCTTTGTTGTTTGTGACCGTATAATCTTATAAAATTTTATTAGAATAAAAAATGAAATTTCATGAACCTGTAACCTTACTCAATCTCAAATTTCAAATCAGAAATTTCAAATCAGAAATTTCATAACCCTCCTCTCTCTCCTGTAAATTCCATCACTTCTTCCAGCGTGGGCATAAAGTTAGCGCAGCCTTCTCTCGTTACTATAATTGCGCCGCAGGCATTGCCCATGCGTACGCTTTTATATAAGTCCCAGCCGCTTAAATAACCATACGAAAACCCTCCCGCGAACGCATCGCCGGCACCGAGCACATTTAATACTTCCACAGGAAATCCCGGCACTCTTACTTCCGCTTTCCCCTGTTCAAAAATGGAGGCGCCCTCTTTTCCTCTTTTCACGATTAAAGTATCTACGCCCGATGCTATTATATGTCGGATCGCTTTTTCGATATTCCCTTTTATTTCGGGGGCGGATATCTGCTGATGCTTAATAGATACCTGGCTGATATCTGTAAGATAAGCGGCCAGTATCTCTTCTTCAGTACCAATTACAATATTGAATTGAGGCAGCAAGGTTCTTATCACCACACCAAACGAACGGGGATCACCCCACTGATCGGCACGGAAATCAAGATCGAGCAATTTGGTTACACCATGTTGGGCTGCCAGTTCCAGCGCATAAAACATAGCGGTACGGCTGGGGTCTTTGCTGAACGCTGTGCCGGAAAACACCGCGGCTTTGAAATCGGCAAAGGGTATATTGTCTATATGATCGAGATTAAGATGTATATCCGCGCAGTTATCGCGATAGTATACCAATGGAAACCTGTCCGGCGGTTCGATGCCTAATATTACGGCAGAGCTTCGTGTACCCTCGATCGTTGGTATAAAATCGGTGACTACTTTTTCCTGCTGCAGGAAATTTTTGATGAATGCGCCTACCTGGTCGTTGCCTATACCGGTAAGGATGGCGGTTTTTAAACCGAGCCTTGTAGCGCCTACCGCTATATTGGTGGGACATCCGCCTACAAAAGCATTGAAAGCTTTAATATCAACGAACGGGCTTCCCACATTCGCGGAATAAAGATCAATGGAAGACCGTCCTATCGTAAGCAGATCGTATTTTTTGCTCATTTTAAAATATATTAAAAAAGCCTATCTCTCCTTCTCTCTTTCCAAAAGAAAGAGAGCGGTACAGTATAATAACTCCCAACTTTTTGTTCTTCCACATCAGCCTCACCCTCCTTCTCCCTCTCCTTGCAACGGAGAGGGAGCGGCGCTACAGCTTAAATTTAAGCTATATAACTACCACATCATCTATAGAATATATCCAAACAAGACGTTGAATATTTGCCATCTTTTTTACATCCACAACCTCCCGTTCAATGCATTCTATCAACCTGTTTTGAATATAGGCACCCCTCTACACTCCGTGGAGAGGGGCAGGGGGTGAGGCTTTATTCATCTCCGCTGTTACCATCGGCAGTCTCGGGTCCTGGCCTTTCCAGGTGCCGAATATCCATTCCTGCTGAGGATCGGGCGTATTGGCCAGCGACTGATCGCTGCCCGCCAGGAAATTCAGGTAATATACATTATAACCATGCCCGGCAACTACGGGATGATATCCTTCCGGCACCAGCACTGCTTCATTATTGTGCACTTTGATCACTTCATCCAGTGAACGGTCATCATTGTATACCTGCTGTATGGCAAAGCCATTGGGCTTATCTATCTTGTAAAAATAAATTTCTTCCAGGTCGGCTTCCAGCAAATTGCCGCTGGCATCTACCTTCCGCACATCGTGTTTGTGGGCAGGGTAGGAGCTCCAGTTGCCGGAGGGAGTATATACTTCCACGCAAACAATCTTATGACAATCAAAGCCGGGCTGCAGTAAGCTGTTGATCTGGCGGTTGGCATTGTCTCCGCCACGAAATTCAATCGCCGCTTCTTCGGGCTGTTTTAAACAGGGTGGATGATCTTCATCTGTTGCTACCCAACAAACAGCAATATCGGTATTGTCTTTTGTTGCTGTTAGTGTAAAGCTTGTTCTCCTGGGTAAGTACAATGTATGCGCAATACCGCTGAAAACATCCTTTCTGCCATTCACCGTTTGCCATTCTCCTTTATCGGATGTTACCTTAAAATTCCCCCCAAGCAATACAATACAATATTCATTTTCGCCTGTGGATTGGGTAAAAGATTCATTCAGCTTTAATGTCCGTGCTTCGAAATTCAGGTATTCCCAGCCGGCCTGCTGAGCGGTAAGATTATGATAAATACCACTATTTGCAACAGGTTTAACAAGCAATGATCGTTGAGACATGTATACCGTTTTGTATTTGGTAAACTTAGCATTATAATTTTATTTAACAGGCATATGGCATTTGCAAACGTTTGAAATTTTTTGAGTAGGAAAAAATAACGGAAATTGGGCAGGATTTGCACCCTACATTGTTATGAATAAGCCGGTTACGATAAAAGATATAGCGAAAAAGTTTAAATGTTCTCCGTCTACCGTATCCAGAGCGTTAAACAATCATCCTTCTATTAATGAAGATACACGCCGTAACCTGCAGGAGTATGCGCAAAAAGTAGGTTACCAGCGCAACCAGGTGTCCTTAAGCCTGCTCAATAAAAAAACGGCTACCATTGGCGTAATTGTACCTACCATTAATAATTATCACGAGTCGGCTATAATCGAAGGCATTGAAGCCGTATTGCAGCCTTTGGGATATACGCTCAATATTTGTGTTACCAATGAACAGTATCTTCTCGAATCAGAATACGTAGACAAACTGTTATCCAACAGGGTGGAAGGAATCTTCCTTTCTGTTTCGCAGGAAACATATGATTCCGGTCATTACGAGCACCTGGAGCAGATCAAGAAGAGAAGCATACCGTTTATTTTCATCGACAGGGAATATGAGGGCTTTGCAACCGGGAGCGTGATCATTGATGATTATCACGGTGCATTTTCAGCGGTTGAACACCTGGTTAAAATAGGCAGAAGAAGAATAGCCCACCTTAAAGGTCCCAATGGTATGGCGGTTGCTGAAGAAAGATTGCGTGGTTACGTTGAATGTTTGAAGAAATATGACCTGCCGGTAGATGAACAGTTGATACTGAATACAAATTTTAAAGTGGAAAGTGCTATTGAACCTGTTACAAAACTGATGAACTTGGCTGAGCCGCCAGATGCTGTTTTTGGCGTGAATGACCAGGTAGCTATCGGCGCTATGAAAGTGATCCGCGACAGAGGACTGAGTATTCCGGGCGATATAGCTGTTGCGGGATTTGATAATTCGCCTATATCCGCTTATATCTACCCGTCGCTTACTTCCGTTGCCCGGCCGGGCAGGCAGATCGGTATTGAAGCAGCTAAAATTTTTGCCGACTATCTTCAGCAATCATCAGGAAAGGAGTTTTCTTCAAAGCACATTGTGTTACCTTCGGAGCTGATTGTGAGGGAATCAACAATGTATGGGGGTGGATTAATTTGAAAATTTCCTACCTGTCGGCAGGCAGGGAAAATTTGGAAATTGGTGAATTTGAAAATTTGGAAATGAAAGACAATATTAAAACCGGTTGAAAAAAATAAAAGATGAACAGAACTTTAGATTTATTTGGAAAAACTGCTTTTATTGAAGGGATTTCTTACCTGCTGCTGCTTTTTATAGCAATGCCGCTGAAATACTTTTTTAATTATCCCGTGCTGGTAAAATATGCGGGATGGGCGCATGGTGTTTTATTTATAGCGTATGTAGGGCTGCTCTTAGCCTGCTGGGCAGAGTACAAATGGACTTTTAAAAGGGTTGCCTTCTTTTTCATCGCGTCATTGCTGCCTTTTCTTCCCTTTGTGGTGGAAAAGCAGTTAAGGCAGGAAACAAAAGCGTCATAAAGCGCTGACACTGTTTTCCGGAAACCATTGCTTTTTTTGTATTAATCTTTACCGGAGCCTTGTCCGGTTAATCCCTCAAACAGCTCCTTTTGCTGGCCTGCTTTTATAACGCCACCCGGCTTTTTATTGTAAGCCATATCATGCACCTGTATCTGCTTACTGTTAGCTGAATGGCTCATGCATATCCAACCGAAGTGGATATGCCCGTTAATAAGCAGGGATATACCAAGATACCTCTTTTGCTTTCCTATCCAAAGCCCGTTATATTCTGTCTGGTTGCCATCATCCATAATAGCTGCCAGGTAGCCATTCTCGTTGGGATTGCTCCAGTTCCTGTTTCCCGTAGCATTTTCAAAAATGGTAAAGCCTTCCTGCAAAGGGCTTGCCCAGAAACTATTGCCGGTAATATCCGGTTGATTAGACAACATGCTTTTGTTGCCCGACTGCGAAGCGCCCCTCACTGTAAGTACCAGGTAAGGCTTATTGTTATGCTCCAGTAATACATTGCTCAACACTATATCCGGTGTATGGTCATCATCTACGTATAAAGCAACCGGGTGTTCGTATGAGAGCAACTGGTTGACCTGCTTGTATACAATAGCTCCTTGTCCCGGCGGTATACCCCGAATGTCATTTTTGTTGCATGCCGCGGTCAAAGAAAAGAAAACCAGGAGCCAGCCTGTCTTGTTCATTTTAAAATCCTTTTAATCTCTGACAAAGATTTATTCGAAACCGTTACACAGGGAGGCGCCTGTTGTATGAACTGCCGCTATTCCTGATGAAAGGTAACCGGGTGATATAAAACAAAAAGCAGCCCAACAGGAGGCTGCCTTTTATTAATTGTTGTTAAAGTTGTTATTTCAGTGCTCTTATCTTGATGTTGCGGTAGCTGACTTCATCGCCGTGATCCTGTAATAAAATCCTTCCTTCTTTGGCCTCGCCGAAGTTGGGCCATTTCTGGTATTTGCTTTTAGCAACCAGGTTGCGGTAAGCCTGAGAGCCTCTTTCGTATGCTACTACTTTTACCCCGTTGAGATAATGTTCAACATGGTTATTGGGATATACTACAATTCTGCCTGTATTCCACTCGCCCGGCGGATGAACAAAACGCTCGTTTTTACGGGCTGTAATGAGGTCGTACAACGAAGCCAGCGTGCGGTTGCCGTTGATTCCCTGCTTGGCGTCGGGGTGGTTTTTATCGTCGAGTACCTGGTATTCAAGCCCGATGGCGGAGCCGGAAGTTGCTTCAGACAGCGTTACAAAATATTTTACACCGCTGTTGCCACCGGTAGACAGCTTGAAATCGAAGGAAAGATCAAAAGCGCTGTACAGGTCTGTCGTAACAATATCGCCTCCGTTAGCGGCTTCCTGTCCTTTGGACGATAAGACCGTAATAGCACCCTTTTCAATTTTCCATCCTTTTTCGGGAAAATCCTGCAGTTTGGCGCCTCTCCAGCCGCCGGAGGTTTGCCCGTCAAATAACAATTTCCACCCGTTTTTCTTTTCTTCCTCTAAAAGCGTATTGTTGGTAGTGCCGGCTGCAAACACATCGGCAGGAAAAGGAGTAGATTGAATATTATCTGTTTGAATACGGATATTCCGCCATTGGATTTTTTTACCGGCTTCCGTTGTTTTACCAATGCCGTGCACCTGCAAAGCAATAAAACCCGAAGCATCCGCATCGTCAATTAAAAAGCTGGCGGGCACATTATTGATCCAGGTTTTAATGGTATTGCCTGTTGCTTCAATCCTCACTTTGTTAAAAGCGCCCTGTTTGTACGCTTTTTTGGCGGCGCTGTTTAAATCCAGCGGGTATAGCCAGCCCCTTCTTCCTTCATCATAAATACCTCCTGTCCAGGCCCTTGAAGAGCCGTCCAGCTCATATTGGTAACCGAAAACTTTTCCCTTTCCGTTATTGCCAGCGGCATCGTAGTGGCTCCTGAACTGGATGCCCGAATTGGTAGCGCTGTCGGGCAGTTTTACCTCCAGTTCGAGTATAAAATCGCCGTATTCTTTTTCTGTAACCAAAAAGCTGTTGGGGGTACCCGAAACCGTGGTACCGGTAATTTCCTTTTTATATACGTCATATTTTGCTTCTCCCCCTAATTGCTTCCAGCCTTTGAGGTCTTTGCCGTTAAATAAGCTTGTCCACTCAGCATTCTGCGCGTTGAGGGCAACGGATGCGAGCATTGTACAGATCAATAACCGATAAACTTTTTTCATATCACTTTCGCTGTTTTTGAAGAGTGCTAATATATTTCATTCTTACTGATTGAGGGCTACGATGTTGATTTATACCCTTTCTCCGAAGAAAATATATATTTTTTTATTCTATCAGTTTATTTTGCCGGGCCAGTTTTAACAGCAGGCGTGAGTTGGTAGCATTCAGTTTCTGCATCAGGTTTTTGCGGTGTGTTTCTATTGTATAAGGACTTAAAAATAATTTTTGTGCGATCTGGGGGCCCGTATATCCCTCATTGAGCAACTGCAGAATTTCTTTTTCCCTTCGGGTGAGCAACGGTGGCTGAGAAATGCTGTTGTCTATGCTTACAAATTGTTCGAGCACTTTTTCGTTGGCGGCCTTACTCAGGTAAATTTTTCCTTTTAATGTCTGGAAAACCGCTTCCAGCAGTTCTGTTCTATCCATGTTCTTAAGCAAAAATCCGTTGGCTCCTTCGCGAAGCAGTTGTGTAATAATACCGGTTTCGTTGGTGGAAGTGAGCCCGATTATTTTTATCGTTTTATCCTGTTTTCTTATTTCCCGGCAAAGCGAAAGCCCATCCATATCGGGCAGGCTTATATCAAGCAGGATGATATCATAACTGTTTTTTTCAAGAAGTGATAATGCTTCCCTGGCGGTTTGGGCAGATCCTGATACCGCGATGTCCTGCCTGTTCTGTAGCATTACAGAAATGCCACCTGTCACCAGCGGATGATCATCAATTACCAGAACGTTTACCATAGTACGAATATACAAAAGCGCTTATTGAGAAAAAACAAACTGAAATTCTTTCTGTTTTCATGGCAGGAAACAGAACTTATTCAAGATGATTCATCATAAATTCCATGATAACAGTGGTGCCTACGTTTTTGTTGGATTCAATGCTCATTTCTCCGTTCAGGTAGTTTACCCTGCTTTTTACTGTGTCAATGCCGGCATGATTTGCAGAAGTTGCCTGTTCTACATCAAATCCTTTTCCATTATCTTCAATGGTAATAGTAAGCCTGTCGCTGTGCCTGTTGAATTGTATGATAACCTCAGATGCTTCTGCATGTTTAATGATGTTGTTGAGCAGTTCCTGGATGATCCTGTAAAGCATGATCTCGATGTTGTTGTTCAATCTTTTTTCCATACTGTAGGCCTGTAACGAAATCCTGAGCAATCTTCCTGCCTGTATGCTGTTGCACATATCCTGTATGGCGTTGATCAATCCCAGTTTCATCAACACTTCAGGCATCAGGTTATGAGCAATGCGCCTTAGCTCGCCGGAAGCATTGTCTACCATTTCAAAGCTCTTTACAAATAACGGGGATTGCGCCAGTCCCGGGTTCTCGTGTTGCAGGCTGCTGAAATACATTTTTACGGTAGAAAATACGCCTCCCAATCCGTCGTGAAGATCCCTGGCTATACGGGTGCGTTCTGTTTCCTGTCCCGTTATCATGGATTGCAATGAGCTGACCTGTTGTTCTCTTTGAAGCGCAAGTATTTTCTCCGATTGCAATTGCTTTTCCTGTTCAAGCAACCTGCGTTTGTTGCGGGCGTTTTGTATTTGCAGTACCAATGCTATTGCTGCCAGCAACAAGAAGCCGCCTGCTACATACAGAATATTATTCCTGTGCCTGATTGCCTCGGTTTTTTCAAGCTGTTCAGTTTTCAGTGTCCTTATCTCGGTTTCTTTTTTATTGTTTTCGTACACTGCTTCCAATTGAGCTGCGTATTGTCTTGTTTCTGCTACCAGGAAGCTGTCATTGAGTTTAGTAAACTCCTGCAGGTAAGTAAATGCATTCCTGTAGTCCTTTTTCCTTTCGTAATATTCGCTCCACACCTCGCTAACCCGGTAAAATATATCCCGGCTATTGGCTTTTTGCGACTGTTGTTCGGCAAGTTGCAAATGTTGCCCGGCATTTGAAAGATCTCCTTTCCGTAAATAAGCCTCACCAATAGAAAGATTATACAATGAAGTCTGGTAGTTGTCCTTCAAAGCTGTAGCAATCGCTTTCTTATAATACGATATGGCCGTGTCATACTGCTTTTTTTCTACATAATACTTACCTGCTATGTTGTATGCTTCTGATTTAATATTGTATTCCAGTGTAGTTTCAGCAAAAGACAGGAGGGGAGGGATGTAAGCATAGGCTTCGTCGGGGTTTTGTAAAGCAAGATAGTTAATGATCAGGTGTTGATAAGTGGCAGCCATTCTCAGGCTGTCCTTCCTGTCTTCCAGTGTTTTGAGTAATTTTTTGCTGAGTGAAATAGCCCTCTCATAATTTTTGGTTTCTCCCAGCGATGCGATCAGGTTTTGATAGGGAATGATAATTCTCACAGTATCCTTCAATTGCTGAAAAATATCGACTGCTTTTGAATAGTAATGAGATGCATTCCACATATCACTCTGCATATAATACCAGTTTCCCCTTGCGTTATAAATTTTTCCGAGCTTGGCTGAATTTTCGGGAGAAGAATACATACGTTCCGATTCATCAAGCATGGATTTAGCTTTTTCATAGTTTCCTAAATTGAGCCATGTATCGCTTAAAACGTATGCGAGTTCTGCGGTGCCGGCATTGAATCCAATTCTTTTACTGAGCGCCATTCCTTCTGATGCATAATTCAGCGCCCGGTCAGGGTCGTATGCATTCAATGTATATCCAAGCTCTATATAGGTGTGTACTTTAGCGGTATCCTCTGTTGCTGCCGAAAGGCTTTTCAGTAAGCTGTCCGCAACGGGATCTGAAGGCTGACTTCTTGCAACCGGCGCATACAGGATCAGTAACACCGCGGCTACTGTTTGTAGAAGATAATTCATAGCAAAGGAATATCAGTATAAAAAGATATAAATACGCTAAAAATACCATTTGCCTCCCGGGCTTTATATCCCTCCATTCAGGTATTTTCTGGCAATGAAACCAGTTGTTTCAGGGATTGTATCCCCTGCTTGTACTGGATAGTTTTGAAGGGCTGATCGGCTTGAAACAGCATTATTCATCACTTAAACTTAAACAAAATGACAACTAAAAAAAAGCAACAGGCTCTTGTAGTTACCTGCATTACAGCCGTACTTGCCATATCCTGCGGAAAAGAAATCCCCGAAACAGAACGATGCCGTACCTGTACGGCCAGGTTGGGCGGGGATATTATTGAACAAATGGAAGCCTGTAGTGCGGAGGCAGAAAGCTCTTTTGAAAGAAGTCATCCTTACGCTACAGTAACCTGCAGGTAGCCCCATTGGTTGAAAAACAAAAAGCATGAAACCAGTAAATATTCTCTGCAGCATAATGGTGGCCCTGTTTTGGGTTGTTACGGGTATAAAAGCTTTGCCGGCGGGCGATACAACGTACAGCATAAGCGTATGTGCCGATGTACCCGATAACAGCCGCCCGGGCAAAGTGTTTTTCAGGGGAGAACCGGGGCATGTATTTATCATATTAGAGCGTACTGATAGCAATACACTTTTCAGAGAGCGTTTTATATGGGGCTTCTATCCAAAAAAGGCAATAACCTGTGTTTTATTCAGGAAGGTAAGGGGCAGGCTGGTAGATAACAGCAACAAGCAATACGACGTATCTGTAACACGAATGCTAAATATAGCGGAGTACCGGTTCCTGGTAAATAAGGCCCTGGAACTGTCGAAGAAAAAATACCACCTTAACAGGTATAACTGTTATCATTATGCGCTGGAGCTGTTTAACTCATTACAGGCTGCGCCGGTTCTGCCGGTAAGCCGGGTAAGGTTTCCGTTCCCATTCGGCAAAGGTGGATCCCCAGGTTGCCTGTACCGCGATCTGCAGTTGATGGTGGCGCGGCGTTCATTTAAAGACCTGGCAATCCGGTTTGTCCAGGCTCAGGCTCCTGCTAACGATACCGGTAAAAACTTCACGGTAAAAAGCAATCAATAATTTTCAAATTTTAATACAACTACAATGAAAAGGATCATTCTGTTGGCCGGTTTATGCACCGGCATTATCAACACTTACGCACAATTCAGTTTGCCTTTGGATCCCAATGATGCCAGTGGTGCATTAAGGCGTGCCATAGAAGCTTATAACGAAGATCCCAGGAAAGAAAATAAAAAGAAGGTAAAAATGGCAATAGACGCTGCTTTTGTGGCGGGTTTGAACTTTTCGACCATTACGGGAGAGAGTGAAAGCTATAAAGGATTTCTTCCAGGATTTTTGATAGGGGCGAGGATGAACATTTCCCGGCCAGATCGCAAGATCGTTGCAGATGCCGGCATACTTTTCAGCATGGAAGGGAGCAAATACGAGGCGTACGGGTATGAACCCGGTGGCAGCAGCGGAAACAGTGCTGCCTCCCTCAGGTTAAATTACCTGCGGATCCCGGTAACTGCAAAATACAGGGCGGATATTAACAGGGGTTTTTTTGCGGAAGCAGGATTACAACCCGGTCTTTTATTAACCGCAAAAGATAAACGGAACGGTGATACCTATAATGCCAAAGAAGGATATAAATCGTTTGACCTGGGCATAGTATTAGGTGCGGGTTACCAGATCAACAGGAAATTTGGGGTAGAAGTAAAAGCTATTCCCGGTGTTACCAACATTAATAAAACAGAAACAATGTATGAAGCACCGAAAGACAGAAACCTGAGTCTTTCACTAAGAGCATCGTATCGTTTTATGTGAGGCGGGGGGAATCAATTGGACATCGCTGTTTCTTTGATTCCCTTCATCAATGTTTTCCATGACATATGGAACATGGACCTTGTAGTATCTCTCTCAAAATGAATGTTGGCAATGCGGGGTGGCTTATTACCGGAAGGGTTGTTGTTTTTTACCAGCAGATTAACGCCCACGCTTGCCAGTTTCCTTTTTTTCAGTTCCCGGGTTGCTTCGTCCTTCTTTAATACGGATACTTTGAGGTCTTTGTACAATATTTTTACGCTGCCTTCCATGCCATAATCATCTGCTTTTAAATCGAAGCTTAAGGCATCCAGTTTTCCTTTGTCAACTCTGGCACCCCCCAGCGGAACAATGATCTCATTCGCATCCCTGGCGTCTAAAGCGCCCAACTGACCTTTTACATCAAATCTTCCTTTGGGATTGGATAAATAAAACTTCCATTGCGTTTTTACGGGGTATTTGTGCAGGAAAACAGCGTTGAGGTCGGCGGTAAGCAGGTTGTTTTTTGCAATAGCCGACTTTTTATTGCTGATATTATGAAATGTTCCGTTCAGGTTTTTAAAAATGACCCTGCCTGTTTTTTGAACGATGCGTCCTTTTTCCTTGTATTCAAGAT
Organism: Chitinophagaceae bacterium; assembly: GCA_019638615.1. Classification (GTDB taxonomy): domain Bacteria; phylum Bacteroidota; class Bacteroidia; order Chitinophagales; family Chitinophagaceae; genus Agriterribacter. The sequence continues at coordinate 52,589 of JAHBTL010000038.1, read as the reverse complement.
AAGTGTTTTTCAACTGCAGTGTTTTCAGCTCAATGGGTATGGGTATTTGGGCGATGCGCTGCTGAGGGTAAGTGCCTATCCTGCTTTTACCATCGGGCGGCAAGGTCATATCCTTGTAAATTTTTATAGATGACCGGGAAAGCATAACATTGCCGGCAAGAATATTTTCCCTGAGCAATTCATGGAAATTGAGCTGGCTTATCGTTATATTATTCAGATCAATTTTAAACCAGTCTGCCTGCACTCCTTTTTTCTTTGCGAAAGCTTCTTCGCCCAGTGCAGGAATGATTTTAAAGCTTTTGGCAGCAGCCATTTGCTGATCCGATATCAATTGTATGCTGTCGATGGAAAAGCTGTACGATTTATTCGGTGTTGCCCAGGATAATTTGCCACATTGAATATCAAGGTGTTTCGCGAACATTAGCCGGGTTGGGTCGTTGTTGGAAGTGCTGTCAATTACAAGATCACGCAACTGAATATGAACACCCGATAACTTCAGTTGTTGCCTGCCCGTTTTCAGATCATGGGTGATTATATGCGCATTGCTGATAAGCAGGGTATCAATTTTAATCTGACTGAGCTCGCCCAGGATCTGCTTATATACCGCTTCGGTAGGGATACTTTTGGAAGAATCCTGTCCCTTACGTGTATATATTATATTAATGACAGGATTGCTTATATGCAGTTTTGTTCCTGAAATTTGCCTGTTGAGCAGCGCCTGTGGAGTTTTTACCCCGGTTATGCTGATCAAAGGGATTTCAATTTGAAATAGTATGGGTGGCTCCTGGTTTTGTTCCTCAAGCAATTTGCTTTGGGCTGAATCATAATGAAGCTTCATATTGCTGATCTGCAGATTACCCGATACTTCATCCATTTCCATGTCATCATAATGTATATCGTAAAGCCTGTTGCTTTTTTCCTGTACGGTAGTTTTCACCTTATTGCGTATAAAGCTTTTTTTGATCATATTCCAGTAGATCACAGTTATGGCTATACCGCCGGAGAATAACAGCAGCACAACTCCTGTTATGATCTTTCCTTTGGGGGTGGCTGTTGCTTTTTTGATTTTATTGTGTAGGGGCAGCATGAAAATGTAGTTGCAAGTTATGTTCCATTAATATGCAAACTATTTCTTTTAAAGGATAAAAGGAACTGCTGACCTGTATGCTTTTTGAAAAAAATGATGGTGGGGGGCGCCTGACCGCGGGGAAATAAAAAAAGCAACAGAAAATGACAATAACTTCGGGAGGTTGTAAGGGAATAAGGCCCGGGAATAGTTGTTGTGTGTTGTCACACATTCATTTTCTGTTGCAATTCACGCAATGTTTTACTTGGACGGTTAATACACTGCTGTTTTTACAAGGTATCGGATTTGCTTCGGTTTCTCATAAGATCTTGTGGTCTTTCACGGATAGATTTTTCACGGACGGATTTCAGGTTTTTCAATGGACAGATTTTTCAATAGTCATTGGATGTTTCGGTTTTCACAGGACTGGCTGGTTTTCCATGGACGGATCGTTGATCGGTTTATTCACAGGATTGGGTTGTTTCTCGAGGTTTTTGGATTTACAAACGGTTTATCAAAGGATTCGGTTCTTCATGGATTCGGATATTAAGGACTTGGATTCGGATTTGGATCATTGGATTTGTTACACAAAGAAAGGATACATGTTTTGAAAAAAAAACAGTAGCAACACTTGTAGTTTTGTGGCGCCGGCACTACAGTATAGGGAAAATACGAGCGGCACTTTTGGGTGTTGATCGTATAAAAAGCATATCATTAGCAATATTCCTTACACTGTATAAGGGGAAACTAATAAACACTGTATCAATATGATGATATCCTGCGGTTATGTACATCGTAAATTAACGAATGCCTGTTCAAAACCTGCGTTGCAGTTTCTACTGTTGTTGGAAGTTTTATTTGAGTTAGGTCAACAAGATTGATGGCTTTACTGCACCGTATTTTTACTGATTTTCATGCCGTAGCGCGTTTTTCGTTGATATTTTTCAATAGAAATTACTCCCATATTGTTTTAAAAAAGCCGGCGCAGGACAATTTTCGCGTGCAGCATATACAACTAATGGTAAACGGGCGCATAGTGTTCATAATTGACGCAGCCTGGCTGAACGGCGTTGACCCCGGAGCTCCCCCTGAAAATTAAGAATGCCCAATTTTTTTCTTAAAATATAAATCCCCTGTAGAAACAGGGGAAACAATGGTTTTTAACCATTAAACCTTATCCTATGAAAGGCTTAAAAATAGCGTATTTTTTACACACATCGCCCAAATTTTAACCGACTTTTTTGAAAAAGCCTGCAAACAGTGGGATTTACAGGGTCATTTGATTGGATTGAATACCCTTTCAGGCGGGGTACCAAACTGGCATAACAAACTACAAACTCAACCTGGCAACTTTGATGGATCAATGCAGAAGCATGCCGGCAGATATTGTAATGGCGGCTCTCCTTATTGCTGCTTGACTGCGATTGCCCGATACGTTGGACGCGGGCAACAAGATCCTGCCCGTAACCCTGATGTGATCAGTCACGAAATTTTTTTAAAAGGGTTGTATTTATTTTACCTTTTTGCTATAAAACACTAATTTCCGTTTTCTTTAACGAGCAAATGCTTAGCAGCAGGAAACCTCATTTCGTTGTCTATTTTCAGGTTTTCTACCACATCGCTCTATATAAAGACGTGTGAACAGGACTAAAGAGGAGGTTTCGGCAATACTTTTTTATTACACTGCTATGCGCCCGGTTTATATACATACAGACAGGCTTGCTGATGACAGGTTGCTGCTGCAACAGGTGTCAGACGGCAATATACAGGCCTACGTACAATTATTTGAAAAATATCTGCCGCTCCTTTCTAATTTTCTATTCCCTTTTGCAACGCAATACAAAGTCGAAACGGAAGATATCATCCAGGATATATTTTTAAAAATATGGGAGAAGCGTGAAACGCTGATCGCCATCCGTTCTTTTGACCGGTATTTGTTCCGCATGGCAAAAACCAGGGTGATTGACCTGTTGCGCCGCCAGCAGGCGAAACGAAGGTTCCAGGAAAGGTATGCCGAAATGAAAGATCCTGCTACGCCGGCGACCGGGCCGGAAGATCTTTTGCAGTATGCACATTACAATACTACGGCTCAAAAAGCCATTGACAACCTTACTCCTAAATTGCGGGAAGTATTTGCACTCAGCACGGAAAAGGATCTTTCCCTCGATGAGATCGCCGAAAAGCTTTCTATCAGTAAGGACGCTGTCAAAAAAAGATTATATACAGCAAACGTCGCTATTAAAAACTATCTTAAAGAGCATGGCGAATGGCTGGGTGTGATGGGTATATTTTTAGTGCTCTGGTTAAAATCGTAAAAAAATTTCTCCTCTTTCGCTACCCTCATCCGTCTTATATCCACACGCTCATAATTTACATGACAACCGAAAAAGCCATCCAAACCGCGGGAATGATCGCTAAAGGCGATGTTGAGCCAACACTCTTAAATAGTTGGATGAAATTCCTGGAAACAGCACCTGCCGCCGACGCGTACCAGGTGCTGGAAGCCTATAATGAAGCGCTCCGGTCCAATCCGGATCTGCCGCAGCGTGTTGCGCCCGACTTTATGCAGCGGCTCAAAAATTTATTGCCGCAGGAAGATGTTATTCCTCAAAAGGAAATACCTGTTCGCAACATCCGCCGGTGGATCCCCGCCACCGCTGCCGCCGTGCTGATTTTCGTAACCGGCTATTTTATCAGCCAGCGCGGCAACCGCCCGGATGATACAGTAAAAGATATTGTACAACAGCCCGCAGCCGATGTGAAACCGCCGGCGAGCAATCGTGCAATGATCCGGCTTGCCAATGGCACCAGCGTTTACCTGGATAGCACAACTAAAGGCCAACTTGCCTTGGAAGACAACGTAAAGCTGGTAAAGCTGGAGGATGGTAAAATTGCTTACAGAGGAACGACAACGGAAACGATCTATAATACTTTATATAACCCCAAAGGCAGCCGCCCGGTAGATATGACATTCTCAGACGGCTCACGGGTATGGCTAAACGCAGGATCGTCGGTGACATACCCGGTAACCTTTACCGGCAAAGAACGAAGAGTGAGTATTGACGGTGAAGCCTATTTTGAAGTGGCGCATGATGTGCAAAAGCCGTTCATCGTAACCAAAGGGGAAATGGAAACCCGGGTGCTCGGAACACACTTTAACATTAAGGCGTATGATGAAGAAAATGAAATACGGGTAACGCTGCTGGAAGGAAGCGTGTCCGTCACAAAAAACGCATCGGGTAATATCCTCAAGCCCGGTCAGCAGGCACAGGTAAAGAACGGAATAAAAGTAGATAGTGATGTAGACCTGGAAGCGGTTATGGCATGGAAGAAAGGGAGGTTCATATTCCAGGGCACGGGTACGGAAGAAACGCTCCGGGAAATTGCACGCTGGTATGATGTGGAGCTGGAATTCCGGGGAAAGCCCGTGGAGCAGCATTTCGGCGGAGATATTTCGCGCAACGTGGAAGCATCGAAGGTATTTGAGATGCTGGAGAACACGGGGGTATTACACGTAAAAATAGAAGGAAAGAAAATCATCGTATTACCATAGAAGAGCCGTTAGCTATACTGTTGAAAGTTCACCAAATCATTCATTTTCCGGCCGAATGAAAACAGGGACACCGCTTGTACCGGCATCCCTGCTGAACGTTCAGGCTAACCCTTGAAAACAAGCCTCGAAGCATTGTATCATATTGTCAAACCCAAACTAAAACAAAGTTATGGCTTTAAAAGCTATTGCCTGTCCGCAAACGCGGGGGCTCACCAAAAAACTGCTGTTGATAATGAACTTCACGGCCATTTTATTGCTCTGCGGCTCGCTTGCCCTCAGCGCCGCCGGCTTCTCGCAAAAGGTCACGCTTTCTGCCAAAAATGCGAAACTGGAAAAGGTATTCCGGGACATCAAAAAGCAAACGGGATATGGATTTCTTTATACCTATGAAATCCTCGGCAAAGCGCAGCTTGTTACGCTGTCTGTAAAAGATGCTGAGCTGCCGACTGTGCTGGAACTTCTTTTCAGTCAGCAACCCCTGAGCTGGAGTATTGTAGAAAAAACGGTTGTAATAAAACCTAAGCCTGAAAAAATAAACAGTCCGGCTATAGCTCAGCAGGATTCTTTGATTGATGTAACGGGCACTATTTCTAATGAAGACGGTGATATGCTGTCCGGTGTGAGTGTAGGACTGAAAGGCTCGCAGTTAGGCGCGACCACTGACGCCAACGGAAATTATACGCTCCGGTTGTCGGAACTGAAGGGAACGCTGGTGTTTTCTCATGTAAGCTATGAGCAGCAGGAAGTTTTGATCGGTAACCGGAGGAATATCAATATAGTGATGAAGGCCAAAGTTGCGGATATGGACCAGGTGGTAGTGGTTGGTTACGGGCAGATGAAACGGAGAGACTTAACAGGCTCTGTTGCCACCGTAAGATCAGCAGATATCGTAAAAAGCCCGGAGATGTCTTTAAACACTGCTTTACAGGGCAGGGCCGCGGGGGTACAGGTGACATCCAATGATGGTGCGCCGGGATCTAATGTAAGCATTCTTGTGCGGGCCGGCTCTTCCATTTCTGCAAGCAACGAACCCTTATATGTGATTGACGGATTTCCTCAATTGGGAGGGTCCAATAACAACATCAATCCCAATGATGTAGAATCTGTAGAAATATTAAAGGACGCTTCTGCTACCGCCATCTATGGTTCCAGGGGCGCCAATGGTGTAATCATTATTACCACCAAATCAGGGAAAGCAGGGAAGTTCAGCGTTAGCTATGACGGGTATTACAGCATTCAGGCGCTGGGCGTAAAACGGGACGTAATGAATACACTGCAATACGCCGAAGTGCAGCATTATATGCTGTCCAATCCCAAGGGATCGGGTATAGGAGACACGGTGTTTTACAACTGGCCGGATTATAAAGATTCCACCAGCACAGACTGGCAGGATAAGATCTACAGAATAGCGCCCATGCAAAATCATAATGTCTCGTTTACGGGAGGATCTGAAAACCTCAGGATCTCCGGCTCTGTCGGATATACCGGGCAGGATGGCATTGCCATAGGTACCAATTTTAAAAGATATACTGCCAGGATCAGTACCATTGCCAGGATCTCGAAACGCGTGTCAAACCACACCATCATCTATCTTTCCCGAACCGACCAGTCAGGCCCGCCGGTAACAGGTTCCGGCGGAATAACCTATTCTGCGGTAAAAGTAAGCCCCTACAGGCCTGCGGGAACAGACTTAAATAATTACCTGGCCATATTAGGCGGGCCCGGAGGAGCAAATGGCAGGGACCCATACGTGGATCTAATGCTCAGGCAAATCAAGTCATTGAATAACCAGGCCATGTTTAATTCCAGCTTTGATATAACACTGGCTGAGGACCTGGTGTTAAAGCTTGCAGGAGGAGTAACGTATGCGCCTTATACGACACACTACTTTTATCCCACAGAATCGTCTTCCGGGGCCAACACACAAGGGGCAGGAGGACAGAGCGGCGGAGACTATATTGGTTTATTAAATGAGAATACCCTGAACTATAAAAAAAATATAGGAAATCATTCATTGAATGCGTTAGCAGGATTCACCGTCCAAACCGCGGTTAGAGCAAGCTATTCTATGAGTGCGCAGGGCTTTCCCATTCAGTCAATGGGATACGATAACCTGGGTGTGGCGAACAGGATCCTGCCGCCAGAAACCAACCGGGCAAAAAGCGGGATAGTAAGTTACCTGGGAAGAGTTAACTATGGTTTTCTTGATAAATATCTTTTGACAGCAAGCATGAGGGCCGACGGGAGCTCAAAGTTCCCGAAAAACAAATGGGGCTATTTCCCTTCGGTAGGCCTTGCCTGGAAAATTGACCAGGAAAACTTTATGAAGGCGCTTCCTGCGATTTCCACCTTAAAGCTCAGGGCTACCTGGGGTAAAACAGGAAATGAATCCGTACCGTCTTATTCATCTTATACAACTTATGGAACTTTTTATCCCGGTTTCCCTGTGGTGGTGGACGATCGTACTGCCGTTGGATTCGGACCTACCCAGCTCGGTAATGCCGATCTGCGATGGGAAACCACGATCCAGTCTAATATAGCCGTTGACCTGGGTATCCTGAAAGACCGGGTTTTAATTACCGCGGAAGTATATAATAAGAAATCGCAGGATCTTTTGTTGAATGCGCCCTTGTCACAGTATTCGGGGTTTACTTCCGTATTGAGAAATGTGGGAGACATCCAGGTGAAAGGCTTCGAGCTTGCTTTGAATACTGTTAACCTTAAGGGTAAATTCGGTTGGAGCACCAATTTTAATATCGCTTCTAATGTCAGCAAAGTGCTGCGGTTAAACGATGGTCAAACAGAATTTTATATAGGCAAAGCCGACCGCCTGGGAGATGCCTATGTGGTAAGGGTTGGTCAATCGCTCGGTGCCATGTTTGGGTATGTATATGACGGGATCGTTAATACCTCGGAAGAGCTGGCAGCAGCCCCTATTCATATTTCTATGCCTACCATGCTGGGCGAAAGAAAATACAAGGATATCAGCGGTCCCGATGGCAAGCCTGATAATCAGATAACCGCGCTTGACAGGACCGTTATCGGGAATGGTAATCCCAAATTTTTCGGCGGGTTCAGCAACGATTTCAGGTACGGGCCTTTTGAGCTGAGCGCTTTGTTTACCTATTCCTATGGGAATGATATCCTCAATGCACAAAAAACCATGCTTGAGACGCCTTATCCTTACCAGGGCGGTCTTGTTTCGATCTTCAACCGCTGGACAAGCCAGGCTCCTCAAACAAATGCGCCGAGATGGAGCGGACTCAACAATGAATTCACTTACAGTTCCTCCTACGTGGTGGAAGACGGGTCATATCTCCGGTTGAAGAATGTTGTGCTTGCCTACAACCTCCCGGTTGACCGGATAAAAAGATCCCCTGTCAAGAGGCTGCGGGTTTATATAAGCGCTCAGAATTTACTCACCTTCACCCGTTATACGGGCTATGATCCGGAAATTAATACGTTAAATTCCATCATTACTGCAGGATCTGACGTCAGCGGGTATCCGCGCAATAAAATATACACGCTCGGGTTGAACGTTGATTTTTAAAATTCTTCAAATTTCAGACATGAAAAAAATATTAATCGCTATATGCGCTTTGCTTGTATCCCTCAGTTTCACAGGATGCAAAAAAGTGCTGGAGGAAGTTCCTTATTCCTTTTTAACCCCGCAAAATTTTCCTACTACTTCCGCCGAGGCAGATGTGGCGCTGTTGGGATGTTATAATCCCATGCAGAGCATGGAAATGTTTGGTTATTATTATGCACTTACTCTCAATGGTCATTCAGATGTTGAAAGAGCGGGTGGTTGGTTCGAATTTACGGCGCCAACATACGCTAATTTACCGCTTATCTGGCCCCGTTTCTGGCAGGGAGTAAATGCAGCCAACTACCTGATCGCTACACTCGAAAAAATGGATGCTGCTAACAATCCATGGACGCAGGTTAAACTGGCGGAGGCGAGGGCCATCAGGGCGTACTATTATTTTTGGCTGGTAAGGCTGTATGGGGATCTCCCTTTGCGGTTAACACCTACTGTTGAAACGGTGCTTAAAATACCGAGAAGCCCTGCACAGGAAATTTATGATTCGGTCATATTGCCGGATATAGAATTTGCGGATAATAAGCTACCCGAGACCGGGCAGGGCGGAAGATTTACGCTGGGGGCTGTTAAAGCATTCATGGGTGAAGTGTACATCACGCTGGCGGGCTGGAGAAGATCTTCACAGGGCGAGATGGTGCCCGGCGATCCTAAATACTGGGCGATGGCAAGAGATAAGTTTAAGGAAGTGCTTGCCCTGGAAACAAAAGGTGTGTATGTGCTGGAACCAAGCTATAGCAAATTATGGACGGATAATTCTTCGGATGTTAAAAACAGGGAATTTATCCTGGATGTAGAATTTGGCCCCGGCAAAGGATCTACTTTTCCCTATATTTTCGGTGTTACACCCGTTGGTCCGGCAAATGGTGGAGGACAACGGAGTCTCGTAGCACAAATAGCCTGGCTTAGAAAGCAGGACAGCAGGGATACCCGTTATCAATGGAATGTAGGTGGTTATTCCTTTACCAATGGGTGGACCAAAGTGTCCCAGCCTGATTCCACCCAGTGGGGCATGACGAAATATCAGAAGATCTATCCTTCTACTGCTTACTGGCAAGACCATCTTACCAATTGGCCTTTGTACCGGCTGGCAGAAATAAAATTGCTTTTTGCAGAAGCAGAGAACGAAGCGAACGGAGGCCCCACTGCCGAAGCATACGACCAGCTCAACCAGGTAAGGTACAGGGCAAGACCGGGGGATCATAAAACGGATGGTACGGTTTTACCCGATATCACAAACCTTTCCCGGGCTGAGTTCAGGGAAGCTGTAATGGCTGAAATGGCAAATGAAATGGTCACAGAAGGTAAAAGAAGATTCTGCCTGATCAGGTGGGACAATATGGAAGAGAAAATAGCCGAATCAAATATAAATATCCGCGACAACGGGTTAGACAAGAAGTTTTATTTATGGGATATCCCGATAACGGAGATCTCGCTGAACGGGTGGGAACAAAATGCGGGGCATTAATTTATTCAATGTAAAAAAAAGAATATGAAACGCTTTAATAAGAAAATAAATACTGTTTGTTCAGTTACCCTGTCCGTTGTATCCCTGTTGATATTTTTGACGACCGGGTGCAAAAAACCTTCGGTGACATTTGAAAATTTTGATGCCACAAACTTAAGGGTGATCAATGGTTTCCCGGATAAGGCTAAGGTTAAGTTTTACCTGGATACCTTCAACCTTACGCTCAACCTTCCAACCTCTTCGTTTATTAATTACGGAGGCGCTACTATTTATTATGTTGTGCAATCAGGCTCAAGGAAGGCTTCATTTGTGAGTTTGGATGATAACCTCGCTTTTGTAAGCGCCGATCTGCAGTTAGTGAAAGATAAAAGCTATACGTTGTTCTTAAAGGGCGATGATGTGCCAACCTCTTCCAGCCTAATTTTAGCTGAAGATGATCTGTCGCAACCCGATTTAGACAAGGCCAAAATCCGGGTAGCCAATTTAAGCCCGAATAGTGGTAATATTGATATTACTTTTCAGTTAGACGATCTTGTTACCTCACCCCAGCCCAAACCGGAAGTTAAATTGTTCGAGAATATTGATCCCGGGTCCATTTCAGATTATAAGCTTTTAGATGTTCCCACATCCAAAGGAAATGCCGTTCCAACCTACTTCACGATCCGGATCTATGAAGCCGGAACACAGAACCTCCTAAGTACGGCAACCCGTATTGACGTAAGAGGATCTTTGGTCCATACGCTGGTTTGCAGGGGAAGAAAGGGTGGATCACCCGGCTTTGCCTTTGACCTCAGGCGCGATTGGGCAGAATTTTAACGGGAGCCTTAAAAAATCAGGATAGCGGGAGGCAATGCAATACGGTATATTCGTTCACTTTGGTAATTGATACTTTGCCGGGGCTGAACTTTGCTGCGCTAAGCGTCTTCGCTTAGCATGTTTTTCCCGTTGTCTCCGGCGACGTACGGAGGTCGCCGGAGACGACAACAACACTGTGCGAGGCGAAGACGCCTCGCACAGCAGGATGTGGAGCGAGGACGCTTCGCACAGCGGGAATCAAAACCTATAAGGTTTGCAGCGCTGCAATGCTGCCCGGCAAACCTTATAGGTTTAACAAAGACACCCCCGTAAACAGGAAAATGCCCAATCCTGGATTATTGAAACAAATAAACAAACTTACATTATGAATCATTTTATTATGCAGCGCTGTATTCCCTTTTTATTTTTTGTATTCCTGCAAGCCTGTTCAGCAAAACAGCCCGAACAGGAAGCTCACCTGGCAAAGCCTTCCCCGCAGCAGTATGCATGGCAGGAACAGGAACGCAGCATGTTCATTCACTTTGGAATGGCTACCTGGCAGGGAAGGGAATACGATAATTTCAGCACCGATCTTTCAAGGGTCAATCCATATAAGATCAACACCGATGACTGGTGCAAAACAGCACAGTCTTTCGGCGCTAAGCAGATCATCTTTGTAGCCAAGCATGTAGGCGGCTTTTGCTGGTGGCCTACAGAAACAACAGATTATAATGTAAAGCATATTCCCTGGAAAGAAGGCAAAGGAGACCTTGTAGCTGAAGTTTCAGCATCCTGTAAAAAGTATGGCTTAAGGTTGGGCATATACCTGTACCCGGGCGACGACAAGTGGGGTGCAGGACTTGGCAGCGGTGGCCGGACAAGCGATCCCTCCAAACAGGAAGCCTATAATAAGATATACAGGCAGCAGCTCACCGAACTGCTCACCAACTATGGAACGATGACGGAAGTATGGTTCGACGGTAACTGTGTGATTGATGTGAAAGACATCCTGGAAGCGCATGCCAAAGAAGCCGTGATCTTTCAGAGCCCGCAGGCCTCCATACGTTGGTCGGGTAATGAAGAAGGCTATGCGCCGTATCCTGCCTGGAACAGCCTGAGCAGCGCCGACCTGCAAACAGGGGTAGCCATTGCTGTTCACGGAGATCCCGACGGAGATGCATGGGCGCCCCTTGAATGTGATGCAACACTGTATAACCATAACTGGTTCTGGTCTCCTGCCAACGAAGCAAAGCGCCGCAGTGTAAACGAGCTGGTGAAAATATACTACCGGTCTGCCGGCCGCGGCGCGGTAATGTTGCTGAATGCCACACCCGATACCCTGGGCGTAATACCTGCCGGGGATGTTGCCCGGTTCGCTGAATTAGGAAAGGAAATTGACAGAAGGTTTTCGACTCCCCTGAAATCCGTTACGGATATAAAAGGGAGTGAAGTCATTATTTCGTTTGATAACCCCACTGCTGTCAACCATATTGTCACCATGGAAGATTACCGGGAAGGAGAACGTATCAGGGCATACCATATTGAAGGATGGATAGATAATGAATGGAAGTTATTATGCTCGGGTTCTTCTGTGGGAAGAAAGAAAATAGACTTTTTTAAAGATGTAACAGTATCTAAAATCAGGCTTAAGATAACAAAGTCTGCAGCAGCGCCTCTCATCCGTTCGCTTACTGCATACCACATAACAGATACGCCGGAGCTTTTTGAAGAAGATAAAAAGCCGTTATCCGAATGGCGGACCCTGAATGCCTGGATGCCGGATATGTTCAGGGATGGTCAGATCGATATGAATATCAATCTTACGCATTATATACCTGTTCCGGGACAATATGAAATAAAGATCAAATCGAGAGCGGTCGATAATAGTCATAGTGGCTCAGCCGTGCAGGTATCGCATACTGAACTGTGGTATGACGGTGAAAAGGCGCTTGATGAATTTGTTACCGTTAAAGACAGCACGGTATTGATCAACCGTACTGCCCAGGTCACCAATGAAACAAGCATTGTACTAAAAATGACACTATCCGCTGTGGATGCTGTTAAAAGTTCCGGCCGCATTTTTGTCAGGAAAATGCCATAAGGTTACTTTGCTATGTGAAGCGTCCCTGACTGCCATGCCTACGGCAGGTAAACCGTCAGGCAGGTTCGCTTCGCATCACTGTATTATCGCCTCCGGCGATCACAGCCGTAGCCGGAGGCTACATTATTTACGTGTGAAGCGAGGACGCTTCACACAACGGGGTCGCCGGAGGTCTTATGTATGTAAGGCTGAGGCTAAAAAAACAGGTTCTTGAAAATAAGTGAAATTTGAAGTGACAAAAAATCAATCACACTTTAAATCAAGAACCATGAGTAAAGTTAAGCAATTGAATTTTTCAGGGAAAGTAATTAACTGTGGTCTGGATGTGCATAAGACGAATTGGAAGGTAAACGCAAGAATGGATGGCATAGAGATAGCAACCTTCAGTCAGGATCCGGATACAGTATTATTAAAAAAGCATTTCGAAAAGCATTATCCGGGAGCTGAATTGAGAGTGGTTTATGAAGCCGGGTTTTGTGGATTTGAGATACAAAGATCATTAACGGCATTAGGTATTGAATGTATAGTAGTGAATGCGGCCGATATACCTACAAGCGATAAAGACCGTAAAAGAAAAGATGATAAACGGGATGCACGAAAGTTAAGCCAGGAGTTGTCAAAAGGGGAACTGAAAGGGATTTACATACCCGGTAGGGAAATGCAGGCAGCCCGGACACTGGTAAGACAGCGTTACCGGTTGGTACAGGATCAAACCCGTTGGAAAAACCGCATCAAACATTTGTTGATGAATAATGGCATCCGGATAGCAGCAGAGGAGCGCTGGAGCACCAGGTATATCAACAAAATAAAAGAAATGAATGTTGATTTCCCTGCCTTAAAACGCGCTGTTGATATAGCAATAGGGCAATACTTGCAAATACGTCATATTTTAAAAGAAACAACAATGGCTATACGCGCAATGTCAAAACAAGCCCCCTTTTTAGAAGTGCAGGGATATTTACAAAGTATTGATGGGGTAGGTCTGATTACAGGAATGGTTATTCAGACAGAAATTGAAGATATTAACCGGTTTAAAAGATTTGACAGTTTGTGCGACTATGTTGGCTTTGTTCCGGACATTTATAGCAGTAACGATAAAACGAAAGTACGGGGTATAAGCAAACGGGGCAACTCATTTTTAAAAGAGGTTCTTATAGAAAGTAGTTGGATATTGATCCGCAAAGATCCGGCAATACTTATGAAGTATAACGAGTACCGCAGCAGAATGAACGCCAATAAAGCCATTGTAAGAATAGGAAAGCACCTGCTGTCCCGCATAAGGTTTTTGTGGAGAAATGAACAGCGTTACGTAAGAGGGTTAATTAATAGCGAGCCCTTGTGCGTTTTATAAGGCATAGGCTCGGAAGTTATATAAAGAAAAAACCGGCAGACAAAATCTACCGGTCAATATAACTTCGTCGCTCTGGCTATCCCTTACCAGGTTGCTCGCCAGCAGAGCCTGGCTCTGTTTGACCAGAACAAGGCAAAAGTATTAAAAATTGGACGTTACAAAATATATTAAGTTCTTTAGGGCGCTAAACCGTTATTTGTCGCCTGCAGCACTTTGGTAAAACCAGAGAAGACTGTTCTTTCCGGAGGTTACAAGCGCCCTTTTTATAAAACTGAAAAAAACCTTGCAGCACCGAAACCTGAATAAGGTAGAGGAAGACTGTTGATTGTAGGATGCTTATATTATTGGTAAAGTTCACAAAAACTTAAACCATGAGTTAACAAGAACCTAAAATATATTTTTGACCTCATGCAGCACTCTTACATCATAGTAGGCGACAACAATACCGTGCGAGGCGAAGACGCCTCGCACAGCGGGGCTTCACACAGCGGGATTTATTAAAAAATATGATCTGATGAAAAGAAAGCAAACACTCATAAGCGCCATCGTCCTGTTATTATTCTTCAGTTGCAAAACTCAATCCCCTGATGAGCGCCCGCATACGATCCGCGGCTTCATGATTGATGCCCCGCGTGGTGTTGAAACGATGGACTATTATTTCCGCCTCATTGATTTTTTGCATGACAGGAATTTTAATACCATCATTTTACGGCTGACGGATGACCAGGGATCGGCTTACCGGTTCAACTCCCATCCTGAGCTGAAAATGTGCGAAGGCGCTTTTACTTCAGCAGAGCTAAAAAAGATCGTACGCTATGCGGCAGATAAAGGAATTGAGCTGATCCCGGAAGTGGAATCGTTTGGACATTCCCGTTATATTACCGAAACAGAGAAATATAAATATCTCAACGACGGGCCACCGGGCGCAGATTTTAATGCCATTTCTCCTGTAAGCGAAGATGCTTATAGTTTGATGAAAGATCTTTATACCGAGCTGGCTTCGATCTTCCCCGGAAGGTATTTTCATATCGGGTGCGATGAGGTGAACTGGGGCGCCGGCGAGCTGTCGAAGAAAGCCCTTGCATCAGCATCAAAGGCTCAGATCTGGGCGGATTATATCAATAAGCTCAATCGTTCTCTGAAAACAATGGACAAAACAACTATTATCTGGGGTGATGTTCCCTTGTATCATGAAAAAGAAGTGCTTGAATTGCTGGATAGAGATATTGTGATCATGGACTGGAATTATTGGGAAACAGATAAAGCGAAAATAAAAGACGTTGCCGGCAGGGTGCTCGATCATGGGTTTAAATTGATGGCCTGTCCCGCTGTGCACTGGTGTGAATGGAGTGCAAGAGTGGGAGCATCCCAGTTCGATAATATGAATGCTTATGCGGAAGTATATGCTGCATTAGGTAATCCCAATAATCTTGGCATTGTCCTGTCAAACTGGGTGCCCACCCGTTATCTTCAAAATAGTGAATGGGATACCTATACCATTGCCGCTGCGATCCTTAACAATAACGGGAACTACCACTATATGGATGCCATCCCGGCTTTTGTGAAAGATCACTTTGGCGCCGATTATGACGCCAACTGGGAAACCATTTTCAGAATTGTTTACGAAGGTACTTTCCAGGCAGCATGCGGGAAAGTGGATAGTCTGAAATTTTCTCCGTGGTCATCGGCAGAAGAGATCAGGGAGATCATTACAAAGAACAGGCGCGTACAAAACCGGTTGAGCGAGGTGATCAACCTGCTGACAGCTAAACGCGATAATGTCACCCGGAACAAAGACGATTTTGAAGATTTCCTGCTGACCATCAGGTTCATGAATTATACCTACACCCGGCAGCATGAATTACTGGACTTTGTTCAATCCCGTAAAAATGATATAGCATCTGTAGAAGCCTACCTGGAAAGAGTAGCCATGGAAGACCAGGCTCAGCTATCCACCATATGTACAGCATGGAAACGCGGAAGGCGTTATAAGCCCGAAGAGGCGTTGAAGGATTGCATGTGGTCTTTTTACAAGGCAGCAGATTACTCCAAACAATTAAGTGAAAACCCGAAGCTTTTTATGGAAATACTGAATAGTAAGTAAGGTGCAATTCTGGAAAATAATCTTTCAAAACAAATTGAATGTATAAAGTACAAATATTAAAAGAAAGACAGCCTTATTCTTTTTTTTATTTCTGAATAGTATTGATACGGCTATCAGGGTATTCTGTAAACAACAATCAATAAACATGAAAAAGATAGGTGCGATATTGATAATGCTTTTTTTATCAACCGGGGTGAGTTGGGCTACGAATGTCGGGGATTCTGTATATCGTTTTGGAAATGCAACGGTAATCGTAAAACAAAACCACATTACAATATCTACCGGAAAAGTCGAACGGGTGTGGCAATGGAATGGGGCAGGGTTGCAAACGGTCAGCCTGAAAAATGTATTGACCGGAAAAGAATATTCCAGCCCGGTTGTAGCTATAAAGTGCGACTGGGATCTGCCCGGCGCCATTTCTGATTCCTCCAAAGCAGAGTTGATAGACATAGCTGTTGGTGAGCATGATGATGAGGGGTTCAGCAATCGCCATCTCCAGGTAGTGTCCACTATAAGGTATCCGGAAGTAAAACTAATGTTACAGCATGTAATTTGGGTATACCCCGATGCAACAGGTGTTCGGACACAGCTCCGGGTGAAAGCGCTTGAAGGATTTAATGCAGGCAGGATAAAAGATGATGATGGAAGCGTGGAATATTATGGAAACACGATAGCAACTCCTGGTCCCAGAAGCGAGTTCCTGCCATTGAGCTTTAAGGAAGAAAATCAACGCCGTTACTGGGGGTATTATAATGACCCCGGAGGAAGGCATGACCCCAGTCGGCTGATGCTTGAAGAACGGATGGTAACCGGATACCCGGTATTTCAAACTGAAGATAACAATTGGGCGAGTGGCTTAAGCGTTGAATATGATCATGGGACACACGGAGTCTGTGTCGTAAAAGAATCTCCAAAATGCGTTAACCAGCCTGCACATTATACGGGCAGTTTCTATTCCGGGCCTGGAGGTGTGCGTGTAACAGGATGGGGACTTTCGGCGAAAGAGATCCTTTTTGATCGTTTTCGTGAATGCTGGGCTACCTGGATCATTGTATGGGACGGTAGCAATGATGGTATGCAGATGGCGCTGAAGAAATTTGACAGGGCACGTTACCCTGTTTTCCCTGAACGGGATATGTTCATTCTCAGCAATACATGGGGTCCTGCCAACCCTTTGGGGCAACAGTTTACCGAGAAAGATTTTTTGAAAAAAGAGATCCCGGCCCTGGCTAACATAGGGATAGATGTAATGCAGATTGATGGCGGATGGCAAAAAGTTGACGGTTGGAAAGATGCCCGGGATTTCAGTCCCCGTTACAAAAACGGCTGGAAAGATTTAAAACAAATGGCTGACCAGTATAAGCTCCGGTTTGGATTATGGGTTACTGCGCGGTATGTTACCGTAGAGGAACTAAAAAAGAATATTGACGAGTTGGGGTTCATATCCTGGAAAGTGGACTATGACAGCCTGGTAAACAAAAGTGATTACGAAGATCGCATCAGTAAATACCGGGCGGCAATGAAATATGCACCCATGAAAACACAGTTTACATTATGCCCCGAATATGATGACCCCCGTTATGGATGGTATTATTCCAAAGAGTATGGAAGCATTTATTTCCAGAATATCCAGGAAGGATTACCCGAGCATTTGGCAATGGTGCCTTACCAGGTGCTCATGCAGCATTGGTTAATGTCTAAATATTTTAACAGCAACAAATTGCAGGTGATGCTGCAAAATCCTAAGCGCGTTAACGGTGAGCTCAGTGATGCGCCCGGGCATAGCCACTCTTATTGTTTTGCCATGGGGTTGCCTTTTGTGCCTTGCTTCTTTCAGAGCGGCCAATATCTGGACCCGGAAGGAACTGAAGAGCTAAAGCAATTTATAAGGCTTTTTAAAAGACACCAGAAAAATATATTTACGACGTATACTTTTCCTGTTGGCGACCTGCCTGATAATGCAACCTGGTCCGGGTTCCAGATGATCAGCGAAAATGGAGTGAATAATAATTATTTGCTATTGTTCAGAGAGCTGCATAATAAAGAGGTAGTAAAAAAAATACAGTTGAAATTTCTTGCGGGGAAAACCATAAAGATCACTAATGTGAAAACGGGAGTGACCGAGACAAAGAAAGTGGATAAAAACGGAGCGTTGCCTTTTACCATTTCCAATCCGGCAGATTTCCTGTTCCTGAAATATGATGTTGCCGGCTAAACAATGCGGTTCCTGTGCTTCTTTATTTCTTTTTTGTCTGACACAAAAAATATTAAAAGAAAAGACCAGCCATTTTTGATCAGCCATTATAATATACTACTGATATGATGCACAAAAGTTTAATGATGCCCTTATTTGTATTCTTGATAACAATATCGGTTCATTTATCAGCCTCCGGTCAAAAATCAAATGCAGATTCCATAAGCGTTCAGCAACTGCCCTCTATTCCTTTTCTTCCCGATCCGCTGGTATTGGATGAAGGCGGCAAAAATATTCCCGTGGTAAACCAGGCACAGTGGCGGCAAAAGCAGGTGTGGATCCGTGAGCAATACCAGCGCTGGATATCCGGCTCAGTTCCTCCCGCACCAAAAACCTTTCATGTAAAAGTGTTGCATGAAAAAACGGAAGACGGGGTGAAGCTGCGGATGGTGGAGCTGGGCTTCGGTCCCGGCAACCAGGCGAAGATGACGGTAGAATTGATGATCCCTTCCGCACAGAAGAAGCGGCTCCCAGTATTCATGACGCAATGGAATCACCGGGGATGGGCGCAGGTGGCAGTGCGGAGAGGCTATATAGGCTGTGTATATGCCGGCGCCGATGCCAAAGATGATACAAAGGATTATGATGCAATTTTCGCGGGCTATGATTTTGCCACGCTGATGAAGCGCGCCTGGGGCGCATCGCGTGTGGTAGATTACCTGCATCAATTACCTGAAGTGGATACCGCCCGCATTGCATTAACGGGTCACTCCCGCAACGGGAAGCAATCGCTGATGGCAGCCGCCTTCGACAGCCGGATAAAGGCAGTAGTGAGCAGCAGCGGGGGAACCGGTGGAGAAAACACTTTCCGGTTGTCTGATAACCGGTTTACTCCCGGGTCATTCGATAAAATGCTGGAATATAATCCTCGCTGGTTTGGTTCCCGGTTGCCCTGGTTTATTGGCAGTGAGCAAAAGCTGCCTGTGGATCAGAACTCGTTAATGTCGCTGATAGCCCCCAGAGGACTGATGATGGTATCTGCCATTACAGAGGATGAAGGCAATCCCTGGGGTATCGGTCTATCATACCAGTCAGTAAAAAAAGTATATCATTTTTTAAAAGCAGAGGAGAAGGTTGCGATCCTGTTGCGCCAGGGCCGCCATCAGCATGCGGCAAGGGATGTGGAAGATTTCCTGGATTTCTTTGATTATATTTTTGGTCGCTCTCAAAGAGCCCCGGAAAATAAATTGTATTATGATTATTCATTTGAAAAGTGGAAACAGGTAAGCGGAGATAAAATAAACCCGCTGCAATTCCCGGTCAGCAAAAAAGCAGCGTCCGCCCAATTATCCAATGGACAGGACAGCATCCGCAGGAAGATCCGCTGGCTGCTGGGCGATGAACCGCCGGGAGTGCACCCGGAAGGGGGATTATTATCCTCTTTTTTGAAAAGGAACAGTATTTACCTTAATGATTACCTGGACGAAGTAATAGAAGAGCCCGGTCTCCGGAACATACACAAAATGGCTATCGGTCCCTATACAGCGCTGGGAGATAACCTATGGGGTAACATCTATTTTCCCGCAGGCAGTGTTGTTAAAGATGCTGTAGTGGGGAAACTGCCTTTGGTGATCTACCTGCACAAGTATGCCTATGCTTCCGGTTATCACAGGGAGGGCGCCTCTACCATCCGCCATCTTACAGAGCGGGGATTTGCAGTGCTGGCATTGGATATGATGGGCTTTGGCACGCGTATAGAAGAAGCATTGCATTTTTATGATCGTTATCCTCATTGGTCGGTAATGGGAAAGATGGTGGCAGATACAAGAAACGTTATCAGCGATGCCTGCACCAGGATGCCATTCATTGATTCAAATAAAATATACCTGGCAGGGTATTCGCTGGGCGGCACGGTGGCATTATTTACGGCTGCACTGGATAGCCGGGTAAAGGGAGTTGCTGTAATGAGCGCGTTCAGTTCGTTTAGAAATGACAATGAGAGAACGGAAGGGATCAGGCACTACTACGGGTTGCACGGTCTGCTCCCGCGATTAGGCTTTTTTGCCGGTCATGAAGACCGTATCCCGGTAGATTTTGATGAGATACTGTCATGCATAGCGCCCCGTTCATTGCTGGTCATTGCACCGAAACATGACAGGAGCCATTCCATAGAGCGTGTGCAGGAAGTTGTATCGTCAGTATCAGGGGTATACCGGCAAAAGCAGTCAGTTGATAAGCTCACATTCGAACAGCCCGGTACGCATAACGATTTTTCAGATCAATTGCAGCAGCGTGTAGCCCAGTGGATGCTGCAAACGAACACCAAATAAGTGGTTGTATTGCATATGGTCGAAAAGAATGTAAGTCGCACCGGGTCTCAACCCTTCACACAATTACCTGGCTGTGAAGACCCCGGCGAGACATCTTTTTAAAAATTCAGTTTTTTGAGATTGGGGGATTGAGCCGGGACACAGCGACCTGGCGATTGAATTATTCAAAGACCCATATAAATTCGATTTCTTCCAACTATCTGAACAGGCCAAAGAAAGAGATTTGGAAAATGCATTGGTTGATCACATTTCACGTTTTCTTGTCGAGATGGGCAAAGGTTTCGCTTATGTAGGAAGGCAACAACATTTCGAGCATGAAGGCAAAGATTATTACATAGATCTCCTGTTATATCATTTAAAGCTCCATTGCTATGTGGTGCTTGAATTAAAAGTAGGAGAGTTCAGGTCAGAATACACCGGCAAAATGAATTTCTATCTTTCCCTGATTGACGACAGATGTAAAACCGGGGAAGACAAGCCTTCGATTGGCATTATCCTTTGCAGGGACAAAAGTGATGTTACGGTAGAATATGCATTAAGAGATGTTCGCAAACCTATTGGTGTAGCCATGTGCAATGGGAATATATACAAAGAAATGAGCGACTATGATATTCTGGCAGAATTTACCATCGAGTCGGAAAATAATATCATTGGCAGTATTGGCTTATGCGCCGCCTTTAATGGGTTTAAATTCGGAGGTGCTAACGCATTTGTTTCAAACCACCGCCTTTCATTCTCGTTTGACAATTTCAGATATTGGGTCGGCCCTGATAATCCCCGTAAAGAAATTTGGGTAGAGAAAAGATATGATGAAACTTGGTCTGATACAGAGATTGCTGCACTGGCAGATCGATGGGCAGACTGGATAATAAACGATATTCGGGAAGATGTGGAAAGAACCAAATAAGGCATCTGAACAGCTTTCCAGAGGATGATACAAACAAACAAGGTGGCATAAAAGCCACCTTAAGTCGCATCGGGGTCTTCATGTAACGCTATTGCGGGCAGTCATGAAACCCTGGTGCTGAGTAATTCGCCGGCGTCTCAACTGTTCACACCATTCTCTGGTTGTGAAGACCCGGTGAGACAGAAAGGCTTCGCCCAACGAAGAGAGAATGTGATCAAATAAAAAGCCCGCCTCCGCTCTTACGAGCTACGGCGGGCAGAGTCGGGAAGACAAGATTCGAACTTGCGACCCCTTGCACCCCATACAAGTGCGCTACCGGGCTGCGCCACTTCCCGAGCATATACAATAAGTGATAAAGCTTACTGCACACTATTTTTATCTCAACTATCTTTTATTGGTTTGCGACCCTTCTTCACCAACCATGTATCACATACTGCATATCAGGGCGGCAAAGGTAATTAATTATTCGTTTTTACCTAAAAAGAGGATAAAGAAATTCAGGATAAATGCATCTTTGGCTGATCTTCCATTTTTTCATCGTGATTTAAAAGTTACATTTGCCAGGGCAAGTTATGTAACCACCGATTTTATGAACAGCGCTCTGGACCGGCTTTCGGCTTCACTGAAGGGAACTTTGTACTACAATGAATCTGTTGAACATTCCGTGCAATTGATGGCATATTCAACTGATGCCTCCGTTTACCAGGAAAAACCGCTGGCGGTAGCCATACCGCTTCATGCAGATGATATTAAAACCCTGATCAATTTTGCAAATGAACAGCATGTTACCCTGATACCCCGCGCCGCAGGCACTTCACTTGCCGGGCAGGTGGTGGGGAACGGGATAGTGGTGGATATTTCGAAATTTTTTAACCGTGTATTGGAGGTCAACACTGCTGAAAAATGGGTGCGTGTGCAGCCTGGTGTAATACGCGATGACCTCAACAAACATCTCCGGGCCTATGGCCTGATGTTCGGACCGGAGACATCCACTTCCTCCCGGGCAATGATCGGAGGAATGGTAGGGAATAATTCCTGCGGACTGCATAGCATCGTATGGGGCGATACACGCAGTAACCTGCTGGAAGTGCATGGATTGCTGAGCGATGGCTCTGAAGCGGTATTTAAAGAACAATCCTTTCCGGCTGAAGCTTCCGGGCTTTTGCAGCAGGTGAACGATGGATTATATGAGCTGCTGAATGATCCTCAAAACCAGTTGCTGATCCGTAAAAAATTTCCTGGAAAGAATATAACCAGGCGCAATACCGGTTACGCGCTCGACGCTTTGCTGGAGATGCTTCCTTTTTCCGTGCAGGGAAAAGCGTTTAACATGTGTAAGCTGATTGCAGGATCAGAAGGCACACTTGTATTTGCAACAGAAATGAAGCTTCGGCTGATCGACCTGCCGCCACAGGAAACCGCATTGGTGTGTGTGCATTGCACTACCCTGCAGGAATCGCTTCATGCCAATATTGAAGCATTGCGACACGCGCCCATGGCGTCTGAACTGGTAGACCGGTACATCATGAATTTTACGAGGGAGCATCCTGAATACCGGAAGAATTGTTTTTTTATTGAAGGAGATCCTGCTGCACTGCTGATGGTTGAATTTATGGAGCACAGCAGGGAAGCGGTAACTGGAAAAGCCGCAGCATTTATCAAAGCGTTGCAGCAACAAAATATAGGGTATGCGTACCCGGTACTGTACAATAAAGAAACCGTATATGCCTGGGATGTCAGAAAAGCGGGGCTGGGGTTATTGCGCAATTTGCCGGGAGATACCCAGCCGGTTAACCTTATTGAAGACTGCGCCGTGGCGCCGGAAGCATTGCCGGACTATATTCACGATCTGCAGCAAATGCTGGACCGGTATAAAGTAAACGCATCTTATTACGCACATGCCGGCGCCGGTGAGCTGCATGTGGAGCCGATGATCAACCTGAAAACAAAAGAAGGGAGAGTATTGTTCAGGCAGATACTTGCGGAGACCGTGCAACTGGTAAAGAAATACCGGGGCTCCCTTTCCGGTGAACATGGCGATGGCAGGCTTCGCGGAGAATTCATCGCCGAAGTGGTGGGCGAAGAAGTAAATGAACTGTTTAAAAAAATAAAACAACTGTTCGATCCTGCAGGCATTTTTAATAAAGGAAAGATCACACAAACGCCGCCTATGGACTCCTTCCTGCGTATGGAGGCGCCGGCACCCGTGCAAACACTGAAAACCTATTTTGATTTTTCTGCCCAGGGGGGTATGCTAAGACTGGCTGAGAAATGTTCCGGTTCCGGCGATTGCCGTAAAACAGAGTTAACGGGGGGAACCATGTGCCCAAGCTATATGGCTACCCGCAGCGAAAAAGATACCACGCGCGCGCGGGCAAATATACTCAGGCAGATGTTGAGCGGTCAGCCGGGAAATGAGCCCATCGCTCACCGGGAAATTAAAGAAGTAATGGATTTGTGTTTGAGCTGTAAAGGCTGTAAAACGGAATGTCCTTCGGGGGTAGACATTGCTAAAATGAAAGCCGAATTCCTGCAGCATTATTACGACAGGTATGGCATACCCGTACGCAGCCGCATGATCGGTAATTTTTCAAAGCAGATGAAAATGGCATCTGCTTTTCGCGGGTTGTATAACCTTGCATTCGGTACACCGCTTATCCGGAAAACAATCAACAGGATGGTGGGCTTTCATCCCGACCGTACCATGCCGCTGCTTTCTTCTGTAACACTGGCCACATGGTTTGCGAAGCGGGCTAAGCCCGTTCCGGCGGGCCCCGGCAGGAAAGTTCTTTTCTTCTGCGATGAGTTTACGAACTATTATGATGTGGAAATCGGTAAAAAAGCGATCCTGCTGCTGGAAGCTTTAGGGTATATGGTAGGCATTCCCCCGCACCGGGAAAGCGGGCGCTCTTTTCTTTCCAAGGGAATGATCAAACAGGCAGCACGCATTGCCAACGAAAATGTAGCTGCACTGGCAAACCTTGTTTCCGAAGATACTCCTGTTGTAGGCATTGAGCCCTCGGCTATATTAACCCTGCGGGATGAGTATGTTGACCTGGCTGCACCTGGTCTTCGATCTGATGCCAGGCGCCTGGCTGCATGTACATTTACGATTGAAGAGTTTTTAGCCAGTGAATTTGAACAGGGCAGGCTGTCTCAGTCGCTGTTCAGCAATCAGCCTGTAACCGTTGTTTTGCACGGGCATTGTTATCAAAAAGCGCTTTCGTCACAACATGTCATTGTAAATATGCTGTCAATTCCTCCGCAATACCAGGTGCAGGTTATTCCATCCGGTTGTTGTGGTATGGCAGGTTCATTCGGATACGAAGTGGAACACTTCAGCGTATCGCAGCAAATTGGTGAGCTGGTGCTTTTTCCTGCTATCCGCGGGCTGAAAGAAAATACGATCATTGCCGCATCGGGCACTTCCTGTCGCCACCAGATCAAGGATGGAACCGGCAGGCATGCCAAACACCCGGTGGAGATATTGTTTGACGCATTGCTGGCAAAATAAGAAGCGTTGGCTGTTTACTCAGCGCCGTTATTCGTCCTATTTAATGAAGGCAAAATACACTGCCCCCATTAAAAATACACAGCTGATAATGTATTTCCAGTGAAAAGGTTCCTGCAGATACCATATTGAAAAAGCCACAAAAACCACCAGTGTAATCGCTTCCTGTATAATTTTCAGTTGAAAAGCGCTGAAGCCTGTAGTATAACCCAGCCTGTTTGCCGGTACCTGCAGGCAGTACTCAAAGAAAGCAATTCCCCAGCTTATCAATATCGCTTTCCATAGCGGAACATGCTGATGCTTGAGATGCCCGTACCAGGCAAACGTCATGAAAATATTGGAGAACAACAACAAAAAAATGGTGCGCATATATTGTTTTGTAATTACTGCAAATGTATTATATGCACAGCATTTCCTGAAAGCAGAGTAAAGGCATTCCCTTCGGCGGACAAGTCTCGCTAATAAACAATAATTACAAAAGGGATATATACACCGGTGAAAAAAACAATTTGGCAAGTGCCTGACCGGGATTTTCCACACCCGGGTAAGAGTACTGCACCTACGGCGCAGCAGGCAAGTAGGGGACTATCAATGTTACAAACGGATTGCCCGCCGCGGCGGACAAAAACCAAGCTATTAGTATATCTCATAGAGGCTACCCGTTGGTAGAAATAATACAATAAGGCTCCAATGCACCATAGGTGCTACCCGTGCAAAAATGGTCTGTAGCTATGGCGTAAAAAGCATTGTATGAAGAAAACAGATCAACCTGTGCAAAGCATGCTTATTCAATTTTGGTTATCTTCAGCAGGTTGGTGGGCAAATGAAGATGAACAGGGATGCTTCCGGTGCTTACTACCGTATCTCCGGATTTGAGAAAACCCCTGCCTTTTAAAATTTGTATCTGGTCAAAAATGATCTGGTCAATGCTTTCCTCTTCGTTATAAAAAAATGCCCGTACACCCCAGCTCAGGCTTAACTGGTTGACCAGTGTTTTTTCTTTTGTGAAGATATACAATGGCGACCTGGGACGATAGCTGCTTACCACCCAGGCCGTATAACCGCTTTGCGTCATCGCCAGGATCGCATCTGCATTCACATCCTGCGCAATTTTACAGGCATTGTAGCAAATAGCATCGCTGTGAAAAGAGGGGGAATGCGCCTGCGGTTTCAAATCATCTTCCCGGTTATAGCCGTATTCTTTCTTTTCCACTTCAAGAATGATCTTACGCATGGTTTGTACAACCAGAACGGGGTGTTGCCCCATCGCCGTTTCCCCGCTCAGCATTACCGCATCGGCGCCATCGAGTACCGCATTCGCCACATCGGTAATTTCGCTGCGGTTAGGTTTGATACGGTCCATCATGCTTTCCATCATCTGGGTAGCTACTATTACAGGCTTGCCACGATGTATACATTTGCGAACAATATCTTTCTGAATAAGCGGCACCTGTTCAACCGGAAGCTCTACTCCCAGGTCGCCGCGGGCCACCATTACGCCATCCGATTCAAGAATAATTTCGCGAAGATTGGTCAGGGCTTCCGGCATTTCAATTTTTGCCATTACCTTACTCTTGCTTTGGTGCTCCTGCAAAATTTTCTTTAATATTTTAATGTCATCCACTTTTCTTACGAAAGACAGGGCTATCCAGTCAACTTTATGCTTAATCATAAAGTCAAGATCCGCCAGGTCTTTTTCTGTAAGCGCCGGCAGGGATATTTTAGTGTCAGGAAGGTTTACTCCTTTTTTAGGCAACAAAATACCCGGCATTGTTACCCGCACCTTTACATCGCTGTCTTTGGTAATCTCTACTACTTCTACTTCCAGTTTCCCGTCGTCGATCAAAATTTTATTGCCTATTTCCACGTCTCCCGCGAGGTTGGGATACGACACATAAATCTTCTTTTCCTTGGAGCCGATGCATTTTTCGTTGGTGAAGGTTAGAATGTCACCGGGCACCAGGGGTATAGAGCCGTTCTCAATGTCTCCCACCCGCAGCTTAGGGCCCTGTAAATCGCCAAGTATACTGATGTTATAAGGTTCTGTTACATTGATCTGCTGAATAAAGTTGATGATCTTAAGCTTGTCTTCATGCGTTCCATGCGAAAAATTAAGCCGGAATACGTTTACGCCGGCTTTGGTTAGTTCCAGTAATTTCTCGTAAGTATCTGAAGAGGGGCCAACCGTGGCGACAATCTTGGTACGATGGAAAGCGTGTTCAAGCCCGGCTTGCTTATCCATTTCTTCATGCAGGTATTTGGAAATGCTTTTTGACATAAATATTTTTTAAAACGGGAAAAATTAATCTTTAAGAAATTAACAAAATGGTCGAACAGCAAGAATAGCATTAAGATGCCAGTATTTTCACTATTTTCAGCCATTCAGGATCGATCGTTTGCGTTTCTTTTACCGCCTCGTTCAGCGGAGTATAGTGTAAATGATTATTCACCACACCGATCATGGTGTTCACTTTATCGCCTTTGATAAGACATTCCACGGCTGCATAACCCAGGCGGCTGGCTATCAGCCTGTCAATGCTGGATGGCGCTCCGCCACGTTGAATATGCCCCAATATACAAACTTTGATATCTGCGTTGGGCATCCTGGCTTTTATGGCTTTGGCCACTTCATTGGCTCCGCCAAACTCATCTCCTTCGGCTACTACCAGCAGGTTAACCAGCTTTTTTCTTTTTTCTTTTTCCTGCAAACGTTCAACCACCTCCTCTATGTTGGTTTTATACTCAGGAATCAGGATATTTTCGGCACCCGTACCAATGCCGCTGTGCAAAGCAATGTATCCTGAATCCCTTCCCATTACTTCAATAATAAAAAGCCGGTCATGGGCATCCGCAGTATCTCTTATTTTATCAATCGCGCTGATCGCTGTATTTACAGCGGTATCAAAACCAATAGTGAAATCGGTTCCGGCCATATCTTTATCAATGGTTCCGGGCAACCCTATACACGGGATGTCAAATTCTGTTGAAAATTTTTGCGCTCCCCTGAAGGATCCGTCGCCACCGATTACTACCAATCCGTTAATCCCCAGCCTCTTTAAGTTCTCATATGCTTTTTTTCGCCCCTCAGGCTCGAAAAACTCTTTGCAACGGGCTGTTTTTAAAATAGTTCCTCCACGCTGGATGATATTGGCCACGCTTTTAGATTCCATTCTGAAAATATCATTTTCTATCATACCGGTATAACCGCGCATAATGCCAAAAACATCCAACCCATAATAAATGCCGGTACGTACAACAGCGCGGATAGCCGCATTCATTCCGGGCGCATCACCTCCGGAAGTCAATACTCCGATTTTAGATACTTTACTTTCCATTCGTTTAAAACTTATCAGAAATGATTATTAAAAATCATTCAGAGGGCCTGTGCAATTGTTGAGAAAAAAATATAATATCTTTTTTAAGCGCCAAAAGTACAGAATTACAATCATTTCCCAATTTTAGATTGAGGTTTAATGATTTCGTAAATTGGCGCTTTACATAAGTTGTTTTTAATGAAAATATTAGTTACAGGAAGCAATGGTTTGTTAGGTCAGTACCTGGTGCGCGATCTTGCTCTTGCAGCACATACTGTGGTAGCAACGGGACGGGGTAAGTGCAGGTTAGAGATCGAAAAACTCCCGGGTGCTTTGTATAAGGATGTGGATATTACTGACAAGCAGGCCGTATGGCAGTTAATATCAGGCACGGCGCCCGATGTGATTGTGCATGCCGCCGCCATGGCCCAGCCGGATACATGCGAGCTGGACAAAGAGGCATGCAGGCTTACCAATGTAGATGCCACAAAATTTTTATGCGAAGCTGCCGCATCGGTCCATGCCAGGATGATATACATATCCACCGATTTTGTTTTTAACGGAAAGGAGGGACCTTACAGGGAAGATGATATTCCTGATCCTGTCAATTATTATGGACAGTCGAAGCTGGAAGCCGAAGAGATGGTGAAAAATGCGCTGAAAGACTGGGCGATTGTGAGAACGGTGCTGGTATATGGAAATATACTGGTGGGCACGCGCAGCAATGTAGTAACCTGGGTAAAAGATAACCTGGAGAAAGGAAACCCGATAAAGGTGGTCAGCGACCAGGTGCGTACCCCTACGTATGTGGGAGATCTGTCCGATGGCATCAGGCTGGTAATTGAAAAAAATGCACGGGGCATATTCCACATTTCAGGAAAAGAAGTTTTTACGCCTTATGAAATGGCGCTGCAGGTAGCGGACTACTTTCATTTAAACAAAGACCTGATGGAAAAAGTAGACGCTTCTGTTTTTAGTCAGCCGGCACAACGTCCGCTTAAAACCGGGTTTATAATTGACAAAGCGGAAAAAGAGCTGGGTTATCAGCCCATCAGTTTTACAGAAGGTATGAAGCAGATGCTCGGTGGGAAGTAGGCTTACCGGAAAAAGAAAAATTTACACAAATACTTCCGCTATCATACACCTGGCGCTGCCTCCTCCGTTGTTTTCTATAGTATTAAGCGGTGCATGAATGATTGTATTGTATTTTTTGAGTTTTTTTATTTGGTAAGCGCTCAGCGATTGACAGGCCCGGGTAGACATGACAAGAAATCTTTCACCCTCCGTATTTTTTACCTGCAGCATATTGCCTGCAAACTGGTTCATCTGTTCGTGCGAAATACGGATGATCTCTTTTCCCGAACCGCTGATGGCATGGATAATATTTTTTCTTTGAGAAACGGCTTTTATACTTTCAAGGCAAATAACCGCGTATTGCTCAGCTATGCACATCATTACATTCGTATGATAAATGGGGTTGTCCGCCTTGTCTGTTGCCCTGAAAGCAACAGGAATATAATTCATACGCCGGCAGAATGCATCCAGCACTTCAATGTGCGTACGATCCGAAAGACAGGCATACGCAATCCTGTTATCCCGGTCGAGCACCATGCTTCCCGTTCCTTCCAGGAAAAGCGACTTGCTTTCGTAATCGCTGAAATCAATGACCTGCTGAATATTGAATTGCTGCTGTATTTGTTTTATCAGCGCAGGGTTGCGTTCAAGTCTCCGGTTCGGCGCAAACATAGGGTAGAGACAGATAGTGTGATCGTGATGAAAAGATATCCAGTTATTGGGAAATATGGAGTCTGGAGTATAAGGTACCGGCGTGTCGCTGATAACGGTTACCGAAATATCCTTCGACTGAAGCAATGCTGCCATGCTTTCAAATTCCTGTAACGCCTGCTGTTGTGCATTATCTTCTTTTCCCGCCACCTGGAAGGCATTGTTTACTGCTGTTTCAGCATTAAAGCCGAAGCTCACCGGCCGGATCATTAAAAGCTGGGATGTGGTTTGCATGGGAAAATTTGAAAACAGCCGTCAGCTATGAGCAAACAGCTTTTGTTATATGAAATTTGAAATTTGATATTTGATATTACTCCCATCCTGGAGATGCCAGATATTAGATATTGCAATCCAATTTCAAATATCTAATCTCAAATCTTACATCCTATGCCAGCAACATCTTCTCTCAGCAACGGCATGCTCATGCAATGAAAACCGCCACGTGCGCGGGAAAGCTCTGCCGAAGGCATAAGGATGAGCGTATCGCTGATAGATCCGGCAGATACCCTGCCTTGTTCAAGATCCTGGATCAGGTCTTTTGCATGCACTACGGAAAATCCATGTTCCCTGAAAGCTTCTGTTGTTTTATCATTCCTGTCGTATCCCAGGATCACCCCTTCTTTTAAAGCAAGCAGGTTGCAGGAGTCCGTCCATTGCTCTCTCGCATCGTAAGGAAAACGGTTGTTGCCCGAATAAACAAAATGCACAGGTTCCCTGCATTGCCAGTCATTTACGCTGATATCCATCAACAGGTCTTCCAGGTTGTCCATGTATACCGGCTTACCGATATTGTTTCGGTTAAATTGTATAATGCTCAGCCTTTCGTCCTTGCGGGGTGCGTCCAGTATGTGTTGCAGGTGGTCTGAATGTTCATTGCGCACATTCTTCTTTGAAAAGGCGCCCAGTAGTACCCATGTGTTTTTCTTTACCTGGGTAAAAACAGTATCAATGTGCATATAGTCCCGCTTCCGGGGAATTTTTACTACACTTATTTTCTTCATCAGCCCTTTTTCAAACAGGGTATTAATCACCTGCTGGGCTGCTTCCACGCTGGTGCGTTCGCTTACCCCTACCAGCAAGTGATCCCTGCTTACTACCATTACATCGCCGCCTTCCAGCGTTACTTTTTTTTCTTCGCCGTCTTTAGGCATTAAAAAATATTGGTGTGTATCTGTCAGTTCGATGATGTTGTTTTGATACGTTTCGAATAAGGGGTGATTAAAAAAAATGTATTTGGCCAGCAGCGCTTCCCTGATCCTTGCTTTTTTTGCAGGTTTGTTCAGGAGGATGTGGTTTTTAATAACAATGCCTATATCCCGCGTAAAAATAAAATTAGGAATAGGAGGGAAGAGCATTGTTTTATCGGGAAGCGTACCTGTTATAAAAACCTTTGCCAGTATGGCCGGTTCCAGCACCGCCAGCTTTTTTTGCGTATGATAGGTGCAGTTTTCAATGGCACAAACCGATGCTGAAAGCTTTTCTTTAATACCCGGATCTGATAAGATTTCCGCCAGCAAAAATTGTAATTCAACTACTTTGTCCGACCTGAAAAAATCGGGGTGCTCGGGCTTGTAAAAGTTCCGGTTATTGTGCGGATCATCTATGGCGGCAAGCTTTCCTTTGATTTTGGAAGGATCCAGGAAATACAATAAAAGCTTTGTATAGTAATCGTATTCGTTCTTTCTTATGGTGTCAAGATGCACAATATCCTCAAACAGCCAGTCCTGCGCCTTGGAAGGTATGACTTTTCCAAGCCCGCTGTCCGGAGTGTGAACAAGAACACGGCGCAGTGTACCAATTTCTGATTCTATATTCAGCAGATGCATATTGTTTGCATTCATGTAGTTGTTGTAAAAGTAAGTTATTTGACCGGTAGTGGGTACTACAGGCGGGTGGAGACGCGATAACCGTCAACTTAGGTGAGGCTTTAGAGGAGGAAAATGCCATCTCATTTTCCGGCACGCGGAGACCTGCCCGAGTGCGCCATTCAGGCAGGCACGTGCCGGGCGATCGAGACAGATAAAAAAGAATCGGCTATTACTGCCTCAGAGAGGCAGCCCGTTTGTAACAATCCAGTCGCCATCACCTTTGCACCATAGGTGCTACCCTATTAGGTGCTGCACCTACGGCGCAGCAGAAAATGTTGTGACGAATGACTACAAACAGGTTGCTCCTGTGGAGCAGGTGTGATGAATCCAACCGTCAGCATTATTAAGTTGACGGCTATGGCGGAGGCACCCGCCCCGGAAAAATTGAAATATGCCCCAACGGGTATTTGCTATAAAAATGTTATCAAAACTGTTTTAAACATCGTTATTTAAACCATCAGGAACAATATTTGTCATAACGATTGTATAACTAAATCAATAATTATTCGTTTAACTAAAAAAAAGCTATGAAAAGAATATATTTACTCCTGGCGCTCCCTCTTATTATTTTTTCTTCCTGCAAAAAGGAGGTGACCGAAGTTCAGCAGGTAGATCAGGCTTTTTCTGCTGTTTATACAATTGAACCCAATGACTGGATTGCCTCTAATGGAGGTAAGATGCAGTCGGCGGAACTGGAAGTGCCTGAGCTGGATAATGTGATTTACCAGGACGGCGCGGTATTGGTATTTCTTTCCTTTTCCGGAACCGATTATTATGAAGCGCTCCCCCAGGTTTTCGAGGGCATCACTTATGGAGTGCTGCATTCAAACGGGTATGTAACCATTGATATGACGGCTTTGTCGGGAAACCTGGTAGATCCTCCCGGGGAGAATGTGAGGGCCAAAGTTGTTTTGATTGATGCTACCCGGCTGGCGTTACGTAAAGATATAAATCTGAAAGACCTGAAATCTGTTGAACGCGCTTTCAATATCAGGTAAAGACTTCTTTCAATAAACAGGCAAAATCTCCCGTGGTATCGTATGCCCGGGAGTTTTTTTATATGATGGAGTTGAAAGCAAAACGCGATAATTTAAAATATATCAATATGTTTTTCGTTAAGGTAAAACCCTTATTCCTTGTTATATGGTTGCCTGGCAAACTTATAAGTAGATATATGGGATATTGGTTAGAGACTGGCTGAGTATTATTTATACCATTAATATCATTAATTACCCGGAACAGGCTTGTTCTTATGAAAAACCTCTTGAAACTAAAAGTAACTTATGTGTTGCTGATCTTAATGGGCATGGGAAACCTGTCGGGCAACGGACAGGTTATTACTTACCCAACTTCTGCAGAACCCATTACCCGGGGACTGAACAGTTCATTACTTACTGTAAAAATCGATTTTCCTGCCTGTACAGGTGTAAGGGTAAGGATCAATCTTGGAGCGATCAATTCGCCGGGCGTTATTGAATATGTACCCGGCAGCGTTACAAAAACAGCGGGAACCTCCGCTTTGTCAATCGTAGAAGCGGACATTACAGACTTGTCGAACCCTGAATTTCTTATTGGTAATACAGCCAACGGGCAAACCATTACCTTTACCATTAAAAGGAAGGCTAATTGCGGAACAGCATCTTCAACCAAAGACAATATTATTGTTACCAGCAGTGGCAGCTGCAGCGCAACCGAAAACGTACCTAACAATAATAATTATAATCTTCTTTCACCGGCGCTTACTTTCGTCCCCCCGCCTTTAATGGTCAATACCCAGGTGGGTAATACTTACAGCAGATCATTTAGTGTTACAAATGGCGGACTGGGTTGTGTAGATACATTAGGCTTATGGATAGTATATTCTCCGGGAGGATTACAACTGAACAGCGTAAGTATTGGAGCAACCATTTTAACTCCGTCATATACCAATCCGGGGGGCGATAGTACTTACTTTAAAATATCGGGACCTGTGCTGGGAGCCGGCAACCTGTTTTGTAACAACGGATCGGCCATTACTTTTACGGAAAATTTTACGGTTTTAAGATGTGATGCCACTACAAATTACAATGTATTGTGGTATGCCCACGATGGAACGGCATGTCAATTGCTGACAAGTTCGGGCAACCTCAGCATGACCAATAATCCCCCTTTGCTTACTGCTACCCTGCCATCTCAGAATCATAATTACTGTTTCAGGGGTGAAAGCGTTTTGCAGAAAATACGAATCACCAATAGCGGATCAGGCCCTGCAACTGATATTGCCTTATCGGTCCGGGGAGGTGTTCCTTCTTCTCATGAATCGTACACCTATCCCGATACGTCCCTTCCCTGGACAGTAAGAAACGGGGCAGGAGATTCTATTGGAGTGATCCGGAACTTTACGGTAATTACCAGCTCCTTTCCGTCCAGGACATTTTACAAAGCTGATTGTTCAACCACTGTAACACCTTCCGAAGTAAAAGGTGTGGGAAATGCCAACCTTATTATCCAGCCCGGCACTTTTGTTACGGTGGACGTATATTACAAAGCCCAGAATCTTTCCTGTGCATATTACCAGAATTGTTTCGCCGATGCCGTATCTTTTGCGAGTGTGAATACCTCGCTGGAGTATAAAAATTCCTGTCGTACGGCCAGCTACACGGAACAATATAAAAATTTCTTTAACCGCTCTTACGCATATTTCAGGCAAACACTTGAAATGCCAACGGATATAGAAGCCGGTAAGCCTTTTGAACTGGCTATAAATGCCAGTGTATTCCGTACTGTGAACAAAATGGACGGAACCGGAAAAACCTTTTTAGCGATTGCCGTGGGAAGTACAGGCATTGCGCCTGCAGCTTCTTCGGTCAATATCGGCAGCACTAATTTCCCGATGACATTGAATGCAACCAACGATACCATTTTGATTGGTGCGTTGACACAAAATATCAACTTTGACAATTCCGAGATCAGGGTTCCGCTGGTAGCCAGTTGCGGCACGGGTGGTATAAAAACCCTGCATGTTTCTATGAGGGATCAGTACACAGCTTGTGCACCGGTATTTCCTTTGGGTTGTAAAAGTGTATCAACCAACCTGCACTGCCCTGCATCTTGTTCCAGGGGCGGGGCTACGCCGGTAAACTTTTCGCTCAAACGAATCAATTATGGATTGCCCGATAATGACAACAACCATATTGCAGATGCCAGCGGGGTAATTGATCTTACTAAAATTGCAGACCATCGCAGTGTGAATGGCGATACGCTGCAGGGAACCTGGCATATAAAAATAACTCCTAATACGGAGATCACCGATCCCAATCGTGGATTGCCTTTTCAGTATGTGTATATTGATTTTGACCTGGGCGCAAATGCAGGCAGCCAGGCCGTAGCAACATTGAATGCATTGCCTGCAGCTTCAATAGAAATATATCCCAACAGCAATCCTCTGGCCATGCCTGTAACGTGTATGGTATCTCCAACAATTGTAGGTACCGGCGGCCGGTATGCTCATTACCAGATAGGAGCGTCCTGCCGTGGTGGCGCTTTTGCCGGTAACGACAGCATTGTGGTAAAAGCAAAATATACAGTGAACTATTACAATTCTTTCAGGTATTCAGGCAATTTATCCAACAGTCCAACCACTTTTGTAACTAAAAATGAGGTATACAGCAGTTATACAGCTACTGCTATTAATCAAATAGCGCCGGTAACGGGACAATTTTATACCTGTGATCATTACAACGATTATAACCAGATAAGCGGCATCCAGCTAAGTCCGTATATAGCGCCGTCTCAAGCCATTAACGGATGCTCAAACAGCCTGACAGCCAATTTCAGGAGCTACACAAGATCGCAGGAAGCGCCTAATGTGTTTCCCAATGAATTACGGACTTTTGGCTGGCTTGATACGATGAGAATTACGCTTCCGCCGGGAGTTGTCTATCGTCCGAACAGCGGGCGCTTTAACGCGCTTAGGTATAACTCAGCTAATGTCGGTTCCATGACTGCAACCATCCAGGCGAGCACTACAGGAGTGGTTATTACGCAATCCGGCAACATTCTTACGGTGGCTAATATTAAAACAGTATATACTACTTATGGAGGCCCCATTGTACCCCCGGATGAGCAGGAAGATATCCGTTTTTATTTTTCCGTAGATCCGACCTGTGATGCAACGGACGGCACTTATTCAAATAATTTATGGATTTCAAGTGTGGGTAATGTATTAAACACGCCATTGAATCACCGGTATCCAACCGCGGGCACAGGTTATACAAACGGATGGATTTATACCGCTCCTATACCCAATATCAGCGGCGGCGGCACAGTAACCAGTCCCGATGGGTTAGGCACCTGGAACATTGTATTACAAAATCAGAGCAATACTGTTCCCGCTGCAAACAGCTATTTGTATATATCTCCTAAAAACGGGTTTACAAATATTGTTGTAAGAGAAGGAGTGACTGCCATTCTTCCCGATGCCAACGGGTTTTACCGGCTTGCTAATATTGGCGCAAATTCAACCCGGAACCTTACTATTACTGCAAGAACAACTACCTGCGATACCGACAGCATGGCTGTTAATTATGGCTGGGGTTGCAATGACTATCCCTCATCATTTGTTGTACAAAGCTGCACAAAAAGTGTTTGGCTTAAAATGAACAATTATCCCAGTGAAATACAACTTACAGTGGAGAAGCAGCCTCAAACGCCCACCATTGACTTTTGCGCAACCGACTATGTTGAATTTTCTATTAACAGTGCGGGAGGCGGCTTTGCCGACAATCCCCGCTTTTTAATTACACCACCCACCGGGGCAAATATTATAGCAGCTCAAATTGAATACCCGTTTGGCAGTGGGGCATGGCAAACAGTTACCCCGGCAATAACTGCCGGTGTATATACCTATCGTATCGAAGATCATTCCGGCGTGCAGGCGCTTTGGGGCACCAGGGGACTGCCCGGCGTTATTGATAATCCCGACCCTCATAACAGGAAGGCAAAAATCAGGATCACTTATAATACCACCTGCGGTTTCATAAACAACAGCCAGTTTATGGTGCAGCAACAGGCAGAACGACCTTGTGGCAGCCCTTTATCCGCTACCCAGGGATATAATAACAGTGTGCGCACAAATGCTATCAGCCTGACCGGGGTATCATCAACAGGAGGCGCAGCCAGCTTCAGCGTCACCCATTCTGCGTCTGTGCTTCGGTGTGGTGATTACAGTATTGCCGGTTCCGTATATACATTGGGAGCAGGTACTGCCGCGGGAGACACGATAATCGTAACAATACCCTATGGTTTGCACTATGTAGCCGGTAGTTTTGCAGCAACTACTTCACCTGCCATTACGCTGACTGCTTCCAGTCCTGTTTCAGCTTCCGGTGGAACGAAAATACTCAAGATGGTAGTGCCACCGGGCATTGCTTCGGGTGTTGCAATCGGATACCAGTTTAGTTTAACACCTGAAAAAGTGGTGGGAGGTTGCGGTACACTGCAGGTTACCAGTGAGTATATAAGGGCCGGTGTACCGTACTCATGCGCTGCTCCCAATTATACTTGCGCTGCGGGCTCACAATCCATTATAGGCACCGATATGCACCCGGTAACAGTTGAAAAAGGGCAGGTACGCGTTACCAATTTGCAACCGGTACCGGGCCACTCGTCCTGGATGCCCGGCATTACGGTACCTGTGTTGGTTACCTTAGCCAACCAGGCAGCTACAGCCGAACCTGCCGGCACCACTGTTGAATTTTATTGCGAAGGCATAGCAACTCCTTTTCAAAGCGCTTCATTCCCTTCTGCTATTCCGGCGGGAAGCGCTGCGCAGGCTTCCATAAACGTAAATATTTCCGGTAGCTGCCTGACAGGGTATTCCCTCCGGGCTGTGGTACGCCCGGCAGCATCGGCTACGCAATGTGTGTGCGACAGCTCAGGTGTAATGGCATTGGTTATATTGCCTGTGAGCTTTGAATCTTTTACAGGGAAAAGCATGGCTTGTGATGTTTTGCTGAACTGGAAAGTCGGCATACCTGAAAAAGTAAGCTATTATATTATTGAATACAGCGAAAAGGGTCGCGACTTTGCAGAGTCCGGTCGCGTAAAGACAGAAACCGGGCAGACTGATTATTCCTTTAAGCACAACAACCCTTCAAATGCAACATATTACCGTATTAAAGCGGTAGATTACGATGGGCGGACCTATCAGAGCAATGTAATTACCGTTAATAACACAAACTGCAATAATAAACAGGTGGCGGTGTATCCCAACCCTGCTGCAAGTTTTCTGACTGTTGAACTTACAGGATATAACGGGAATGTATCAGGAAGTTTGTACAGTACCCAGGGGCAGATTGTACAGAAGCTTACACTCCGCAATGGTAAAAACGCCATAAACATTACCGGCATTTTAAATGGTGTATACAACCTGGTGGTATGGGATGCAACAGGAAATTATAATACGCAAAAAATAAGGGTATTGCGTTGATGGGCATTCCTGGTGTAAACAATAGTCGGCTTGATAAGTGCATCCACTTATTTTGTTTTCGGTAAAACCTGTTACAACGGCAGGGGTAGTAGCACCCTAATAAAAAGTTTTATTATTTTTTGGCAAAGTCAATAACAAACAATTAACTTTGCGCCGTAATTAATCCATCACGCTCTTTTAGTCCACCCTTCATCAATCCATTTCCTTTCGGTAAGCTGATGCTTATAACGCTTGTCAGGTGATCCATTTTATATTAATATTTTGAGTGTATTGTTATACACTCCAGGTGATTCCTTGTCTCTAAACTTCAGGGCTTATGATCATACGCCGGGTGCTATTCTATTGCTTTATTTTATTTGCAGGCAGCCTGTTTGCCCAGCAGGAGCAGCCTGCTGCAACAATGATAGAGCTCCCCCCGGGCTATATACCAGCCGTTGACAAAAAAATAAACGGGCTGGACCATCAGCTCTCCCGGCAGAGCGAAAAATACCTGGACCAGCTTGCCCGCCATGAAGAAAAGCTATTGAAAAGGCTTTCAACGACCGATTCATCTACAGCGATAACCATGCTGAAGTCGGGCAAAAAGCAATACGAACAGCTCAATAAAAAGCTTATGGCAGCCAACGGCAAAGCCGGTAAGCTGCTTTCCGGTAAATACCTTCCCGGGGCAGATTCACTGGCAACTTCGCTCAGCTTTCTGAAAGAAGCCGGGAACCTTGTTTCAAAGACCAAAGACATTCAGCAGCAGCTCGGTAAATCGCTGGAGAACCTGAATGTATTGCAGGATAAGCTGAACGAAGCCGATGCCATTCAGCGGTATGTGCAGCAACGACAGCAGCAGTTGAAAGAGCTGCTCTCCAATTATACCAACCTGCCTAAGGACATCAGCAAACTTTTCGGCAAATACCGGCAGGCGGCATTTTACTATTCGCAGCAACTGGCCGGTTTAAGGGAAAGCCTGAACCAGCCCGATAAGCTCATTGCAAAAACGTTGGCTGTACTGCAAAGAATCCCGGAATTTTCAAAGTTCTGGCAAAAGCATTCCATTTTAAGCCAGATGTTCCCCGTACCTGATAACTACGGCAGTTCTCAGGCGCTGGCAGGCCTGCAGACCAGGGCCGGTGTGCAGCAATTATTGCAACAACAAATAGGTGTTCCGGCAACCAACGGCGCCAATGCCAATCCGGCCCAATACCTGCAACAACAGATGCAGCAGGCGCAGGGTGAGCTGTCGAAGCTGAAAGA
The DNA here is from genome assembly GCA_019638615.1 of Chitinophagaceae bacterium. Classification (GTDB taxonomy): domain Bacteria; phylum Bacteroidota; class Bacteroidia; order Chitinophagales; family Chitinophagaceae; genus Agriterribacter. The sequence goes on along the minus strand of JAHBTL010000038.1, from coordinate 12,927 downwards.
GAAGCTGAATCAGTTAGGTATTAACGGTGGGGGTAGCAGTGATATGGTAATGCCGGAAGGTTTTACTCCCAACTCCAACAAAACCAAAAAATTTTTTGATCGGATTGATATAGGTACCACATTTCAGACACGGCGGGCAAGCAACTATTTTTCCACGATGCTGGAAGGCTCGGTGACTGCTTCGTACAGAGTAACCGACAAGATGAAAATAGGTGCGGGTATATCCGGCAAGGCTGGTTTGGGCAAAAGCTGGAAACAGGTAAGGCTTACGGCGGAGGGTGTAGGGTGTAGGGCATATGCCGAATGGAAGGCGCCCGACTTATTTAAAACCAACAGCCGGTTGATGAGCAGTTTGTGGTTGTATGCCGGAGCGGAAATGAACTATACAAGAACGGTGGAAAGCCTGGCTGTGTTTAAGAACTACAGCAACTGGTCAAGATCAGCCCTCGCAGGGTTAAGCAAAAAGTACAGCATGAGCTCGCCGTTGAAGAAGGGAAAGAAGATGCAGGGATCTATGCAGGTATTGTATGATTTTTTACATAAACGTTCCGTACCTCCCACACCGGCTTTTGTGTGGAGAGTGGGGTATGAATTCTAAAGGAATAAGTTTTCAAATAATAATAAACAAAGAAAGATGTATCAATTATTGCTAAAATATTTTTTAAGTGGATCATTGTTATTTGCAGCGGTATCGACCTACGCACAACAGCCTTCCCTTGATAAAATAGCACCTCCCACTCCGGAAATGGCGCAAATTAATAAGTTTATCAATACCCCTGTTGGTTATTCAACCGGAACAATAAGCGTAAACGTGCCTATTTACACAATCCAGACAAGTAATTTTCAATGGCCTATCTCATTGTCATACCATGCCAGCGGAATACGAGTTGATGACATTTCTTCTTCAGTAGGTTTGGGATGGATTTTAAATGGTACAGGGATTGTATCAAGATCTATTGCTGGATTACCCGATGAAGATGGATTAATGACTAATACAATTCCGGAAACAACAACAGAGTTTGGAAATCTGACTACTACACAGCAGAATACAATAGTTCAACTGGCTGCAGCAGGAGGAGATACAGAGCCTGATAGATTTTCTTTTACTTTTAATGGTAAAAGTGGTACATTCTACAGGCATCGAACCAAAGGGATTATACTGCAATCAGAAAACAATGTGAGGATATCGATGGCGGGAAATCCTGTTATTATTGATGACGCTGGTAATACTTACTATTTTAATGCTTATGAGTCAGGAACTTCAAGAAATTATCAAACTCGAAATGGTATTGCTTCTGGTATTTCAGAGGTATATGATGGTATAACCGGATGGTATATTACAAGAGCCGTCTCCAGTGACTTATCCGACACGCTTGATTTTATTTATGATGGCGCATATAATATTCGTCAGGAACAAGACACTTATTCATTTAATATTGGGCAAGAAGGTCAGCTCTATACTGCAGGGACAAATGATGTCTATTGTGCTGTTGGAATGCAAACTCCCAACCTTGAGAAAACAGGTAACCAGGTGACTTCTTCAAATGTGCCGATTTTAAAGGAAATTCGCTTTCGATCTGGTAAAATAGTATTCAATTACACGCCAAATCGACTAGATATGAGATCGGGCATCGATGCTATTGGCACCCAGGATCGGTTGGGTTCCGTTTCTGTCTTTACAAAAGAAGGTCAAAATTATATATTATTTCAGAAAGACTCCTTATACCATTCCTATTTTACAAGCACAGTACCTTCGAACAAAAATCCAATTTTTGGTTATCGGTTAAAATTGGACTCTGTGGCAGTTTTTGATAAGAATAACGTAAAATTAGCTAGCCCATTTAAATTCAGATATAACAGCAGAACGCTTCCATATCGAACAAGTCCTGGGCAGGACTTTTGGGGATTTTATAATGGTGCGGATGGCAATACGACTTTAATTCCCAACAGGATTATTGAATGGATAGAGAATGGTAATTCCATTGTTTATAATCTGGGTAGTGCAAACCGGCTTCCTGATTCAGCCAGTATGCTGGCTTGTATGCTTCAGCAGGTCGTGTATCCTACAGGCGGGTATACTAATTTTGAATTTGAGCCGCACAGATATTATGACGAAAATCTGTATACTACCTCAAATCCTCCTCCAGCAACCGTTGGTGTAAACCACATGCTTACTGCTACCCCAGGAACTTCTACCAATAATCCTAAGCTAAGGTTTGTTGTAGATGGAGCATCGCAACAGGTAGGAGTCCATGCTTTTTTTACAATGTACTACGGTAAATCCGATAATGCGCCGTATGTAAAAATTAAAAAGGTAGACCTTTCAGGGAATTTTTCAAATATATTAACTATTCAAAGCAGTGATGCTAATGCTGACAGGTTTGAATATTCTACGTACAATCTGGTAGGAGGTGCAGAGTATGAAATAGAGGCATACGTTCACGCAGGATCTTACCCTGTTAACGAAGTATGGAGTTCCATTTCAGTGGCATATTTAAAACCTGCACCAAGTGGCGGAGGTGGCAGTACAACTACTGGCGGAATTCGGATGATAGGAGGCTTAAGAATTAAAACGAAAACCGATTATTTGGGAGACGGTTCGATTGCTCTAAAAGAAGCCTATTATTATGGTAACGAAGGAGAAGGCATTCCAATAACGCATACAGGAATTATTAACAGGGAATACAGGACAGTTAGCGATCTGTACAAAGAAGTCACAGGATCTGAGGGAGGCGGGGGACTTGGTGGCAGTTGTCTTGAATGTCCGCCATATACCTACAGGGTATACAGTGATCAATCTCCTTATGCTGCAGCGAGTATTAGCGGAAGCCTCGTTGGTTATACATCCGTTCAAAAAATAAAACTTGATCAGATTGGCAACACTTTGGGCAAAGAAGTTTATTATTATAACATTTTAACCGATGATTTTGATGTATTACCTGATGATAACTACTATCCTTTATCAAAAGATTGGCAAAATGGCAAATTGCAAAAAGAAGAGATTTATGGAACGGAGCAGAATGGTAATTTACTACTATTGCAATCTAAAGAGCATAGTTACAGCAACTACAGGCTAGATACATTATATAATTTGATGGTACTACCTAAAACTAGTCAGGCATGTTTTACAACAATTGCCTCACATTACAATATTTTTCAGGGAAGAAGATATTTTGGCAGACGATTGCTTTCTCAAACAATAACGTTGGATCAGGCACGGCGACCAGATGGTTCATTAGCCAAAATTGTAGATACCATTAAATATACCTATTCCACAACAAGTTCACATCAAAACCCGATTCTCACAAAGCAAACAAGCAGTTCCCAAAAAGTCATTGAAAAACGTGATTATTATCCCGAAGACATGATAAGTGAACTTTCCGACGATGGTGGTGGAATATATATATCTATGGTACAAAAAGGGCTTACAGGCGCTCCCGTATTATCAAGAGAAAATAAGAACGGGGCTTTGAACAAAGAAACAAAGATCGTGTATAACTCACCATATTACTCTTTTATTAAGCAATCCGCTATATATCAAAAAAACGGGACGGCTGCATCTGAGTTATATAAAGAGATAAGTTATTTGGAAAATGGCCGGGTTAAAACCCAACGTTTAAAAGATAATGTTTTTAACACTTACCAGTGGGGATATGAAAATACTTACCCTGTAGTAGAAATCCTGAACGCACAATATATTGATCCTGTTTATCAGGATGCCCCCCACAGCACTTCTTTAACCATTCCCACAGGTCTTAACGAAGCAACCGCCACATTAACAACATACGATGGCACCATCCAGCTTACCCTCGATGCTCACCCGGGTAAAACCTATTCGCTGGAATACAGCCTGGCAGGTCCTGTGGTAAAGAGCGGTACATTATGCGCCAGCAGCTCTTCCATCCCCTGCCAGTCGAACCACTATCAAAGCGCTACTTTTAACGACATGCCCGCAGGCACCTATACGTTGTATCTCTACTACTACGGCGATGATCCCGATGTATTCAGACGGGTTTCCTATACGTACCCGAGGCGGCAGGTTACAACGCCCGCTTCACAGGAATTCTTCTACAATGGCTTTGAACAAGAACCATCCGCTGCGACTGCCACGCCCTTTGCCGGTGAAAAATACTTTGCCGGCGATTATACAGTTCCTTTTACAATGCCCAACGGCAGAAGCTATAAGGTCAACTATCGTTATTTGGACGGTGGTGCCTGGAAAAGTATGACCAAATCCTTCACCAATAATATGACTTTGACTGAAGGGTCAGCTATTGATGAAGTGAGGGTGTACCCCGCAGACGCAATGATGAGCACCTATACCTATAAGCCATTGGTAGGGATGACGAGTCAAACCGATCCGTCGGGTAAAACTATTATTTACCACTACGACAGCTTCGGTCGCTTACAAACCATCCTGGACCAGGACGGTAATGTGCTCAAAACCTACGATTATCAATACCAGCAAAACAACAACCAGTAACACCTACAACTACCATTATGCAATTGCTATATATACGTTCTGCAATAAAACAACTGCTTTTCGTCCTGCTGTTGTTGCCTGTATTTGCCTTATCGCAGCAAACCCCGCCCACCGCCTACGATGGCAATACCAAAGTCAACTTCGTCCGCACCTGGGAAGCTAAGGCGCCGGAGCAAAATGTCAATACGCTTATTAGCCGCCCGCTGCGGGATGTGCAGCAGACCACCCGGTACTTCGACGGGCTGGGACGCCCCCTGCAGACTGTAATAAAACAGGGATCGCTAATAACCAACCCTGCAGACCTGCTGTCTTCAACCGCTGCCGTGGATATGGTGGCGCCCGTGCTGTATGATGCGTTCGGCAGAGAAGCCATTCAATACCTGCCTTTTGCCAGCACGGCAACTGATGCAACAAAAAATGACGGCTTGTTCAAGCTCAACCCCTTTCAGCAGCAAATAGGCTTCTATAACACACAGTTGGCGGGACAAGCCGGAGAGACCAACATCGGCACCAACGGCGAGAACTGGGCTTACAGCAAAACCAGCTTCGAGCCCTCGCCGCTTAACCGGGTTGCCACTACCTATGCTCCCGGCGCTAACTGGGTGGGCAGCGAAGCGGCAGGTACTGAGGCAGACAGGCACGGAGTGCATGTACAGTATTTTGTCAATACAGCCCTGGATGAAGTAAGAATATGGAATGTGGCAGCGGCTGGTTCTTACGGCACATTCGGTAATTGTACCAGCAGCGGTTATTATGCAGCCGGCGAGCTGTATAAAACCATTACCATGGATGAGCACGATAAGCAGGTGATTGAATTTAAGGACAAGCAGGGACTGGTGATCTTAAAAAAAGTACAGGAAACAGGCGATGCGGATGATGGCGCGGGCGTGGGCTATACCGGGTGGGCATGCACCTATTATGTGTATGACGACCTCAACCGGCTGCGCTGCGTGATACAGCCAGAAGCGGTGAAAGCCCTGAAAGCCGGTAACTGGACGATCAATATCCCGGGAGGCTACTGCTTCCGTTATGAGTATGATCACCGCAACCGGATGGTCATGAAAAAAGTGCCCGGAGCTGTGGAAGTATACATGGTGTATGACGGGCGCGACCGGCTGGTAATGACCCAGGATGGCAGGCAAAGGTCTGCTTCTCTTGATTTCTGGGTGGTGACATTGTACGATGAGCTGAACCGCCCCATCCACACCGGCACCTTAAAAAACAGTTACTTTCCCGGCAGCAAAACCTTTGCACAACACATTGAAGATGCCAACACATCAGCCTCCTACCCTTTTGCCCCTGCCAATGTTCCCTCCTCCACCTACTGGACGACTTTAACAGAAACCGGGTACGATAACATGGACAGCTACCCTTCCGGCACAGGCATCACCACTTCCTTTGAATCCGCCTATGCTTCCACTACCTATATGAACGCGGCAGGCAACACAGCTCCCCCATACGCGCAGGCGGTAACCCCTTCCACCCAAACCCAGGGAATGGTAATGTGGACTAAAAAGCAGGTAGTAGGCAGCACAAACTATATCTATACCATCAACTTTTACGACGATAAAGGACGGCTGATACAGACCAAAACCAAGAACAGGCTGAATGGTATGGATGTAAATACCACGCAGTACAACTGGGCTGGTCAGCCGCTGCGTATGGTATCCAAAACAGAAAAGCCGGGAAGCCCTGCGGAAACCATCGTGATCATTACACAGCTTACTTACGATGACCTGGGGCGGGTGGTAAAAACGGAGAAAAAAGTACAGCATACGGCTGTTAACAGCAATGCCATTCCCGGTGTATGGACTACCCTTTCCGTGAACCATTACGACGCATTGGGTCAGGTAAAAAAGAAACAGATCGGCAAAAAGATAGATCCTCTTACCAACGAATATACCGAAGACCCGGTCGAGCAACTCAACTATGCCTACAATGTGCGGGGCTGGCTGCTGGGCATTAACCGCAGCCTGCTGGGCGGCGCTGCCGGAACCATGCCGGAGCCAACCGGGGGTGAGCATTATTTTGGTATGGAGCTGGGATACGACAAGATAAGTTCCGCAGCTACCGGTAATACCTATGCGACAGGACAATTTAATGGAAACATTACAGGCATGACATGGCGCAGCCGGGGCGATGGCGCCAACCGTAAATATGATTTTACCTACGATGCCATGAACCGGCTTACCGGCGCTGCCTTCAAACAGAACGGTGCAGGCACAGGTGACTGGAGCACGAGCCCTGAGAACCAAAAATACAATTTCAGTGTAAGCAACCTTAGCTACGATCTGAACGGCAATATCAAAGCCATGAACCAGAAAGGGCTTCAGCTCAATGGCTCCCTGCCGGTAGATGAGCTCACCTATACCTACGATAATCTCAGCAACCGCATCATCAAAATAGAAGACGCAGCCGGCAATGATCCCAATTTTAAGCTGGGCGACTTTAAAAACGGTTCCAATACTTCAGTTGAATACACCTATAACAACAATGGCAGCCTGATCTCCGATGCCAACAAGGGCATCGCCATCAGCTACTGGACCACCATTGAGCTGGTCAATACCGTAACCCGCAATGATGGCAAGGGCACGGTGGCATATACCTATAGCATTGACGGGACCAGGCTGCAGAAAACGGTAACCGACAAAACCCAGGCAGGTAAAACCATTACGACCATTACCCGTTATGTGAACGGGCTGGAGTTTGAAAGCCGCAATACCACCCCCACCGCCGCCGCTGATGATTATACCAACCGGCTGCTGCACTTTGGTCATGAAGAAGGAAGGGTGCGGGTACTATACAATCCCGGAAGTCCCAATACGGTAGCAGGGTTTATTTACGATTACTTCATCAAAGACCACCTGGGCAATGTAAGGATGGTATTGACCGATGAGGTGAAGGAAAATGTTTACCCGATGGCTACTATGGAAACGGCACAACTTGCAACGGAAGAAACATTTTATTCCAACCTCAGCACTACCCGGGTTACCAAGCCAGCCGGTTATCCCGCCGATGCCACTACCAATCCTAATGAGTACGTAGCCAAAGTAAACGGTTCCGGCAATAAGATCGGTCCGTCTATTTTACTGAAAGTAATGGCAGGCGATAAATTTAATATTGGGGTGAGCAGTTGGTACAAAAAGAACGGCGCTACGCCCGGTACGCCTGCAGATCCGCTGGTTGCCCTGGTAGCTGCATTGGCAGGTGGGGTAAGTAATGTAATGCCTGCCCACGGCACAGCCCTGCAGCTCATCAGCAGCGAAGTGATCGATCCCTCGGCCCTGGCATTTTTAAACAGCCGCCCGGCAGTAACCGGCGGCAAGCCCAAAGCCTGCCTGAACTGGCTGTTTTTGGATGAGCAGCTACAATTCGATACCAATAATGGCGCCTATGGGGCAGACGAAGTAGGAGCGGATAATGCAGCTACGGTAAAGCAACATGCCTTTAACGATATTTTAATTAAAAAAAATGGCTACTTTTTAGTGTATGTTAGCAACGAAACACCTAATATTGATGTGTTCTTTGACAATCTACGGGTGGTGCACAAGCGGGGTGCTCTGCTGGAGGAAACGCATTATTATCCCTTCGGACTCACAATGGCAGGAATAAGCTCCAAAGCACTGGCGTTCGGAAACCCTGAAAACAAATACAAGTTTGGCGGAAAAGAGCTACAATCAAATGAGTTTAGTGATAATAGTGGATTAGAATTATACGACTTTGGTGCAAGAAATTACGATCCACAAATAGGAAGATGGCATATGATTGATCCATTGGCGGATGATTATGTTTCTTTCTCTCCATATAATTATGCATTAAATAATCCAATTAAATATCTTGATCCCGATGGAAATGGTGTAACTAATGAATACAAGGTTGTTCGGAAGAATGATGAAATTGTATCTGTAACTTTTGTAAGTCGAAAAGGTGGCGATGAAATAGATTATATAACTGAGATAGATCTGGATAAAGCTCCGAAGCAAGAAGGAATTAAAGAATATACACTTGATGTAGAGATCGAATATACTTCAGGACCAGGAACTCAATATGATCAAATTGAGAATCCCACCCCCGGTTTTCGAGAGCTTCATGACAAGGAACCCCCAGAGTTTGCGCTGCTAAATTTGATACCAGGTGAAAAGGCAGCAGCTACTACATTGGCAGCAGCAGCTAAACAAACTGTTAAAAGGGAAGCTGCGAAAACTTTAAGAAAAAAATGGGAGAAAGAGTTTAATGAGGAATGGCCAAAAGAACCCAACAATCCTAAAAGAAATCAGAGTGTAAGCCATAAAAAGGCTTTGGCAGATGGTGGTGATAACTCGGTTGGAAATATTGAGCCTATGCCTTGGAAACAGCATCTTGAGATGCATAAAAGAAATGGAGATTTTGAGCGTTGGGCAAAACAGGTAAAAAATAAAAAAAAGAAATGAATACTGATTTCAGAAATAACATCATTGAACTCTCAAATACATTAACCCGAACTAATCAACTGAAAGCAAAGACAAAGGTTGACAAAGAAATTAAGGAGTTATCGGAAGAAGCTTATAATTATCTCAAACAACAGGCCTGGTGTAAAGAAGTTGAGGAAGGGTGGTTAGCTGAGGGCTGGGGCTATATTTTAGGCATTTTCTTATTTAGGATTAATCCATCCTCCAAGAATGTGGATGATTATGTTTGGATCGTTGTTGGTGATATTCCTCCGGCATATATTGATATAGAAAGTGCGCAAACTATTGAGGAAGTACTTAAATCGTATATTCTAATTATGAGGGACTGGACGCATGCTGTATTAAATAAATTACCGTTAACAGAAAGCTTTCCGGTGGCAGTTGATCCCTCTGAAAAAATGGCCAACATGCTAAATCGCCGCCTAGATTTGTTGGAATCTGAAATACTTCCATTATTTGATCAAGGATAAAATTTGTATTCCCTTGTAGGTGCAAGCGTCTCGGTTGTACCAATGTTAAAATACAAAAGCCCGGTGCCGGGCTTTTGTATTTTATTACAGTTAATTTTTCTGTTTTAGTTTTTTAGTAGTTGTTTGCAGTTGGGCGGAGGTAAGATAGTTGTCTACTACTTTTAAAATTGTTTCCCTGTCATCATCCTCAATTTTCTCCAGCAGCTCCAGGCGGTGGAGCATTTTTTTATCTTTCACTACAAAAGAAGAAGCGCCTACCAGGTAATCCAGCGATACATCAAGGGCATCAGCAATTTTTGCAGCCACTTCCACCGAAGGAGTGATCTCATTGCGTTCATAGCGGCCAATGATGGCCGGCGATGTGCCAACGGCTTTAGCCAGGTCATCCCTGGAGAGGCTTTTGTCTTTACGGAGCTGCACGATTTTACTGCCAAAATCCATACTGTATAGGTGCTAAAATTGCCGTATTTATCAACGGTTCAGCAAAAATACTTTACTTATTTCTCCGCAGCGTTTCTCCTCCCGGCTAAGTGCGTTAGCAGAACTCTGCGGTAGGTGGAAGAGGTGAGGTGACGGGGCTGGGCATTACCTTTCGTTCTCCACAGAGTGGGTTTCTCCGCAGTGTCTGCCTGCGCTTAGCCATGTGTGTTAGCTGGCGACTCTGCGGTAGGCGGAGAATCAAAGGTTGTAATTAAAACTCCTGCCATGTAAGGATGATGTTTTTTGACGAAACAGAGATGATGATAATGCCTCGCAGCGTCCAGCTCACGCACAAAAGGCCTGGCGTTGAGACAACGGTCTAGCGCCGGTCTGTTGCACATAATAAGCTGGCGCTGGTTTGGTTGGTAGCGATTGCCCCCGCACTGGCGCAAGTCTGCAGCATTGGCGTTGTGTGATAGCTGACTTGTTGCCTGGGAATTACTTATTTTACAATGACTGTAGTTGTAGTTGAGTAATGTTCCAGGGTTAGTGATAGCACACGATAGACCCAGCCAAAATAGCTCCTAAAACAGATGCAACCAGCATAACAGATTATCCCAATCACAATGGCAACCCGCCGGTGAACAATAATCCTAACAGCAATACAACTGCCGGCAGTGAGAAGCTCTACCAGCTGAAAGCCACTGCAACAGAAGGCGTTACCGGGCTGGGCATTACCTTAAAAGTAATGGCGGGCGATAAGATAGATATATGGGGCAAGAGTTACTATTTTAATGCTGTAACCAACGGTTCTGCCAATAACAAAAACATCACCACACTCAGCATACTGACCGGTTTACTGGGCGGACCTACCGGCGGCGCTGCTGCAGGCGCGCATGGCGGGGTGACCGGCACACAGCTCAATGGCATTGGCAATACAACAGGAGGTATCCTGTCCCTGTTCGATGACCAGTTGGATGAAGTGCCCAACAGCTCTGCCAAACCCAGGGCATTTATTAATTACCTGTTTTTTGATGAGCAATTTAAGAGTGTAGCCAGTGGGTTCGACCCGGTAGGTGATAAAGATGTGGTAAAATCACACCAATTATCAAACATCCCCGCACCAAAGAACGGATATGTGTATATTTACGCCAGCAACCAGAGCCAGGTTCCGGTGTTCTTTGACAACTTACAGGTAATACACACAAGAGGTGCTATTCTTGAAGAAACGCATTATTATCCGTTCGGATTGACTATGGCGAGGATATCGTCGAAGGCGCTGAATAATGCACCTACCAACCGCTACAAATACAATGGTAAAGAAGAACAAAGACAGGAGTTTTCCGATGGTTCAGGGCTTGACTGGTATGATTACAGCGCAAGAATGTACGATGCACAGATAGGAAGGTGGCATGCAATAGACCCGCTTGCTGATAAAATGCGAAGACACTCTCCCTATAATTATGCATTGAATAATCCGATCAGGTTTATTGATCCGGATGGAATGGCACCCTCCTGTTGTGCTTTTTCGGCTGACTTATTGCGACAGGTAGAAATGGCGTCCGCTCAAGCTGGTCCAGAGGTGGGACAAGCTGTATTAATTGGTGGGGCAATAATTGTCGGAGCTGTGCTACTCACTGAACTTGTGAAAGAAGCTGGTGAGGGTGCGAATAACTCCATAACAATGGTGCCTGAGAGTATGAGAAAGGACATTGTGAATCTTAAAACGGAAGGTAAAGCAGATAATAAAAAAGTGCCTAACCCTAATGGTAAGAATGGAGGTGCTGAGCATCAGGAAACAATAAATAAAGAAGAACAAAGGTTGAGGGATCAGGGAATGGATGTGATAGAAAGAGAAGTTCCGGTTGAAACGCCCGGTGGTACGAAACAGAAACGCTACATTGATCTAAAAGGTACAAATTCGCAAACTGGGGAAACCGAATCAGTGCAAGTAGGTAAGCAAAATAAAAATGGCACCCCTGTTTCTAGAGAAGTAAAAGCACTGGACGACATTGAAAAGGCTACTGGTCAACGCCCAACTTTTAAGCCTTATAACCCCTTTAAATCTGTTAAGCCGGAGTAAATCTTATTGATTATTATGAGTAAATCTATACAGACAAACTTTTTTATACTTCCATATGAATTAAAATCTATTGACGCATTTTTTAAAGCAAATAGATGCCTTTTAATTAAAAAGGATGTCCCTAAAGAACCAGCTTTATTAGATATCGACATAAGTTCCAGTAAAGAAAAGGTGCTTCAGGTTTATATTACAAAGGAGCAGTTTAAAAATAATATTCACTTTAAATATCTTCAATCCAAAGATTACTATTATGTAGATGTTTTGTCAAGCCATGCTATTGAGTTTAGTCTTGGAGGGTTTTATCCGTTTAATGATAAAGAGCTAAATAGAAGTCGCTTATATGTTACTACTGAGTTTTATGAAGATCGGCAGCTAGTTAAAAAGAATGCAGACTTTGTTAATTGGGCGAGACGAGTAGTTAGAGATTTTAAAAAAAAATTCTTAATTAAATCTCCTATTTCTCTTAATAACTATTTATCGGAAGAATGTTTAAAATGGATTAGCGCCAATGATGCTAAGTTAGAAGCTGGAGGGCAAAAGCTTATTTTACCTGGCGCAAATCTGAAATGATGGTACATTAGGCAGGAAGTAAGGATATGAATTCATTGCAGTATACCCTCTACTAAGTATAGCAACGGGCTGGAATTTACTTCCTCGCAGAGTCTACCTGTGGATAGCTGCGCGCATTAGGTGGTGACTCTGCGATTCTACATCAAGAGCTATTATTTTACCAACAATACCGGAGGCACCGGAGCCAACAGCGCCATACCCATCCTGGACATTCTGACCCGCTTATTAGGAGGACCACTGGGCGGCACAGCGGCGGCTACCCACGGGGGCATTACCGCTTCGCAGCTCAATGGCATCGGTGATGTAACAAGCGGTATCAGCAGCCTGCTGACCAACCAAACCACCGATGCGGCAGCAGCGCCCACAGTCCCCAAGGCTTATATCAACTATATCTTTTTCGATGAGCAGTTCCAGGTAGTAAAAGACGCGCTCGGTAATATACAGGCAGCAGGA
>JAHBTL010000037.1 GCA_019638615.1 Chitinophagaceae bacterium | reverse complement strand
CTGGTTTTCAAGAGGATTATAAATGAGTTGGTTGGTTACTGGTCCCACCATACTTTTTCATTATAAGTATCTTCTGACCATCCCTGCGCAGATACGGCCGCAGTACGGCTTGCTGCATTGAGTGTTTGTTCACTACGGGGGTATGCAAACCTCACAGGAATTTTATCATTATTCACATTATCCTTACCAGCCACTAGTGCGGGTATATTCGTTCTTCTCCAATCAAACCAGGCTTCCAGCCCACCAAAAAACAATGCGATCCATTTTTGAGTGCCAATCAGGGTAAGTGCATCGGTATTGTTAAATAATACACCTGCCTGAGTAAGGTAATTAGCAGGCATTGTGCTTTGAAAATAATTGAAGGAAGCTTTTATACCTTCTTCATAATGCCATTGAGCTGTATTGCCGGTGTTAATCATATCTTTTTGTACCGCTTCCGCTAAAATAAATTGCAACTCAGGATAACCCATAATATATCCTTTTGCAACTTTTAATCCCGTTTCCGTAATGGCATCAAGGAAAAAGTAAGAACCCACCCTCGATATATTGTTGGGTCCTCCGTTATAAGCTAACGCGTCTACCTCATTCAATCCATTAGGCACACCTGCATAAACGCCTCCGGCATCTGTTTTTTGTGCAAACACGGCAATCCTTGTATCACCTAATGCCTGTAATTTATCACCCAATGTTTTACTTAAACGAAACTCGTCAAACGAACCGGACCGGGTGGTATGCAGCGGGAACTGGTTGGGCGATACTGTTAAGTATGTGAGGGCGCCGTTATCATTATTACTTCCAAAAACAGGAGTATCGGTGCCATTAATAATTGCCTGCATATCCGTTGCAACGCTTTTTTTATTAGAAATACGCATAAGATAACGAAGCTGAAGTGAGTTCGCCAGCTTTTTCCATTTGGCTAAATCTCCATTGTATAAAATATCGCCAACCAATGTACCGGCACCACTGTTAAATGTTGCATTTGCTGTTTTAAGATCATTTAAAATGCCATCGTATATTGATTCCTGCGAATCATATTTGGGTGATAAAATCCCCCCAACTCCTTTCATTGCTTCTGAATAGGGAACATCACCATAAGCATCTGTTAAAAGGGAATACATCCAGGCTCTGAGCACTAAACCCACGGCCTTATAGTTGGGCACATTCTTGGTTTCACCCAAAGCTATCAGGCGCTCAACATCTCTCATATTGCCATACAGATTAGAAAACAATCCGCTTCTGTCGCCCCAGGTATAACGGTCTTCCGAGACAAACTGGATTTTCGCCGTGTGCTGTATTACGATATTTCCTATACCCCATGATTGATTTACCACTTCATTACAGGTGCTGCGGATGATTGTAGGCAGTAACAAATCGGGGGTTACATCATTAATAGCATTGGGGTTTGCATTTTTTTCCTGGTAATCTTTTGTGCAGGAGGTTCCCATGGTGCAGCCTATTATAACTGCGTATACATATATTTTGAACTTTTTCATACTCGTAGTTTTAACAGGTTTAAAAGGTAAAGCCAAGATTTATTCCCAGGCTGCGTGTTGTAGGCATGCCCACTGATTCTACACCCGGTATAATAGTGCCGCCTGATAAAGAACTGGTTTCGGGGTCAATATGCGGAACTTTACTCCATACAGCCAGATTACGGCCAACAACCGAAACATTTAATCCTTTAAACCTGATCTTTGAAAGTACTCTTGGATTAAAAGAATATCCCAAACGAACCTCTCTCAGCTTAATATAGTCCGCATCAAAAACACCCCCTTCTTCAATATCACGGTTACCGGTACGGGATTGATGGTATTCTCGCGCTGTTATTTTTTTAGTATTCACACTATAAGATCCATCAGGGTTTTCTACTACCCCCTTTCCAATAACGCCATTCCCTTCCTTGCTTAAGTCATACCCGTCAGATCTTCCTTCCAGGGTTTCTATCAACTGGCCCGCTTCCAGTCCTACAACCCAGGTCTCAGAGAAAAGCTGCCCGCCATACCTGGCATCCAACAGGAAGCTCAGGTTGAAATTTTTGTATGTAAAAGTGTTCCTGATACCAGCCAGCCATTTAGGATTATAGTTACCTACTTTCACAATATCATTGGTACCTACAAACCTTCCTTCACTATTAAATATTTGTTGACCATAGTAAGGGCTGGATGGGTCATCTACTTTTTTGAATCCTATAGAATACATGTCTCCCATTTGCTGACCAACTGTAGCGTTAATATAAATACCATGGCGGTTAGCCATTGAATAGGTCGTTACATTGCCGTCAAACTCCAGTACTTTACTACGGTTGGCAGACCAGTTAACGGCAACGTCCCATTTGAAGTTTTTACCGTCTATGGGGCGCCCGGTTAATTGTAACTCGTAACCATAATTCCTGATTTTACCGGCATTTACTACGCGGCTTGTTGAGCCCGAAGTTGTACTTATAGGCACACTTGGCAGGATCTGGTTGCGGGTATTGATATCATAATAAGAAAAGTCTATGCCTAACCTGCTGTTAAAAAAGCGCCAGTCTATACCGGCTTCCCACGAAGTGCTGATCTCAGGTTTAAGATTATAATTCAGCAGGCTGCTTGGTGAATAATATGCCGGGAAGTCGCCCCATGGATTGGATACTCCATAGCTAAACGAGAATGCATACGGGTCTGTATCATTACCCACCTGTGCCAGGCTTGTTCTAACTTTTGCAAAGCTGATCCAGGAGGGTAACTGTACCATATCGCTGATTACAGCACTTAACGATGCTGAAGGGTAGAAATAAGAGTTTACTGTTTTACCCAGTGTATCCGCTACTTTAGGAAGCGTGAGCGCACTTGACCAGTCATTACGCGCAGTAATATCCAGGAACAAATAGTTGTTATAAGCAAGTTGCAACGCCCCATACAAACTATTGATCTGTTTGTTTCCATCGTAAACAGAGCTAACCAATGCTACCTTATTGTTATACAAGCTGTAAATACCTGGTATCAACAATTGCGGAGCGGTAACCTCGTAATTGTTAAACTTGCTGACTTGTCTGTTACCTCCTACATTAAGGCCAAAGCTAAGCTTGTCAGTAATGTCTTTATTAATTGATACGAGGAAATCCATATTGGTTTCACTATTGCGCACTCTTTCTTCACGGTAGCTGCCAAACCTGAAACGCTGGGTGCTGAAAGCACGCTGGCGTTTTCTTAACTCGCTATTAAAATCCGTACCTCCGCGCAGTTGAACATTCAGCCACCGTGTTATTTCATATTTTAAAGTAATATTACCAAAAAACCTCCCTGCGTCCTGTCCGTTCGTATTTTCATACAGGTTAAAATAGGGATTATCGTGATAGTTGTAGTTAAAGTTGAATTGCTGGCGATTTTCCATGCCCGGTATCCAGTAGTTTTTCAAACTGTTCAAATCCACATGTTGGCCCATCCAGCAATGCAACAGGTAAATAATGCTTTCTGTACCATATGAAAGGTTAGGGCGGTTATCGCTGTGTGTGTTTACATAATTGGCGGTGATCCTTGCCGATAACTTCGGCGTGAAGTTATAGCCCGCATTAAAAGCAAAAGTATTCCTGGTGATATCTGTGTTAGGAATGATACCTTTTTGATCTAACAATGTATACGACAAACGGAAATCACCTTTATCATTAGCGCCGGTAAGAGATACATTGGTATTGTTGGTTACACCGGTTTCATAAAACTTTCTCAGGTCCATACCCGGCACAAAGGGAGTTGGAGTAATTGTTCCTCTTGCAGTAAAATCCGCAGATGAACCAAGTATACCATCATCCACAAGAGATATATCGCCACCGCGGTAGCCATTAGAAGTAGGTGAGTTATGCTGTGCTATTAAACTACCATCCATTTTAGGTCCCCAGCTTTCATCCACGCCATCACTTGCACCACCACCTTTACCGTCCTGGAAGCTGAACTGACCATTATTTCCCTGCCCATATACTCTTTGAAATTTGGGTAATACCAATGGGCTTTCTAAAGTAACGCCGGTATTTACCGTAACACCAATACCTTTACTATTTTTACCGGATTTGGTGGTAATTACAATAACACCATTTGCAGCGCGTGAGCCATACAGCGCTGATGCATTGGCGCCTTTCAATACAGTCATGGTCTCAACATCATCAGGATTAACCATGGCTGCACCATTGCCGTAGTCAATCTCCTGGTAATCGCGGCCGCTAGAACCCGTTAGATCATTTGTGATAGGTACACCATCTATTACAAACAAAGGCTGATTTTTATTGATGTTAAGAGACTTGTCGCCACGGATAGTTACACGGGCAGAGCCGCCGACACCGCTGGGAGAACTCATTACCTGGACACCTGCAACTTTACCGGCCAGTCCGCTTACAAAATTGGTCTCCCTTGCCTTATCCATGTCGGAACCTTTTACCTCCTGCACAGCATAGCCCAGGCGCTTGGTTTCCCGCTTAACCCCCAATGCCGTTACTACTACTTCACTTAAATTGCGGGAATCTTCTGTAAGCGCTACAGAAATAACGGAACCGTTTACCGTTATTTCTGTTTCCTTATATCCAACTCCACTTATCACTAAAATGTCTCCACGCTTGGCTTCAATTGTAAATTTCCCCTCCTGGGTGGTAAACGTGCCTTTAGTAGTTCCCTTGATCGTTACAGAAACCCCTTCAAGCGGACTCTGATCTTTAGAAGATGTTACAGTACCGTTTACTGTTTGTTGTGCAAGAGCCAGCAGTGGTAAGCACCACAGTGCCAGCATGACGGATAATATCCGCCAGGAAGATAGTTTTCTGGTCATAAGCATTGTTTTAGTTTGTTAATTAAAGGGATTGCAAAAGTCTTACCCTGGTGTGATACAAAGGTTAAGCCAGTTTGAAGAAATCATTAATTGTATATGAATACTAAAATATAGCAATTTCAGATAAATGAGAAAACAGTTGAAAAAAAATAATCAGTTTCTCCCGGAAATCTCTGTACATCCCACATTTAATCTCTCGCCCATTTAAAGAAAGCGCTTAAAATAC
Source organism: Chitinophagaceae bacterium (assembly GCA_019638615.1). Taxonomy (GTDB): domain Bacteria; phylum Bacteroidota; class Bacteroidia; order Chitinophagales; family Chitinophagaceae; genus Agriterribacter. Next base: position 72,351 of record JAHBTL010000037.1, on the reverse strand, counting down.
TTTACATGAACATCCCGATTTAACTAAATAGGTTTAATATTTGTAAACAAATCAACTCCGCATCCCGTTCCTGCCAGGCAATCATCACTATTTCTTAACCCCGGCTTAATGACCGCTTAATATGATATGATGAAATTTGATAAACAATAGCGGATGGAAAAACGTCCTGTCGATGTAGTTGTCATATCGGATGTTCACCTTGGTACATATGGCTGCCAGGCTAAAAAATTAGCCGCTTACCTCAAAAGCATTACACCCTCTATCCTTATACTGAACGGAGATATTATCGATGGCTGGCAGTTCAGCAAAAGTTATTTCCCCGCTTCCCACATGAGCGTAATTGAGGAGATCATCAGCTATATTACCAACGGAACACGGGTGTTTTATATTACCGGTAACCACGACGAAGTGCTGCGTCGTTATTCCGGTTTTGGGGTAGGCAATTTTTTGCTGGCAGACAAACTGGTGCTGGAAATAGATAATAAAATGACATGGGTTTTTCACGGCGATGTATTTGATAACACTACGAAAGGCGGAGCGAAATTCCTTGCCAAGCTGGGCAGCAGCGGCTATGGGCTGCTGATACTTATCAACAGGCTGTTCAACGTGATCTTAAAGTCTGTAGGACGGGAAAGAATATCGCTTTCAAAAAAAGTAATGGAGGGCGTTAACAAAGCGGTTGTAAAGATCAATGACTTTGAAACCATAGCGGCGGAGCTGGCAATTGAGAAAAAGTACGATTACGTGATCTGCGGGCATATTCATAAGCCCCAGAAAAAACTGATCCAAACCTGCGCGGGGAAAGTAACTTATTTGAACAGCGGCGATTGGGTGGAGCATTGTACCGCTCTTGAATACCATAAAAAGGAATGGAAGGTTTTTGAGTACGACGAGAATGCTTTTCCCCAGGTGAAAATAGAAAAAGAGAAACCCCAACCCAATGTTATTACGGATGAGATCAATTATCATATCAGCTCGCTGGCGGGGTAAAGAGAATTTGAAAATGTTTATGGTTTGTTGTTTATTGTGAACAATCTAAACCATAAACTTCAAACTCAAAACCAGTATTGTCCGGTAAAATATGAAGGGATGTCGGCCTCGGAAAAACGGCGTTAAGAAAATTGGCTTGGACGGCGCTAAAAGAAAAACACCATATGCCACAGTTAGGGAGTGCAATTAGCTCAAAAGTCGCACCGCTACCGGGTTTGGTCTACAGCTGGAACTTGTTTTTCTTAGCCGGAAAAGGCAATTTTTAGCCATTTTTCCGCAGCCTTGATTTTTTGCTCCACTTTTTTATCAAGAAAAAAGTGGAATATCCAATGGCAAGTAGGTTATGCCGTAAGCTTTAATGAAATTCAGTATAGTGCTGGCTTTGATCATTTCGGTTAACATTTTAACCGAACAACAATAATTATTTATCATTATTTACTGTCATAAACTCCCAGCTCACTTTATTATAGTGAAAATTCTTGCTTTTGGGCAATACAGCATTGCCTTTCAGTATGCCTTTCTTATCTTTTTTAACAGATAATACAGCTTTTGCGAAGCTGCCTTTTTCATAATCGAAGGTCTCGCCGTCATCGTCATACAACTCCATGGTATTATCGGTTTGCCCGTAATATTTTACATTCAGGGGTAATATCTCATTTTTACCGGGGGTATGTAATACGGCGGGGATCATGGGGATCATTCCTCCGTCTTTTACAAATAAAGGCATCTTTCCCATTTCCTGTTTTATTTCAATGATATTTCCTTCGCCGGCTAATTTACCGGTATAGAAATCGTACCATTTGCCTTTGGGCAATACTACTTTTCTTTCTTTCTGACCGGCAAACAAAGGCGCTGCCAGCAGGTAATCGCCCACCATAAACTGGTCGTTGATGTCACGGCGCACTGCCATCTCATACGGGTTATCGGAAGAATTCAGGTTTCCTCGTTCAGCATTGCCGCTAAAGTAAAAGCCCTCCACCAGGTTCATCGCCCGCACGGGCGGCTTGCCCTCAAAATGATACTGCGCAAATGTGTTGTACAGGTAAGGCAGCAGTTGCATGCGCAACAGCATCACCTCTTTCACTTCATCCGCTACTTCCGGGAAGGTCCAGGGCTTGGTGCCATCCGCCCAGGCGTTCAGCATTGCCATAGGCGAAAAACAAACGGTCTGCATCCGGCGCAGCCACTCTTCCGCGGTTTTGGAAGAACGTGCTTCCGGCGTCCACAGCACACCGATAAAGCTGCTGTTGCATAAAGCCGTTATAAAATCACGGTGGTTATAATAATCATTGTAAATAACATAGGGCATGGAAGGCGCTCCTGCATTCGATGCCCGCGTCAATCCGTAAGTACGCTGATTCCTTTCCCGGAACCAGTTATCACTCATTTTCTGGAACTGCAGTCCATATACCTGGCGCATCTGCTCGCCGCTTACGCCCGATGGAAATTTTGCATTGTCAGGCCACAGCCAGAAATCGTATCCATCTGTTTCGTCTACTTTATATCCCGACACACCCATAGCAATATGCTTTTCAGTAAAAAGCTTTTTATATAGATCCTGCACAGGCGCCATGGTAAGATCAGGTACCTGCCCTGCCCACACCAGATGTGAACCGGTATAAGGTTGCATAGCCTTAAAGAACGGCGCGTGCGAAGATATATAGGGGTTGATCCATAGATTGACGCGGATATTTTTTGACAACAACTGCTGTATGAAGGACTGTGGTTGGGGATAACGTGCACTGTCCCACACGAAGTTGTTAGGATACGAATATTGCTGCCATCCCGGTTCCAGCCCGATAAAACTGAGCGGATATCCTTTCTGTTCAAATGCAGCAGCTTCTTCCAGTACCTGCTGGTCAGTGAACAATGTAGGTGTACGTTGTGTAAAACCAAGTCCCCATTTAGGTGGTAACACGCCCCCGCCACAAAATAAATTATACCGCTGTACTGCTTCCATGGTGCTTTTCCCTGCAAACAAATATATCTCCGCTCCTGCGGCAGGTATTACCATTTCAACCACATCGGATCCTGGTTCGGGATTCCAGTCGCGTTGTGTATTCCGGTTCATTTCGGGCGGAGGATTCCGGCTGTCCTTTCTGGCAATGATCCCGGCATATACTTTCACCCTTCTCGCCACATTGACCAGGACGCCATAGCCGTTACCGGAAACATAGAAGGGTACGGGAGCATGTGTCCGTCCATTGTCTTCGCCGCCATAGTGATCCACCTGCAATTCCTTTACTGTTCCTCTTTGCTGAACAGACTTAAAATTCAAACCCAGCCCGTACAACTGTTCATTTTTTTCCAGGGGAAAGGACAAAAAAGTTTTGGCATCGGATTGTTCGGTTGTGCTTTGACGTAAGTTTTCAGGAAAAAGGGCTTCACCCATTTTTTCAAGCGCGCTGGTATTGGGTTTAATACCGGCTATACGCAAGGGGTCGATATTTTCCGGAATACCAGTCACCGCTTTCCATACTCCCGGCGCTACCGGAACCCACTCCATGTGCCTGGATTGTGCCGAAACACTTGTATTGAATACCAGACAAAAAACATACACGACAATAATGCGGGGAATAACGAATTGTTTCATTCAAAATAATGGTTGAAGGATTTTACGAATATCAAAGCGCTAAAGATAATAAACCATTGGCACCTGGCAACTTTATAAGTGGACAAGATACTGTTGCAGGCAATGCTATCCGACTATTCTTTTACCATCAGCAAACAGACAAGGCAAACTCCAATATGACACGCAGCAACAAGGACTAAACAACATATCTTTGAATATAATCAATTACATTCGAATAAAATGGACGATGAAATTTTTATATCATTCGGTATTCCCAAACACGGTTGGCTGCCAGTTATATTTCGACATAAGGATTTTAGTTTAGACTTTGATGCATCTGACGTTTTAAATGACCCGATTGAAGAACTTTTTAACGCAACTATTTTACTCGAAGCCAATGAAACGAAAACAGTTACCTGGTGGCTTGAACCTGTTGCATACTTATTCAATTTTGAGAATAAAGAACAAAGTCTAACATTAACGATTATTGAAAAAGAAGGTTTACACAAAGAAAGTTCTAACGAAAAACGCTTGACTGTAATAAATGGAGACAAAAACAAATTGCTTAATCGCTTTCGGGACGCTTTACGAGAATTTGCACGACAGAAATACGAAGAACAAGATTGGCCATACTACTTAGGGAGAAATAAAATTGAAAAGCTATAGATTGACAAAACAAAACGCAGGTGCCTACAACAAGCAGTTTGGTAGCAATGCGGTTGGCTAATATAGGCTTGACTTTAGTAATTCTATTTAACTTCAGCGCAAAATTCAACTGATGGTTCACTATTGCCGCACTATCAGAAAGCCGACAGTCGTAAGAGGAAATAGTTACGAGAGTTTTATTTTACACCTTACACCTTATACCTTCCTCCTTCTAACTCCCTACCAACTGGTCCAGCCGCCATCTACTACAAGATTATGTCCTGTGACATAACCTGACAGGTCTGACAATAAGAAAGCTACCGGGCCTGCTATTTCATCAGCAATGCCTATCCGGCCCATCGGCGATTTTTTTGTAAGCCGCGCTATAAAATCAGGATGATTTTGTTGAACAGTGGGATTGGGGAATGGCCCCGGTGATATACAATTTACCCGGATATGCTGCTTTGCCCAGTGCACAGCCAAATATTTTGTCATTTGAATGATGCCTGCCTTACCCACGCCATACTCCAGCGGGTTCTTATTCATGGGCGCTTCATATACCTCATCATTGGGCGATACCATACCGTACATGCTCGAAAACAATACGATACTTCCCCCACCCTTCCCGATCATATAGTTCGCCGCTTCACGGGCAAGCATGAACGTAGCGGTAAGCGCCGCGTGATTTACTTTGTCGAAGTCTTCATCTGTAAGCTCTTCCAGCTTTTTGGCAGTAGAGCCAAACGCGAGGTTGACCAAGCCATCCGGACTACCGTGAAGGGCTACCTGCTCTTTAACGAACTGAGCAATAAAGCCCGTATCATTCATATTGAAAGAAGCGGTTGCAACATTGCCACTTAGTCCTGCATTATTCACAAAATCAGCAGCGCGGTTTTCCATATCTATACACAATACCTTTGCACCGAGGTTGTTTACCAATGTAACCACGGCCTGCCCCAGGTAACCGGCTCCTCCGACTATCCAAACCAATTTGTCTTTCAACTGAAAAGCATTATTCATATCTATTCTTTTATTGAATGCTAAACATCTTTAAAAATATCAGGCAAATAAAACGACCTGCCGCAACACGTTGCCGGCCGCTAACCGCTCGAAACCTTCATTTATTTTATGCAGATCCATGGTATGAGACAACAATCGCTCAACAGGCAGCCTGCCGGACTGGTGCAAAGCAATAAATGCCGGGATATCCCGCGCGGGGACACAACTTCCCAGATAAGATCCTTTCAATGTACGCTCCTCTCCCACCAGCAGTGCAGGAGACAAAGCGAAAGAAACAGAAGGATGAGGCAAGCCGGCAGTAACGGTAATGCCTCCACGCTTTGTGGAAGCATATGCAAATTCCAGGGCTTTCACAGCGCCGGCAAATTCCACCGCTATATCCACTCCACCACCAGTGATATCTTTTATTTTTTGCACGGCTTCCGGTTCAGCGGGATCTATTGCATAATGAGCGCCCATAGCCAGCGCAGTAGCTCGTTTGTCCGCATTGATATCTGCCGCTATTACTGTTGCCGCACCAGCGGACAAAGCGCCCAGCAATGCAGCAAGTCCTACTCCGCCCAGCCCTACAACAAGGATAGTTTGCCCTGCATGCAACTGGGCTGTATTGACAACAGCGCCAACACCCGTAAGCACAGCGCAGCCAAACAAAGCAGCGATATCGTACGAAATATCTTTATTGATCTTTACCAGGGAACGGCGCGACACCACCGTGTATTCCGCGAACGCCGATACTCCAAGATGATGCTGAAGATCGCGGAGCGAGGCATTTTTTAACCGAACGCCCCCGTTCAGCAACATACCTTTTGTATTGGCAGCAGCGCCCGGTTCACAGAGGGCAGGACGTCCTGTCATACAGGGAATACAATGTCCGCAGGCTGGTACAAAAGAAAAAACAACATGATCACCGGGCTTCAGGTCATTTACACCTGCGCCACATTCCACTACCTCCCCGGCTGCTTCGTGCCCGATCAGCATTGGTAACGGCCTTGGGCGGCTGCCGTCAATCACCGATAAGTCTGAATGACATATACCTGCGGCATGTATCTTTACCAATACTTCATCCTGCAAGGGAGCACTCAGATATACTTCTTCAATTTGTAACGGTCCCGATTCAGTATAAGGTCTTGCTTTTCCTGTTTCATACAAAACCGCAGCCTTTATCTTCATATAACTTATTCGATTTTGCTAATTGAACTTTATGGAATACAGGTCTGCATCTTTAAGATAAAATTTTAGCCTGATCGTTTTTCCTGCCAGCCGGGAAACATCCTGTTTTCCGTTCCACAACACGATACGACTGATCTCATTCCCGATAATTTCCTGGCAGTCGTTCCCGGTGAATCCGGGCACCGGTTTATTTTCTTCATCCAGTATTTCAACCTTCACATAACCTGCCGCAGAAGTAGCGTAATTTATTTCCAGTTGCTCTCCTTTAAATACAAAAGGCTTTGTAAGCGCTTCCCCCGCGGTAAAATCAGCATGCAAAGAAGCAAATCCGTCTAACCGCAACATATACCTTTTGATATGCGCCGTTGGCTGCGCGTAACTCTCATTAACGTATACCGACATTTCCGTCTTTCCTGTTTGTACAACGTTTAAAACCGGATAATTGGACCGAGACACCCAGTTCTCCAGTCCGATACCGGGACGGATAAAGGATTGCATAAAAGTCCTGTCGTATGCATTCCCTCCCCGCGTAGTCATCAGCACCGCGTCTGAACAGTCTTTAAAATAATTAGGATTTACATTCAATGCTTTTGCCTGCTCTTCTGAAATTACCTGGCGCTTCGGCATAAACCTGGCGCCTATAGCAATATAAATTTGCGGGGCACGAAAATAAGGACTGGTTTGATTCGTATACAAATGCTCAGGCGCTGTATCTCCAAAGCCCATCTTAACCGGGGCAGTCCAATGGATGAAATCTTTTGATGTGGTTTTACTTACCGACCGGAAACCTTTGTAGTCTGTAAACCCGCCATCGCTCCAGGTGCGGAAATAACAAACATACTGTTGCTCGCTCTGCGACCAGAACGCTACATTCTGAGAGTCGAAAACACCTGTTTTAAAAACGGCAGTATCTCTCAATTTTTTCCAGTGAATACCGTCTGCAGATACAAACGCGGTCAATCCCGTTTTATCTGTACCTCCCAAAGCCTTAAATTTTTCGGCTGGTTTAGCGTTGGGATTTGTATCCAAGAAAGGGCTGAAATTATGGGTGGCAGGCGCCGCATGCGCCAGTATTACGTTATTATTTTTTGTTCCGTTTACTGTATAAATCCCCAGCGACGGCTTATTCCAGTGGATGCCATCATCAGACTCCGCGTAACAGGTAACCTCATTATCATTTCCATCCTTACCAGCCTCACGGATGCCACGATAATATAACCGGTAACGGTCATTGTCTTTTATAACCGTACAATAAGCAGAGAAATTTCCTTCCCAGGGTTGGTCAAATTTTAGCACAACACCCTCATTCCGGGGATAATGTAACTGCTGCACTACGCCTGTCATTGTCTCAATGAGATACCGGTCAATGAAAAGCTCCCTGTTATTTCCCAATTGCAGGGGATCGGCTGTTTGCGCAGGCAGCAACGGGCTTATGACCATACATACGTGTATACTCAATACTGCTTTTCTTATGTAATTGAACAGGCCCATTCAACAATCTTTTTTAAGCATACAAGCCACCATCAATTAAGATGTTCTCTCCATTAATATAGGCACCGGCATCAGACGATAATAACACGATCAACCCTTTGATATCATCATTGTTGGCCATCCTGCCCAGCGGAACTTTCTTACAATAATTTTCTACAAATTTTTCCGGCTGGTTGTTGAACAGTCCGCCGGGGCTGATACAGTTAAAACGGATATTTTTACCCGCATGCGTTTTAGTCATAAAGCGGGTAAGCATGATCAACCCTGCATTGTGAAAGCAATAATCAGGAGCAATATCACCCATGCCCGGTATACCATCGTAGTTGGAATATATGGGAGCATACATACCCATCATGGAGCTGATATTGATCACACTGCCTCCTCCCGAACGTATTATCAAATCCGTCATCTCCCGGAGAATATCCATCATGCCGGTGGCATTTACGTGCATGGATTCCTCAAACTGCTCTATAGGTGCGTTGTATCCCTTCATGGGTCGCGATACAGCATTGTTAATAAAGACATCGAGCTTTCCGAATTTTTTCTGAATATGTTCTTTCAGGGATACTACCGATCCGGTATCCGCCTGGTCCACCTGCATACCGTGCACATCCAATCCCGTTGCGCGGAAATCCGCCACAGTCTTTTCTATGGCCTCCATCTTACGGGAAGCGATGACCACTGTAGCACCCGCTTCACCCAAACCTTCCGTTATAGAACGACCATAATTGCCTGCGCCTCCTGTAACCAGCACTACTTTATTCTTTAAGCTAAACAATTGCATTACGTTCATGCGTAACTATTTTAGATGAATGATCTTTCCACCCGAAAGCCTGCTTGTTTCTGCAGCGATCACGGTATTGATGATATTTTTTGTCAGGCTGAAATCCAACCGGGATTTCCCTTCTTTCACACTCCGCAAAAACTCTATAATATTATCGCGGAACATGGAATACGAATTTTTTATATCCGCCGTCCTCCAGGCCTGCTGCCCGAAGAAAGTTATTTGAAAGGTACCGGATATATCCATAAACAGGTGAATAGTAGCAGGCAAGCCATTTTCAAAAGTCAGGTGAACCACATCCTTTCCCTTTTCGCCAACATGCTGTACCGTTGCTACTTTTGGATCATCCAGCGTCGCGAACATCGCCTCGATCATGTGAACTCCATACTTCAGCCAGTCTTTTTTACCCACCGCGGTTACCAGTTCCAGTTTACCAAGCGATGCAATATCCTGCTTAACCACCCGGCATTCATTGGCATAACGCATAGATGAGCATGACATAATAAAATTTCCCGCGGCATGCTGGTCTTCAAACCAATCCAGGTCTTCCTGTTTAATGGCTAAAGGCTTATCAATAAAAACGGGTATACCCGCTTCTATAAACGGTTTAGCCATTTCAACATGAAATTCCGCATCATCACGGGCAAGTATAACCGCATCTATGTTACCGATCATATCTTCCGCTCTTTCCGCTATATTTTCAATACCCGAAGAAGCAGCAATGCTTTTGGAAACAGTGATGTCCTGTGTCCACACATATGTCACTTTTGCTTCAGGTAAACCGAGCGTATCTTTATTGGCATTAAGATAGGCGGTTACCCCCGGATAACCTATAGACGCAATCTCTGCCCCATTATACTTACCATTTATAATAGATGACCATGAATAAGGATGCGCATTTCCCGCGCTCATTCCGATGATACCAATTTTTATCATTTGAAATTTGAGATTTGAACCACGAAGACACAGAAACACAAAGGTGCACAAGGTGGTTTGCTTTTATGGTTTGTTGTTTACTGTTTATAGTTTCTTGTTTGCAGTTAATAGTTTTGATCTGCTGATAGCCGATAGTAATTTCAAATCGTCTCATCTCAGCCACCCCATCTTATCCCAATGCGGCAAATTCAGAAAAGCCGGATCGGGATAGGCAAGCGAACGCGCCTGCCGTAAACGATCTTTATCCATATAATGTCCATCCGCCGCTTTTAATGATTCCAGCAGGTATGACTCCTTATCTATGCCCACCAGCACGGAAGAAACCTGCGGAAAAGACAGCGCGAACTTCACTGCCGTTTCAGGAAGAGATGCTCCATTTTGCAACAGGCTGCTGTACTTTTTTATATGCTCCTCTACCTGCTGAAGTGTCGGATGCAAGCCTGTTCCCCTGGTACTTAATAAGCCCTTCAGCAAAACAGACCGCACTACTATACCCACTCCGCTCTTTGCAGCAAGCTCAAACAATGTTTGCTGGCGCTGGTCCATTAAGTTAAAAGGGAGCTGTATCACGTTCCAGGTATCGGATTCAATGGCTTTCCGGGTTTCTTCTATAGTATAGGTAGATACCCCAATGGCTCTTACCACACCGGATTTTTTAAACCTCAACATTTCATCAGCAATAACCTGCCGGTCCAGTATCTCCATATCAGCCTGGTGAAGCATATACACATCAATATAATCCGTTTGCAATGCCTGCAGGCTTTCTCTCAGCGACAAATGGATCAGGTTCCGTATCTCTGTATCAGAAGGAAGCAATCCTGCCGCATCCCTGAAATGGCGACATTTTGTTGCGAGCACGAGATCCTGACGGCAATGCCTAAACGCCTTCCCCATTATATTTTCACTCACACCATACATACGGGCTGTATCAAAAAAATTAAACCCTTTTGCTACGGCTAACTGCAATAGCGCAATGGCATCTTCCTCAGCGATCATATCTTCTTTTCCATTCACCCCTATACCATAGGGCAATCCAATTTCCACTCCCCCAAATGCAATTTCTGAAACTTGTATGCCCGTATTTCCTAAAAATCTTTTTTGCATACACTATTGCTTTTCAATATAGGAACTGCTGTCTGTCGCCGGAGAGGTATTTTCAAACGCCTGCAGCAGTGAAGCGTAATAGTTTTTCAACCCCACCACATCGGCGCCTATGCTTACAAACTGGTAACCCATTGCATTCAGTTCTTTCAAATTGGCAGGACTTCCCACCGTTCCGGCAAACTTCCCATATTGCTTTGCCAGCACTGCAATTCTTTTTCTTGTTTCAATCAATAGCGGGTGGTCCCATACTCCCGGAGCGCCTATTCCCTGGCTGAAATCGCCCGGTCCAAAAAACAACATATCATACCCGGGTAACGCGGCAATAGCTTCCAGTTCATCCAGCGGTTCCGGATCTTCGATCTGCAACACCACAAAACGTTGTTCGTTGGCTTCCTTTAAATATTGATTAAAATCTACGCCTGTATATGCGCCATCAGCATTTCCGCCGTCTATCGCTCTTCTTCCTACGGGATGAAATCTTGTATGATATATTATTTCCTTAGCATCAGCAAGGCTGAGTATATGCGGCACCATAATACCCGTTGCATCCAGTTCCAATGGTTTGATATAATTATTATAGGCTCCTCTCGGAACTCTTACCAGCAGATCCGCATCATGCGCTTTTGTTGCCCAAACAGAAGCCTCAAGCGCCGACCAATCCTGGCTGATATGTTCCTGGTCTGCCCATACACAATCAAAACCCGCCAGCGCGGCCATTTCGCATACCCGGGGATCTGCCAGGTTAATTTTTATACAACTCACGTTCTCGCCAGCACGAAGTTTTTTTAGTACCCTGCTTTTACGCATTTCCATAGAAAAATTTGAAATTTCTGATTTGAGATTTGATATGCTTTTGCTTCTAACTACTGCTTCCAAAATTAATATATCCTGAAGCCTCTGTCATGATCATTTTTCCAGGCTTTGTTTACTCACCGACCGTTTCAACAAATACAATGACAGCGCGCCTGTTGCCAGCAGGAACGCGGCAATCCTGAACAACAACCCAAGATCTATATTGATATCCCTGAGGTATCCGCCTGCATATATGCCTACCCCTCCAATTACAGTAGCAAAAAGGTTCAGCAGTCCGTAAGCGGTTGCCCTGTATTTCTGATCCACTACCATGCAGAGTATCGGCATCATATTGCCATCTGAAAATATCCGGGTAAAGGCGTACAGCATAAAACAAGCCACCGCTACCACCAGCACAGAAGAATACCCGGCAATAAAAATAGCAGGAGAAGCAATGCACAAGCCGATCATCGGCAACAATATCCTCGCATAGCTGTTGGTCCGGCTCCACCTGTCTGCTAAAAAACCACCAACCAATACCCCGATGATAGAGGCTATATGAAAATAACCTGTGGCATACACGCCTGCCATGGTTTGCGACAGGTTGAACTTTTCTTTGTAGAAGGTTGGCAGCCAGCCGCCGATCACCCAACCTACAATACCGATCATGCTCCAGGTAAACAGTGTCTTCAGATAATTTTTGTTGGTCATCAAATACCTGATCACTGTAAAAAATTTCGGCTTATCTCCCAGGTCTGTCTTTTCAACTAAAGTTTCTGTTTGAGCGGGTTCTTTGTTATCTCTTAAACCGAATATCAGTACAACGGCATATATTATTCCAATACCTCCTAATACATTAAAGGCAAAGTTCCATGAATGAGCTTCTGCCAGCCAGCCACCTATAAAACCAAGACTTTGTCCCACCATAATACCCATAATATGCACACTGTTGGCAAAAGACCTGGTATTGCCCCTGTGATAATCCATGATCAGCGCCAGCGCCGTGGGTATATAAAATGCTTCGCTGATCCCCATCAAAGCCCTTGTTACAAGAAGATATTCGAAATTGCTGGCATATGCAGTAAGAAAGGTTACCGCCGACCAAACCAATAAGCTGATAATAATGATCCTGCTTTTATTGAACTTATCGGCAATAAAACCGGCAACAGGACTTAAAAAGCCATACACCCATAAAAAAACAGAAGTAAGTAATCCGAACTGTGCATCTGTCATTGGTATTTCTTCCAGGATGGAGCTGCGCATAGTAGTGATCATCATCCTGTCGAGATAATTCAAACAACCCACAACGCATAGCATAGCTACCACCAGCCATGGATAAAAGGAAGATTTACGTATGGACGGTTCAGATTGCTGGTTCACAAATTATAATGTATGTGTTGGTTATTGTACCGATCTTTCAAATTTACCGGTATACTGTAAAAGGGATTGTTACTTTAATGCATAAATATGATACTTTTTTTCCGTGGTTGGCGATTATTGCAGAGATAATTGACGAAAAGAAAAAAGTGATTGTTATTTTTTATCTTTGATTACATGAAAAACACCTCAAAGAAGATTCCTTCACCTATAGGAAGGTTTATTGACCCACTGACCGATTTCGGCTTCAAAAGGATCTTTGGCTCCGCTCTCAATAAAGATCTGCTGATCGCTTTCCTCAATGAACTGTTCAAGGGTCGTAAAGTAATAAAAGACATTATATACAACCCGCAGGAAAACAGCGGCCCGGCAAAGCATTATCGCAAAACCATTTTTGACCTTATCTGCATAGGTTCCGATGGCGAGATATTTATTATTGAAATGCAACGAGCAGAACAGCTCTTTTTTATTGACAGGGCTGTTTTTTATACTGCCAGTAAGCTATATGAGCAAGGACCCAAGGGCAAAAAGGATTGGGATTACCGGTTGAAGGAGGTATACCTTATAGCGCTGATGGACTTTAATTTTAGCGGTACATCGCCCGAAAAATACCTGCACCGGGTAAGACTGGCAGAAGAAGAAACCGGTAAAACCTTTTACAACAAGCTGGGATTTATATTTTTGGAGTTGCCCAATTTCAACCTGGAAGAAGGGGAAATAAAAACCGACCTGGAGCGTTGGCTGCATGTATTGCGTAACATGAGCAAATTTCAAAAAATTCCGGTAATTTTGAACAAGAAGATATTTAAGAAACTATTCCACATCTCTGAAGTAGCCAATCTAAAAAAGGAGGATTATATGTTGTACGAACGAGCACTTATGGATAAATGGGATGCGTATGCTGTAAAAAAAACAGCGCAGTATAAACTTAAAACAGCAGAAGAAAAGATTAAAACGACAGAAAAAAAGCTTGAAAAAGCAATAGAAAAAGGCGCAGAACAAAAAAGTCATGAAGTTGTGAGAAAGATGCTGTCAGCAGGCAAATTCACTATTTCGGAAATAGCCGGTTTTGCAGGTGTTAGTGAAAGTTTTGTACGTAATGTCAAAAAAAGACGTAAATAAATTGCCGCCTGCAAAGCAAGTGGATTATAGGTAAGCTCATAAGCTACATTCCAAGGTCAAAGTCGAAGCTCTCTGTTAACCATTATTATCTTTGCCCCTTTTCCTTCCATTATTCTACATATACCCTTATTTTATCTTCGAATACGCCTCCGGTGTTCACCAAAGAATCTTTGCTCCAGATAAAAATGCAGAAAAAACCGGAATACATTAGGAAAGAACGATCATTAATTTACTGCCTGTCATTTCAAAAAAAGTACAACAATAAAGGAGAATAGTATCATTCTACAGTATATGTAAGAAGTAACTTAGTTACGGAAGTAAACCGATCATGATTGGTTTCCATTCCTGTCTATTTATGAATTTTCCTAACGACAGTGCAAATATTTTTCTTTATGTAAGCAGGTTATCTCAGGCTTTTGCTATTTTAAAAATGAAAGGATGAGAATAACGGACGTTAAAACAAAGATGATCGGCCACCCTGTTGACCCGATCCAGTTGAAAACCGGCAGCATTTTAGCTTCTTATGGTATACGTGAGGGTGCCGGAAGACACGGAGAGCCCGGTGGTATAAGGGCCTGTTTCAGTCATGATAACGGACAAACATGGGATGTTGACAATGAAGTGGTGCTACGCAGCGACTTTATCAACTGGGATATCGGCTACCCCGAATCTATAGAAATGCAGGACGGCAGGATTATGACCGTATACTATTATAATCTTTTAGGAAAATATTATATCGGGACCACCTACTGGAAACCCTGATGTGCTTACAGAGCTCGGAGACAAATAAAGCGGCATAAAGCGGGAATAGGAAAACAGGGTATGGCAGAGCATATCAGCTATAAAAATCTTTTTACACGAACAAAATCAATGAAAATGGATCAGCATCCCTCGCGAAGAAAGTTTTTACGGCAAACCGGCATGGTAATGGCCGGGATTCCCTTTGTTAATTCAACATTATTCAGGGGTAAACAAAACCAGGAAAGGGAACACTGGCAAATAGCACGCAATACACCTCTTACCGTGCTCAGCGATCACCTGCTGGCGTTCGAGTATGGAGAAGAGCGGATGGTGATGGATGACGGATTGCAGCCTTTCATGCTGATCACCCGCAATGATACCATTGTGGTACAGATGCAAAACCATAATAAGCCGCTGCCACAGGAGCGTATTTATTACCCGGCTGCATTGGACACGGTGATATCCCGGGATAAGGGAGATACCTGGAAAAAGATCTCCGTCCTTCCCGGTAAAAATGATATCAATATCGAGGGTGGCGCCGTGCAGTTGAAAGACGGAACCATCCTGGGGATGGAAACCTATGTAACACCGGGTAGTAAACCGGATACCGGTGAAACAATCATATTTTACTCTACAGACGATATGAAAACTATTAAAGGCCCGGTTACGGTTACGTTTGACATACCCAATGCAAACTTTTATGCGTCATCCGATGATGGCGGCCGCCCGCACATCGCCATGCGTTTGCATCGCCGCATTATTGAACTGCCAAACGGCGATCTGATGACCACGATCTACGGTTGGCAGAAAGGAGATAAAAGCCCGTCGGATTATGAAGTGAGGATGATGAAAACAAGGGTAATGGTATTTCGCTCTTCTAATAAAGGACGTCACTGGAAATATGTATCCTGTATTACCGCTATGCCCCAGGCGCAAACCGAGGGCTTTGGCGAACCGGTGCTGAATCGTGTAAGCAAAGGCAAACACGCCGGAAGGCTTATTTGTTTTATGCGTACCGGCCGGGAGTTGTTTAAAGCCTTTTCCGACAACGAAGGAAAAACCTGGAGCAAACCGGAACCCGTCCAGTTTGCAGACCGGGATGTATATGCTGCTGAAAAATGGAGAGATATGTTTCTGGATGTAAAACGAAGAGGGATCCCCGTTGCAGAAAGCTCCATTGAAATCATCGGGGCTGTGGTAAATCCGGACCTTTGTGTATTACGCAGCGGGTTGCTGGTAGCAGCCTTTGGTATACGTATACCTGCGAAAGCCTGCTGGCAAAAACCGGATCATCCCTGGAACGGAAATTATATTGCCGTAAGCAGCGATGGAGGCGATACATGGAGCAATGTACAACAACTAACATCCGGCATTCCCACCACGCACTATATGGCAGTGGAAGAAACGAAGGAAGACAATAAAATATTTGTGGTATACGACTGGGGCTGGTGGGGATACAAGGAAGGACGTTATACTTACGGCCGGCCGGTGACAATCCGTAAGCTTTAAAACACGACTATTTTTTGTATTATTTTTTTTCAAACATTTTTTACCTGCTATTATGCCAGGCGGGTAAATCCGTGTTGAAAACCTTTTTCATTGTCTTCCTGAATAAGCCCTGCCTGAATAGATTTTTCTATATACTGAAGTGTTTTTTCAAACCTTTCTATAAACAATTGCAGGTGCTGCGGTTCATGCTTATGCATCAGGTAAAAAATCCCTGACACTAAAATCCCTTCTTCCTGCATTTTGCTATTAAATAATTGTTTAGCTGCTACTGCATGGGAGGAAGTAAAAGTAAATGTTGGAGAAGAAGGCATTCCTCCAATAGTAAGTTTGCATAAAGGATATTTACCGGCAATTTCTTTCAGCTTATTCTGCAGATCAATTCCTTTTTTCCAAACAGATTCAAAAACATTTTCTTTTTCCATTTTTTCCAGTACGGCTAATGCGGCGGCTGTACCTATTCCATCGGTCCAGTAACTGGAGGAAATAAAACTATCGTCCGCGGCCATCATAACATCATTCTTTCCCACTATTGCTGCGAACGGGATCCCATTGCCCATCGCCTTGGCATATACCACTACATCGGGAATAATATTATAACGGGATAACGCTCCCGGATAACCGTATCTTAATCCACTTGTTATTTCATCAACCACCATAACTATATTTCTGCCGGAGCAAAAATTTCTAATGCTTTGAAGAAAATCATTTTCCGGGAACTGCGAGCGCATCGGTTCCATTACTACTACTCCACAATTATCACCCAGCTTGTCTATTGCAGCTTGAAAAGATGTCCAGTCATTATACCTGAACGGAACGGCAGTGCCCGCCAGTTCCCGTGGTACGCCTTTGGGTTGCAATCCCGGTAATAAGTGACCATCTAACGCATTGGTTTCACCAAGGTTAGCAGCCAGGTACCAGTCGTGCCAGCCATGATAACCACAAAAAGCAACCCCGCTTTTACCTGAAGCAGCCCTGGCTATACGAACTGCAACAGACATCGCCTCCCCTCCCGTTCTGGCATAGCGTACTTTACCCGCCCATGGATGTAACTCAAGCAGCTTGTCAGCGAGTTCCAGTTCCTGTGGATTCACCAGGGAGGAATACGTTCCCAAGGCCAGCCTTCGTGTAACCGCCTTCGTTACCTCTTCATCGCCATACCCCAGCAATACGGCACCGATACCACCGGCACAATCAATATATTTTCTTCCATTCAAATCCCATACTTCACAACCTGCACTTCTTGAAAAAAAGACAGGCCAATCTGCACTAAATTGTTCAGCTCTTTTTGACAACAGCCCGGTTCCCCCGCTAATGACCTCCCTGGCAGCGCCCCACAACCTCTTATTATCAATAAGAGATACATGTTCGGATAAAGGCAGATGAGGCTGCAGCAGCCTTAACGCATTATTCAGGAATATATCCCCAATATCAGCACTGTCAAGCCCGCTATCTTCGCAACTTTCTTTTAAAGCCAACAGAGATTCTATACCCACCAACGTCATATTGCTTTCAGTGGACGATTGATACTTCGCATCTATAAGTTCGGGATGCAGCCAGAAAAAACGATCCCCCGTTGTTATACAACGTCCCCGCATTTCACTCACACCAAAATCCGATCCCCACAATACTCTTTGAGGACCAAGAATTTTCAGTGCGGCTTTAAACGATTCTGTTTCACAAATGGCAGAGGTATCCACTACCACATTTTCTACATCTGCAACACTATACAATCCATTGCGGGCATTACGGTAATTAAAGCTGCGGGCGATATGCGCCAAGATCAATTTCATTTTCGGATAGGCTTTGCACAAGCGCTTTATTTCACGCTGGTTTCCGGCATCGTCTATTGCCTCATTTTTCACCAGGTGCAACATCAATACGCCTTCCACCTCGTTTAGCAGCTCCCACATCCATTCAGGGGCATACTCGATCAACGCTGCATTCATGGTATCTTTCCTGCCAGCATAACAGTGATACACTTTTATCCCGCAAAACAAGCCGTTTCTCAATTGTTCCGCCACCTTAACCGGATCATCATCGGGAGATACGACCATCAGCGACCGGCTGATCGTTGTTCCGTTTTGCCAGGCTTCCTGTGCTACCCATTTATTCATTGCATCCCGATCGGCTGAATATCGTGGCATTCCAAAATACAACCCATGCAATTGCTTAACCGGCATATAGCATTGCAGTCGTTCGCGATGCTCTTTACATCCCAACCGGTCAAAACCACTTAAAAAAGCCCACTCGTTCTTAGGGAAGTGGGATGCATTATAGGGATGCACATGAATATCGAAAACCTCGGCAGGAATAAAATCCTTCAAGCTTTTCGCAAGCAGGATATCTGTATCACTGAGTGACTTTTGAAAAACCATAGCTCATTCCGGTTGGTTATTAACAGGCGCTCTTTCACAAATTTTTAAAATCGCGTAGGCGGCAGAAGCCTGCACATCCGCATCATCTGCAGCAACTCCAATGGGCGATTCATTTCTTAGCCATTGCTGTAGCAAAGACAGATCAGCTTCAGTTCCTTTTATCACCAGGGCATTGGCTATTTCTATTCTCACGGCCTTTGAATTAGTTTCTGCATTTGCAAGCAGCACATTGCGCAACTGCTGATATTTTCCCGTTCTGACATTCTGTTCCCCCGCCAATATCACAGCAGTCGTCAAAAAATTAATTCTTCCGTCAGCGTCTTCATTCATATTTAATGCGTCATCAGCCAATGTATTCCATGCTGTTCCGTCAACGCCGCCGATATAGCGCAACACATAGGCAGATATTTTTCTCAACACTATGTCTGCTCCGGGATTGGCAATATTGCTTAAAAAGTATGACCGCGCTTTAGCCATACTATTGTCATCGGTATATGCAATTGCCCAATTTGTATACGCCTGTAAGGCCTCTACTTCGCTGTTTAGTGCCGCTATTGTTTTTCCCTCATCCATTGCAAAAGGTGATACCTTTAGCTTACCCAATGTTTCTGCTGCATGAATCCTGTCTTTACCTGCCGTATCTAAAAAAGCGTTTGCAATTTGTGTTTTATACCGCGCAGCTTCATCGCCTAAGCCAAGCTGGCTTAATACCCGCCAGATACCAATACGGTACTGGGGTTTTCCTGCATACTGTTCAAGCTCTTTCAAAAAAACACTTTTAACATCCTGATCATTCCCCGTCCAAATTAAAAACTCCGCAGCATGTACTTTTACCCATTCCTGTTGTTCATGTAAAACCTTTCTCAGGGTATTAACAGCTTCTTCCTTTAACTCAACTGACTGATCTTTTGTTTGATCTTCTATTGAATGACACGCGCTCATCAGCAACACGGTTAAAAATATTTTTAATAAAAATTTCATAGCATATATATATATGTTGCAGGGAGAAGAGGGATTTGAGATCTAAAATTTGAGATTTGATGGCTGTTGCAGGTTCGGGTTTGTGGTTTATAGTTAGTGGGGTTCTCAACTATAAACAAAAAACCATAAACTATAAACGAATCGATGATGGCTGAAAGCTGATAGCCCACCGCTCATCGCATTACACTTTTTCCCTTTCCTTTGCCAACTGCTCCATGTATCTTTCCTTTGCCTCCTTATCTTCTTTTGCCGATTCTCCCCAATAAATCAATCCCATCGCTTTTCTTGTTCTGTCGGCTGTTGTATTAGCGCCCGCCCTGTGAATAGTGAGTGAGTGATGCACCAGCAGGTCACCTGGCTTAGCAGGAAAAGCGACTTCATCTCTCATATCTTCCAGCGTTCCGAAATCAACGATCTGTTGTGAAAAACCGAGTGTGGTAGTGCGTCCATGCTTGCGCATACCTTTGAGATGGGAGCCCTTTACATATTTTACACAGCCGTTTTCTTCGTCTACTTTTTCCAGCGCTATCCACATTGTTACTGCCTGCTGGGGTTTAAGCATAAAATAGTAACCATCCTGGTGAGGCGGTGTTGCTTTACCTATTTTTGGCGGCTTATTAAAATACTCCACTGTTTTACAAACAACAGCTTCATCCAGCAAGGCCTTAGCGATGGTTTCGAACTTACTGTCTACCGCCAGCGTTTTAAAATACGGATCATACTTTTCAAGATCCTGCATTTGCTTCAGGGTAGCAATATCGTTTTTATCTTCGTAAAAGAAGTGATTAGCCGGCATGGATGATATTTTTTCTGTAATGAACCGGCGCACATTTTCATTCAGTGTTTTCACTTCTTCATATGAAAGAAAGCCCGGCAGAAATACATACCCGTCTTTATCAAAAGAGGATTTAAGGGATTTCAAATATTGCTTATCCATATACTATGTTTTAAAAATGTGTTATCAATTCCGGAAGCATTTTTTTAGCCTGCCGCCTTACGCTCACCGCATCGGCTTCGCTCACCCATTTATAAGGAAACCGCAGGCGGGTCCCTACCTGGCTCCATCCGCCCGCAAAAGCCAGTAATTTATCCAGCGCCGGGTCTGAATATCCTGCTTTGGCAAAAGGGAATATACAGGTTTCGAAAAATGCCGCTATCTTTTTCTCTATCAACAATGCTTCCTCTATATCCTCCAGCATCAGGCTGTACCAGGCCATGGCTCCAACGGGGTTAAAACAAGCAATATTTGAATAAGACCCTTTTGCAATGCCTGCTTTCATTCCCGACGCCAGCCTGTGCCCCTGTATAAATACGGATAAGCCTTCGCCATGCACTTTCATTGCCTCCAACCAATCATCGCCTTTGGCTGCTACTTTTATTCCTATTAATGAAGATACTTCACGTTGCAATACGGAAAAATCTTTAGGCTGCAATACCGTTTTGGAATGCCCGGGATTGTATAATACCAGGGGAACAGGATCAGCTACCTGCGATGCTTCTTTTAAAAATACGATCTGCTCTTCGGAAGTCAGGGGTAACCAGTCAGGAAAAATCACCTGGAATGCCCCGGGATACAGAGGCCTGCTTCTTTTGATCCTTTCCATGGAAACAACAGGGCTCATGTGACAACCGCCTACCTGGAACGGAATATTGTTTCCCCTGCATTTTTCAGCCATCAATAATTGTATCCCGTCAAACTCCTGCTCTGTCTGATTAAAAAACTCTCCTGCAGTTCCGTTAGAATAAATTCCGCTGATACCGGAGCTACAAAGAAAATCGAGCTGTTGTTCGAGACATCCGTAGTCAATGCTGTTATCAGCGTTAACCGACAATAGTATAGTACCCCAGGTACCTTTCAGACTATCAACAGATAATACTTCCATCAACGCTCTTTACTAAAGTTATCTATAATGTCTCTAACTCGCTCATTGGTATCTGCGCCATGTAAATACTCGTTTTTGCTTCATGGCTTGAATAATAAGAAACCCATAGCTTCTTTTTGTATATTAACATGCCGGGGTAACTGGTATCACCACTCCCCTTCAGCTTAATTGTTTTTAAAACCCTGCCGTTAAGATCCGTGAGTAAAATGCCGGTTGATGTTACCGCCTCATACAGGCGCGTTCCGACGATCAGCTTATTGTTGCCAAAGAATATAAAGTTAGGCCCACCCAACCTGAAATCTATATCGTGATATTCCCAATTGTTATATGGAAATCCGCTTTTAGCAAGTACACCCATTTTATCCCCCGCTTCTTTTCTTACCAGCACATACGCGTTGTCGTTATCATCGAACCGCACTGTAGCTTCATTTGGCAGATCAGGTATATCCAACTGAGAGACTTTTTCAAAATGCTTACCATCTGTTGTTCTCATCAAATAAACCAGCCAGGCATCTCTTTTTAAGGATGAACGATCCCGCGCATTCTCTTTAAGCTGGTAATTGATACCATAACCGATACCCTTGTGCCAGGCAACCCGCCATATCCAATCCCTGGAGGGAGATATAGCCGGATCAACAATTGACTTTGTCGGTAATGAAAACGCTTTACCGGATTGATTGGAGAAAGATACCATAGGATACAATTGCTCCAGGAAATTAGTTTTATCAAAAGTAACACCGGCCATGATCACCATCATTCTATTATCCGGTGTAACAGACAGCTTGGGATCACGAAGATCAACACCCTCTGTTTCAAGCAAAGCAATACTCTCCCATTTCTTCCCATTCTTTGAAGTGAGAATCCGCACCTTCCCGTTCTTGCCATTTCCGCCTGAGTGCCCTGCCCCCTCCCTGAAAGAACAATAAAAGCGGTTTTTAAAACGAATTAAATCAGTAAATGCATTGTGCGCTCCGGCATCCCAAATCTTTGCTATTTGTATAGAATCTTTGACCTGAACGGTTTCTGCTTTAGCTGCCACACAAGCAAAAAGCATAATAAAAGCTATACAATACCTTTTCATGATAATGCCAGGGGTTAATCAGCTCCTTTTACTTAATTTCTATGATGGTTCCGGCAATATGCCTTATACCATTTTCCTTATTGAAATAATATACTATCAGCACCCTGCTGTTATCCAGTTGTACCGGCCACGTATACCCGATATCACCGTTGCCTCCATCCGTCCTTAATACTATTTCGGGCGCTGTCTTAAAATCGGTACATTCGGCATTTAAAATACGGGCACGTATACCAAATGGCTGATGCCTGTACCCATAGGTAAGCAATACACGGTTATCGGGCAAACGCAAAGCGTTTAAAGGATGCCCCTGGAAGCCCATTGATTGCCATTTAAAAGTTTTACCTCCATCTTTTGAACGTGCGATCACTGCCTGATCATCAAAATTAGCAGTACGCAGGAACCCGATAATATCACCTTTAGGCGTTTCATATACCGATGCTTCGTTGAATAATACTTTGGGATCCTTAGCCACTTCACCGGTATATTCCCAGGTTAAGCCCTTATCCTTAGACGTCAGTAAATGATTGGATGACTTTTTAACGCTGTCAAATGCCGCTACGATCCACAATATCCTGCCATCTTTTGCCTCGTATAAGGCGCCGCGGTTATAAGCAGGTACTTTTTGCCCGTAGGCGTTGTAATGTATCTCAGGTTTTATATGAGGCGGGTAATAGGGCCCCTGCCACGACCTGCCTCCGTCAAACGACCTTACAAGGTAACCGCCTAAAAATATATAACCTCCCCCTGCTTCAAAATATGGTTTTTTCAAATTAGGAACGCCGCTCTCCCTCACTTGTTGCCAGCCATAGCTGGTGCACAACAATGTACCATCTTTCAACTGCAGCATACACGGATCCTGTGATCCGCCAAATGTATGCGCGTAGATCAGCTCGGGATACTTTGTCCAGCTTTCCCCGTCTGTAGAACGCACTGAAACCAGGTAACTGTTATGATCTACATGGTTGTTTCCTGATTCACCAAATATCATTCTGTTGGGCGCTCTCCTGAAAGCCACCAACAGTTCTCCATCCGGCTTTTTTACTACAGACGGAAATGAACTGTAAAATGCAGTATCGTGATAGATCAGTACATCCTTAATCTTTTTTACACCGGGAATACTGTCCTGCGCGGCAAAGCCGGCTGTTATAAAAAAAGACAGTAACAGTGAGGCGGCAAAAAATAATACTGGTTTATTTTTTTTCATTTTCATACTCATTTCTAACATAATTGCTGTTTCCTGAAATTACTTAAGTATGTCCAAATTCACTCAACGGAACTTCGGCCATATATATAGAGGTTTTTCCCTCGTGGCTGGAATAGTACAATGCCCAAAGCTTTTTCTTATAAATCACCAGGCCGGGGTAGCTGGAATCTCCATTGCTCGGCAAACGAATGATCTTCTTTGCATTCCCTTGTAAATCGGTAAGAAATAAAGCAGTGCAGGTTTTTTCTTCATGAAATCTTGAGCCGATTATCAGCTCATGATCGTTCAGGAAAATAAAATTAGGGCCTCCGAGTCGCCATTTTAAAGGTTGGAATGAAAAGCCCTTATAGGGATAATCAGCGGTTGCCATTACACCCATCTTATCCTTGCTTTCGCGACGGATCAATATATACATTTTACCGGCTTTGTCGAAGCGGATCGTGCATTCATTAGGATTACCGTCAACAGGCAATTCTACAACCTGCTCATATTTTTTCCCGTCGGTAGTTTTAAGGAGATGAGCCTTCCACTCACCGCCCCTGTGCCCCGGGTAGGTTTGATACATCACTCCATACCCTGTACCGTTGTGCCAGGTAACGCGCCATATCCAGTCCAGCTCTCTTTTTATTACGGGATCAATCTCCGCTTTTTCAAGTGCTGTAAATGTATTGCCGGATCTATCGGAATAAGAAACATAGGGTTCAAGCGACAGGTATTGATTATCCTTCCATACCCCGGCAGCAACGGTTACCAGCATACGTCCGTCCGGCATTGCAGACAAACGCGCTTCTCTTATATCAATTCCGGGAAGATGGAATTGTGTAACGGTTTCCCACTTTTTCAGATCTTTAGATCGTACCACCCTTACCTTACCATCGTTTTCATTGCCTACGTGACTGGTACTTTCCCTGAAAGTTGCATAAAAATATTTTTTATGCTGAAACAGGTCAGGGAACGCGTTGTGAGGAGCCTTATCCCATACTTTGGTTATGATAATTGAATCTTTTCTGCTATCATGCTTTGCGTTGACATGTAAAAAAGCAAGCAGCAAAAAAAGAAAATAAAAGCATATTTTTTTCATATTGCATTTTTTTCCGGGACAAAGTCCCGTAAGAACATATTGAGTACGAAGTCAGAGACTTCGTACAGCAATTATTTATAACGCCACACCACAGTCCCCATATGATAGCGTTGATGAACAGCATTCGCGTTAGCATAATAAACAGTCATGATGCTTCCATCCTCCAACTGTACACTGGCCGGATATCCACAATCGAAGGATGTCAAATCGCTTATAATAAGCTGCGTATCGCTCCATATTTTGCCATTGTCCTTACTGGTTTTTATTGCAACGCCATTCAAACCCGTTTTCCTGTTCCCGAATGTCAATAACAAATCTCCGTTCTTTAAACGTGTGATGTGCCCCGGGTGCTGATTGCCTTCCGTAAGCGGACCCGCCATTTTCCAGGTTTTACCATCATCTTCGCTGCTGAACAGATCCATTGCCTGTCCTTCTTTCCAGCGTCTTGCAGCCGCTATCCATTTCCCATTGCCTGTATGAAAAAAAGCCGTTTCATTATGACCTTTGGAAAAAGCCGTGGCATCTTTTGCATCACTGATGCGTGAAAACCATTTCCAGGTTTTACCATCATCCGTACTCCGAAACATCGAAACCGTGTTGATCGCTTTATCATTGGACTGGTTATATGCCAGCACACGCAGACTGCCGTCATTGGCTTTCAGTATATCTCCAAAAGGTATGTAACTGCTAAACCCGGGCTCTGTTGCAGGAAAAGCATTTTCATTGACCACCCATGTTTTACCGCCATCTTTTGACCGCGATACCCATGCAGGTATAATATCGGTGAGGTTAAATAAACCATCATTCTTCCCGGATTCTTTTAACGACCATCCCGATGCAATCACAACCATATCGCCGTTTGCCGCGAGCCCTGCAGCAACATTCATCCGATTGGTCATGGGTTTATGGGGCATCGGTGTTCCTCTTTTCGTCCAGAATCTTCCCCCGTCCGTACTTGCCCAGCACTCCACATCACCCTGCATTCTGCCGTGACTGGGTTTATTAAAAATACTGACGATCTGTGTCCCGTCGTTTAAAGTTGTAAGATTGGGCCATGCACAAACATTATCAATAGAAACATAGCGTTTAAGCACTACCACAGTGTCAGCCTGCTTTGCCAATACGGAATGTATGCTGAACAGCGTTACAACTACCAGTAAATAAAAGCGCATATTGCCAATTGAGTTATTAAGATAGATCAAAGATATCTTATATACCTGTGCAGTATCCCGTTAACAATCCCGATCGTTCATTTTGCATTTATTGATATCCCGGATTTTGTTTTACTTTCGGCTCAAGGCTTAATACCGAATTGGCAATAGGGAAAAGCTTCAGATACTGCTTATCTGTTTGTGTTTGAAGCGTGGGGACCAGTTCAAAAGCTTTGTTGAACCGCAGCAGGTCCCACCATCTTTTTCCTTCATATGCCAATTCAAATAAGCGCTCCTTTAATATAGCATCATAGTTGTCTTCCTGGCTGCCGTTCACAAATACATGGTCGCCGTAATCATCTCCGTAAGCTCTTTTGCGCACTTCATTTATTTCATCTGATGGATCCATATTCAATCCATTTTTTGCTTCTGCTTTCATCAATAATATATCTGCCAACCGGTACAGTATCATATCACTTGCAAACACCCTGTTACCGCTGGTAACAATTCCTGTACCTTTTAAGCACACATTGGTATAATAGGTGCTGTCTCCGCCGGCGTCAAAAGTATATACATCGAAGTATGTTCCATTTTTGCGGCGATCTTCTTTTGTAAATTGTTCCCGTACCAGGTTCGACATCACCATTAAGCCCTGGCCACCACCCACAGGCAGTAACAAATCTTTTGCCTGCTGGCTGATATTTGCAGGCACCGCCGATCCGATGATCCACATATGCCAGAAATAGTTACCACCTTCCAGTTCCTCAAAATGAATGTTCATGATGGTTTCTTTATTTCCCTTGTTGGTATATTTGAAAAGATCGCTAAAGGCAGGTAACAACTGCACATCTGCCGATTGAACTTCGGTGCATGCATTTAAAGCTTTTGTAAAATCCGCATCTCCTCCATTCATCATTCTTGCGGTCCACAAATGCACATCTGCTTTAAGCGCGTTAACAGCAGGTTTGGACCACATGCTGCGTAAGCTGGGTATGCTATTATCGGAAAAAAGCTGCAGGGATTTTTCAATATCATCTTTAATAAGAGTGAACACTTCTGTTTGAGGCGATCTCTCTTTCTGAGTTACTTCCGGATCCGCGCTTTCAGTAGGCTCCGTACGAATCACAAGATCTCCCCAGGTTTTTGTCATAGCAAAATATACATACGCCCTCATCGCGTATGCCTGCGCAAGCATGTTGTTCTTAGCTGCTTCATTTTTAAAAGCAATACCGGGCACATTTTTCAGCAACAGGTTGGCGCTGTTAATTACACGGTAATAGCCATACCAATCAGCATGACCGGGCGCGTCGGGCGTCATAGCATTACTAAATAAAGTATAGGTACCGCCTCCAAAAACACCTCCCGTGTATATTTCACTTCTTTCATCGCCGGTAGTAAATAATGCTTCCGCAATATTCCTGAAATCAATATACATGCCTACCAGCGCGCCTTTGGCATCGTCTTCGGTTTTCCAGAATGAATTGGTAGTTATTACACTGGTTGGGTCTACATCCAGCGTTTTAGAGCAGGAAATCGCCGATAGAATGAGAACAAACGATATACTTATCTTATTAATGAGTTTCATGATCTTACAGATTTAAGATTATAATGTTATGCTTGCGCTAAAAATCAGGTTTTTGGGCATTGGATACCGCCCGTCGTCTTTGTCTCCCTCTTCGGGGTTCAACCCATCGTATTTAGTGAAATAATAAAGATTATTAGCGGTTATATTAAATCTCAATCC
The DNA here is from genome assembly GCA_019638615.1 of Chitinophagaceae bacterium. Taxonomy (GTDB): domain Bacteria; phylum Bacteroidota; class Bacteroidia; order Chitinophagales; family Chitinophagaceae; genus Agriterribacter. Next base: position 44,598 of record JAHBTL010000037.1, on the reverse strand, counting down.
ATTTATTTTTACTCTTTTCAAAAGCTGCTCAGGAACCGAATAGCTAAGTGTTACTTCCCGCAGGCATAAAAAATCTCCTTTCTGATAAAAGATAGAATTACCTCTGTCTGTTACTCCAAAAAAATTATTCCTTTGTACCCTTTCTCCCCCCCAATAGTAACGGGATTGTTCTGCTATATCGCCCGGCTCTTTCCATGATTTTTCATATTTTTCTTTTGTAAAGCTGCCGTCGGAATACCCGTTCATATCCAGGAACAGTTTTCCATAATTAAAAATGGTATGTCCTGTTGTATAATCCATTCTAACGTACAGGCTTAATCCTTTATAAGAAAAAGTATTACTGATACCGCCGGTCCATACGGGATATACATTGCCCATATATACCTGGTCCCTGCTGTCAATAATATTATTACCGTCCGCATCATAAAATTTCACATCACCGCCATACTGTGTTTTATCGTTGCCCACAATATAAGTATAAGTCGGGCCGGCTGCGGCCTCTGCATCTGTTGCATATATGGATACCTGTTTCAACGTATACATATCTCCCATCCTGCCTCCTTCCTGTAAACCACCCTTCCATACATAGTCCTTTGCTCCTTCGTCCCAAACAAAATCGCCACCCACACGATTATTCGGCACTCCATTATCCGGCAGCTTCAATATTTGATTCTTGATCTTTGAAGCGTTAAAAGCCAGTCGCCATTGAAAGGCAGATGCGGCAGGTAATACCCTGGCCGCAACTTCAAACTCCACGCCTGTATTCTGCAGGCTGCCGAAATTGGTAAGTATACTTGTAAAACCTGTCGAGCGGGGAAGTGATAAGCTTGTGATCAAATTATCTGTTCTGCGCTTAAAATAGTCAAACAAGAAGCTTATACGGTTATCCAACAAACCAAGGTCTAATCCAATATCGAAAGTTTTAGATTGTTCCCATTTCAGATCGGGGTTGGGCAATACCGTATTTTGTATAGCCGCCTGCCCCGCATACCTTGCCCCCACAGCATACGCGCCCTGCGCCTGGAAATCGGAAAGCCCGCTGATATTACCATTCACCCCATAGCTGGCCCTCAGTTTGAGAGAGCTCAGCTCTTTAGGCATGGCGTTCCAGAAATTTTCGTTATGCAGGTTCCACCCGGCTGAAACGCCAGGAAAAACTCCCCACCTGTAGTTGGCTCCGAGGTTGGAAGCGCCATCGTACCTTGCATTAACAGATAATAAATACTTTTGCTTGTAATCATAGTTGATCCTGCCAAAGTAACCAACTATTACCTGATCGCTGATTGAACTGCTTACCGATGTAGGTTCACTGGAAGCATTCAAAGTGGGAATAAGATCGGTAGAAGCTCCTCTTCCATTGGCGCTTAAGCTGGTTTGTTGTCTGGAATAAAAAGAAAAACCTGCTTTTGCTTCAAAATTGTGAGCCGAGGCGACTGATTTTACATACGAAAAAACCGCGTCTGCCTGGTATTGCCGCCACCTTGAATTGCTGCCACCGGCATTACGGGTAGTTACATATGATGCAGGGCCATTCCAAAATGCTTTTTGAAAGGAATAGCCGTCATTTGAAGTATTGAATAAAGAAATCTGGGGATCGAAGCTCAGCCCCGGTAAGATATTCCAACTACTGCCCAATATAAGGGTCAGGTTGTCCAGTGAATTCCTGTTGATCATTGTATTCATCTGGTACAACGGGTTACCAATACCATTATTAGTACCAGGAGCCAATGTACCATCTTCGAAATAAACTTTCCCCGTTGGTCCTAACCCTGCTGAACGATAAAATGTAACTGCTGTTGCAAAAGGAGAGTTGCGCTGACTTGAATTAGAGTACAGCACCTTTCCGAAAACTTTAAGATTATCCCTTACTTTAAATTCACCGTTCAGGGCGAAGCTCAAACGTTTATAACCAGTGGTAATTACAGTTCCCACATTGTCCAGATAGCCGACACCTGCATGGAAAGTGGCCCTGTCTGTACCACCAGATACTGAAAGATGATGATTCTGCGATATGCCTGTTTGATAATTGAGCGCCTGGAAATCATTATCCTGGAAAATGATTGTTTTGGTAGGATCAGCCGGATCTGGCATGCTTAGCCATCCCTCCTGCAATTTATGCTCATTATCCGCGGTGAGGTACTGAGTAGTGAACGCTGTATTGTTTGTTAAATTATTTCCTGTTCCATACCCCATCGGAAGGGTAAGGCGCTGAACTGCTCCGTCCCTGGTTTTATCAGGCTCCTTAACAGCGCTACCTCTGTTGAGTTCGAGGTATTCCCTGGCATTTACCAGATCATACATCTTACCTACTTTAGAAGTGATATGATTGAATGAATAGGCAACCTGGATCTTTCCGGGTTTTCCGGATTTAGTCGTTACGATCACTACCCCATTAGATCCCCGCGCTCCGTAAATAGCGGTGGAAGCTGCGTCTTTCAATACCTGTAGGCTTTCTATTTCCTGAGAAGGAATATTACTAAGATCGCTCCTGATAATACCGTCTACTATGTATAAAGGAGCTGCACCATTCGGATTATTAATCGAAGTTCCTCCTCTTACAATTACCCTGGGCGCCGCCCCCGGCTGCCCGGAAGTACTCTGCACCCGCACCCCGGATAATGTACCTTGCATGGCAGAAGCTAAATTCGCAAAAGGCACGTTCTCTAATACCTTTGTATCTAATTTCGTAATCGAAGTTGTCAGAGCCTCCCGTGACTGCGTTCCATAACCAACCACCACTACCTCAGAAAGCGCATTTCCTTTCGTGCTGGACAATACAATACTTACTGTGCTTTTTCCGGCCAATGATACCTCCTTTTTTTCAAGCCCCACAAAGCTTATTTCCAGCACAGCATTGAGATTATTGACTGTAATCGTAAAGCTGCCATCGTCCTGTGTCAACGTGGTAGCGGTAGTTCCCTTTACGCTCACAGTGGCGCCGGGCAAACCTTCGCCATCTTCATTCGTTACTTTTCCCGTAACCCTGGTTTGAGACTGTGCCAACGCAGTATTGCATATTAAAAGCAACAACAAAGCGGAGGTTTTACCCAATAAACAGGCAGATGAAAAAATGCTGCCACAGCGTTTTAGAAATGCTCGTATCATAATCGCAGTTTTTGGTAATTTTTTAGAAAAAGGTTGATCATTAAAATATTTTTCGCTCATAATGCAGGCTGAATCGTTAATAATAATTTATTTTTCAAATCTAATTTTACTACCTATCAAAATCTGCTACTTTTATTTACATTCTTAATACTATTTTTCAAAAAGGATTTTTCTTTTACGATCCCGCAAAACAAGCGCCGGGCATGATTCTGTTAACCTGGCGTAGCAAAAATTTACAACTGCCGCGTTGCGCTGATCACAGCCGTTGAGCAAAAAGTTGTAATAAATGAATACATGGCACTCCGAAGCAGGGAAATGTCATTGTATGAGGAGGTATGTTCAGGGAAAAATCAGTCTTTAAAAGTATTCAGCAGGAATTGGCAATTCAGTATCTTTTCTATAAGATCCTGCCCCACGTAATAATACTGGTTGGAGGCTTCATATCCTATTCTCGAATCTTCCCTGCAAATACGGTACAGCTCTTCCGCAAGACTTATTTCATTTTTCAGAATAGTGCGGATATTTTGTTTGATAGTTTTACGGACAGCATCGGGAAGCTGTCTGCTTATTAAACTGTCCCTGAAAACGATAAACCGTGCCTGGTTTACTACCGACGCGAAATGAAGGTATGCAGCGCCCGCAATGCGTTCATCCGACAAAACGGTTTGCCGGTGCAAGCCATCCGAAACACTCTTTACCTGTTGAAAATATTCAAGTCCTTTGTGCCACCCGGCAGCTACGCTTTGGAACTGGTTTATAAAACCAGCATCCGGGTATATGCCTCTCCAGCTTTTAAGATCATCGTAGGGAAATCCCACCATAGTTGCCCTGTAACCGGTTGCTTTTTCGTAAAGCAGGTTTGCAGGGCCATATTGCTGCGGCGCTGTGTATAATGTACTACCACTGTACGGATATGCTTCAAATGCTTTACTGAAAGCGGTCCACGCTTTACGGGCTGCATGTACCGCGGCAGCGCCGTATCTGTCTGCAGCCACAGCATCCAGCAGATCAGTTTCCGCTGATCTGTCCTCATTTAAACAGAGGTCTGCAATAGTCATATTCGGAGAAGGATAACCGCCCAGCGACCAGCTCAGCATCAGCCCATCCATATCGTAATTTGAAAGAGCCGATATATGTTGCCGCACCAGGTCAAAAACGGGTAACCAGGGTACGGCAGAAAGTTCCCATGAATTATTTACCTGCACTTTAGCAAAAGTCCTGAGCCCAGCCTGCTTTGCCCATGCCCAGTGTTGGGTAGCACGCGGCCCCGGCCCAACAGCCGATATGGAATATTCCCCTACGGTTGATTCAACTCCGCCCCTGCTGATGGGCTTGGCCCATTCGCTCACCGACATCAGGTATACCGACTTAGGTAATGCGATGATCACATCCCGCGCCAGCCCATGGTTATGCCAGCCCCAGTCCCATACAATTACCCTGGCATTTGGATTTCCTGCATGTACGCCTTCTTCGATGGTACGGTTAACTCCGGCGATAATATCCGCATACTCACGCCGGCTGCAGCGGGAACAAAGTTCCGGATGACCGTGAGAGGCGCAATTGGTAAAATTCTCTGATGCTGTAATAGTGAGCACGCCCGCGAGCCCGGGCACATTTTTAAAAACAAAGGCGAGCGCTCCTTTCATCCAGCTAACAACCGTGTCGTTACTGGTGCACATGGCATAAAAGTTTCCCTCCTTTGTTCCCCGCATACCGGCACGATCCGTAAAAAAAGAAGCAGGCATCGCCCTCGGTTCATTCATATACAGGTAAATACCGATACCATATTTACCGGCCCGCTCAACGATCTTTTTCAAATTATGTATCCGCACTTCGTGACCTGCGCCGAATTCCGGGAAATATTTATCGCCGGGCGCCAGTTGGTTAAGCACCGTGTGCATCCAAATACCATTCACCCCATTTCGTGATAATTTTTCAAGCAATCCATCGGGGTAAGGATTTTGAACAGTATCAGAAAGGGGATCGCCGAAGATGCCAAAATAAGAATATACGATCCGGGGTCGGCTATTCATATCACTGGCGGCCGGCTTACTAATATCGCCGTTGGGAGAAACCTGGCTAAGCTCCTCTATGAATTTAAAACGCGGTACAGCAGTTTGCTGATGAAAATACTTTTCGGCGATCTTTTTGATCGCTGCAACCCTGGCGACGGTTTCCGGGCCCGGTGCAACATACCGGAGCTCCCCTACCTTTGGTTTTAAGCTCCCCAGCTTAATGAAAAGAAAATCATCTTCCTTAAGCGCAACTGCCAATTCATGGCTGCTCATACCCAACAGTTTCAGCAACTGGTCATACGGCAACAAGTGCCAGTTCCTTCTTATAACTGTAATGTATATGCGATTTTTGAAGGATTCATCCACTGCTATATAAGGAGGCAACCCCATGGATGCCGCTATACCGGATATATCTGACTCTTTACATCCTATTGTTCTGCTCATAGCAGCCGGACTTACAAGATTCCAGTTACGCCACACAAAAGCGTGTAACCTGTCGGGAAAATGGGTTACCGGTATTGCATCGGGATATGCGCCAACAGGCAGGCTGTCTGTTTGGCAAAAAATTTTCGACGGCAATAATCCTGACAAAAAAAGCAAACAGCAAAAGTAAATCCGTTTCATATTGTCCATTATCGAATATACAATTACATACTAAACAAAATGCCTTACAGAAATTTTATACATAGGGTTCCGAACCTTACTAACGATCTTCCTGAATGATAAGTTATAAAAAAGGTTCGGAACCCTTCCAGTCTGCTTACAAAACCAGGAATTTCGCTTTTAAGTTGAATAGTTATACACTTTGCCTTAGTGCTGGTAGTAAAATACAAATACTCTTCCTCGTCATTTCGATCCCCGCCTGTACGTTGCATTTAATTAAAGTGTCTTGCGGCGGGAGAGAAATCCGTTGGGCAGTAGTGAAAATGTTGAGTATTAGTACCCCGGCCCGGCAGATTTACCTTCGGTGAGAAAAGTTCTCTCCCGACCTTCGGTTGGGATGCCAATGACATGTTATCCAGCTTGATGTTTATCAATTGGTTATAAATTCAATTTGTTGATGTATAAATTCTGTCTTCCTTTCAATGATATACCTTCTGCTTTTTTCTGTTACTTTTTTGCGGAAAAAAGTAACCAAAAAGCCGCCCGAAATCCCCGCCTGCCGGACGGCTACCCTATATACACAAGTATATAATCACTATTGTCCTGAATAGGTGTTTGAAACTCAGCTAAGTCCCTCACCCTCTTATGAATAACTCCAAACTATATTAACTACCACATCAGCTACAAAGCAAAACCACGCAAGGCGTTTAAATATTCGTCGCACTTTTAGACTTTGAACCTCCCCCTCATGCAATTCGTCAACCTGATTTGAATTTGGGCACCCCTCTCCGCGCAGCGGAGAGGGGTTGGGGGTGAGGGACAGACAATACAAGTACTGCGCAGTTTGAATAAATAAGATATGTATACAGGGTAGCTGCCGGACGGGCAGGGACTACGGCCGATTTCGGGTCCCGCAAAAAGCGGGATCGATTTAGCTTTTGTACTACTGTGAACTCAGCAACAGAACCCTGATACGTTTACATGTCACGGCTCAATGATTGAGCGCTCTAATGGGTTACTCGTATTGTGCTGGATTCAAAGGGAGGTAATAGTTTCGTTGCGATTGTTATGTGAGCGGCAACTTTCCTTCTTTCTGATTTTAGAAATACCCGCACTCTTCCACGGAACCGTATTTTAATGCAAGCTCGATCCGTTGTACAATCAGCCTGTTTGCCGGCGAAGAAAATACAATTCTATTATTTCCCTGCATGATAACATTTGCAGGTACAATGAACGCGGTAACTTTTTGCTGATCGTTTATACCACGCAACTTATCATACAGCCCGGGATAATCAGCATTGGTGTGCTGCAAAGAGTGACCATTCATGGATACTGAAAAGGAATCTTTTGTGTTGGTCCGTATAAACAGGATCACTTCCTGTGGTGGCTCCTTGCCCACATCATCACCTACAAAGATACCGGCCTCTGTATTTTGCTGTACCGGTAATGGCAGTGGACTATTGGGAGTTAAATCATAAGATGAAGCGCCGTCAGAAAGCATATGAACTTTGTTCCTTTTCCTGAGTGTTTCCAGGGATCCAAGTTCCAGTAATAATTCCGGCGCAATCGTACGGCACACCAGAGTACCTTCTTCCGGCTGCAATTTTTGACCGGCTTCGTTATAGGCAGTTAAAAAATAATTGAAAAGGTAGGCTCCGCCGGCACCCTGCGCCATGGCATGAGATGCCATCCCTCTGTACATTCCGTGCGAATAAATTTCGCGGGGGTTATACGTACCATCATCCATTGACGCATATATCGGAATTTCGAAGCCCGATTGTTTTTTAAACTCCGCTACCGGCATAGCCGGTTCGCCACGCCAGTGTACACCCAAAGTAACAAAATCAAGCAAGCCCCTCTTTACCCACTCCTGCACATCCAATCCTTTCTTTTTGCAGTCGCTCATGGTTGCAGGGATCCTGGCTGTCAGCAATATTTTTTTATTATGAAGCTTACCAACAGAATCTGCAATATTTTTTACAGCCTGCACCAGTTCTGTTATCAACGGTGCATTTTTTTCAGCTTTGTCTTTTTTGAAGTATACGATAAAGCGCATGAAATCCAGTTCATATCCATCTGTTAATGTTCCATACTTTTCAAGCTGTTCTCTTATGATATTCAATTTATATTCCCGTACTTCCGGGTGAGCAAAATCAAGCGCACTCCTTGCATTCCAGCCACTCAGTGTAGTATCGTTTGTCCAGTACTGAGGATGTTCTTTCCAAAATTCCCCGTACTGTAGCGGGCAACCCACACTGGTATCTGCAAAATGCAGGTCATTCATGCGATAAGTAATAAAAGCTTCCAGTTTTTTTTCTTTGGCTCTTTTCAATGTGGCTTCTATGATGTCTGTTCCCTGCTTATCCAGCACTATGGCGTTCTCATAAAACCGGCGAAGCGTATTATATAATGCTGTGTTTTTTCCACAATCCAGTTTACCGTTTTTATCATCTCCCATTATACTGCCGTATTTGGAGCGATAGTAAAAAAAGTCGCTTCCGGAGCAGATCATGAATGTAGTAACCTGCGAATTCGCGATCATATCCACATAGCGGTTAACGTCCTCCAGTGTTAATGGTCTTTTACCAAACCAGTTATTACCCAAAATTTCGGTACCATCATTATTATGGATCAAGCGATGCTTTACAGTTACCGGATCAACAGGGCTTTTACAAGCAGACAAAGTAACCAGCCAGCAAAATGCAATACTATATAACAGCTTCATCATAATATTATTTTAAGATCGTAAGAGAGCAAGAGAGTAAAAAGGTAAGACATGTAAGATGGCAAGATAGTAAGATGGTAAGATAAAATAGAAGTTCTTACAGTCTTATACAGTCTTACGGTCTTATAGTCTTACAGGTCTTCCGCTCTTACGGTCTTCTTCCTGCCATTTCATACAATTCATTTCTTACAATGTGCTCTCCATCCTCCTTAACATGACTGGTCCTGCACCGCCAGGTTTCATATCCGCCCTTTTCAATTTCATGTGCAGGAGGTATGTAACCGATATAACCGTTTGCCATGGTGATGGTGAAATACTTACCTGTACCGATCTTTTCTTTTAAAGCCAGTCCCGTTTCCGCAAAAAATTCTCCACCCAAAGCGCCTATGATTATATCCCCTATTTTCAATGCCTGCACCGGGAATTCAATCGTATCAGGATATTCATTCAAAAATACCTGTTCCCTGGCATATATTTTCGGCATAGCCTCCGCATCGGGATGGATGAGACGGTAATCTGTTTGTGTAACGATCTTTTTGGCGGCTTCCACTTCAGCAGCGGAAGGTTTACGCACCCCAAGGGTAACATATTTGAATGATGCAGATAAGGACGGATCTGTTTGCCATTCAATGTTCTTCAAAGCTTCATATAATTTCTCTGCAAGATCCCTGCCTATCAATTCTTTCTTTTGATGCTCTTCTTTGGGATAACGATCGGGCTGAAGAAAGTCCCAGATGTTCGCTTCTCCGCTGGTGCCGTTGCTGAGCATAGCAATAAAATTTTCACCGGCTTTTAAATTAGCTGTGATATGCCTTGCAAATACTGCAAAATAATCTGCAGTTATGGTACCGTTAGCACAATCACCCACGTAATGCATGGAATAATTTGCCAGCAGGCTGATCCATTCTCCCGATATGGATTGAATGGCAATAGCGCTAAGCTCAGGATCAATTTCCGACGCCCGCCTGTCAATATACGCTTCCCCACCGGCAGGATTGGTTTTAATAATATCCAACTCACCGGTTACAGGATTAACAGCTTTATAACCCGGCTTCATATAATACCGCCTGCATACCACATGCTCCGGCACGTCCACAGCGGCAAAGCCGATCTTTGCGGGTTGTAATTTTTTTACAGCTTCTGTTACAGATTGTACGATCTTCTTACCAAGACTTTTCCTGTAGGGTAAATCGCAGGGGCCACCTAAAAGATCAAGTATTGAACCGGCATAGTGAGTATGTGTCGCAGCTATTAATGTATTTTCAGCAGGGATGCCGGTAAGCTTCGTTATTTCTTTTTTTACTTCCGAAATAAACTCTTTATCCATTGCACAGATATCAACAATCACAATGGCAAGTGTTGTTCCGCCATTTTGCAGCACCAATGCTTTTGAATACAATAGATCGTGAATGGTATGCGCATAAAAAGCCACAAACTCACCGTTAACGATGGTACCCAGCGGCGGAGTAATATCTGTTTGGGCAGCGCCCGCGGAAAAATTATTCATTTGAAATTTGAGATTTGAAAACCGTAAAGTAAGGTGTAGGGTTTAGGGTAGAAGGCGTAGGGTCCGCACAAGTTATAAGAGTCCTGCGTCCTGCAACCTGTAACCCCTTATCACTTACCACTCTTTCCCCACGCTTTCCTCAAAAACCTTATCCAGTTTTTGTAAAAAATATTTTCCACATCTTCCTCTTTATATCCTCTTCTTAACAGTATTTCATGATACTTCTGCAGATCAGCAATGGAATTCATATCCCAGGGTGATTGCTCTGTGCCAAAGTTACCGTCGAGGTCGGTGCCGAACGCTATATGCTCACTGTTGCCTGCTATCTGGCAAATATGATCCCAATGATCTACCAGGTTTTCGAGGCGTATATTCAATTGCCAGGGGTCAGATACCATATCAATAAAACGGTTGTCCATCGCCCAGCAATCGAGCATACCGCCTATTACCGCACCTCTTTCAATCAACAATTTTATTTGTTCATCTGTTAGTTGCCGTTGGGTAGGCACTATTTTTCTTACATTATGGTGACTTGCCCATACAGGCCCGTCATACAGATCCATCACCTGCATAAATCCTTCATCCGTGAGGTGCGTAACATCCAGTATGAGCTTCAGCTTACTCATTTCTTTTATCAGTTCAACTCCCAGGGGTGTAAGGGGTCCTTCCATTTTTGTTCCCGGTGCATACCGCCCGCTGCTGAAGTGCGCCGGCCCAACCGCTCTTAATCCATACGCGTACGCTTTATGCAGGTAAGAGATATCCACCAGCGAATCAGCCCCTTCAAGACTAAGTATATAACCTACCGGCTTTTTATCATCCGGAACAGATCCATCGTTCCACAACCGGAGGTGCACATCCAATTGCTGCAGGCTGATGATCTGCACCATTTCGCCCAATGCTTCCATTTCACGATACCATGCCAACTGCGCCTGCGTCATTGCCCATGCCTGCTGCGGCGAGTTCCAGCTTGCGCCGGGTAACGCGGCGCCAAAAGGATTTACCCTCGACAATTGTGTGGCAACCACCAACCCTATCCTGCCCTTACGCAATTCAGGCAGGCAAACCGTTCCTTTTCCCCTGTCGTTTTTATCCTTTAAATGCATTTCTTTTTGCCGTATCTCGTTCAACGGACGTGTAAGATCCCTGTTCCACTCAATTGCATTCATGGACAGATCGAGATGTGCATCCACTATAAAATGCCTATTCATTCAGGGGTATTTTTGAATTGACGGTAGCTGCTCTTTCTTTTAAATATTCAAACGGGTATTTATCAATAACAGATCGTATTTCAAAACTGAATTCACGGAATTTTTCCTCCCAGTTCTTTACTTCATCTTTCGCATAGGTATAAAAGCCTTCCCGGTTATCCATGCCTGTTTTTCCGGCTGCGATCAGCTCATTAAAAAACAAAGGCAGCTTCTCCGCTTTCGATAGTTCCCGGTTCAGGTCTTTCATTACCAATCCATACGCATAAGTGCCCATCAGATCCATATACCTGCAATTGCCGGCAAAAGGTAAATAGTATCCCGCATCGTTCCTGCATGCCCTGTCTATATCTTCAACAGATGCATAGCCATGCTCTACAAGATAAAATGCTTCACGTGCCAGCGCAGCCATCAGGCGCGCTTTTACGCTATAGCCGCAATGTGCAATATAAGGGTCTTTGTGCCAGCAATTGCAGGCGGCCACCTCAACGTTCTCTACTATAAAAGACGGAGTGATATCATTAGCAATGACCTCCAAAAAATAAGTGGTATAGGCAGGCTCGCACCAGTTCAGTCCAATTACCCTTTCCGGATTTTTTGCTTTTGCCTGCATATCCTGTAATGAAAAACTTTCTGTATTGACGCCTATTATAGTCTCGGGGGCAAGCGTGCTGCAAAGCTGTTGAATCCACTGCTGCTTTAATGCAATATCTTCTTCTGTAATACATACAGCAATATCTGCCTCCCCGGCTTCTGCTATAGACGATATATATTTTAGATGTGTAGCGCTGATCCTCATATCCGCACAGGATTGGCAATCAGCAATGATATTATTAATAAAGCCCTCATCCCGGGATGCATTACCAGGAACAAAATACACTACAGCCCCCGATCGGAGAAAATTTACCGCGACACCGGCGGCCATTCTCCCCCCCCCTGTAATCAATATATTTTTAAACATTACATGTTCCATCCAACTGGATATTTATAATTCTCTTAAAACCTCGCCGGCAACAGCAACAGCTCTGTCTATTTCCGGTTTGGTATGTACAGCACTGATATATATCAACCCTCTTCCGATGATCCTTATCTTACGGTTATGCATAGCTGCTATAAATTTTGACAGCTTAGCTTTATCCGCACTAAAGGTATCGCGATAATCCTTTATTTTACCTGCGTCTGTAAAAGCAATGCAAAACATAGGGCCCGGTCCCTGCACCAGCAAGTTTTGTCCGGCTTCAGCAGCAGCTTTTTTTAATCCTTCCATAAAATATTTTCCCAGTTCAAACATGAGCTGGTAAGGATTTTCCCGCTCCAGCACTTCTATGGTCGACAAAGCGGCGGCTACCGTAGCATTGCCGGAATTCATTGTTCCGGCATGTATCACGGTACCATCTTCCATCAACCGCATCCACTCACGCTTGCCCACCACCGCGCTTATCGGATAGCCGCTTGCCATAGCTTTGGCAAACACAGACATATCGGGTGTAACACCGAAATATTTTTGAGCGCCCCCAAGGCTTAACCGGAAGCCGGTAATTACCTCATCGAATATGAGCGCTATATTGTATTGATCGCAGATATTCCTCAATCCCTGCAAAAAACCTGGCTCAGGTAAAATGCAATTGCTGTTGCACATTACCGGCTCCGTTATGATCGCCGCAATTTCGGAGTGACGCTGCACGACAGTTTTTTCTACCAGAGCCATATCATTCCAGGGCAATACAATACTCTCATCAGCCGAACCGGCAAACAAGCCTGCAGACCAGGGGTTTGCTACAGGCTGCTCACGATCACCCATAGCCGATAAGGAAGATGCCGCATTCCCCCAGCACACATTATCAAGCCAGCCGTGGTAATGCCCTTCAAACCGCACAAACTTTTGCCTGCCGGTTTTTGCCCGTGCTATTCTGAAGGCTGTTTGTACTGCCGTAGAGCCATCCAGGCAAAAACGCATTAATTCCGCAGAAGGGATAATACCGTTCATTTTTTCAGCCAGCTCAACTTCCTTAATATGCTGGCCTGCATATAACTGACTGTCTTTTGAATAATCCGCAATGGCTTTCACTACTTCGGGATGAGAGTGCCCGAGGATCAAAGGTCCCTGGCTCAATGTAAAGTCCAGGTATTCATTTCCATCCGCATCGTATATACTGCTACCTTTTCCATGTGTATAAAAAAGCGCATGCGGATGATTGTATTTTCTGAATTCTGATGAAACGCCGCCTGCCAGGACTTTTTTTGCTCTTTCCAGCAGTCTGGCGGATTCCGTATAGTGAATTTCACTCATGGCATTATTCTCATTGTTTTGTTCCATTCAAAGTTTCGTTTATCCGTTCGGGATAATTGGCCGCAAGATGAAAGATATCTTTATTAAACGCTGAAAAAGCCTGCGACCATTGCAGCGCTTCCTGCCGGGTGTAAGAATAAAACCCTTTTCCATTTTGTATACCTCTTGAATGCGCATCCACTATTTTCTGCATTTGCAGCGATATGCCATCGCTGTTTGAAAGCAATGGAAAGATGTTTTTGTATGCAGTATGATAATCTTTCAATCCCTCATAATCCATACGTCTGAAAATACCCATCAGCGTCATCCATGAACCGGCATCATAGCGAAAACACTTATCCGCATCCGCAAAACTGGTGTCGCCTTTTTCTACCAGGTGCAGTATTTCCCGGTACACTGCATACATCAACCGGTTGGTAATAAATCCCCGTATATCCTTTCTCAGCACCGTAGGCTCCTTTCCCCAGCTTAACGCAAGCTTACATACAGCGGCCGTTGTTTCTTCGTCTGTTTCTTTGCCACATATGATCTCCAGGAAACGGGTAGCAAACGCGGGTTCCGCCCAGTGAATGCCGATGAACCGCTGCGGATCAGGAACAGTTTTTTGCAATATGCTGATAGGAATAGCCGAAGTATTGCTTGCCAGTATTGTTTGCTTTGAAGTTACTTCAGCGATCTTCTTAAAAACAGTTTCTTTAATCGCAAGATTCTCCACGATACATTCCACTACCAGGTGGCAGTCCCCCAGGTCACTATACTCAGATGATACCGTTAGCAACGACAGGTATTCCTCTACCGGAGCCTGGAGAATATCAAATTTTTCGCACAAATGCAACTGTTCGAGAATACGTTTATACCCTACTTCCTTTTCACCGTGAATAGGCGCTATCGCTTTTACAGGATGGCCCAAAGCCAGCAAAGAAGCGATAATGCTGCTACCCATTAACCCCAATCCAACAATCCCTATTGTGGTATTTTGTGTGCTGATCTTTCCATTCATTGTGATTACCGTTGATCGGGAATAAATGCGATGCAATCAATTTCTACTTTAATCCCTTCGGCCAAAACAGACTGAACCGTGGTTCTGGCAGGCTTAATACCCGGAAAATATTCCGAATATACCGCATTGTACCTGTCAAACTCATTAATATCAGCCAGGTGTACCGTACATTTTACTACATGTTCCATAGAAGTTCCTGCTTCCTGCAAAATAAGCTGTATATTATCAAGCGTACGGCGGGTTTCTTCTTCAATACTTCCTAAAACAAATTCTGATGTTGTAAAATCAACAGATGCCTGGCCGCTTACAAATGCAAAGCCGTTAATGACTACGGCATCGGAATACGCACCGGTTACGAATGAAGGATCCCGGTGCGGGTGTTTAATTTTTTGCTTTGATTTCATTGTATTATCGTATTGCTGGGATAATTGTAATTTATGCATTCAAATGTAATTTCACCAAAAACATATTGCTGTTACTTTTATTTACATTTATAGTATTATTTTTCAGGCAAAAAAAGGCTGCCCCATACTTTGAGGCAGCCTCTACCCATGTGTTTTAAAATAAAGCTATGCTAAACCGGAAACAATTAATTATAGCCGGGATTCTGTTCTATCGACCCGTTGCTGTTATCAATTTCCTGCTGGGGATAAGGCAGCAGGTTATGAGTGGCAGGAAGAAAAGTCCGCTTAGGTTTATAAGTCCCTTCAGCCGTCAGGCTATTGTATACTTCAGCCGCTAGTCCCCATCTTACCAAATCAAAATGCCTGTCGCCTCCTTCAAATGCCAGTTCCATTTTTCTTTCGTACATCAAATCGTTGAAAGTAGGCGCGGCAATTGCATCTAATCCTGCTCTTTCTCTTACAAGATTAAACGACTGAGCCGCCACGGTAACGCCGGTCGTCCTGTTTTCAGGCCCGCCTCCGTTCAGATTCATCATTGCTTCAGCATGCAAAAGCAGTATATCAGCATACCTTAATGCAGGAACATTTAACCCCGGAGCCCAGCCTGTATAGTCGGCTGCATACGGCTGCATAAATTTTACACAAACCACTTCGGACTGATTGTTAGGCGCTTTAAGTATATCTGTTGAGCCATTGTAAGTAATTACGTCTACGTTCCGTTTAGCTACAGTGGCTTTTTTTCTTTTGTCTCCTGGTTGATAGGTATCATAAAAAGCGTTGGTAGCGCTTACCAGGCGCCAGCCTTCCCCCACGGGCTCAGCATGTGCTCCTCCCCATACATTATTGGGCAAATACAGTACAGGGGTAATAGGATAGGAATCATACCTGGCTCCAAGCACCCACAACAGCTCACTTTCATTATCATGATCGAGTGTAAACAAATCGGAGTATACAGGGTATAAGCTGTGTTTTCCGGAGCTGATCACTTTTTCAGCGGCATCTTTACAATCCTGCCACTTTTTTTGATACGCATATGCTTTTGCCAGCAACCCCCACGCAGCTCCCTGGCCGGGACGCCCTTCTTCATGGTCAAACGGCAATTGGGTCGTAGCGTCTTTCAGGCTTGTTTCAATAGCACCCCATACCTGTTCTCCGGTAGCGCGGGTAAGCGCCGACTCTGTATTGGAGGGATCATAAACAGGCACACCGCCATACCTGATGACCTCCTGAAAATATGCGAAAGCCAGCAGGAAGTTTGCCTCTCCCAATATCCGGTTTTTCTGCGTCTGGTCCATGTCAATACCGGGCACATTATACAATACATCATTCGCCCGTTTAATAACCTGGTAATAAGATTTGTAGCTATTAAGACTGAGATCGTTCTCCGTATTCTGTACCGCCCTGAATTCTGTCATGGCAATGAAATCAGAATAGTTATCATTCATATAACCGATATCGCTGAAAGCTTCCATACCGCACCATTCTTCACCACCCAGCGCTTCTTCACCCTGCAGCGGGGAATAAACACCGCCCAGCGCAGATTCTGCCTGATCCGCTGTTTTCCAGAAAACAGCATCGGTAAACTCATGGGGTTCCTTATTGAGAAAATCTTTTGAGCAAGCCGTTAAAAGACTTGCCATAATTATATATATAATATATTTTTTCATGGCTGGAAAATTAAAAATTAAAGTTTATGCCTAAGATATATGCCTTAGCCTGCGGATAAGTACCTCTGTCAACGCCATACATATTGGCACTGTATCCGGCATCGGAACCAATTTCAGGATCATACCCGGAATATTTGGTAAAGGTGATCAGGTTTTGGAAAGTAAGGAATACCCTCAGCTTCGAAATATTGGAGCCCAGCAGCTTATTATTAAAAGTATACCCAAAGGATAAATACTTCATACGCAGAAAGCTTCCGTCTTCAATATAAAAAGTATTATAAGTATGGTTACTATTGAGATCTTTAATAGACACCCTGGGTATATCTGTATTGGTATGATCCGGCGTCCATCTGTCTAATATATCCACACTATTATTATAGCCTGAGCCCTGCATCAATTTACCGCCAAGCGTTAAGCCATTAAATATTTTATTGCCCTGGCTGCCGCTCCACATCATATTTGCATCGAAATTACCATAGGTAAAGGATGCATTGAGCGAATACGTGAACTGCGGGAAGCTGTTGCCGGCATTAATACGGTCATCAGCGCTTATCACCCCATCCTCGTTGGTATCCTGGAATTTCAGATCGCCTGCTACCGCATTGGGCTGGATGATATTTCCGTTTTTGCCTTTGTAATTATCCACTTCACTCTGTGATTGAAAAATACCTAATGATTTCAATACATAAAAATGTCCCAGCGCTTCGCCCTCTGCCATCCTGCCTACCTGGGTATTTTTATAATCGGAAGTGAATATTTGTTTAGCCCCGGTTACTCCCAGCGTCTCCAGCTTGTTTTTAACAGTGGCTACATTGGCTGTAATTTCATAGCCAAGTTTGTTTGTACCCGCATCCCTGAAGGTAGCGCTGAGCTCAAGCCCTTTATTAGATACCACCCCTGCGTTCTGGAAAGGGGCTGTGTTCACACCGTAGGATGATACCAGTGGTACCCTTACCAGGATATCGGTTGTTTTTTTATTGTAATAATCTGCGCTTACCAGCAACCTGTTGCTCATGAAACCCACATCAATCCCTATATCTGTTTGTGTGGTCACCTCCCATTTAATGGTTGTATTAGCCATGCGGTTCTGTGCTACGGAGGTATAGATCGCACCATCTAAAGTAGGAGATTCCACACTGCTTACTGTGCTGTAGAATTGATAGTTGGGTATTTTATCGTTCCCCAACTGTCCCCAACTTGCCCTGATCTTGAGGTCGGACACTACATTGGTAGCAGGTTCAAAAAAGTTTTCTTTTGAAATTCTCCACCCTCCGGATATTGAAGGAAAGGTGCCCCAACGGTATTCAGGTGCAAACTTTGAAGATCCGTCCCTGCGGATATTGGCCGCGAGCAGATATTTATCCTGGAAGGCATAGCTTATCCTTCCAAAATAACCCACCAGCGAATAATCATCAGCGCTGCCGGTTACATGATCGGGAAATGTGCCGGCATTGTTGAAATAACGCAAAGCAGCTTCCTGGTTACTGAAGTCGTTAGCTGTTCCGCTTGAAGTCCAGTCGTTGTACCCTGCTTCCGATGACATCCCGATAAGCGCAGAAACATGGTGGTCGCCAAAGCTCTCATCAAAAGTCAGGGTATTGTTCCATATCCAGGTATTATTAGTGGCAAAGTATTCCGACAATGAATTTTTTTGGTTAAGTCCTCTGCCACCACCCGGCGCAATAGCAACAAAGTTTTTGTTTTTACCATATCCAAGATTATAAGCAAAATCTGTTTTGGCAGTGAACATACCGAGGAACTTATATTCCAAGTAAACATTTCCTCCGAATCCTATTCCTTTATTCCTGTAGTCCCTGCTGTTGAGCGATGCTACCGGGTTGGGGAAATCACCGGAAGGTGTACCATATATACCGTTGGCTTCATCTGTATATACAGGTATATTTCTAAAGTTGAAAAGCGCAGAACTCAATACACCGTCATAAGCGCCGCGAAACTCCTGGGACTTTTGGTCGGTTATTACAGCGGAAATATTTTCACCAAGCGTAAGGTTTTTGAATAGCTCGTGCTGGCTGTTGAACCTGATATTGTAGCGTTTAAAATTAGTGCCCGTTACAATACCATTGTTATCGAGATAGCCCAAACTGAAGGAATAATTAGAACGGCTGCTGCCACCCCTGATAGCCAGATCGTGACTGGCTACATAAGCAGGCTTTAATACTTCTTTAAACCAGTCAGTCCTGGTAACGGCGTTCCCGGGGTCATTATAATAATCCCAGATCGCATCTGTGGAAGGTGTGCCGTCATTTGTCAATGCTTCTTTGTGGATCATATTCCTTTGTTCCGCATTTAAGGCTTTGGGCATTCTCCAGGCCTGCTGTATACCGTGGCTTGTATTGTATGAAATGGTTGTTTTCTGGTCTCGTTTTCCTTTTTTAGTGGTTACAATTACCACTCCGTTAGCGCCTCTTGATCCATATATTGCCGCGGATGCAGCATCTTTCAATATGGAAATGCTTTCTATATCGGCAGAATTTAAACCGCTGATGCCACCGGAGATAATACCATCTACCACATACAGTGGGCTATTATCGTTGGTAGAACCAGAGCCTCTTACTCTTATTTCAACCCCTTCGCCCGGTGCGCCGGAATTTTGCATAACGGTTACGCCAGCCGCACGCCCCTGCAGCGCATGCGATACGGATTGATTGATCCCCTGGTTTACATCAGCGGCTTTTATGGTTGATATAGATCCTGTAACATCTACCTTTTTCTGAGTGCCATAACCAATTACAACAATCTCTTCCGCGGTATTATCTTTTGGAGTAAGCACTATATTTACCGGCTCTGTTCCTGTTACCGTTACTTCTTTTGTTTCAAAGCCTACCGATGAAACAACCAGCACCACCCTGGTTTGGGAAGTCTGTAGTTTGAAATTTCCCGAAGCATCTGAACTGGTACCGGTATTGGTACCTTTTATAACAACAGATGCACCCGATACCGGTTCCCCTTTATCATTCACTATTCTTCCGGATATATCTGCTACCTGTGTTTTTACCGGCGCAGGAGCAGCAGATTGCTTCCTGCGGATAATGATGGTATTATCATCAATAACATATTCCAGCATTTCCTGCGACAGGTATTTATCCAGTATTTCTTTTACGGTTGCTCCATTGACGTTAACAGATATTTTTTGCTTTGAAGACAGCAGTTCATCCGGGTATAAAAAATGATATTTGGTTTGTTTCTGAATCTGATCAAAAACTTTAACCAGGGGTGCATTTTTTAAAGAAATAGTAATCCCCTGGGCATATGCTTTCCCGTTTACTTTCATCGATACAAAAATCAATAAAACAATAATGAACTTTAATGCCCTTATGGGCCGGGAAAGTTTATCAAGCCTTGTGCGTATAGTAGTACGCAGTACAAGCAACTTCATGGTTTGTTAGTTTTGTTTATAAAATTGAATTACGAATGACTAGCTTTGAGGCTTCATGCCGGGTATTACGGTAATGAGCCGGTTTTCAATCCTAAAATGGACTTCATTGGTTAACTCAAGCTTCCTCAACAGTTCCCAAACACTGGCATACCGGGTTAGCTGTCCCGAAAAATGCAACTGAACTTCTCCTTCAAACTTTACATCCACGTCATACCATCTTTCTACCTGCCGCATGATACTTTGCATATCTGCGCCTGTGAATAGAAATCTTCCATTTTTCCAGGCAATGGCTTCTTCTGTATTGGCATGTTCTATCAACAACATATCTCCGGCTGCATTTAACTTTACCTGGTTGCCCGGCCTGAGCCTTTGAGACGAGCGGCTGCCCTGAACCAACAAAGCACCCTCCAGCAGCGTTGTATTAACACTTGCTTCATTAGCATAAGCCATCACATTAAACTGAGTTCCCAATACCACTATTTTATTATGATTAACGCTTACTATAAAAGGCTGATCGCTCTTATGCACCACCTCAAAATAAGCTTCTCCCGTTATTGAAACTTCCCTGGCACTATCCTTAAATACTGCGGGAAACCTGATGGATGAAGATGCATTTAACCACACTTTTGTCCCGTCGGGTAAATCAATCATATACTGCCCCCCCCTGGGAGTAGAGATCGTATTGAATAGTTGAGCCAGTTCAGCAGTACCCTCTCCTGCCTGGTAAAGTAATTTCCCACCCGCTAATTTTACAATTTTTGTATTCCCCTGCTCTCCAAGCAATCCGATATTTGCACTATCTAAAGTAATGATGGTACCATCGCTCAGTGTAAGCGTTGCCTTATTGCTGCCGGGTATTATCTCTTCTGCATTTTTTACAAGGGAAGCCGGCTGCTGTTTTGAATTTTGTGCATTGAAAGGGAACAGATAATATATACTTAATATTAAAGACACTCCTACAAAAGCAGCAGCCCACCCAATATATTTTTTGCTGTTATTGACAGAAACGCTTGTTTCTTTTTTTATAAGCTTATCAAGCCTTTGTTTTATGTGCAAAGAGGTTCTATGCTCTGTGCTTTCAGTAAATACAATTATTTCATCCGCGGGATACGAGCGGTACCATTCGTTTAAAGTATCCTTTTCCTGCTGGCTTGCCGTTCCATCCAGGTATTTTTGAATCAGTGCTTTTATGTGATCCGGAATATGATTCATTCATACCATAAGTGTATAGAAACACTTACAGCACCCATGCTTTTACTAAAAAAAATTAAAAAGAGACTGAAGCATTTTTCGCATGGAAAACCGAAGATGGTGGAGCGCTTTGTTCATTTGATTTTCAACCGTTTTTGTCGCAATTTTCAGTTCATTGGCTATCTCCCTGGTTGTCATGCCTTTATCGCGACTATACTGAAAGATCACCCTGCACCTTTCAGGTAAAAACTCGATTTCTTTATTTACAAACTCAATCAGTTGCTTATGATGAAAGGCATTCTCTATATCAAAACCGCTTACCGGTTCGTTCATTATTACCGCATGGTTTTCTATCCGCATGTTCTTTCTTATAGCATGAAGCACCATATATTTCGTGGCAGAAGCCAGGTAATTTTTTAAGGAAAGAATTTCAAGACAATGTCTGTTCTTCCATAAGCAGGCAAGAACGTCGTGCACTATATCCTCGGCTAACTGTGTTTTTTTGAGATGAGTAAACGCTATTCCAAAAAGTAATTTCCAATACCTGTGATAAATTTCAGTAAAGGCCTGATCGTCACCGGCAGCCAGGAAACAGAGCAGCTCTTTATCGTGGTATTTTTGATATTTTTTCAAGAATACAAAGTTGGATTAGGACAAGGTCTCAGATTAATACCACTCAACTAAGATTAAGTCTGTACTTAAGACTTTTATATTTTATCAGCAGGTAAATCTAATAAAAAATTACAAACATGCTTAATTCGTCATTATACCATCCTGCTTTCGGCTATAATATCGTCCATCATAATGGCAGAATGGCTTTCATTGTAAACACATTTTCCTTTCGTCACTAACAATACCTGTGGAGATTCATGAACCACGCCTGTATCATCGGCTATTTTATTTGACACAGAGCGATAAGCAATAAGATCCAGGTAATGAAAATCCATATCGTCGGGCGCCCCGGTACGCTCCAGCCTCCTTTTAACAACCGAACTGATAGAACAACGGGTTGAATGCTTGTACACAAGCTGCGGGCGGGTGTAAGATGCTTCCAGCAAGACATTCCATTGAGCTTCGGTGGTCAGTATTTGCCATTTCATACCGGTAAAATTAAATATTTCCTGCTGAATGTACAGATTACTTTTATGTAACCTGCTGTATCAGTTCCTGTATGGAGGTAACAATAGCCTTAAGGGTACATTTAAAATTGTCGTGCTGAAAGAGGACGGTGGGATACCATCCACGAAGCGCTGCCCCGGTCGGTGGAGACACCATAGTCGTCAATTTAAGAAACCTACCCCGAATGGGGTTTAACCGTGCCTACGGCAGGCAAGTTTGAATAACCACCGGTCGCACCGGTGGTATATTGGCGCAATTTTACGTTGAACCCCGTACGGAGTTCAACAAAAACTTCTACATTTTGTCCCCCAACTTTGTTGGGGGCTATTCAAATTCAAGTCCGCCCGTGCCGGTACGGATGGACCCTCCGGGCTTAAGTTCACAGCTATGGTGTCTCCACCAACCAGCAACCATTTTAAATGTGCCCGTTTTTGCCATATTTGCAATTCAATTACAATATCTTTATAGGGTAAACAACCGCCATGATACGTTCCATCCTGTTGCTGCTTGTTTTTCCTGTATCTGTTTGTTCGCAGGATATCGTTACAAAAGCCCGGGCCTTCATTAAGCTGCTTGACAATGACCAGCGAAACAAAGCCATATTGGATTTCAATACAGAAGAACGATATAATTTTCATTATATCCCCAAAGACAACAGGAAGGGAATTGCTTTAAAAGAAATGAATGAGCAACAGCAGTCGGCCGCTTTCGACATGCTGAAGAGTTGCCTGTCGGATAAAACAGTAGACAAAGTGAATGCCATCATTCAACTGGAAAACGTGCTGAAGGTGCTTGAAAATCAACCCGCAGGTAGCGATTACCGTGACCCCGGAAAATACTTTCTAACCCTATTTGGAACACCCCGGACAGGCGCAGTATGGGGCTGGCGTTTTGAAGGACATCATATTTCTTTCAACTTTTCAGCATCCGATAAAAAACTGTTGTCCGGCACGCCTTCTTTCCTGGGTTCCAACCCGGCTATTGTACACGAAGGCCCACAAAAAGGAAAGCAGGTACTCCGGGAAGAAACCGAAAAAGGATTTGCATTGCTGCATGCACTCTCAAAACAAGAGCTTGCCAAAGCCATCATAGACGAGACAGCACCATCTGAAATTATTACCGGTGCCAGCCGGAAAGCCATGATTGACAAGCCGGAAGGTGTCCGCTATAGCGAGCTATCTGTCGGCAATAAGCAATTGCTGATGCAGTTGCTTGAGCTGTATATACACCGGTATACCAAGCTGTTTGCAGATGAAATGCTGGATGATATCAAAAAAGCCGGGCTGGATGATCTCCGTTTTGCATGGGCAGGCTTTACACAGGCAGGTAAAGGAAAAGCCTGTTATTATCGAATACAGGGCCCTACTATTATTGTTGAGTACGATAATTCACAGAATAACGCCAACCACATCCACACGGTTGTCAGGGATTTGAAAAACGATTTTGGCGGGGACATGTTGCTGCAACATTACAAAACCGATCATTAGCCTCTTATATATATGTGGTTTGATTTATGAACGAACAATCTGTGTGGGTTGCTGTCAGCTATCAGCTATGGGCTGTGAGCTGTGGGTTATCAGCTTTCAGTAATGGACAGTGGATAGTTGACGGTGTGAAAATGTTTGCCCATCATTGTCAATCGTCCATTATCAACTGTCAATTGTTTTTTCTTGTCATTCAGAGCGAACAAATACTGCTAAAAAATAAGTAAGTCTTTTTTGTGAGCGAAGAATCTGTGTGGATGGCTGTGGGCTATCGGCCATTTGTTTATAGTTTATGGTTTTTTGTTTATAGTTGAGAAACTAACCATAAACTACAAACCCGAAACCTGCAACCTGCAACTTGTAACCTGCAACTACAAACCTCAAACAATGAACCCCAAACTATAAACCCTACCCTTCAATCCTAAACACCACAGCATACTTACCCTTCCATTTGTTTTTTACAAGCAAGGGTATTTCTACAACAGTATTGCCATTCTCAACCTTCCACTTCAAAGCGGCGCCTGAACCCAGGATGCTGATCTTGCTTGTGGCGGGAGCAGCCACGCCTTTCAAAGTAACCTGCGAGGGCAGGGCGAATTCCTCTTTTTCTGATAATAAAAAAGCGTATTGTTTTTTACCGTCCTTAGACTGTGTATAGTGTATATTGCCCGATTCATACGGCGCCAGCGGCTGGGAGCCGTGAATAGCCTCCCCGTTGATCTTCATCCACGCTCCTATCTGCTGCAGGCGCGTATAAGCATTAGGATCCCAGTCTCCATCCGGTCCCGGGCCAATATTCAGCAAAAGGTTACCGCCACGCGATACTATACTGATCAGCATCTGCACGATCTTTTGCGCCGATTTGTAATGATCGTTGGGCACATAGCTCCAGGAATCGCCCATAGTGATACAGCTTTCCCATGGATAAGGCAACAGCTCATGAGGAACTTCCTGTTCGGGCGTGGTATAGTTCTCATATTCGCCGGTAATGGTTCTGTCTACGATCAATAACCCCGGCTGATAGCCTCTTGCCATTTCAGCAATCCGCTTCATATCAATATCCTGGTCTGTTTTGATGGTTCTTTGCCATTCAACCGTTGTATCCACGGTAGACAATGGGCGCACCCAGCCGCCATCCAGCCATAATATATCCACGCTGCCATATTCGCTCATCAGCTCTTTGATCTGGTTATAAGTAAAATTTTTATATGCCTCCCAATGCTGCGGATATTTTTTAGGATCGTAATTCACATTCCTGTCTTTAGGAGGAAAATACGGCCACCAGTAATCTTTGCTATGCCAGTCGGGCTTTGAAAAATAAGCACCGATCGCAAAACCATCCTTCCTGAAAGCATTGAATATTTCTTTGGTAACATTACTGCGGGGATTAGACGAAAACGGCGTTTTACTGTCGGTAATTTTATAATCCGTTTCCTTGGTATCAAACATCGAAAATCCATCGTGGTGCTTGGTAGTAAAGATCATGTATTTCATCCCGGCCTCTTTCGCGGCCTTTACCCATTTTTCGGGAGCAAATTTTACCGGGTTAAAAGTAGTTTGAAGATTTTCATACGCTTTCACATATTCAAAATAATTCTGTGAATAAGGCCCCTTCCTTTGTGTCCAGCCTTCGTCTTCCGGACAAATGCTCCAGCTTTCCACAATGCCCCACTGGCTGTAAGTTCCCCAATGCATAAACAAGCCGAATTTCATATCCTGCCATTGAGCAAGCTTGTTCAATACGGCGGCATCAGTTGGTTTTACATATTTTTTGTATTGCGAAAAAGCAGGTATGGAGCAGCACAGCAGCGCCGGCAGCAAAAAGCGGAATCTCATTTGGCGTAGTTTTAACAAATAATTGAAATGAGCACGGATGTTCAAAGATAATGGTAAAAAGGTGGCAGGATTTATTTGCAACAACAAATTATCTGGTTTTTTATTGACCGTTAATGACGGGGCAGCACGGATAACCAGAAATAAATTTTTAAATTGCGATGGCTTGGAGTTTGAGGTTTATGGTTTGTAGTTTTGGGATTGCGGATTTGAAATTTGAGATAAAGCTGACGGCTGAAAGCTGATAGCTCACAGCCAAACATTTTTCTAACATAAAAAGTATACTTATTTCATGCAGCAGAAAAGAAGAACCTTCCTTAAGCTTTCGGGCATGGCGGTTACTGCCGGTGCTTTGCCATTTAACATTATTCATGCGAAGCCGTTCAATAAAACACTGAATGCGGATACTTTAAAAGTAGGATTAATTGGTTGCGGCGGCAGGGGAAGCGGTGCCGCCAGCCAGGCTTTAAATGCCGATCCTAATGTAGTATTGCATGCCATGGGCGATTTGTTCGATGACCAGTTGCAGAAATCTTTAACCAACCTGAAAGAAATTCACGGCGATAAAGCCAATGTTAGTCCCGAACATCAGTATGTGGGTTTTGATGCTTATAAAAAAGTACTGGCATCTGGTGTGGACGTGGTGATACTGGCGACCACTCCCAGTTTCAGACCCCTGCATATAGAAGCCGCCGTAGAGGCAGGCAAACATATTTTCTGCGAGAAACCTGTAGCCGTAGATGCTGCCGGCATCCGTAAAGTGCTGGAAGCATCCAAAAAAGCCAGGGCAAAAAATGTGAGCATCGTTTCCGGCTTCTGCTGGCGATTTCACGAACCCAAACGCGCTGCTTTCGGAAAGATCAATGCCGGCGCTATCGGGAAAGTTTCTACCGTGTACAATACTTATAACACAGGTGCCACCTATCGCACCTGGCAGCCGGAAAACCCGAGGCTGGAATCTGCAGAATGGCAACTGAGGAATTGGCCTTTTTTCAACTGGCTGTCCGGCGATCACCTGGTAGAACAGGCGGTACACAGCGTGGATATGATGAGTTGGGCTTTTGGCGATATCAACCCGGTAAGTGCCGTAGCAACAGGTGGAAGACAGGTGAGAACAGATCCCAAAGCCGGGAACATTTACGATCATTTTGCCATTACTTACGAATACCCCAACGGAGCCAAGGGCTTTCATATTTCAAGACAACAACCCGGCTGCGAAAACAGCTATTCGGTGGAAGCATGGGGCAGCAAAGGGAACGCGCTGATCGATTGCTCTAAAAACATACACCAGATCAATACCAATGGTAAATTATGGACGTACAAGGGTGAGCAAAACGACATGTATCAAACCGAACACAATGAATTGTTCGCGGCGATACGAAAGGGTAAGATACTCAGCCAGGGCGACGAGGTTGCACACAGCTCAATGCTGGCTATTTTAGGGCGGATGGCAGCCTATACCGGTAAAAAAATCACCTGGGAAGAAGCGATGAGCTCGCAGGAAATACTGGGTCCGGACCCTGCCACTTATCATTTTGACTTAACCATACCTGTTACAGAAGTTGCGAAACCCGGTGTAACCTCATTCAAATAATCATTCATGCAAAGAAGAACATTTATTAAAAACAGCGCCATAGCCGCTACTGCCACTGCTATGGGAATTCCAACCCTTGCCGCCGCCGCTCAAAAGGCCAAGCCCAAAATCAAAAAAAGCCTTAAGATTGAAATGGTGAAGGGTGAAATGCCCCTGCTGGACAAGTTTAAAATGCTGAAAGAACTGGGTTATGATGGAGTAGAATTCAGCTCGCCACACCAATACGATAACAAAGAGATACTGGCAGCTAAAGACAAAACAGGCCTGGAAATCCCGGGCGTTGTTAATTCCGAACACTGGAAATCCCCCCTTTCCCACCCTGATCCTGCAGTGCGTGAAAAATGTTCCAAAACGGTGATAACATCCATGGAGGATTGTAAACTATACGGAGGCACCACCGTATTGCTGGTGGCTGGCGTGGTGAACGACCAGATCAGCTATGCCGATGCTTACAAACGCACGCAGGCTGAAATAAAGAAACTGATCCCCTACGCAGAAAAAACCGGGATAAAGATCGCTATCGAAAATGTTTGGAACAATTTCCTGATCAGCCCTGTGGAAGCGGCAAGGTATGTAGATGAGATCAACCACCCGATGGTAGGCTGGTACTTCGATATAGGCAATATATTGCGCTATGGCTGGCCCGAACAGTGGATCGAAACGCTTGGCAAACGCATCATGAAGCTGGATGTAAAGGAATACAGTCGCAAAAAGCAAAACGATGAAGGGCTTTGGAAAGGGTTTGATGTGGAATTAATGGAGGGTGATAATAATTGGCCGGTTATTATAGATGCCTTGCAAAAAATAGGTTATAGCGGCTGGGCTTCCGCTGAGGTGAATGGTGGAGACAGGGAGAGGCTGAAGGTGATTATTGACAGGATGAATAAAATTTTTAATTAATGCAAATACGATGCCTGCCCGGTTGTCTATTGGCATTCCTGTTTTTCATTAGCTGATCCAACCATTTATTTTGTCCCTCGGCACAACCGGCTTATAGAAAAACGGGCTGGTCTTTCTTCTTTTGCACCTCTCTGCCTGCTTACCCTTCCTGTGGCCAGAAGGAGTTACCAGCCATGCTATATTTTACAAGCTGCTTACAGGAAGTATTGCCGGGACTATTACCGGTCAACCATCCTATATCTGAGTTCGTCGCTGTTTTTTACATGCTCATCTCAATTCCTGGTGCAAATATCACCAGATACCTACTTTTGCATCCGTTAATAAACATATATGAAATATATCTCTCTTTTTGGGGTTGCAGTGATGATGGTTTTAAACGGCATGGCGCAACCTCCCGGAAAAATGCCGCCTTCCATTGGTCATTTGTATGGCAAAGTAGTGGACGGTTCGGGTAAGGGAATTGCCGAAGCTTCGGTATTAATACTGGAAAATAAGATGAACCCTGAAACCCAAAAAGCCAAAGAAATATTGCTCAAAGGAGTTTCAACGCGAAATAACGGCGAGTTCAGCGTGGAAGAGTTGCCTGTTGCTTCAACCTTGAAATTAAAAATATCTGCAGTAGGGTATGCGGCTTATGAAAAGGAATTTCCGCCGCTGGGAGGCAACTTTGACAAAGACCTGGGAAATATTCAACTGGAAAAAGATGTAAAACAACTGGAAACAGTGGTTATTACAGCCGAAAAACCGCTGGTTAAAATGGATATTGATAAAAAGACCTTTAACGTTGACAAAAACATTGTAACAGCAGGCGGTACGGCAGTGGATGTAATGCGCAATGTTCCCTCGTTGCAGGTAGATATTGACGGCAATGTAAAGCTGAGGAATGCAAGCCCGCAGCTATATGTAGACGGAAGACCTACTACTTTAACCCTCGACCAGATACCTGCCGATGCCATAGAAAGCGTGGAAGTCATTACAAATCCTTCTGCCAAATACGATGCTTCCGGCGGGGATGCAGGCATCCTGAACATCGTATTAAAGAAGAACAGGAAATCGGGGTACAATGGAAATATAATGGCCGGTATAGACAGGCGGGGCGGCTGGAATGCCGGGAGTAATTTCAACCTGCGTCAGGATAAATTTAATTTTTCTGCATCTGTTATGAGCAACCAGATGCGGAACAAAACTACAGGTACGGTAGACCGTTATAATCAGGGAGATACTGCCGTTAATATTTTCCAGGACAATCTCAGCAAAACGAAAGGAGGCTTTTTATTTGGCAAGCTGGGATTGGATTATTTTGTTACCAACCGTACCACGCTGTCTGCCGGCATCATCAGGGTGCATGGTAAGTTTATACCCAATGAAACAATTGATATACAAACCGACAGCTTATACGATGGCAACACATACAGCAAATTATCCGACAGGCTTTCTCAATCAACACGTGAATTCAACGCACTGGGTTTCCAGGCAGGCATGAAGCATAATTTTAAAACCACCGGTGAAGAATGGACAGCCGATTTTAATATGTTTAACGGAAAAATGGAAAGCGATGCCCTTTACACCATGAACCATTATACAGACAATAAGGAAGTGACAGGAACGCAATTGCAAAAAAATGTCAGCAGTGGTAAAAACCGCTTCATGACCATACAAACGGATTATGTAAAGCCATTGAAAGGTTCAACAAAGTTAGAGACCGGTCTGCGCGCTCAGATCACCAATACGGAAAGCAACAACGAAAACCTGATCCGCTACCCCGGTGCCGATGATTACATTAAAATAATGGCTGCCACAACCAATTATAAGAATACGAACAATGTATATGCGGCATACGCGTCTTTGGCAAGTAATATCGGAGAAAAATTTGGGTATAAAATAGGGCTTCGTGCGGAAAGCTCTATATATACCGGACGCCTGATCAATTCAGGTGAAAAATTCAAAAACAGTTATCCTGTCAGCCTGTTTCCTTCTTTGTTTTTAAGTCAGAAGCTGAATAAAAAGCAAGAACTACAGTTCAGTGTAACAAGACGCATCAATCGCCCCAATTTTTTCCAGTTAATTCCTTATACGGATTATACAGACAGCCTGAACATTACCCGCGGTAATGCAGACCTGGTACCTGAGTTTACCTATACTGCTGAATTTTCTTACAGCAAAACTTTTACCGGTAACAATACCTTTCTTGCGTCTGTATATTATAAGTATACCGATCATCTGATCACCAGGTACTACGATACCGCCATCAACGAAATATCGGGCAAACGCGATTACATCAGCACTTTTGTCAATGCGAACTCTGCCCGGTCTTTCGGGATGGAGCTCACTTCAGTGAATACGCTTTCAAAATGGTGGGATATCACTACCAATATCAACCTGTATAATTCCAGGATCAATACAGATAATATTGCCGGTACTTCGCAGGATCCTATGTGGAGCATGTTTGGCAAATTGAACAACAACTTTAAATTGTCTAAAACGTTTACCATGCAGCTTTCGGCCGATTACCAAAGCAAAACCAACCTTCCCATTACTACAGCACAGCAGTTTGGTCCGCCTATGTCTTCCGCGCAAAGCGCTTCGCAGGGATACATCAAAGCTTTTTACGGGGTAGACCTCGCGATCAAAAAAACATTTCTTAAAGACAATGCCGCCTCCGCCACTTTAAGCTTCAATGATATTTTCCGTAGCCGGAAATCCGATCAATATTCAAGGGGCACGGGTTTTGAACAGTATTATTACCGTCTCAACAATCCCCAAATGGTAAGGCTTACGCTTACCTATCGCTTTGGAAAGGTAGACATGTCGCTTTTCAAACGCCAGAATTTAAAAGGACAGGGAGAAGGAATGCAAAACGGGATGCAGGGAATGCAGTAACATGCGATCGCCTGGTATTCAGTTGTCACTGATACGGTTGGGTATCTTAGCTAATCAGTACCGGTTGTCTCTTCATGATACTCATCCTCCGTATTAATTTCCCATATATTCGATTTGTTTTTCCTGTTCGTGATAATATTATCTACAGCCGCCATGGCCGTCAGCATACTATGATCCGTATTGTTATACCGGTGCATGCCATTGCGGCCTATCGGAAATAAATTGGTGACAGAATCAAGATACTCCTGTACAATATGGAAATTATCATACCCTCCAAAATAAGAAGGATACGCTTTTTTTACCTTTACCACCAATGTATCCTTTACATCGGCTTTGCTCAGTAATCCTGCGTCTGCCATTTCCTGTATGGCAAATGCTGAGATTGAATGATCCTGCTGCTGCCAGAAAGCGTCGGCTTCGTTACAGAAATATTCAACGCCGATCCACCTGTCGTTGCTGTTTTTTACCATTCCCGGGCTCCAGTTGTGAAAAAACTGTACCCTGCCTGCTTTTACATTTTTGTCCTGCAGGTATATCCAGTTGTCAGGAATTCCCTGGCTTTGTGAATGGCCGGAGCGGGAAGTAAGAATTCCAACAATTAAGAAATCACGATATTCGAGGCTTCGTGCCGCGCACAATACGTCATCCGGTACAGACAAATCACTTGTCTTCTCTATTAATTCTTTAACAGGCATCGACGAAAAAAAATAATCGCCCTGCAGTATTGCAGTGTCGCCGGTAATCTCATTTTTCACAGTTATATATGTAATGTTATCAGCATTGTTACCATGTATGGATTGCAGGCTGGTGTTGAGTTGTATTGAACCGCCACGGCGTATGATCTCACCGGCAACGGTTTCCCACATTTGCCCCGGGCCAAACATCGGATAAAGAAACTGTTCAATCAGGCTGGTGCTGGTGCCTTCCTGCCGTATTCCTTTTGAAGAGCCGAAAATGGATTTTACGGCATGTTTTAAAACTTTAGCCACGCTCAGGTCTTTCACTCTTTGCTGCCCCCATGTGGCAGGTAACCGGCTGCATGGAACACCCCAAACCTTTTCGGTGTAATCTTTAAAAAAAGTTTCGTATAAAACATTGCCGAACCGGTTTTTAAAAAATTGTTCCAGGGTAGCTTCCGACTTCCGCGGAAAAAGCCTGAATTGTGTATACGACAGTGCAATACGTAACATCTTCAACAATCCCAGGTTGCGGATGGTGCGCATGTTTAACTGCAACGGGTAGTCGAAGAATTTCTTATTATAATAGATACTTGATTTGCGAGGACGTACCAGCATTACTTTTTCACTATCTGCACCCGGGCTCCGGGATGAGATATATTGAATGGTTTTATTATGGTATTTAAGATCAATATTAGCTGAACCAGCCGGAGACCGGAGTGGTAAAAAATTCAGCCACCAGTCTATTATCGCTTCTGATTTTGAGAAAAAACGATGCCCTCCGATGTCAATTTTATTGCCCTTATAATCGATTGTTTTTGAAAGCCCGCCTACCTGCCTGTCCTGCTCAATCACAACAGGTATAATATCTGTTTTGGTAAGTAGTTCATATGCTGCGGTGAGCCCGGCTGGACCGGCTCCTATAATAATGGCTTTTTTCACTTCACAACGGATTGGTTCAGAGAATCGGTACGAGCAGGTCTGTATACAAATGTCAGCATCAGCAATGCAATCAACCATATATATTCACCAATGGTATGTTCCATTTTCATGAAAGGTGTATTGATTATATTGAGCAATAAGCCAACTCCAATCATTATATAAATACCCAGGTACCTTCTTTGATATCCCGCCGCCGCAAGCAGTACCGGAAAAAACCATTGAACAGTATAGCACTGGTGACGATGTATGGGAGAGAAAAGATCGCTGATCATATATAAACATGCTCCAAAAATGCTACAAATGTATAATGAACTATTTTGTTTGAGATTAATTTTTATAAACAACGCACACAACGTCATTATAATTACAAGACTGGCTGCAATAAGAAAAGAAACGGAAACCCCGAGTCCGGTTATTTTCTTTACCAAAACAAAAAAGTTACCATTTTCCGAATAAAAAATACGCCCGGTCGAAGAAACGATTCCCTTATGAATTCCGCTCTGCGCCGGTTCGTGCCGGGCATTTTGATGCATTTTTATATGCTCAGAAACGACGACTTTGTACTTTGTCCATAAACTCCTCTGATGCGGACTGCCTGATATATATATCAAAAACAACAAGGGAGCAATCACAAAACCAATTCCCTGCCTGAAAGTTATTTTTTTTAAAAGCAACAAGAAGGGTAAAAATATAAATGCGGTGTTAGGGCGAACCAATATCAAAGAAACAGCCAATAAGCCCGCTAAAAAAAAGTAAAATTCTTTTTTTTGACGAAGGCAAAACATACAGATACTAAAAAGAAAAGGTATGACTAAATATATTTGACCTGAAGCAATAGAATACACCCATGCCTCAGTAAAAAGAAAAAGCATACCTCCTATAACTACCATTCTCTTTTGAAGTGCAGTAGCTCCAAAATTACGCGCAACCCAAACTATGACAATCAGCATTAAATACTGAATCGCCGTCCATATTTTGGAAATGGTTGTCTCTTTAAAGCCGGTGATGGGATACAGCAAGCTGTGAAAAAAAGGCGTGCCTGTAATGGCGCCTATTTCATCTGAATAATCTCCATAAACATCAAAATATTTTAATTCATCTCCTTTCTTCCATTTATACATATAGGGTATAAGACCATCTTTCTGCAGCCTTGCACCTGCTACCCGGTTGCGTAAGTCCCCGATCGATGAATCTTTCTGCAGACCGGCATCTCTGTATATAGTATAGCATAAGCCGGCCAAACATATTATTATACCGGCAATACTCCATAATTTAACCAGCATACCTTATTTGCCCTGCTTACTGTTTACATAAAAATTTCTGTCCACGCTAAAAGCGCCTGCCTTCATTTTCTGTCTAACCTTCAAGGTCTTCCATTGAGTAACAGGCTGTAACCAATATTCATCACCGTACTTTATTTTAACCGGCATATTAAATCCTTTTACACAATCTGCCCACCTGTACTGCAATTTGCCGCCTTTTATTTTGTACTCCAGGGTAGGTATCTGCGTTGTTCGCAGGTATTGATCGAACAGCTTTGTAAAATCAAAACCGGCAGCAGCATTAATGTATGCTTCTATTTGTTTGCCCGTAACGGTTTGATGATAAAAAGTTTTATTCATACCCCGCAGTAATTGCCTGAACAGCGAGTCGTTATTCATTATCTGCCGTATCATATGCACCAGGTTGCCACCTTTATAATACATATCGCCCGACCCTTCCTGGTTCACGCCATAAGGCCCTTCAATGGGTATATCGTTCTGTATACGTTTCCGGGTTCCTATCACATAATCATTCCCCGCTTCATTCCCGTATTCACAGGTAGTAAAGATGGTTTCCGAATAATTTGTAAATCCCTCATGTACCCACATATCCGCAACATCTTTGGTAGTGATATTATTACCGAACCACTCATGCCCGCTTTCATGTACAAGAATGAAATCCCATTTCAGCCCCCAGCCGGTTTCGGATAAATCTGTTCCCCTGTAACCATTTTCGAACCCATTGCCATAGGCTACCGCGCTCTGATGCTCCATACCCAGATGAGGAGACTCAACCAGCTTGTATCCATCTTCATAAAAAGGATAGGGACCAAACCAGTATTCAAAACAATGCAGCATTTGAGCAGCCTGCTTAAACTGTACTTTGGCTTTATCAAGATGATAGTCCAGCACCCAGTAATCGCAATCAAGCTTCCCCTTCTCTCCACTGTAATCTTCATGCCAGTGCGCGTATT
Source organism: Chitinophagaceae bacterium (assembly GCA_019638615.1). Lineage (GTDB taxonomy): Bacteria > Bacteroidota > Bacteroidia > Chitinophagales > Chitinophagaceae > Agriterribacter. The sequence goes on along the minus strand of JAHBTL010000037.1, from coordinate 9,821 downwards.
TGCCTATATAGGGAATGATGTTGTAATTGTTGATAGGATTTACCACCGTCCACGTATAAGAAGTTGTACCATTATTGTTTTGTATTTTACTTCTTAGCCTGCCATTGGCAACAGCCGTCAGGGTATCGGGAACGATTACTGTTACAGAAGCACTGTCGGGCTCATCATACTGGTGATCTTTACAGGGATACCAAACGCTCGCTCCCAGTCCCTGGCAGGCAACACTGATCCAGGGGTTGCCATTTTTGTCTTTGCTCCATATTACACCCCCGTCCCAGGGCGGGCGAAAGGCAGGACGCGGAATACCATGATAATAAAGAGCTATTTGTTTTGTTATACCAGCCGGTTGAGCTGCCGGCATCTTTATAAAATAAACATTGCCCTCTCTTCTAAAATCAAGCAATTGGTTGCCGATGACCGCGCTGTCTATATCCAACCCCACCTGCAGATCAATTTGCATTTCCTTTGCAGGCGCCGATAATACCTCGTAAGAAATAATATTCCGCCCCGCTAAGCTTTTCTTATTAAAATCAAACTGCACTTCCAGGTCATATTTAGTAACGTTCCACCAGGCACGCTCAGGTGTAACCGTACCTCTTAAAGTGTCTGCGAGTGTAAACTCATGGCTTTGATGCAATGGCTGGCTGAACAAACCGACAGGCATTACAATCAACAGGACAAGAAAACTATCAATTGTTTTTTGCACGATGCAATATTTAAGGGCTAAATTTAACACGATTTACTCATTATGAGGCGTAATATTACAACAGGGCTACAGTTAGGCGCTTTGCTTTTAATTGGTTTCTTTTTAACAGGCTGTTCTGCTAAAAAGCAAACCGAGAAGAAAATATTTCACTACAACCAATCAGAGGGCATTGCATCGCTCGACCCGGCTTTTGCAAAAAACCAGTCTATCATATGGGCAGTGCACCAGTTATATAATACACTGATAGAAACAGACGAAAACCTTCAGTTGAAACCTTCACTGGCAAAAAGCTGGATGGTATCTGACGACAGGCTAACATATACTTTCATATTGCGGAACGACGTCTTTTTTCATGACAACGAGGCGTTCAGCAACGGCGAAGGACGCAGGATGATCGCCCGGGACGTGGAATACAGCCTCCAACGGATCATAGATAAAAACACAGCTTCGCCCGGCGCCTGGATATTTAACGGGCGGATTGACGGTACAGATGGATTCAAAGCGATCAACGATACCACCTTCAGGTTAAAGCTGGCAAAACCATTCAATCCTATCCTTGAAATTTTGAGCATGCAGTACTGTGCCATAGTGCCGCACGAAGTGGTGGAAAAATACGGCAAGGAGTTCAGGAGGCATCCATGCGGAACAGGCCCTTTCAGGTTTACCTTATGGGAAGAAGGGCAGATTTTGTTACTGGCTAAAAATGAACATTATTTTGAAAAGGACAGTGCGGATAACCGCCTGCCTTATCTTGATGGCATCCAGGTCAGTTTTCTTGACAGCAAAGCCACCGAATTCCTGGAGTTCCGGCAGGGGCGGCTTGACTTTATCAATGATATCGATGCGTCGTTTAAGGATGAGGTGCTTACTAAAAGCGGAACGTTAAGAAAAGACTGGCAGAGAACGGTAACGCTCAGCAAACATCCTTTTTTAAATACAGAATACCTGGGCATACTGGTTGACACCAATAATGCCTTGTTAAAACAAAACCCTTTGCGGTTGAAAGCGGTGCGCCAGGCTATCAATTATGGATTCGACCGGAGAAAAATGATCATGTACCTCCGCAACTCATTGGGCACTCCGGCAGAGAACGGTTTTATTCCGGCAGGATTGCCATCGTACGACAGCACACTGGTGAAAGGCTATTATTATGATCCTGCAAAAGCCGGGCAGTTGCTCAGCGAAGCGGGGTTCGCCGAAGGGAAAAATCTTCCTGTAATAAAATTGCTCACTATTCCTGTGTATGCCGAATTAGGAAGCTTTATTGCGCGGCAACTGGAAGATATCGGTATAAAAATACAGGTAGAAGTGGTGCAAAAAAGTTTACTGCTGGAGCAAACAGCCAAGTCTCAGGCTTTGTTTTTCAGGGGAAGCTGGATGGCAGATTATCCGGATGCAGAAAATTATTTAAGCGTATTCTATGGGAAAAATCCTGCCCCCCCTAACTACACGCGCTACAATAACCCTGCGTTTAACCTGTTGTACGAAAAAGCAATGGTGGAACAGGACGACTCGCTTCGCTTTGAAATATACAGGCAAATGGATAAAATAATCATTGCGGACGCTCCCGTTGTGCCACTCTGGTACGACATGGTTATCCGGTTAATTCACCCCTGGGTAAAAAATTTTGTTCCCAATGGGCTTAACCTGCTGGATTTGCGAAAGGTTACTATTGACAAATAAACTTTGATTGTAAATTTTAATGGTATGATAAAAGCATTTTCTACGCTTGCCGGGCTGCTATTTTCCTTTTTACTTTTTTCACAGTCAACTTCTCCCCTGCCTGTAAAAAAATGCATTGATTTTGAAGTAAACGGCAAAGGCGATAATAAAGAATGGGAAAAAACAGGCTGGGTATCTTTAACCCGGATAGATGAGGGGAGCAAGTACCAAAGCAGGTTTAAGATCATGTATTCTGCCAAAGGCATTTATGTGCTGCTATACGGCGATGATGAAAAAATAACATCTCCCTATCAGAACGATTTTGAAACATTGTTCAGGGCTGATGTATTCGAGGTATTTTTTCATTCCAATCCCGCGTCTGCCCTGTATTTTGAATATGAAATCAGTCCGCTGAACAAAGAGCTGGTGCTGCTGATCTCCAATAAAAAAGAAGGAATGAGCAACTGGAGGCCCTGGCATTACGAGGGACAAAACAAAACCAGGAAAGCAGTTTTTACCGAGGGAGCAATGCAAAACAATGCGCCTGTTCAATACTGGATCGCAGAAGTATTTTTTCCCTACGCTTTATTGAACCTGTTTGATCATACTCCTCCCAAAAGCGGTACTGTATGGAATGCCAATTTTTGCAGGCTTGATTACGACAGCGGTAAAATGGTCAAATGGTCATGGTCTCCGATACAAAAGTCGTTTCATGAATTTGAGAGATACCGGCCGATCTTGTTTGAATAGGTTGGAAGGTGCTAAAATTTACAATGTCCCTACTGCCCGTTTCGGGAAAAGTACTACATTTGCTGCGCTTCAAAAAAGTGCATGCCCGGGTGGCGAAATTGGTAGACGCACTACTTTGAGGTGGTAGCGCTGGCAACGGCGTGCTGGTTCGAATCCAGTCTCGGGCACAAAGCAAGTATAAAAAGGTTATAAGTCATTGATTTATAGCCTTTTTCTTTTCAGTCAATGGTCAGTTTTGAGGGAACTTCTTTAAGCTTGCAATTAGGGCATCGGGTCTCTGCTGATATGATAAGTTTTGTGCCTATTTAATCCTGCATCCAAATGAAATGCTGGAGCCCGCTTGTCGGGATGAGTGTACCGAAAAGCCACCCTGTATCTCTTCGGCCCTCCTTCGCATATTTACAAATCCGTTTCCCGGGTATTCTTTCCGGGCATCGAAACCCGTGCCATTATCAGTAATGGTTATTTGTAGCTGGTCTCCTTTTATTTTTATGTCAAAAGTAAGCCTGGTACAATTGCTATATTTTACAGCATTGTTAATGGCTTCTTTGCATATAAGGTAGATGTTCCTGCGGCGTTCCAATGAGATTCCTGTGTCGTACAGGGTATCCGGAATTTGAAATTCTACTTTTATACCCTTAATGACAGCTATTTTGAGGGCATACTCTTCAAGCCGCTGTATCAGCTTTTGTAATGTATCTCTCTCGGGGTTTACCAGCCATACAATTTCATTGAGCTTTTGCACCATTTCTTCTGATGATTGCCGGATAATATCCAGGGAGTTTTCCACGCCGGCAATATTGGAAGCTCTGGCCTGGTCTCTTGCAAAATGACTGTACATCACTACACCGCTCAGCGTAGCGCCTACTTCATCATGCAATTCACGACTAATGCGCAAACGCTCCTGTAACAATGCCTGCTGGTTGGCCGCTTTAACCTTCAGTTGTCTTCGGTTATAATATAAAGCAAGGATAACGGCTAAAGCCAATGCTGCTACAATGGTCAGCAAATACCTACCTTGCTGGCGTTCATACTGCGCCTGCTGCAGTTTTTTTTCCTGCTGCTCCACCTGCAATTGCTGGTTAGCTCCGGACAAGGCTAATTGCTGCCGTTGCAATTCATTTTTGCTCCTGGAGAGCATGAGATCCTGTATCATCATTTGCTGCTCCTGCTTATCAGCTTCCAGGCGCGTTATCTCAATGATCCGTTCTCTTTCCTTCAATAGCAGGGAACCGGTTAACAGGGCCGCATTCTGCCGGTCTATTTTCTGTTGTTGTAATAATTTCTCGTTTTCGAGCAACAGCAACTTTTTTTCCCTGTTCTCCGTTTCGTACTTAATGTTCAGGTCTTGCAGCGTTTTATTTTTTTCCGCATTAAAAATTTCTTCCAAAAGCTGTTTTGCTTCCGACAGGGCATTGTAAGCTTGTAAATAATCGTTTTGCTTCTTATATACTTCCGACAGACCCATGTAGGCATCTGCCTTGAGTTCATTGTCGCCCCCCGCATATTTAATCAATTGTTTATATTCTTGTTCTGCTTGTGGCAGGTTATCGAGCAGTAAATAAAGGCCTGCAAATTTTCTTTGAAAGGATAAGCGGGAAGATGCATTGCCACTCTTGCGGTTCTCTATAGCAAGCCCTTGTTGATAATATTCCAGCGCCTTATTGTAGTTTTTATTATGGGTTTCAATATTGCCCAGCACCATATAGCTTATGCTTCTCAACCGCGTGCTGTCAAATGCATAGGCAAGGGCGATACTGCTATCAACATATATTTTGGCCTGATGATAATTATTCAGTTTTTCATAAAAGCTGCCGATGCTGGAATAGGTCAATATCAGGAAAGCTGAATCTCCATTCTGTTTACATGATACAACCGATTTCCTGCCCCAGTCAATTGCTCTTTTAAATTCTTTATTGGCGGAATTAATCATGCCCATTGCCTGGTAGTAAGAGCTAAGCATGTAGTAATTCTGTTGTTTCTCGGCAATTGTTATTGCTTTTAAATAATAATCAGCGCTGCTATCATAATTGCTGACATAATAGTGTGTCCTCCCTATTGCTGCATACAGGTTCATCAGTTGCTCTTCTCTTTCTTCTACGGTATCGGCCCAGGTATTAGCAACCGAAACAGCCTTTCTTCCTGTGTGTAGTGCAGAATCATACAGGGCAAACTCCAGGTAAGCATGTATCAGGTTGCTATGGCACCGCATAATCCACTGCGGACTTTCATTAGCATAGGTGCAATAAAATACGGCCTGCCTGAAATAAAATAACGAACTGTCTTTGTCCTTTATATTCCAACACATGCCAAGTGTATTATTGGCTATTCCAATGCCATGGTTGTAACTAGTTTTTTGGCTGATGTTCAATGCCTCCCTGGCTATTAAAAGGGCAGAGTCATTTTTTTCGCCCCAGATCTTACCGGCATAGTCGCACAGGGCTCTTACCTTGTGCCTGAGATCGGTTGCAGTAACAATCACCCGGCGCAGGCTATCAAGGTTCTGACCTTGTACTTTTGTCAGAAGCCCGCAAAAAAACAGCAGGCATGCCAGGCAAAAAGCAGGATATAAAGAGCGCTTCATTAAGGTAATTTTATGGCCCTGCGTAAACTTGTTTATAACACTACTAATTTAACGTTTTTAATTCGGGTTATAGATTACAATTTTATAAGATCGTCTCTTCGATTTCATTGCGCCATCAGTTGCAGGCAATCTTTTGCAGCATTGGCCACATCGCCGGCATTGGCTTTTTCCATGGCGCCGGCTGAAGGAAATTGTTTTTCTAAATTTTGCTGGTAACAGGAACAATAGCTGGCTAATTTCTTTTTTGTTGCCTCATCGGGCGTTTGGCCGTCAGCCGTCATAGCAACAATAGCTTTCTCCTCGCATTCTTTTACTAATTGGTCACGCTGCTGTTGATTCCAGCTCGTATTGCTATTGCATGCGGAAAAAACGACAAGAGCGATTGGTGCTACTGTTTTGATTTTTTTCATCTTGATGTGTTTTAGCCGAATAATTTTTTTTGAAATGAATTGTCATCCGCATTTTAATTTTCCCTGCTGACTGCAAGTGAGCATTCATAAGAGATAAGGGGCCGTTCATACTCATTTCGTCCGCAGAATAACCCTTACTACTTTTGAGTATTGAATCCTTGCATCTTTATCCACCTGGGCAATGCGTACAAATATTTTCCTGGATGAAGCATCCGGCCTCACGCCGTTGTTATTTTTGCGGCAGGCCGCAGTCGTCATCAGCAGGCAAAGAAGAACCCCTAAGCACCATACCGGGAAACGCTTTCGGCCGATAAGCAACGACAATAATAATGAGGGCAGCAAAACTGAGGCTGTAAGCGGCAGACTGTCTACAGGCACTATAAATTCATAGCTTATCAGCGCGCTGCTGTTGCCGTTAAACGCTTTGCTGGCAACCGTTCCTGCCTTTTTAAATGAAGCGCCATCCGTTGAGATCTCAATATTAAAGTGAGAACAGTTTTGCTCACTGACTGTTTCCCAGCGTACCTGTAACTGATGACCACCGGGAACTACTGAAATTTTTCCAAACTGTACAGGAAGCGTTATATCCTGCGCCAGCTTTACCACCCAGAAATCGCTAAGGCCGTGGTTACCGCTCACATCGCCGTTGTTGGAGATGGCCACGCCTGCAACAATAAAACCATTGCCGGTGGTTTGCCGTATGGAATAGGCCCTGTCGAGCACCGTGCCGCCCAGCGCTTTTTGCCATTGCATTGCGCCATCTGCCGCCAGCTTTACCACCCAGTAGTCGCTGCCGCCATGCGTTCCGCTTACATCGCCATCATCAACTGAGCCGGTTACGCCTGCAACAATATAGCCGCCCTCAATGGTTTGCTGTATGGCGTATGCTTCATCTCTTTGTGTGCTGCCCAGCGCTTTTTGCCACTGCAGCACGCCATTGGCATCTAATTTTGCTACCCATACATCAACGCCGCCGTGATAGCCTGTTACGTCCCCATCTGTTGAACCGGCATAACCCGCAACAATATAGCCTCCGTCAGCACTTTGTCGCACCGCATAGGCTACATCCCCTCCAGAGCCGCCTAAGGCTTTCTGCCATTGCAAAATGCCATCAGCATCCAACTTTACTACCCAAAAATCAAAAACGCCATGATTACCTGTAACATCTCCGTTGTTGGAGCCGGCTTGCCCTGCAACGATATAGCCACCATCGGTTGTCTGCTGTACCGCATTTCCCCGGTCTGACGTAGAGCCGCCCAGCGTCTTCTGCCATTGCAAAGCCCCGTCGCCATCCAGCTTTACCACCCAGAAATCACTGCCTCCATGATTGCCCGAAACATCGCCGTTGTTTGAACTTGTGTACCCCGCAACTACATATCCCCCGTCATTGGCTTGTTGTATTGATGTGGCTACATCTGTACCTGAACCACCCAGTGATTTTTGCCATTGCAACCCGCCATTGCCATCCAGCTTTACTACCCAAAAATCTTCTGCACCCTGGTTACCGCTCACATCGCCGTCTGTAGAAAGCGTTGACCCTGCAACAATATACCCCCCGTCTGCCGTTTGCTGTATAGCCTTTCCATAATCAAGATCGGAGCCACCGTAGGTTTTCTGCCATTGTAAAGCGCCGGAGGAATTGAGCTTTATCACCCAAAAATCATCGCCACCGTGGCTGCCCGAAACATCGCCGTTCTCTGAACTGGTGTGCCCGGCTACAATATATCCTCCGTCATTGGCTTGTTGTACGGAATTGGCTACATCCGCGCCGCTGCCACCGAATGCATTTTGCCATTCAATAACCGGCGATTGCGTTTTTGCATTAACCGAAATAAAAAGGAAAATACAGGCTGATATTATTGCTTTCATCTGATACATTTTTAAAACCTTACACGATGTTTTATTTATGATTTCAGCCGCCGACAGCCCTACAATTCCTTCCATTACTTTCACTGGAGTTTTGGTGAGAGCAATAGTGGAAAGCACTAAGTAGCAGCCAGATGTAAAATTGTAATTTGCTGATGTGGATTTCAATACCCCGCCAGGGTGAAAATTTGAAGTGAAAACAGGAGGTGCCGAAAAAATATTTTTACACCAGCCGTTGCCGTATGGCTTTGGCAACCGCCTCGGAAGCTGAGGCTACATGGAGTTTTTTGTAGATGCGCTTTACATGAGTGCGAATGGTTTCATAACTCAAAAACAACGTTGAAGCGATATTGTGGAAGCTGTTTCCTTCAACCATCAATGCAAGGACCTCTTTTTCACGGCTGCTGAGAATATAGTTTTCGTTATCTGTTGAAACAGCAGGCGCAAACTGCTGAAATAATCTCAATACCCTGTTTGCAATATTGGGCGTCATTGGAGAGCCGCCGTTTTGCACTTCATAAATGGCTTCCACCATTTTTGCAGGTGGTGTGGATTTGAGGATATATCCTGATGCTCCTGCGCAAATAGCATTAAAAATTTTATCATCATCCTCAAAAACAGTCTGTATAAGAATTTTAATATCCGGCCAACGGGCTGTAATGATTCGGGTTGCAGTTATACCGTCAATGCCGGGCATTTCTATATCCATCAAAACCACATCCGGGTTACTGCGTTCGATCTTATGTATCAGGCTATTGCTGTCCGCATAAGCTCCGCAACAGGAAAGACCCGGTGTGCCATTACAAATAGCCTCAAAGCCATCGCGTAAAAGCTTGTTATCTTCAAATATGGCGACTTTAGTACCCACGCAGTATTGCAAAATAACAATTTTTAGCGCTTTGCCCTTTGTCCCCCTGCAGGGTGAATTCAAATAGTGGTATACAAAAAAGTTACGAATGAGATGTAAGATTCGTTTTTCACTAAGGCCACCGGCCTGTGATCCGCAATATAAAGCCGCGCTAATTTTCTCCGGCGCTTTCCGGTATTCTGTCCTGCACTGCCACCAGGTTTTTAATATCAACTGTTATGGGAACCGCGCCGAGTTGAACAATCGCTTTTTTATCGCGCATCTCTTTTACAATACCTACCTGGTTATTCTGCAGCATCTTCACTCTTATACCGGGTTTTATTTCTTCCCCGGTTTCAACATACCTGGCATCAAATCTTTTCCTTGCTTTTTCTTTTACCTGCTTTTCCTTTTGTTTAAATAACATGGCATGCATCTGCTTTATCAGCGCCGATTTGTCTTCCTCGCTCTCCATCCTGCGCCAGTCAAATACGATCTGCTTCAGCTTCCGTTCCATGTCTTTCAGGTAAGCCAGCCGTTCTTCGCTTATTTTATTCTGGTGTTTTAGTAATTCCACCTGCTGCTGGTGTTTTTCTTTGTGGATGATCTGCTCCATCTCTTTTTTCAGCCGTTCATTTTCTTTCATCAGCTTATGCAGCTCTCTTTCTTTTTCCTCCAGTTTCCGGATATCCTGCTCCGCCCGGTTCAATAGCTTGTCAAGCCTGAAATGTCCTTCATCTACCAGCGTTCTTGCTCTTTGTACCAGTCTTTTATCCAACCCTGTTCGCTCGGCAATTGAAAACGTATAGGAACTTCCCGGCTTGCCGGTGATCAGCTTGTACAGGGGAAGTAAGGTTTTTTCATCGAATGCCATAGCGCCGTTAACAATACCAGGCGTTTTGTTGGCCATTACTTTCAGGTTCAGGTAATGCGTAGTCACAATACCGAAAGCGTGTTTTTTGGCCAGCTCTTCCAGTATTACTTCGGCAAAAGCAC
>JAHBTL010000036.1 GCA_019638615.1 Chitinophagaceae bacterium | reverse complement strand
TGTCACTGCGATACCGCTATAGAGTTGTATTAAATTAAAAGTATGTTGGCGCGGGAGAAGCAGTCCCACCGCAAGTTCAATCGTTGAGATTGCTTCTCCTCCCGAAAGTCGGGGCGGTTGGGATCGCAATGACCTGTAAGAGGTTGATGACTCCGTAACCTTCACGATCATTCAGGCTATTAACTAAAAGGTAGCTTAGTGTTAATGATTCCCACCTTATTGCCTTAGTAACAAGTCTGCACTATCCATATCCCACCTTATTACCTTCAATGATGAGAAAGCGCTGCATCGTTGAACAAATTATTTAGAGATTGTCTTCAATACCAATGCAAATAACATAATAGGTCCGTTTGCCTATACGGCAAAATCTCTCAGAAATTAACGATATATGCCTTCACGCTTTGCCAGAATTCAAGGGCGAAATTTTTCTGGATAAATACAAATCCTGTAACAGCCAGGAAGGCTATGCCATACAAAGCTCCCCATATATGAGCCGAGTGGTTAATATTGCCTCCGCCTCTTTTGTCGAGCACGGATGAAATAACCAGGTACAAAGTGCCAAATATAAAGCCCGGGATTTCAATTCCGGGGAGGATGATAAGCCCGAGATTTTGCAATGGCGCCAGGAAAATGAAAGCGAAGATCACTGCCGACACTGCTCCCGAGGCGCCAAGGCTGCGGTAATACTGATTGTCCCTGTTTTTTAAATAGGTAGGCAGTAAACAGAAAAACAATGCAGATAAATACATCAGCAGGTACAACCACTTCCCCGACGTTCCAAATTTTGCCATGAATAATACTTCAACATATTGTCCAAAGATCCAGAACGAATACATGTTAAACAGCAAATGAGCCGTATTGGCGTGAATAAAGCCGCAGGTAAAAAAACGATAATATTGTTTGTTTTGAGTAATGGCCGGGGGATAGAAAATCAAATCGTCAAGCACCTTTTCGTTCCTGAATGCGGTAAAAGAAATGATACAGGTCATTATGATAATAACAAGCGTTATAGACATGCGTTGTTTTTATCGAAGATAACGGAAAGCCAATGAAAACAGGCACGCGAACAGTGAAAAGTGAGAGATGTCAATCCTTTTCTTTCACTTTTCACTCAAAGGGATGTTGCAACAGGATTATTTGCTTCCGAATACGTTTTTCAACAGCTCGGAGGTACGGGCTAAAGGATCTTTGCGTATTTTCTGCTCTTCCTGTCCTACCTGGTAAAAAATACCGGTTAAAGCTTTTTCTGTTACATAAGCGGAAAGATCGGGGTTGATTTTATTGAGCGTGAATTTATTGTAGGCGGTAAATACAGCATTCCAGTATTTGGTAGCGTTTACCTTTTCAAGCGATTTTTCAATGACCGGGCGAAATGCTTCGGTAAGCGAGGAAGTTGTTTTCCCTTTCAGGTATTCGGTGGCAGCAAAATCGCCTCCCTTTAAAATGCCGGCTGCATCCTGTATGCTCATTTGTTTAATGGCATTTACAAAAATAGGCGCAGCAGATTTGGCAGCATCTTCAGCAGCCCTGTTCATGGATAAAATGGCTTCATCTACCTGCTTGCCCAAACCAACAGCCTGTAATTTTTCTTCCGCTTTTTTTGCTTCTTCCGGCATTAAAATCTTAATAGCGGCGTTAGCAAAATAACCATCTACCGACGATAGACTTTTGCCTGCCTTTTCGGCACCTACCGATAGCGCTTCTTTTAGGCCTGCGGCTATATCATCTTTGCTTACACTGCCCTCTTTGCCTAATATATTGCTGAGCACGCCGGAAGAATTTTGTGCAGAATCATTTTTATCGCCCAATACTTTTTTGAGTAACTGGGCATTCGAAGAAAAATGAAACAGCAAAAGGGTTGCGGTCAGACAAAGCACTGCTTTTTTCATAGAAAATCATTTTATAATAAGTATCAAATATAATACCTAACATCAGACGATTTTCATAACGAAGGTTTAATAAGCCGTAGTGTATTATTTCTTAATGAATTTTAAAGTAGTCTTTTTCTTTTCTGTTTCTATATTAACAAAGTATATTCCTGCAGCAAGCCCGGCAATGGATATACCAGATGATTGACTTCCTTTAAGAACCGCCCTGCCGGTGTTGTCGTACACAGTAAATGTTTTAACCATCACAGGTTTACCATCGCGGCTGGAAAAAATGATTCCGGATGTGGCCGGGTTGGGGAAAACGGTCAGGACTACCTGCTCCGCCGGATCGTCGTAGGGGGAAGGGGTATTGTTCCACGGTTCACCCAATGCCGGCGACTGCAACAGGGAGCTTCTCGGGCCGTTTGCCTTAAAAAGATCCCGCATTCTTTGTTTTTGCCCGGAGGTGAACATTAAAATACAGGCATCATCCGAAAAGTCCATAAAGTTCATGAACATATCCCCGTTGGGGTCAGGATTGCATCCGTCCGGGTTGACCTGCGGGAAACTGGAGCATCCGCTGTTGTAGGTTCTTTGGGGCGGCGTATCAGCTACTCCGTCATCGCCGCAATTGCTGTCGCCCCACAAATGCCTCAGGTTCAGCCAGTGCCCCACTTCATGCGTTGTCGTTCTTCCTTTATTATAAACCGGGTGGCTGATATGGATGCTGCCGAAAATATCCGTCCGTATCACAACCCCGTCTTTATCTGCAGCGGCACCCGGAAAGGTGGAGTATCCTAATAAGCTGCGGTTTAGATTACAAACCCATATATTCAGGTAATAACGGCTGTCCCAGGCATCATCGCCGCCGTTAATATTGTATTTCATTTCATCGTTCTGCTTCCACGATGCCTGCGTGGTTTTTTTACGCACGATGCCGGTGGTGGCTCTGCCCTCAGGGTCTACCTTCGCCAGTTCGAATTGAATATGCGTATCGGCAGCAAAAGCAGCAAAGGCTGCAGGCACCTGGCTGATATCATGGTTCGTTTTACTGAAATCTTTATTCAGCACATCCAGTTGCGAGCGTATTTGCTCATCGCTGATGTTTTCGGCGGGGGTATTGTATAAAACATGTACAACAACCGGAATGGTAATTATGGCGATATCTGAAAAGTCATTTTCCTGTTCTTTCAGGGAAGGCGTATTTTTTTGAAGCCTTTCATACCGTGTTTTCAATTGCAGGTCGCTGCTTAGCTGCTCTGTCCAGTAATTGGCTGTACCGCAGTTTCTTTGTGCAGCAGCCTGGTTGAGAATAAGGCTCAACAAAACGAATGGAAATAGTTTCATTAGCTGATTTTTTAAGACCAGCTTTTCAGTATGATATTAAATTCAACTTTTGAACAAAATGACCTGCAGGGTCTTTCTATTCAACAGCTTTACAAGGAAGTGGATAAACAGGAAATTGTTGGAATACCTGGATTCAGATGATCGGGAGGAACCGTAAAATAAGGCAATTTCTCCTTCACAAGCAATTCACATACATCAATATTTTAAAGATGGTTTGAAAAATAGAGGTTAAAAAATGCCGAAGATGCATACACATTACATCCAAAACTTATTTTTGCAGGTATGAATTGGTATATGTTAAAAACGTCAACCCTTTTTGTCTTGTCAGCCATTATTCTTTGGTCCTGCAACGGAGGCAATGATCCGGAAGACCAGGGCGCTCAGCCCGGTCAGCCTGTTAACCATATTCCTGCACCTGCGCCGCTTACCTATTCTGTAGTGAATATTTACCCGCACGACACCGCTGCTTTTACGCAGGGACTTGTTTATTATAATGATCAAATGTATGAGGGTACGGGACAAAAAAAAGAATCTTCTTTACGTAAGGTGGATTATAAAACCGGTAAGATTGAGAAAAGAATTGACCTGGAATCCACTTTGTTTGGGGAGGGGATTACGATCCTGAATGACACTATCTACCAGTTAACCTGGCAGGACCATATCGTACTGGTATATAGTTTAAAAAACATGAAGGAAGTGCGCAAGCAGTATTGGCCGAATGAAGGGTGGGGGATCACACATGACGGGACTAATCTTATTATCAGTGATGGAACGGACAAGCTTTATTTTGTTCGCCCCGGTGATTTTAAGCTTTTGAATATTGTTTCTGTTTCAAATAACAACGGGCCGGTATATAAGTTGAATGAACTGGAATATATTGGCGGGTACATTTTTGCGAACCAGTGGGAAACCGATAATATTCTCAAGATCGATCCTAATTCGGGTTTTGTAGCAGGCGTAATGGATTTTAAGGACGCTTTGAAAAAACTGGCGAATATTAATTATGACAAACAGGCAATAGAGGATGGCGCTGTGCTGAATGGCATTGCCTGGGATGCGGCAACCGGCAAAATGTTCGTAACCGGTAAACGTTGGCCGAAATTGCTGGAGATAAAGTTGAACTGAAAAGCAATTAAAAGTTAGATTGTTACCTGCTGTACTGTGCTATACTGCCAAAACAATGAGGAAACCCACGATAAGATATACTTTACTTTTATTTATCGTTTTCGTTACGAAAAGTCTTTTTGCCCAACATAAAAAAAGCAGCCCAGGTTGGGCAGAAACAAAATTTATTTCCGTTAAACTTAACGATCCCACCCGCGAAAAGAAAATTGTTGCTGTTGAAATTGGTGCAAAGGCGACAATTTATTTAAGATTGAACATGTTGCGACAAAATGCTATTGATATTAAAGATGATTTCAATAACGAAGATGTTTCAAAAATTATTTCCATTCTTGACAGCAGTTCAAAATTTAGCGACACAATTCATATAGACAATTACCTTTCTCATTTTGACTATTTGGTTTCGCAACAGTTACAAAGCGGAAATGCTTTGGTATATTATAAAAAAATAAAATCGTTTGTTCCGGTAATTTCTCACAGGCTTGAAAAATATGGAATGTATGCCCATAGATTTTTTTATCTGCCTGACAAGCGACCTTTTTATTCAACAATGGAGTACTCCGGAATAATTGAGAACAACAAATATTTTTCAGATCCAAACGAATTGGTGAAACTCGGAGAAAAGTTAGCAGGACTTAGTAAAGAATGAAAATGCATCAGGGGTCAGCGCAATGCAAATCGAACTTGTGGTTTGGACTAGCGTCGTTCATTGATTCTCCGAAGTGTCCCCCGTGTTAGGCCTTACGCTCGGAACGTTCGGGCGGAGAGGGACGTTGCGGGGAACCAAGCCATGTATAAACAATACAGCTGTAACCTTACACCTGCTATCATTGCAAAACAAGTAATGCTCAGACAGGAGGTCAGCATCACACACCACACTGCTGCAGACCTGCGCAAGTACTGTCAGTTTACGCGAAGGGTAGTCCGCCGCGGCGGACAAATAAAACAGCCTCCTTTTTTACAAACAGGTAGCCGCTATGCGGCATGTTTCAAATGCATATCCCTTGTGGAAGAAATACTTTTAGTTCAGTTACCCCATCATACAAAATGCTGTTGGATAACCTGGTTTTCTGTGCCATCGGCACAACCCGTTTGTAACAAAGAGGATAATTTTCAATTATGCGCCATCGGCGCTACCCTGGCTACATAAAGAAGACCGTCCGGTAGTGGAAATAAAAAAGCTGGTGAAATCCACACTTCACCAGCCTTTGCCAATTTCTTTCGGGATTGTAATTATTTCTGCGTATCCGGCTGCGTTAACTGACTTACCTGTTCAGTTTTTGCTTTTTTCTCAGTCTGTGTATTGTGCTCGCCTTTGGTATCAAACATCTGTGCCAGGGTAGGGGCAATTACCAGCGATACAATAGACATCAGCTTAATAAGGATATTCATAGAAGGACCGGAAGTATCTTTGAACGGATCTCCCACAGTGTCGCCGGTAACGGAAGCTTTATGCGGCTCTGATTTTTTGTAGTAGGTTTCGCCGTTGATCTCAACACCTTTTTCAAATGATTTTTTCGCATTGTCCCAGGCGCCGCCGGCATTGTTCTGGAACATGCCCATTAATACGCCGCTAACGGTTGCTCCCGCTAAAAACCCGCCCAGTGCTTCAGGGCCTAATAAAAATCCTATTACCAGCGGAGAAACGATCGCAATAGCGCCCGGCAACATCATTTTTTTGATGGATGCCTCGGTTGAGATCGCCACGCATTTATCGTACTCCGGCTTTCCTTTTCCTTCCATAATACCGGGTATGCTGCGGAACTGGCGGCGTACTTCTTCTACCATGCTCATAGCGGCTTCACCCACTGCACGTATGGCTAAAGAAGAAAAGATAAAAGGTACCATACCACCTACGAAAAGAGAGGCCAATACTTTTGCTTTGTAAATATCAATGCCTTCAATCCCTGCCACGCCAACGAATGCTGCAAACAGCGCCAATGCGGTCAACGCCGCAGAAGCTATCGCGAAACCTTTACCGGTTGCGGCCGTTGTATTACCTACCGCATCCAGCACATCGGTTTTTTCCCGCACTTCTTTCGGCAATTCGCTCATTTCGGCAATGCCGCCTGCATTGTCTGCAATCGGGCCGAAAGCGTCAATGGCGAGCTGCATGGCTGTTGTAGCCATCATACCCGCCGCGGCAATAGCCACACCATACAGCCCGGCAAATTCATAAGAACCCCAGATACCGCCCGCCAGCACCAATATGGGCAGGAAGGTAGATTCCATACCGATCGCCAGACCGCCGATTACGTTGGTGGCATGTCCTGTGGACGATTGTTTGATGATAGACAATACCGGGCGTTTACCCATTGCCGTATAATATTCGGTGATGATGCTCATTAATGCGCCTACAACCAAACCTACTGCGATCGCTCCCAGCACGCCCCATTTGGTAAACTCATGACCACGGAGTACCATGGTTTCGGGCAATATATAAGATACCAATCCGATGGAAACAAGCGCAGTAAGAATAATAGAACCCCAGTTACCGAGGTTGAGCGCTTTTTGCACGTTGTCAGTATTGATCCCGGCTGCATCGCTCACCTTTACAAACCAGGTACCCACTATAGAAAATATAATTCCGGCCGCGGCGATCAGCATCGGTAGCAATACAGGAGCCAATCCGCCAAAATTATCAGTTGATTTTGTTTCCTGCCCCAATACCATGGTGGCTAATACCGTTGCAACATAAGAACCGAAAAGATCGGCGCCCATACCGGCAACGTCGCCCACGTTATCGCCCACATTGTCTGCAATGGTGGCAGGATTGCGTGGATCATCTTCAGGAATACCCGCTTCTACCTTACCCACCAGGTCGGCGCCTACATCGGCGGCTTTGGTATAAATACCACCGCCCACACGGGCAAACAATGCAATACTTTCAGCGCCCAGTGAAAAGCCGGTCAGCACTTCAATGGCCCTCACCATCGCATGAGCATATTCGTCGGTGCCGGGTGTAATCCCACTGACGAACTGCATGTATAAAATGATGAAGACACTACCCAGACCGAGCACTGCAAGTCCCGCAACGCCCAGTCCCATTACCGACCCGCCGGTAAATGATACTGACAAGGCTTTGGACAAACTTGTTTTGGCAGCCTGCGCCGTGCGTACATTACTCTTGGTTGCAATGCGCATGCCTATATAACCTGCCGCTGCGCTGAATACCGCCCCTACAACAAAAGCGATAGCAATAGACCAGTGCGAGTGGGGGTTTGCCTGTGCCATTATACCCAGTAAAATGGCAACGATCACTACAAAGTACCCCAGTATCTTCCATTCAGCCCTTAAGAAGGCCATAGCGCCTTCCGCAATGTAATTGCTGATTTCTTTCATGCGGTCAGAGCCGGCATCCTGTTTGGAAACCCAGTTAAATTTTACGTAAGTATAAATCAATCCGAGTAAGCCCATTGCGGGAACGAGGTAGAACAATTTGTCCATAGTAGTTGAGTTCTAGTATGTTTGTTTTTGGGAGGGCAAAAATAGGGGATTCAGGATGAAAAAACTATTTTAAAAGCTTCCGGTAAATAGTCAATGATATCGCCCGCCACCATGGCTTCTTCCGTTTTAGCTGCTGCGGCAAGATCGCCTGCCAGTCCGTGCAGGTATACGCCCATGAATGCCACGTGACCTGCATCGGAGTATTGACCCGATAGGCCTAAAAGTATCCCGGTCAGCACATCTCCGCTGCCGGCGGTAGCCATCCCGGCATTCCCGGTTGGATTAAAGTAACCTTTTCCTCCCGGTGTAGCGATAAAGCTGTACCTGCCTTTTAATATAATATATACCTGCATTTCCACCGCTTTGTCCATTGCAAGCCTTAACCGGGCAAAATGATCGGGCGTGGCTCCAAACAACCTTTCAAATTCTTTTGGGTGGGGGGTGATAATGGTATTGGGAGGAATGCGGGCATACAAATCCCTGTTCCCGGCAAGCAGGTTCAGCCCGTCTGCATCTATCACCAGCCGCGCCGGTTTTGTTTCCAGCAACGTTGCCAGAACAGAGGGTTCACATGTGGATCCCAATCCGGGGCCGATCGCGTGAGCGTCATATAATGCATTAAGCACCAGCTTGCTATGAAACCTGTTGCCGGAGTCGGTCACACACATGGCTTCGGGTACAGCAGTTTGAAGTATTTCGTACCCGGTTTCGGGAATATAGCAGGTAAGCTTGCCGGCACCGCTGCGCATGCAGGCTTTGGCCGACAATACCGCAGCTCCCATCATGCCATAGCTTCCCGCAATTAAAGCGGTATTGCCAAAGCTTCCTTTATGCGAAAATTTTTTGCGGGGCTGGTAAATGGACCGGATAAAGTGCTGTGAAATCATTTCAAATTCAGCCTCGCTCTGCCTGTAATAGCCATTGTGCAAACCAATGTCTGTTATTTCCACATGCCCGGTAAAAACCTCGTTTTCCGGCAGCAGGAAGGCAAGCTTTATACACTGAAAAGTAAGTGTATGCGTCGCTTTTATAACCATGTTGTTCCGGGAGCTTTTGTCTGCAAATAACCCGCTGGGCATATCAATGGATACAACAACGGCGCCTGCCTCGTTGATATGCGAAACCAATAAGCCGGCTAAACCGCTTAACGGACGATTGAGTCCGTAACCGAACAGTGCATCGATCACAATCACATTCCTGTCGATGACAGGTATATCTTCTTCCCGGATCAGGTAATTTACGGGAGAGGGGAGCGACCGGAGGCGTTGGAGGTTCGTGGTAAAATCGTTGGAAAAGGAATCGTTCTGCAGTATGTAAATTTCCACCGGCAGTCCTTGTGTGATCAGCATTCTTGCTATTGCAAGCCCATCGCCCCCATTGTTGCCTGGTCCGGAGAAAACCATTATTTTGCGGGATAGATTAATATTTTTTTTTAACCACTCGATGCAACCACTTGAAGATCTTTCCATTAGATCAATAGAAGATACCGGTTCATGCAGCATGGTATATTCATCCCACGCTTTGATCTGGCTGGCAGAAAAAATTTTCATGCTTCAAATTACTTACAGTAAAAGTAAGGATTTCGCAAAGGGGTTTGAGGAGGACTTCATAATTTTTGCTTCATACGCGGCAGCGGGAGTTGCAGGTAAACTATAAGCAACGCACCAATCAACCTGAAACCTGGAACTTGTAACATCTCGGCACCAGGGTTTCATGACTGCCCGCAATAGCTTTACATGAAGGCCCTGTGTGGACTTGAAGGGGGTGTTATTCTTCCGTATCCGCTTCCGGCTCATAATCGCCGAAGGCGGGAAATAATCTTTTAGCCTGGTAAATATTTTTATTGAAGCGATTGCCTAAAACAATAACGGTAGCCGAGTCCTGGATGATGCGGGCAAATACAGTATTGTTACCATGCCACCACCCGTTGTGGAAGATAATCTTTTCACTGTTTGGATATTCAAGCATGCGCCATCCCAGGCCATAATTGCGGATACCTTTCTTTTCGTGGCTGTAGCCTGTATAGGCAGAATCAAGTGTTTCTTTTTTAAACAGGTTGCCATAGGAGAGCGCCGTTTCCCATTTTAAAAGATCTCTTGCCGTACTATAAATATTTTTATCTCCATACACCGCGTCCAAAAAGGTAAAGGATTCCTGCTGGTTTTTCCAGTTATAGGAAGGCAGGCTTCTTGCCGAATCAGCCATAGTGAATACATAGCTGTTTGTCATTCCGAGGGGGGCGAAGAAGTTTTCATATATATACTGCGGATAGGGAACACCACTCACTTTTTCAATTATCAATGCCAGTAATGCATAGTTGGTATTGCAGTAATGGAAAGATTTATCGGGCCTGGCCACCTGTAGTCTGCCTTTGTTTTTTATTAAGAAATCGAGCACATCCTGGTTGTATACCGTTCTTCGTTTGTCCCAGCCCAGTTGCTCCATTACATGCACATAATTGGGCAGTCCGCTGCGGTGGTTCAGCAGTGTTTTGATCGTTACGCCTGTATACGGAAAGCCTGCCAGATGCAGGGAAACCTCGTCATTGATGCTCAGTTTCTGTTCTTCCCACAGCTTCAGTACAGCCATTCCGGTAAAGGTTTTTGAAACCGAAGCCAGGTGAAGAGCACTGCTTTCATTCAGCGCGTCTTTTTTATCAAAATGAGCATAACCCGTATATTTTTCAAAAATAACCTCTCCTTTTTTGGCTACCAGGAACTCCCCGCTGAAACGGCTTTTCTCCAGCACTTCCTTGTAAAATTCCTCTGAAGCATCATGATATTTTTTTATTTCGGCTTTTGAAAGCGAGGAGGCATTGGACACAGTATCTGTAATTGTGCGCGCGGGTTTCGATTTATCTTTTTTGATGGTGGAAAAATAACACCCCTGCATCAGCGGGCAGATCAATAATAATATAGCGGGTAGATTAAAGTTTTTCATCTGAATTTACTGTATAATACAACGCTGAAAGGCAATAACTTAGTATTTTTGCGGCAATTTTACAGATTTAGGCATATGAGTGACAAAAATAAGACCAGTTATCCCAAAGAGAAGATTAATATTTTACTTCTTGAAAACATCAGCGATCTCGCTGTTCAGAATTTTAAAAAAGCAGGGTATACTTCCGTAAAAAAAATAACAGGCGCCTTGCCGGAAGAAGAGTTAATCAGGGAAATAAAAAATACACATCTGCTGGGTATTCGTTCCAAGTCGCAGATCACTCCTGCGGTTTTGGCCGCGGCGCAAAAACTGCAGGCAATCGGTTGCTTTTGTATTGGTGTAAACCAGGTGAACCTGAAAGAATCCACGGCGCGCGGAGTGACCGTTTTTAATGCTCCCTATTCCAATACGCGTTCTGTGGCAGAACTTGTAATAGGGCTGGCGGTAATGCTTATACGCCGCATTCCGGATAAAAACAAAGCTGCCCATGAAGGCAAGTGGATGAAAGATGCCAAAGGCAGTTATGAACTGAGAGGCAAGACCCTGGGGATCATCGGATATGGAAATATCGGCGCCCAGGTGAGTGTGCTGGCGGAAGCTTTTGGCATGAAGGTGATTTTTTATGATGTCGTGACGCGTTTGCCATTGGGAAATGCACAGGCACGCAAGTCGCTTAAAGAAGTATTGCAGGAAGCAGACCTGGTGACATTGCATGTACCGGAAACCGCGCAAACCCGCAATATGATTAATGCCGGTAATCTCAAACATTTTAAAAAGGGATCCATTCTTATTAACTATGCGCGCGGCGAAGTAGTAGATCTTGCAGCATTGAGCAAAGCGCTTGAGAGCGGGCACCTGTCGGGCGCAGCCATAGACGTTTACCCGGTAGAGCCTGAAAAAAATGGCGATTCTTTCAAAACGCCTTTGCAAAACCTGCCGAATGTAATATTAACCCCGCATATCGGCGGCTCAACCGAAGAAGCTCAGACCAATATAGGGGATGATGTAAGCGCCAAGCTGATCAACTTCCTTGAAACCGGTATTACTACAGGCTCGCATACGGTTCCCGAGCTTGCGTTACCGTTAGTGGAGGGCGCCCATCGTATTTTGCATATACACAAAAATGTTCCCGGTGTCCTTTCGCAAATCAACAGCCAGCTTTCCAGCCATAAGATTAACATACTGGCGCAATATCTTAAAACCAACGATGAAATAGGGTATGTGGTGCTGGATATAGACAGTAAGCTTTCAAAAGAGGCCATTGAACTGCTGAAAGAAATCAAAGAAACAATCAAGGTAAGAAAACTGTATTAACAGGATTGGCAGGTGTTGAATAAGCAAGAGCATCAGTTGTAAACTGCCTGCGGGTTGTTCAGCCTTCACGGACCTCCATGCTCTGCTCGATCGTTCCGGCTTTTATAACGTCTGCAACCGAGGGGAAGGTATTTGCCAGCTTTTCTTTTATATCATCCGGCTTTACCCATTCTATTTGCAGGATATCTTCTTCTGTTTGCGGTGTCGTTTTTTCAACCCCGGTGGCTTTCATATTGTACCAGTAGGATTCTTTTAAAATATGTTTCCCAAATTCTTCGTACGTATGATAGGTCGTTATAAGAAATGAAATCAAACTAACCTGCTTTAAGCCTGTTTCTTCCTGTACTTCCCGTAAAGCGCATGCTTCCAGTGTTTCCCCCTGATCGAGCTTGCCTTTGGGTAAATCCCATTTCCCCCGTCTGAATATCATTAATATTTCATCCTGATCGTTTTTTATTAAGCCACCGGCGGCCTGAATGATCGTAAAATGTTTCCAGAATATTTTTTTCAACTGGTGAATGTCTGTATAATATAATATGCCGGAATGAAAGCCAGGCTTTGCAATTTCGTGCAATAAAGATTTAACTGCCGGGCCGGTAAGCTCATCAATAAAAACACTATCCGGGTGATGCCTGTATTCCTCGATAAGCGGGGTAATTTCATCGCACAAAAAAACAGGTTTGTCGTTGAAATAGATTTTCAGAACCATATAAAGCAATTTATTATTTTCGCGGCATGACGAATGAAAAAGCAGTTGCCGGAAAGCTTTTACAAATTAATGCTATCCGGTTGAATCCACAACAACCTTTTACCTGGGCATCGGGATGGAAAAGTCCTATTTATTGCGATAACCGGAAAACGCTTTCCTTTCCTTATATCCGCGATTTCGTAAAATCGGAGTTATGCAATGTAATTTTTGAGAGTTTTCCCGATGCGGACCTGTTGGCCGGCGTGGCCACTGCGGGGATTGCCTGGGGAGCCATGGCGGCGGATCAATTAAAGCTACCCTATATATATGTGAGACCCAAACCCAAGGAGCACGGGTTAGGCAACCAGGTTGAGGGCTTTTATGAAGCAGGGCAAAAAGTGGTGGTCATTGAAGACCTTATCTCCACCGGGAAAAGCAGTCTGCAGGTTTGCGATGTATTGCATGAACAGGGATTGATCATTGAAGGAATGGTATCTATTTTTACTTATGGATTTGATGTTGCCGCGGCCGCTTTTGAAAAAGCAGGTATCCCGCTGAAGTCATTGACCAACTATCCAACATTGATTTCTTTAGCGGTAGAGCAGGGCATTGTTGGCCCCGAAACAGAAGCTACCTTGTTAAACTGGCGCAAAGATCCTGCTAACTGGAAACCTTAATGTAAAAAAGCGTATCTTTTCAGTCGTTTTAGTAAATGTTATTATCCAACAATATAAAAATTATAGTATGAAAAAGATGTTGCTTTTACTTACCATGATTTGTGGCTTGGCCTGGAGTGCCAACGCTCAACAAAAAAAGCCTGTTACAGCTAAAATCGCCACGCCCACCGTTCAGTGCGAAAACTGCAAGAAGAAAATTGAAAACTTCATGAAACATGAAGAGGGAATTACAAAAGTAAATGTTGACTTTAAGAGAAAAGTAACTACGGTAACGTATCTGGGAGACAGAACCAATATTGAGAACGTTAAAACCAGCATTGCCAATGCAGGCTATGACGCTGATGATGTTAAAGCCAACGAAGATTCTTATAAAAAATTACCTACCTGCTGCAAAAAGCCTGAAGATCAGTGAAGGTTTTGAAGCCGGTTTATTGTAGTAGCGGGCTATATTGCCCGCTATTTTTATGTGCAAACGATATGAGTGTGATACCGCAAAAGGTTCTGCCATCCAATCGGGGATTCATTCACTCTTCTTTTTGGCAGGAACCTTTGCACCTGCTTTTCTTGCTTCCGAAAGGCCGATAGCGATGGCCTGCTTTCTGCTGGTTACTTTTTTACCACTGCCGCTCCGCAATGTTCCTTTTTTCTTTTCGTGCATTACTTTTTCCACTTTTTCTGCTGCTTTTTTAGAATACTTTGCCATACAATCCGGTTTTATAACATGGATATCTAAAATTTCATGCCATTCCTGCTCATAAGCCGGAAAGAGGTATCCCGCATCTATAGTTGGGTAATCAGCTCTACACCTAACCCCGGAGATGAGGAAGGGGTAATTTTTCCAAAATCGTACTGCAGGCCCGTAGCAATATCTTCTTCCAGCAGCAGGGGACCATCAGCGTCGAGATAGTTGACCTGTGGGGCCAAATGCGCAATTGCCGCGGAACCCACCGTACTTTCATTCATGCAGCCCAACATGGTTTTTAATCCCAATTGCTTTGCTTCATGAATCATACGCAGCGCAGGGGTAATGCCGCTGCATTTGGTGAGCTTAATATTGATGCCATGAAAAAATCCGTGGCATTTTTTTACATCAGTTTCCGATACGCAACTTTCATCGGCAAATAAAGGCAAAGGCGATTTTTCATACAGTATTCTCATTCCTTCCCAATCGTCTTTTGCCAAAGGTTGTTCAACCAGCTCCACCTTGAGTGCCTGTAATACGGGCAGTATTTCCAGCGCTTCTTCCACTTTCCAGCCGGCATTGGCGTCTACCCTGATCACAGCGTCGGAATTTTTACGCAGTGCTTCCATGGTGGGAATGTCTTCTTTAGTGCCCAGTTTTATTTTATAAACAGGCCATGGCTTTTCTTTCATTTTGGCTATCATTACATCAATCGTATCAATGCCAATCGTATAATCCGTTACGGGAGCCGTTGCCATTTGGGTATTCCACAATTGGTATAATGGCTGCTTTTTCAATTTCCCGAAAATATCCCAGGCGGCAATATCCAGCGCGGCTACCAGGAACGAGTTTTGAGGAAAAAGGTGATGCAGGTAATGCCAGTACCGGTCGGGGTGGGTGAAAGAAAATTTTTCGATGAATGTTTTTTTTGCCTCAATATCTTCAATCATCTTCTCAACAGGAATATTGTAGTAGGCTATTGCAGGTGCTTCCCCGTATCCTTTGATCCCGTTAAAATTTAACTCTACCAGTAAAGAGGGCTGATGTGTTTTAGTGCCTTTTGAAATGGTAAAAGGGTATCGGAACTTTAAATGATGCCTGCTGTATTGTATTGATATTGCCATAAAGCGAAAATACGCAATCATGCCGCAGATGCGCAGATCAGGAAGCATTTACTTTCAGTGAAAAGGTTCAATTTTTCGCAGGAGGCATCAGCTATCAGCCGTGAGCTATGGGTGGCGTCCTGGTGCCTGTCCGCCTGAGAAAAAAACGTGCCGCAGATACGCTGATTCAATCTGCGAATCTGCGGCGGACAAGCGGAATTATACGCGTAAAAAGACTTTTTTGCGGTACATGAAGTAAAGGAACAGCCATTTTGTTATAACATAACAAATAGCCATAGCCACTATATTAAAGGGGTTGCCTGCCAGCTGACCTACCCATCCAAACAAGGCATTGTTGGTATAACCCCAGTTAATAAAGCCTTCGCTCATATAAATAAGAATGGAATTCATGCCGATCACTTTAAAAAAGAAGGCCCAGCTTTTGAAGCCTTTCACATCTATGATATAATAAAAAACAGCCAGCAGAATAAGACTGTAACCGCCAACATTCAACGTAAATGAGCTGCTCCATAAATTTTTATTAATGGGAAAATCGAGATCCCATACATGGGCCAGCGCTACAAAAG
The DNA here is from genome assembly GCA_019638615.1 of Chitinophagaceae bacterium. Lineage (GTDB taxonomy): Bacteria > Bacteroidota > Bacteroidia > Chitinophagales > Chitinophagaceae > Agriterribacter. The sequence continues at coordinate 62,702 of JAHBTL010000036.1, read as the reverse complement.
CGATACCGGTAACCAGCATGTACAACGACTTTTTGGATCCGCTGAAAGTTTTGCGCTTTAAAAATGTACCTGTTAAAATGCCCAGCAGCCCGGTACCGATAGCGGGAATGGTGCTTGTTAATCCCTCAGGATCATGGATGCCCAGGTATAATTTTCCCGGCATGATCAACCGGTCGATATAGGAAGCAAAATTACCTTCCATTGTAAGGTCACCCATAGGATACCCGGGAGCCGAATTAAATTTTAGCAGCAGCCAGTACCCGATCAGCAAACCGCAAAACCATATTATCTGCCCTTTTTCCTTCGTGTACAGGTAAATAATATTGGCAAACATATAGGCAAGCCCGATGCGCCCCAGCACGCTGCCAAAACGTATTTCAGCAAGCGGCTTTAATTCCAGCCCGTTGTTGTATACAATGCCCAGCAACACAAGTATAAGCCCGCGCTTAACAACGCGCTTCAGCATTTCCTGTCTTGATTTTCCTTTTTCCAGCTCGCGTCCCACCGAAAAAGGGGTAGTAACCCCTGATATGAACAGGAACAAAGGGAAAATGAGATCGTAGAAATGAAAGCCATTCCATTCGGGGTGTGTCAGCTCTTCGGCTATTGTTTGCCAGAATGGAGAATGAGTGGCTTTGGCCAATGCATGAAATATTTCTTCTGCACCTAAAATCCAGAACATGTCAAAGCCGCGCAATGCGTCCAGGGAATAAAGTCGTTCTGAAGTGCTGCCTGTAGTAATTGCCATAGATTTTTTTTATGAGCGTCGTGTTGTTGCCTGGTATGAAATAATAAATATAGGCAAGGAATCGCAGAACTCTGAGATGTAAAACAGGGGATCATACTATATGTGCAGAAATTATTCCAAACGGTTAACAAGTCTGCTGTTTCGAGTTAACAAATTAGAGGGCTTAATCATTGAGCCGTGACATGTTGCATTTTTTTGTTCGTAGCTTTGGGATTTGCAGGCGTCCTGAGTCAGTTGAATTATTAGCAAACGTATCAGGGTTCTGTTGCTGAGTTTACAGTAGTATCAAAGTTCAATCAGTCCCGCTTTTTGCGGGATGAAATCGGCCGTAGTCCCAGCCTGCCGGCTGACTGAGATTTCGGACGCCCGCCCCTGCCTGCCGTTCGGCAGTTCAGGCAGGCGAACGACGTTCAAGTCGGGCGGCTTTTTGGTTACTTTTTTCCGCAAAAAAGTAACAAAGAAACCAGCACCAGGCATTGTGGTTGAAAAGAAAGCGAGTTTTATAAGCAACAAACTCGCAGTTCATACTCATTGATAAACAGTCAGATGGATGATATGGCAAACTATGGATCATATTACCTGGAACCCGTAAGCGTAGGGATCGTCATCGGGGTCTATCGAAATCGTATTGTATCCGTAAATACGCGCCCAGCCTTCAATGCTGGGGCGGATGGCAGGCTTTCCGTTGAGTACCAGCTCTTCCTCTATCCTTCCTGTAAAGCTGGACCCGATAATGCTTTCATGAATGAATTCGTCTCCTTTTTTTAATTTTCCCTTAGTGTACCATTGTGCCATGCGCGCGGAGGTGCCTGTGCCGCAAGGGCTGCGGTCAATCGCTTTATCGCCGTAAAACACTGCATTGCGGGCAGTAGCTCCGGGATTCATGACAGCGCCGGTCCATAATATATGCGAGCATCCGCTAATGGTAGGATCATCGGGGTGTATAAACTGATATTTTTCGTTGATGCGTTTCCGTGTTTCTCTTGCCCAGGCTATCAGTTTATCAACGGGATAATGTTCCAGCCCTTTAAAGTTTTTCTGTACATCTACAATGGCATAAAAATTTCCGCCGTATGAAACATCCATCACCAGCTCACCCAGTTCAGGGCACCCGACTGTAATACCTTCGGCAGCTAGAAATGCAGGCACATTGGTAAGTTGTACGCTTTTTATTTTTTTGCCCTCCTGCACATACTTTATCATTACCAGTCCCGCCGGCGCTTCCATTCGTACAATGCCTGGTGTTTTAGGAACAATGAGTCCTTCCTCCAGGGCTATGGTAATAGTGCCTATCGTACCATGCCCGCACATAGGCAGGCATCCGCTGGTTTCTATAAACAAAACCGATACATCATTCGCCGGGTCGTGGGGTGGGTAAAGAATGCTTCCGCTCATCATATCGTGCCCGCGCGGTTCAAACATCAATCCTTTTCTTATCCAGTCGTATTCCTTCAGGAAGTGCTGGCGTTTTTCGCTCATGGTATTGCCTTCCAGCACGGGCCCTCCACCGGCAACCAACCTTACAGGATTGCCGCATGTGTGCGCATCAATGCAAAAAAATGTTTTTTTCATCGGCCGGAGTGTATTTCGTTTTGGATAGAAAGGAAGCGCCCCGTTTTTCAACGGTCAGATGCCATTTTTCGTCCATTCATTGTTTACAATTCTCCATATATGCAGCGGGTTATTATTTTTTAACGCATCCGGAAGCATGGTGTCTTTAAATCCCTGGAAGCATACCGGGCGAACCCAGCGTTTAATGGCAGTGGTTCCTACAGACGTAAACCGACCATCGGTAGTAGAAGGGAATGGCCCGCCGTGCACCATGCTGGCGCATACTTCTACGCCGGTAGGAACATCGTTCAAAATGATCCGTCCTGCCAGCGTGGTTTGAAGCGCGATAATATCTGCGTTTGCTTCTACATCTGCATCAGTAGCCATTATGGTTGTGGTCAGCTGTCCTTTGAGTGACTGCAAAACGTTCATCAATTCAGCTTTGTCGGCGCATACCACCGCCAGTGAATAGGGACCAAAAACCTCTTCCCTGAAATGTGGGTTCTGCATAAATACGGAGGCATTTACCTTAGCAACCGTTGGAAAGGCTTCTCCATTGCCGGGCTGTTGTGCAGACTGGGCTATTTTTTCAATCCCCTTTTGCGCGAGGACTTCACTCAATCCCTTAGTGTAAGATGCATGGATACCGCTATGCAACATCTTCTGGGGAGCGGTTTGCTCTATTTCTTTTCCAAGTAATGTTAAAAACTGGTCAAGCGCATCACTTTTTACTGCCAGCAGCAATCCCGGGTTGGTGCAAAACTGACCCATGCCCAGGCAAATGGAGGCTGCATATGTTTTTGCGAGTGCGGCTGCGTTTTCCTGCAAGGTATGCTGCAACAAAACTACCGGGTTAATACTGCTCATTTCCGCAAAAACAGGTATCGGCTGCTCTCTTTGATTAGCCAGCTCCCACAAGGCTTTTCCGCCTGCGAATGAACCGGTAAATCCTACACCGGCCGTAAGGGGATGTTGTACCAGCGCTTTGCCCACCGTGCTGCCGGAGCCCAGCACATGCTGCACCGTAAAAGGGTGAATGCCGGCTTTGGATATCGCTTTTTGCATGGCTTCAAAAACGAGCTGGGAGGTCTTTGCATGGGCTGAATGTCCTTTAATGACCACGCTTGATCCGGAAGCCAATGCGCTTGCAGTATCTCCTCCTGCTGTTGAAAACGCAAAAGGGAAGTTGCTCGCTCCAAAAACTACAACAGGACCTACCGGCAATAGCATTTTCCTGGTGTCGGGCTTGGGAGGCGTTCTGTTTTTATCAGCCGTATCTATGGCCGCTTCTACCCAGCTTCCTTCCTCAATAAGCCGGGCGAACAAATTAAGCTGGTTGGTCGTTCTGCTTAATTCACCGTTTAACCGTGGTAAGGGAAGATTGGTTTCTTCGTGGGCTGTTTGCACCAGCGTTTCGCGGGCTGCTTCTATCTCTGCAGCCAATTTCTGTAAAAAAGACGATCTCTCCGAAGGGGATAATAGCCTGAAACTTTCGAATGCCTCCCGGGCATCCTGCATTACAATGTCAATATTGTTCATTATTTGCTTGTTTGTTTGTTTTAGGACGGGCAATATACAACACTTTTAAAGGTGAACTGTAAACAGCAAATACAGGTTTAATTTGCCAATAAAGCAGGCCTGGTAAGCAAGGCGCTGTTAATTACATTCAAAATATCTTGTCGTTCTTTGCCGGCCAGGGGCAGCCGGGGAGGTCTTACGTATTCACTGCCGAGCCCTGTCTGCGCTTCGGCAAGCTTTATATATTGAACCAGTTTAGGATGAATATCCAGTTCCAGCAAAGGCATAAACCACCTGTACAAAGGAATGGCTTCGGAAAAACGGCCTGCTTTTATCAGGTTGTATAAAGTCACCGTTTCTGCTGGGAATGCGCAAACCAGGCCTGCCACCAAACCATCGGCGCCCAGCGACAGTTCTTCAAATGTTAAGGTATCAACGCCGCATAAAATCTTAAACCGGTCGCCAAACCGATTGATCATACGCGTTACATTGGTAACATCGCGTGTTGATTCTTTTACGGCTTCAATATTTTTCACTGCCGATAACTCGTCAAACATATCCAGCGTTACTTCAATTTTATAATCAACCGGGTTATTATACAGCATAATAGGGAGACCGGTCGAATGGGCTACTGAGGTAAAGTAGGTTACCGTTTCCCTTTCATCGCTTTTGTAGCGCATAGGCGGTAACAACATTAAGCCATTGGCTCCCCAGGTTTGAGCCAGTTGTGCCTGCCGTACCGCTTCGCGCGTTGATCCTTCCGCAATATTTACTATTACAGGAATGCTGCCCTGTAATGCATCTATGGCAAACTTTACCAGTTGTTCTTTTTCTTTTTCGGTAATGGTGCTTGCTTCACCCAGGGATCCGCCTACAATAACCCCGCTTACGCCCGCTTTGAGCTGGGCATCCAGGTTTTTACCAAACAGGTCGAGATCCAGCGTATCGCCTGCTGTAAATTTTGTTGTGAGTGCCGGAAACACGCCCTTCCATTGTAGAGACATAATAATTGGTTTTCAAAAAATAAAACTAAGGTTTAATTGAAATGTATCCATTTCTGCTAACCGGGCTGTTGGGTAAAATGTGAAAGAATGATACCCGTTGCCACGGCTGCATTTAAGGATTCTGCATTGCCCAGTCGTGGTATCGTAATCCTGGAAGTACAAAAGGACAGCAGTTGCTGCCGGATGCCTTTTGATTCATTCCCTATCAGCAAAATACCGGTAACAGGCGGGGGTACTGTAAACAGCGACTGCCCGTTTAACGTAGCGCCGTACACTCTTATTTCCGCATGCGCACGGCACACCTGTTCAAGGTCGGCATATACAGTATTTACCCGCAAAATACTGCCCATTGTAGATTGAATGACTTTGGGGTTATACATGTCAACACAATCTTCGCTGCAAAAAATTGTTTTTATTCCAAACCAGTCTGCAATGCGTATAATCGTTCCCAGGTTGCCGGGATCCTGTATATTGTCGAGCATCAGCGAAAGCCTGCCGGCAGGAGAAACTTCTTTTGAGGCATTTTTTATTATTACGGCAAGTACCTGGTTGGGGGTTGATAAAGAGGATATTCTGGCGAGTTCGTGATCTTCAATAACGAATATGATATCAGGGCTGATAGCTGAGAGAAGATGACGGTTGTTATTGAACCATGTTTTAATACAATATATTTCCTGTATATGATGGGGAGTTTCTCGGAGAAATTCTGCTAAAACCTTGGGACCTTCAATAACATATTTATTCGCCTCATCACGGAATTTTTTATGGTATAAACTTTGAATATATTTGACCCTGGATTTGCTGAGCATCCTGTATACTTAATTATGTCTGTTTCACCAACGAAAATACATTCTTCTTTTTTTATCCCTCTCTTTTTTGTCCTCAGTATTATTTGCATGATGTCATCATGTACTGTGGTGAGGAAGTACCAGTCCAATAAGCCTTTTGTTTTTGAAAATGAGATAAGGGTTGAAGGGGAGGTAAGCGTGGGCGAAAAAAAAGATTTGAAAGCAAAACTGGAGGGGCAGATAGAAGATAGCGTAAAGCCCGCGTTGAAAAATATTCTTTTTTTCTTTAAAAGCTTAAGCAGGCCTGCTGTTTTTGACAGTAATTATATAAAACAAACTTTGCAGAATATGAACAACCTGCTGCACAATACAGGTTATTACCGCAGCAATGTTACTGCAAACTGGTCAAGGGCACCTAAAAAAAATAAGCCCGATCAATATCGCCTGAAAGTGGTTTATACGGCTGATCCTGGTAAAGCTTTTAAGATTGATTCCATCAGCTACAGCTTTAAAGATACCACCCTGCAGCAGCTGGCATTACAAAGCTTAAATAAGTCGCTGCTTAAAAAATCGGAGCCGTTTAACAGGCAAAAAATAGACGAGGAACTGAACCGGCTGATCGATATTTTTAGAGACAACGGTTACTATAAGATCAATCGTGAGATGATCAAAGCGCAACTGGATACGGTGAATGTATCGCTGATCGATCCGTCTGCCGATCCTTTTGAACAGATACGCCTGCAACTGGAAGCAAAGGCAAGGAATGAAAACCCTACCATTGATGTTTCCATATTACAGGTGCCTGTAAGAGATACAACCATTGTGCTTCCCTATGTGATCGGGCGGGTGAACGTGTTTCCCGATGAGCCCGCTGATCTGCAAATTGGCAGAAGAGAGGACATGCAGCGGATAGAATACAAAGGATATACTTTTTTCAGCAGATATAATTTATTTAAGCCGTCTTTTTTAGCCAAGCGGATCTCTTTGAAGCCGGGAGCAATGTACCGGTTGTCTGATTACAACCGTACCCTGTTAAATTTCAATCGTATTGAAGCCTGGCAAAATGTAAATATTAACAGCAGACCACAGGATTCGGCAGCGGTAGTGGATTTTTTTATCCGGATGGTGCCTGCTAAAAAATATTTTTTCAGTGTAGATTTTGAAGGCTCCAGCATTCTTACGGCCCAAAACCAGATATTTTATTCAGGCAACAAAGGACTGGCGCTTAACTTTCATTTAAAGAACAGGAATGTAGCCCGGCAGGCTTTGCAGCTTGAAAATACCTTACGTACAGGCATAGAGTTCACTGATTTCAGGAAAATCCTTTCTTCAGAAATCGGGTTGGTCAACCGCCTGGTCTTTCCACACCTGCTCACTCCTTTTTTTAAGTTGAAGAATGAACAGGATTTTTTAAATGCAAGAACTTATATTGGTCTTGACGGATCGTATATTGACCGGTATTTGTATTATAAAATAAATACGTTGAACGCTTACCTGGGATATGAGTTTCAGAAAAAAGCAAATGTAACCTGGCAGTTAAAATTTCCCAACATCGAATTTACCAGGATATACGACAGGGATACAGGGTTTACCAGGTTGACAGACGATTATCCGTTGCTTCGTTATTCGTATAATGATGGATTGATTATTGGGGTAAACGCTACTTATACACGCAGATTTAACTGGGCCAATCCCCGCACATTCAGCATGGTGAGAGTATATGGTGAAGAATCAGGTCTTTTAATGGGAGCGTTATTCAAGACGCAAACCGATACAGGAAAAGTATTGCAGCGGCTATACAGGTTCATTAAGGTAAGCGCTGATTTCAGGCATTATCTTGCTAATCCTAAAACCATGTGGGCATTCCGCTTTTTTGCAGGATATGGTATTGGCTTTGATACGGAAAGCCGGAAAGGTGATGTATCGCTTCCTTTTTTCAGGCAGTTTTTTGCAGGAGGGCCCAATAGCATGAGGGGCTGGCAGTTGCGAAAACTGGGCCCCGGTTCCAGTGTTTTCTATGATACGATCCGTTATCGTACTATTACATCAGATCCCCCCGGCGTTGTTGAAAAGCGATTTGATGACCGCTATGCGGATATTCAGCTGGAAGCGAATGTAGAATACAGGTTTGATATTCTTCCTGTATATGGCTATTGGCTGAAAGGCGCTTTGTTTACAGATGTCGGGAATGTTTGGATAAGAAGGTCGGATGACCCGGTGTTTAAATATGGTGTTTTTGATTTGAGCCGGATGTATAAAGATGTTGCTGTGGCAGGAGGGGGGGGGCTGCGGCTTGATTTTAAATTCTTCCTCCTGCGGTTTGACCTGGGATGGCGGCTGAAAGATCCGCTTTACTCATCGGATGGATACCTGCATTCTGAAAAAGACGGGTGGTTCATTTCTACCAATATGCGGAGACCCACTTTCCAGTTTGGTATAGGATACCCGTTCTGATAAGTAACATTATCATAGCCTTGATTTTCTTGTTGGCTAGAACCCCACTGAATTGCCGCCGTCTACAGGTAACACCACTCCCGTAATGTATTTAGATGGTTCGGTAGCAAGAAATAAAGCTGCTTCGCCAATATCCGCCGGTTGTCCCAGGTAGCCCATGGGTGTTCTACCCAATGCTTTTTGCTTTCTTTCAGGATCGCTGTTCAACGCTTTTGCGCTCATATCTGTGGCAATAAAACCAGGGGCAATACAATTGACCCGGATGCCTTTGGGAGAGAGCTCAACGGCCATTGCCTTCGTCATTCCTTCAATAGCCGCCTTGGATGCAGTGTAAGCAATTACTTTGGGAATGCCGTATTGCGATGCCATTGAACTGATGTTGATAATAGCGCCTCCGTTGTTTTGCGCAAGCATCTGCTTCACCACTTCCCTCGATAAGCCAAACACACTGTTTACATTTGTTGTTATCACTTTTTGGAAGTCTTCATCCGTCACTTCTGTAAATTCCTTTTTCATATTGATGCCTGCATTGTTAACGAGTATATCAATGTGGCCGAAGCATTGAATAATTTGTTTTACGAGTGCAGGAATAGCTGGAAGTGCGGCAAGGTCGAAGCGGATGGTTTCGCACAATGTCCCTAAGTTTTGCTTAACGGCAGTGAGCTTTTGCTCATCCCTGCCGATTACAATTGTCCGGATCCGATGCTGTACGAATTTTTCAGTAATAGCCAATCCAATCCCGGATCCGCCGCCTGTTACGATAGCAATTTTTTCCATGAAAGCCGTTTAAAATAAGTAGTGTTACCTGCAAAGGTAAAACACTCCTGTATGATTTCCGACCGGCTGCTCTATTTAAGCAGTGTTCCGAACCTTTCGAAGGTTCGGAACACTATAAATTATCTTCTTCTGAATATTCCTTTCGTTTTGGGGGCAGTTTTATCGTGCTTTATAAAAGCAGTACCTGCAATTCTTCCACTCACCTGGCTGGCTGGGATCAGAACATATTTTTGCGTAATAAGCGTAGGGTTGTCATCGTCATCGTATTCGTAATATGACTCTTCCATTCTGAGTTTATTCTTACTCAGCTCAGTGATTTTTACTTTATCATCCTCATCCGGTAATTCTTCCCACCAATATATAAAAGTATTGGGTTCGGTAGGATGCCATTTCCAATTGGCAATTTCAGCCTCAATAACTATTCCTTTATTAAAGGATTGAACAAGGTAGGTGCCGGCCGTAGAAAAAAGCACGGTTACCTTATCAATATCTTCGTCATACAAATCTTCACCGAAATCCTCTTCTGTAAGATACCAGTTTTTACATAAGAGCTCTGTATTGACAGTTAATGGTATGGTTTCGGCTTTGTTGGCTGTAATAAGGATGGTATTACCATCTTTTGAAAGTTTGAAGTTCATTGTCCCGCCGGCAATTTTAATTTCGGTCAGCTTGCCAAAATTACTTAGGTTGATCGATGAACTGTCCGGTGCCGAAAAAGTACCGGTGAAAACATCGTTATCTTTAGAAACGATAACATAGGTAGTATCGCTTAAAAACTCAATAGAAACCAAATCTGCAGCATCCTGTATTTTGGAAGATACCATATTTGGCTGCTTCGTTCTGCCCGGGGTTGTATTAATATTCCATTTGCCTATTGCGTTTTTATACAGAGGATTTTCGGCTGCCGGTGGCGGGTCGCCGCCGGAATCATTTTTTTTACAGGCATTAAAAATTATCATTCCTGCAAAAAGGATAAGACAGAGTAAACCAGTTTGTTTTTTCATTTTGTGTTTGGGGTTTAATGAATGACTTTACATTTTAAACAAGTATCGTACAATAGCCTGAGAGCGTATTGATTCGTTTATTTTATATATCCCAGTATCTTCAGCATGCTTTGGGCTGATTGTTCTTTGGCGTACAACCAGTCTACCAGTTTACCGTTTTTGTCGTATTCAACAATTACGTGTTTGGGAGAGGGGATAAGGCAATGTTTAATTCCTCCGTACCCGCTGATCTGATCCTGGTAGGCGCCGGTATGGAAGAAGCCGAGAATAAGCGGCTCCCCGTTGGTTATCTTGGGAAGAAATACTTCGTTGATGTGCTCTTCCGAATCATAATAATCGTGACTGTCGCAGGTCATGCCGCCCAATACTACCCGTTGGTATTCCTCCTCCCATTTATTAATGGGAAGCAATAAAAACCGTTCCCCGATGCCCCAGGTATCCGGCAGGGTGGTAATAAACGATGAATCGATCATGTACCAGGTTTCGCGGTCATTCTGTACTTTTTGCCCCACCACGCTGTATATATGCGCCATGCTTTCGCCCACGGTAAAACTGCCGAACTCAGTGTAAATGTTCGGCATGGGCACTTTGGCCTTTTTGCATGCACTTTTTATATTCCTCACAATTTCATTGATCATGAACTGGTAGTTGTATTCAAAGCCCAGGGAGTGTTTTATGGGAAATCCCCCGCCGATATTGATGGAGTCCAGCTCAGGGCAAATCTTTTTTAGCTGGCAGTACAGGTGAATGATCTTGTTCAGTTCACTCCAGTAATAGATATCATCCTTGATTCCTTTGTTAAGGAAAATATGCAACATCTTTAGCTGGAACTTGTGCTCGTTGCCTTCGATCTTATCTACATAATATTCCAGGATGTCTCTTGCACGTATACCCAGGCGGGAAGTGTAAAAGGGGAAGGTAGGCTCTTCTTCTGCCGCCACGCGTATCCCCAGCTTAAAAGGAACTTTAACCGATTTGCGGTATGCTTCCAGTTCGTCTTTGTTATCCAGTACCGGCATTACGTTTTTAAAACCGCTGTTCAGCAGGCGGGCGATGCGCGAAGTATATCCCTTTTGTTTAAACCCGTTGCAGATGATGTGAATATCCTTGGTGATCTTTCTTTTTTCGTACAGCCTGTTAATGATCTCGATATCGTATGCATAAGAGGTTTCAAGATGAATATCATGCTTTAGCGCTTCTTCCACCACAAAAGAAAAGTGTGAGCTTTTGGTGCAGTAGCAGTAAAAATATTTACCCTCGTAACGGTGTTTTTTAAAAGCATCTTTAAACATCCTTTTGGCCTTGTCTATTTGCATGCCTATTTTAGGCAGGTAGGTCAGCTTAAGAGGAGTGCCGTATTTATCAATAAGCGCTTTCAGATCTAATCCGTTAAAACGAAGATAACCATCCTGTACATCAAAACCTTCCTGCGGGAAATAGAAGGTTTGTTTCACCAGGTCGGTGTATGATTTATTCATTTTACTGAGTGCCGGTTGTTATAAGGGTGAGCAAATGAATGCAAAGGTAATTTTTTGGATTGTATCCAATAAAAAACCGGTGGTGATTTTTTCACTACCGGCTTGTTGGTATTCCTGGAGTAAATTATATTCAACCTGCCCCGGGTTTTACCTGTTATTTTACAGAAGCTACCAGCTTTTTAAAGCTTTCAGGTTCGTTCATAGCCAGATCAGCCAGCACCTTGCGGTCTAACCCAATCTGCTTCTGGTTTAATTTATGAATGAACTCCGAATAGGTAAGCCCTTCTTCGCGAACCGCAGCATTGATACGGGTAATCCACAATGCACGATAGTCTCTTTTCTTTAATTTGCGACCTACATAGCTGTACGTTTGCCCTTTTTCTACTACGTTTTTGGCAACGGTTAATACATTTTTACGTTTACCGTAATAACCTTTAGCGGCTTTTAATATTCTTTTTCTGCGCGCTTTGGAAGCAACTGCATTTACTGAACGAGGCATATTTACTGAGTTTTGAGCTGGTAGTGCTTAGGTAAACCTACCGGCAACTGTTTTTAAATGGGTTTACTTTAAACGCAGCAGGCGCTTCACAAAATTCATATTCGATTTATGAACTTCGCCATCGATATTCATAGCGCGTTTACGTTTTTTTGATTTTTTTGTCAACAGGTGACGGCGGAAAGATTTCTGGTGAGTGATCTTGCCGGTAGCGGTAACTTTAAACCTTTTCTTTGCGCTCGAATTGGTTTTAACCTTTGGCATTTCAGTAATGTATTATTGTGATACCCGTGGGGCGGTTCCGAACAGACGAAACACTTATGGGGCCTTTGGGGCAATACTCATGCTGTATTTACAGCATGCCCGTTTTAAAACGGGTGGCAAAGGTATATAAAATATGCTTAAAACGAATAAGAAAAGCTTTTTTTTCGAAAAATAACAGGTCAGGCTTATGTGAACCGGATTCAATATTATGATTTTATTAATATCAGTCGGGCAGTCCTTACAGTGGGAAAATGCAGACCTGCGAGGCTGACATAAAAAATATTCCCAGGCGTAGTCTCGGCGCATAGCCTTGTGCGTTGGCTGCCGGACTCGCCGTGTAACTGGCGTTGGGACTGCTTCTCCCGCGTCGACATATCCCTAATTTAATGCAACTCTATCGCGGGATGCCAATGACATATCATCCAGTTTGCTATTTATCAACTGGTTATGAACTTCAATTTGTTGTTCCACAAACTCGGTTTTCCTTTCAACTACAATCCCTCCGCTTTTTCCTGTTACTTTTTTGCGGAAAAAAGTAACCAAAAAGCCGCCGGGAAATGATTACCGCAATTTCCCACAACGCTCTGATGAAGCTTTAGTACTACTGTGAATTCAGCAACAGAGCCCTGATACGTTTGCTGATAACTTAGCCGACTTAGGATACTTACAAATCAGAAAGCTGTGACAAACAAATGCAACTTGTCACGACGCAATGATGGAGGCGCCGCCTAATTAGTAACTCGCAGTGACGAAAAAAATGTTTTGAACTCCTTCTCCCGCACCGACATATCTTTTTTAATGCAACCCTATTGCGGTATCGCAATGATCTTTGCAGTATAACCCACAACCCCTTACCTTACTCCTTATACCCCATACTCATACCCAAAGCTGAAGGCTCATAGCTGACAGCTTACAGCCCTATACCTCTATTTCCCAGCCTTCATCAGGTAGAACAACAGGTCTGTTACTTCTTTATCGGTTAGCGTGCCGAGCAGCCCCTGCGGCATCATGGAAGTGGAAGTGGTTTCACGCGACTGAATGGATGATTTATTAAGCACCACATCGTTTTGACCCACTACCCGCAATGTGATCTGCCGCTCGTTTTCAGATACCACATTGCCAGAGTAGGTTCTGCCGTCCCGCGTAGTTACCACCACCATTTTATAGGCGTCCTGTATTTCCTCGCTGGGACTTAAAATATTGAACAATAAATAATCAATATCAGAACGGTTGGAGCCGGTCAGATCGGGGCCGATATTACCACCATTGCCCAGTAATTTATGACAGGCGCCACAGGTCCTGGCGAAAAGCTTTTCCCCGTTTGCAAGATCGGGCGATGAAGCGTTTTTGCCGGTTACCAGGCTTTTGTAACGGGCAAATTCTTTGCTGTCGGCAGGCTGATCGTCTATCGGCCCCCAAATTTCCACGAAGCCGCTGCCTACCACCCTGCGCAGTTGCCGGGCCACCGTAGCGGGTACCTGGTTTTTAAGCATTGTTTTGTTTTTGATCGCTTCGGCAAGCAACCAGCCATATACCGGCCGGGAGCTCAGGGTATTCATAGCCTGTAATTTTTCCGTATCATTCAATGCCGGGTATTTTTTCAGCAGCAAGACCCCCAGGTCGCGGTTGTTGAAAGCCGCGATCGATTTGATCGCTTCCAGGCGCAACGAAGGCTCTTCCAGCAACTGGGGTAACAGCAGTGCAAGCTCTTTGCGTTGCTGTGCCGACAACGCCTGCAACGCTTTGATCCGCTGGTCGGCAGGTGCTTTTTTATCTGCTGCTATGGCAAGGGAGCGCTGGGCGGAAGCGGCATCGCCAAACAGGGCAGTAATGTCTTCCGCCATCTGCGATGTTTTGTCATTCCTCTTTTTTAAAGCGGCCAGCACATTGTTCCAGTTGGCAGGCGGTTTCAAATCAACACGTCCCTCCATACCGGCCAGCATTCCCTGCAAAAGCTCGTTGAGCGGGGCAGGTTGTGTACCAATGGCATCTGCCAATTCTTTGATGGCTCCTCCGTCAATGGCCCTGCGTGCGGTAAAACGGGTGATCAACGATAGCTTGGATGAAGCCGCTATCGCCAATGCTTTCTGAGGATCATTTTTTACCAGCTTCTCAAACCCGAACCAGATCATTTTGGGCAGATTGTGATCCGCCTCGTCTTCTCCATGCTGACTTAATGCCGCTGCGAGCTGCCAGCCTGTGGCTTCATCAACGCGTTGTATGGCAGAAGCAAGATAGAGCCGTACAACAGGAGAGGGGTCCTTCTGCGCCATCGTTATGAATGCAGCGGTTACATCGCCCGCGGGCGAGGCATCTTCACACAAAAGCTGGATGGCCCATGCCCTGATGTATTCATCCTTATCGGAAAGCGATGCAACAAGCAGCTCTTTTGAAAGACTTTGGGTTACATACAATGTCCACATCGCTTTCAGCCGGTGATCGCTGTTGGAGGAAGAACGGAAGAGGTCTGACAGTACCGTATATGCGCCGGGATCCAGTTTGTTTTTAACGGCACGTCCCTGCAATATTATCCTCGCCCTGCGTGCATGCCAGTCGCTGCTGCTGGTTTGCAGTCCGGCCAATTGTTGATCGGACAGCTTATTGAGGTCTTCATAGCGTCCCGGGAAATTTACAGCTTCTGACCGGGCAGGCATGATCCTGAAAATACGTCCTGTTTCGCTGTTGCGTACTGTTTGTCCGCATATATCCGCGTCATGCCAGTCAAGTGCATATATGCCACCGTCAGGTCCTATTTCCATGCTGAAGCCTACCCATTGCCCGTTGTTGGCCAGCATAAAATCATCGCCATGCTGCGCAACAAAGCCAGATCCCTCTTTTTGTAAAATATCCGACAATACCGCATGCTCATGGATATTGCACATAAAGATCCTGCCTTTCTGAGCAGCGGGAAATGCATCCGACTGGTATATACGGGCACCCCCATGCGCAGAACGGTGACTGTGATTGGCAATGGTTTTGATATCGTCGTATACATAGGGGTTAAAATGCTGGCCGCCCTGCCGGTGATAAATCCCTCCCGGTATTACATGCCACATGTGCGGTATCACGCAGGCGCTGATAAAAAGCTGTCCTTTCGCATCGTAGTCAATACCCCAGGGATTGCTGAAGCCGTGTGCCACCACTTCAAATTTGTCTTTTAACGGATGATAGCGCCAAACGCCCCCGTTGATATCTACCCCGTCGCCTTCGAGAATATTTTCAGGAAAGGGGTCTTTATGTTTGTACAACTTACCTTTTCCTTTTGGCTTTCTTACTTTAGAAGGAGTGGCAAATCCCTGGCAGCCATACAGCCACCCATCGGGCCCCCAATGAAAGCTGTTCAGCGTTTCGTGGCGGTCGCGTATACCCCATCCCGTTAACCTTACTTCAATATCCTTCACGTCTGCTACATCATCGTGGTTGCGATCGGGCACAAATAATAAATTAGGCGGGGCGCCTACAAACACACCGTCAAAGCCTACTGCCAGCGCCGCCGGGAAGGCAATGCCTTCCATAAATACTTTGCGTTTATCCGCTTTGCCATCGTGGTTTGTATCTTCCAGTATTACGATGCGGCTGTCGCCCGCATTTGAAAAGCCGGCGCCGCGGGACTCGTAGTCTTTATTTTCGGCTACCCATAGCCGTCCCCGGTCGTCCCAGCAAAAAGCCATGGGCTGGGTCATCATGGGTTCTGCCGCCCATACGTTGGCTTTGTTGCCATCCTTAAGCGTCATCGCCGCTACTGCTTCTTCGGGATTCAGGAATTTTGCTTCCAGCGCTTCCTGTTGCGCCATAGCCCACAATTCCGTGGTGTTGTATAGAGAAGTTTTCCCGGTATACAAAGCCCACTGGCCCGTTACTTCCTTATCATCGAGCGCTCCGGTATATACCATTAACCGGTGTTTGAATGTTTCCGTATCGCCTTTTTTAATTGTCCAGCTTGTATCGCGCGCCGTAGCCGGGCCCACACCCATTTGTCCGTCTACTCTCCAATGCTGGGGGTAGCCCCTGTTTTCGGGATGATCGAACAGGGCAATATGGGCAAGATCGTTCCGGTCTTCTACCTGCATGCCTACATCTACCCACATGGCCCGCTGCCCCTCCGCTTTTTCATTTTTCTGACGTGCCGCGTTTACTACTTCCCCGTTTATTCCTTCTTTCCACGGCATGCGCAAAAACAACCCACCGTAATCATATTTGCCAATGGTAATATCTGTTTGGGCTTCGCCTTTCCATTCCAATGTGATAAAATACCGGCCGCTATCCTGCGTCATGCTCCAGGTTTGTGTTTGGGTCATCACCGGCGTGCCTGTTGAATCCAGCAGGTTGTAAACGGTCTGCCATTTTACCTGCTCGCCTTCCGCTTCCAGTATATTGGCAGCAACGCGTTTCCAGTATCCATCTGCGGGATGATGGAAATAATCCCTGCCATTTACCCGGGTAAATCCCCAATATAAGCCGTTCTGGTGTTTGTGATGACCCGGGCTGTTTTCAGTCAATACCCCTTTGCCATCGGGCGCTATGATGGGATGAATGAAAGGCCGGAAATCGGGTCGGGCATGCTGAACAAGCACAGGATCGCCTGAGCGGTAGCTGTATACGGAAATGGTTCCTTCTTTTTCGTCCTGAACCAGTTTTAAATTTTTTACGGAGCCGGGAGCAGCTTTGTTACCGGCAGTATTACATGCATTGAAACCAATCAATACAACCAGGAAAAGGGGATATAAAAACTTCATGCGGGCAAGCTGTTTTTGAGATTTGTGATGAATGTACGAATAGTTAAACGATTGAACGGGCAGGCTAAGATTTCCATGCTCTTTCCAGGAAGTTGAGCCAGTTGCCATGGAATATTTTCCTGGTATCTTCCTGCGTATATCCCCGTTTGGCTAATAGCTGTTGCAGCATCTGCAGGTCGGCTATTGTATCCATGTCGTAAGGCGCCTGTTCTTTGCCAAACATCCCATCCAGGTCGCTCCCAATGGCAATGTGATCGGAGTTGCCTGCAATCTGGCAGATATGATCATAATGATCTATCAGCAGCTCCAGTGTAATATTGTCTTTTACCGGATCATTTTTACCGCGTATCCAGCCAGGTTTCAGCATCCATGCATCCAGCACACCGCCTATTACGGCTCCCCGTTCAATCAGTATGTTAATTTGTTCATCGGTCAGCTGCCGCTGGTAATCTACCAGCGCCCTGCAATTGTGATGGCTGGCCCACACGGGACCTTTATACAAATTCACCACCTGCTTAAAACCTTCATCGGTTAAGTGGGTTACGTCCAGGATCATTTTCAGCTCATCCATTGCCCTGATCAATGTTATGCCCTCGGCGGTTAAGGGTCCCTGCAGACCTGTACCCGGCGCATACCTTCCGGGGCCGTAGTGGGCCGGGCCTAATGCCCGTAACCCGTATTGATATGATTTTTCAAGATAAGACAGGTTGACCAGCGAGTCCGCTCCTTCAAGACTGAGGATATAACCTACAGGCTTCTGTGTATCGGGTATGCTATCGTTGTTCCACAACTGTATATGATGATGAAGCTGTTGCTTATTGGTGATCTGTATCATTTCACCTATGTCCTCCATCGCCGCATACCACGAACGTTGCCCCTGGGTTTGAGCCCATGCCTGCTCGGGAGAATGCCAGCCCGGGAGCGTGCTGTCCGGAGCTACATATCTTGCTATCATAGTGGCTACAACCAATCCAATTTTACCTTTCCTGAGCTCAGGCAGCGATACCATTCCCTTTGCGCGGTCGGGCTTATCCGTTAGTCCTTTTTCCCGTTTTCGTATATCCGTTACCGTTCGTTTCAGATCACGGTTCCATTCCAGCGCATTCATGCTCAGGTCGAGGTGCGCGTCTATAATCAGCATATGCTACTTTTTTCGTTTGGTCTTTAATTTCCTTTTTACAACATCTTCGGGGTATTTCAGCGCCAGCTTCCTGATCTCATAGCTAAAAGCAGTAAAAGTCTCTTCCCACAATTTTGCTTCCTCCGGAGTATAGGAATGAAATCCATGCGCATTGGATACACCTTTGCCTCCTTTTTTTACTATATCGTCGATCAAAGCCGGCACAGCGGTACTGTTGTTTAACGTAGGAAAAAGATCTTTCATTACCGTATGATAGGCGGGTACGCCTGTAAGATCCATCCAGCGGAAGACGCCCATCAGTGTCATCCAGTAACCGGCATTGTTGCGACAGGCGCGGTCAACGTCTTCCACCGTGGCATATCCATTTTCAACAAGATATATCGCTTCGCGATACATGGCATACATTATCCGGTTGGTAATAAAGCCCCTGATATCTTTGCGTACCAGGGTAGGCTCTTTACCCCATGAATGCGATAGCGCGTATAAGAACTCGCCGTTCTTAATGTTTGTTTTGTTGCCGCATATTATTTCCAGGAAGCGGGTAGTATGCGAGGGCTCAGCCCAATGAAGCCCTAAAAACCGTTCGGGGTGTAGGGTTTGCTCCTGCAACAAACTGATTGGGATAGCGGAGGTATTGCTTGTCATCAAAGCATTCCTGGCTATCACCGATTCAATTTTCCGGTATACCTGCTTTTTAATGTCTATATTTTCGAGTGTGCATTCTACCACCAGCTTACAGCCTTTTAATGCTGTATAGTCTTCAGTAATAATAAGGTTGCGGAGGTAATGGGAGGGGGGATGCCTGACCAGCTTTTCCTTTTGAGATCGCTTAAGATGCGCAGTGATGCGTTTGAGGGCATGCAACAGGTCTGCGGGAATGCCTGCTACTGCCACAACCGGGTGACCCGCCATTAAAAAGCAGGTAACGATGCTGCAGCCCATGAGCCCCAGTCCCACAACGCCTGTTTTAATTTCTGAGGGTTTTAGTTTTTTATTCATGGAGTTGAATGCTGTGATTATAAAGCGGATTGTTATAACAAGTTAATCGTATTGTTCTGTCAAAATTCCAAATTTACCTCCGCAAGGCGGTGAGTTTTTGTAAATCATTTTTATAAACCCCTTTCCTTTTTGGGCATAGTACGGAAGTATGTTTTCAACTCTTTCCTGCAGGTTCCCTTTGGGGAAAAGCGAGGTTTTTAGTGTATGGAGCTGATCCCGCTGGATTTCAAACTTTCTTTTTTCCGCTTTTACGATTTTCTTCTCCAGGTTGTCCAATGCTTTTGCAGCTTTTGTTTGTAACGCTTTTACATGGTTTTTCAGGGTAATGTCTACTATGCCTGCAATGGTTTCTATTGTTCCATACAATTGATCAAGCTGCTGCTTTTCATCCAGCAAAGAGAGCTGGTGGTCGCTTTTTGCTTTTACAATCCCGTTCAATATAATTGCTTCGTCTTTAAAAAGATCCTCTGCAGCAATGTCCAGTTTTTGCCGGAGCCGGGCTTCCTTTTCGTTTATTATTAAAAAAGAATTGCGCAGCAGCAAAACAGGGTAGGGTACACCGTAATGCTCAAACATTTTTTTCAGCTCCATCCAGTACGCTAATTCAGAGCCGCCCCCTATAAATGCAAGATTAGGTAATAAAGTCTCCTGGTACAACCCGCGCAATACAACATTGGGACTGAATCTTTCCGGATACTGGTGTAATTCTTCTTTAAGCGTATCGGCTGAAAAAGAAATGCCGGTGTTATTTACCATGTACGCATTGCCGTCTTTTATGATCCGTTCTCTTATCCCGTCCTTCATATAAAAAAGGTTGATCTCCCTGGGATTTACCTGCGCGTGGTACTGACCGGACAATGCAGCGGCGGTTTGCGTTACCACAGAAAAGGCCGTATGATTGAAAATATCATCTTCAAAAACCGGGATCATTTCCTTTTTGAGACCGGCATGGTCAGGTATCAGGATGACAAGACCATATTCGCCAAACAATGCATTTACAAATTTCAGGGTGGCCTCCTGTATGGAATTGCTTTTGGTATAGCAGGTTGTAAGCAAATCGATCAATTCAGCGCCAAACTCAAAAATACTTAGCTGTCCGCTGATTTTCTCTATCAGCGTATTCATGCCTTCGGGCTTCATCCGTCCTACTGCCCCGGTTTGGCCGGTTTGCCACACCAGGTTGTCGCCACCCAGGTAAATATGGTTGAGCTCCTCCAGGTCATTGTCCTCGCTGCCCATGTAGTATACAGGAACAAAATCATAACCGGGTAAAGATTGTTTTAGCTCCTCCGCCAGTTTTACGGTATGTAAAATTTTATAGATAAAATACAAATACCCGGTGAAAATATTAGGTTGGTGGGCTGTGCAAACAGTAAATGTGGTTTCGGAAGATAATTTCCGGATATTGTCTTTCACCTGTTGAGGGGGCTGTAGTCCTTCGTATTGCCTTTGAAGCACCGCAGTAAGCAATAAACGATTGGTGGCAAACGATTTACGGTTTTGTAACGCGGCTTTTATCCCGTTTATATCAGGAGTATGAGAAAAAAAAGGCTGTAAAGACGCATTTTGTTGAACATAGTCGGTAACCAATTGTGAAAAAGCCCCGGTACGCTCGTATGTAATCCATTGAGCAGTATAGTTCATATCATTTCATGAAAATATGGGGCAAATTAGGTATTTCATTTTATAGGATCACTATTTTACATTTTCCTTAAGAAGCTTCTAATGCCGAGTTGGGTGCATTCCAAATTAGCCCAGCGGGCAGGCCTGCAAAACAAGGGATATACCCTCGCTTTTCAGGCGCAGGGTTTCCAACCTTCAAAAGGTTAGAAACCCTTTTCCGATATTGAAACGAGACATGCTTTAAAAGTCACAACCTTCCACTAATACTGGAAGGTTGTGCTTGAAGTTGATTGACACTAACCCATCCCCTGGTTATTTAGGCAGGAGTATGCTACGGGTTACATTTTTAAGCGCTGTAAGTGCGCGGTTTAAAAATTTGTTGTCATAAATTTAATAAATACAATTGATGATGTCAATCCCTTAACTGGTTATTTTTTCTCTTTAAGCGGATCGGGATGAGTTGCTTATAAGTATTACCACTTGTTTTTACTGCATTCCCCGTAGAATCCCTAACTCCAATCCTCTTAATTCAGCCAGCCCTCTTAAACGCCCGATGGCAGAATAACCCGGGTTGTTGACCTTGCCCATATCGTCCAGCATCTGGTGGCCGTGATCGGGGCGGAAGGGTATTTGCAATGAAGAAAGCTGTTGTACATTCAACAAAGCTTTCATTACAGCATACATGTCTGTATCCCCATCCAGGTGATCCGCTTCGTAGAAATTTCCTTCTGCATCTCTTTTGGTGTTGCGCAGATGGGCGAAGTGAATCTTTGTGTTTATTTCATTGATCATATCCGGGAGGTCATTGCCGGGGTTTGCACCCAACGAACCGGTACAAAAACAGATGCCGTTGGATGGAGCACTGGAGTAGGAAAGAATGTCCAGCAGGTCCTGCCTGTTACAAACAATTCTCGGCAATCCCAATATGTCAAACGGAGGATCATCCGGGTGGATGGCTAATTTCAGGCCCAGCTCTGCGGCAACCGGCGCCACTTCCTGAAGAAAATACGCCAGATTTGATTTAAGCGCTTCCCGGTCCATATCCTTGTATTTCTCTAATTCTCTTTTCATTCCTTCCGTTGTTCTTTTTTCCTCACCGGGAATGCCGAACAGAACGGTATCAACCAGCGTGTCTTTTTGTGCCCGGGTGAAGTCATTGTTTTTTTGAGCTGCTTTTTCCAGTATCGCGGGAGGATAATCTTTTGCGGCGTCTTTCCTGCCTAACAAATAAATATCAAACAGTGCCAGGTCGCTCCAGTTAAAATACAGCGCCTGCGATTCATCAGGCATGGTATAATTAATGTCGGTACGCGTCCAGTCGTTAACAGGCATAAAATTGTAGGTAATAATGCGTACACCGCAGGCGGCAAGGTTAGCGAGCGACTGTTTGTATTTATCGATATACAGTTTATAGTTGCCGTTCCTTTGCTTGATATCTTCATGTACGGTTAAGCTTTCTACCACACTCCATTTAAAACCTTCCTTTTTCAGCTCGTCTGTTCTCTTGTTTATTTCTTCTTTCGTCCATAGTTCGCCGTGGGGAATATGGTGTAATGCAGTAACAATTCCCTGTACGCCGGCTTGTTTAATATCCCTGAGCGACACGGGATCATTGGGTCCGAACCAGCGCCATGTTTGTAATAAGTTTTTTAAATACATCCTGAAAATATTGTGTTGTAAAGTATGTTATTCTTTCACTGCCTTGGCCAGCGACCGGGTGGTGGTATAATATTTTGTAAGCATGGCCGGCACTTCCCATTCGGGGAGCTTTCCCTGCTTTAAATAGCCGAGGTACCGTTCCATTACCTGCCCGAAATGCGCTTCATGTCCCACATCGTATTTGGCGGATATGATCACTTTCCATTCGTTGTTGTTTTTTTCGACCGAAATACCCGGGTATGTTTTATTGATCTGGGCAATGGCTTCCTGTACAGAAGCGTCGATTGCATCAGCCTGGCCCGAAGTAGCCGGTTTAATATACAAAACCGGTTTAAAGTGCTCCGCTTTTGTCTGCCTGATCTCCAGCATGGCTTTGGTGCCTTTGGCAACGGCATAGTGGGAATCTCCTCCCTCTTCGGCCTTATAATCCCAGCGGACAATTATTTTTACGTGAATCCCCCTCAGCGCATAATTCATTTCCCCGTTGGCATGTGTATTTAAAATGGAATCCTTTACAACGTAGGGGTGTAAGAAATCAGGGTAGGAGGTTTTACCCGTTAGGTTGGAAAACTGCGACAACGTAAGCGGTGTCGGCCATATTCTTGAACGGTTGATCTGTATATCCTTTGTATAGTCCAGCACTTCTTCCGGAAAACATTGCCATTGTACAATATCTACCAGGTGCGTGCCTACATCTGCGATGGCATCGCCCTGCTGACCGGGATCAAAAAACCAGTCGGGGCGGATGAGCTGTTTGCCGGAAACATTTTTAGAGAAATAATGTATGCTTTCTATCATTACCGCAGGATCCTTTTCCGTTCCTTTTTGCAATTCGCCAAACAGCGCAGGCATGTGCATCAACTCTTTTTGAAGCAGGTTCGTTATTTCCGAACGTTCGGTCATAATATCGTACAGCAATACTTTTTGTGCGGCCGCCTTGTCAAAGGCGGCTGTTAACCTGCTAAAATTGGCTGTATCGATCGCCATGGGCTTATCTGCCAGTACATTCAAACCTTCTTCAACCGAGCGTTGTATATAATCTGTTTTTAAGCGGTTATTGCCGGACAACACTACTACGTTGCCTTTCTTTTCGGCAAACATTTTTTCAGCGAAATCATTTCCTTTATATACTACCTCGTTCCAGTGCGTAGGATTTTCCGCCCTTGTATTATATTGCTCAATTAGATTCAGGTGTGCTTTCACTTCAGGCCCATCCGGCGCATATACATGCACGGTAGTATCAATATCCGGATAGCCGGTTTTTTGCACCAGTGCGGCATGAAAATGCCCGGGGTCCAGTACTAAAAGTTTTACCATGCTGTCTGATTTTTCAGTTCCTGTTTTTTCGCCTGAAGGCGCCTGGCAGCCTGCAAAGGCCAATACGGCACCGAGAATAATTGTTGTTCTAAGCATCATCATATTAATTTCAAATTTCAAATCTCGAATTTCAAATTCTACACCGTGGTCTTAATGTTAAATCCTTTATCTATCTGGTAGGGCCATCGTTCGGAGCGGCGAAGCATGAAATTGGCTTCGTCGTCGTTTTTAAATCGCTCCAATACCGGATCCCAATACAGCTTTCTTTTAAGCTTCATGGCGATATTGTTCAGCAGGCATACCGAGCATGCCCTGTGACCGGCTTCTATCGGGGCAATATTTTCCTGCCCCGTAAGTATGCTGTTGATCCAGTTGGCATGATGATCTTTGCTGTCGATAAGATGAATTTCATTTTCGCCTGTTACGGAATCCAGTATTTTAGGATTGCTTGCTTCAAGCGCTTTGTTATTGTCGGCTTTTTTTACAGGATCGCTTGCTGTTACGGTATAGTTGCCCCTGGTCACAAATATCCATCCGTCGGAACCAACGAATTTTACACCGTTGGGATATTCGTTGCTTGCCAGTACTTTCACGCCGTTGGCAAACACAGTTTCTGTTTTGAAGTTGCCGTGCACATCCCACAGCGCTTCTTTGGCAGGCCAATCTGCGGTTCCCGAAATTTCAACAGGGCCGGTTTTTTCCGTTCCCATTCCCCAATTGGCTATATCAAAATGATGCGATCCCCAACCTGTGATCATGCCGGCGCCGAATTGCTCGCAGCGCAGCCAGCCGGGGCGTGAAAAATCCTTTTGAGGATGTACTAATTTTTCGGTGTATGGCACATAAGGCGTTGCACCCAGCCATTTTTCAAAGTTGAGGTTGGCGGGGACCGGCATTTCTTTTTCTACAGTACTTTCTTCGGGCTTATCAATCGGGAGCCCTACATAAATGGTATGCAGTTTCCCGATGCGGCCGTTGCGCACCAACTCGCAGGCTTTTTTAAACTGGGGCATGGAGCGTTGCTGGCTTCCTACCTGCAGTATTTTGCCGGAAGCGTGTACTTCATCGCTTAACCTTCTTCCCTCGCTTATACACAGGGAAGCAGGCTTTTCCATATATACGTGTTTGCCTGAACGTACAGCCAGGATGGCGGGCAATACATGCCAGTGATCGGGTGTGGCTATAATGACTGCGTCGATGTCTTTATCGGCAATCAATGCTTCATAATGTTCAAAGGTTTTGGTGCTGTTATAGCCGGACTGTCCCTTGTTAATGTAAAAATCATCAATCATTTTTTTCCCCAGTTGCAGCCTGTTCCTGTCAAGATCACACACGGCTAACACCCTGGCGGCTTCCTGTTTCATTACGCCGGGTATGTCCCAGTCCCTGGCTATCCTGCCTGCGCCGATGGCGCCTACATTAATGCGGTTGCTGGGGGCATATTTTCCAAAAACCGTTGCAGGAACAATGGTTGGCGCACCGGTTAATATGGCAACGCCTGCTGTGCCTTTAATGGTATTGCTGATAAAGCTTCTGCGTGTAGATGTAACTTTATTTTTTGCCATCGCCTGGTATTTAGCGCTTGATGAATCAATTTGATTTTATAAATATCGTTTATGCAATCGATCAATAGGGCAGGGGGTCATCGGGACGCTGAGCTCTTGCTTTTGAATAATCCAATGCCTTTTGCGGACCGATTACCCAAATGATCCCTCCTAAAATATGCTTGCGGAATTCCTGTGTATCATAGGTCGCCGCGTCGTGCCCCAGCGAAGTATACCATTGCCTGCCACCATCAAACTCATGACACCATACCGAAGGCGAAGAGGTTCCGCCATAATATGCAGGCTTATCCCCGTCAGCCAGCGGCGCCAGGTCGTGCACTACCAGTACGCGAATATCAGGATTGTATTCTTTAAAGAAGTAACATTCATCATTTCTCTCCCATATTGCAGGCAGGAAGGAGGTAGAAGGATGATCCGCGTCAATAATGATTTCCTTAAAGCGCTGATGATTCGCATGACGAAGGAAGGAAGCGCCAATCAGTCTTTTATACCAGGGCCATTGCCGTTCGGTTCCGGTTGCGGAATGAAGCCCGACAAAGCCGCCACCCGCCTGTATATAGCGCATAAATTCAACCTTTTGCCGGTCTGTATCAAAAACCTCGTTATTCGTATTGTTGAAAATAACGAGGCTGTATTTTTTCAGATTTTCTTCTGTAAAAACACGTGGGTCTGATGATGTATCTACGGCAAAACCATATTGATTGCCCATCTGCAAAATAGCGTTGGATGCAGCGGCAATGTTTTCATGCACATAGCCCTTACCGTTTTTGGTATATACCAATGCGCGGACTTTTTTCCACTTTGTTTTATAATGCCCGGACTTTTGAGCGGTGGCCGTGCAGATACATAGTATGGCAGTTAAGAGTAAAAAACTTTTTTTGATGGTTGCTTCTTTTTTCATGTGGTCGCTAAGTTACGGTTTGCAGATGGTATAAATCAACCCGGGTGCATTTACCGGATAAAATGACAAAAATCTATTGATCTCATTTTATCATTCAGTTAAGTTAACAAAGGGTAATATTCTGTAAATGAATCCTTTGTAATGATAAATCTGTTCTATAGGTTTAATATTTTAGCGTTCAACATTGTTGTTTAAATAATCGCATCCGTTCATTCCTATGGTCCAGTTTTTTAATTCGCCGCTTAAGTTGTCTGGTATATTGCTGATGTGTTCAGGCGTTTGCATTGCCGTGTTTACATTTGCAGAATTTTTATTCCTGGGCGCATCCGTATTCATCCTGGGGTTGTTAATGCAGGTAACAGCCAACCTGCTTTTAAGATCAACGCTTCGCCGGACATATAAAAAGGGAGTTGAATTTACCCTTGTGTTGTTTATCCTCTGCTTTTGCGGAATACTGGTGCTTGACTTCCTGGGATTAATAAAAATAACTTTATAGGCCCGCAAGGCGGGGGAATGTATAGCTCAGGAAACCGCCATTTTTCCCGGATCTTAGTTGAGGTACATTTCATCAACCAGCAACAGGCGCCTGTCGCCTTTTTCATTGGTTTGAGGCACAGCCACTATTTTAAGACAGGACACTTTGTGTGGTTTAAACGATACTTCCACGGTTTCCAAAGAGGGTTTACCACCTTTTGGAGGCGGCGGCGGACGCAGGCTGGCCAGTAATTTGAGTTGCTCTTCACTTTCACCTCCCCAAACCTGCAGCGAGCCTGGGGGATAAATACCGGTTACTTCTTCAAGCATATAATGCAAACCAACGGAACTTATGGTTGCGGGGTTATTAAAATAACACAACAGCCCCATGTCCGTATGTCTTACTCCGGTCCAGTTGTTGGCCCAGGCGGGGTTATTTGCTCCAATCACTCCCAGTTTATTATCGAAATAGCTTTTGGCTCCTTCCGCCTGGTGAACGCTGTTCAGCTTATACAGCAAGTGCGTGCTGTCTGGCTTGATGCTGCACTTCAGGAAATAAAATTCCGCCACATCGCTGGCATACCATCCCTCTTTATATGCTTTTGCTTTGATGTAAGTATTCTCTTTTAGCTCTGTTTTGCCATCGAATAAAAAGGAAGTCGTACTATCTGGTTCTGTTCCATCGGTGGTAAAACGAATATCCACTCCCTTTATGGGATGACTAAGCTGCAATTGTGTTGATTGTGTGAACACCATTGACTTGTTCTTTACCTCGGGCAAATTGAGCTTAAGCGGATTCGTGCCATCGTCTTTAAATCCTTCAATAAATGTGATGCCGGTGTTGGCTTTTTTCAGTTCCTGTGCTTCCTGCGGGGTAATGGGTGTGTTCCAGATCGCTATCGATTTTAAGCTTTTTAAAGCCGGCAACTGGGCTTTAAGGTCGTTGTAACTGATTTTAGTGCCCGATACAGCCAATGTCTGCAAATGGGGCAATATGCTCAGCTCCTTAAGTCCGGCGGCTGTGATATCTGTAAAGTTGAGGTAAACATGTCTTAAACTCTGGAACTGGCTAATGCTCTTCAGATCTCCATCCTTTACAGGTAATTTGTTAAGGTTAAGCGCCACCACCTGTTTTTTCAGAGGAGCCAGTTCTTCTAGTTGTTTGCCGGACCATTCTTCCCTGTTATAAATATTTACAGCCAGGGCAGGAGATTCTTTGGCAAGCGGAAGGATGGTCCTGTAATCCGTACTGAGCGCGTTGATCGTTTTTTCGTCAGCCGCTGAAAAATCGTATTTTTCTTCTGCCGGCTGTGCAGGTTGTAAAAAGCCTGCAGCGGCCATGCGCAGTGAATCGTGCTCAGGCAGTTCGGATACTTTTGCAGAAAACAATGTGGTACCGGTTTTTATCCATGCCGTGAGTAAAGCTATTTCCGGTTCTGTCAGCTGCGCTTTGCCGGCAGGAGGCATATGCTTTTTATCTTCCAGGGGAAGGTGTACCCGTTGCAACAGCAAACTCATATCCGGGTCGCCGGCAATAAACAACTTCCCGGATTTCCCGCCTTTCACGATCGATGCAGAATCTGTCAGCATCAATTCTCCCTTCAGCTTATCGGCATTGTGGCAGCCTGTACATTTTTTTTCCAGTATCGGTTTTACAACGTGGTCAAATACCAATGCCTGGTCAAATGCCACCGGGTCGGGCTGATAATAAACAGCCAAAGGTTCGGTCAGGAAGTTTTCGCCATGCGTTAAGCTCGCGCCATAATGCCCGCTTATAATTACCACCAGTACCGTAACAACGGCTCCTGCTTTGGCTGCGGGGGCAGAATACCATTGCGTATTCCTGATAAAATAAATGAAAGAAGAAATAAAGAATATGGCTATTCCTGTCCATTTATGCCAGAACAGCGTATCGCCGGCATATCCTTCTTCTTTCGAAAGGAGCAACCCCATAATAACTGTAATGCCTGCCAGCAAAGCGCCCAGCAGTAAAAGATAATGAGAAGCCTGAAGATAAAAGGAATTGCTCCTGCTACGGAAAAACTCAAGGAACATGGCCATTACCAGTATTACAATAGGAAAGTGCAGTACCAGGGGATGCATGCGTCCGGCGGGCTGGAGCCATGCGGGTACTACCAGTTTGTTTTCAAACAGCAGCAGGAAAGCAACGAATATGTTGAGTACCAGGAGTAATTGTGCACCCAGAACATTGAATTTTATCTTCATTTAAAACAGGGCAATTAAAGTTGAGCCGCTTACACTATAGCGTAAATAGTAATTACAGAAAATGGAAATTATTATGCAATAAGATCTTTTACTACTTTGCCTGATACATCGGTAAGTCGATACCTCCGGCCCAGGTGTTTGAAAATCAGTTTTTCGTGATCCAATCCCAACTGGTTCAATACGGTAGCCTGGAAATCGTGCACATGTACAGGATCTTTTATAATATTGTACCCTAATTCGTCGGTTTCTCCATACACAATACCCGGTTTAATGCCACCGCCTGCCATCCATATGGTAAAGCAACGTGGGTGATGGTCGCGCCCATAATTGTCCTGTGTCAGCCTGCCTTGTGTGTAACTGGTGCGGCCGAATTCACCACCCCATATTACCAGTGTTTCATCCAGCAGTCCGCGCTGCTTGAGATCAATCACCAGCGCGGCAGATGCCTGGTCAACGTCTTTGGCTTGTTTGGCTATTTCAAACGGAAGATTGCCATGCTGATCCCATCCCTGGTGGTACAATTGTACGAAGCGTACACCATTTTCTGAAAGTTTACGGGCAAGCAGGCAATTGGCTGCAAATGTGCCGGGAACCAAACAGTCCGGGCCATACAGCTTCACTATATCATCAGGCTCCTTGGAAAGGTCCATTACTTCGGGCACTGCCATCTGCATGCGGTAAGCCATTTCATATTGCTGTATCTTGGCTGTAATTTCAGGATCGCCCATTTCTTTATACGCCATTTCGTTCAGCTCAGACAGGTTATCCAGCATTTCACGACGGGCTTTCCGGTCCATGCCATCCGGGTCGCGCAGATACAATACAGGATCTTCTCCTTTGCTGAACTGTACACCCTGGTGTACCGAATCTAAAAACCCGTTTGACCATAATTTTGAATACACTCCCTGCCCGTTGCCAATTCCGCGGGAAAGCAATACCGTGAAATTGGGAAGGTTTTTGTTTTCATTACCCAGCCCGTAACTCAGCCAGGCGCCCATGCTGGGACGATTGCCCTGTTGCGAACCGGTTTGCAGGAATGTTAAAGCCGGGTCGTGATTGATGGCTTCGGTATACATGGAGCGAACGATGCAAAGCTCATCCACGATCTTGGCCGTATAGGGCATAAGATCGCTTACCCATGCCCGTGAGTTTCCATATTGTTTAAAATCAACAAAGCTTCCTACCAGGGGGAAAGCGCTCTGGTTGGCTGTCATGCCCGTAAGCCGCTGGTTGCCGCGGACGGAAGGAGGAATTTCCTGTCCTGTCATTTCGCGCAACTTAGGCTTGTAGTCGAATAATTCCTGTTGAGAGGGCGCTCCGTTCTGGAACAGGTATATTACCCGCTTTGCCCTGGGCGCAAAATGAGGGATACCCGGCTTAAAAGCTTCATCGCCCACACTGTTGCCCCTGCCGAAAAGGTCGGGCATCAGCAATGAGCCAAGGGCAACACTGCCTACGCCTAAACTCATAGCGGAAAGAAAACGCCGCCTGTTCCAGGTAAAACCGTGTTCCAGAATTTCTTTTTCCATCTTACAATCATTTATATGTTAAGCGTATCAGGTTTTTGTTATTGTTTCTTCAAGGTTATAAATGGTGGATATGACCCTTGCCATGGCAGCTACAGCCTTCCTGTCTATCTGTTCTCCAAGAGGATATTCACCTATTTCCAGGGTTTTATTGATTTCCGGCGGCTGCAGCTTATTCAGCTGCGCATTGTAATAATTCGTAAGCACTTCCATCTCCTTTTCCTTCGGCTTCCTGGAAACGATCAGCCGGAATGCTTTAATAAGCTTGTCTTTAACGTCTGTTTGCTCCTTCTGCAGCTTTTCCGCCAGCACACGTGAGGCTTCCAGCACAGCCGGATCATTCATCATTACCAGCGCCTGCAGAGGAGTATTTGTCCGCAGGCGTTTTACTTCACACATATCCCTGTTGCTTGCGTCAAAAATGGCCATGGTAGGAGGGGGAACCGTACGCTTGATCAGCGTATACATTCCCCTGCGATAAAGATTTTCTCCATGATCCTGCACATACATCGAAAGCAGCCCTCTTCCAGAAGTAGCACCTTCCCACAAACCTGCCGGTTGATAGGGCTTAACGCTTGGTCCGCCTATGGCCGGGCTCAATAAACCACTGCTTGCCAGTACCAGGTCTTTTACAAATTCTGCGTGTATGCGATAGCGTGGCCCACGTGCGAGGTAAATATTTTCAGGATCGGTGGCCAGCTTTTCGGGGGTTACAACGGCCGACTGCCTGTAAGTAGCGGAGGTCACCATCATCTTTACCAGTCGTTTGATGTCCCAGTTGTTTTCGCGGAAGTCAACCGCCAGCCAATCCAGCAGATGCGGGTGGGAAGGGAGATCGCCCTGCATTCCAAAATCCCCGGAAGTTTTAACAATGCCCCTGCCAAAAAACTCCTGCCACAAAATGTTAACATATACCCTGGCTGTAAGCGGGTTTCGCTTATCAAACAACCACTTTGAAAGTCCAAGCCTGTTTTTGGGATACGATTCATCAAACGAAAGTATGGCAGCGGGCGTTGCAGGCCGCACTTCTTCGCCAGGGGCGTCGTACTGACCTCTTTGTAGAATATGTGTTGGTCTGATCGTATCAAGATCGCCCATAACGGATACGATCAACCGCTCTGTATCCGGCTTGTTCACAAACCTGAGCACGGTTTTGATGTCTTCATTGCTGATCTCCATTAATGGTTTCTTGGCATAGGTTTCAGGTCCGCCGATCACCGATTCTATTCCCACTTCTTTTACATTGTTGAAAAATGCGAAGAGCTGGTAATATTCCTTCATGGAAAAAGGATCGTATTTATGGTCGTGGCAATGTGCGCATTCCAGGGTAATGCCTAAAAGACCTTTGCCGAATAAATCGTTCCTGTCGGTAACATAGCTGATGCGGTACTCTTCAGGAATCACGCCTCCCTCTTCCGTAATTTTGTGATTTCTGTTGAATCCTGTAGCCAGCAACTGCTCTTTGGAAGCTTCGGGTAAAAGATCACCGGCAAGCTGCCAGGTTACAAACTCGTCATAATGCATGTTGTTATTGAACGCATGTATCACCCAGTCTCTCCAGGGCCATTGTGTACGGTAACCATCATCCTGATACCCGTGAGAATCGGCATAACGGGCAAGATCAAGCCAGTGCAACGACATCTTTTCCCCATACGACGGAAGCTGCATCAGCTTGTCTACCATTTTTTCGTAAGCGTCCACACTGTTGTCTGCCAAAAAGGAATCCATCATTTCCAGTGTAGGAGGCAAACCGGTTAAGTCCAGGCTTAATCTTTTTAACAGCCTTTCTTTATCTGCTTCTTCACTGGGTTGGAAGCCTTTTTGCTCCATTTTTTCCAGGATAAAATAATCAATATCATTTCTTGGCCAATCCTTTAATGTAACCTTTGGAAGTGCAGGTTTGACCGGCGCTACGAATGCCCAGTGTTTTTCGTATTTGGCACCCTGCTGTATCCACTTTTCAATCAGCGCTATCTCGCGTTCGGTCAACTTCAGGTTCGATGCCGGGGGAGGCATCAGCAAGGAAGAATCTTTCGTGGTGATGCGCAAAAAAGCCTGTGATACTTCCGGTTTGCCGGCAACGACCGCATGCGCTTTGGGATTTTCTTTTAATGCGGCAAATGCGCTTTCTTCTACATCCAGCCGCAGCCCCGCTTCTCTTTTATTGGCATCGGGGCCATGACAGGCCAAACATTTATCTGAAAGGATAGGACGAATATCAAAGTTATAACTGATGCGGTCCGGGATTTTTTCTTCAGAAGCTGAAGCGTCACTATTCTTGCAAGCCTCCAGGGCAAATACAGCTACAATCAGTATGCATACCAGGTATGCAATTTTTGTGAAGATTTTCATATCACTATGAAGCAATGCGCGTTTAAAATTTTAAGCAAATTACTCATTTTTTACCAAGTAAATACAAATGTGTATACATAATAACATATTTGAAAAATATGTCCTTTGCTTTGCTGAAATGTTACCTTCCTGTCCGGTCTTATCCGGCGAAAAATCCGGTCACACCGAAAGTAGGGTTTAATACGGGTTTTCTATCCTGTTCCGTACTGGTTTCATTTAACAACTTTAACATCCCTGGTTATCATCGGTATATTTAAAATTGTCGGGCTGGAGTGGGCGGTGTCTCATCGCCCACGGCGCACGCCCTGGTTGGTGTTTTCGCCATAGCCGTCAACTTAGGAAATCTGGCGCTTAAATACTCCGAATGGGGTTTAATTTGAATAGCCATCGGTGTAACCGGTGGTATATTTGCGACAATTTTACATTGAACCCCGTAGGGGTTCAACAAAACTTCGGCATTGTTGTCCCCCAACAAAGTTGGGGGCTATTCAAATTCAAGCCCTTCGGGCTTAAGTTGACGGCTATGGTGTTTTCGCCAACCAGCGACAATTTTAAATGAACACATTATCATTTACCATTTGACAACAAAATTATTTTAAAATCATTGTGAAAA
This sequence comes from Chitinophagaceae bacterium, assembly GCA_019638615.1. GTDB lineage: Bacteria > Bacteroidota > Bacteroidia > Chitinophagales > Chitinophagaceae > Agriterribacter. Next base: position 29,488 of record JAHBTL010000036.1, on the reverse strand, counting down.
AAATGGTCAAAATAGCGTCTTTTTTATACGTTTTGATACATCGTTGCTGCCATTGATCATTCAAATCCGGCCCCGCTATTTTTCGCAGGTAGGGTAATCTTGTGCAGATGCCCCGGCGAACAAGCCCGGCATGACGACAAGCATATGTTCAGCATTTGTACCATTGTTAAACATATGTTCTCCGGTGTGTATTCCGGTCCCGCTGATACGGGTATCTCACTATAGCCGCGTCAACTTAAGAAATAATAGCAATAAAATATACCTGAGAGGCAAAACCATTTAGTTAAGGAATATACATGTTAAGCGGGTTTGGGATTTTGGCTGCTCATTCAAAGCCTCCTTCGGAGGTGGTCCTCTTTATATAATTCAGTGTAGTGCCGATGGCGCATCATTGAAAATTACTCTCTTTTTCTACAAACAGGTTGTGCAGATGGCACAGAAAACCCGGTATATCCAACAGCATTTTGTATGATGGGTCAACTGAACTAAAAGTATTGCATCCACGAGGGATATGCATTTGAAACATGGGGCTGACCAAAAAGGTAAATGAAGGCGTTGAGAATCGCATAAACGACTATTAGTCTCCATCACCTACCCGAATAAATTATTTATTTAGTAACCTTTTTGGTCACTCCCTACCTGTTTGTAAAAAGAGCCGGCCATTTTATTTATTTGTCCGTCGCGGCGGACTACCCTTAATGCAAAGTGATCAGTTAAATACAGGAAAATATTTCATCCCAATGCCAGCATTACCTACCTGAAATAACTATTCAAACCTGCCTGCCACAGGCGCGGTTCAGGCCCGCCCGGTATAAGTTTAGTGAAACACCGTACGGAATGTTGTGAGTGGAGCGAAAATTGAACTTTATTGCGGTATGTGCTTATTTATGATTCTGCCGCAATGAAAATAGTTCTCACGGAAGATAAATGCGCCTCAATCAAATTCCGGCACTCCTATTGATTATAAATTTGTATTTTGAAAAAAACTTTGCCATGAATACCAGGTATTTTTTCAGATGGATGATCCCGGCTTTACTATGCGTCATTGGTTTGAAAACAGAGGCTCAGCATAAGACCATGCCTCTTTTTAACGGAAAAGATTTTACCGGCTGGGAAGGAGATACGGTTAAGCTATGGAGGGTTGAAAACGGGGTATTGATAGGAGGTTCTTTAATTGAGACTGTACCTGAGAATAACTTTTTATGTACCCGTAAAAGCTATGATAATTTTATTTTAAAGACAAAATTTAAGTTATTAGGCTCCGAAGGATTTATTAATGGCGGGGTTCAGTTTCGCAGCAAGCGGCTGAGCAATCCGCCCAATGAAATGGAAGGGTACCAGGCAGACCTGGGCGACGGGTACTGGGCAAGTATTTATGATGAATCCCGGAGAAATAAAACGCTTACACCCATGGATACGGTTTTATTGAAGAAACTGGTGAAAAAAAATGATTGGAACGATTATGAAGTCCGGGCTGAAGGGCGAAGGATCCGTGTTTTTTTGAATGGCAAGCTGACCGCGGATTACACAGAACCTGACGTTTCCATTCCGCAAACGGGTATTATTGGCTTACAGATCCATGGAGGTGGTAAGGCTGAGATTCATTTTAAAGATATGCGTATACAGGAATTAAACTGATCAGTAGTGCATAGCGGCATCATGTACCATGCTGTAATAAAAACGTACACTGAGTGTATCAAAATAGAACCATTGAACAGGTACTTAAAAAATCAAGTTGCTGATAATCAATGAAGTGAGAAGTTGGTTTAGGGCTTGACCATCCTTCTGTCAGCAAACCGGCCGCCACCTGCACATACAAAGTATAGTATTGTCAGGTGCGTGAAAAAATAATCATACCTATTTCTTGATCGCTCAGAGCATATGTTATTGCATATGCATCTGGTTTTGGAGTGGCCCCCTATTTCCATAGGGGGCATTGTATTTTCGAAAAGAGCCTTTTATTTTAGATGCCAATTATAATTATTTGATTTTTATATACTTGAATGCCTTCTGATTTTGGGCGAAATTTGAATGCTGTCTACCGGGTAAATCCATCCATCCGTCCATAGCCCCTTGATACCCCTGCTGCTACCATGCGTTAACTGAAACCAGATATGTCAATAATAAAATAGCATAAGAATGCTATTACCAGTTGAATATATATTCATTTTTATGCTCCCTCCTCTAAAAGACCGACGAAGCATTTATCTATATCAATATAACCACCTATGAACAACTAAGCAATACCACTTAGTTAACTCCGTTATTTAATAATCAAAGTTCAAACATTATTTTATGAAACTCTTTTTACCCGTTTTTGTTTGTTTAGTTGTATTTACACATCGCACTCATGCCCAATCGTGTACACCGGCCGGTAATCAAACCAGCTATGGTACCAATAATGTATGGAGGGGATATGTATATGATAATATCAATTTTACGAACTATCGTGGGTATGTAACCGAAGGAAGCAGCGGTAGCCCCAATTTTGATCAGAACTTTGGAGGAGATGACGTTAGCTATGCCACAAACGGATGCCCTGTTCAAACCTCTACTTTCAGTGTAAGATATAAGTTGCGGAAAACCTTTGCAAACGGGACCTACCAGTTTGTTGTTGGAGGCGACGATGGTTTCAGGCTCAGCTTCGATGGCGGTGACACCTGGGCAATTGATCGCTGGAACGATCAAAGCTATACTACTCAAACCTATACCATAGCGCTAAACGGCAGCTACGATATGGTGCTGGAATTTTATGAAAACGGGGGCGCCAACAGGATTTCTTTTTCTATGGCCGCCGTTTGCACGCCTTCGGGCAACCCGGCTGTTTATGGCACAGGCAATGTTTGGTATGGATATGTATATGATGGAACTAATTTTGATACTTATATAGGCAGGGTAACGGAAGGATTTGCCGGTAACCCTGATTTTGATGAGAGTTTTGGCGGCAGCAATGTAACGTATACTACCAGTTCCTGCAGTACCCCAACAGAAACCTTCAGCATGCGTTACCGTCTTACTAAAAATTTCTCCGGCGGTACCTACCGGTTTATTGTTGGTGGAGATGATGGCTACCGGTTAAGCATAGACGGCGGCTCAACCTGGCTTATTAACAGTTGGAACCTGCAATCCTATACAACCACAACTTCCAATACGCTTTCATTAAGCGGTTCGTATAACCTGGTATTGGAGTATTATGAGAACAGCGGCGACAACAGGGTGAGCTTTGCGCTTCAAACGCTTACAATGCTGCCTATATCGGTTGAAGCGTTTACCGCTGCCGCAAAAGATGATAAGGTGGATTTGAGCTGGACGGTATCGGCAAACAGCTCCCCTCGTTCTTTTGAAGTAGAAAAAAGTGCAGACGGAATTTCTTTCAAATCATTGGGAACGGTTCCGTCTAATGTTAACTGGGCGATTACCGGTTATAAATTTTCCGACATTTCAGTTGCTGAAGGAATTTCATATTACAGGTTAAAGATGACGGACGCGGATGGCGTGCTTACCTATTCTAAAGTCATTACCATTCACATCGCAGTTTCCGGCAACAGGAACATCCGTATATATCCCAGTATAGTAACCGGTAATGGATTTTACATCAAAAGCACTCGGCAAGTTCGCAATGCCGTAATTACAGTGACCGATATCAACGGACGAATGCTTATTAAACAACCGGCAGGTAACATAGCTGCGGGGCAGCCATTGCAGGTGGAGGCGAGTGCTATTGCCGGTAAAAAAGGCATGTATACAGTAGCTATAACAGGCAGTGATAATAACTGGTTCGCGGGGAGAATAATCGTACAATAACATTATAGCTGATCAGCAAAATATCATCGTAACACGAGGTAGCATTTGCTGAACGATCATGCAATTTTTAATGGTACAAATTGAGCTATGTTAATTGATTTGGATGAACGCCGCCCGTAAAAGGATTAATGCATTGTTCGTAGCATTTTTTCCGCGATTTTACGTTATGCTCTTGTAAAAATCCGTTAATGTGAAAAAAGCGCTACCCTTACTCCTGAGCTTATATTTTTGTGTCGCTAAAGCTCAGCCGATGCTGGATACAGCCGGCGAACTGGTTGTTCAAAAGGAAAATATTATCAAATCAACCACCATCGTTAAAATTGAAAACCTCGGCATTCAGATCAACTCCGACTTACCGGAATTAAGACCTACTGTATCAGCAGACGGGAATTTACTTTTTTTTATTTGCCAGAATCATCCTGCCAATACCAAATACCGTTCTGTTCCCAATTCACAGGACATCTGGTATTCAAAAAGAGACAGTACAGGAAAGTGGAGCGAGGCGGTTCATATGGACTATCCGCTTAATACCACTCACTATAATGCAGTGTACTGGATATCGCCTGATAAGAATAAAATGCTCATACGCGGCGCTTTTAAGGAGGGAGCTTTTTTAGGCAAAGGGGTGAGCATGTGTGTCATACAGCCCGACAGCACATGGGGCGAACCCAATATGCTGTATATCAAAAACTATCACAAATATGATCGGGGGCGACAGTCGGGGGCTTCAATGGGACACGACGGGAAAACATTATTGCTGTACATGACATCCGACCAGGGCAGTCCCTATAATGATATTTATGTTTGTTTTTTAAGTGCGGATGGAACATGGACGGAACCTAAAAGCCTGGGTAAAAAAATAAACCTGCCTGAAACCGATGAAATGGCCCCGTACCTGGCTGCCGACGGAGTGACCCTGTATTTCAGCAGCGACCGGGAAGGCGGTTTAGGTGATAACGATATATGGATGACTAAAAGACTGGATCAGACATGGACGAAGTGGAGTGATCCCGTCAACCTGGGCAGCCCTATCAACACCGAAGACTGGGACGCCTTTTTTACATTGGATGCGGGCGGGGAATATGCTTATCTTACCACCAACCTCAACACCTATGGCGGAAGCGATATTGTTCGCGTGAACCTGATGGAGCGTGAGAAGCCGGACCCGGTAGTTTTGGTAAGTGGAAATGTATTCAATGCCAAAACAAAGCAACCGCTGAGCGCCTCACTGATTTATGAAACTCTGCCTGATGGAATAGAGGTGGGCAATGGCTTATCGAGCCCTAATGATGGCGCTTTTAAGATCGTATTGCCTTACGACAAAAACTACCTGATACGGGCCATCGCGGATAAATTTTTTGCACAATCGGAAAACCTGAATCTTGATTCGCTGGTAAAAGCAGGGTATAAGGAGATCCATAAAGACCTGTACCTGGTTCCCATTGAAATAGGCCAGGTTGTGCGGCTGAACAATGTGTTTTTTGATTTTGATAAAGCCAGCCTCCGTCCCGAATCGTTTGTAGAACTTGACAGGGTGGTAAAACTGCTGGATGAAAACCCCGGTATTGAAATCGAAATGAGCGCGCATACCGACAGCAAAGGTTCCGATCAATACAACTTTGTTCTCAGTGATAACAGGGCAAAATCCGTAATGGATTATATTCTTTCCAAAGGCATTGCGCCGTCCCGCATCACTTCAAAAGGCTATGGAGAAAGCAAACCGGTTGCTACCAACGAAACCGATGAAGGCAGGCAACTGAATCGGAGGGTTGAGTTTACGATCCTTAAGAACTGACAGCGCCCGGGAAATTGTATTTTTTGACAGCGGCAAAAGTAACAGGCGCATTTCATATTAACAAAGCAGGCGTGCCTGTAAAACATGGGATATACCTTTATGGGTTGGCGAGAGAATGGATGATTTGTAAGCCTGAATGATCGCGAAAGTTGCAGGGCTACCAACTTTTTACCGTCTTGGAGATCCCGTCACCTAAGACTATGCTGCCGGTATATTCCTGTTAAAACGGAATACGTTTTTAGGATCATATTTACTTTTCAATACTCTTAACCGCTCCCATTGTTCTTTTGTGTATGCCGCACGCACTCTTTCTGCAGATGGTTCAGCCTCCAGGAAATTCAGGAAAACTTCATTGGTCTCATATGGTGCTAAAGCGCTTTTGAGCATCGCAAGATGAGATTGAACGCTCGTTGCCATTTGAGGTGTTAAAGTTGCACCAACAGCGTTAATTGAAAACATAGCGTTTTTATCACCCATGAGCTGTATTCCTCCCGGGTTGCATTGCAGCATTCCTCCGAGCCGACGTAACTCAACCATTAATAAAGGAGATGCTGAATCCTTACCTGCTACATTAACAATAGTTTCTATTGCTTTAGAAAAAAGGCTTGCCACCATACCGCCATATTGCATTACTCCCATCGGGTCAACAGGATCTTTGCTGATACTGTCCATAGCTGTAACAGGCATAAGTGAAAATGAATCAGCTATAGGGACTGCGATATTACGTACAGGCGCAAAAAATTGTTCACCCCGTTCCGGCTGTTCCCCGCAATAACAACCTTTGATTACTACTACAGACCGCCCCCGCAATGGTTCCGGCGCTGCCGGGAGGTTCGGGATATTCATAAACGCAAATGCTGCTGTTATTTCATCAGGAAGAGTGTCTGCCCATCTGGCAAAACATGAAAGCGCCTCGTAGCCGTTTTCTACCGCGTAAAAAACAGCGCCGCCATAAACAGTTTTTACCGGGAACAGCCGGAATGTAAGAGAAGTTACCACTCCAAAATTGCCTCCTCCTCCCTTCACCCCCCAAAAGAGGTCTTCATTTTCTTCGGCAGAAACATGCAAAAGCCCACCATTGGCAGTTACAACTTCTGCGCCCGTTACAGCATTTGCATTAAGCCCGTATTTTCTGCCCAGGTAACCAAACCCTCCTCCCATAGTATAGCCAATAACACCAACATGCGGGGCAGAGCCCGCAAGTGTTGCAAATCCATATTCAGACGCAGGCACAATTACATCTTTCCATAAAGCGCCTGCACCAACAGTTGCCCGGCCTGCAACTGGATCAATTGTTACATCACGCATACAAGACGTGTTGATCAATATTCCTCCATTACACAACACACCAATACCATGACCTGTAGCCATTACACCTATACCAATATTGCGTTCATTAGCAAATTGTACTACAACCTGTATATCTTCTGCTGTTACCGGCACTGCAATAAGTGCAGGCTTTTGTATAGCAATCAAATTCCAGGCTTTGTTAAACCGGTTGTATTGTTCATCCCCGGGCAGCAACAGCATACCCTTAATGCGGGAACGTAGTGTCTCTATATCTCTGTTCAAAAATACCATCTCCATTTCCGTTATATATTTTTATAATAGATTTTGTGCGGCAGGCCTTAATTTTCACTAACCAGCACAGCTTTATTAATATATGCTGCTGGTGTAAGCTGTTGTAATATGAAATGTGCAACATTGGCTCTTGAAACGGAAGGAAGAAATGCTTTCAACTCCAGGTTTTCACCATGCCGGTACTTTCCCGTAAAGGGTTTATTGGTTAACCGGGCTGCTCTTACAATTGTATAGTGATCTACTTTCCGGTGAATCAATTGCTCTTTTATTTGATGATCATTTACCTCTTTGCCAATGATCCGTTTAAGTATTTTTTCCGCAAAAAAGCTGAACTGACCCGACTTATTACAGGCCAGGAAAACACTGAGATAAATGCAACGGTTAACACCTTCATCCTTCATAGCTTTTACTATCGTGGCAATGCCATCAATCACTACCGGATCGTGGTGCAGTGTTTTCGATACGCCTAATGCGCTTATCACCGCATCTTTGCCGGCTATAGCCGCCTTAACCTGTTCCAGGTTTAGTATATCGCCCTCAATCACGTGTAAGTTTTTATGATTGATCGTACCCATCTTGCTTTTTTGTCTTACAAATGCTGTAACTGTATGATCCAGGGAAAGTGCCTGTTGCACTAACGCCAATCCTGTTCTTCCGGATGCACCGAATATGATTATATCCATGATTAAAAATTTGATGTGGCAAAATTACCCGGGGCTATACAGCATTGCAATAGGAATAAAGTCACAACTTCATTAGTGAAAATGATCCTGTCTCCCCATATTTGGTGAGGGTAATACCAGATTGAGGGATAGCCTGCAGGTGAAAGCGTTTGTATGTTGCCTGTTCAAAATATTCCCCAATGTCATACAGATCAAGAATGCAGGCGCCGCTTCAATTTGTAAAGAGTGAATCAATTATCCATGATTATCCTGCAATTGCAATTAAGGGCGCAGATCATGCGCTTGTAAGCATGATGCAATTTACAGAACAGTTGTTCCCGCAGCATGCTATTGTAATATGCCAGCGGTCGCAACAACCTTCCGTTCAGTATGCCAGCTCAAATTGCAAAAAAGTATTTGGTTATAGTGCAGATGAAATCAGGAAAATGTCATTGCCCGATTTCCTGACACTGGTTCACAAAGACGATTATGAAGAAGTTGCCCAATGCTTTGCTTTTGTCAATGCATTAGAACCTTATGATCCGTTATTATTCCGTTTTGAATTCCATTACAGGCTAAAGCATAAAAACGGCAGCTATATCAATATCGCTGACGAAAAGATGGCAATTAAAAACCCCGATGGAAAATACATTTACCTCAATGCATTCAGGGATATTACGGCAGAAGAAAAGCTGTATAATGTAAAGCTGCATATTTATCAAAATACCGGAAACGATATGAAGCTTGTACAAACCTATATCCCGCGGCTTCATCAAACTAATCTAACACCCAGGCAAATTGATATCATCAACCTTATTTCCAAAGGATTTACGAACAGTGAAATTGCCAGCGAACTGTCTGTCAGCGTGCATACTATCAAAAATCACAAAAGCATTATGTTCCGGAAAATAAACGTCAGGAATACCCTTGAACTGGTGGATGCCGTCAATACTTTACAGCACGATTGAATATTATTCAAAGCATTGTGATAGCTATTGTTAAGTTGATCGTGAAACGTGAGAATCTTACAGGCGTAAGCAAATCGTAACAAATGCCAGCACAGATGCCTCGTGTCTTATAATGACGTCATTACGGATGAATTGAAAATCAGACTTTTGTTTTTAACCATAGTCTGCATATTGCAATCAATCACTTGCTCGTCTTTGCGATCCCGCCAGCATCAACATTTAAGTTGAAGCAATGTTGCGGCGGGAGAAGCAATCCTCGTACATAGTGGCTGGAGTGTTTTGGTTTTACAACCAGCTCTGTAAACAAAGTATTCTTCTTTCCAAGTCAAAAGGTCTTTGCGAGCCACTTAAATGTCATCCTTATATTTTTCCTGAATCAGGTTGGGTACTCGGCATAACAGTTCACGGGGGCATACATGCTGTGGTGTATTGTTCAGTATTGATGCAATAGTTGAATGTTTTACTATTGCTCAATCAATGTCGTTTCCTTTAGGGTAAGAATCATGATAAAATTTTTAATTAGTCAGCAATGCAGAAATTTATCGCGCTGTTACCAGTATCCGAATAAGCCACCTTTTTTGCGTGAGATTTGTACTACTGCCGATCAAAGGGATTGATGAACAATGATATGAAGCTGACAGATCTCCTCAAAGCAAAAAGCAGGGTCGTTTCGGATATCCCGCCAAGTGGCGGGACCGGCTTGAGGCAATCAAGAACTAACCTAAAAAACGCTATATCTTCTTAAGGAAACGACATTGATTGATCAATATACATCCTGTCGCTTGTATTCCGATTCCGCCCTGATGTTGTATTAATCCCCTATGTAGGTGATGCATTCCCACAGGTTAAGGGATTGAAAAGGCGTAAATCATTTTTCATTTTTGCATTCTTAAAATTAAAACAAGCAATATGAAAGCAATGACTATTTCAGCCTTTTTTATCGCACTGCTGGCTTTTACTTCCGAAAAAAAGCTTGCAGGCAGATGGGAATCAAAACGATCAGAAAAAGGAAATATTACAGGCGTGGTATTTAAAGAAGACGGAAGCTTTGAAGGCTATATAAACAAGAAGCCATTTGTAAGCGGTAATTACGAATTACAGGACAGCACTTTTTCATTTACCGATAACGGGTGCAACGGCGCAAAGGGAATTTACATTATTCATTTTTTCAGTAACAACGATTCAATACGGTTTGAGCCTGTTGAAGATACCTGCGCGGAACGAAATGCCGGTATGTCGAGGCTGATCCTTGGGAGAATAAAAAAGTAGTCGCCCGGTAATGAAAAAGAAAGCTATTATACTTTTTGTTTTAGCAATAGCCGTATTTATTTCGCTGAACGCTTTTAAACATGAAGAGCCTGCAGATAAAGCGGGGCTTGGCAAGCTGCTGTTTTTTGACCCGATACTTTCAAGAGATAAAACCATCAGTTGCGCGAGCTGCCATAAGCCCGATCATGCCTTCGCTGATACATCAGCAGTAAGTATTGGTGTTGGTAGAAAGAAAGGAAAGAGGAATACGCCGTCTTCAATGAATATGGCTTTGCAAAACATATTTTTTTGGGATGGCAGGGCAAAAGACCTGGAACAGCAGGCATTGATGCCGATAGAAGATCCTGATGAAATGAATTTGCCGCTTGAGGAAGCTATACAGCGGTTGAGGCAAAGCAATCAATACAGGAATTATTTTAAGAAGATATTTAACAATGAGCCGACAAAAGAAAATCTTGCTTCAGCCATTGCGGCATTTGAACGCACCTTAGAAACAAGCGACAGCGACTTTGATAACTGGAAGTTTTATGATGATTCAACCGCTGTAAGCGATGCGGTAAAACGTGGTTTTGCTGTTTTCAATACAACCGGCAAATGTATTCAATGCCATTTCGGCTCAAATTTCACAACAAACGAGTTCAGGAATATCGGGCTGTTTGACGGGAAAAACCTGAACGACAGCGGAAGGTCGGTTATATCACATAACACCAATGATGCAGGGAAGTTTAAAACACCGGGGTTGCGGAATGTGGCCGTTACGGCGCCATATATGCACAACGGTATGCTCAAAACGTTGAAAGAAGTAATAGCGTTTTATGATGATCCGCGTAAGGTGGTTCCGGGTGCTGTTAACATAGACAGCGTGCTGGCAAAACCATTAGGCTTAACACAGCGGGAGAAAGATGACCTGGAAGCATTTCTTAACTCTTTAACAGATAAACAATTTAAAAAACAATGAAAAATTTTATTGCATTACACGGGCTTGAAATAAAAGACAGGCTGCCGGGAGCAACAGCATCTTATTTTGGGGCGGAAAACTTTACGGTGGCTTATACAACACTTGAAGCTGAGGCAGAAATCCCATTGCACAATCACGTGAACGAAGCTGTTGATATCATTCTGGAAGGTGAGCTTGAAATGCGGATCGGTAATGAAACCGGCATACTGAAACCAGGTATGATGAGCTTTGTACCCTCAGGAATAATGCATGGCGCCAAAGCTATCACCAATTGTAAGACCGTCACAATTTTATACCCTAAGCGTTAGCCTGGTTCTTTTGGGTGAGTAATGTCGGATAAACCTATAAGGTTTGCCGGGCAAGCCCCCCTTAGTCCCCCGAAAGGGGGAAATTACCTGCGCTGCAACCCTTACAGGTTTTCTCAGCGCTACATTCTTAATAATCATTTGTTATGTGGAGATATGATTACACGCATGCCGCATTGGGCGTACGCAATTATACACAGGTAAGCGTTCAGCACTGGAAAGATGACAAGATTATCAGGGAACAGTTTTTTTATAACAGCTAAGCCATTTTACTATAATGAAGAAAAATCAGGATGCTTATGCAAGCTATGTTTTCTGTAAATGCTGTGCTGTTACTGGCTACTTTTTTATTAAACCGCTATATGTTGAAATAAAATGAAACAGCAGGTATCTTATAGCCCCGGCGGCTTGCTTCATACGGAAATGCTTGAACAAAAATACAAAACGATCACTGTTCAGGTGTTATATGACGATGATCGTGTAAGAGAAGCGCTATTGGTAAATGAAGACATGGTTACGACAACGTATGCCATCACTTTCAAAAATGACGACTGGCGACAATCAGAAGAAATGTGCAGCATAAACAATGATATAAAAGGCGGAACAGGCATTGGCCGGGCTTTTAAAGCAAAGGGATTTGCTATTCAAAAAAATGTTCTGGATGTCTTTATTACGCCAATTCCCTTATGGTTACAGGATTCGTTTAAAAGCGGGCGTAACACTGCCAAAGTCCGCGTTATTGAATTTTTTGTGCGCAGGAAAGATGAGGTTTATCATTATGCCACCATTGCGGAAGTATATGCTCCTGCCTTTAGAAAACCTGTAATACATGCCGTAGACGAATTGCAAATTAATATTCCTTCCACCTCATTACAGCAACTGGGGTTTAGTAAAAGGGATATATGGCAGCTACTGGAAAGCAAAACCATTGTACCGGGGCTTGCAAAAAATTATACCGCGGTTACAGAAGAAATCAGGAACAGCGTGCAGGCAATAATGCTTGAGCCCATCCCCCTGCCGGCATTCTGCTGATACGTTAGTCAACTTAAAAAAGTTGTTTTTACCCCTGGCAAATCAAATCATCAATCCATAAAAATAAAACAAATGAAAACAAAATTATGCATAACAGCCATAGTGTTTTCAGCGCTGTGTCAATATAACAGTAACGCGCAAACGAATAAATCATTATCTAATCTTACCGCTCCAACCGCTGTAAATCAAAGCCTTTTGCCCAATACCAGCAATGCTATAGACCTGGGCAGTGATTTGCTTGCATGGCGAAACATATATGCCTCTGGCAGGCTTTACCTGAATAAACAGGTAACATTGCATGCTACCGGGACATCGAATATCTTTGTGGGCGCCAACGCCGGCAGTACAGGTATAACAGGAAATAACAACACGGGTATAGGAGCATATGCATTGGGTAAACTAAGCGGCGGCATTAACAATACGGCATCAGGCTACAGTGCGCTATACAACAATACTTCAGGCAGGGATAATGTTGCAAACGGGCATTTTTCCATCTACTTAAATACAACAGGCTCATATAACAGCGCTGCAGGAACATGGTCGCTTTACAACAACGTTAGTGGTAATAACAATACAGCATACGGGTATTCTGCGCTGTGGCAAAACCAAACCGGTAATGATAATACGGCCTTAGGCAAATATGTAATGTACAGCAACACCAGGGGTTATTCTAATGTGGCTATAGGCACGATGGCAATGTTTAAAAGCGTACGGAATAATAATACAGTCGCTATAGGCGATTCGGCATTGTATAACTTCACAGGCGATATATATAGTTATGAAAGCTATACCACGGCAGTAGGATCGAAAGCGCTGTTTAATACTATATCCGGATATGAAAACACCGCAATCGGAACGAGGGCTTTATACAACAACACAAAAGGCTCTGTCAATACTGCCATAGGTGTAAGCGCAATGTACCATAATACAGGCGGCGTTTTTAATACCGCGATGGGTGTAACCGCAATGAGCGGCAATACCACCGGGCAGTATAATACAGGTATCGGATACAGCGCTTTGCAGATCAACAAAACAGGTATTCAAAACACGGCATTAGGCGCTTATTCCGGTCCTAACAGCTTCGACCTTGTGAGCAATTCAACTTCCATCGGTTACCTGGCGCGGGCAACGGCTTCAAACCAGGTGCGGCTGGGTAATACTGCTGTTACTTCAATCGGCGGGCAGGTAGGCTGGACTACTTTTTCTGACGGACGTTATAAAAGAGATATTAAGGAAGACGTTCCCGGGCTGGCGTTCATCAATGCATTAAAGCCGATAACCTACACGGTAGATACAAGAAACCTGCATGCTCATCTTAATAAAAATTCGGGCATTCATAATGACAATATAAGAAGTAATGCCGAAGATATTAGCGCCAGGTCAATTGACGGGGCCGGTAAAATCATTCACGATGGTTTTGTAGCGCAGGATGTTGAGGCCGCCGCAAAGAAATTGAATTTTGAATTCAGCGGTGTTGATAAGCCAGTAACTAAAGACGGTTTGTATGGACTGCGGTATGATAATTTTGTTGTGCCGCTGGTAAAAGCAGTCCAGGAATTGTCGAAACAGAATGAGCTGCTGGAACAAAGAATTGAGCAACTTGAAGCATTAGTAAGCAACCCGGAAACAGGGAATAGTAGGCCGTTACCTGTAAAAAGCATCCCCGGTGCATCGCTTGAACAAAACACACCCAACCCTTTCAGTAATACAACTGTTGTAAGCTATACCTTACCGGCCAGGTGTAATAATGCACAAATTGTTATCACAGATATGAGCGGTAAAACAATCAGGCAAATAACATTACCAGGAGCAGGTAAAGGTGTTGTACATATAGATGCATCAGCATTTGCCCCTGGTAATTATACGTACAGCTTATTGGTGGATAACAAGCTGGCCGGGAGCAGGAAAATGCTTCTTGTGAGGTGATCATTTGTTCCATTTCAAACATTGACCAATTTGAATCCCCGGATGTAGTGACGTCCATTGGACATTTCGGTTATAGTAATACATTTTTTTCAAAAGCAATTTTGCACTCTTATTAATAAACGCCTGCATTGGCAGGCATATTTTAAACATTCAAACAATGAAAAGGTTATTTATTCTTTGCTGCATTGCGGCAGCAGTATTCACTTCATGTAAAAAAGACAAAGACAATCATTACAAAGAATTAAAAGGCCCTGAGCTGGAATTTCAGCATGGTAAAGCATGGACTTCTGTGCAATTGGGCCATGACGGTAAGCCGCTTACAGCTTCGATCGTGGTAAATAAAGAAGCGATGGAAAGCCTGGTAAGCTCCGGTGGCGGGCATCAGCATGTAAACAGCGTTTCGCTTTCGTTTAACAGCAAGATAACATCACTCCCGTTCACACATGCCCTGCTTGACTGGAACCCTGAAGGGCATGAACCTGCACCTATTTATACAGTGCCTCATTTTGATTTTCATTTTTATATGCAGACCGAGGCAGGTCGTTTGAATATTCCTGCTTTTGAAACAGACAGCTCAAAGTTTGTCATTTTTCCTGCACCTGATTATTTCCCTGCCACTTATTTTCCTGTGCCGGGTGGTGTTGAAAAAATGGGCACACACTGGGTTGATGCAACTACGCCGGAACTGAACGGGCAGCCTTTTACAGAAACGTTTATTTATGGCAGTTATGACGGCAGGGTAACTTTTTTGGAGCCAATGATAACCAAGGCTTTTATTGACGCAAACAATGTTTTTGAGCGCAGCATTCCGCAGCCTGCAAAGTTTCAGCTGTCCGGGTATTATCCTACAAAATATACGCTAAGTAAAAACAATGGCGATCTTATCATCAGCCTCAGGGATTTTGTGTACAGGCAGGCTAATTAATTCATTATAAAAATGAAAAAGGTTTTAAAAATTATCATTATATCCATTACCATTCCTGCAGCATTAATAATAATTGCAGCGGCCTACGTTGCATATGCAATGCCACATGCTGACACCGCACCGGATATAAAGATTGATATTACACCTCAAAGGGTAACAAGGGGTAAATACCTTGCTAACGGTGCGGCTGTATGCATGGCATGTCATTCAAAGCGTGATTTTAGCTTTTTTGCAGGCCCGGTTGACTCCTCCGCTTTTGGCGCCGGCGGTGAGGGTTTTACGAGGGAGATGGATTTCCCCGGTAATCTTTACTCCAAAAACATCACACCATACGCGCTTGGCAACTGGAGCGATGGCGAAATACTGCGTGCCATTACGGAAGGGGTAAGCAAAGATGGCTCCGCTATTTTTCCGTTAATGCCTTTTGAGCGGTATGCGGCAATGAGCCGGGAGGATATTTATTCCATTATTGCCTATATAAGAACATTAAAACCTGTTGAAAGTAATATTCCGGAACGTGAGCTTGATTTTCCTTTGAATATTCTCGTGAACACATTTCCTGCCAAAGCTGAATTAAATGCGCAGCCCGATACAAACAATACTGTTGAATACGGCAGATACCTGGTGAATATGGCGAGTTGCGTGCAATGCCATTCAAAGGAAGATAAAGGTGATATAATACCAGGCACGGAGTTTGGCGGAGGCAGCGGGTTTCATATACCATCAGGCAAAGTGTATTCCGCAAATATTACGGCTGATATGGAAACAGGTATTGGAGGCTGGACAAAGGAGATGTTTATCAGGCGCTTTAAAATGTATAGCGATCCCGGTTATGCCAAAGCAGCAGCAAAGCCCAGTGACTTTAATACGCCCATGCCCTGGACAACGTATGGCAGCATGAGTGAAAAAGACCTTGGGGCCATCTATGATTACCTCCGTACGGTAAAGCCGGTAAAAAACAAAGTAGCTAAATTTTAAAACAGGTAGGTTATATGTTCAACTTTTGTACCATCATTCTTCAAACTGCGAGGATTGCTTCGTCCGCCGCAAGATACATTTACATCAAACCCTTATCCGGGCGGACTCGCAAAGACGGGCGAGCGGTTGAGTTAATGTATACTTTGTTTTAGTGTTGGATAAACCTATAAGGTTTGCCGGGCAGCATTGCAGCGCTGCAAACCTTATAGGTTTTCTCAGTACAACCGTTCAACAATTGCGTCTCCCGCCGTTCTGGTCAAAGAAAAGGCTGCCCTATCAGACAGCCTTTTCTATTATTTTCACTCAATTAACTGCAATCTTTAATAGCCCGGATTTTGTTCCAGCGCTCCGTTGCTTCTTCTTACCTCATCGTTTGGAATGGGAAAAAGATAATAATAGTCTCCGGGCCAGGGCACTCTTTTTTCAGCTTCAGGAATTTCGCCGTAAGTGTAAGATAATTTACCAAGCAGATCTCCTGCCTGTGCGCCCGTCCAGTCCATCTTTACGCTGGTAAGCCCGCGGATCGGGATATCGATCATACCAGGGGCGGCTTTCCAGCGCATGATATCAAAGAAACGCTGATCTTCCAGGTGCAGCTCAATCGCTCTTTCATTCCTGTAGTCGCGTACCAGGTCGGCGCCGCTGCTGGTAATAGCAGGCATATTGGTAGAAGGTCTGCTCCTGACCATGTTAATGTACTGGCGCGCCTTGTCTTCATCGCCCAGGGCTATTTGTATTTCAGCATAGTTCAGGATAAATTCAGTTAACCTCATGAATACAGTTACCTGGTTGTAATTAAAGTCATAACTGGCGCGCGGCCCGTCAAAATCCATGAGCTTTCTGAAGGTATACCCTGTTTGTACTCTCCAGTGGAAAGGGGTAAGTCCTTTTACCCAATACGTTTTAGAATCCCTGCCAAAATCAAACAACGTTTGTCCATTCTCCGGGTCTACTTTGTTGGGATTTGCATAAGGAGCGACGTTGTCCGGGTTGGGGTTTGCGTCTTCCCAGTATTCGTACAACCGGTGCGTGGTCTTTGATCCGTCCTGTATATATACAGGTCCACCCCCCGGATAAAGAACGCTTGTATAATACCTCGGGTCCCTGTTTTCATTCGGTTTTTGAGGATCATAACCGGAAGCGGCATTTACAGTAATCCCATCGGCCTGGTAAGGATATTGGCCGTTGGTCATCTGGAACATGTTCACAAAGGTCTGCGTTGGCATCAACCGTTGCCTGGCGTCAAAGCCGCTTGGCCAATAATCATAGTTGTATCCCCAGTCGGGTATTCTTGTTGACGGGGTATACGATTTACCGAAAATGGTTTCGTCGTTTTTAAGCGGCTTGGTGAATATATCGTCGGTGGTTTCATGAAGCGTGTAACCGGCATCCAGCACCGCTTTGGTAGCTGCTTCCGCGGCCTCCCATTTAGCCCGGTCGTTTGCCGGGTTGTTCAACGGGCTTGCCGCATACAGCAGCGCTCTTGCTTTTAGAGCCAGCGCGGCATTTTTGCTGATCTTTCCTTCGTTCACCGGTACGCCATCCAAGAAGCCGATGGCGTTATCACATTCCTGCAGGATGAAAGCTACACAGTCGCTAAAAGAATTCCTGGCTACGTCAAAGCTTTCATCGTCCAGCTTGAAGCTTTGGGTGATGAGGGGAACGCCGCCATAGGTGCGTACCAGCTCAAAATACATCCAGGCCCTTAAAAAATGAACCTCTCCTTTCATGGGATTGAGCTTGTCTTCAGGAATGCTGGAAGTTGCTGTTTTTTCAAAAAAGATATTGGCTTTCCGGATATAGCTGTATTCATCATTCCATAAATTGGTAAGACCGGTAATATTATCGGGCGTAATAATGCGATCAGTATAATTGCGGATCCCTCCGGCCCTGTCGTGTGTTTCGGGCTGAGACACTGCAATATCTGTTAATGTTTCATAACCGCCGCTGCCGGGGCTCCATGGCGGTTTAATGCCATTGTACACATTGTATACGTAGTTCTGAAGAAAAGTAGCATCATTGAAAACAGCATCTTCCGATATTGCATTCAAAGGCTTTTTATTAAGCAGGTCGCGGTTACAGGAAACAGATGCAATGACACCTGCCAGTATGATCACCGTTACCTTTTTAATTGTTTTATCAAGCAAAATATTTTTCATACAAAAAGTATTAGAAAGTAATGTTAAGACCTGCGCTGATCGTTCTCATCATCGGGTATACCCCACCGTTGCCGGTTTGAGGCGCGGTTTCGGGGTCACCGGCTCCGTACTTGCTAAGGTTATTGAAGATCATGAACAGGTTATCGCCCGATACGTACAGGCGCAGCGCGGAGATCCTGAATTTAGTAAGCAGGTTCCGGGGTAGCGTGTATCCCAATTGTGCGGATTTCAACCTCATCCAGGTAGCTTTGTGGTAATAAAAATCACTGTTCTCCGCAGCAAAACCTGTAGGAGAGATCATAGGCAACGCCGCATTCGTGTTATCCAGGTCGAAGCTGTTGAGTGCTACATACCTGAGCCCGTTACCACCCGCTCCTGAATTAAATCCGTTTGACAGCCTCCATTTGGCGCCGCTTTGACCTGCTAATAATATGGACAGGTCAAAATCCTTATAGTCCAGCCCAATGTTCAACCCAAACATCATTGGTACCAGCAATGCGCCGTTGTTCAGCGTTGTATTGAACATGTACCTGTCCCTGCTGTTGATCTCTCCATCGTTGTTCAGGTCCGCGAAGATCAACCCACCAATCCTTGCTCCGGGATAATTTACATTTTTATCCAGGTCGTCCTGGCTCCTGTAAATGCCGATTGCCTTGTATAACAATCCGGAGCCCAGCGGTTGACCTTCCAGTTTCTGGTAAGGTTCAGACTGGGGTGTTTCATCAAAATATACGATCTTATTTTGTGTATAAGCAAAGTTGGCATTCAGGCGCATGCTTACATTACCGATGTTTTGCCTGTAACCTGCCTGGATCTCAAATCCATTATTATCCATCTTTCCTATGTTCTCGTCTGGCAGCGACAGACCGGTATAGCCGGGAATGGAGGCCTGTCTTCTTCCCAGGATATTGGATGTTTTATTCTTATACAGGTCAAGTTCAAAAGTGAGGCGGTTTTGTAAAAAACCGAGCTCTATCCCCAGGTCTGTAGATTCCATTACTTCCCAGGTAATATTAGGGTTCCCGTCCACAATCTGTGTAAGTCCCCTTGCATCTGCACCGTTCACTACCCATCCTGCTCCGTAACCAAATACGGAAAGGTACTGGAAGGGATTTACGCGGTCGTTACCCAGTTGTCCCCAGGAAGCCCTGATCTTAAAATTGCTGAATATATTCTGGGGCATAAAGGATTCGTTGCTAACCACCCATGCTGCGGATGCCTGGGGAAAGAAACCATATCGTCTGCTTTGGGGAAAGATGGTAGAGCCATCATACCTCGCACTAAAGCCCAGCATGTACTTGCTCTTGTAATCATAGCTTATCCTGCCAAAATAATTACGCCTCGCATTTTCCGCCGGCCAGCCATCTCCCAGCCAGTTATTGCGGTTGGGGCTGCCTGCAAAAAGCTCATCAAGTAACGGAGAGTCATATCCCAGGCGTTGGTACCACATGGTATCAGCTCTAAAATCCATTTGTTCGTACGCTACAAATACACCAATTTTATGATCATTGTTTATTGTTGTATTATACGACAGCTTGATGTTATTGGTAATCCGCTGACTTTGGTAAAAGTCTTGTCTTAAGCCAATGTCTTCCACGGTTCTTGACTGCTTTTGTATTATTTCACCAGTATTGGGATCCTTTTCGTAGTATGGCCAAACATAATTAAATACTTTTCGGAACTCGTATGTTTTAACCAAAGAAGTAAATCCATCGAGCGTTAATCCCTTCACATAAGGGATATTCCATTTGAAACGAGCTGTACCACTTAAAACATCGGCTTTATACCTGCGATAGCCCGGGCTGAGCAACCTGGCCACAGGGTTTAAGTGCGACCAGCCTTCCCCGGGGTACCTGTAGTCTCCGCCGATATAGGCTTCCTGCAACGGGCTTGTGGAAGCAAAAGCGCCTACGTCGCCGCCGGGGCCGCTTTGAGGCAGTTCTGTTGCCTTTTCACGTCCGGAAAGGTCGAGCCCAACTTCAAAGTTGCTGGTTACCGAAACATCAATATTGCTTCTTACATTGTATTGCTTTACTTTGGTTTTATCATCGCCCCGCATAATGCCACCCTGGTAAGCGGTTCCAACAGATACAAAGTATCTTACTTTGTCTGTACCGCCCCGCATGGTCAGCGATTGCCTGTTTTGTCCTACCGGTGGATCTACCAGCGCGTCGTACCAGTTCTCAGCGCGCCTTGTCCCGTTCCTGAAGGCGTCAATCACTTCCTGTGGAAAATCAGGAGGAGTGCCTTCCAGTTCCCTGCGTTTGTTCAGCACATCTATATATTCATAAACGTCTGCCGGCTTTACCTTCATGGTAGGCGACTGCCAGGAAAAAGTGCTGGAAAAATCAAAAGCAGCTTTTCCTGATTTACCGCGTTTGGTAGTAACGAGTATAACACCGCCGGCGGACTGTGCGCCATATATAGCGGCAGAAGCGTCTTTCAATACCGAAATGGATTCAATATCATTGGGATCGAGCCTGTTCAAACCGTCCGGGTCTGCATTGGCTACCCCGTCTATTACGATCAGGGCGGAAGTATTCCTGTACGTTTTGGCGCCTCTCACCAGTATCTGTGCGTCGTCAAAGCCCGGCGACGCGCTTTGTTGCGCTACAAACAAGCCTGGCAATCTGCCGGCCAGGGAGTTGGAAACAGACAGGTTGGTCGATTTTTTTATTTCGGCGCCCGTGGTCTGTACCACCGCGTTGGTAAGCTCGGAACGTTTTTGTGTGCCATAGCCTACCACCACCACGTCTTCCAGGCTTTTTGAGAGAGACTCCAGTTGCACATTTGCCTGGGCGGCAGATGATGCCGTGATCTCCCTGTTGGTATATCCTACAAATGATATTACCAGTACGCTGTTCCTGCTTTTTACTCTCAGTGAATAATTGCCGTTTGCGTCAGAAAGTGTTCCGTTGGTAGTGCCCTTTTCCAGTATATTGGCGCCTTCAATACCATTACCGGTATCATCGGTAATCCTGCCCTTCACTGTGGTGTCCTGGAAAAACCGGTTATTCAATTCCGGAAAAGTATTCTTTTCAGCATGCTTTAATAAAGGCGGGTTGTTATTCGCCCGTACCGCGGAAAAGAAAACGAAGGGAAGTATGAATCCCAAAAATGCATATGTGGATCTGATCCACACAGATGGCAGCAGTTTCGATTTCATGTCAAGCCGTTAATAATGAATAATGTTGATTTGGAGTCTTAAGTATAAATACAATGAGTAGGAAAGATTACCTTATAAAAGGGAAGCTCACCCTCAGGAAGTGTTGGTATGCATGCAAGTGCTGTTTTATTGGTTAATGAAGTATACAGAATTATAAAACTTATTCCCCCTGGCGAAAGCCTCACAGTCAGCTAAGCACGTTACCCGGAGCCAGTTCCGTTGCTGTTTAAAGGTTAGATGCGGTGTTTCTTTTCGATCACTGTCCTGTGCCATCCTGCGCGTAAGTGTGTATGTATTTACATACATACATTGACCAAATATAGTTAAAAAAAACAATTAACATATTTTTTATTTACTTTTATTATTACCTGTTTTTGCACGTGTAATATTGTTTGTATCGATGCGATAAACCGGTTTCCAAAACCACCAGTATATGAGATTTTTCTTTCCGGGTTTGATCTTCCTGTTTGTTTCTAATTCTTTCTTCTCCTGCAAACAAAACTCCGCTTTGTTCCAGCCGGTAAACGCCGGCTATTCGGGCATTCATTTTAATAATACTATCAGCGAAACAGACTCATTGAACCCTATTGATAATACCAATCTCTATAATGGCGGCGGCGTAGGCATCGGCGATTTTAACGGAGACGGGCTGAAGGATATATATTTTACCGGCAATATGGTTTCGAACAAACTGTATGTAAACAAAGGGTCGTTTAAGTTTGAGGACGTTACCGCTGAAGCGGGCGTGAGCGGTGAAGGAAAATGGTGCAGGGGAGTGGCAGTAGTTGATATTAACAACGACGGGAAACAGGACCTGTATGTTTGCGCCTCGATGGATAAAGACCCGGAGAGAAGAAGGAACCTGCTGTATATTAACCAGGGAAACAATGAAAAGGGAGTTCCTGTTTTTAAAGAGATGGCAAGGCAATATGGATTAGATGATACAACTCATTCTACCATGGCCGCTTTTTTTGATTATGACAATGACGGAGACCTGGACATGTATTTGCTGGTGAATGAAATAGTACCCGGGGTGAACCCTTCTGTATTCAAACCCAAAGTTGTTGACGGCTCTTTTCCCAGTACCGGGCGTTTATACAGGAACGACCGCGACAGCGTTACCGGCAACATATTGTTTACAGATGTGAGCAAACAGGCAGGGGTTACCATAGAAGGATATGGTCATGGTGTATCTGTAGCGGATATTAACAAAGACGGGTGGAAAGACATCATAGTAGCCAACGATTTTATCGCCAACGATCTTGTATACATTAACAATCGCAACGGAACATTTACAGACAAAGCTTCTTCTTATCTGAAGCATACTTCTGCCAATGGCATGGGGTTGGATGTGACTGACATTAACAACGACGGGTTAGCGGATATCATTGAACTGGATATGAACCCTGAAGATAATTACAGGAAGAAGATGATGCTGAACCCCGGTAACTACCGGATATCCCAACTGAATGAATTTTATAGATACCAGTACCAGTATGTAAGAAATACCCTGCAACTGAATCTCGGACCCCGCGTACATGCAGGCGATTCTACCGGGGATCCTGTTTTTGCCGATATCGGCCTTTTTTCGGGCGTAACAGAAACGGACTGGAGCTGGGCGCCACTGGTGGCCGACTTTGATAATGACGGATACAGGGACCTGGTAGTAACGAACGGTTTCCCAAAGGATATCACCGATCATGATTTCATCATGTTGCGGGAACAATCCATGTATGTGCCCGATAAGTCTTATTTTCTTTCTAAAATACCTGAAGTGAAGCTGCACAATTATGCTTTCCGTAACAATGGTGACTGCACTTTTACGGATGTATCGGCCGGCTGGGGGTTGATGGAGGCTTCTTACGCGAATGGCGCCGTATATGCCGATCTTGATAATGACGGCGATCTGGATATAGTGATCAGCAATATCAATGATAAGGCTTCCGTGTATAAAAATACGGTAGCTGATTCCAAAACCCCGGGAAAGAATTACCTGTCTGTGCACTTAACGGGCGATTCGCTCAATATAAACGGGCTGGGGACATGGATTGAAGTACATTATGGAGACAGCTTACAGGTATATGAGCAAACGCCTTATCGGGGCTATTTGTCCACCGTTCAGCTCGAGCCTTATTTTGGATTGAAAAATGTGCAGACTGTTGATTCGGTAATTGTCAAATGGCCCGGGGGCGTAAGGGAAGTGATCAAAAATGTGGCGGCGAACCAAACTTTACGGGTTGATAAAAAGAACGCACGCGAAACCTATTCCTGGCAAACACCGACGTTTGCCCAAAATAACCTGTTTACAGAAATAAGCAATGAGCTGGGCATCGGGTATGTTCACAGGCAAACAGACGTCAACGACTTTGCTGTTCAAAAGTTACTGCATCATAAGTTTTCGGAGTATGGCCCTTCCCTGGCGGCAGGAGATATCAATGGCGATGGATTGGACGATATGATCGCGGGCGGAAACGATGTTGCTGAAGCAACCGCCTTCCTGCAACAGTCCAATGGAACTTTTATTCAAAAGGCTGTCCTTCCATCGCGGGAAATAAAAACCGGCAGCTTCCGGGATATGGGAATGGTATTGCTGGATGCCGACGGCGACGGCGACCTGGATCTGTACATTGCAAGGGGAGGTTATGAAAGCAAAAGCAATGCCGCTGTTTACCAGGATCTGTTTTTGGTAAACGATGGCAAAGGAAATTTCACACCCGATACTACTGCCATCCCTCAAAATCTTACCAGCAAATCATGTGTGCGCGCGGCAGATTATGACGGAGATGGCGATCCTGACCTGTTGGTAGCGGGCAGGGTAGATCCCTGGCATTTTCCCAAACCGGTTTCCTGCTTTATCTATCGCAATGACTCACAAAACGGACAGGTAAAATTCACCGATGTAACGCATGAGGTTGCCGGAGCCCTGGATCGTATCGGGCTTGTAAGTGACGCGCTGTTTACTGATTTTGACAATGATGGCTGGACGGATGTCTTATTGGCGGGAGAGTGGATGCCGCTGACATTTTTAAAAAATGAAAAAGGGGTCTTTAAAAATATTACTTCGGCTACAGGTATTGACGGCCAGGCGGGGTGGTGGACGAGTATTGTGCCCGGCGATTTTGACAACGACGGGGATATGGACTATGTAATTGGTAATTTGGGCAAAAACACTTTTTATAAAGCTACGGATCAATACCCTGTTCGTATATACGCCAAAGATTTTGATAACAACAACGTATATGATATGTTTCTTTCCCTGTACCTGCCGGCCAGCCTGCAGGATACCGTAAAGAAAGAATTTCCCGTGCATTTGCGTGACGATATGATCAGGCAAATGGAGTCGATGCGTTCGAAGTTCAAGGACTATCAGTCATACGCCACTGCTACTATGGGCCAGGTTCTTTCGCCGGAGCAAATAAATGGGGCGCTTATCCTGAAGGCGAACAACTTTAATTCAGGCTATTGCCGCAACGATGGCGGGGGAAAATTTACCCTGGTACCATTACCGAAAGAGGCGCAATGGTCGGCCTTGAACGGTATGGTAGCGGATGATTTTGATGGTGATGGAAATCTTGACATAGTGATCAATACCAATGATTATGGAAATGAAATAACGACAGGAAGGTATGATGCCATGAATGGATTGTTGCTGAAAGGAGATGGTAAAGGAAACTTTACAGCTTTGTCAATATTACAGAGTGGCATTTTTATTCCTGCCAATGGTAAGGCGTTGGTTAAATTAACGGGTAAGCAGGACAGGTATTTACTGGCTGCCGCGCAAAACCGGGGGGCGCTAAAGGTATTCAAACTAAAAAAAGAAACAGTTCATATTCCCTTGCTGCCGGGAGAGGTAAATGCCGAATTATTATTTACAGACGGCAGAAAACAAAAACAGGAATTTTATTACGGATCTTCCTTTTTATCACAATCTGCACGGTTTTTAAGCATGCATAAGAACATAAAAGCTGTTACAATTACCGGCACCAATGGTAAAACAAGAACGCTGGAATTTTAGCGGGTTGTTACCGGGTCGCTTTTTCAAACATCCTGATGGCGGTATACAATACGCCAGCCTCCCCCCTGAAGGTACCGGAACCTCGGGGCTTATTGTCTATTGAATACCATTCGTAAAACCCGTTATTATCTTTTACCCTTTTTACCATCGGTTGAATCTGCTCGTATGCTTCCTTTATAAAGTCATGCTTTATCAATTGTTGTATCATTCTTCCGCCAAACCATGTCCAGTCGCCACCGTTTTGATAGCTGTATTCCGGGTTCATGATCGGGTTGGCAAAATACCCTTTTGGATACGGAGGGTACAGGGTCAATCCTATGGATGGAGCGCCTGCCTGTTTTACTCTTTTTATCATTTCATCCAGCGAAGCTTTAATTTCTTTTTTATTCAGCAATCCCGCTTCAATGGCAATAGCGGTTCCTCCGAAATAGTAAATGGTATTTTCATCAAAGTCTGCCGGGAATGGAGAATCCTTAAGATAAATATGAGGAATAAATTTCTGCTCTTTTTCATTCCATAAGTATTTCATGGAGTGGTCAGCGATCTGCTTTCTTACAGGCTGCCATTTGGCTTTTGTAGCCGGCAGTAGTTCCATCATATTGTCAAGCGCTATGATAAACATGGCGTTGTCATAAATGTCGATAGCCGGATGGGTATTGGCATCGAGGTCAACGCCCCAGCCGTGCTCGGGCTGCACATCGCCCCAGTCGGCGGTGGTAGCTCCGGTGAGCAGCCCGTATTTTTCATTGTACCGGTGCTGCATTAAAAAATCCATGCTCCATTCCATCCGGCCGGCAACAGATCTGGTGCCGATCCTTTCATCCAGGATGGTTTTGTCGCCGGCTAGTTGTATGTATTTATAAACCGCCTGTATCAGCGACGATTCCTGGTCGGTTTCCACGGTGTTTTTATGACCGGCATACCGCGGCTCCAGCTTTGAATAAGAAAAATCAGTTTCGCCTTTGCCTATTTTTTCTGCGGGAGTAAACCCGTCAATGATATTCCCGTCATCGCCCTGCATCCTGAAAAACACCAGCAGGTTTTCTTTTAATACTTCTTTCGGATTCACTTCCGCGGCAAGCTCTATAAATGTATTATAATCCCTAATCCATACTTCGCGATAGCCATCCCCGGCGTTAAACCCCGTTTTCATTACCTCCAGCGCCTTTTCTTTTACAAAGGCAAAGTATGGATCGTTCCGGATACTGGTTTTAAGACCGGCAGGAACAGTTGCTTTTTGCTGGGCAAAGCACATACAGCACAGGGGTAAAAGCAGCAGGGTGTAAATTGATCTGGGCATGTTGAATACATTGAATGGAAGAAGATGGTATATCCAAAACATAAATGTACAAACATATTTACATTTTATGGAAACTCTTTGAATTGTTCCACCAACAACACTTTTGAGGACACTGCGATACCACCTACATGAGCGTTTGAATTGAACGCGGATATTGTGGCGGGAGAAGCAGTCCCAATGTAAATCAATCGTTGAGATTGCTTCTCCTCCCGTCATTCATAATGCTTTTGAATTGATCCAGCGGCTCGCAATGACGGTAATTTTTTTTCGTCACTGCGATACCGCCTACATGAGCGTTTGAATTGAACGCGGATATTGTGGCGGGAGAAGCAGTCCCAATGTAAATCAATCGTTGAGATTGCTTCTCCTCCCATCATTCGTAATGCTCTTTAATTGATCTGGCGGCTCGCAATAACGGTAATTTTTTTTCGTCACTGCGAGTTACTAATTAGGCGGCGCCTCCATCATTGCGCCGTGACAAGTTGCATTTGTTTGTCACAGCTTTCTGATTTGTAAGTATCCTAAGTCGGCTAAGTTATCAGCAAACGTATCAGGGCTCTGTTGCTGAATTCACAGTAGTACTAAAGCTTCATCAGAGCGTTGCGGGAAATTGCGGTAATAATTTCCCGGCGGCTTTTGGGTTACTTTTTTCCGCAAAAAAGTAACAGAAAAAAGCGGAGGGATTGTAGTTGAAAGGAAAACCGGGTTTGTGGAACAACAAATTGAAGTTCATAACCAGTTGATAAATAGCAAACTGGATGATATGTCATTGGCATACCGCGATAGGGTTGTATTAAATTAAAGATATGTTGGCGCGGGAGAAGCAGTCCCAACAGCTTCGGTCAGCCCCCGTGGAATAGTTGCTGTATTTCTTTATGCAGACCTGTCTGTTGAAGCGGGTATTCCTCATTCAGGTTTTTTCCTGTACTTTTCAACAGCTCCTTTAAACAGGTGTTGTCCTAAAATGCTGTTGTTGTCTTCCGTGGTAATATCCTGCCGGGTGCGTGCAGCAATATGTGAAAAACTTCCTGTACGGATATAATCCAATGCACTGGCCAGGCAATCTTCGGTTACATCGCCCCAGTCCTTATCCAAACCATCATTCACCGTTGCATCGGGCTGCAAGCCATCAAAATAATTTCCTTCTCCGTTTTTATTAACGGTCCGGAATGATACGGGAAACACATACCAGTCGCCAACCGGTATATCAAAATACCCAACGGCTTTTCCATGACTTGCTCTGCCCACCTGCTTTACGTTTATATATGGCTTAAGGCTGTTAATGAGCAGCTCACTTGCGGATGCCGTATTTTTTGTTGTAATGAAAAACAGGCGGTCCAGGTTAAGGGCACCTTTTTTACTGTAATAAATAGTAGTATCGAAGCGGCTTTTGTAATTGTCGTTGAATTGTTCTTTAAGCATTACTTCTTTATCGCCGGAGGACGGAACGAGGTAATTGGCCAGCTCATTTTGCAATTCCACGTATCCCCCGCCGTTATACCGCAGGTCAACGATCAGGTCATTGATGCCCTCGTTGCTGAAATGATTAAACACTGTGCTGAAAATACTCTTTACGTTGTCCATATTTCCCAGGAACGAGTTATACACCAGATACCCTGCTTTTTTATCGCCAACGGTATAAATACTATCCAGGTACACAGGTTTTTCCTGGTAAGAGGCAGCGGTAAGGGTTATGGTGGTATCGGCATTGCCGGGGCGTTTGAATCCTATCGTTGCCGACGAAGAGGAAAAAATAGCATTTTGGATCCGGCTGATGCTTGCATCGTCTGTTTGGATGGAAGTATTGTTGTTGATAGAGATAATACGCCAGCTTCTTTTAATGCCTGCAGCGGCTGCAGGAGAGGCAGGCTCAACATAGGAGACCCGTAAATCATTTTCAGACCGGAAGAATATATTCAGCCCGAGGTCGCTGCCAATACCGGAGCTCAGGTCATCCCATTCCGATTTTTTTATGCCAAAGCTCCACCTGTCAACCGGGTTGGTAAATCCTGGCTCTATGCTGTACTTTCTTATGGCTTCCATTACCGCGTTAGGATCGCTGTACGATGCTGCGTTAAAGCCGGATGGCAGGTTATTATTCCAGAGGTAAATTTCTTTGGCATAATCCCAGGCTTCCTTATTTATTTGTGTATTTGAATTGGCAGGGTCTTTTTTGCAACCGATGATACCGGCGGGTATCAGCAGGATGAAAGGGACAAGATGTTTTAATTGCATAAATTATATTGTTGAAATATTACGCTTGCAAATAATAATAAACTATTTACGTGCCCGATTATTGAGTATGCGCAGTAAATTCTCATGCAAATTACGCTCCCGTCCTGCTGATGGTTGAGAGATTGGGGTATGTTAACATAATATTATTAAAAATTAACGACTGTAGACCATTGTTGTCCGGTTAAAATGCTAATCGAAACGACCAAAGCCAGCGCTGTACTGAATTTCATTAAAGTTTACCGCATGACCCACTTACCACAAGGTATTCCACTTTTTTCTTGATAAAAAAGTGGAGCAAAAAATCAAGCCTGCCCTGCCGGTCAGGCAGGGCTTCGGAAAAATGGCTAAAAATTGTCTTTCCCGGCTAAGAAAAACAAGTTCCAGCAGTAGATCAAACCCAGTAGTGGTGC
>JAHBTL010000035.1 GCA_019638615.1 Chitinophagaceae bacterium | reverse complement strand
TGTCATTGGCAGTCCGCCCGCAGGTTGTATTGAATTAAAGGCATATTGCAGCGGACGAAGCAGTCCCTGCAGTAGGTAGTGTTATTGGGTACGGGGATTTCTTCGGCAGATCGCAATGACGATAAGGTTGTCTCACATTTCTCCTTTTGTATGATCAAATTATAAATTTAACCCACACGATGATACGAACTTCATTATTATTTCTTTTTTCGCTTTTGGCTTTTTCCGGGATCAAAGCCCAGCAACCGCAGCTTCTCACGAATGACGGCGCCTGGTGCTGGTTCAGCGACCCCCGTGCTATTTATACCAACACAAAAAAAGCAATGATCATCACCGGCTGGATCGATAAAACCGGGAACGTGTATGCGGCATCGTTAGACCCCGGATCAGGAAAAATTGAATCGAAAAAGCTCTACCCGCAACTGGAAATAGACGATCATGATAACCCGGCTTTCCTGGAGCTGGCGGATGGAAATATACTGAGCCAGTATACCTGGCACAACGGCACGGTAAATGGCATGGGTGTCATTCAAAATACCACGGATCAGCCTTATGATGTAGCCCATTTCGGATCGCCGGTGGTATTTAAGCCTTATGCTGAGGAGCTCGTCAAAAAATATAAAAAGCAAACCTACAGCTACGCCAATCCGTTCATGCTGAAAGCCGAACAAAACAGGCTGTATAGTTTTGGCCGCTGGATTGGCTTTAAGCCTAATATGATCACCTCAACGGACAATGGAAAAACCTGGTCGGAGCCCAAAGTAGTGATCACTTCCGCAGCGCTGGATGTGAATAACCGTCCTTATGTTAAATACCATTCCGACGGAAGATCAAAGATCCACCTGCTGTTTACCGATGGTCATCCCAACAACGAGCCGCTTAACTCCGTGTACTATTGTTATTATGAAAACAATGCTTTCTGGCGGGCAGACGGCACGCGAATATGTACGGTTGACAACCTGCCTTTTCACCCGGAAGACGCATCCGTAGTATACAAGGCTACCCCGGCAACAGGCAAGGCCTGGATATTTGATATAGTGATCGATAGGAAAGGGCGTCCCGTGGTAGCTTATACACGGTATCCTACCAACCGCGAGCATTTGTATTACTATGCGGTGTACAATAAAGGAAAGTGGGAAGACCACCGGCTTATCAATTCGGGAACATGGTTCCCGGAAGATGAAGAGGGAAAGAAACAAAGAGAGGAGAATTATTCAGGTGGCATGACCCTTGACCCACAGGATCCGTCAACCGTCTATTTTTCTCACCAGGTCAACGGTGTTTTTGAATTGTCGAAGGCAACCACCGGCAACTTTGGCAAAAGCTGGAAAATTATTCCCATCACCCGCAACTCCACATTCAATAATGTGCGTCCTGTTATACCGCGTTATAAGAAAAAGGCTGACCCAACAATATTATTATGGATGCAATGCAGGAAGTACCTGCATTACACGGACTATGATGCGGACATTGTATACCGGGTATTGAAATAGACCCCGCTGTGCTAAGCGTCTTCGTTTAGCACGCTTGTCTTGCCGCCTCCGGCGACCCCATATGTCGCCGGCGACAACAATATTGTGCGAGGCGAACCTGCATGACAGTCGGATGCGCCTTGCACAGAAACCTATAATGTTTGCCGGGCAAGTCCCCCTTAATCCCCCCAAAAGGGGGAAATACCAGCGCTGCAAACATTATAGGTTTATTGCCGCTTAATGGTTTAAATTAGTATCAATATATATCAAAAAACGAACTATGCCCAACCTGATCGACAGGAGAAAATTCATCAAAATGTCTGCCGGCGCCGGCATGGCAACGGCAATATGGACACCCTTGCTTGAAAAAGCATTGGCTGTAAAAGCAAACGATGCTACCAGGTCAATACAGGATGTAAAGCATATTGTGATCCTCATGCAGGAGAATCGTTCTTTCGATCATTACTTTGGAGCAATGAAAGGCGTCCGGGGCTTTGGCGACCGGTTCCCTATTCCGCTGGAAAGCGGGAAAAGAGCGTTTCACCAGTCAGACGGTAAAAAGATCATTCCCCCTTACAGGGCGAACAGGAGAACGACCAACGCAGCTTTGATCAACGGTACACCGCACGATTTCCCCGATACACAAGCTGCCTGGAACCAGGGTAAATACGGCTTTTGGCCCTTGTTCAAAAAGCCTTATTCCATGGCGTATTATACCAGGGAGGAAATCCCCTTTCAGTATGCCATGGCCGAATCGTTTACGATCTGCGATGCCTATCATTGTTCGGTAGCAACAGGAACCGACCCTAACCGCATTGTATTTTGGTCGGGCTCTCATTTCGATCCCGAAAAGCGGGCAGCGGGGATCAATTGTACGGATGAACATTCAGAACCGGTCAATGTGCGCTGCTGGATCACAGGCAAAATGCCCGATCCGGGTTATACTTATAGAGGCAATGCTTTTACCTGGCCCACCATACCCGATGTGCTGCAGAAGGCGGGCATCAGCTGGCGGATTTACCAGGATCCCAACAATAACTGGACGGGCGCCATGCATGGCTGCCTGGCATTTGAAAGTTTCAGGAATGCTAAACCAGGATCGCCGGTTTACGAAAACGGTATGCGGCACTGGTCTGTACAGGACCTGATGAACGATGTAAAGAACAATACGCTTCCGCAGGTAAGCTGGGTATTGCCTTCGCAGGATGATTCGGAGCATCCGGGTGCGCCGTCAAGTCCTTACCGGGGCGCTGATTTTACACACAGTGTTCTGAGCGCTGTTACAGCTAATCCCGAAGTGTGGAGCAAAACGGTTTTCTTTCTTACGTTCGATGAAAATGACGGGCTTTTTGATCATCTGCCCGCGCCCGCGGTGCCTTCTTACAATCTGGATAATACCCTTGCCGGGAAATCAACCATTGATCTGCGGGGCATGTATTTTCATAACGACAAAGGAACAGACGAATTCCCTAATATTCATTGGGGGCCCGGCAAAAAACGGATCTACCAGGATAAAAGAGATACGATCACGGGCAATATACGTCCCTGGGGACTGGGACCACGCGTACCGATGTACATCATTTCTCCGTGGAGCAAAGGTGGCTGGGTAAATTCAGAAGCGGCCGATCATACATCCGTTGGCCAGTTCATAGAAAAACGTTTTGGAGTGGTTATACCAGCCATCAGTCCC
The DNA here is from genome assembly GCA_019638615.1 of Chitinophagaceae bacterium. Lineage (GTDB taxonomy): Bacteria > Bacteroidota > Bacteroidia > Chitinophagales > Chitinophagaceae > Agriterribacter. Next base: position 75,845 of record JAHBTL010000035.1, on the reverse strand, counting down.
TGGCACCGGGCGGTTTGCAGCGATCTGACCTCTGCTTTTAACTTTGAAACACCCAATGATCCTGTATTCCCGGCTATGCCTGAAACCTCCGGTCATGCGGCTATGGATGAAGCTTCCAAAAAGCTGCCCAAAGCGTTGGCGCCCGAAACGCCCTCTCCGTTGTACCAGGAAAAAGGGGTCAGGTATTCAAGAAAGCTTCCTTACCGTTTGTATACTTACTGCAAAGCGCTGAAAGACGAAAATAAAATAAGGCTGGTATTTGAAAACAAAGGCGCTGCGGGGGCTGTATATCATGTGTACGATATGAATCATCTGCAAAAAATACCCAGGCGGTATACAGTAGAAGCCGGTAAAGCATTGAGCGATGAATGGGATGCAGCCGCAAACAATGGATCGTATGATCTTGAAGTATATGGACCGAATGGTTACTTTCATAAATTTTCCGGTAGCATTCAAAACCATGAGCCGGAAGTTAAGTTGGCATATGATCATATAAGCGGTTCCATTTCTGCAGCCCTGCATAATCCAACAGAACACCCTGTTCATATAACCATTGCTTCAAACGCGTATCAGCATAAGGATAACGGCCCGTGGCTGATAAAGCTGGGAGCGGGAAAAAAGAAAAGTAAAACATGGGCGTTGAAAAACAGCGGCAACTGGTACGATTTCTCCGTTAAGACGGAGGATGGCTTCCTGCATCGTTTTGCAGGAAGAGTAGAGACCCAACGGCATAGCATAAGTGATCCGGCGATGGCAACGGAAATTTAGCACCCTTTGTTTAGCAACAATGATTGCCGTAAGTTTATAGCCATAAAACAGGAACAATGACCCGATCTTTCAGCCCGAAACACTTTTTCACTTTTTACCTCACGCTTGCTGTTTCAATCTCTGCTTTGGCAGGGGAAATACCCTGGCGGGTAACCGAAATTATGCCCGGAGGCAGGATAGACGCCATTGCATATGCAGGCAACAACATAGTGATATGCGGAACAAGAAGCCCTAACCCCGGCTGGATATTTTACAGCACCGACAATGGCTTCACCTGGCAGAAAGGGCAACAGCTCCCTTCCACCGGAAAAAGGGTTGGAGTGACCTGTATCGCCACTGTAAAAAACGGAACTGTTATTGCCATTAACGAAAGCTCGGAGTTATTCAAATCGAAGGACTATGGTAAAACCTGGATCCGCACAGGCAAAGTATCGCACAGTACGCGCAACGGCTATTGGGCCTTATCTTATGGTATATGCATTACCAAACAGGGCAGCATCCTGATCAGCGATACGGATTCTACAGGCGGGTCGGTGTACCGCAGCACAGACGAAGGAGCTACATTTCAAAAAGTGGTGGTATCTCATAAGGGGCTTTACCGGTTCGACCTGGTACGGAACGGTATTATAGTGAATGGCTGGGCCGGCTGTATTTATAAATCGGAGGATGACGGACAAAGCTGGAAGCTATGGAGCAGGATGGATACCACTACCGCGCTCTATGCTACTGAATACATTCGGCCGGGCACCATTGTGCAGGCCAGTGAAAAGGGCAATGTGTACCGGTGTAACGATGACGGTGCAACAGGACACTCCCAGCACCTGGGCAACCCGGGCAATGGCGCAGCGGCAGACGATTTTGTGTACCTCGGCTATCATACGCTTATCTACACTACCTATACTGCCCACAAAAAAGTGTTCATTTCCTATGATGAAGGAAAAACCTGGAAAGATGACGGGCCGGTACCTACCGGGGCCGAAGGCGACTGGCTGGATCATGTCATTGCCATGGACCAGAAGGATTCCGTGATAGCTATAGGAGGCACCAATAAAGGTTTTATTGTAAGAGCGGCTTTTGCCCGTGCCGATTTGCTTGCAAAAACTTCCGATCCCGGGAAAGTCAATATTCCTGTTTCTCTTAAAAGGGATATAGACAAAGGGTGGCTGGGTGATCTGTATGATCCCAAAGAGCTGGATGAGCCTGAAGATATACTGCTCGATGGCAATTATGCTTATGTGCCCTGCAGGGGAGGCAATAATCTTGCGGTGATAGACATTTCCAATCCACGTAAACCGGTGCTCGCTTCGAGTTTCAGGGATCCCGAGCTGGTTGAAGCAATGGGAGTATCGAAATATAAAAACTACATTTACATATCTTCTTTTTCCAACCGCAAATGCCTGGTGGTGGATGCAGGCGACCCGAAAAATCTCAAAAAAATTTATTCTTTTACAGTGGGAGCGGGTGGCCCCGGCGCCGACCAGCTCAGAAAAGTGGTATACCATGAAGGTTATTTATACCTGACCCACGATGATGAAAGCAAGCTCTATATCGCAGATGCCAGGAATCCCGCACGCCCTGCGATCATCAGCAGCATAACAACGGGAAACGACGGAGTGTTTGCTGTTTTCATAAAAGGGAATTACGCTTATACGGGCGGTTGCTTTCCCGCTAACGGCCCGGTAGGCAGGTCGGTGCGGGTTATAGATATTGCTGATAAAAGACATCCAAAATTAGTGTCGGGTCTTATTGACTCAGCACGCTACAGTTGCATTTGCAGCTTTCAAACAAGGGATGATCAATATCTTGTTAACGTGGGCTGGATGTCTAATTCCGTTTCTGTACTTGACATTTCCAATCCTGCCGCCCCGGTTGAAAGAGGATACCTGCGATCGGATTTAATAGGCTGGCCAAACAGGGTAGCCATTATGGGAAACAAAGCGTATACGATCAACTCGGTTAGCAACAGTCTTGCGCAGATAGATATTTCCTCCCCGGAAAAGCCGGTGATAGACTATATCGTTCCATCCTGGAAATTGAAAAAGGGCTACGGGATAGCGGCAAAGGATGGTTTGGTGTATATGGTGGGGAGGGATTCGCGGTGCTTTGTAATCGTTGACCCTTCCAAATATGAATAGCAATTCCTTTAATGGTGGTGATAAGAATTATTCTTTTGTAAAATAGCTGTCCCAAACCGCTGCGGGAATGTACTCGGCGCGGTAAGGAACAAAATAGCTATGCAGCTCCCAAAAAATTTTACCCTGCTGATCGGTTACCATCACAGCGCCGGTTTTTGAACTGCACTGCAGAAGCATCTTGTTGGGTAAAACATAAGCGCTGCCCATGCGGGAAGTGTATTTGGAAGGCGGCAGCATAGCATGGATCCTGGGTGTGGCCGTCCGGTTAACCGTATCTAATGTAAAGGATACGGCGCCGGATAATTTTTTCCAAAGGGAATTATCAAACACCATCAAATCTCCTTCGGGGTTGATGTGCACCGAATGCTGGAATGAAAAATGATAGGAAGTATCCATTTTAAAATCACCATTCTTCCCCAGCTTCCACATAATTTTCCCGGTTTGCCTGTTCACCTTCCATATCTGGTCTTCAATAGCAACCGATACAAGATAATTGCTGTCAGCGTCAAAATTCAGCGCGTTCATATGAAAACGGTCATACGCGAATTGCTTAAGAAAAGGATCATGCTCCATATCCCATTCATTCCAAACATCCCATTCCCATACTTTTTTACCTTTGTTATCCATTACCAGGATACCATCTCCGCCCAATGTATCTGTTCCGTTTCCTCCTATCTTTGTCATATCAAACACTTTTTGGTTGCGCGTTAATACTACGATGTTTCCGCTTTTGTCCATCCGCGCGTCGTGATGAATGACTTTGTGTTTTCCCCCGTCTACAGTATCCATGTTAATACGCCACAACATTTTTCCGGTAAGATCAATTTCTGCAACCGCCGTACCACCTGCAAATCCCAGCGCCCCGCGCCTGATCGGTTTTTCCATCTCCCGGAGACTGTCCGCTTCTTCTTTGGGAGTATCATCTATTACATCCCGCACCGGCGGACGTAACATAGCCAATATAGTGCCTCTTGGCGTAAGCGTAGCGGCCCTTACTCCTATATCATCTATCTGCCAGTACCATCTTATCGTTCCCTTTCCGTCCACCATAGCGATATACCCCGGCAGGCGGGCATTGCATAACATTACCATTCCGCCGTCGAGTGTTGAACCGTCGTGAGGCGTTTCTTCCCTGATCCAGTTGTGTACCAGCCAGGGCGATTGTTCCCTGGTGCGGAACGTCATTTCTTTGGAAGAGATATCAAATAGCATATCAACAATGACCTGGAAATGGTAAAGAGCACCTGGTTCCAGCAGCAGTAATCTGACATCATGCTCCTTTGCTTTTGCAGTCAAAGTCGTTTTCATTTTTTCGGTTGAGCCATCCTTCCAGTAACGGACATATACCCGCTCTTCTTTGTCGAGCACTATTTTTATGGCTTCATTCATAGCAACATTATTGGGCGAAGACAACTCAATGCTTACAATAGAAACAGAGCGACTAACATAGAACAATACGATTGCAACGATGGCTGTAACACCTGCGATCAGCCCAATACGCTTTTTCATAACTTTCCAGATTCAGAAAAAAACCACCTGATTCATCATGAACCAGGTGGTTAACAAAATTAGTCAGAAATAATAATTATGGTACCCTGTTCAGGTTTTCCGCTGCCATATTGCTGTTTAGCTGGGCATCAATTAACGGATAAGGGAGGTACTTCATATTCTCTTTTACACTGGGAGCTAACCCACGAGAGGTAAGATAATCATTTGAAGTGCTCACATACTTGCCAAAACGGATAAGATCAGGTCTGCGCTTATATTCAAACACCAGTTCATACCCGCGTTCATCCAATATTTTTTGCGCCATTTCTTCTTTTGAAGCCGGAACCGGAAAGGCACCCCCCGAACCATATTCAGGCGCTCCGGCGCGTGCTCTGATCTGGTTGATATAAGACAGCGCTGCAGTGGGTCCGTTCAACTCATTTTCTATTTCCGCCTTATACAATATCACATCTTCAATACGGAAAATGGCGATGGTACGACCATCGTAGTAAGAGTTGGAAACCATTTCGTAAGAATACTTTTTGGTAGCTACATTTTTCAAAAACTTAACGGTATCGGCAGGAGGCGTGGTTTGCCCCGGCGCCGGGACCTTATAATAAAATCCATGTGAAGTATGCTCATCACGGGGCGAAGCGCCTTCATAATCATAATAGAAGAATTGCTTGCGCGGATCCTGGTCGCTGTATTTGCGCCAGAACTCAAGAGATACTGCATAGTACTGCCACCTGTTGGTTACTTCGGGGTGATCTTCGGGACCAAAGTGATTGGCTATTTCACCTCCGTTCATTCCCGCTTCATGCAGGATGCAGAAAATAAATCCTTTATCAAACTTGTTGCTTTCCGACCAGACATTTTTAAAATCAGCATTTAGCTGATATACGCCCGCATCTTTCAAAGACAATACCATATCTACATAAGGCTTGGCTTCGGTGTAACTATGCGCTCGCATGTATACATTGGCCAACAGCGTGGCGCAGGCGCCTTTTGTTGCCCTTGAGATCTCACTTCCTTCCCATTCTTCCGGCAGGTTTTCTATACCATATTTGCAGTCGTCAATAATTACCTGGTCAATTTCCGCAACGGGTGCTAAAGGAGCATTCTCTGTTTCGGCGGGAGCAACTACGGTAGTGTATAAAGGAGCAGGTCCCCAGGCATCCGTAATATCCCTGTAGGCCAGCGCCCTTAAAAAACGGGTTTGTGCTATTATTCTTTTCTTCTTTGTTTCATCCATTTCAACGCCATCTATTTTAGAAAGCAGGAGGTTGGCATTGCCTATAATGTTATACATATACTGCCAGTTATACCGGATGTAGCGGTTATTGGCATCGTATGTAAAGTTGCTCATTTTAGTAGGGTCTCCTGCAGCGGTAGAGAATCCCATATCGGTAGAATAATCTGTAGTCATTACAAGATAACCTGCATAGTACATCCAGGCATCGCCGGGGTAAGGGTTCAGGTCAGCGTATATACCTACCAGCGCAGCATTGATATCGCTTTCGGTAGAATAGGCATTGGCGGTGGTAAGATCACTGTATAATTTAGGTTCAAGCTTTGTACAGCCTGTAACCAGCACAAGTAAGCTTACACTTATAATTGATAAATATTTCATTCGCATAATTTTTTTAGATAAAAGAATTAATACCGGTTAAAAGTTAATGCTTAACCCAAAAGAGAAAGAGCGCATAGCCGGGTAAGCATTAAAATCCAATCCCGCACCTCCGTTAGCCCCCTGTCCGCCGTTGGCAGTACCTGCACCGGAAGTACCGCTGGCCGTTGTTTCATATCCCTTTGTATCAACTTCGGGATCCCATCCGGAATATTTGGTAAAGGTGAGCAGGTTCTCTGCCGTAACATAAAAGCGTACAGAGCTAAATGCTTTAGATATATCTTTTAGTGTATATCCTAACGTAACATTCTTTAATCGCATGAATGAAGCCTTCTCAATAAAATGAGAATTGATATACCCCCCGGATTTCATATAATAAAAGCCGTTCCTGGGTATATCAGTATTTGTATTGGCCGACGTCCACCTGTTCAGCGCATCTGTGGTACGATTCCATTCCAGGTTCATACGCGACATATTCAACAGGTCGTTGCCTACGGAACCGTGCAGGAAGATGCTGAGATCAAAATTATTGTAGCTGAAGGTATTGGTTAAGCCATAAATGAATTTTGGATTGGCGGAACCGATGATGGTACGATCGTATGAATCAATCTTACCATCGGGTTTTCCTTCCGGTCCGGAAATATCTAAAAATTTAGGATCACCGGCTACAGAGCTGGGTTGAGGAGCATAGGTTTCGCCCTGCTGTATTACCCCTGCATACACATACCCAAACAAAGAGCCAAGCGATTCTCCTTCACGGATAACAGCAAACTGTTCCTCAGAAACCGTTCCCATAGGTTTGGAAGAGGTTAAATAAATATCTTTCCCGCCAATATCGAGCACTTTATTCCTGTTAATGGCAAGATTGAATTTGGTATCCCAGGTAAAGGCTCTGCCGGTTACATTCTTGGATGATATTTCAAATTCAACACCCTTATTTTCAATAGAACCTAAGTTAACCTGGCCGGAAGTAAACCCGGAGTATAAAGGAAAGGTTTTACTGATAAGGAGATCGCTTGTTTTTTTGTAATAGCCATCAACTGTTACCATCAGGCGGGAGTTAAAGAATCCCATATCTATCCCTGCATTGTACTGTGAGGTGGTTTCCCATTTCAATAACGGGTTTTCCGGAGAACCCTGATTTAAATGAGTGCCCGCTGTATTGGTATTGCCATCAAGCGTTAAATGGGTAGATGCCATTAATGCATAAGATGCATAGTTACCAATCTGGTCATTACCTGTTCTGCCGTAGCCAAGCCTGAACTTAAGGGTAGAGAAGAGGTTAAGATCCCTGATGAAATCTTCTTTATCCATTTTCCAGGCAAATGCGCCGGAAGGGAAATATCCCCACTTATGATCAGTACCGAAACGCGAAGAGCCATCCCTCCTTACCGTAGCAGTAAACAGGTATTTGTCTTTATATCCATAATTCAATCGCCCGAAGAAAGAGATCAAAAGACTTTCCTGCTTAGAATAGTTCGTACCGGTAATAGTAGAGCCGGCGTCTAAGTTATTAAAGCTGAAAAGGTCGGTTGAAAACCCTTTTACGGAAAGAGACCTGAAGCTGTTATATGTTTTTTCGTAAGCGTATCCACCCAATATGCTAAAGTTATGCACATCGTTCAATGTTTTAGTATACGTAAGTGTTGCATCCAGTAACTGGCGGGTAGAGGAATAATCTGCAGTACTTGCAACCCCATTGTCTATACCACCTTGATAAGTGCTTTTGGGCAGATATTTACCGGTAAAATAATGCGCCACTTCCACACCGCCATTTACACGGGCGGTAAGGTCCTGTATCGGCTTGATCTCAAGGTATGCATTCCCGTTAAAGCGATCCTGTACCGCTTCATTTTGCCTTGCCACCAGGTTAGCCAGGGGGTTATCGCCTCTTCCTCCCGGGGGTCTTCCAAAGCTGCCGTCAGCGTTATACGCCGGTACAGTAGGGTCATACGTTAAGATACCCAGCAATACATTCGATTGCAGGATATTTCCACTATAGTCCTGGACGTTGGAGTTGGATCTTTGTCCATAGAGCGATACGCCGGATTTAATGAAGCTGTTGATCTTCTGGTCTACGTTTACACGTCCTGAAAACCTGGAATAGTCGGTATTTTTTAAAACACCAGCCTGTTTGAAATACCCGATGCTGGTAAGGATCTTCGTATTTTCATTACCGCCCTGTACCTGCAGATTGTGGTTTTGTATCACACCGGTGCGGGTAGCTTCCTTTATCCAGTCTGTATTGGTAGTTGACTGCAACTGCGACTGGGTATATGCTCCATATTCCTGTCCGGCCTGTCCCTCAATTTCCTTGTACAATTCATTCGCTAAGGTCATGTACTGCTTGCCATCCAGCATGTGAAACGGGTTGTTTATTTTTTGCATACCCGTATACCCGTTATACGTAATCTGGGCCTTGCCCGATCTTCCTCTTTTTGTTGTAATGATGATCACCCCATTTGCGCCGCGGGCTCCGTAAATCGCCGTAGCGGATGCATCTTTCAGTATCTCCATTGATTCTATATCATTCGGATTGAGGTCAACACCACTCGTGGTAGCAAAACCATCTACCACATACAACGGTTCATTGGTGCTGCTGATGGAGTTGGAACCACGCACACGTACGGAAATGCTTCCACCCGGCGCTTTGGAGTTCTGCACTACCATTACGCCTGCCGCTCTGCCCTGCAATGCCAGGGCCGCATTACTAACAGATCCTCCCGAGGTAAGATCGCCAGCTTTCAGGCTCGTGATCGCTCCCGTCAGGTCGCCTTTCTTCTGTGTGCCATATCCGATCACCACCACCGCATTCAGGTCTGCAGCATCCGGGCTAAGCGTTATTGAAAATGTTCTTTCGGAGCCAACTTTAACACTGTATGGCTTATATCCTACCGCGCTGAATTCAAGGGTTTCGCCGGGATTTGCATCAATGGTAAATGAGCCATCCTCGTCGGCAATGATCCCCTTGGTAGTACCCTTCACCGTTACCGAGACGCCGGGGATGGGATTTCCTTTTTCATCCGTTATTTTGCCTTTCACCGGAACCTGTTCGGGCGCTTCCGGCAAGAGGGAGATTTTCTTCTCCCCGATAGAGACAAGACTGTCATTGATCATCTTGTATGTAAGAGGCATGTTGACAAATAAATGATCAAGCACATCTTCAAGGAAGGCTCTCCGAAATTTTGCCTGTGTTACCACTTTGTCAGTAAGCATTTCCTTGCTGTATACAAACCGGAAAACTGTCTTGTCTTCGATCTGGCGTAACACATCCACAAGCGGGGTATTGGTTACTTCAAGGTTAATTCTCTTCTGGGCAAATCCTTTTGCTGAAAGCTGGAGGCTTAGAGCCAGGAAAAATACCGTAATCCCGTTCATAAGCATGAGCGCCTTATAAGCCGGGCGCCACGGACGTTTTAGACAATTCGTCTTTTTTTGCATAACTTAGTTATGTTTCGGTTAAAAAATAGGAATCAGCAGTTCCTTTAGCGAGTAACCTGGTTCCTGAATGCCGGTAAACAAGGAGGATGTTTGCAGCATCCTCTTTTTTATTTTTTCTTATTTATATATCATAATGGTATTGTTTTTAATCTCAAAGTTGAATGCTTTTGTAAACTGTAATGCAGCCAGCACATCTTCCACTTTTTCATTTCTGAAAGAGGCCGTATAGAGCACATGCTTCAGTTCCGGGTCAACTATTTCAATAGACATTCCGTACCAGCGGCTCAACTGTTTAGCCAGTTGTTCGAACGATTCATCCACAAAAACAAGTTTATCCTCTGTCCATGAAACCTCTACGATCGCCGTATCTTCTTTACTGACCCGGACAGGCAACAACCCGGATGCAGTTGTCTGCAAAAGCGCTGATTCCTCTACCGGTTTTTTAACTTCTGGGGCATTATTACCGGCGCGCAGCAGGTATTTTTCATTAGGCCTAAGCGTTATTTTCCTGTTCTCTTCTTTAAGCGACAATTCTATGCTTCCTCTTATCAGTGAAGTTTCGCTTATTTCATCCCCATCGTATGCCCTCACATTAAAGGCCGTTCCCAACACTTTTACATCCATTTTATCTGTTTTTACAACAAATGGCCGGGATGCATCATGAGCCACATCAAAAAATGCCTCTCCGCTCAATTCCACCATACGATCTTTTTCGTTAAAATGATCTGCAAGTAAAATACGGCTCTCGGCATTTAATATCACTTTACTGCCATCCGGCAGTACAAAAGATTTTCTTTCTGTTTTTTGGGTGGTAAAACTTACAGCTTTTGTTACTGCAGGATTGAATGAGCCTGAGAAATAATATCGTATTAATATCCCGGCAAGGAAAATCCCCGCGAATACCGCTGCCGCTTTCCACCAAACGGTTACAGGTTTTTTAACCGGCGAAGCCTGCCTGTTTTCGTCATGGTAACTGATCCGCTCTTTCAGCTTTTCCAGTTGCGTGTGCATTTCAACATCCTTCACGCTGCGTGATGTCAGCAACACGATTGCCTTCAACTCCTCTATATGCTCTTTTTGGTGAGGATGCTCATTCAGATATACCTCCCAGCGGGCAATATCGGTGGCATTGCGGGCCAAACAATAATTAATAAAACTTTCATCTGCCAGCAAACCGGCAGCTTCCTGTTCTAACATGCGTGAATTTTATGAAATAGAGTATAAAAGCGCCTGCTTTCACTAGTCAGCAGCAAAAAATTATTGCAAAAAGGGTAGCGGTAGCGGACACAAGGGGTATAATTTTGTTTTTTGGAAGAAGGGAGCGGAGTTTATCCATTGCAGCATATACCGTGTTATAAACCGTATTTACAGAAATCCTGTTGGTCTTCGATATCTCTTCATACGACAACCCAAGATAAAACTTCTGGTAAATAACCTGTCTTTGTTTGGGAGGAAGCTGTTCTATTCGCCTGTGTATCACGCTCAATAATAGTTTTTCTCTTTCACTGTCCAGCAAATGTTCATCACATGAGGGCTCAACAAATTCATCGGGCATGTATTCCTCAAAAAAAATATCTTTCACGGAATAAACAGGAGCAGCGGTTTCTTTCTTGTACAGAGAACGGATAAAATAAGTAATGATATAGCTGTGGGGATTGTGAACATGCTGCAGCGCTGACCCGGTTTCCCAGAGATATAAAAAAATATCGTTGATCGTATCTTTAGCTGTTTCGGAGTTAAACCCCTTTTTTATTCCGAGATAAAGAAGATAAGCATAATAATGCTCATACATTTTGTAATACGCGCTCCTGCTTCCGTTGTTTACGAAGTCAGGCCAGTATTGGTGTATGACAGCTTCCTTTCTCATTAAAAGCAGGTTCGAAGCGCGAAGTAAATTATTTAGAAAATTAAAGTAAAGTTAATCAATAAGAATGGGAAGTAACGCGATTATTACGTTAAAAAGAAATTACACAAACGTTTGCGATGGCTGTATCTCATTTATTCCTCTATATTTATCCTTTATTTCTCACATAGCAGAAAAGAAGATGTGTGAAACGCCGTTGTTAAAAAGTTACCGTATAGATGAAATATACAGAGCGTTCCATCAGGCAAAAATGACTGCGGCGGGCCACAAACTAAAAATATACTGATGAAAAAGCTGTTGATTCTTCCCTTATTTATCTTATTGTATGGCACCTCCTTCTCGCAGGAATTATCTTATAAAAGCAGTACGGATGAATGGAATGCAGATTCATTGGGCAATTACAGGGTGCTTGTACAATTTGATGGGACCGGCAATGTAGCCAAAGTGCATATTCCCTGGAGAAGGCGTGATGACAACGCCGCTGCAAAAAAAATAATTGTTCAGGACGGGCAGACACAACAACTGGTATTAAACGCCACTGCAAAAAATATTACTTCCGAAAGCGGCGATATTTATTTTGAACCCTCTTCAGGCAAAGGCATCTACTACATTTATTACATGCCCTATAAAAATGAAGGAAGAGCCAACTATCCTAAAGGCGTATACCTCTCTCCCGTTGAAACAGCATCGGCAGAATGGCTGCAAACATTGAACTATGCTATTGCACCGAACGCAACCGCAAAAGAAATGCAGGCTGTAAATGAATTCAGCAGCAATGCCCCGATGGAGATAGCGGCAACCAAAGCGGAAATCGAAGCATTGCTGAAAAAAAATCAGTCTAAGCCATTTATTGTTTTTCCTGAATCGAGAGCATTTCCTGTACGGATGAAAAACAAGCTGCCTTATCGCTGGATAAAAGCGGGTCCTTCATTGTCATTTACGGGAGAGGCCGCAAGAGGCGAACATTACAGCTTTCAGCTTGCCCTGTTCGCTATAAAGCAGCTTGAAGAGGTGAGCCTGAGCTTTACGGACCTGAGATCATCATCCGGAAAGATCATTCCTGCAAAAAATATATCCTGCCTTAATAATACAGGTACCCGGTACGACGCCACTCCTTTTTCTCAAAAAGTGCAGGTACCACCGGGGGAAGTACAATCGTTGTGGTGCTTATTGCAGGTACCCGAAACCGTTACAAAAGGCAATTATACGGGGAAAGCCGTTATACATTCTAAAGGCAACGCCGATGTACAGGTGCAGGTGAATATCAATGTAGCGGATCAATTACTGGAAGACGGCGGCATCAGCGAGCCCTGGAAGCAAACACGCCTGCACTGGCTCAATTCAACAATGGCGCAGGAAAATGAAGTGATACCACCCTATACGCCATTAAAAGTCGAAAGAAGAGGTATTTCATTGCTTGGAAGGAAAATGTTTGTAGGAGAAAATGGATTTCCCTCGCAGATACTATCCTACTTCACAAAAGAAATGACGGGCTACGCTACCCGGCCGACACCGGTTTTTGCAGGCCCTGCCCAATTCACCGTCACAAAACAGGGCGCGTCAAACGCAATGGCATGGAAAGAAAAAGGATTTGAATTTACCAGGAAGGAACCGGGTACGGTGAGCTGGAAAGCGGAAAGCTATAATGCTGATTTAAAAAGAGAAGTAAACGCAACATTAGAGTTTGACGGCTTTGTAATGTACACCGTAAAGCTCACTGCATTAAACAATATTAATATCAAAGACATCTCGCTGATATTGCCTTTTACGAAAAATGCGGCCAGGTATATGATGGGACTCGGGCAAAAAGGTGGCTACCGCCCGGGATCATTTGACTGGAAATGGGAGGTGGCTACCAAAAACCAGGATGGCGCATGGATAGGAAATGTTAATCTGGGACTGCAATACAGCTTAAGAGACGAAAAATACAGCCGTCCGTTAAATACTAATTTTTACCTGCAGAAACCTTTGCTGCTGCCTGCCTCATGGGGCAATGAAAATAAAGGCGGCATTGCCATATCTGAAGAGGGCAACAGGGTCAATGTGAACAACTATTCCGGCGAGCGTTTCATGCAAAAAGGAGATACGCTGTTCTATAATTTCACACTGCTGATAACGCCATTCCATACCATCAATACAGACTTTCAATGGGAAACGCGTTTCTACCATAAGTACTCGCCGGTCAGTGAAGTAAAAGCTGTGGGCTCCACCGTCATTAATATTCATCATGCCAATGAGATCAACCCATGGATCAACTACCCGTTCATTGAATGGCGCAAAATGAAAAGCTATATCGACTCTGCGCACAGGCTGGGCTTAAAAGTGAAGATATATAATACGGTAAGAGAGGTATCGAACAGGGCTTATGAAACATTCCCTATGCGAAGCCTGGGGCATGAAATATACTCTCCCGGTAAAGGCGGCGGCTATAGCTGGCTCCAGGAGCATATAGGCGATGATTATATCGCCGCCTGGTTTGTACCTTCTATAAAAGATGCGGCCATCATTAACAGCGGTATGAGCCGCTGGCATAATTATTATGTGGAGGGTATGAACTGGCTCGTAAAAAATGTAGGCATAGATGGTATTTATTTAGATGATGTGGCTTTTGACAGGATAACCATGAAGCGCATTAAGCGGGTGCTTACGCAAAACAACCCCGCCCTGCCTGGTGGCAGGTACCCTGGTATTATTGACCTTCATTCTGCCAACCAGTATAATAAAAACGACGGCTTTAACAACAGCGCCAATTTGTACATGGAACATTTTCCCTACCTGAACAGGTTGTGGTTTGGAGAATATTTCGATTATGAAAGCAACAGCCCGGATTTCTTTCTCACCGAAGTCAGCGGCATACCATTTGGTTTAATGGGCGAGATGCTGGAAAAAGGAGGAAACCCCTGGCGTGGAATGATATACGGTATGACAAACCGCATGCCTTATGATGGCAACGACCCCGGCGGCATATGGAAGGTGTGGGATGATTTTGGCATGAAGGATTCAAAAATGATCGGTTACTGGAGCGACAATTGCCCGGTAACCACCAGCAACGAAAATGTGCTGGCAACAGTATATCAGAAAAACAATACAGCGTTGGTATCTGTTGCAAGCTGGAACAGCACTGATACAAGTATCACCCTGAACATCAACTGGAACAAGCTGGGCATCGACCCTTCAAAAGCGGTGATCACCGCCCCGGCTGTAAAAAATTTCCAGGAAGAAAAAACATGGAATGTGAAAGACAGCATTCCTGTTGAAAAGGGAAAAGGCTGGTTGTTGCTGATAAGTGAAAAACAATAAAAGGATGTTATCAGGATACAATGATATTGATGGACTGCTTGCACTGGCAAGCCGGGGACTTGAAAACAGCTGGCTGCAGCAGCGTGGTATAGCCATATGGCTGATGGGGTTATCAGGCTCCGGGAAAACTACCATAGCGCAACTGCTGGAACAGCGTTTAAAAGAAGAAAATTATTTTGCCCTCACTTTAGATGGAGATGTGCTGAGAAATACGCTCAATAAAGATCTTTCCTTCAGCACAAAAGACCGCGCCGAAAACATACGACGCGCCGCCGAAATAGCAAAGCTGCTCGTCCGGAAAAATGTGATCACCATCTGCTCATTCATTACGCCATTGCAGCAGCATCGCGATATTGCTTCGTCTATTTTAGGCGACCTGTACTTTGAAGTATATACGGAATGTTCACTGGCAGTTTGCGAAGAACGTGATGTAAAAGGTTTGTATAAAAAAGCGCGCAATAACGAAATAAAAGATTTTACAGGAATAGGCTCAGCATTCGAAGCGCCTTTGCATCCCTGGCTGGTACTGAACACATCTGAACAATTGCCGGAAGAAAGCGCTGAAACATTATTCACACAAATATTTCCGCACATTCAGCCTGCTTTATAAAGAGAAACTCTATGTCTGATCCCCTGCCCGGCATACAATTTATAGGCACACAACGTTCCGGCTCAAACCTGCTGCGTGTAATGCTTGAGCAGCATCCTGCCATTGCCGCGCCTCATCCTCCGCATTTGCTGCATATTTTTATGCCGCTGCTGCACCTGTATGATCCGCTGAATGAGCAGAACTACCGGTTACTGGTAAGTGATATGGTGGATTATGTAAATGCTAATCCTGTTCCCTGGGAAGCGGTGCAGTTTGATAAGGAAGCCATATTGGCAAAATCCCGGCAAAATCATATTTTCGAAATATTCCGCCTGATTTACGAGGCGGTTGCAAAGAGCAAAAGCGCACAATACTGGTGCTGCAAAAGCATGCAAAATCTTTTTTACTCGCAGGCAATGGAAGCATTCGGATTGAATCTTAAATATATATTTTTATACAGAGACGGAAGGGATGTAGCGCTCTCTTTTAAAAAAGCGATCGTAGGAGACAAGCATGTTTACCATCTTGCCAAACAGTGGAAAGAAGAACAGGACATCTGTCTTGAACTATACAAGCAATATGGCGACGGGAAAGTTTTTTTACTGAACTA
This sequence comes from Chitinophagaceae bacterium, assembly GCA_019638615.1. Classification (GTDB taxonomy): domain Bacteria; phylum Bacteroidota; class Bacteroidia; order Chitinophagales; family Chitinophagaceae; genus Agriterribacter. The sequence continues at coordinate 60,023 of JAHBTL010000035.1, read as the reverse complement.
CGAAAAGCTGGTTGCAGAGCCGGAGAAATGTGTACGGTCGTTATGCGGGTTCCTGAATATTGAATACAGGGATGAGATGATGCAGTTTTATGAATCCAGCTCTTCAAGAGCCGCCGCCGCTGCCGGCGAAATGTGGAAGAATCTTGAGAAGCCCGTAATGCAGCATAACACCAACAAATACCTGAAAGAATTAAGCGCGGAAGAAATTGAAATATATGAATGGGTTGCGGGCGATACATTGCAGGCATTGGGTTATGCATTAAGCAGCCGCTTACTGCACCCTGAATTGGTAAGCCCCGAAGCGGTATTGCGCTATGGCGAAGAGAATAAAGAAAAGAAAAAACAGTTCATGGCAACAGCGCCTAAAAATGATATAGAAAAAAGACAGGCGCAACTGGATATTCTTCAATCTGTCAAAACAAGGAATACCACCCGATGATCATACAGCAGGAACTGATAGAAAAAATATTGCCTGTTGCCGTGAAAGCAGGTAAGGCTATTCTTGATATTTATCATTCAGGCAATAAAATCCAGGTAGCTGTAAAAGCAGACCATACGCCACTTACCATTGCAGACAGGGAAGCAAATACAATTATTACAAAGGAACTAACGGAAAAATTCCCCGGCATTCCTGTCCTTTCTGAAGAAGGCGCTTCCGTTCCATACGAAACAAGAAGACACTGGGAATACTATTGGTGCGTGGACCCGTTAGATGGCACAAAAGAATTTATATACCGAAGGGATGATTTTACGGTGAATATTGCGCTGATGCATAACAACCGACCGGTACTGGGTATCATTTATGCTCCGGTATATGACGCGCTGTATTATGGATCGGCCGCAACAGGAAGCTGGTTAAAAAAAGAGAACCAGCCGTGGGATCCATTGCTTGCTGATAAGCAGGCGAAGGAATGGATTGCTATCGGAAGCCGTTCACATGCCAGCGAAGAAGAAAATGAAGTACTAAGTCACTATCCTGTTACCAAAACGATCGCCGCCGGCAGCTCCTTAAAATTTTGCCGTATAGCCGAAGGTTCGGCGCATATCTATTACCGTCATGGTCCAACAATGGAATGGGATACTGCCTCCGGGCAGGCAATAGCGGAAGGAAGCGGTGCGGTAATGACAGCGGCGGATGGTTCTCCGTTCTTATACAATAAAGAATCACTGCTGAACGGATCGTTTATTTGCAAAGTAAAATAGCTTTACCGCGCTAGGGTAGTTCTATTTTAGAACTTCTTCCAATATCATATTCTTTGACCAAAAAAATTTTTTGGTATTCTTTGCCGCCGGATTCGGGCACACCCCTGATAATATACTGCCCCGGTTTTAGCGGAAATCTTTGTTCTTCTCCCGGAGCTATTTCAACCCTGATCGTTCTGTCTCCGCCTTCGATAGTAATGCTGTATTTCCGTTCTGTTACCATCTTGAGCGTATGAAATACCGAATTAGTCTTTTCGGTTTTCTTTGGCTGGCTGGTTTTTACCTGCGCGGGATCTTTCTTGGTTTCCTTTTTAACTACCGGCTCATTTTTTGCCGAATCAACATTTGCCAGGTTTGTGGAGTCATCTTTATTGCTATTGGTTTCCGGTGGACCAGGTACAATGTTTGTTTCCCTGATGGGCAACACAGAGTCCTTCAAGCTATCGGTATCAACCGTGGTTATAGCATTATTGCAAGATACCCTGTTCATGAGCAGAATAACAATAATCAATAATAACAATGAACCTCCGGCGATATACCATTGTCTTCTGTTCATTAATGGTAGCCTTACCCCTCCGGAAGCGCTTTTTACCGGCATCGGTTCATCAACCGAAAAAACCATCCTCGGTTTTTTCGGTTCCGTCACTTCCGGATCAACCCCTTTCTTTTGATCCGGCAAGACATTACTGGTTTCCTTAACCTGCACTTCTCTTTTTTCTATAAAAGGCAATTCGCCTGAATTATTATTCAGGATATCCAGCAACTCTGATGCACTTTGCACACGTTCCGATGCATTCTTCACCAGGCAACGGGATACCAACTGCTTTAACAGCGGCGGTAAATCATTGATTTTATCAGGAAGCCCGGGTGCCATTATATTTATCATGATCTTTTCCGAGCTTTCATTGTCGCTATCTTTAAACAAAACCTTGCCGGTGTAGATTTCATAAATGGTTACTCCCAAAGACCAGAAATCAAGATTGAATGATATCTTTTGATTGATGCCAAACCTTTTTACGTTTAATTGTTCAGGCGCCATAAAGGGTATCGAAACAATCAGGGTGGATGAGCTGTTGCTGTTTACGGAATCCGTAGCCTTGCTTATACCAAAATCGGTTATCTTGGCTACAGGTCCTTCTATCGTTTCTTTGATCAGTATATTGGCCGGTTTTATATCCCGGTGTATGATGCCATTTCGGTGCAGATAAGACAGCCCTTTAATGATATCTGTAATTAGCTTTTTTAATGTATTTTCATCCTTATTCCTGCTATAATATTCCGTAATATTGCCGCTATCCATCAATTCCATCACACATACCTGTGTTGTTTCTTTTTCCCCGAATGCATTGTAATTTATCAGCTCTTCAATATCCAGGTACCTGCAAATATTCCCATGATCAAGATTGATGACCCGCTGAATTTCAGCAAAAGGACTGTAGCGGTCAGAAAGATCATTGGACTTATAAATTTTCAATGCTACCCAACGGTGAAGCTTTTTATCATAGGCCTTGTACACTCTTGAAAACCCACCCTTCCCTATCAGGTCCGAAACGGGAGAATATTCGTATCGGTTAAATAACACTACTTTGCCTTCCTCTTTTGGAGCATTGGCGCCGGTACCGGAAAAAGTATTGAGCGCTGCAGCCACCCCGCTGTTATCTGCCGGTATTTTCACATCATTACTTTCTATCGCTGAATCAGGGTCTGCATCAGCTTTTTTTTCAGTCCCGGAAAACACGGTGGTGTCATCATCATTTACCATACCCCCCGGATGCGGCGCGGCAGCAGCATCCGCCTGGTCGCTAAGCTGCTGCTTTTTATTTTTAAGCAGATCGGAGAGCACGGATGTATCATCTTCCTCTCCCGGCTGGTTTGGTTTGCCTGCTTCCGCAAGGATACTTGTTTGATTTCCCGGCGATGATGCATTGCCAGGCATCGCAGCGCCATTGTCGGCAGGATCAGTAATTTGAGATGAAGCTTCAGCATGCTTCGCTGTATCCTGTTCTTCTCCCAAAACAATTATACTTTTCAACTGCACATTAGACAATATGCTTGTATTTTCTGTATCAGGTTCCTGGCTGATCGCCGGATTGTCTTCAATTTCCCTGATATTATGCAGTTGCTCGTTGGTAAGCACACCTGTATCATCGGTTTCAGGCTTACTTTCAACCAGTGACGCTTTAGGTGAAAACGCTGACAAAATTGATCTTAAAACGCTTATTTCAGTATGCCCGCCTGCTGCATCCCGCAAAAGACAGGATTCGATAAATTCTTTGCAGGGGGCATTCAGCGCATTCATTTTTTCAGGAAGCTCTTTGCGAAGTATTTGCGATCTCAGCTTTTCAACTGAATCAATAGCTCCGTTTTTAAAAAGCACTTCCCCTGTTATAATTTCGAAAGCCGTCACACCCAGTCTCCAGATATCCGTACTAAAATCATTCCCGGAAATTGCTCCCGTGGTATTCAACTGATCCGGAGAGAAATAATAACAATCATCAGGAAGGGGAAATGAAAAGTTGAAATCCGACAACCGGTGAAAACCGCTTTCAATTCCGGAAAGCTTTACGACAGGTTGCCCCTCTGTCAGGCAAATTAAGACATTTGACGGTTTTATGTTTTTATGAGCAATCCCCTTTTGATGCAGGTAACTGATGGCATCCAGCACTCCTGATAATAAAAACTGTAAATTTTCAGGGGACCTGTTTTCTTCATAGAATTTCTTCCCGTTGCCATCCGCGGCCAGTTCCATTATCAGCACCTGGATGCGCTCGGTTTCTCCGAATGCATCCTCCTTTTCGATGATATGGATGTCCTGGTAATGGATTAAATTTTTATGGTCAATAGATTTAATAACGTCCTGTTCCTCTTTATTCAGAGGTTCTGAAAGCTTTGCCAGTTTTAATGCAACATGCTTATTGGTGTTTTGATCCAGTGCTTTATACACCCTGGATGTGAGCCCTTTACCCAGCAAATCCCCGCCGGGATTGTATTGATACCTGTTAAGCAATAACATAACAATTTCTTTAAATTAATTCAATATCCGCCTGAAGTGCATCAAAAGGGTGCATTTCAGATTTTCGCAGGCGGGTGGAGGCCCGTCCGACCGGTCATCCGGGCGGGCACCCGCCTGTAGGACTCACTACCGGTCGGTGAGACACCGACCGGAAAATTTGCATAATGCGAAAATTTGAAATGCGCCCCATCAAAGCCATTATTTTATATCCGGGTCATTTTTATTTGTTTCTTCTGAAGCGTTTCTTTCGGTACGCGGCTGCTCAGTTGCAGGCGTTGCCTCCTCCTCTGAATCTTCGTAAACAGGAGTTATGATTTCAATGCCATTCTCTGTTTCCTTTTGCTCTCTTGCAATATAAAAATAAGCCAACGCAGCAGCTATTATTATGAACAACAAGATTAAAAGCCATGCCATTTTATTACCTTTTCCCGATGCATGCACTTTTATCAGGTACATAGAATAATTGTCTCTTGTTTTGCCATAACATTTTTCCTGTATTCTTTGAATAACTTCCTCGTCGTTTTCAAAAGGCTTTGATACAATTCCGGGGATGTCCTGGTCTTTCAAATTTTCAAGCAGCCCGTCTGTACACAACATAAAATAATCGCTGCCTTTAATTTTTTTTATAAAATGAGATTCAGCTTCGATTGGCGAACCATCGGCCTTGACTGCTTTTAAAATATAATTTTTTTGCGGGTGCACCTGGGCTTCCTCCTCAGTTATTTCTCCTTTTAACACCAAAGAGTTAACCAGTGAATGATCAGATGTTCTGTATAAGATCTCTTCATTTCGTATATGATACACCCTGCTGTCTCCACACCACGATATGAATGCCTTGTTTCCGTTGAGCACTACCAAAGTAAAGGTAGTTGCCATATCTGCATTTAAATTAAATTGCCGTACATGCGCTATCAATTTTTCCTGTGCATCTTTAAGAACATCGTTGATTTTCCTGTTGGATAACGCTTTGAATGGAATTGACGTTAGTTGTATGCCCACATGTTCTGCTATAAATTTACTGGCTAATTCGCCATTTTCGGCTCCTCCCACGCCATCGCAAACAATAAATATCCTGTTTTGCAGGGTTACTTTTTCTTCCTGCGGCCATAAATAATCTTCCTGTGTTTTTTTCCCTCCTATTTCGTGCAGATGCCAGATGTACCTAAGATTCATTGCCTGTAGTTTGTAGTATTGCAATTACTCATTCCTTTCGGTTACAGATACTTTTTGACCAGCGATTTAAATTCTTTCGTGTTTTTCAGATCCCCGGCTAACTTATCCTTTTTAATATCTGCCGAGCTGATGGACTTTGTACGAAAAGATTTTTCAATCCAGCTCAATGCCTCGCCTTTTTTACCCTGCAAAAACTCAACAGCACCGAGGCCGTACATTGCCCAGCTGTTATCGGCCCTTACATCCAGCGCCTTCTGATAATAAATAGCTGCCGAGTCGTATTGAGCTGTCTGAAGATAGATATTTCCGAGCTCCTGGTTAAAGTTTACAAAGCCGGAGTCTATCCCAAGATTGATTAGCTGCAGGTAATCCGGTAAAGCACTTCCGAAATTACCTGCATTGTAGTAAGCAAGCCCGCGATGATAGAACACTGCCCGGGCATTCCGGCTGCTGTCGTTCTTAAGAATCATTGAATACGTGTTTGCTGCATTATCATACTCTTTATTTTCATACTGGCATTCCGCCAACTGATAATACCAGTCTATCATTTTATTATCTAAAGAAATAGCTTTTGTATAATCAGCAATGGCGTCTGATCTTTTTTGAGCCTTATGATAGGCAAGCCCGCGATTGAAATAAGCTTCCGCAAAGCCATCATTGCGTTTAATGGCGTTTTTACCGGCATCTATCGCCTTGTCCAGTATATTCTGCGCATAATACGCTTTGGAATTGCCATTGAATATTTCTGCCATTATTTCATTTGAAACCGCAGGCTTTACCGATCCCGCAGTTTTTATAGACACCTCGTAATTTTTTGAAGCATTTGCATAATCCTTTGCCGCCAGGTAGGAATCAGCGATGGCCTTTTGTACCAAATACAATTGCGCATATCCCGGCAAAAGCGCTTTTGAGAGGCTTTCAACAGACTTATTGTAATTCTTATGATTATAATAGCTTAGCCCCCTGCTATAAAATGCATCTGTAAATTCCGGTTTTAGTTCTATTGCCTTATCGTAGTTTTCAATTGCCGCCGGATATTGTTTAATTGCATTTAAATAGTTGCCTTTGTAATAATAATAGTTGCTGTTATAGGGGTCAATCGCAATAGCATCATTTATTGCTTCAATCGCAATGTCTGCTTTTCCTGCTCCAAAATCGCTGAGCGACCGTTGCGAAAATGATTCCGCAAAGGTTTTAATCTTACCTATATATTCCTCCGGCAAATGGTGGTGGCGTGCGCTGTTAAAATTTTCCGCTGCGCTTTCTACATTATTAAAATCAAGCTGGCATACTCCCCTGTGATAATAAGCCAAAGCAAAAGCACTATCTATTTTCAGCGCACTTGTAAAGTTTATATCTGCCTTTCTAAAGTCCTTCTTATCCATCAAAAGAAGCCCCTTTCTATAATACAGGCTTTTTGCCTTTGAATCGGCATTTAATCCATCGTCCAGCGCTTTAATGGCATCATCAATATTATTATACAATAAAATCTGTAACTCCGAGCAGGCTTCGTATATCCTGATATTCTTCTTGTTGAGGTTCAGATAAGCAATGTAATCTCTTAAAGATTTTATATAATAATCTTTCTTGTCCCCGATTTTTTTAGATCCTGTTACCGCATCTCCCAAGCTCCTGTACAAATCCGCCCGCTCTTCCAAAGCTGCCAGGTTTTCATTATCAAGATCATAAGCGGTCGAAAAATCCTTTATTGCATCCGAAGATTCATTTAGCTTAACATAACTCCTGGCCCTTCCCAGGTAAAAGTCGGAATCTTTACTTTTTTTGATGGCTGCTGAATATTGTTTAACCGCCTCTTTGTAGTTGCCCGCTTTGTAATTCAACGCCATTTCCGTAAGGAAGTTATTCTTTTTTGTCAGGGCATCTATTTCAGATTGCAGCTTGCTTTTTTCATCCGGTTTTTGATCAAGCGCCGACTGATATTTTTGAATGGCTTCGTTATACTCTCTTTTTCTTGTGGCAAGCCTGGCTTCATCCAGGTACTGTCCGAATAGCTGGTCCCTGGTGATTGTAGCCTGGTACTGTTTTGTTCTCGCATTGCTTATCTTCGACCGGGGCAGCGGATCATATGGCTTTACTTCCTGTGCTTTTGTATAAAGGGTTAATGCCCCGGTAAAATTATTTTGACTTAATGCCAGATCGCCGTCATCTATAAATTTCTGGAACTGCTGATTTCGCTGGTTTTCTTCTTCTATCATCTGCTTTCTTTTTCTGGCTTCAATTTCAGCGTCTATTGAAGCTGCCGTTGCGCTGTCTGCCGTAATAGAAAGTCCCTCGTTTTTTACAGCTATATTGTGCAGCATATCCCCCAATGTGTCGCCGGGGTTAAAAAAGCTTACCCTCACGATAAACGGTCGCCATTTGCCATCTTCCTTATCAATCTTTACTTCCGCCACCCGGTTAGAGACGGTATACGCTGCATCTGTTGGGGGAGTTCCCTTGTACTTGTTATTGAAAAAGGAAGAAAAGTATACTTTTACATACATGTAATTATGCTGCTTAACATGAGATGCTTTTACACTACTGAATGCTACCGATAAATTATCCGACTTGGTATACAGCAAATTGAAATCTGTGAGATACTTCACCAGGTCGATGCTGATGGTATCTTTTACAAGCGGGTGCAGGTCACTTTCTATCCTTGCCTTTTCGGAATCAAATATTCTTCTGCTTCCTTTATAGCTGCTCTGTATTAACTGTTCCGTCTCCTGCAGCTCAAAGCCATTCAGGGCTATATTGTTCAGCAGGTCCTGCAATTCTCTTTTAACAAGCGATTCTGAGAGGTATCGTATTTCCTGTGCATCTTTCACCAACAGGGAGTCCTGTGAGAAACTGCCGGAAAAACTGAAAAGTGCAACAACAATAAAAAAAATTCGATGTGCCATATTTCTCATTTTTACTCCGGGTTATATTGTAATGGTTTATTGGTTTTGTAAAGACAAATACTGGTGAAAATTTTGCTTCTCACTGGTGCTTATTTTTTGCAAATGACTTATCAGCCAACCCGAATTCAGGCCTTTTCTTTGAAATCTTTCCACAGTGAACATCCAGCCGTCTATTTGCAAAAAATAGTATTTTACTCTTTTTACATACTGAAGTTTAAGCCGTCCTCCTTTAATATCTGTATAGAAAGCGTTCAGCATATCGCTTTTAAAAGCTTCATGACTGAAATAGTCGCTCAGGTTTTCCTGATCATCGAATACGGTAGAAAGCACGACAAAATTATTAGAGTGGCTTGCCGGATGAATAAATTTTGCCTTGCTTGTCCGGGCAGGTACAGCGGATGTTGAGGCAGGCGCCCGTGAATGATATTTCTTAATTCCTTCTATCAGCCACTGCGACCTGTTTTCTTCATCGGCATCAACCCTTAAAAACACCGGGATCTCCATTTCCCTCTCTCCGTCTTTAAAAACGCATACGGCTTCGGCATACCATTGATCTGAATAAAAGCTTAAAAATTGCTTTTTCGACAATACGGTATCTACAAAGCTATTCAGCAATATTGAGTCCCAGGTTTCAGATTCGTAGTTGAACAGCGACCTGATGAGATCTTCCCGCTTGATATTGTACTTTACCTTGTACGATTCATAAACCTGCCTGATAAAGGAGTTCCTGTCGTCATTGAATCTTTCCAGGAATTCATCAAGTTGTTTTACCTCATAAATGAAATGTTTTTCTCTTTGAGCTGCGTCATTGGAAAAAACCTGGGCCGGGCAATTATTCCCTGCATTGCCCATTGTCAGCGCCCAGAAGAACATTAAAAAGTATCTCATAAAAACAGGTAGTTAAAAACAAACAGTATCTTATCCCCGGCTTGTTGCCAATTGCGTATATACGATTCCTATATCAGATAAATAAACATCCCATCCTTCCCCGGTTTGTCCATCTTTATCGTCTTTAAACGACTTTAAAACCACGGTAGCTTCCTTCCTGGTTATATCTTCATATACCACTTTACCGTCTATAAACCCGCTAAATTTCTGTTCAAAAGACACCGTGCCAAAGTAGTTGCCGTCCGGGCCTTTTTTAAAACTTTCCACGTATTGGAATTTAGTCCACTCTACCTCCACCCTGTCATAGGGAAGCGATTTAACCCGCAAAAGATATTGCCTGATCTTATAATTCTTAATTTCCTCGCTGTTAGCAGAAGATACATACACTTTTGCATCTTCGCTGATAAACAAATTGATAGCCTGATCAATCGCCTTATTGTGTTCTTCAAAGCCATAACTTTTAGTGCAAAGGATCTTCAGGTAGCTGTTTAGATCTCTCGTTTTTCTGATCGCTTTTTCCTGAAATTCTTTTTGAAAAGCCTCACCTTTAAAAAGGCCTGAGCGGTCTTCCTTTTTTTCTGAAGCACCGCTTTCTGTAATTTTTTGTACAGGTTCCGCCTGGGCGACAGAAGCTGTTGTAACAGTATTTTCCGCGCTTTTTATATTAGAAGCTGCCGGGGCAGTTTTTATCGTTGCTTCTTCAGGATTATTATTATATATTATCTCAGCAACTTTTGATATGCTCAGTGTTTTATAAAATACATGTTTGCCATTCTTGTAAATCAACGCGGCAACCTTACGCTTATCTATGGTGGAGGGAGTGCCGGATAGATAAATAAGCCTGGCATCCTCTTTAACGATATCTCCTTCCAGCTTGGCTTCGGTTATCGTGTAAATTTCATCAGCAACCCTTTTCTGGGTTTTTGCAGAAAGAAAATCTTTTATTCTCGCAGACGTGGCCGGGTCGGAATAATTTAACCTGGCAGGCACTAAAAAATCTCCCTTACTATTAAATAATATCTGAACCTTATCAGCAGAAATTGAAACGGGGCTTTGATTTTTTCCCGCAGGTTTATATATTATAAACTTCTCGTTAATCTCACTGATAACACCTGGCTTTTCTTCTTTCATCAGGTAGACTTTATCCTGAGAAAACAGGGTAGTATTTACTGCAAATGAAAAAGCCGTACACAGCGTAACAGAAATCCATCGGGAACACATTTTTCTAAAATTTAATGATATATTGAGAAAAAAAACAAACAGGCTCTGTTTGTTTAAGCCAGGAATTACAAGCAGATATTGGGTTGATACGGAAAAATTATATATGAAAGATATGAAAATAATTACATGTTTAAGTATTATACTTTTTATTTCGGGCTGCACTCCTCCCCTTAAAACGGTTCACTATAAAAAGCCTGCGGATGAAATGCAATTTGATAAGTCGCTTTCTGACTTCGTGAAGGAAACTCCATCGCCCAAAATCGTTTTAAGAATTGAAAAAGAACTGGACAAATACGAGTATATTAACATATATAATTATATAGAAAAGGCCCTGATGAAAAATGGGTTTATTGTACGGGACCGTAAGCTGTTTAATGAAATTTTTAACCGGTCTGCCATAACCAATTATACCCAAATCAGTTCTTTTACTGATACTGATCTGATACTTGAAATAACCGGTATCAACCCGGCAGTCAGCTATGAAACAAATGCTGTCATTTTAGCTTACCCTAAAAAGCAAAAGACAAAATTTCAAAATATACAATACCGGAAATACGGGGCCAACATCAGCTATAAGTTAATTTTGGTAGGTGCCAATACGTTAGGAGGTATTGTGCAGCATCACTATGCGCCCTGTCCTGAGGGATGCGACACCGAAAGCTATACATTCAAAAAGAAGAAAGACAAAGAAACAACTATTGGAAATGCCGTGTCCGCAGAGGAATTAGAAGAGTTTATTACAATTTCCATTAATAAAATGCTGAATAAACTGAAAGCCGGGAATTAAAGACCCGCCTATTTTTTAGGAAGCATAGCAACATTTACTCTTCCCGCGCCCACAATTTTGCTTCTCCAATAAGGATCCCTTAAGCTGGCAATACTAACCCCTTTAGACGAGGAGGAGTTAACAAAATAACCATTATCCAGGTAAAGCCCCACATGCGATACCGCATTGGTATTGTTAAGCGTCTTAAAAAAGATCAGATCTCCTTCTGAAAGATGCTTCAGTGAACGGAATTTACTGATCCACCTGGCATAAAACTGCTCAATTGAAGTCCTCGGCACTGCAATCTGGTATACACTGTCCAGCAGTCGCTGAATAAATGCAGAGCAATCTATCCCCTTTTCATCCATTCCTCCCCATTTATAGGGTGTATCCATCCAGTAGTCTATAAAATTATATAAACGCATATTGGAAATCCTTTGTTGGGATACGTTAAGATACCCGGCATACCTTGCTTTAAGCGTGGTTTCCTTTAAGTCGGGCGGATCAGTATCTGCCGCCGCTGCAGGCTTTACTGCTGTATTTTTCTCCCCGTTTTCTGCTGCGCTTTCAATAATTATAATACTGGTTGTTTCCATTCGTCCTGCTTTTTTCGATGAAGAGCAGGAGAGAAGAAAAAGCGGCATTAAAAATATTTTTGATGTAATTTTCATGATGTTATAGACGATCTGTTCATGAAATGGCAAACACAAAATTAAAATTTTATATAACAAAAAATTAAACTATTTTAATGACTTAATTGTTACTCAAGTCGAAGTTCAGTCCCTACACCAATTAAAATAACTTTTATGGCAAACAGGCAGTCCTCCTTCCGTATAGATGAAAGGGTTTTCTTAACGATGCTGGTAATTTGCGGAACAGCATTGGTTTTGCTGGCTTTCCGTTTTGCAACCTACAAGCCCTGCATGCCCATCAGGATCGTTTCTTCCTCCGGATACATGGCTGTAACAACGGGAGAACTTGTTAGGCTTAGTGTGGAAGCAACAGACGGTAACTCATTTAATTGGGACTTCGGAGATGGCAATCAAAAGCTGGTAGAACGCTACCATACTGTAGAACATACTTACAAAACGCCCGGGGATTATACCATATCGGTACAGGTAAATGGCAATTGCATTGAGTATATAGATATTCAGGTAAAAGAACCAGACTTATTTAAAACCGCCAAACCCCTGCCGGTGATCATCTCTGTTGATACGGTGTTTGCAGGAGAAAAAATATATTTCAGCGATACATCCTCAGGAGCAGAAAGCTGGTTATGGCATTTTGGAGAAACAGAGCCCGGCAATGTAGATGCAAGAGAGAAGAACCCAAGCTATGTATATAAAACAACCGGCGTAAAAATAATCAGGTTAATGATCAACAACGATCCGGAACAGGTAAACAGCAAGTATATAGAAGTGATGAAAAAGCCTGAGAAAAAATTACAGGAATACCAGCCCAGGCCCAGGCCGAATCTTGATTTGCCGGATCTTCCTGTTTCGCCCCCGATTGTAGCGGACGATAAAAAAGAGAAGGCTGCAGACAATGAAAAAATTGAACCTGAACAAAATATCACAAAGGCGCCGGAAATTTCTACGGAGAGTTTTAAAGCCTTGCTCATGGGCATAGCTTCCGGGGATAGTACCATTGAAACTTTTGCTCCGTATTTATGTGATAAGCTGGATATGAAGATATCTTACGATGGAAAGCCAACTACTTTCAGGGAGGCCTGTAAAAATCTTAAGGAGTTATCCTCAAAAAGAATCAAGGAAATAAAGCTGACAGAAATGCGAATAGACAAAACCAGCAACTGCATCACCTCATTTAAAATAGAAGTGAAAAAGAAAAATTTTGTAGAACGACTTTTTAATTCAAAACAAAAATAATAGATGCTATGTCTATAACCCAGGATATTCAATTGTCTGAAGACGTAAAACGGGTAATTAAAATTGCGCAGGCTGTTGCCAAAGAGAATATGAATCCCGAATTCGGCGCCTCTCATTTGCTGAAAGCGCTCATGCATAAGGATGCGGGGTTATTGCCTCTTTTAAAAACACTGGACAAAGACATCTACTATATTGAAGAATGGGCGGATGTAAGAATTGAATCAGCGCCCAAGTCTCCCCATATTCCTGACGCCATCAGTGGCAACAATTCCATTGGAGATGTATTGAATGAAGCAGATACTATCCGGCTTAAATTGCTGAAAGATGCATTGGAGCCATTGCACCTGCTGGCTTCAATAAGCACCCCCGGGGTTGGATTTACCTATGAACAACTGAAAACTTTTCCCCTTCGAAGGGAAGAGCTGCTGACCAGCAACGTAGAAAATGAAGATATACATGCCGCCCTCGGGAAAAAAGCCGGCAATAACAACAATGGCACCACCCCTTCCAGGCAGGCTTTGCTAAAATATTGCATCGACAAGTCATTGCTGGCTAAAGAGGGAAAGACAGATGAAATTATCGGCAGGGATAAAGAAGTAAGAATGATGTCTGAAATACTAAGCAGGCGATCCAAACCCAATGTGCTCATCGTAGGAGAACCCGGTGTGGGAAAATCGTCCCTGGTAGACGCTTTCGTGATCGCCATTCAACAACAAAAAGTGCCCGGTTACCTGCAGCAGGCGCATATATTCGAGCTGGACAGCGGGGCGCTCATTGCAGGAGCCTCCTACAAAGGTGAAATTGAAGACCGGCTGAAGAGTATCATCTCCGAAATAAAGCAATTCGATAAGGCGATATTGTTTATTGACGAAATACATGCCCTTATTGACAAACACGGTTCAGCAGGAGGCGCTGTAAATATGCTGAAACCGGAACTGGCCAGGGGCGAATTAACCATCATAGGAGCAACCACTGTGGAAGAATACAGGAAGCTGATTGAGCCCGATGAAGCATTAAGCCGCCGGTTTGAACAACTGGTGGTGGAAGAGCCGGACAGCCATGTCTGCTTCCAGATGATCAAAGCGATCATCCCCAAATATGAAGCACACCATGAAATAAAAGTTCCGGATGAAACAATTAAAGAAACAATAAGGCTGGCAAAACGTTATATCAAAGACAGGCGCCTTCCGGATGCAGCCATCGACCTGGCAGACCGCTCCATGGCATCCCTCCGCATGATCAATGATACCGGTAGCGCTGAAATAAAAAAATACACGGAACAACTGGATAGCTGGACCGCTGATCCTTCAGCGCATCACATCGAAGACTGGTTATGGTTTCAAACGCAAATGCAGAACAGCCTTGGCCCTATTCTTTGGTCCTATTTCCAAAGCGAGGAAGAACCGGAGAAATTCACTGATATCGAGCCTTTAAGGAATTATATCAAAGATGCGTTGCTGGCGTTGGAAGGAGCAGCGGCGGACAAACATACCACTTTACAAAAAAATGAAGTTGCCGCTATTGTTTCATATAAAACCGGTATTCCCATCGGCAAAGTGCAAACGCAGGAAAAGGAGAGACTGCTCAATATGGAGGCTGTATTGCGACAACGGGTCATTGGCCAGGACCAGGCAATAAGATCACTTTCTGAGGCCATTCTTGAATCAAGGTCCGGGTTAAGCAGGCCCGGTCAGCCCATCGGCTCCTTCTTTTTCCTTGGTCCTACAGGCACGGGAAAAACGGAGCTGACCAAGACCCTCGCCGCATTCCTTTTCCAGGATGAATCTTCGCTTATCCGCTTCGATATGTCGGAATTTAAAGAGGAACACTCTGCTGCATTGCTATATGGCGCCCCTCCCGGCTATGTAGGGTATGAAGAAGGGGGATTACTGGTAAATAAAATACGCCAAAAGCCTTATGCGGTTGTTTTATTCGATGAAATTGAAAAAGCACATGCTTCGGTATTTGATATTTTCTTGCAGATACTGGATGAAGGCAAGCTGCACGATAAGCTTGGAAAAGAAGGGGATTTTTCAAACGCGGTTATCATCTTCACCTCTAACATCGGAAGCCAGTTTGTAGTGGACTCTTTTAACGAAGGTAAGATACCTTCTTCCATTCAGCTTATGGAAATAATGTCCGGTCATTTCCGGCCGGAGTTCCTGGGCAGGCTGACCGAAATAGTACCCTTTGCACCCATGACGGAAGCGATGGTTCAGAATATTTTAAGGGTTCAGCTCAAATCCTTACATGCCGCATTGGAAAAGCAGGGAATCGGATTGACCATTACAGAAAATGCGGCATTGCATTTATCCAGGAAAGGATTCAACCCAAGATATGGAGCGAGACCCCTGAGCAACGTCATACGCTCTGAGTTAAGAAAACCGCTTTCCAGGAAAATCATCAGCAACGAAATAAGGCATGGCAGCAAAATTATACTGGACGTAAATAATAACGAGGAAACTGTTTGGTTAATTGAATAAATCCTTTTATATTAGCTGGAAATACTATCTTAAGGTATCTTACCTGTTTTAATCCGTTTCCGGCGATTTTAATCTGATTCATTCAACCTGTTGAAACCTGCTTATCCTTATTATTCTTTTTTACTTATTATTATAAACCTGAAATAATATTACAAAATGGCGGTAGAAAAATATAGCATCGGCGGCACCATGCAGGAAACAGATGCTTCTGAAGCTTTTGCAGATATTCCCCAAAACAGGGTATTACTGGCGGAAAAACTTACCGTGAACGCGCCCTCCAAACCTGTTATAGAGGAGGATCTGACAAATGTTGAGCAGGTATTTGAGCGCTTTAAGCCCAAAGTGGACGTTAATTTTGAAACCAGCGATGGCGTACCAAGAAAAGAAACGCTTGCTTTTAAAAACCTGGGAGATTTTGGTGTAAAAGGAATTACGGCGCAAAGCAATTTTCTTGGCGAACTGACCCTGCAACGGGAGGAGTTTCGCAAGATCATCAAGCAGCTTAAATCCAACAAATTGTTGCACAAAGCCCTGAAGAAGGAAGAGACCAGGCAACATCTTATTAATTCTTTAAACGCGCTTATAAAAGAACTGGAAACAAAATAAAAAGTTTCGGTTATAATTTTTGGCAGGTAAACAACACACCATATGGCCCAGGAACAATTAAAAACGGAAGAACTGCAAAACAAAGTCAAAGAAGCAGTAAATACCATAGAAAATCCATCGGAGCTCCTTAATGTCAGCCTGAAAGGCCTCGAAGAATTTGATGGCTTTGAGCTGCTTGAATCAATGGTTGATGAGGTGCAGAATATCAATCCCAAAAGCAAGGCAAGAAAAGATATTTTTTTACGGGAATCTTCTAAGGCAGACAAAGATGCGCTGAAGAAAACATTGCAGTGGTGGAGTGAAATACTGAGCAGCTCCGATGAGCTGGACGTTATGGTCGGGGGCGCTCAGCAGCGGGCAGAAACGGCGGATGAAACATTGAAGAAAAACCTGAAGACCGCTATTGAAGCCACGCAGGAACTGGAACGTTCTTACCGCTCTGTAGCCCTTTTTTATAAAAATACGGAAAGCACCAAAGTAAAAAATATATCTATCGTGAACGTGGACCCGGAAGCGTTGAAAGACCTGGATGACACACGTGCCATCGAGATTATCCAGGAGGAGCTGGAAAGTAAATATGACCGCCTGGATCTGCGGGAAAATTACAGCCTGCTGGTGTTGCCCGGGTACCTGGGCTCGAATAAAGTGGTAGAAAAATGGGCAAAAATTGCCTACGAAAATAAAGTGATGCTGGTGACAGATTTTGCCAACCTTGACACTCCCGATGGCGTTATGAAGACATTTGAAAAAGCAAATCTTACGGGAGGAGACAACTACCGCTCTAATGTAATGATGTCGTGCAACTGGTTGGTGGGGCGTGGCAAATTTGAAGAAGTGGGGGAAGAGGACGACCTGTATGTTCCACCTGCGGCGGCGTTGGCCGGCCGGGTATACACCACACTTATGTCGCAGGTAACTGCCGGTAAAAAACACGGGGGCATTAATGAAGTAGATGGCGTTCGCTTCGATCTCCGGAAGGGAGAAATTGCCAACCTCGAAAAGCTGGGGTTGATACCCATGGTGAAGGAATATGGAAAAGTGATGGCATTTTCTGCAAAAACCTTATTCAACGGCGACAACCTCGGGCTCCAGACCTATTCTGTAGTTCGTGTATTTGACTATGTGGCGAAGGTGATGATGGATTTCCTGAACAGGCGGGCATTTGAAAACTTTACCGCCAATACCAGGAAAGATCTTAACGGGCAGATAGTGAAGTTCCTGGACAGCATCGCCGGCCCCGGTAAACTAATTGAAAACTTTACGATCAAGCGTTTTGAACAGGACCCTGTTCAAAAGGACAAGATTTACCTCGACATCCATATGAAACCTTATTTTCCGGCAAAGACGTTTATGATCAAGCTCGAAGGGCAAAAAGGAGACGATGGCAATGAGTGGTCTTCTGAATATGCACAGGCTTAACGACTAAGTAATCGCTTTGTAACCACCCTTTTTCTGACTCTTCGGAGACAGCAGGCCTTTTTATTCCAATATCCGAATGGTTTAGCTTTTCTCTAATCTTAATATTTATTCTCTTTTACAATTAAACCAATCAACAATGGCATTCAAAGCAAGACTAAAAGTTGCAGGCAAAGATTTGCCTATACTTGCATGCGATTATTCGCTTAAACAGGAGACAGATGCTACCGGGCGCCCATCCTCTATTACGAGGGGCGGAAAAATCAATGTAACCGTTGAATCAACCGGCGAAACAACTTTTTTTGAGTGGATGGTAAATCCGTTCGAAAGAAAAGAAGGCTCCATTGTATTCATGAAACGGGACAATGACGCTACTTTGAAAGAACTGAAATTCAAAGAGGGTTACCTGGTGGATTACTTTGAGCAATTCGGCAGCACCGGCGATACCCCGGTAACGGAAACATTTACGATCAGCGCCAAGGAAATCGAAATCGGCGATGGATCTCACGTAAATGAATGGCCCGGCACCTAACCACGTAACAATACGTTTACAGTGTACATTCCGGCTAAAAATACAATAGTAAAGCCAGGCAGAGTCCCGGTGATTAGGCCTGGTATTACTATTGTTCAGGAGCAATGCATCAAAACTTAATAAAATGTCTTTTCTTGCAAAACTGGAACTGGATGGAGAAGAAATGAGTGTGCTGCAGTGCAGCTTTCGCTTCTCCCAGGACATAGATATCAGTGGAAAACCTTCTTCCCGCCCCAGGGGCGGTATTGTTACACTGGTGCTTGAAAGTACCGGCAGCACCATGCTGTTCGACTGGATGATAAATCCCAGCCAAATCAAGGAAGGTCTCATTACTTTTTACCGGCGCGACACCAGCAGCCGGCTCAAAACGCTTAAGTTCATCGATGCATATTGCATTGACTATTATGAAATATATGACCATTTAGGCGCATTTCCTATGCAGGTAGAATTAAAAGTTTCTGCCCTGGAGCTACATCTGAATGACTCAGAATACAAAAACAACTGGCCTGTATAAATCTTATTGAAGTGTATACTTCTCATTTATATTTTCAACATGTCCCAATTTGTAAATACCACGATAGATATTGAAGGGAAAGCGCTCAAACAGTTCAATTCCTTTTCATTGACCCAGATGGTCTCGGGACATCACAGCTTTAAAATTTCGTGCCCCACGGAATCGCTGGACGGCACCAACGCCGAAGTCTTTCACAGCTCCAAGAATGTCATCGGCAGTTCCGTTACCATTACTATTGAAGCAGAGGGCATAGGCGAAGGCAGCCTTAAATTTTTGGGTGTCATCACCCAACTGGAAACAGCCCGGCAGGGAGGGCACGCCGGTGAATTGGCGATATACGGCTACAGTCCCACTATCCTGCTCGATAGCGGCATACACTGCAAGAGCTGGGAAGAGAAAAAAATAAAAGACATTGTGAACGATGTGCTGAAACATTTTCCTTCCAATCTTCTAAAGCCTTCTATAGCGCCCGGCAACGGAGATACCATTCCGTACCTGGTGCAATACAAGGAAACTGCCTGGCAGTTCCTGTGCCGGCTGGCGGATGATTATGGCGAATGGCTATACTACAACGGCGAAAAGCTGGTAGTAAGCGCGCCTGCTTCGGAAGCGATCAGGCTGGTATATGGCAGCACCCTCTATGACTTTAATATCAACCTCAAGCTGCAGCCGGCGGATTTTCAAACCATCGCGTACGATTACAGCAATAGCTCGGTATACAACGGAGCGCCGGCAGGCATTCCCAATAAAAGCGGGCTCAGCGACTGGGGCAAGCATGTTTACAAAAAAAGCGAGCAATTCTTTGCTACCAAACCCAAGCAATGGCATACGGGTTTTTTAACTACCAAAAAGCAACTGGACGACTGGGTGGAAACCAAAGCGGTCATGCGGAGCAGCAATATGGTCACTTTCCGGGGCAGCAGCGACCATCCCGCAATAGGCGTTGGCGCCAAAGTGTCGGTGGATGGCAAAAACGTATTTGACGAAAAAGATGAAACCTATGGAGAATATGTGATCACGTCCGTTACGCACTATTGCAACGGGTTGGGAGAATATGAAAACAGCTTTTCAGCCATACCTGCTTCAGCTAAAATGCCCCCGCCGGCCGGCTTCCCCGCCCCCCGTTGCGAAACCCAGAGCGCCGTGGTAACCGACAACAACGACCCCGATGGGCTGGGCCGCATCAGGGTTAAGTTCCACTGGATGAACGGCAGCGAGAAAAGCCCCTGGATACGGATGACTGCGCCGCATGCGGGCAATGAAAAAGGGATCTTTTTTATACCGGAAACAGACGAAGAAGTGATCGTGGGCTTCGAGGGCGACAATCCTACCGAACCTTTTATAATAGGCACGGTATATAAGTCCGACGCCAAAACCAGCTTCAGCAACAAAGACAATGATGTAAAAGCCATCCAGACCCGGAGCGGTAATAAGATCATTATGAACGACAAGGAAGGCAGCGTGTTCGTGGAAGACAAAGATGGCAACAGCATAAAAATAGACGGGGAGGGCAATATAGCGGTATTGGCCAACAAGCAGATTGCCCTGACCTGCGGCAAAACCAAGATAGAGATGAAAGAAGACGGCACCATTGATATTACCGGCACAAAGATCACCGTGAACGCGCAGGAAAAAGCGCAGATGGTAAGCAACCAGGCCTCCTTTACGGCGGAAAGCAGCGGCGATGCTAAAATGGAAGGCACGAAGGCCAATGTCAACGGCTCCGTCGAGGTGAAAGTAGCCGGCGGCGCCAAAACAGATATCAGCGCCAGCGGCACCGTGGCGGTGAAGGGCGCTTTGATAACGTTGAATTAGAAGAATGAAATATTAACAGGGATGTTAAACGTTTTCAGATGATCCGGGTACACATTTGGCTGCCTCAGGGCGATATGTTCGGGCATGCTTCTATGCACTGCCGGTCAACTTATATCAGTTGGTGGCCGGAGGGAGATGGCAGGGTAGCTTCTATGCCGGCTGGTATCAGAAACAAAATGCCTGTAACAAACAATATTTACAGCGCAACCCCTATCAGGAACAGGGGTTTTGAAGATGATATAAGAGACGAAGAACGAAACCCGGAAACGATTAAGCTGGCAGGATTGGATGAAGAAAAAGTGTTAGGCTGGTGGGCAAGCTTCGGGTTGGTTTTAGACGGGCAATTGTTGTATGGACCCCTGCAGCCGTGGCAAACACTCAATCAGAATTGTTCTACGGTCGTTGCCCAGGCATTGAAAATTGCCGGGGGAGACACGTATGCGGGAGCATACAACAGGTGGAGTGCAGTATGGCGCCCCAAAACAGTTTTGGCCTATACCAAAGCAATTGAAAAGGGAATAAATGAAAAAAGATAATTAAGAAATACATTAATAATGAATATTATCTATTTAACTGCCATTGATAAAATGCGAATTGTATTTTTCACGCCCGATACCACTGAATTCATCGGGATTTTAACTCCTTATCTCAGGAAAATGCGAAAAGATAATAGCGGACTTTTTATGTTGGCTGACGACCCCAGCGAGCGTACTTTCAGATATGTTGTGAACGAGGAAGGGGAAGAGTTTATAACCAATGACAGAGGGGGAAGTATTCCCTTGTCTAAAGGAAGATCTTTAACCGGGGTAATTGCGGATAAGTTAAGCAACAATAATTTTACGAGGTCCATTAATGAAGCGAAAAAACGATATAATGATCTTTTCGATAGTAACGGATTATAGTGTGTGTTATAGAAGCTGGAAATTGTACAGGCATGAGTAGAGCTGTCGCAATGCCGGGCGATACGTATGCATCATCTGAATATCATGATACAGACAAACAAAAGATATTTATAAATAAGCTTTGATTATGCGAAAATATTATCGCTTCCAGAATGAAGCTCCCAAAATTGGGGAATCTGTTCATGTTTATATCAGCAAAAATGATTTTCTTCAATTTGTTAGAATGATGAAAACGCAAGACAGACAATTTCATCGTATGAAATTCTGGGAGATCGAAGGTATATTTCTCCGTCACGACGATGAAGATGCAGTTGTTAGAGTCACAGGTGTACAGGAGATTAAAAATGTTTAACACATGAGCAAGCCCGCCGCGAGAATAGGAGATATGCATCTATGCCCGATGGTCACTCCCGGCACACCGCCGGTACCCCATGTGGGTGGGCCGGTAACGGGGCCCGGCTGCCCAACGGTACTGATTGGTGGCATGCCCGCCGCCGTGATGGGCGATATGTGCGTATGCACCGGGCCACCCGATACAATAATATTAGGTTCAACCGGAGTGATGATCGGCGGCATGCCCGCCGCCCGTGTGGGCGACCTGTGCGCGCATGGAGGTAGTATTGCGGTGGGGTGCCCTACGGTGCTGATTGGGGAAGTGGGGAGTGGAGGGGTGGCGAATATGCCGGTAAATGTATTGCTGAATGTAATGAAGCATGCTCCAACACTTAAAAAAGATCTCAATGCTATAGCTGCCTTCAAAAAAGCTGCAAACTCCGGAACTACTTATGTAAACCCGGAAAGGAATGCAGCCTTGGATGATCCCAAAAAAATAAGCGAAGATTCGATAAAATATATAATTAAAGACGAAGATGGCGAACCTGTAGAAGGTGTTGAATATTCACTGCAATTGCCAGACGGCAGAATAGTAAAAGGTAAAAGTGATAAAGAAGGGATTATTGAACAAAGCGGATTTAAACCGGGTATATGTAAGCTGACTCTGAAAAACTTAGACGGTTCTGAGTGGGAAATTTAATTATTCTATACTATGTCTAAATCGCATACTGTACAAGAGAATGAAACCCTCTCTTCAATAGCTCAACAATATAATCTGAAATCCTATCTTCCAATTGTTGAGGCAAATAAAAAAAATTGGCCCACTTTGGGTAAAGATCCTAATGTTATTACACCGGGTATAAAATTAGAAATTCCGGATATAGCTGAAAAAACGATTCAAAGGCAATCTGGAACTCAAAACCCGGTTTACATGCCTTCTAAAAAAGGCGATGATACTTACTTATGGTTGACCATTGAAGATCCATACAGTTTTATAGAGATGGATAAAATTGCTTTGAAAGTCGAAGGAAGAGATAGACCAAGTATAATATTTGACTATGTGGACTCTACTGCCGATGCTTCCAGGATTGTAACTATTGTCAGCAAAGAAAAGCTGGAGCCTGGTGATAGTGCCGGGGAAGTAAAGTTGCCATTTAATAAGTTCGGCAAAAAGTCAGAGGAGGTAATCTTTTTAGAAATAGGCGGCTTAGACCCTATAGTTACTGTTGGGAAAAATGAAGTTATTGAGAATCACAAAGCGATTCAAAAATTACTTACCAATATTGGATATTATGATGAAGATATTGACGGTAATTTAGAATCGAAAAAATCTATAGAAGCAATAACGCGCTTCCAAATAGAACATAATGTCCGCTCCAAAAAAATAGGTGAATGTGACACGGCAACATTAATTCATCTTTTATTACAAAATAGAATCAGCAGCGATCTTAGTGAAAGAAAAGATGCAAAATCTGAAACCAACAGATCTATTTATAGAACACCATTATTTAAGAGCAACGCTGTAAGCGCTTCCATAGGTGTCAGTAATATTAACATGGATATCAAAGATTATTTTGAACCTCAGGGTTTCATACCGACTATCGGAAATCCTAAGCGGCGTGAAATCAAAGATCTTGATACCGAATATCCTAAAAGGGCTTTTGTTGCTCCTACAAATGTACCGTTTCAGGAAGTATTTCAAAGATCACCAGAAGGAAGAGTTAAAACAGAAAGCCAAAATGGATCAACAATTTATATTCATAAAAGCGGCGTGAAATCAAAGACCTATCCTGACCACCCTAATATTATTAAAAGCAAATTGCAGAGATATGCTTTTTTAGATTGTGGCGTTTGGAAAGAAACGCATGCAGAGTTTGGGGTTATATGGGGGAGGCATGTGTATCTATGTGAATACACTACAGGCATGAGTAAATTTACAGACGATGCTACCAATAGGCAAGAGGGGCTTGATTTCGAATTTTTCAAAGCTTTTATGAAGCGAAAAGGAAAACAAAGTCAATATAATACGGTTATTAAAAATGCAGCCTATTGTTCCTGGGGACATGATGGAGAATATGATTTTGATAATTTACATGTAATAATACCTGATTTACACCTGTTGGCGCCATCTGCAGCCCGCGTATGGCAAGGAGGGGATTATACATTAGAAGCAGAAGTGAAGTTACTTGATTTTGCGCTTGGATTGATTGATGTTAATAGATCTGCTTTAAATAAAAAACTGAAAGTTATACAGCTTGGGGATTCTTATGATTTGTGGATTGATTTTGGGTTTATTAGTAGAGAAGACAAGCCTGCTTTACAGCGTGAGATTAATGATATTTTCACAATGTCAGATTTTATAGAGAGGGTTCGTACTGAGGTAAATAAAAGCGATGAAGATTATTGGGAATCCAAATACATCGAATTGCTGCAAATACTAGCAAAATATAGCAACAAACCATTGTACGAAAAGAATGAGATCCTACAAATGCATATTGCGACTAATATCAGTGGTTTGGTCTGTATTGATAAAAAAAAGCTACGAAGCAAGTTTGAGGAATGGAGAAGAAATATGTTTTTGGAAAAAGGTAGCTATCATTATTCTCCTTTCGATATTAGCAAATCTTTTTATAACCCAGCGGCTTCCCCTAAAGAATTAATTAAAGAACAAATTTATAGAATAGAGGGACTCATGGAAGATGATTTTCAAAACAATAAATTATATTTTGAGAATGATCTATATAAAAAAAATATTGACACTTGTGTGGCATTAATTCATAACACGGAATTGAAGCAATATTTGACGGCGATAAATCATTTAGGTGTTTCCAGATTTATTAATCCAGCAACAACAGCACTTCAATATTTGGAGGATAAGTTAGGCGATAATATAGTATATCTATATGGAAATCACGACAATTATTTAGCAGATAAGAAACTGACTGATACCATTAAATTTAAAGAAAAGCCAATGAAAGAAAGAAAATTATTGTATCAAAGCAAATCTTTATTTGTAGAACACGGGCATAGGAATGAGTTTGAGTTTCAAAAAGAGTCTCCAGCTCTTTACGCGAAAGGAAAGAAAGACCTTATATCTAATCTTGTTAGCACAGGAGAACTGAAATTAAGTTTGGCATCATGGAAAAAAGGTGGAGTCCCCACGAATTATGATGGCTCTGTTAGTGGATTTGAGGCAACATGCGAAAACCTTAAGGATAAGTTTGCTAATTGGGCTAAAAGGAAATTTGCTGAATTTATCGCCAATCAAGCGGATGATGTAGCTCAAAATCATGATCAGCCATCTTACAAGAAAACGTTTTCACGTTTAAAAATTGGCAGGGTTTCCAATAATTATAAAGTACCTAATATTTTTGTAATAGGGCATACACATAAATCTGCTTTAGAAATTGTTTCTATAAAAGGATATGAACAAGAAGAAAAGGAAGCAATGGAAACAATGGAAGACTTTAAAGCAAGAGGAAGAAAAAAAGAAATGGGTGGGTGGTAACCCAGGTTATGTCTGGCGCTATCCTGCTATTCATCTTCCCAGCCGAGTCTCTCGTAGAAGACTCAGCGTCAATACCGGATAGTGCCGAGTCCACGCCACAGCACAATGCCAATGCAGTGAGACATCGGCTATGAAGGGAAGTTGCCAACCAAGTCTCATAACAATATAAGATAACCCGGCAGGGCCAGGCGTACTAACGTGATCAAAGTAACTTCAAATAATCTGTTGTGAATTGTTTCCATTATTCATCCCGAATACGACCGATAGATGATAATCATTAAATCATCTTAAAATAAAATTTATATGAATCGGTGTGAAAAGAGAGTCTTAGCTTCCTTTGGTGTCTCTATGTCAGTTCTTTCTTCGTTTGGTATTGCAATCCGTAATGGTTACATCTTGTACTGCGATAGACATATTGCCCGGGCTACCCTGCGACCCTTTATCTCCTTTCTCCCCTTTATCTCCCTGGGGACCGGCGGGACCTTCTTTCTGGCAGGATACAAAAGCGCAGGAAAGCAGGAGTGTCCATACTGAGAATAAAATAATTTTTCTCATACCTGTTGTTTTTTAGTTTTAATAGATGCTACTTTTTGTCGGCATGCAAGAACAGAAGGAAACACAGGAATGAAAAATTTTATGTACGTTTGAGTAATGAGCCAACTGTCTACTTATCTCTTATTAGACGCCGCCCGTATGGGAGAATCCATGTACAAAGCAAAGGAGCTAAACAGCCGTTTCGACTGTTTGTACAGGGGGCGCAGTGAAGAAACTTTAGAAGCGGTGGCGCCATATCTCTTTAGCTTTGACGGTAACACTTCCTTTTCCAACTGGCTGTATGAGGAAGGGTGGGGAAATGCCTGGGGAGTTGTCGTTTCATCGAAAGCCGGCTTTGAAGAATGCTGGAAACATTTCCGGAAATTTTTACTGGTTAAAACCGAGGATGGACAGGAATTGTATTTTCGTTTCTATGACCCGAGGGTGTTAAGCATTTTCCTGCCTACCTGCGATGAACAACAGGTAAAAGAGTTGTTCGGCTGCGTTGAAAAATTTATCGTGGAGTCGGAAGACAAAGCGATTGCGATTGAATTTACCCACACCAATGGTTTATTGCACCAGGCGCATATAGACAGTGCAACAATTTTTGGAGAAGTTGCCAGGCATCAGTCTCCAATCCCGGGTATTCCGAATCACGCCAATACAAATTATGTGATCATAGAAGAGGATGACATCAAAGGTTCCGAATAGCCCGTTGGAAAACAAAAATGAAAACCTCCTGTAAAGATATATTGCTGATTATCAACAGAAAAGATCATACAAACAGTAAAGATTAGGCAACTTCACCCGTTTCTGCCGAAATGCGGGATGTAGAAGCACGAAAGCGCGCTACCCGGGATGCATACGCCCGGGCAAAAAAACAGAGAAAATTTTGAGCCGTGCATCGGCTTTTCCGGGCCAACCAGCTTTCCTGTAATATCCCGGTATCTTTTTGTAATGGAGCCAGTTAAATTAATTTATAATTGGTATAAATCCCCGGAAAACAAAAAAAAATCATATCTTGACGTATCAGAGATAACAACCTTTATTTTTCTTCCAATTTCCTATCCTTTACCCCGTAAACACTCTATATGCAACTGGAATATTTTTCACTGCCATTGGCACTCGGCCAAATAATGCAGCAAAAGGAACATCCCAGGGTGACCCTGGCTCAATCTATAAAGCAGCACCTGAGGATGCTGATCACCACTTCTTTCGGAGAGTTTTCAGCCGATGAAAATTTTGGCAGCGCCATTTGGGATTATGATTTTGACAACGGCACCAGCGTGCATAAAGTGAAAGAAGCTATCCGCCAATCGCTGCTTCAATCTATAAGCCAAAACGAAAAGCGGCTTGTTAATACAAAGGTGGATTTAAATATTTTCCAGGAGGAAGTCCGGTTTGGGAAAGGACAGAATTTAAAAAAAAGGATCAATGTTTTTATTGCCGGCACTATATTGTTAACAAATGAACCTTTTACATTCCGGGACAGTTTTTTTGCGGGGCCTCTTTCCTATTGATATATCCTGAATACAATGAAAGAAACAAGGGAACATATTAAAGCTCGGATGCTGAGGAATGCAGCGAAAGTCTGGCGCCAGGCAGAAAAAGGAGTGGATGTTGATTTTGACGCGCCCATGCTGGAAAATAATTTCGACCCGCTGGTATCTATGTTGCTTACTGCCTGTGCCGCAGAAATCAGCAAGATATCTGATGAAATCGAAAGCTCCAGAACAAGAGTACTGGAAAGGCTGGTTCAGTTGTTATCTCCCGATGCTCATACCGGCGCTGCAGCGGCTCACGCCATAGCATGCGCAACCCCGGTTGACAAAAGCCTCGACATTACAGAATATGAGCAGTATTACATCAGTACTAAAATTCCCGGCTCGCAAAACAGTGCGGAAACGCATGTAAAAGACATTTTTTTTTCTCCCTCCGGAACATTCAGGTTGAACAGGGCCGCCATTAAATATATAGCTTCCGGAAATATGCTTTTTAAAATTAACGGAACAGATAAAGAAAGACCTGATAACGATGGGCCGGGGAAAGAAAACAGCGGCATTAATAAAATACTGGTCGGACGCTCTGAAAAACACCTGCCCGATTGCAGCCTTTGGATCGCTATCGACCAGCCGGATGTGAGTTTGAAAAACACGCTGTTTTATTTCGAATGCAGAAACCCGGTTTTTTCAGAATTATTTTATCACCAGTTACCCAAAGCTAAATGGTACCGGAATGACCAACTGTTGGATACCGTGCCGGGATATGGAGAAAGATATTCCAGCGATGAAATTCCGGATTTCGGCCAACTATTGAAACGGGAAGATAATTCAGGTGAACAAATTAAGCAGCATGTAAACGCATTTTACAAAAAGGGATTTGTATGCCTCAAAGACACAAAGGATTTATGCACTACAGATAATAAAGGGTTGTTAGCAAATGTAATAGGCGAAACTTTTATAGAAAAAGATTTGGTAAGCGAATTACAAGCGCAACAGCTTCGATGGATTTGCATTGATTTTCCGCAAACTGTAAACAGCACAATATTGCAGAATGTAATGTGTACAATGAACAGTTTTCCTGTGATCAACCGCCGGCTGCACAATCTCACATACCGGCTGCAATCGGCAATTAATGTAATTCCCCTGTTATCCGATGAAACCTTTTTATACCTTGATGAGGCTGTAAACGATGAAGGAAAGGTTTTGAATATCCAATCTGTTGAAGAAAGAGAAAGTTATGGAGTGTTATTGCGGAATGGAGGTGTTGGACGGTTTGATGAACGCGATGCCAGGGGCATCCTGAATTACCTTGTTCAGCTATTAAGAGATGAAAGTGTTGCGTTCAACAACTTCGGAAGCGATTTTTTGAACAGGGAAGTCAAGCAGTTGCAGCAGATCGTAAACAGGCTCGAACAAAAACTGTTCGACAACGGCGAGTACAAATCGGAAATTCCCTACCTAATGGTAAAGAATAACGGGAAAAAGGCATGGCAAAATTTATATCTCCGGTACTGGACAACTACCGGCTTATATGGTAATAACATAAAAAGCGGAAAGAACCTGCTTCTATATAAAGGATCCCATATTCAAAGCAATACAGTTGCACTGGTTACTACCACACAGGGAGGGCGTGACAAACTGAATACTACCGAGTCTATCCTGGCATATAAAAGTGCAGTACTATCCAAAAGCAGGCTGATTACTGCTGAAGACATAAAGGCTTATTGCAGGTATATAATAGGTGAATCTGTGAAGAAAGTAGAGGTTCGAAAAGGAGTGATGGTGCCTCCGGAAGAGAACCAGGGCTTTGTAAAAACACTCGATGTAATCATTTCCCTCTCTAAAAAGGACTACGATCGCATGAAGGCTGCCGGAGAATTGGACTATTGGAACAGGAACCTGCAGGTGCTGCTTGAAGACAAGTCTGTTCCTTTGTATCCTTTCCGGATTTTTATAAACCAGGAACTCAAGAATTGACAAAATGACCGAAAAGATCGAAATTAATTCGCTGGAAAAAGAACTGAAACGATCAGGCAGGAATATTAAACCTGAAGTACTGGTGTCTCAGTCCATTGAAAATGGCTTTGACCAGGAGCGCTTCATAATACGTTGTAACGGTACATTTAAACGGGCATTCAGTAAGGAAATAGCTTCAATAACACAAAAAAAACACAAGAATAATACCTATCTCCAAATCGATATATCCAGGTCAGGTATCTGTGATCATCTGCCCGAGGGATTGTTTCTCCCCCACCCCTCTGCCAGCATCCAGGATATTGCCGGGATGGTGGAATCCTATAATCAAAATAAAAAAATTGAAGAAGACACAAGACTATTTTTCCAACCAATTGAAAACGAGCTTTTTTTGCAGAAAGTTAAGCTTGACCAGGAGGAATGTGATCTGCTCGAAGGGTTACAATCAGGCCTGCTGAATAACTATTTTAAAAACTTCTGGGAACTGCCTCAAAGTATTTCACCCTCCTTTACGGGTACCTTTATAAAACTACTGCCGCATGCGCATAAAATTGCAGGAAACTTACCCCTGATGAGCCATAGCCTTGAGCAACTTTTAAGCGAACAGGTTGCAATTACACGATATACTACTGCCGGCACTGTTGTATCGCCTGCAGAGCAAAGCCTGCTGGGGGACTGCTGTTTGGGGGTAGATGCCGTGGCCGGAAAGGAGTTCAATGAAGGAGATCTGGTAGCGCGCGTAATAATCGGGCCTTTAAGCTCATCTCATATTACGGATTATATGGAAGGAGGCGAAAGGCATCTCCTGGTAAAGACTTTTGCGGATTTTTTTTTACCGGCTGGTATGGATATGGAGTTACTCATTACGACAAATAAGGAGACTATTACTTTAGAAAACAGCCGGGAGGCGGTGTTGGGGCATACAAGTATCTTATAAAAGGCAGAATGATTATTGTTCTCTATAATTGATAAAATGGAAAGAATTATATCAGACGAACTTACAAAGTACCTGCTTATTTTAGGAGGGGCAGGTATTGCCCTGTCTGCAGTGCTTTTCAAGCTTATTAGTAAAATAAAAGGAACTATAAAACCTTACAGTAAACAATTATTCGGATATCTTCTGATCACTGTTATCGTCTTTGCCATAATCGGGCTGTTTACCCATTCATATTTTTTTGAAAGTTTATCCGCCCGGTTTATTTTCCTGCAGCTTTTTTGTTTTTTTGCAGGAATGCTTCATGTTTTTTACCTGGAGAGTAAGGTTAAGTGGGTTGCCCGGAAAGATAATGCTACTTTACTGCCGGAAATTATATTCACTTTGTTGCTGGCGACTTTAGGCAGCATGGTTTTTATATCTGTTTATCGCATCATCAGCCCAGACAATATCGTTTATTCTGCTCTTGGCGCCGTTCTCTTTTTTATAGTTCCCCTCTTTTTCTATAAAACATTTACCTACGCAACTTCAATACCGCCTAAAATATTAAAGGAATGGTTTTATCCGCTGGACCAGGAAATGGAATACCCGGATGAAGGTAAGCTAAGAAACCTGTTGGTAATAAGCTTCGAATTTAAAAAAGATGCCAATGATAATATCATAACCCAGTTCAGGGCTAAAGCCCCGGCCGACATGGAATTCGGGCAACTATTCTATTATTTTATCAATGATTATAATGAAAGGCACCCTGAAGGGAAAATAAAATTTGTTAACGGGCTTGGCGAGCCCAACGGATGGATTTTTTATAAAAAATCAAAATGGAACTCATTATCTACCAACTATATTCATACCGATAAAACCATATTTATAAATAAGATAAAGGAGAACGACATCATTATCTGTGAGCGCTCTCTGATTTAATAAAGCAGACTATGGTACACAATCAATATTTGCCCGTAAACTGGGTAGATGGAATGAAAATTAACAAGAAGCGGTTCATTGAAGAGTACAATGCCGCCATCTATCAATTGGCACAACATACCAGTAGCTTTATAGATGAACAAAGCTATGGATTATTACCCCCTTTGCTAAAGAACAATTATGTGAAATTGTTCATCAGCACAGATAACCAGAAACGTATTCAGGTACGCTTAAAAAGTTGCAGGGCTATAACACCGGGAGGTTATTATATAGAGTTTGACGATGATAACCCTTTGCAGCATTACAATACCGGTACAGGCGTTACAAGCGAGCCTGCCACCCTGAGAGACCTCAGGAATAAATCATCGGAGTTTTATATTGTATTAACGATTAATCCATACGAGAGAGTACCTTTTGGATCTGCCGACATCAACGAACTTCCCCCCCGTATCCCATTTGTAAAGCCTCTTTTACAACTGGATATCATTCCGGTGAATGAAGTAGTGAGAAATGCATTGGGGCCTGCCCAGATCCCGGTTGGTAAAATGATGGTGGAAGTGCAAAAAGTTTCCCTGGATGAAGATTATATACCACCCTGTGCATCGGTAAACAGCCATCCAGAATTGCTCCTGATCCATCACCAGCTTAGGGAATTCTATGAAAAGATGGAGGCCTTCTCCCTCCACATTATGCAAAAAATAATTCAAAAAAAGCAAACCAGCGAGCAGGCTGTAATTGTAAACCGGATTTGTGAAAACGTTATACAATATACTGCTACCCAACTGTCCGAAATTCAATCTTCGGGAATAGTTCAGAAACCGGTATTTGTGATTACCCGCGCTATAGCTATGGCCCGAATCATAAAGAATGTCCTGGACTGTTATACCGGCAGCGGTAAAGAAGCATTGGTAAACTATTTTTCAGAGTGGTGTAATGTAAAACAGGGTGAACTCGAATCCATCATCGGAAACCTGTCTGCCCTGCAATACAACCACCTTGATATTAATGATGCTGTAGGCAGGATCGCCGTATTTACAAAGACGATATCAAGACTATTTTCCCAGTTAGAAAAACTGGACTTAATCGGCAACAAAAAAGGCGGCTTTTTTGTGAATGAGAAGTCGGTTTCCAATGAACCGGAAGTACCGCAGCGCAGAAGAAGCTTCCTCGCGGACTGATAATAAAAATAACCCTTAACAAATAATAAAGCCATGGGCATTCAACAGGTTTTAAACAGCAGAGACAGAAACCAGGCATTTTTTAAATTCTTGCTTTTTTTTACTATTACAACGGTACTTATTGTTATTTCCATATTCTTCAGTTTCCGGATGCCTTTAAAGGAAAACCGGGAACTCAGGGAAGAACTTAAGCAGAAGAAGAACATCGAAGCAGAACAACAAAAGTTTGTAAAGAAAATGGATGAGGTAATCGTGCTCATTGACTCGATCCGTAAACGCCCTGAACAAGCCGGGAAGATAGCCGATATGAAAATCGATAACGGGATAAAGGGATTGAATTCAAATTTTTCAGTTCCCAAAGGAATACCTTATGCACGGCTGAATGAAGTTATAGTCAGGAACTTGGATGAAATTACGGATATGCAGAAAGCACTGGCAAGAAAGGACGATGAGCTGCAAAAGGAAAAACAAGCTGTCAGCGATTGCCGGCAAGAACTGGACCGAATAAAACAGGATCTGGACAACATTTATAAGAGATAGTTAGCTTGTTTTGTCGCGTACCGGTCCTATTACGAACAGAAATACAGGCATAACAAATAGTCGTGGAAAAATTTTACTTGGTAACTATTATAATACTGTGTTCAGGCGCTTTTCCGGCTGCTTCACAAAATGTACCATCGAAAGTTTCAGGCATTTTTGATGATCTGCCGATTGACGACCCCGAAAGCCGCTCCGTACTGGCATCAAGTGAAAATGCAGAAGACAAGATAAAAAACAATATACTGCTAAAAACCCGGCTCAGTAAAAATGTGTGTTACCTGGGAGAGCCCATACTGGTCAGCTACGAGCTTTACACAGCCTTACAGAGTAAAAGTAAAATAAGCGCTGTTCCAGCTTTTCCCCATTTCATCAGCTACGAGCAGAAGCAGGATAATGAGGAAATTAGCTATAAAAAGATTAATAAAAAACAATTCAGATTTTACAATCTGCTTTCTTATCAATTAATTCCCCTTGATACAGGCAACTGGAAGTTTGAGCCCGTTATAGTTCACAATACAGTAAGCTATGAGAACGCATCAGGAAAATCAATTTCTTATGAGGGTACGGTAAAAAGTGATGACCCCTATATCAAAGTAATTCCTTTACCTGTTGCTGATGATTTACTACACTTTTCCGGAGGTATCGGGACATTTAAAATAGCTGCCGGAGTTAGTATGGATTCATGCCGGACAAACGAAAAAAACAGCCTTGTCATACATATTGAGGGGAGTGGAAATTTTTCAGGGTTTATGATGCCTTCCGTTTCATGGCCTGCCGAAATTACACCTGAAAGCCCGATAGAGACAGAAAACGTAAGCTATGATGTTTTTCCCCCGCGGGGGACCAGGAAGTTTGAAATACCGTTCACAATAGGAAAAGATGGCAATCATAGAATCCCTCCTGTTTTATTTTCTTACTTTGACCCTGCTCTGCATTCTTACCAGTCAATCGCTTCTGAGGAACTCTCTGTAGTTGCCATTATACCCGATGTATCAGAGGATATTAAATTGCAGTCACCCCGGTCTGTCAACAAATTATTGATATCGGTTATTGCAATAATTACTGCTTCATTAATAGCTGCTGTTGCATACATCAGGCATTCGCGCAAACGGGGCAAAATGATAAAGAAAGCGCTTATGTCTGAAGAAAATTTAACCATTGAAAGCACTGTTGAGAACGAAACGGACATTTACAAAGAACTGGAACAAATAGCAGGAATAGAAGATAATAGAGCTTTTGTAGAAGCCCTTAAACAGTTCTTAAAAAGCAAGAATTATGCATCTAAGCTTATGCTGGAAAAATGTGATTTTTTGCTTTATGCACCGGGAGATATCCCCGATAATGCCCGCAAAGAGCTGGAGCAGGAACTGAAAGATATTATTCTTTAGATCTGAACAAAACTAAAAATACTACAATGACAAGAGCTGAAGTATTTGAATTCCTGGAGCTGATTGATGATAGTGTTTCTGATTTTCAGGTTAAGCTGCGACTGGAGGAAAAACTTGCCTATCATGAAGACTTAAGCATAAATGCCCCCAGTGAATTTCTAAGATTGATTCATTCCCGTTCTGTACAAAAAGCAAAGGAGATAAAGCAGGAATTCCCCCAATGGGATATCAATTTACCCGTTACCAATATTGAATTTCCTTTGGATGACGATGCAAAAGCCCAATTAAAACAGGAGGAAGAGGCAGAAGAATTAACAACACCATTAATTGTCTCTTCTGCTTTATTAAAGAAAACAGATTACTTAATCCCTCATCCTCCTGCATGGCTGATCCGGCATACTGAAAACCTGCCTGATAAAACTTTTATACTTACGATAGGCAACAACTACATGGGTAGAAAAGCTGATCCGGCTTTAAATCCATTTATTATCCTGGAAAAGGATAGTTTTATAAGTAAGGTGCAGGCAGTAATTTCTATAGAAGTAGCTGATGGGAGCCTGGCCTTTTATATCAATGACTCTGCTGAATCGAATGGTGGCAAAGCCAGCAGCAACGGCACTTTTATCAATGGCAATACTCAAAGAATTACTCAAAAGATGAAACTGGAGGATGGCGATGCCATTCAGGCGGGCAGCACCAAACTGGTATTGAGGGTAAATAATAAACCGGTGCAGGAAATTGAAAAAGAAGTAAAACGCAGCAAATTCATCGACACAGTCGTATTAAAATAACCATCCACCCGATGATCCGGGTCTTTTAGCAGAAGGAAGCGGTGCGGTAATGACGGCGTCGGATGGTTTTCTGTTCCTATACAATAAAGAATCCCTGCTGAACGGATCGTTTATTTGCAAAGTAAAATAACGTGAGTCTGGGTCTTTATATTGATGACCGGGAAATAAAAAGCAGTTTCAACCTGGAGTTGATTTCCGGTATCCTGCAAAACATTGAGATTTTCACAGCTTCAGAACAGGAAACGCTCCAGGCCTTGCAGACAAAATATGAAAACAACATACGCCAACTTACCGAAACAGCATACAAAAAAGAACTGGAACGGCTGGCAATAGATCTGAGTTGGAAATCATCGCAAATAGAGGGAAACACCTACTCGCTCCTGGAAACGGAGCGGCTGCTGAAAGAGAAAGAAACAGCATCGGGTAAAACCAAAGAAGAAGCGGTAATGCTGCTGAACCATAAAGATGCTATTGATTTCATTGTAGCAAATCCCGATTATTTAAGCCCGCTCACGGTTGCTAAAATCGAGGACATTCACGGCATGCTGGTAAAAGAGCTGGCGGTGGATAAAAATCTGCGAATAAGACGTGTCGGTATCTCTGGCACCAACTACCGTCCGCCTGATAATGAGTTCCAGATCAAAGAAGCTATGCTTGATATGTGTACATTGATAAACGATAAGGGAAACGTGTTTGAAAAAGCGTTGCTGGCATTGGTGCTGATCTCGTATATACAACCGTTTATGGACGGCAACAAACGCACCGCAAGAATTGTAAGCAATGCTTTATTGATTCATTACCAGCACTGTCCCATTTCCTTCCGAACGGTGGATGCCGTTGCTTACAAAAAGGCGATGCTTTTATTCTACGAGCAAAACAATATTTCCGCGTTCAAAGAAATTTTTAT
The DNA here is from genome assembly GCA_019638615.1 of Chitinophagaceae bacterium. GTDB lineage: Bacteria > Bacteroidota > Bacteroidia > Chitinophagales > Chitinophagaceae > Agriterribacter. The sequence goes on along the minus strand of JAHBTL010000035.1, from coordinate 24,192 downwards.
CAGGCAGTTTGAATTTGCAGTGAACACCTATTTTTAAGTTCCCGATTCTGTCCGATAACTATAGTCTTCCGGTTCATTACAGCCCAGGCACATTATTACTTGCAGGATTGTTGGGTGATATTAATATTATAATCGTAAAAGAGCTTAACTATCGGTTTAAAAATACAGAGGTCTGCAATGACACTCTTTTAGTCTGCCCCGGCTAAGCTACTCTGACAAAAATTAAAACCTTACCCCCACTCCAACCAGCGCATTGAATGAGGAAAGCGCGTATTTTTTTTCCGCCGGGACCCAGGTGCCCGGTGTAGTATTATCGCCGCCAACATTATAACCGTATTTATCAACCGGACTGGAAGCAAAATAAGCAAGATTTGCCAGTAAGAACAGCTTATTGTTTACGTAATAATTCAATCCGGCTCCGGCCTGGTAGCAAAAAGCCAGCGGAAGATCTCTTTTTCCCATACTGATACTTACGGCGGTTCCCGGAACATCGTTCTTTGCATAAGCATAAGATTGTGCAGGAACCGCGGTTTTACAAACGCCCGCAGACAGCATAGGCTGAATGTGAAGCTTCGAATCGCCTGAAACAGAAAAAGAATAATATATGCCCGGCATCACTTTAAAAACCTTCCAGCTTTTGGCTGTTGCTTTTACTGAAAACCCTTCGCTCAGTCCGTTTTGAATGATTTGCCTGAACCGTTTTTTATCCTGTGAGTTGATAGCGCCTTCCACAGACAAAGAAAATCCCAGCTTGTTTTTTAACTGGTACTGTAACAATAACCGGCCGGCGATGCCTGTTACCGCGTTGCCTGCATTATTATGAAGGGATAAAACGGGCGCTGCAGCAAACCTCCCCGCCGGCTGGGCTATTCCTCCTCCAATACTGATAGCAAATCGGCCTTCTTTTTCCTGGGCAAGACCCATAGTCCCAATGAAAACTAATAAAAACATCAACGGTAGTTTTTTCATATAAGCTTTTATTCTAGTGAAAAATAATACAGATAGTCATTATTACTGATCTGACAATCATTATTAACCAAACGTTACCATCCTGATAAAACAAAAAATACGAAGCCGTATTCAGGGGGCTGACCAAAAAGATCGCTGAAGGGTCATTGCTAGCCGCCGAATCAAACATACATCATTAGTCTCTTTTTGCGGCGGCAAAGCAATTCCAACCTGCATTCTGCGGGGACTGCTTCTCCCGCGAAAACATACCTTTAATTAATACAACCCTATCGCGGTATCGCAGTGAAAAAAATTGCCAGTCATTGCGAGTCCGCCGAATCAAAATTAAACCATCAACTGCTTTCACGGCGGCGAAGCAATCCTCGAAGAAAAAAAGCAGTTGCCCCATTGCGAGGACTGCTTCACCCGCCGAAACATTTGTTCAGTTCAAAACGTTTATACAAGCGGGCTGCCAATGACATATCATCCAGTTTGCTATTTATCAACTGGTTGTGAACTTCAATTTGTTGTTCCACAAACCCGGTTTTCCTTTCAACTACAATCCCTCCGCTTTTTTCTGTTACTTTTTTGCGGAAAAAAGTAACCCAAAAGCCGCCGGGAAATGATTACCGCAATTTCCCGCAACGCTCTGATGAAGCTTTAGTACTACTGTGAATTCAGCAACAGAGCCCTGATACGTTTGCTGATAACTTAGCCGACTTAGGATACTTACAAATCAGAAAGCTGTGACAAACAAATGCAACTTGTCACGGCGCAATGATGGAGGCGCCGCCTAATTAGTAACTCGCAGTGACGCTGCAGGTGTGTTTTGTTTTTACAACTGTGTTTCCTGGTCGGGAAGGGGTATATAAATTAATGGAGCTGGTATGCCTGTAAAACAAGGAATATACCCTCGCTTTTCAACTGCAGGGTTTCCAACCTTCCGAATGTTCGGAAAAAGGTTGGAAACCTTTAAAAGGGAATGATTTATTTGCTCAAATGCATGCTTCTTTCCTTATATAAAGTACGGAAGTAAGGATCGCGCAGGTCTTTGATGAAACGGATGGCTTCGCCGGTTGATTTCATTTCGGGGCCCAGCTCCTTATTTACACCAGGGAATTTATCGAAGCTGAAAACAGGTTCTTTGATCGCAAAGCCTTTCAGGTTCTTCTTGAAAGTAAGGTCTTTCAGCTTTATTTCTCCCAACATTACTTTGGTGGCAATATTCAGGTACGGTATCTGGTAGGCCTTGGCGATGAATGGTGTTGTACGCGATGCACGCGGATTGGCTTCAATTACATAAACAGTACCGTCTTTAATAGCGAACTGTATATTAATGAGCCCGCGGATATCCAGGGTGCGGGCGATTTTTTCAGCATACACCTCCATCGTTGTTACTTCCATCGGGCTCAGGTTGAAAGCGGGCAATACCGCATTGCTGTCACCGCTATGTATACCTGCCGGTTCAATATGCTCCATCACGCCCATTACATGAAAAGTCTCTCCATCATAAATAGCATCTACTTCTGCTTCCTGGCAACGATCGAGGAAATGATCTATCAGGATTTTATTTCCGGGAAGATGTTTCAGCAAACTCAACACCCCTTTTTCCAGCTCTTCATCATTCAGCACGATCCGCATTCTTTGTCCGCCCAATACATAACTGGGGCGAACCAGTACCGGGTAGCCCACTTCTTTGGCCACTTCTATAGCATCATCTGTATTATAGGCAGTACCATATTTAGGGTAAGGGATATTCAGATCTCTCAGCAGGTCGCTGAACCTGCCGCGATCTTCCGCTATGTCCATATTATCGAAGGAAGTGCCAATGATGCGGATGCCTTTTTCGTGCAGGCGTTTGGCCAGCTTTAATGCGGTTTGTCCGCCTAACTGTACAATTACACCTGCGGGTTTTTCGTATTCAACAATTTCCCATAGATGTTCCCAGAACACCGGCTCGAAATATAGCTTATCTGCTATATCAAAATCCGTGGAAACCGTTTCAGGGTTACAGTTTACCATAATGGCTTCATAACCGCTTTCCTTAATCGCCATCAGCCCGTGCACACAACAGTAATCGAATTCAATTCCCTGCCCGATACGATTGGGACCTGAACCTAACACGATGATGGAACCTTTCGATTTTTTGTCTGATTTTGCCGGGGCAACGAGGCTTTCGTTGTGTACAATCCCTTTTTTATTTTTTCCTGCTTCGGAACCGGTTTCAAAGCTTGAATAGAAATAAGGCGTTTTCGCTTCAAACTCGGCCGCGCAGGTATCCACCATTTTATATACACGGGTCAGCCCCATCTTTTTCCGGCGCTCGTATATCTCTTCATCTGTGGTTCCATCCTTCAATATGCGGCAAATCTGTTCATCGCCAAAACCATGATGTTTTGCTTCTGTCAATACATCATCCGGCAGATCTTTACCGCTATAAGTTGCAATCTTTTTTTCAAGATTCACGATTTCCCGTATCTGGTATATAAACCACCGGTCGATGCGGGTAGCCTCGCAAATGGATTTAACACTCACTCCCATCATCAACGCGTCTTTAATGCGGAACAGCCTGTCCCACTTGGGTGTTTTCAGGTATTCCACGATCTCTTCTGCATGCATCATGCTCTTTCCATAATAGCCCAGGCCCACGGCTTCATTTTCCAGGCTCTGACAGGCTTTCTGGATCGCTTCGGTAAAACTGCGCCCGATGGACATTACTTCACCTACAGACTTCATCTGCAGCCCCAGCGTATCATTGGCGCCTTTGAATTTATCAAAATTCCAGCGGGGAACTTTCACGATCACATAATCCAATGTAGGCTCAAAGTATGCGGAAGTGGATTGGGTGATCTGGTTTTTGAGCTCATCCAGGTGATACCCGATGGCCAGCTTGGCAGCAATTTTGGCAATGGGATAACCGGTTGCCTTGGATGCCAGCGCCGAAGAGCGGCTCACGCGGGGATTTATCTCAATGGCGATAATTTCTTCGGTAACAGGGTTCAGGGCGAACTGTACATTGCACCCCCCGGCAAAATTGCCCAGGTCGCGCATCATACGGATGGCAGTGTTGCGCATCAGTTGGAAAGCCGTATCGCTCAAAGTCATGGCAGGCGCTACCGTAATGGAATCGCCGGTATGCACGCCCATGGGGTCAAAGTTCTCTACTGTACATATAATGGCTACATTATCCGCGGAATCACGCAACAGCTCCAGTTCAAATTCCTTCCAGCCCAGCACGGCTTTTTCCACCAGTACCTCGTGTATGGGCGATGCTGATAAGCCGCGGTTCAATGCTTCATCCAAAAATTCTTTGCTATGCACAAAGCCCCCGCCGGTACCGCCTAATGTAAACGAAGGGCGGATTACCAGGGGAAATCCTATTTCCTGGGCAAATTCTTTTCCTTCCAGGAAGGAGTTAGCGGTTTTAGCAGGCGCCACGGCAATGCCCATTTGTATCATCCACTGGCGGAACAGTTCCCTGTCTTCCGCTTTATTGATGGCTTTAATATCCACTCCTATCAGCCTGACATTGTATTTTTCCCAAACACCCAGTTCCTGGGCTTCTTTGGCAAGATTCAACGCGGTTTGTCCACCCATGGTAGGCAATACGGCGTCTATCTGGTTTTCTTCCAGTATCTGCTCTATGCTTTCTACTGTTAATGGAAGCAGGTATACACGATCCGCCATCATCGGGTCGGTCATAATGGTAGCGGGGTTACTATTGATCAGTATCACTTTTACTCCTTCCTCGCGCAGGCTGCGTGACGCCTGTGTCCCGGAATAATCAAATTCACACGCTTGTCCTATAATAATGGGTCCTGAACCTATGATCAGAACAGTCTTGATGGAATGGTCTTTAGGCATTTCGTAATAAAGATTTGAAGAATCAGGCGGGCATTTTCCGTTGGTTCCACCTTATTTCATGGTGTGGCACGGAAAAAACCGGGCAAAGGTAAGGTATGGAGCATAAAATTCCGGGATTATCACAGTTAAATTTCCACAGGCAGACAAACAGGGTGTTTCCGCCGAAAGCGGTGGGATTTTGGAGCGGGTGCTGGAAATGCCTGCCTTAAAATAAAAAAAGACACCGCAAAAGCCAGTGTCTTTAAAAAAATTTTAAAGCAACGTCTTTAACTCGTGTGAAATGCCGACAGCTCGAATTCATCAAGCATGATTTCATCCTGTTGTTGTTGGACCTTGTTGTGATGCTCATAACGGCTCTTTACTTTTGCAACATACTTCTGTTTCGCAACTTCTCCGCGAAAAGCGCCGATTATAGATCCGATCATGATGGCGACTGCCAATCCAATTTTTCTTTTCATCCCTTTCATAGCATTCAATTTACTAGGTTCAACAATAAATACATACAATAGACAATATATAGACGAAAAACGCTGTATAATAGTTTAGAAAAATTGTGTTCTTTTCCGGTCATTTACAGCGTTTCAAAGATTATTATCAAATGGTAAGCTGCCTGCACGTCAGATGCTACCACATACCGGGTATATAAACCGATCAAAATGAAAGGTTATAAACAAGCGCCGTTAAATGAATAAGGGAATGTATAATCAATTCACACTATTAAACTCAGGAAGCCGGTTCATTTAAATAGTCAAACAAAATGCCAGTTTTTTTCATTCCTTAACAAGACCAATCTTTTATTCAAAAAAAATTATAAATGCATTGTTAAGGTTGCTGCATTTCACTCGCCCCATTGCGCTGCACCTGAAAATGATTTTATTGTTAATACAATCGGGGCTAGTTTTGTTACCTACTTATATACAAATTACTTTATTTGATTTTGATGAGATCCCTTTTCTTTTTTCTTTTAATTACAGGTTTCAACTCTTTTGCGCAACCCCCGGCCTATCCAAAGAATTATTTCAGAAACCCGTTAAACATCGCTCCGTCGCTTGCGGGCAATTTTGGTGAGCTGCGCCCCAACCATTACCACATGGGACTTGATTTTAAAACAAACCATGCAGAGAACCTTCCTGTGCATGCCGCGGCCGACGGATACATAGCCCGGGTAAAAATTGAACCCTTTGGCTATGGCCGGGCCATCTATATAAATCATCCCAATGGCTATACCACCGTGTATGCGCACCTCAATGCTTTTTATCCTGCCCTTGAAGACTATGTAAAACAGGAACAGTACAAAAAGGAATCGTGGGGCGTATCATTGGATATTCCGCCCGGTATGTTTGCTGTAAAAAAGGGCGACTTTATTGCCAATAGCGGCAACAGTGGCGGCTCGCAGGGCCCACACCTGCATTTTGAGATAAGAAATACCGTTACGGAGGTCAACCTGAACCCGATGCTTTTCGGATTTCCCATTCCCGATAAAGTACCCCCTACTATTCAGCGGTTAGCTATATACGACCGCAACCAGGGTATTTATGAGCAAACCCCCAAAATAATTGCCGTAAAAAAAACAGCCGCAGGATACGTAACCATTCCCGCAGTAATAACAGTTAACAGCAACAGGGTGAGCTTTGCCGTTACCAGTTACGACACGCACTCGGGCTCCTCTAACCTCAATGGCATATACCAGGGAATTTTATACGACAGTGGCAAGGAAGTGATCCGTTTTACCATGGACAATATAGGCTATGAAACCACCCGCTATATGAACGCGCACATCGATTACAAGACGAAAGCGGGCAGCGGTCCCTATCTGCAGCATCTTTCGCTGCCTGCCGGGTATACCAACAGCATTTACCAGTCCGGCACAGGTAACGGAATACTTGAGCTTGCCGGACAAACCACCCGCGACATCAAAATTGAAACCAAAGACGCTGACGGCAACACCGCTTCCTTACAATTCAAACTGCAGTATAAACCTTGGCCTGTAGTCCGGCAAAATTTCCCTGGCGAAATGTTTTACCCGGGCATGCTCAACGTAGGGCAGGGAAGTGAAGACGGTGATTTTTATATGAATGAAAAAGCACTGTACGATTCGGTACATGTTAATTATATAAGAACCGTTTCACTGCACCCGGATGTTGTATCTGCCGTACATACTATAGGCAATACCGGCATCCCCGTACAGGAAGGATTGGTAGTCCGTATAAAGCCACGGTCGGGGCTAACCGCAGATCAGCTAAGCCGCACGGTAATGCAACGGTTTGCCGGCGCTAAAAAACAGGTAATAAAACCGGATTGGCAGCAGGGCTGGGCAATGGCAAAATTCAGGGAATTCGGCAGTTTTCAACTGGTAGTAGACGATACTCCCCCCGAGATCATCCCCGTAGGCTTTAAAGACAGCACCGACCTGAGCAAAGCCACACGGATCATGGTAACGGTAAAAGACAACCTGGATGAATTTAAAAACTTCAGGGCTGAGCTGGATGGCAAGTGGCTTCGGTTCACCAATGACAAAGGCAGGAACTTTATTTATATTTTTGACGAACAATGTACCCCGGGCCAACATCAGCTTACCATAAGCGTAGCGGATGAAGCCGGTAATATGACTACCCGGGTATTTACTTTTAGCCGCTGAATCAAATCAGGAAAGTATGATCACACTTAAGGAAGGAGACAAGGCTTATGCATTTTCGGGGCTCGACCAGGACGGGAAAAAAGTAGCGCTCTCGGATTATAAAGGGCAGAAAGTGGTTTTATATTTTTACCCCGAAGACGATACCCCTACCTGTACGGTACAGGCCTGCAACCTGCGCGACAATTTCGCCCTGCTTAAAAAGAATGGATTTGCCGTGATAGGGATAAGTCCCGACGAAGTAAAAAAGCATAAAAAGTTTGAAACCAAATACCAACTGCCTTTTACCCTGATCGCCGACCCCGATCATACTATAATAGACAAATATGGCGTTTGGGGTGAGAAACAATTGTATGGGCGTAAGTATATGGGTCTGCACCGCACAACTTTTGTACTGGATGAAAAAGGGGTGATCCGCAAGATTTTTTTGCGCCCCCGCAATAAGCAACATGCAGAAGAAATCGTTAAAGCCTGGCAGCAACTGTAATGTACCCTGACATAAAAAATATAAAAATCAAAGAACGTTCCTGGAAAGCCAAAATAGCCGCCTGGTGGCTTGGGGTACCCAATGTTGCTTTTACATTGGGCAACACCATTCACCTGCACAATGCTTCCCGTATTGAGTTTTTGAGGGATGACCGTTGGGTAAAGCATGAGCTGAAGCATGTGGAGCAGTTCACACAATATGGATTTGTAAATTTTATTGTCCGGTATACGGTAGAAACGATCCGAAAGGGATATCACAATAACAAATACGAAGTGGAAGCCAGGGAAGCAGAAAAGCTTCCCGGAGGCCGGTTAGTACAATAGGCATTTCCTCTTATCACAGCCCCGGCAATTTCTGCATTTTTTATGATTTGATTACTTTATTCCAACGTTCAGCGTTATTCTGCGTAAGTTAAGTATATTGCCTTCAACATAATGTGAAGCACCCCGTATTATGACCCCTGACCCTGTATTGCCTTATCTCAAAAAACTGCGGAAGCATATATTGCTTGGCGTCTGTTTGTGCGCATGCTTTGCGGCATCGGCGCAACTGAACGCATCTTTCACTTCCGATAAGCCGGGCGGCTGTCCTCCATTCTCCATACAATTCTCCAACAATACATCAGGCGCATCGGGCAACGCGGTTTATGAGTGGGATTTCGGCAACGGCAACAGCAGTGCCATAACCAACCCTGCCGCTGTGTACACCGAAGAAAAAGAGTATACGGTTACCCTCACAGTAACGGATAATGGAAAAAAAAGCGTGTTCACGCAAACCATTACAGGCTTCAAAAAGCCGGTAGCTGATTTTACGGTAGTTAACAACAAGGGATGTATTCCCGCAGCAATACAATTTGTGAGCAACTCCACTCCCGGCAGCGGATCCATTGCCGATTATTACTGGGATTTTGGCGATGGTGCTACAGAACGGGGATATGATGATAACATGTATCATACCTACACCACATTAATGAAACCCACTGTTAACCTTACCGTCACCAACAATTACGGCTGCCATACAACGATAGAAAAAAAAGAAATAGCAGAGATCCTTCCTTCCATGCAGGCATCTTTTACAGCCAGCCGGCAGGTGCTTTGTAAAGTAACCGATGCCGTACAGTTTACCAATACCAGTTCAGGGCCCGGCACATTGAGTTATGCATGGGATTTCGGTGACGGAAATACTTCTACAGCTAAAAACCCCTCTTATGCTTTCAATAAAAAAGGAATATATACGGTAAGCCTTACCGTTAAAAATACGGAAGGTTGTTCCGTTACCAATCAACAAAGCGACCTTTTGAATGTAGCGAGTTATAAAGCCGGCTTTGATGTGCCTGCTCTTATTTGTAAAGATCAGCAGGTTAGCTTTAACAGCACCAGCGCCCCGAGCCCCGACTCTTATGCGTGGTATGTAGACGCAGGGGCCGTGCAGGGCTGGTGGGGAACGCTTCCCTATTATTTTTCTGATACCGGCAAACATACGGTCAGGCTTATCAACACATTTGGCGCCTGCGCCGATACCGCTACAGCTACCGTGCATGTAAAGCCAACTCCGCAACCCGGCGATTTTATCGCAGACCTGCAAACTTTTTGCGGAGCCCCTGCTACTGTAAAGTTTAAAGACACTACTGCCGGAGCGGTAAAATGGGACTGGAAGTTCAATGATTACTATAATGCCCCTACCTCTACCCTGCAGGCGCCTTCGTATACCTATACTGCCGACGGGTGGTACTGGGTTTCGCTTGCGGTAACCAATGCACAAGGTTGCTCCAATGCAACCGGTAAATATATCAACATTACAAAACCGTGGGTAAACATTGGCAATAAGTTGCCGTTTGATGAAGAAAATTATCACTGCGGTTACGTAAAAGCGCAGATGTACGTAACAGACGGCTCAGATGCCGTTGCAACCTACAAATGGTCGTTCGGAGACGGTACCTTCTCTGCCGATGCGGAACCTGTGCATGAATTTACCCAGCCGGGCACTTATAATGTTTTCCTTGAATATACACTCCAAAACGGTTGCAAGGGTACTTCAACCGGTTTGTCCTTTACCGTATACAAAAAGCCAAAACCTGATTTTACCGTTTCGCCGGGTACCGTTATCTGCGGAAACACACCGGTCACCTATACTTATACGGGAGGCAATGCTTTTACAAATCTTTCCTGGGTGCTGGAAGGTGATTATATTGAGACACACAATCCCTACGCAGGCAGCAAAACCGTTCAATACCAGGCAGAGGGCGTTTACGGCGCCAGTTTTACGGTTACCAATGGCAATTGCTGGGATACCATCAGTAAGCCGGGTTATGTTACGGTAAAACTTCCTTTCCCCAGAATAAGCGGGTTCGATACTACCTGCAGCGGAACGAGGGGGCTCATTAAATTTCATCAAAATTCCATAGGCGCAACCGCCATCAAATGGGATTTCGGAGATGGTAAAACGCAGTCGTTCAGCTCAAGTGAACCATCGGTAGAGCACGAGTACACCAAAACCGGTACTTATAAAGTGGTGTTAACGGCTATTAACGGAGACTGCAGTGTACGGGATTCGTTATACGTAAACATTTTACTGAAACAAAAACCAACACTCATACTGAACCCTGGCACCATCTGCAGCAATACTGCCACTATCTTCACAGCATCCGGCTACGAAACCAACCCGGCTACCGGCAGCAATTTTGAAGGATATTATATAAAAAGATGGGAGTACAGCGATGGTGCTGAATTTGAAGGCTTTTATACAAGAGTGATCAATAATGTATATTCCTACTGGATCAACAACGGCAAGGGAACCCTTACTTCCAGTCAACCCAAAAACAATCAAATAAGAGTGATCACTACATCATCGTGGTTTGGATGTGAAGATACCACCAGTTTTGCGCCGATCATCTTTAAGGGAGCGCTCGCAGCATTTGATGTAGTGCAGGATAAGCAATGTTATAATACGGGAGAAGTCATTTTAAAAGATGCGTCTGTTGCCACCAATAATACCATTACCCAGTGGCATTGGGACTTTGGCGATGGACAAACACAAACGCTCACCAAAGGAGGAGAGGTAAAGCACCGGTACGATGAGCCAGGCAGCTACTATGTTACCCTCACCATTACAGATGCCGGAGGTTGCAGCAGCGTTACGCCGGCATACAGCAAACAGGTATTCGTAAGGGGTCCTAAAGTCGCCTTCGCTATGTCGCATGGCAACAATGTTCCGTTGAATACCACCGTAGCTTTTTATAATAATACCAACAGTTACGGATGCGAAAATGTAGTATACGAATGGGATTTTGGAGATGGCAGTCCAGTAAGCAACGCCTTTTCCGAAACACATACATACCCCAACCCGGGAACCTACACGATACGGCTTAAAGCCACAGACCCTGTCACCGGCTGTACTTCGCAAACAGAGCAGGTACTGGTAGTACGGTATTTTAATTCAGCCTTTCAGTTCACCAAATCCTTTGTTACAAGCTCTCGGTGCGCGCCGGCAGTAGTAAGCTTTCAGAATACTTCATACGACTATACTAAAATCATCTGGGATTTTGGCGACAACAGTATGTTGCTGGAAGATGTAAACTATCCCAATCATGTATACAAAGAAGCCGGGACTTACGAGGTTGTTTTATCGGTATATGGATACAACGGCTTAAAAGGCCAGTATAAAGATACAATTGTATTAAAAGAGCCGGCAGCCTCCCTTAAGGTTACGCCTGCCGACATTTGTTTGGGCCAGGAAGCACAGTTAAAAGCAAGCGGACCGGGCATAACGCAGTATACATTTGATCCCGGAGACGGCAATATAAGCGTGGGTACCGACAGCCTGTTAAAATATAAATACACTTCTTCCGGTATATATAATCCACAATTGCTGGTAAGCGATGAAAATGGTTGTACACAGTCCGCGTCTGCCGGGGATATCATCAGGGTACGGCCGCAGCCCACATTGACCATTACGCCGGAAAAGCCACGGTTATGCCGTGGAGACAATGTGCGCCTCACTGCCAGCGCAACCAACGCCGTTCAATATACCTGGCAGCCCGCCAATGGCATCACGCAGCTCCATATTGCCAATCCTTCGGTAAACCCTGACGTCACCACTACTTACCAGGTAGAAGCAAAAGATGATATTGGCTGTATCACAAACGGAAGCACAACGGTAATGGTGGTGCAACCCGAATTCCTGAAAGTACGTGCCGATACCGGCATCTGCTACGGAGAACAGGTAAATATGACTGTAAGCGGCGTCAGTAAATATTTGTGGATCAACAATACGACGGGACTTAGCAGTACGACCATCGCCAGTCCTGTGGCCCAGCCGCAAACCAGCACGGTATATACAGTAACAGGCGGTGACGAATACGGCTGCTTTCCGGATACGGCTAATATAGAGATACAGGTATACAGCCTGCCTTCGGTAACAGCACCTCCTGATGTGGAAATCATTGCCGGAACGCCATTTGTTCTGTCTGCAACCGGGTCGGCGGATGTTGTTTCCTGGAAATGGACCCCCGATACCTATCTCGACTGCAGTTACTGTCCTTCGCCGACAACAAAAGCATTGGCCAATACCACCTATACAGTTACGGTAACCAATGCCAACGGTTGTACCGCGAAAGATGATGTGTTTATAAAAATGCAGTGTGATGCGGTCAAAGTACATATACCCAGTGCTTTTACCCCCAACGGCGATGGGAAAAATGATGTGTTTACCATACTGGGCATTTCGTATGTAAAAAAACTTGCCATCTTTAACCGCTATGGGCGCAAGGTTTTTGAAAGAAGTAACTTTCTTGCCAACGACAGGAGCACAGGCTGGGATGGTACGTTAAATGGCGTGCCATTGCAAACCGACAGCTATGTTTATTTTGTTGAAATGGAATGTGATGAAGGAGGGGTGTTTACAAGAAAGGGGACTGTTACCCTGATAAGATAATAATATATACGCGCCCTTTCGACTGAGCTAACACGAGACTATACTTTAATTAATTCTTGCGCGAAGGAGAAATCTGCCCGGATCTTGCACTATTGTTCAACTGCCCAACAGCTTTCTCAGGAACGCAACAGCCCGTTCATTCAAACAACCCGTGGTGCCATGAAATGACGTTCGTGGTTTCGTATTGCGGGTTAACATGCATCATATCCAAACAATCCGTATTTTTATAGTACGAACTGTACATGATATGCGAGCACTTTTGTTATTACTTATATTGTTTTGTTCAACAGAACTAAAAGCGCAAAACTATCTGCCCTTTTATCCGGGTAGTTACCTGCAGCAAAACATGCTAAGAAACAATGGCATACCCAACGAAAACCTGGCAGGTAAAAAATGGTTTGTAAGCAGGTATAGCATGGTTTCCGCAGGCTACAGTTTTTTCAGGGGCGGCAGCTTTAGCTACTTGTCTGCTCCTGTTGGCTTACAGTTAAACAGGAGGTTGAATAATAATGTATACGCTTTTGCGGGGGTATCTGTAAACCCCACCTATATCAACTTCAATCAGCCTGTGCCTCTTTCCGGAATGAATAAAGGAATGTACGGTGGCAGCATGTACGGAGGACCTCAGTCTTTCGGCGTATATCCAAAAGCTGAGCTGGGGCTTATGTACGTAAATGACGAAAAAACATTTTCCATTTCAGGCAGCATCAGCGTACAAAGAGGAGGTTATTCCGTATTTCCTTACCGGCAGGTCAACACACAACAGAACAATATGGTTGCCAGGCCCGGCAAATAGTACGCCCATATGCTTTTATTCATCACATCACCATACGTTCATTCACTTCTTCATAACTGATTTCAGCGCAGGTTTTATTGCTGCGCTTAGTTCCTCTTCTCTTCTCAAATATGCGTTGCCATTGCCTTCTACCGGTTAACCGGTAGAAAAATATACTGTCAACATGCGATTGTCTGCCCTTTTAAGCAGGGATAATTTTACATCGTTATTATTTCATCATCTTAAATAAGGGCAATATGAAAACTGCAATATTCCGCCTTTTTATTATTGCGATGGTTTTTATGCTTTTGGGGATGAATACTTCATGTAAAAAGGATAAAGATCAGCCAGACAACTCCACCACCCAAAATGTAGAAAGGATAGCGCTGCTGCTGGATTATGAAGCGGGCTATGGCGGATATATCTATCCTGTTTACAATCCTTATGTGTTCTTTAAAAACGGAACGGTGGTAAAAAGCCCTTATATACCTGTGGATGAAATTAATACCGGCGCTGTTACCAAAGAAGTGGCGGCTAATTCAGGAACATGGAAGCAAACCGGAGATAAAGTAAATATTACATGGCGCAATGGAGATGTCTCCGAAAAAGAATGGCCGGGCAATAACAGCATAGCCGCGGGCAAAGATGAAAAGCTGCAGGGCGCATTCGGCTCTATTTCAGGCGGTGGCGACCTGGCGGTAGGCGGTTCTGTAGGTATTTTGTCGTATAGCAAAATGAGCTTCACATCAGATGGTTGGTTTACCAATGAAAAGGTGGCCGGTGGCGGCAACAGCAGCGTTACGGCTTATTCAAAATTAACCACAGCGGGTAAGTATAACATTGACGGCTACACGCTGACGCTCCGGTTTAATAACGGGGATGTAAAGCGCCTGTTCTTTTGCTTTTATGGCAACGATAAAAAAGTATTTCGCATAGCCGGCCGCTCCTATACCAAAAGTTAAGCAAAAATCATCCTTAGCAATGAAACCGATACTCATGCTCTTTTTAGCCATACTGATGAATGGGGTAGCCTGTGTAAGTACCAGCCGTATTCATTCCAAAACCATCACAGCAGAAGAAGTGATCCGTAACATACAAAATAAAAAAGCCGTTGCCTATACCTTTTGTACTATTGAAGGACCCCTTGACTTTACCAAAATTCAGGGGTTCCCTTCCAGCGCTACCACTGATGTAAGCAGCATTGATATCCCCTTATATTTTGAAAGCTGCACATTTACCGGAAAAGTATCTGCTTTCAGAGATGACAATACCCGCATCAACACCAGCAGGTTCATTCACAGTGTTAGCTTTAATAATTGCTATTTTAAAGAGGAGGCAGATTTCAGCGGCGCTGATTTCAGCCAGGGTTTATTACTAACAAAAAGCATTTTTGATAAGCAGGCAAATTTCCAGGCATGCCTGTTTGAAAATGATATAAGGGCCGATGAAGCCTTTTTCAGCAGTAACCTGCTGATGCAGGAGGCGGTGATCCGGGGAAGCTTCTGGGCCAAACAGGCAACCATTTACGGGCAGCTTTCGCTTCAGCAGGCCGACTTCTGGCAAAATGCTTCTCTCGCTGCCATATCGGTGCATAAGTATGCAGATCTGAGCCTGGCCAATTTCAGGCGCGCCGCTTTTTTTGAATATGGAGAATATTTTAACAAGGTAAACTTCAACGGCGCCCTGTTCAACAGCCGGGCAGAATGGAATAAAACGAAATTTCACCAGTCGGTTGATTTCAGCAATGCCACCTTTTTATCAAAGCCTGTTTTCACGAATATAGAATTAAGCGGAGAACTGATACGCGATAATATAAAATACATACACGCAACCCAGGACACCAATGAACTAAGGAAAATTATACCCGGTTATATACAAAGCAACCCTGCACCCTGATATCATTTATCAATATAAAACAGATGAGTATGACCAAAAGAAATTTTAAATGGGCGTTGCTGATCTCTCCCGTTATTCTATTGGCGGGCTGCCAGAAAGAACAAGGCGGCGATCCTGATCCGGACCCCACGCCTGATACGCCTTATGGAATGGGCTGGAACGGGCAGGACAATCCTGACGAAATCCCCTCGAATATCTTCCTCGGCCTCGGCAACAATACTTTACCCTCCAGCTTTTCCGTCAAAACAAAGCTCCCGCCTATCGGCGACCAGGGGCAATATGGCACCTGCGTTACCTGGGCGGTTGGGTATAACATGAAAACAACCCTCAATGCCATTGATAAAAACTGGAGCGCTTCAACACTGGCTGATGCAAGAAACCAAACCAGCCCCAAGGATTTATTCCTGGCGATCCCTGCTGCCGACAAAGGAAGTGATTGCAATGGAACGAATTTTGAACCGGCATTCATGCAGCTTATCAACCGCGGAAGCGCTTCTTTAAGCAGCGTACCTTATACCAATATGGGTAACTGCGGTCAGTCTCCCGATGCCGGCGTGGCAGGTGAAGCGGGAAAGAACAAGCTCAACAACTTCAGGAAAATTTCAATGGATGTAACAGAGATCAAAACCTATCTTTCCCAAAACAGGCCGGTAGTGTTTGGCGCCAAGCTCAGCGATAATTTTATGACCTGGCGCGGCGACCAGGTGCTCACAAGTCATTCAACCTTTACCAATGTAGGACCCCATGCGCGCCACGCCATGATGATCATTGGCTATGATGATAACAAAGGACCGAATGGCGCCTTCCAGGTAGTTAATTCATGGGGCAATGTTTGGGGTGATAATGGCTTTATATGGATTGATTACAACTTTATGATCAATCCGCAATTTGGCATGATGGCGTTTGTTGCCACCAATGGCGTTTCCGAAGATTACAATCCTGTTGATCCGCCGGATAACAATGTAACCGGCGACTATGATCTTGTACCCTGGAATGTTGAAGACATTGCAAACGGCTCGGGCAATAAGAGGAAAATGTATTACAATGTATACAATACAGGTAAGCAGTCAATACAGGCAGGCCGCCGGTGGAATATTGTGTATTTGTATTACAATGCATTTAACGCCAATGATTTCGGCATCTTGTTGTACGATGAATATACCGACCAGTACGGTTCGTTGGGAGACAATGGAAGCCTGGAAGACGGTATCGGGCAGGCCGGCAACTGGTGGAACCATATTAACCTGCCTGGTGGAACCGGTATAGCCGAAGTATTATACGACGATGACAGGATACAATGGACCTATACCATGCCAAACATCAATGGCTATTATTATCTCGTATGTCTTGCAGACGCATTTGACGTGATACAGGAAAACGACGAAGCCAATAACTATTATTTTGTAACAGACGCTGATGGTTGGCCGTTAAAAATACAAAATGGCGCTATCAGCAGCAGGATAGCGAATAGCAGCCACCGCGGCCAGGCGCCGGTATCAGGAAGGAAAATCGAGGGCATTACGCCCGGGGATTTAACAGGCGATAAGAACATGTATACTTCAAAGGAAATTGGCGGCATGATAAATACACTCAGGAAAAATGGCAGGCTGAAAGCAGCCATACAACAATTCCAGTCACAAAGAGGCAAAGCTGAATAGTACCAGAGGGCTCAACATAAGCAACCGGTCATTTGATAATGATCTGGTTGCTTTTTTTACTGGATCATATTGTAAACGCAACAGCAAAAAAATGAAGGGTCATAAACTTTACTATACGAAGTGTCTTTGCTATGCGAAGTGTCTCTCGCTTCGCATCCCTGTATTATTGCCTCCGGCGATTACAGCTGTAGCCGGAGGCTACATTTTATTTACGTGTGAAGCGAAGGACGCTTCACACAGCGGGATTGAACCGGGCACTACGGAATTTGTGATAAGGTTTTGATACAACCTGTAATATTTTAACCTGGGCAGTATCACAGCGCCTATTTTACAAGTGTAAAGGAATTAGCGTCCCCCATCCACTTGCCTTCCGGTGTGTACAGCGACAGCCGGTAAGAGCCCTGGGTAAAGCTGGTCACGGGAATCCCTTTTTCAAGTTCACTATAAAAAAGCCCTGAGTCGGAAGCTCCCAGCACATCACTGAATATTAAAGTATTTGACGTGGTGTTCATGATCTTGAAATAACATCTTGAAAATAAGTTCCGGCCTTCCACCTTCAGTCCAAGCACTTTTCCGCCTGCTAACAATTGCTTAAGGCTCCATGTATCCGAGGTAACCGCAATCCTGTTAATAAAGGTTTCAGGCATAAGCCTTGTTTTATAATCTTTAGATACACGCTTGCTTCCAGCAGCTGCAGTCACCTTTACCCATGCGGTAGCCGTATCTTCAAACCTGTCTGTGCCATAAAAATCCGGCGGAAGGTTAACAGTAAATGTTTTATAATGATTCTCAGTAATCGTAGCCCCTGTTACCTCTATATCAGTGCCATCCAAATAAATAAAAATCTTGTCTGCTTCTATAGTTTCAAACTCTATTACATTATCAGGTCGTATACGGCTTGTGTTATCACTGAGATTATTTACGTTCACCAACTGAAGATCTTTTTTAACGGTAAGTGCCTTATCAAAAGTAAAATCTTTAATTCCCCGTACTATTTTAAAATGCCCGTAGTTATTCAATCCATACCATATGCCAACAGGCAGCGTAACTACCACAACGGTATCTTTAAGAGATACGATCGGGCATTCGTTCTCTCCATAGAAATACACTTTTATTTTTGAAGGGTCAGCGCCAAAGCCTTTGCCTTTAATAGTGATTTCATCTCCCTCAAAGGCAGCTTCGGGAGTTATTTCAGTAATAGTAAGCGGTAAATCATTTTGATCATCTGTTAAGTTGTTATTCTTGGAGCAGGCTGCCAGCACAAAAGCCAGGCAGCAGAGAATCAGTTTATTTTTCATGTCTTTACAATGTATTAAGCTTTATAAGAATGTTTTCTCATGCCAGTATCCAGGGAGTAAAAAGGATAGCCACTTACAGGAAAGACAAAGGGTATGGATAATATGTTATACCTGGCATAAATCTACTGCAACCGGTTATTGTCAAAAAGCTGCAATGAGGGAACGGCGGCATATTTTGAGAAAACGGCAAAGAGCCATGTTTAATGGATGATTACAAAAGATACGGGGCACAGGGATACATTCATGAAGGCAGCTTACAGAGGTAGTAAAGCGATTCATTTTACGGCCTGCGTCAAAGTACATACTCTCCTGCACCAACCTTAGAGCAACTTATGATCAATTGCCATTTTAATCAGCGCAGGAGCATTGCCTACACTAAATTTCTGCATCAGATTTCTCCTGTGTGTTTCTACCGTTAAAGGACTGAGATACAGCTTGTCCGCAATTTGCTGGGTAGTGTCGCCGGATGCGATCAGGCTCAGGATCTCTTTTTCCCTTCGTGTTAAGCGCGGGATATTTTTTAAGGAGGATTCCGCCAGTATGCCCTGCACTTCAGCGCTGAAATAGGTGCTTCCTTCATACACATTTTCAATAGCGGCATATAGCTCCTCTGCCGACGCGTTTTTAATAAGATAGCCTCTCGCGCCTTTATGAACCATCTGCTTTATAATGGAGGCGTCATTGTGCGTGCTCATGCCCAGTATTTTAATTACAGGATTTACCGAGCATAATTTATCGCAAAGCTCAATACCATTTATATCCGGCAAATTAATATCCATTAAAACAACATCTCCTGCATGCGCCGAAAGATATTCATACGCGTCCTTCCCCCTGGTAAAGGTATGTGTAACCGATAGTATGTCGTAATTGGACAGCAACGATTTCAATCCCTCAATCACCATGGGGTGATCATCTACAATAATGATCTCAATTTTGTTGTTCATCTTCAATTTCAAATTCAATATTAATAGTAGTACCTACTTCCTTTTCTGAATGAATATCCAGCTTGCCATCTAAAAATTTTACCCGGTTCCTGAGCGTTGTCAATCCGATCCCTTCAAAATCGCCGGTAGCTTCAAATCCCTTTCCGTCATCTTCTACTGTTATCAAAAAAGTATTTTGCTGCTGAAGGCATTCCGCCAGTATATGATTGGCTTTTGCATGCTTAACTGCGTTGGTGATCAGCTCCTGTACAATACGAAAGATCATTATCTGCGTTGACTGCGCCAGGTTTTCCTGCACACCATACGACTGGAACGTAATAGCGGCATTGCCTGTTTCCATACTTTTGCAAAAATCTTTAATAGCAGCAATAAGCCCGTATTTCAGCAGCGACTCCGGCATCATATTCCTGGCAATATGCCTGAGGTCGTTGATGGATCTGTCAAGTCCGTCGGCTATGCTCTTTAAAGCACCATCCCTGTTATCAGCGGGGGACTGCTGTTTTTCATCCCGGATAATTTTAGACAGCTTCAGCCGCAAGCCGGAAAGCGATCCGCCCAACCCGTCATGCAGGTCAATTGCCAGCCGTTTTCGTTCCTGCTCCTGCCCTTCCAGTACAGCGGCAAAATGGCTGATATGCTGCTCCTGCTTCATCTTATCAATGCGCTGCTGCAAAAGCTCCGCTTCCTGCACCGCTATTTTATTTTTATTACGGTTGATGATCTGCCGCGCAACAAAAAAACCAACCAGGAATAACATTCCCGCGCCAAGCAGGTAGGTCCACAGCCTGTTTTTCTGGATCTGCAACTGCTGTGCCTGCGCCACCTGGTTCAGCCTGATGATCTGTGTTTCTTTTTCTTTGGCTTCATACTTTTTTTCCAGCTCCTGCACCTTCACCGACACATTACTTGCCTGGATACTGTCATTCATTCGTATGTATTGCTTATGCAGCTCAAGCGAAGCTTTGGTATTACCCAGCTTCTCTTCCATTTCCATCATGTGCTTCAACTGCAGCAGCCTGTCCTTTGGCGTAAGGAAATCACTATAGTCAAAATAAATTCTTTTTGAGATCGCAAGCGCCTCTGCATAACTGCCTTGTTTTTCTTTTATATAATACCTGCGCAGGAGCAGCGCTGTTTTAAAGGTTCGTATATTATTTTGCTCCGCCATATCAAACCCGGCAGCATAGTACTCATCCGCCTCGTTAATATTGCCATCAAAATATTCGTTCGCCATTCCCATAGCCTGCAGGTACATTATTTCCGAAATAGCGTCAGGGTACTGCTTTATCAGCTGCGCCGCTTTCTTTAACAAATTAAATGCTGAGTCCTTAAAGCTTTCATCAACATCCACGTACAGCATTGATTCTACAAGCTTCACATAATTATCTTTAAGCTCAGGCACCCAGGCTGTTTTGTTCAGCATGGCTATTGATCTTTTGAAATAGTCAATCGCTTTAGGGTATTCCCTTATATTCTGAAATATGATGCCGATATTGTAATAGTTCTTTCCCAGGTTCACAGAGTCTTTCAGGCTTTCATTAATGGGGATCGTCTTCTCCAGTAAATACTTCAAATGTGTATCAATATCGCCTTTGCGCTGATATACCATTCCGTGATTTGACCATATTCTGCCTAAAATTTCCCGGGCAAGCCGACTGGTATCATTTTCTAAAACCGCTTCTGCTTTAATATAATGCTCAGCCGCTTTATCCAATTCATTTATTTCAAGATATGCGCCGCCTAAACGGTAATACGCTATACCGATGCCGCGTTGATCATTTCTTTCCTCTGCCAGTTTTTTTATCTGCAGGGCATAATATACAGCCTTCGCCGAGTCGTCATAAGAATATACATCAGAAATTTTTCCCAGCAGTTCTATCTTATCATCGTATGAACTGGTGATATGCAGGCGCTTTAAAAGGCTATCCGCCTGGCCGGCAATTGTTTGTGCACCTGCCAATAGTACCGGCAACAATAAACAGATAAGCAGGATCATTTTCCGCATACTCAAAACTAAAAGCAAATACTAAAGAATGGGCCAACAATATAAATATACCGGTAAACCAGTAGATTTTTTTGTGAAACCAAATTTTGTATTTTAACAGTAAGAATCACAAAGGTTTTGCCATGCTTTCTTTTAAACGGACGACTTTTTTAATCCTTCTTCTTTTTTTATATAATGCCATCCTGCAGGCACAGTATAAATACAAGCTGGTTTGGAGCGATGAATTTAACAGGAACGGGGCGCCGGATACTACCAAATGGAAGTATGAAAAAGGCTTTGTTCGAAATGAAGAATTTCAATGGTATCAGCCGGCAAATGCATTCTGCCGGGATGGTTTGCTGATCATAGAAGCCAGGCGTGAGCAAAAGCCCAATCCCCTGTATAAGCCGGGCAGTCACCATTGGCGTACCGCCAGAAAGCATATTGAATATACTTCCGCCTGTATGATAACCGAAGGAAAGCATCAATGGAAGTATGGAAAATTTGAGCTGCGCGCACGCATCGACATTGATCCGGGCGTATGGCCGGCATGGTGGACATTGGGCGTGGAAAGAAATTGGCCGGCAAACGGGGAGATCGACATTCTGGAATATTATCGCGATACCCTGTTAGCGAATATCCTTTGCCTCGGCGTAAACAACAGCAATGAATGGCACACTACCAAAACAGGTATACAGCAATTAGGCGGCAAAGCATGGGCGGAGCAATTTCACATCTGGCGCATGGACTGGACCGAAGAATATGTTGCGCTTTACGTAGACGATTCCCTGTTGAATAAAGTAGCGGTTGACAAATTAGTGAATAAAGACGGAAGTGGTTTTAATCCCTTCAAGCAACCGCATTATATGTTGCTTGATCTTGCCATAGGCGGGCAAAATGGCGGCGATCCCTCACAAACAAAATTTCCCAGGCGGATGGAGGTGGATTACGTTAGGATTTGGCAAAAGGAATAACCGGTCCCCTTTTTAATGTCACACTTTCCTCAACCGCTCCACCGCCTTTTCCAGCGTTTCTTCTTTTTTGCAGAAGCAGAAACGCAGCACTTTATTATCAACGGGGTTTTGATAAAAAGCCGAAACAGGTATGGAAGCTACCCCGTATTCCTTTGTAATGCGGATGGCAAGGTCTTTTTCTGATTCATCGCTGAAATGTTCATAGCTGCCCAATATAAAATAGCTGCCTGATGACGGATGCATCCTGAATCTTGTTGCCTTCATCAGCTCCAGGAAATAATCACGCCTGCTTTGCACGAACGCTCCCAACTGCTCATATTGCTCCCTTTGCTTTAAGAAGGTAGCAAGGGCTACCTGCTTGGGGCTATCCACCGAAAAACAATTGAACTGGTGTACTTTCCTGAACTCCGCCATGGCAGCGGCGGGCGCCACGCAATAGCCGATCTTCCAGCCGGTGCAATGGTATATTTTACCGAACGAGAAACATACGAAACTTCTTTCCAGCAGATCGGGATAGCGCAACATGCTGCGGTGCGGCTCACCATCAAAAATTACATGCTCATATACCTCGTCACTCAATATCCAAAGATCATTGTCTTTCACGATCTGCCTCAGCTCCTGGATATCTTCTTCACGCAAAACAGCGCCTGTAGGATTATGGGGCGAATTAAGCATGATCATACGTGTACGTGAACTAACGGCCTTGCGTACCGCCTGCCAGTCAATTGTATAACCGGGGTACTGCAACGGGATCAGCAAGGGCCTGGCGCCATTGATCACTACATTGGGTACATAACTATCGTACCCCGGCTGGAAAACGATCACTTCATCGCCCGGCTGTAATACGGCAGTAAGTGCAGTATAAATAGCATAGGTGCCTCCGGGAGTAATCGTAATTTCGGTATCGGGATGCACCGTTGTACCATACAGGCTTTGAATTTTTTCTGCCAGTATTTCGCGTAACGGGATATACCCATTCATGTGCACGTATTGGTTAAAGCCTTTGTGCATGGCTTCGTTTACGCTCGCTATCAGCTCCTCATTCATCCGGAAGTCGGGAAACCCCTGCCCGAGGTTTACTGCATTGTATTCCGCCGCCAGCGAACTCATTACAGTAAAAATAGTGGTACCTACATCCGGTAACTTTGATACAATATCCCGCATTAAATGGTTTGGTTTTTGAATAAGTAAAATTATCAGTTCACTTTTACAGTGTAAAACTTTTCAAAATATTAAACCTCTGTTTTATAACCTTTTAAATTAAATATATGAAACGTTCAGCAACCGCCGTATGGAACGGCTCAGGAAAAGAAGGCAAAGGCATAGTAAGCACACAAAGCGGTGTGCTGGAAAAAACACAATATTCTTTCAGCTCAAGGTTTGAAAGCGGCATTGGTACGAACCCCGAAGAATTGATAGCCGCGGCGCATGCGGGCTGTTTTAGTATGAAGCTGAGCTTTGTGCTGCAGGAAGCGGGGTTTACCGCGGATGAAATCTATACCAACTGTGTGATCACTTTCGAGAATGGCGCCATCGTTTCTTCTCACCTGGAGCTGAAGGCCACCATACCCGGAATTACCAAAGAAAAATTTGACGCCGCCGCCGCAGACGCTAAAACCAATTGTCCGATCAGCAAATTGCTGAATACCGACATTACACTTGATGCAACGCTTGCGTAAAAAAAACCCCTGAATGAGGTTTAATTTGAATAGTCTTCGGACACTGCGATCCTACCCTGTGTGATGCATTAAATTAAATTAGATTTTACGGCGGGGGAAGCAGTCTCAATCATTTTTT
>JAHBTL010000034.1 GCA_019638615.1 Chitinophagaceae bacterium | reverse complement strand
CTTTTTGGTCAGCCCCGGTGCTGTAGAATAACTCCAAACTATATTAACTACCACGTCAGCTGCAAAGCAAAACCATGCAAAGCGTTTAAATATTCGTCACACATTTAGATTTTCGACCTCCCCCTCACAAAATTCGTCGACCTGAATTGAATTGGGCTCCCCTCTCCGCGCAGCGGAGAGGGATTGGGGGTGAGGGATAATACAAGTGCAGCGCAGTCTGAATAAATAAGGTGTGCATATAAGGTAGCTGTCGGGCAGACAGGGTTTTACATCTTTGAACAAGAGCGTATCGCCTGATTTGAAATATGCAAAAGAGGTGTATATAGTAATTTCGCTTCAGTCTAAGGTTGCCAACATTCATTTATATTGCATATCAAATTTTCAATCAATATGAAATTAGTTTCGTACCTCCGCGAGGGGCAGGATCAGTTAGCGCTGCTGGTAAATGATTTATTATACAATATGGATGAGCTGCATCCGAACCTGCCCGGCAGCATGGGAATGTTCCTGAACTACTGGGACGATGCTTTTCCGCTTGCAAAAAGCGTGGAAGAAGCTGTTCGGGAGGGGCGGTTTCTGCAGAACAGGGGGATACCGTATAAAAATGTTACATTATTGTCACCCGTTCCTTTCCCAACTTCCTGCCGCGACGGGCATGCTTTCAGAAAACATATAGAAACCATCCGGAAAAACAAGGGAGCCTCTATGATACAGGAGTTTAACCAGTACCCGGTTTTTTATTTTACCAATCATCATTGCATTACCGGGCCCGGAGAAATACGCTGCATGCCCGACCATTTTGAAAAGCTGGATTTTGAGCTGGAAGCTGCCGTTGTAATATGCAGGCATGGAAGGAATATCAAAGCCGAATACGCGGATCACTATATCGGCGGGTTGATGATCATGAATGACATCAGCGCCCGTACCCTCCAGTTGGAAGAAATGCTGCTGAACCTGGGCCCGGCAAAAGGAAAAGATTTTGCCACGGCGTTAGGGCCTGTTCTTGTTACACCGGATGAGCTGGAAAGCTTTGAAATACCGGCCAAAGAAAATCATACCGGCAAATGCTGGAACCTTACCATGAGCTGCAGCGTGAATGGCGTGCCGGTAAGCAAAGGCAATATCGGTGATATGGACTGGACCTTTGCTGAAATAATAGAGAGGGCTTCGTATGGGGTGGATCTTTACCCTGGTGATGTAATAGGCAGCGGAACAGTGGGCACCGGTTGTTTTTTGGAGCTGAACGGAACAGCCAGGCAGAGCAACCCTGCACATGAGGAGCAATGGCTGAAAGCCGGAGACCTTATTGAAATGAAAATAAACGGGATCGGCGTTTTACACAATACCGTTGTTGCGGAAGAAGAAGCCACCTGGAGTTTATTAAAGCAGAAGAAATACTGAAAATATTCTCCATGGCCGGTAAAGCAGATTGCTTTAAAAGCCGGAACTTGCATTTGATTTACTATAAATGTTCAATATGACGAAGAAAATACTGTTCGGAATAAGTGTCTTTTGTTCTTTTTTGCTGACAGCCTGCCTTGACGCAGAAGAAAAGATCGTGATCAATAAAAACAACAGCGGCATCTATACGCTTACGCTGGATATGAGCAAGCTGCTTGCCCTGATGGAGCAGATGGGCGGTGCGCAAAAAGATTCATTAAAAGCGCTGGAGAAAAAGGATACGATTGTATATTTCAAACCTTACGTTGATACCTCTGCAGCGCTTAGCGCCAAAGAAAAAGAGCTGATCCGGGAGGGCAACCTACGGACGAAGGTAGATGAAGCAGCAAAGGAAATGAAGGTTATACTCAGTTTCCCCTTTAAAAATGTTTCGGATTTGCCGGATCTGAAAAGTACATATATTACGGCTATTGATAAGCTGGGGGTTTCAAAAAAGCTGAATAAAGGCGAAGAAAGCGTCCCGGGAGATATGCCCGATGATTTATCGGCAAATAAAAGCTTATTAACCCCGGCCCAGGAGGCCTATTCATTTACTGCAGCTCCCGGAAAAATTGCCAATACGCTGGTGAACAAAGAGCTTTTCAACGACAAGGTATTGCAGGATTCATCGCTGCAAATGATGCAGCAGCTATCGGTTATGATAGGCGATATGAATTACAAAACGGTATTTGTTTTACCCGGCAATGTCAAAAAATATAAGGGCAACAATGTGGAGGTAGCCCCCGATAAAAAAACCGTTACATTTTTTACCACTCTAACAGATATAATCAACCGCCCCGAAGCGGCGGAGTACAATGTAGAATACTAAATCAGGCCGCGCCTTCCGTTTGTTATTAAGCTTACAGGGTTTGCAGGGCTGCCATTCCCCTTCTGAGGATAAGGAGCGCGCTGCAAACCCTACAGGTTTTTCTATGCTTTGTTTACCTTTGCTACTCATTTTTTATATCATACGGATTATATGCAGTGGTATTGTGAGTCCTTAACAGAATATAAACGGTTAAAAACCAGGGAAGTAAAGGTCGGTGACCTCCTGCTGGGCAATTTTCATCCCATCAGGGTACAAACCATGACGACTACCGACACCATGGACACCATCGCAACCGTGGAACAGTCGATCCGCTGTATTGAAGCCGGCGCGGAAATGGTGCGTATTACCGCTCCCAGCAAAAAAGAAGCGGAAAACTTACTGAATATTAAAAACGAATTGCACAAAAGGGGGTACAATGTTCCATTGATCGCTGATATACATTTTACACCCAATGCTGCAGAAATAGCGGCCCGCATTGTAGAAAAGGTTCGTGTTAACCCGGGTAATTATATTGATAAGAAGAAGTTTGAGCATATTGAATATACCGATGCAGAATATAATGCGGAGATAGAGCGCATAAGAGATCGCTTTACGCCATTGGTTAAAATTTGTAAAGAATATGGTACCGCCATGCGCATTGGTACCAATCACGGTTCATTAAGCGACAGGATCATGAGCAGGTATGGCGATACGCCGATGGGCATGGTAGAAAGTGCAATGGAGTTTTTGCGTATTGCAAGAGGCGGGGACTATCACAATATTATCCTGAGCATGAAGTCCAGCAACCCGCAGGTAATGGTACAGGCATACAGGCTGCTGGTAAGGCAGATGACGGATGAATTTGGCGAAAACTACCCGTTGCATCTTGGTGTAACCGAGGCTGGCGATGGCGAAGACGGAAGAATAAAATCAGCTATCGGTATCGGCACTTTGCTGGAAGATGGCATAGGCGACACCATACGGGTATCGCTAACCGAAGATCCGGAATTTGAAATACCGGTGTGTAAGGATATTGTAAAGAGATATCAGCCAAGGGCGATGAGCTATCAGCCATCGGTAATAGGGAGAAAAGAAGAAGGAGGAAGGGAAGGCGATATATTGCCCATAACCCACAGCTCACCGCCCATTGCCCATTGCCCATTGCCCATTGCCTATTCCCCTTTCCAATACCAACGCCGCGAAACTTTCCCGGTGGGCAATATCGGTGGGCATCATGTGCCGGTGGTAGTTGCAGATATGAGCAAAGCAGGTGAGGTAACGCCTGTA
Source organism: Chitinophagaceae bacterium (assembly GCA_019638615.1). GTDB lineage: Bacteria > Bacteroidota > Bacteroidia > Chitinophagales > Chitinophagaceae > Agriterribacter. Next base: position 77,881 of record JAHBTL010000034.1, on the reverse strand, counting down.
GCTCTTCAGCATATTGGCTATCATTATGATGAAGGACTGGATAAATGGAATATCGGGGATATGGCTGCCGACTATATGTATACTGAAAACGGCGAATTGCCTTTTGCCCTGCCCGGTACCCTGAAAGTAATGGTGCCTGCTTCGCAATGGATCTCCTGCAGCGACAGGGAAAAATACTTTCCTGTATTTTCTTTGGAAGCGTTTATCGTTGCTTCAGGAGGTGTGAAGAGCAAAACAATGAATTTTGTGATGCTGGATTGTAACGGCAATAATAATTTTGATAAAGCTCGTTTAGATGCGCTAAAGAATGATCGTACTGTTGTATTGTGTTTGAGCAGCCCCAATAAAAACGCGATGCAATCTGTACGGAGCATGTTTGTACAATTAGAAGAAAAGAAGATCGACAACCCCGCAATACTGATAACCGACAGTAGCTGGCAAACGCCTGATGAGCACCTGATCCATTTTGCCACTGAAACCGGCGCTTTGTTTTTAGATGGTTTTGGTGACGGAATTTGCCTGGGGATGAAACAGGCAAGCTATGACCTGCTTGCCAACAACTACGCGCAGTTAAATGCCAGCGGAAGAAATTATATCAACAACAAAAGTGTAGAGCAGTTCATCAACAATACAGCGTTCTCTGTCTTGCAGGCAACGCGCACCCGTATTTCCAAAACAGAATATATCTCCTGCCCATCCTGCGGCCGAACGTTGTTTGACCTGCAGGAAACCACCGCCAAGATCCGTGCGGTAACCAATCACCTCAAAGGGGTTAAAATCGCTATTATGGGTTGCATAGTGAACGGCCCCGGCGAAATGGCGGATGCAGACTTTGGTTATGTAGGCAGCGGTCCCGGAAAAATTACTTTATACAAAGGAAAGGAAGTGGTGAAAAGATCAGTAAACAGTGATATCGCCGTGGAAGAGCTGATCAACCTGCTGAAAGAGAATGATGCGTGGGTAGAGCCGTAAGACAATACAGCTTATTGACAAGGGTATTCTAACAGTTTTATAGAAGAATCAAAGGTTAGTGAATCTGGATTTTTGAATCTGGATTTTTCGTTTTCAACTAAAATCTCTCCATATCCTTCAATAAAAGTGTTTCCATCCAACTTAAATGCCACCTGCCTTACGGATTGAGTTCCTTCTGACATAAAGATATAATCTGCAACCAGTATATTCCCCCTCATTGATCCTTGTATAGTACCCATGTTCTTATCCTTTTCTTTTAATGTATAAACAAGGGTACCTGTAATTGATTTTCCTACATGAATTAATTTTAAAACAACAGTATCCGATACACTTTCATATTTATAACAATTGATCACTGAAGGCGGCTTTGTATTGGTATGCGCTGATTCTTTATTTTTTGATTCCTTTCCTGCCGGGCTACATGATAGAAACAGACTAAGGAATATTAATGTGTAACTCGTTTTCATGTTTTCTGTTTTAAAATAAATCAAGTTACAAAAATCATTTAAATAAAATCCGTACCAGATCTCTTATTCAGGGCGGGCGCCTCCTCCAGCGGACAGGGCTAAATTTTAAAATGTGCAAAACTAATTGTGCTGCTATACGCAGGTTGATTTATTTCCTTCATACAACGCTTTTTAATATCTTTAATTCCCTCACCATAAATCAGCCGCATATGAAAAATCTTTTTCTCCTGATGTTGATTATTGTGTTTGCAAATTGTAACACATCCAATACGGTAACGCCCGGTAAATATGTTGTAAAAAATGTATCGGTAATTCCAATGGACAGTGATAAAGTATTATTACCGCAGCAGGATGTGTTTATTGCAAACGGAGTGATTACATATGTCGGTAATACTGGCTCACAGGATGCCGGTGAAGATGCGTTGGTTATTGATGGAACAGGGAAGTTTTTAATCCCCGGTTTTGCAGAAATGCATGCGCATGTGCCGGGCACGGATGATACTGCTGTAGCAAAAAAAGTGCTGGAGCTGTATGTGCTGAACGGTGTTACTACCATAAGAGGAATGCTGGGACATCCGCAGCATTTAATACTGCGTGATGAAATAAAAAAAGGCTTCTTTATTGGTCCGAGGTTTTATGCAGGGGCTCCGGGCTTATCGGGCGGCACGGTAAAATCAGTAAAAGAGGCTGATAGCCTGGTTAGAAAATATAAGAAAGACGGGTATGATTTTTTAAAGCTCCTGCCCGGGCTTTCGCTTGAAAACTTTAACGCGATAGCGAAAACTGCTAAAGAAGCCGGTATTCCTTTTGCGGGTCATGTATCAGCAGGTGTAGGTGTATGGAATGCTATTGCGGCGGGTTATGCTTCTGTTGATCATCTTGACGGATTTGTAGAGGCGATCGTGCCGGGCATTGAAAAAATACCGGAGGATAAAAGAGGTTTATTTGGATTATATATCGCTGATAAAGCAGACTTCAGGCTGGCTGATACGCTTATCCGGTCCCTTCAGCAAAATAAAATCTGGGTAGTGCCGACACAGGCTTTGGCGGAGCGCTGGTTCACGCCGGTAAAATCAGCAGAGGAGTTTGCCAGGGAACCGGAAATGGTATACATGGATGAAAAAACGCTCAACAGTTGGGTGCAGTCTAAAAAGAATATAATGGCGGCCCCTTTATACGATTCTGCTAAAGTGATGGCTTTAATTGAGCTGAGGAAAAAGCTGATCAAAGCTTGCGCAGATAATAATGTCGGCATCGTTGCAGGCTCCGATGCCCCACAGGTTTTTGATGTGCCGGGTTTTTCTCTTCACCAGGAGTTGAAATACATGGTGGATGCCGGCTTAACCCCATACCAGGTTTTACAAGCGGCTACCGCAAATGTTGGCAAATATTTCAACGATCCGAATATGGGTGTGATAAAGAAAGATGCTGTTGCGGATCTTGTATTGCTAAACAGCAACCCGCTGGAAGATATTTCGCATACAACCGATATGGCCGGTGTATTTTCTGGGACGAGCTGGCTAAGCAGGCAGGCAATCGATGAAAGGCTGGCGCAACTGAAAGGGAAAATAAAGCAATAGGGAAAGTATAAGGTGGAAGGTGAAGGGTGGAAGACTCTCCTGTGTTTATTTTACTGGCTCAATGGTATATCCTTTTTCTTTCAGTAAATTCAATATGCCTTGCTCTCCCGCCAAATGCCCCGCCCCTACAGCAACAAACAACGATCCTGTTTTCATTGCTGCCTCCATAACCGGGATCCAGTTTTTATTGCGGTTAAAAAGCAACGCTTCTTCCGACCCGGCAATATCCGGAGAAGACATGATTTGCCTGTACAGGGCGTCAAGATCTTTGTTTTTGTAGAGCTGCACCATATTTGAAAAGTCTTTTTTCTGCTGGGAGAACTCGTTTACATAACGCAAAAGCATTTGTGCCTGTACGGAATCCGGCATGTCATCGAAAATTTTCATCTGCTCCTCAATGGTTTCAAGTCCAATCACTTCTTTGTTTTGTTCGCGGGCCATTTTTACAAAGCTCATTTCGTAAGATTCCTGTTGGGAGCACGGAAGTGTTTTTAAGGTAAGAATACTGAATAATACAAAGGGCTTCATTGTGTTGAGCATTGTAAGCGGCAGACCGATAGAATCCCTGAAAAAAACGTTTAGCTTGTTATAGTCTTCCTGGCTGAAGAAGTCGCTCAGCTTTTTGTCCTGGAGTATGGAAAGCTGCAACATTTTCATATTCATTGCCGGGTCATCCATATCCACCTCCAGGTATACTTTTTCTGCTGCATTAAAACTTTGTTTCAGCGTATCATCTATTGAAAAGTCGGCAGCGCATATCATATGGATGGTTCCGTATACAAAAGAGGGCTTGGTGAGTCCATTGCCTGAGATTTTCCAAAGCAGAGCATTGTTGCCATTGTTTTGAGCGTTAGCTGCATTGGAATGACACAATTGTTGTACGAAAAAAGCGGCGAACAGTATTGACAAATGCTTCATGATTGTAAAGTTATTATCCTTCTTCCATTTCACTGATCAATGACTTGAGCTTTTTTATATGTCTGCCATATAAAAGGTAGATATACCATTTGTTTATAAGATAAAGGACAGCAGTGAAAGTAATTGTAATCAGCAGATAAAGCAAAGCGAATGTATCGGCATGTCCTTTCAGACCAAATGAGTTTTCCAGTGGAATCTTATTATGCTGAACCACTACATGAAAAAGAAAATAGAAAAGCACCGGTACTACTGCTGTACCGATAATTATATATAGCCGAATATATTTTTCGAGTGTTTTAAGCTGTAGCTCCAGGTTTGATTTTACCCGGCATTCCACACACTGCATGGATTTCAGCAATTTGTTTTTCCTGTAATAGTACCATACAAAAATGAGCGCGAGGATAATATATGCCCAGCTTTCCTGCTGCAGCCTTCCCTCAAAGGCGGTAAAATAATAGATCGCCACCGCGCTTACGGAAATCAACACTACGATCAGTTCAATCAAAAGATTCCGGCGCATTTTTGTCACGGGACTTTTTGATTGTTCCCGCAGCATGCCCAACAGCGCCGCGTCTGACCCGGAGCCTGTTTCATGCTCCGCCTGCATCCATATTTTTTTTAGCTCATCCAGTTCCATGCGCGTTTGTTTTAAAATCATTCAATGGTCGTGCCTGGTTGAACCGCCACCTTTTTACGCAGCTTTTCTTTTATGCGACTCATTTTTACCCTCAGGTTTATTTGTGTCATCCCCAGTATGTCTTCCATTTCTTCATAGCTTTTATCCTCCAGGTACAGCATCATCATGGCTTTTTCCACCTCTGTAAGGCTTTCAATGGACTTGTGTAGCAAAGCCCAGTTTTCCTTTGCGGTATGGTCGGCTTCGTCGTGCAGATCCGCATGGGCCGATCCTTCCAGCGCAATGGTATTGATCCTCCGGTTTTGTTTTCTAAGATCTGAAATGGCGGTATTCAATGCCACCCGGTACATCCAGGTGCTTATTTTTGATTCCTGCCTGAACCTGGGATATGCTTTCCAGAGCTGGATGGTTATTTCCTGGAACAGATCCTGCTTATCTTCTTCGGTACGACCATACAGGCGGCATATTTTATGAATAATGCCTTTGTTCTCGTGTATAAACTGCAGGAATTTTCTTTGTAGCTCTTCTGTTTCCAAGCGAATATTATATCTGCAAAGATATCAGTAGCCGGGCGCTTAAAATTGTTACATTTACTACACTAAAAAAGCAGGTTTGGGTAAGATTTATTTATACCTCTTTATCGCGTGCTCAGGCTTTTTCGCTAAGGCGTATGCCCAGCATATCACAACGGAATATGCTTTTAATACAAAAGGGGTTTCAGTGAAAACAGTTAATAGTAAAACGGATAGCAGTGTTATTAAAAGCGGGTTTATTGGCTATTCTTTAACCCGGGAGCCTTCGCCATACTCACCAGCTTCCTTAAAAAGCATGAGGGTGATATTGCGATCATTACGCCCGGATCATTATATAGCAACACTGGGGCTTATGTGCAGGAAGGAATGGCAATTTGAAAAAGCGACCAGCATTCCGTTGCGCTTCCGTCTTGGTTCGCTTCAGTATTGCAACAGGCTGGAAGGAAAATAAGCGGCAGCGAATGTTGTAGAAGCATGGAGGGCACCTTATATAATTTCAGCTGCGCCGTTTTGCACAAAAAATAAATGCCGGCATGCGTAAGCATATCGGCATTTTTGTATACATACAACAAGGGTTAACCAACCCCCGTCCCGAATTTAATTTTTGTTGGAGATGAAAAAGAACGGCTTCAGCTCTTCCTGGTGCATTACCTGTACCAGTGACTTCTGATCCTGAAGAATCTTATAACGGTTCATGTCGATCAGCTCATTCGCCGTGCAGAAGTTTTCTGCAGACTCTACATAGAACAGGATCTCATTCAATTGCTCTACTTCATGCTCAATGGCCTGGTTGCTCATAGATTCATCCTTCAGCAAAACAAGCAAATCACGATTGGAAGTTTTCATTTTATATAGGATTTGAATAATGACGGTGAAATTTCATCTAGTATCCAACCATTCCTTTTTTGCTCGGGCATCCACATCCTTTCTGTCCTCCTTTAAAAGCGTTGCATCCCGAAGCAACGGCTACCAGTAAACATAATACCAAAATAACAGAATAAGCTCTTTTCCTCATATCATGTAAATCTAATAGCTGTAAATTTAAACTAATTTAATTCTAAATTATTGTTAGAAATTGAATGTTTTTGCAGAATATTACCCTTAGAAAATTCCCGAAAGAATGATGGTATGCAAAAACCTTCGATTTTAGTAGCTCCGCTCGACTGGGGTTTGGGACATGCCGCCAGGTGCATTCCTATTGTAAATGAGCTGATTATACAGGGCTGGGAGGTTTCGCTTGCGGGCAGCGGGCATAGCCTTTCCATCCTTTTGAAGGAGTTTCCCCGGTTGCCCGGCTTTTCACTAAAAGGATATGATATTTTTTACCATTCGGCAACCGGCAACCTGGGCTTTACCATTGCCCGGCAAATACCCAAAATATGGGCGGCTATACGGCATGAACATCGCTGGCTGCAGCAAGCGCTTACAACACACCGGTTCAATGCCGTGCTGAGCGATAACCGCTATGGATTGCATGCTGAAAATGTACACTCGGTTTTTATGACCCACCAGTTAGCGATCCGCTCCGGCATGCATGCCCGGATCGACCAGCTGCTTCAATGGCTGAATTACAGGTACATTCATCAATTCAATGAATGCTGGATTCCCGATCTGGAAGGGGCAACCAATATAGCCGGCGAGCTTTCACATCCTCCCAAAATCCCTCCCAATGCAAGCTACATAGGTCCCTTGTCGCGGTTTACTGTTGAGCCACACGAAAAAAAATATGATATAGCGATCGTGCTGTCGGGACCCGAACCCAGCCGGAGTATTTGGGAAAATAAGTTGCTGCATGAGCTAAATGATTTTAATGGCACTGCCTTTTTTGTAAGGGGTGTAATAGATAAGCCGCCTGTGGCACACCGGCCGAATGTCCATGTAGAAAATATGTTAGCTGCCGAAGACCTCAATAAGATAATTCAGCAATCGGAATGGATTATTTGCAGGAGCGGGTATACTTCTGTTATGGACCTGATCAGGCTCCGGAAAAAAGCGATCCTGGTGCCCACGCCGGACCAGCCGGAGCAGGAATATCTTGCTAGTTATTTGCATAGCCGGGGCGTTTTGTATGCCGTACCTGAAAAGCAGTTTTCACTCAAGTCGGGTTTGTCCGGAGCCGCATTGTTTCCTTTCAATTTTACAAAGCTTGCGGGAAATGCGGATGCTTACAAAGAGCGGATCGCCCTTCTTACAAAGACAATAAAAGAAAAAATAGCGAAAGCCGAAGCGCTATAATAATTCAACTGCCCTTTTTAAATCTTCCGGCGTATCAATGCCTACTCCCTGGTAATTCACCTCCGTCATACGCAGGGGTATGCCGTGCTCCAGGAAACGAAGGCATTCAATTTTTTCCGCATCTTCCAACGGCGTTAGCGGCCATTTGGTAAAATTGAGCAACGCATTTTTTGTAAAAGCATAAATGCCTATATGCTCGTGATGAACGATATGGATTTGCGTATTGCGCGGATAAGGAATAACGCTCCGGCTGAAAAGCAGGGAATTCATGTTTTTATCGACCACTACCTTTACAAGGTTCGGGTTTTCTATCAGCTCCTTTTCTTTCAGAGGCCGCATCATGGAAGCTACCTGCACGGTTGGGTCCTTAAAAAGATCTATCAATTGTTTAAGGGCCTGTTTTTGAACAAAGGGGGTATCGCCCTGTACATTTACAATAATATCAACGTCCATGTCCTCCACAGCTTCTGCAATGCGGTCGCTCCCGCTTTCATGCTCTTTTACACTCATTTTTGCTTTACCGCCATGAGATGTGATTTCATTGTAAATAACATCACTGTCCGTTACCACCCATACTTCATCAAATAAGCCTGTAGCCAGTGTATTATCATGCGTATGCAGGATGACACTTTTATTGCCCAGCGTTTTCATCAGCTTGCCCGGAAAACGCGAAGCGGCATAGCGGGCGGGAATCATGGCAACTACATTCATGGCAATTTTTTTTCAAAGATAGGATTGGGATCAATAATCTGTCTTTATCGTTTTGTCAAAAGGCAGCTTAAACTGATAGGCAAGGTCTTCGTCATTTTTACCATCCAGCACATCCAGTCCGTATTTTAATTTTCGTGGATCTTCATAAGCGTAAGTGCCGAACAGCCTGTCCCATAGCGAAAATATATTAGCAAAATTTGTATCGGTTAAAGGACGTTCGAAATGATGATGCACTTTGTGCATATTGGGCGATATGAAGATCCAGCTTATCGGTTTATCGAGCCACGGGGGCATCCTAATATTGGCATGATTGAAATGTGTGAACAGGCCCGATACGCTGCGGTACAGGAAATAGTAGGCGATGGGGATGCCCAGTACCAATACCCCGATAATGGTAGAGGCTTCCCGGAAAAGCCATTCGCCGGGGTGATGACGCGTTCCGGTAGTAACATCCACCTTGGTATCGCTGTGGTGGATCATATGAAACTTCCACATCCATTTTACCTTATGCATCAGGTAATGTGGAGCATATTGCCCAAAGAAATCCAGCAGAAGGAGTATTACAATAATTTTTAGCCAAACAGGCATATCAAAAAGATAAAGCAGCCCGAAGTGATTCTCTTCTACCCAGGCACAAATTTTAATAGTGGTATATCCGAAAATAACATTAAGGATTAATGTACATGTGAGGAACACCAGGTTAACGCCGGCATGCTTATAGCGTTGGAACGTAAACCGGAAAAGCGGGTAATACCCTTCCAGCAGCCAGAAAAAGATCATTCCACCCATCAGGATCAGTACCCGGTGAGCGCTGGAAATATGCTCCCAATATTGAATGAATGAGTCCATTTGGAAACGGTTTGCATGTAAAAGGTACAAAGATTTTTTTTCCGGAGGGTAAGTTATTCTTACCCTTGTTCAGGCTCGGTTTTCAAATCTTTAAAATCGCGCCCGCAATTGAAACAATGGTAGTTTTTTTCAATGCTTACCGCATAGTTGCTCACAAAAAAAGATACCAGGGCGCTCAGCCAGTTTCCCGACCGGGTGGGGTTGCTGATGTATTCCACATTGTGCGAGTGGCAAAACGGGCATTCAAGCAAACCGCGCTTTTCAGCAGCAAATGCCTCTATCAGCCGGCGCGCTTCCTCCACATCCTGCTCCATTACGGTGAGCTTAATTCCCCCTATGGCATTGGTTAAAATGGGATCGATGGTTACCGTATATTCATCCCTCAGGAAGGCTTCCATTCCTTCATTCTGTAATTTGCCCAGTACGATATTCGCTTCTATATAGTTATCAAAACTGGCAATAGTAACAAAGTTCATTTCACTGCTATTGATTCAGCATGAGTGGCATGGCCAGCATCAGCAGCTCTTCATTCTCTCCTTTTTCCACCGGCACAATAATACCGGCTTTGGTAGGTGTAGAGAGCTCCATTACTACTTCCGCGCTTGTTGTGGCGCCCAGCAGCTCTACCAGGAATTTGGCATTAAAAGCTATTTGTATGTCTTCTCCCTCGTAGCGGCAGTTCATTCTTTCGTTCCCTTCAAAGCTGAAATCCACATCCTGGGCGGCTAACTGTAGTTCGGCGCCGGTAATGGTTAAAGCCACCTGGTTGGTGCTTTTGTTGCTGAAAACGCTTACACGCCTCAACGCATTCTGGAAATCCGTCCGGCTTACTGTCATTTTATATGGATTTTCGGCAGGGATCACCACTTTGTAATCAGGAAAACGGGCGTCAATCAGCCGGCAAACCAATTCTGTTTTGCCATGATCTATAAACAGGTGATTGTCGTTATACGAAATGGTAAGCTCGTCGTCGTTGTCGGGCAATGCCGTTTTAAGCAGGTTCAATGGCTTTTTAGGCACAATAAAAGAATGCTTTTCGGGGCAGGTTACATCTGTTTTACGGTAGCGTACCAGGCGGTGCGCGTCGGTAGCTACAAAAGTGATAGATTTTTTATCCAGCTCAAAAAACACCCCGGTCATTGCAGGGCGCAGATCGTCGTTGCTCACCGCGAACAATGTTTTATTAATAGCGGTTACCAGCGTAGACGAAGTGAGGGTGAACCGATTGGCATCTTTAGCCGCCGGCTCTTTTGGAAAATTATCGGGGTTTTCACCCATTACCTTATACTTACCATTATCACTGGTAATTTCCACGCTGAAACTTTTGTCGATGGTGAAGGTAAGAGGCTGATCCGGCAGATTCTTTAGAGAGTCTATCAGAATTTTGGCCGGGATACAGATCCTGCCACTGTCACGGGCTTCAATTTCCAGGTGTATCTTCATTACCGTTTCCAGGTCGGTGGCCACCACAGTCAGTTTGTTTTTTTCAATTTCAAATAAGAAATCTTCAAGAATAGGCAATACTGTGTTCGCACTGATTACTCCGCTGATATGCTGCAACTGTTTTAGTAATGCTGAAGATGAAACGATAAATTTCATAATACCGGTAAATGTTTTGAATTTGGGCAAATATAGAATAAGGGCATAAATCTACCCTTATTTTTTTAAACGATATCAACCACTAATCCACTACCTTTCCAAACAGCGTATATCGCGTGGTTTATGATGCAAAACAGGTATATAACTAAAGAGCAGGTGTTACAAAAATTAAAGCAGTATTGCGCTTACCAGGAAAGAAGTCACCTGGAGGTGAAAGAAAAGCTGTACTCACTGGGCCAGCGCAAGCCGGGCGTTGAAATGGTGATAGTGCAGTTAATAGAGGAGGGTTACCTGAATGAAGAGCGGTTTGCCATCCAGTTTGCCGGCGGCAAATTCAGGATGAAACACTGGGGAAAGAAAAAAATAGAGCAGGCGTTAAAAGAAAAGCAGGTAAGCGCTTACTGTATCAGGAAAGCGCTCAGGCAGATTCCGGAAGCGGACTACCTGCAAACACTGGCTAAACAGGCCGCCGCAAAATGGCAAACCCTGAAAAGAGAAAAAAACAGCTTTATAAAGAAGAGGAAATTGCAGGATTACCTGCTCCAGAAAGGGTTTGAATACGATTTGATAAGGGAACAGATAGAGAGGCTGAACAAGGTATAAGGTGAAGGTGAAGGGTGTGGGGCAACAAAACCCGATAACTGACACAGGTTGCACGTTGCAAGTTGCATGGCGCAGGGTTAGTGGTTTATTATAGTTTGAAGTTTGTAGTCTTTATTGTTGTCCGGTTAAAATGTTAGCCGAAACGACCAAAGTCAGTGCGGTACTGAATTTCATTAAAGTTTACAGCATGACCCACTTACCATTGGGTATTCCACTTTTTTCTTGATAAAAAAGTGGAGCAAAAAATCAATGCTGTGGAAAAATGGCTAAAAATTGTCTTTCCCGGCTAAGAAAAACAAGTTCCAGCAGTAGATCAAACCCGGTAGTGGTGCGACTTCTGAGCTAATTGCACTTCCTAACTGTGGCATATGGTGTTTTTCTTTAGGCGCCGTCCAAGCCAATTTTCTTAACGCCATTTTTCCGAGGCCGACATCCCTTCATATTTTACCGGACAATACTGGTTTGGAGTTTATAGTTTATGGTTGAAAACCTGTGTGTGCATCATCTTATTATTTGCAACCTGGAACCTGGAACTTGCAACTGTTTCAACTGTCCTTTGTCAATTGTCCACCATCCATTACCCGTATACCCCAACCCCCCAACCTTAAACCATACACCTTCAACCTTTCTACTCATGTATCCACAATACAACAGGTTTTTCAGAAGCGTTGATTATTTGCTGCAGCTTTTTCAGAAATGAGGGAGAAACGGTTGGGCATCCGTCGCTCTGACAAATCAGTAAAGGATGTGTTTCATTGTCGGGGACACAATCATGCGAATGCAATACAACGTAGCGCCTGAATGCATTGCTGTTGGTAGAATCAAGTCCGTGCAGCTTATATGCCAGCCCGAAACGCCCCTGGTAAGAAGCGCCAATCCTGTACCTGCCGAGCGAGGTACAGCCGCTGCCCGTTTCGTTGCTGTATTTGCGTCCGTTCAGCCAGTTTTCATTACACCTGCCATGCGTTACCAGCCCGGCATTCACTACCGAATCTTTTTCAAGATCCATAATAAAAAAGCGGTTTTCTCCGGAGGACAGGCTCATATCAATTAAAAACCCCGTTCGTGTATTGTATTTTTTTGTTGCTGCAAAGGCAGAAAGGGAAGAGCTGAACCCTGTTAATTTTTTTATGGCAGTGCTGTCTGCGGCGGAGACAGTGACTTTGCCGGCATTTGTGCCGGACGAATGAAATCTTGAAAAATACCAGGTTGCGCCTGTAATAAGCAGGAATGCCGTCAGCAGTACAAAGGTGAATACAAACTTTCTCATGGCGGTTTAGATGCCATGAAAAACGTTTTCCATACACATTATTGCAGTGGTACCTGTTAAATAAAACGCAATAGACAAGCGTTCCTGTCAGATCATTTTTCTGATCTCTTCTGCCAGCTCGCTTTTGGTAATGGGCACACCCATGATTTTGTTATAGCCTTTGGCGTCTACCAGAAATTTATCGCGGATAATTTTGATTAACTGCCCGTTGTTGATCTCCGGTATGAATACCTGTTCAAAGTTTTTAATGATATCGCCCAAATTACGCGGAAAAGGACGCACATAACGAAGGTGTGCATGAGAAACTGCATGTCCCTGTGATTGAAGTTCAGCCACGGCACTTTTAATAACCCCATAGGTAGAGCCCCAACCCAATACCAGTAACTTTCCCTTTTCCGGGCCGCTGTCAAGATGCTGCTCCGGTATATGGTCGGCTATCTTTTCTACTTTTTCCTCGCGCAACTTTACCATTAGCTGGTGGTTTTCAGGGTCGTAGCTCACGTTCCCGGTGATGTTTTGCTTTTCAATGCCCCCTATGCGGTGCTCCAGTCCGGGCGTACCCGGTATAGCCCAGGGACGTACCAGCCGCTCGTCGCGCAGGTAAGGTTGAAATTTTTCTTCACCATGGCCCAGGTCCTTTTTGAACTCCGCCTTTACCATCGGGAGGTCTTTGCTTTGGGGGAATTTCCAGGGTTCGGCGCCATTGGCAATGTACCCGTCGCTGAGAAAAATGACCGGTGTCATGTGTTCTACCGAAATGCGGCAGGCTTCATACACTGCGCTGAAACAATCGCTGGGAGTACAGGCCGCAATGACCGGCATGGGGCATTCGCCGTTTCTTCCGTAGTAGGCCTGCAGCAGGTCGCTCTGTTCGGTTTTTGTGGGCAAACCGGTAGACGGCCCTCCCCTTTGAACATCTATAATGATCAACGGGATCTCGAGCATTACGGCCAAACCCATCGCTTCGGTTTTTAAAGCCATACCGGGGCCGGAAGTTGTGGTTACTCCCAGGCTGCCGCCATAAGAAGCGCCGATGGCAGATGTAACGGCCGCAATTTCATCCTCTGCCTGGAAAGTGCGTACTCCGAAGGCTTTATGCCTGCTTAGTTCGTGCAAAATGTCGGAAGCCGGCGTAATAGGGTAAGATCCCAGAAAAAGAGGTAAGCCGCTTTTTTGAGAGAATGCAATCAGTCCGTAAGAAAGCGCCTGGTTACCCATAATGGAACGGTAGATGCCGCTTTCCATCCGGGCTTTGGCAACGGTGTAGGTAACCCCTGAAATCTCAAGGGTATCTCCATAATTGAACCCTGCCTGCAATGCGCGTATATTGCTTTCGAGTATCTCGGGGTTCTTTCCAAACTTTTCCTTTAAAAAACCGATCGTGCCGGATATATCCCGGTTGTACATCCAGTATAAAAAGCCCAGTACGAACATGTTTTTCGCCCTGTCTTTTTCCTTGGTGCCCATTGAAATGTCTTTCAATGCTTCACGCGTCATCCTGGTCACGTCTATTTTAATCACTTCGTAACTATCCAGGCTGTTGTCTTCCAGTGGATTAACGCCCTCGGGGTAGTTTGCCAGCCGGAGGTTTTTGGTATCGAACCCGTCTGTATTTACAATGATCTTTCCTCCCTTTTTCAGGTTTTTGAGGTTCGCTTTAAGGGCTGCGGCGTTCATGGCTACCAGTACATCCCACTCATCTCCGGGGGTATATATCATATTGCTTGAAAAACGCAACTGGTAACCACTTACTCCCGGCAAAGTGCCATGGGGTGCGCGGATTTCAGCGGGAAAATCGGGGAAAGTGGCCAGGTCGTTGCCAAGCAGCGCGGTATTGTTGGTAAACTGGCTGCCTGTAAGCTGCATGCCATCCCCGCTGTCGCCTGCGAATTTAATCACTACTTCCTGTAAAACTTCTGTACGGGCAGCCATCGTTGTTGCTATTAAAACGGCAAATGTAGGACAACATCCCCGTACAATTGAAAATTGAATGCCAGGATGTTCTGATGGCGGGTTATCACATGAAACGGAGCATGATAAATTTTTCTCACACAAGGGAATGTATATGCGGAGTTACATCCGGCAACAATATAAAAACTAAAAATATACGAATGAAAATTAACGTTGCTCACGCTATTCTGCCGGTAAAAATTAGCTACCTTTAAGCCTTAAAAATATCAACTATGGAATTATTTAAATCCGGAAATCCTACCCTTACAGAAAAAATGTTTCAATCTACCGTAACGGCTGACCGTGAGCATGTAATGACCGTAAGGGGAACGCTGAATAAATTCGGCTTCCTGTTCCTGATGGTAATGGCCTCGGCTTTCTTTTCGTGGTATAGTTTTTATAAGGGTGTGGATGTATCTCCTTATATGTGGACCGGCGCTATTGGCGGGCTGATCGTAGCCATGGTGATCATATTCAAAAAAACATGGGCAGGGTATCTGTCTCCTGCATATGCTTTGCTGGAAGGATTGTTTGTTGGCGCTATTTCTGCTTATTACAATTTCGCTTTTGCCGAAAAGGCCCCTTTCATTATAATACAGGCAGTAGGGTTGACTTTTGGTGTAGCTATTGCTATGTTCATATTATACAATATGCGCATTATACGCGCTACGGAAACCTTTAAATCGGTAATTATTACGGCTACTGCGGGCATTGCGATCTTTTACCTGATCACCATCGTATTGCGCTTTTTTAATATCAATATTCCTTTTGTACACCAGGGATCTACTTTCGGTATCATTTTTTCGCTGATTGTGGTAGGCATTGCTGCGTTGAACCTGATCCTTGACTTTGACATGATAGAAAAAGGTTCCGATGCCGGCGCGCCCAAATATATGGAATGGTATGGCGCTTTCGGTTTGCTGGTTACCATTGTTTGGCTGTATCTTGAAATATTGCGATTACTGGCTAAATTGAACAGCAGAAAATAAAAAAATCCTTTTAGAATAGAAGCCGTTCCGGTTTGACCGGGGCGGCTTTTGTTAAATCCAGCTGCCAGGAGGAATACACAATTACGCCCGCAATCATTGCTACCCGGTTAAAATGTTAACCGAAATGATCAAAGCCCATGCTGTACCGAATTTCATTAAAGCTTACGGCATAAACTACTTGCCATTGGGTATTCCACTTTTTTCTTGATAAAAAAGTGGAGCAAAAAATCAAGGCTTCGGTAAAATGGCTAAAAATTGTCTTTCCCGGCTAAGAAAAACAAGTTCCAGCAGCAAATCAAACCCAGTAGTGGTGCGACTTCCGAGCTAATTGCACTTCCTAACAGTGGCATATGATGTTTTTCTTTTAACGCCGTCCAAGCCAATTTTCTTAACGCCATTTTTCCGATGCCGACTTCCTTTTATTATTTTACCGGACAATACTGGTCCGCAATTTACGGCGCGCTCTGAAAGCAGATGGCTGACCGCTGACCTTTACCTGCTCAATAGCTCCGCTGCCGCTTCATCTACAAACCAGTGTAATTCTTTAGATATGGGTTGGATGATCTGGGAAGGATACATGTCTGCATTGGGTTCGCCTTCCAGCACTTCCTTTAATGCTTTTGCTTTGCCCGAACCGAAAGTAAGAAAAGCAACTTTTGCTGCCCGGTTTACAACTGGGGCTGTAAGCGTAATGCGGAACATGAGTTGTGGCTTAAGATAAAAAGAGGTGACCCATGCTTTTTTTTCATGAACAACAGGCGTGCCGGGAAACAAAGACAATGTATGCCCGTCGTCGCCCATGCCGGATAAAACCAGGTCGAAGCTGGTCCCTTCCTTATCAAAATAAGCCCTGAGTATTTTTTCATATTCAGCAGCCGATTCATGCGGCTCCACGTCGGTGCGCATAACATGTACCTGTTCGGGAACTACAGGTACTTTATTCAATAAATGCTCATAAGTCATTTTTGCGTTGTTGCGTTCGTCTTCAAATGGAACAGCCCGCTCATCTCCCCAGAATATATGTAGCCGGCTCCAGTCAATACGATCTTTATAAGGCGCCGCTGCAAGCAACTCATATAAACGCTTTGGTGAATTTCCCCCTGTTAAGACAAGCGTAAATCTTTCCTGCTTTTTTAAAGTGGATTCGATGACTGACGTTATCCATTCAGCCAGTTCAAGACTGACAGCTTCTGCATTTTTTTGTATATGAAGGAACATATGTTTTTTTAAGGTGTAAGGTACAGGGTGAAAGGTGTAGGGTTGTTGGGCATAAGGTATCAGGAAAACTCCAGGCGTAACGTTTCAGATTCATTTCTCATTCTCCTGCTTTTTCAAATTCCCGCATTCCTCCCCTATCATTTTCAAATTGAACAATTTTCAAATTCACCTCACTATTCTTCGTGTGGCGGCGGCAATGTTACCCAGTTAAAGCCATCCCTGGCAATCAGGGCGTCGGCGTCTCCGGGACCCCAGGAGTTCGGTGTATAGTTGGGAAAATCAACCGGGGCGCGGCTTTCCCAGGTTTCCTGGATCGGCATGATGATTTTCCAGGCGGCTTCTACCTGGTCGGCACGCATGAACAGGGTAGCATTTCCTTCCATCACATCCAGCAGCAGGGTTTCATATGCTTCCGGCTCATGCTCATCGTAGGCGTCATCATACTTAAATATCATATCTACCGGGCTTAACACGAGGTTTTGGCCCGGGCGTTTTGCCTGGAAGCGCAGCCGGATATCCATTTCCGGCTGAATACTAATGGTAAGCCTGTTAGGCCGCCAGGTATCGGCTGCTTCCGGCGGAAAAGCATAATTCGGCGCCGGGCGGAACTGTATGGTAATAATGGTGCTTTTCGTTTGCATGCGTTTTCCGGTACGCACATAAAACGGAACATCCTGCCAGCGCCAGTTATCTATGTAAAACTTAACGGCAGCAAATGTGTCGACAGGCGATTGGGGATCCACATTTTTTTCCTGGCGGTAACCCGGCACTTTTTGCCCTTCCATCCAGCCTTCGGAATACTGTCCCCGTACCGCATAATCCTGCACTTCTTCGTGTTTTATTTTACGGATAGCATTCAGCACATCTACCTTTTTATTCCGTATTTCATTCGCATCGAATGATACAGGGGCTTCCATCGCCACCATGCAAACCAGTTGCAGGATGTGGTTCTGTACCATATCGCGCAGGGCGCCGGATTGTTCATAATAGGCGCCCCGGCTTTCCGATCCTACCGTTTCGGAGGCGGTGATCTGTACATTTTCGATGTAATTCCTGTTCCAGATAGGCTCAAACAGCGCATTCGCAAAGCGTAGCGCCAGGATGTTCTGAACGGTTTCCTTGCCCAGGTAATGATCAATGCGGAAGATCTGGTTTTCATCGAACATGGTACTGAGCAGATGATTGAGCTCCTGCGCGCTTTTCAGATCGTGTCCAAAAGGTTTTTCCACTACAATGCGCGTACATTTGGTGTCGGCGCAAATGTTCAGCGGTCCGAGCTTGCCGGCAATATCAGGCACCAGTTGCGGAGCTACTGCCAGGTAGAAAATCACATTCGGATGTTCGCCGAACGCTTTTTCTTTTTCCTTCACAACATCCGCTATAGCCGTATAAGCACCCGCATCTTCGGCATCCATCTGCAGGTAGGTAACATGTTTCGAAAATTCAGCCCATTTGCCGTTGTCTTCCTCCTTGCGACGTGAAAATTTTTTTATGCCATCCAGGAGGCGTTCCCGGTACTTTTCGTCGGAATATTCACTGCGGCCAATACCCACTATACCGAATTTTTCCGGCATCCATTCGTCCAAAAAAAGATTGTATAAAGCAGGGCTTAACTTACGGAGATTCAGGTCTCCGCTTCCGCCGAAAATAAAGATCAATGAAGACGGCGGACGTTTATGTTGTTGCATATCTGAAAGTTCGAAATCGTTGAAATATTATTTATTCAGCATCATGTTATTGCCAGTGGGCGTGAAATATGCCCTCTTCATCCACCCGCTGGAAGGTATGCGCTCCAAAAAAGTCACGCTGAGCCTGTATCAGGTTGGTGGGCATGGTTTCGCTGCGGTACGCATCAAAATAGCCTAACGACACGCTAACGGCCGATACGGGAATACCCGCCTGCACTGCAGTGGCAATGAGCTTACGTGTATTAGCCTCCCTTGCTTTCAACAGCGCTGCTATGTTATTGTCGAGCAATATGTTGGGCAAAGAAGGGTTGGAAACATACGCCTGGTAGAACACTTCCAGTAAGGTAGAGCGAATGATACATCCGCCTCTCCAGATCTTTACAACCTGCGGTAACGGAATTTCCATATCGTACTCTTTAGATGCCACATACAGCAGCGCTAACCCCTGCGCGTAGCTGATCATTGTGCCAAAGAAAAGCGCTTCCCTGGCCTGCTGAATAATCTCTTCTTTAGAAACACCGGTTATTTTAATATTGGAAGGATATACTTTTGAAGCCTCTACCCGCTCCTGCTTTAACGCCGAAAGGTTACGCATGCTTACCGCTACGTCTATCGTAGGGATGGCGATACCCAGGTCCATGGCATCCTGGCTGGTCCATTTGCCCGTACCTTTCGATCCGGCCTTGTCCAGGATGACATCTACCAGCTTTTTACCGGTTTTATCGTCGTTTTTCAGGAATATATCCCTGGTAATTTCCACCAGGAAAGACTGCAGTTCGCCATCATTCCAGTCTTTGAATACTTTATGCAGTTCGTCGTTGGTTAATCCGTAACCACGGTGTAACACATCGTATACTTCGCTGATCAGTTGCATAATGCCATATTCAATGCCATTGTGCACCATTTTTACGTAGTGCCCTGCTGCACCTTTACCCAGGTGGGCTACGCAGGGTTCGCCATTTACTTTAGCGGAAACCGCCTCCAGCATGGGCCTGATGTGCGGATAAGCATCCGGGTCGCCGCCGGGCATGATGCTTGGCCCTCTTCTTGCCCCTTCTTCACCACCCGAAACGCCCATTCCAAAGAACTTAAAGCCTTTTTCTTCCATATACTTTACCCTGCGTACAGTATCTGTATAGTGGGAATTGCCGCCGTCTATTACAATATCACCTTTATCCAACAGGGGAATTAATTCTTCCAGCACGGCATCAACAGCTTTACCGGCCTGTACCAGCATCATGATTTTCCTGGGCGATTTCAGCTCTTTTACAAATAAAGAGAGATCTGAAGTTCCTTTAATAGTAGTACCTGGTACAATTTCATTCTCCAGGTCCGTAACCCTTTGCGGGCTCCTGTTGTATCCTATTACCGCGAAGCCATGGTCGGCCATATTTAAAAGAAAGTTGCGGCCCATTACGCCCAGCCCTATTAATCCAAAGTCGAATAATTGATCAGCCATATTTTTTTATTATATGAGGTGAAAAAGGAGAGCGAATTTACGCTATTTCACTTCTTCAAAATCAATATATTCTCCTTCGTCGGCTTTATGGGTCGATTTTGGGGGATTATGAGAGGAGGGAGAGCGGAAAGAAGCAGAAGTATTTTCCCGTTCCATCTGGTCTTGCATGCGTTGCTGCATCTCGTTAAATTGTTTTTTGATCTGCCCCCCTGCTTTAAAAACAGGGATTACAAATCCGGTAATAAAACGATACAAAACATACCCCAGCAATATATAAAAAATAAACTTTAGCATATCCATGATTGAAGTAAAGATAAGCATTTCAACCGGGAGCAAGCCTATGGAAATGTGAAAATGTGGGTGTGAGCTATCAGCTGTCAGGTATCAGCTATCAGCAGTCAGCTATCAGTGCCATGTGTCTAATACCCGGCATCTTCTATTCAGATTAGACTCCGAATGTTCGGAGCCAAACCAGAAATCAGGAAATCTCACCTGCACCCTGTAACTTGCAACTATCTAAAGACCCTCGTTATCCATCTTTCCGCTATGCCTGATCCCCGGTTGAAGACCTTTTCAAAAAAAGCTTGAATGACCGCCTGTACTTTGGGGTTCCCGAGCAGGGCGCCGGCTACAGACCCCAGCAAAGGGAGGCTTCGCAGCCGGTTGCCAATGATGCTGTTAAAAGCCATCGAACCATAGTTTTCCTTCAATGCATCCATGTTGTTGTCAAGCTCCGCCTCCATTTCCCGGCAACGGGTTTTCAGTCGCCGTATTTCGGCATCGAGCGAGCTCATATCATAAATATTGGGCTTATTGGTTGCCATCGTTCAATTTTTTATTCTTCATCTTCCTGGTCCAGCGTTTCCCGGATAATCAGCCGGCTGACAGGCTCCTGGAACAATTTTTTCCTGAAAATAATTACTATGCCCAGCAATAGTACAAATACCCCCGCGGCACTGGCAAAGCCGATAATATTGCTGTTACTGATCTCGGCTATCCACAATGCAAACAAAATTCCGAGGAAAAGCAAAATAAAAAAAACGAGGAAAAGTACAATGGTGATCCAGATAAACAGGCTCAGTGATTTGGACAGCAGCTTCACCCCCTGCAGCCGGAGCAGCTCCAGTCGCACCTCCATATATTCCTTGAGCAGGGTTTTGTTCTTTTTTAAGAATTCACTGAAATCGGTATACATACTGGTTGTGATGGTGGAAATTAAAATTAGGATAAAAAGATTGAAATGTGAGAGTGGATCAACTCATAAAAAGCCTGAAAAACTCTTTTACAGAATAAATGCATTTAACGCATACATTTGCGTTGCAAAAAGCCGTTATAAACTGCTGAGTTTGATTAAAATGTGAATTTTTAAAGAGAACGCGACCACTTATGCCTTATTTCGCTCATCCTACCGCAGTTATTGATGAAGGGAGCACTATAGGAAACGATACCAGGATCTGGCATTTTTCTCATATCATGCCAGGCTGTTCGATTGGCGAAAATTGCAATATAGGTCAAAATGTAGTGGTGTCGCCCCAGGTAGTATTGGGCAATAATGTAAAGGTGCAGAATAACGTATCTATTTATACGGGTGTTATTTGTGAAGATGATGTATTTCTGGGACCTTCTATGGTATTTACCAATGTTTTCAACCCGCGGAGCGCGGTTTCCAGGAAAGATGAATACAAAAAAACCATTGTACGCAAGGGGGCGACAATTGGTGCAAACGCTACAGTTGTTTGTGGATACGAAATAGGCGAGTATGCATTTATAGGTGCAGGGGCGGTGATTACAAAACCGGTCCCGGCCTATGCGTTGGTGGTGGGGAATCCGGCAAAACAAATTGGCTGGATGAGTAAAAACGGGCAAAAATTAAAGTTTAATGCAGAGGGAATAGCGTATTGCCCGGAAACGAAAGAAAAATACATATTGAAAGACCAAAATGTAATTGCTGAAAAATGAAAGAAGGCGGAAAAATTAAGTTCGCTATTGCAGGACTGGGGCATATTGGTAAACGCCATGCTGCAATGGTTGCTCAAAATAGCGAATGCGAATGGGTTGCAGGATGTGACACTATGCCTTGGGAGGATTTGAGGATCGACCAAAAGGTTTCTTATTATTGTTCGGTGGAGGATATGCTGAAATCGGGTGTTGATTTTGACGTACTCAGTATTGCAACTCCCAATGGATTTCATGAAGAACATGCGCTTTTGGGACTAAAAGCGGGAAAACATGTACTGATTGAAAAACCGATGGCCTTAACCAAAGCGGGTTGCGAAAAGATCATTTATGAAGCTTTGCACCAGCACAAGCAAGTGTTTTGCATTATGCAAAACCGCTATTCCCCAACTGCTGTTTGGCTGAAGGATATTCTTTTAAAAGGAATACTGGGCAAAGTCTTCATAGTACAGATCAATTGCTACTGGAACAGGGACGAAAGATATTATACGCCCGGCAACTGGCATGGCACCCAAAAACTGGATGGCGGCACTTTGTTTACGCAGTTTTCGCACTTTATCGATATTATGTTTTGGCTGTTTGGCGATATCGCTCATATTGAAGGTCGGTTTGCCAATTTCAATCACGAAAACTCAATTGAATTTGAAGATTCAGGTTTTGTGCAATTTGATTTTGTGAACGGCGGAAAAGGGAATCTGTCCTATTCCACGTCCTGCTGGAACAAAAACCTGGAAAGCAGCATTACCGTTATCGCGGAAAATGGCTCTGTAAAAGTGGGAGGGCAGTATATGAATGAGGTAGAATATTGTCATATTAAAGACTATGTAATGCCGGAGCTTCCTCCTGCCAACCCGCCCAATGATTACGGGCCTTACAAAGGTTCGGCGGCCAATCATCATTATATTTTTGAAAATGTGGTGGATGTGCTCAAGGAACGTTCACCCATTACCACCAATGCCCTGGAAGGATTGAAAGTGGTGGAGATCATTGAAAGAATTTATAATCTGAAAAAATAAATGAAGAGGTAAACAGGGTCGTTACAGACTATTTGGCAGAAATGTTATTTTTGTCCATCTGAAAAAGCCGTAAAACAATTGCAAAAAGAGACCTATTGGGCAAAAAAATCATGTGTAATATGGCACAACGCAACAGAGTGGGTAGAAATGCTTGATGGCCGTTGGAATCAACTTGCTTCAGCAAAGGAAGGTGACATTTCATCTAAAATAAAAAATGTACCCACCTCGTCCTGGAAACCATTGTACGGAAATGGTACAGCTTCCCCGGAAATTGCAGAAATAGTAAAACAAAGATTTGGCTATTGAAACGGTCGTATTCCGGATTTCGCTTATTTAAGTTGACCTCACCACTGCCATCCCCTCTCCGTATCCCGCATGGGGGCGGGAAGAGAGGAAAATGGTACGAAAATCTGGAATGCGCTCTGTTGAAACCCCGGCAGCACCAATTTATAAATATACGCGATCGTTTTCTTTAAGTATTGGTTGCGAATCTTTATAAAATCTATATTTGCCATACGAAAAAACGAGTACCCGCGTTGTTATAAACGCTTGAGTTTGTTTGAGTTCTTGTTCCTGCTGTGTAAAAAGGCACAATTTGAAAAACCGGACTTAAGATGAATATCAGAAATCCAGCATTAAAACAGAATGTGCTTTTTTCCGGAGCGGCAGGATATAGTCTCAATCAAAAAAGGTAAACAGTACAGGAAAGATGGGACTGAGAGGGCGAAGCCGTGCGAGAAATACAATGGTTTACAATTGACGGATATTTTATTAATAACTACAGGGCATGAACGAAGCAAGAAACTGGCATGCGGTGTACACCAAACCGAGATGGGAAAAAAAGATATTTGCCCGGTTAGAAGAAAAAGGAATTATCGCGTACTGTCCTTTAAACAAAGTGCGCAAAAAATGGAGCGACCGGTATAAGATCATAAACGAACCGCTTTTCAAATCGTATGTATTTGTGCAGGTAAGCGGCGATGAAATGAAAAAAGTGCGGATGATACCGGGGGTGGTAAATTTTGTTTACTGGAACAATAAGCCGGCGGTAATACCTGAGCAGGAGATCAGCACCATCCGTAAATTTTTAAACGATTACGAATACGTAACGGCGGAGCCAATCAGGCTGATACCCAATCAACGGATCAAGATCATGAGTGGTGTTTTAATGAATGAAGAGGGCATCGTGGTACGCTCGGAAAAAAACAAAGTTCAGGTCATATTGGAAAGCCTGGGATTTAAACTCACTGCCAGCCTGGGCAGGAATGAGATACAGGTAATGTAACAGCGATACAGCATTTACTACAACGTCATATGAATAAAACCAACCAATACATTCATGAGAATCCATCCCCCCACCCTGAAGCCACATAGCCTTGTTTTAAGGGCTTATTCCGGCATTGTTCTCCTTTTTCTTCTCCTGCTTTTTTCCTGCCGTACGCAAAAGCAGGTACAGTATCTGCAAGGTCCGTTTGATACGGCAGCGTTGAGTCAGATTAATATTCCTGAGCCGGTGATTCAGAAAGGAGATTTAATAGGAATATCCGTATTTAGCGACAATGCAGCAGCCTCAGCCGCTTTCAACCAGCAAATGACAGGGTCTTTAACTGCAGAGTCCGGTATGACCGGAGCTGCACTATCAGGCGTTTCTGGTGTTTCAGGGCAAAATATGCCGGGGTACCTGGTGGACGTGCAGGGTAATATACGTCTTCATTCAATAGGAGCGATAAAAGCTGAAGGCCTTACAAAAACGGAGCTGGCAAACAGTATACAGGAGAAGTTAACACAATATCTTAAAAATCCTTATTGTAATATTAAGTTTTTAAATTACAAATTTACTGTTTTGGGCGAAGTAGCTAAGCAGGGAGTCTTCTCCGTTCCAGGAGAAAAAATTAGCATATTAGAGGCATTAGGTATGGCAGGAGATATGACAATATATGGCCTAAAAGACAGTATCATGGTAATTCGGGAAGAAAATGGCATAAGAAGTTTTGGAATATTAGATGTAAGTAAGCCCGATGTACTATTGTCTCCATACTACTATTTGCATCAAAATGATATAGTACTTGTAAAATCTAACCCTAAAAAACCGGGAGTGTCTGAACAAACTAATGCCCGGAACCTCGCACTGGTTGCAACTTTTGCAACAATTGTAACTTCAATTACAGTTCTGTTAAACATATTGTTAAAATAATATAAATGTCGATAACTAAAGAATTCCAGGAAAAAACTGTAAATGAATTTAATTTAAAGGAGTTTCTTAATAAATATCTCCGATATCTACCACTTGTATTTATTTTTCTAACAATCGCATTGCTGCTTGCTTATGTGAAAATACGGTATAGTACACCAATATTTAAGGTTACAGGCTCTTTGTATATTAATAATAAAGACACTAAAAATAGTTCAAGAAATTCTGCGGGTCTGGAAGATATGTTCCTCTTTTCGGATAATGTTAACCTGAAAAATGAGCTTGAGATCTTAAAATCGAGTGGTTTAGTTCAAAGAGTGGTAAAGAATCTGGGATTAGAAGTTGGCTATTTCAATAGAGGGAATGTGCGCTCTTCTAACGTTTATAAAGCTAATCCGGTTGCTCTCGAAATAATCCGGATCAAAGATTCGTCCAGAGCATTCAATTTTGAAATAGAGGTTGGAGAGTCTGGCTTTAAATTCAGCAATCAACAATCTTTAATTAATTATAATGAGGAATTTGAAAATAATGCTGGAGTTTTTAGAATGCAGAGAGTAAAGGAACAATCTCTCAGCGCTTTCAGCAGTAATATCTTTGTCATAACATACTCTCCAATAAATATATCTACTAAGGCCTTAGCCTCGTCAATTAATACTGTACAGACAATCGATCAGGCAACTATTTTAGATATTTACATTGAAACCGATAACGTAACCTATGGAAAGGATGTGATAAATGAATTAATGAAGGAATATGGAAAAATGAATGTGGAAGGAAGGCGTGAGGTATTGAGAGCAACGATGCAATTTATCGATGAACGCCTGGATACTATTAAAAGTGAATTGGGCGATGTTGAAAGTGGGTTGATGAAGTTTCGGGAGAAAAATAATATTGTGGACCTTTCCGAGCAGTCAAAGCAATATTTCTCAAGCTTTTCTGAAAATAACAAGGATTTATTTACTCAGCAGGTTCAGGTTGGTATAATTGACTATTTAATAACGTACATTAGTGCGCCGTCTAACTTATACAAGATGGTGCCGACAGACCTTGGTGTACAGGAACCATCATTGTTCCCTTTAATTGCTCAATACAATGGATTGCAATTGCAACGCAACAACCTGGCTGCCACAACAGGAGAATCTAATGCGTCCTTATTGCAAATGAATGCTGCTCTTGCAAAATTGCGCGACCAAATTGAAGAGGTTCTTAAAAATGTAAAACAGGCATATAAGATCACAATTAATAAGCTTCAAGACCAGATCAATCAATCTCAAACAAGTATCAAAACCGTTCCGATTAAAGCCAAAGCACTTTTAGATATAGAACGCCAACAAAAGATCAAGCAGGATTTATATTTGTTTTTATTGCAAAAAAGAGAAGAATCCGCAATCTCAGCTGCTGCAACAGTAGCAGGCTCAACTCCATTGGAAGAAGCGTTTACCTCAGGAACCCCCGTTGCGCCTAATAAGAGAAATATATATTTAATTGCTCTTTTCCTTGGCGCACTGATTCCGGTGGGAATTATTGCGATAATAGAAATGCTAAATGATAAAGTTTTAAACAGGGATGAGATTACAAAACAAACCCAAACGCCTATTGTTGGTGAAATAGGTCATGCTGCCGATGAAACCTTGATTGTGCAATCTGGAAGCAGAACAGTGGTTGCAGAGCAATTTCGGATAATGCGAACCAATGTGCAATACCTTCTTAATAAAATCGACAAGCCGGTTATACTTGTTGCTTCTTCTGTGAGTGGCGAAGGAAAATCTTTTGTTGCTACTAACTATAGTGCCGTTATTTCCCTTACAAATAAAAAAACAATAGCATTAGAGTTTGATATCCGCAAGCCAAAACTGTTGAGGGGACTTAACATGCATGCGCCGAAGGGGTTGAGCAACTACATAATTGGAAATGCAACGTTGGATGAAATAATTCAACAGGTTCCTGGGTTTGATAATTTGTATGTAATCGGCTGCGGACCCATTCCTCCTAACCCCTCGGAATTACTTTTAGACAAACAGGTATCAAGGCTATTTACTTCATTAAAAGAAAGATTTGATACTATTATTATTGATACAGCGCCAATTGGGCTTGTAAGTGATGCCTTTACTCTTAGTAATTTCGCAGATGCCAGTTTATATATTGTAAGGCAGGGATATACTGTAAAGAAACAGTTGGCCATGGTTGAAAACGTATATCTGCAAAAAAGGCTGCCTAATATGGGGCTTGTAATAAATGATATAAAAACGCAGGGACGGTATAAAGGCTATTATGGATATGGTTATGCTAATAGTTATGGTTATGGATATGGTTATGGAGGAGAATATTTTCAACC
This sequence comes from Chitinophagaceae bacterium, assembly GCA_019638615.1. Taxonomy (GTDB): domain Bacteria; phylum Bacteroidota; class Bacteroidia; order Chitinophagales; family Chitinophagaceae; genus Agriterribacter. The sequence continues at coordinate 50,705 of JAHBTL010000034.1, read as the reverse complement.
AGAAAAAGGAAAAAACAAGCCACTGTTGGATCGCTTAGTGAAGTTCATTTTTAAAAGATAAAGATAATAAACGCTCAGAATAAGAAATGGATTAACATATGACAGTCAACGATTTTTATCATAGTAAACAAAAAAGCCTGACGCAACACGAATTGCGTAAAAAGTGATTTTGTTTCATCCTCAACATCCCATTTTTTTTCTGCACACCGGGAAGACAATATATCTGTACATGTTAGTACTTTATAATAACATAACCCAGAGATATACATAGAATATTCTAATGTAAGATAGTGAACACCAATACTTTCAGAAGCTATAAGAAGAGAATATTTTCGAAATCATTGAAAAAATAAGAAAGAGAGTATTTTTAAGTTGACAATAATTACTTTTATACAATAACGACTGCGGCAATGAAGAAATTTGTTAATATAATAACAAGGCTATACGACAAAAAGGTTGATGCAGTTGGACTAAGTATTTTTAGAATTTGCTATGCTGCAGTTCTTTTTTTCGAAGTTTTGCAGATTTACAAATTCAGGCACCTGATATTTGACAAGATACCCTTTATTGAACCCTATGAAGTAAACCTGACCCCTGCGCTGGCTGCCTGGATGTTAAGTATACTAATGGTACTTCTCGGACTGTTTACCCGTTGGGCAGCTGTCATTAATTATCTCTTTTCTTTGGTATTTATCGCTACCATATCCACCTACGAATATCATATGTTTTATGTTTATATGGGCATAAACTTTCTCCTGATGTTTGTAAGTGTTTCTCAGGTAAACTCATTAGATGTTTTAAGGAAAAAACTGAAGTATTCTACTTTAACCAATTTATTAGGGGACTACAAGCAGACTCGCAATGTATCTGTATTAAATTATTATATCCCTGTTTTACTGGGTATTGCATTTGTTTATTTCGATTCTATATTTCATAAGGTCGATTCCGTATTTTGGTTACACGGACTTGGAACATGGTTGCCAGCTTCAGTGCCACATGTAGCGTTTTTGGACTATACAACAGTATTAAATAACCAGTATATTGTTGTCTTTTTAGGATACCTTACCTTGGTATTTGAATTTGTTTTTTTGTTTCTTTTTCCCATAAGGAAACTTTGGCTACCCTTGTTTTTAATTGGAACAGGACTTCATCTTGGAATTCTTGCGATATTTCCAATACCATATTTTGCTTTAGGTGTAATTAGTATTTATTTGTTATTGGTGCCTGCCGGCTTATGGAAAAAAGTTGCTTCTTTTTTTACGTTTAAACAAGAAAAACTTACTATCTATTTCAATGAGTCTTCTGCTATGCATAACAGCATTCGGATTATTGTTAAACATTTAGATGTTTTTAATGCCATACTCTTCATTAGTACTGAACATTATTTTAAAACGCACTTTTTGCATAGTGTTTTTGATGGTGCTAAGAGAGAAGAACTGGTCGCGGAAAAAACAAAGCCGGCAGCCAAGGCAGGTGACAACACGCTAACTAAAGCCACAGTAAGAAAGTACAACCTTGTGTCATCGAGGAGTGCATCTCTATTTGGGTTTTCTCAACAACAGGCATCGCAAAGCCTTATTGCCGTCAGAAAAAAAAGAGTTGTTGCTCTGGGTATGTATGCCTGCTCAATGGCATTTCTTTACATTCCATCTTTGATTATAGTTGGGGTAATAAGTTATGTCCCCGGTATTAAGGCTATGGTAAATTATCTAAAAAGAAAAGCTAAGCCAACTAAAGTTGAATTTAGCTATGTGGCCGCTATACCAGCCAAAAACCCCGATACATTTTTATTGTGGAGGATACCCTTAAAAAAATTACGGGTGTATTTTATTACATTCGGTTTATTAGCAGTAACCTTTTTACAAGTACTTTCTACCTTGCAGGCCCCGATTATTAAACGGGAGTTTAGCCATTATGAAAATACTTTGCCGGGGCATATCTATAACTCATTGTCGTCCGCTGTAGGCTCTTTCTCAAAGATTTTTTTGGGAATAACTCAACATCCTGTTTTTATGGATGGTCATTTTTTAAATTATAATCACATAGTTGCCATTAAATATATAACAAATGGAAAGGAAGAATGGCTGCCTATAATAGAAAAGGACGGACGACCAGGTAGTTACTTAAAGGGGTTTAATTGGGTAAAATGGACTTTCAGGGTAAATAGCCCGGAAATAAATCAGGCTAATCTTGAAAAAGGAATCAGAGATTTTACGGCCTACTGGTTAAATAGTACCGGAAAAAACACAGAACAGGCAATATTTAAAGTGGTGGTTAAAAAAGTTGAGGATCCAAAGGAATGGAGGGCAAACTTTTTAACAAAACAACGTAGCCATTCATGGATGGATGCCGGATATGTGGAATGGAGCAATAATAAATTTTATGCAAGTATTATGGACATTGAGAAAATGTAAACCAAGAGATACAATTAACGGATTTCATGACTGCGGCGTTTTCTAAACTTCTGCATATTAGTTCACAGATAAATAATAACTCAGTCTTTGCGAATACTTGAAATAATTCAGGATTCTGAAAGACGGCACTGTCAGATTATAATGAAGATATTTTTAGAGGGTTATTTAAACTGCGCGAGAATATTATGTCTTTTCTGCACCTTTTTATCTTCAGGGCTGAAAAATTTGAACGAACTTAAATTGCCTGCTTAATTTTATAAGAATCAGATGGGAAAGAAGTTGGCTATTATTGGAGGAAGTTATTTACAGCTACCTATTGTTAAAAAAGCTGTGGAAATGGATATTGAGACCCATTGCTTTTCCTGGGAAGATGGGGCAGTTTGTAAAGATATTGCCAGTTTTTTCTATCCCATTTCAATTACTGAAAAAGATCAGATTCTGGAAGAGTGTAAAAGAATCAATATAGATGGCATCACTTCAATCGCTTCAGACGTAGCTGTTAGTACTGTTAATTATATTACGGCAGCTCTGGAGCTTCCTGGAAATCCAGATACTATTACCGCCAACGTGACGAATAAGTACAAAATGCGTCAGGCTCTTGTTGCAGGAGGGTTGCGAACTCCAGGATATAAACTTGTAACTCATAAGGATAAAATAACCCCGGAGATTACCGATCCGCTAAAGTACCCTTTAATTGTTAAGCCTGTTGATAGATCTGGAAGCTTAGGGGTATACAAAATAGAAAATGAAACATCTGTAGTAAATGCATTGGAGCAGGCATTGAGGTTTTCTTTTTGTAAGCAAGTAATTATCGAAGAATTTATTGAGGGTCGCGAACTAAGTATTGAATCAATAAGCTGGGATTACGAACACTTTATCCTGGCATATACAGATAAATATACAACAGGAGCGCCTCATTTTGTTGAACTTGCTCATCATCAACCTGCAGTTCTTTCTCAAAAGCTACGGGAAAGAATTAAACAAATTACCCATAATGCACTTAAGGCGTTGGGCGTGAAAGTTGGAGCTGCCCATACAGAAATAAAGGTCACCGAGCGCGGAGATATTTATATAATTGAAGTAGGAGCAAGAATGGGAGGTGATTTTATAGGTTCAAATTTGGTGCGGTTATCTACCGGGTATGATTATCTGGCAGGGGTAATAGATGTTTCATTAGGCCGGTTTGTCATTCCAGAACTCAGCGAAACGGGGTACGCAGGGATATATTTTTTATCGAAGGAAACTGCCGAAATATTACCATTTATTGAAAATCATGAATTGTATGATGAAATCGTTTCTGCTGAATTAATAAACAAAAATTTGATACCCGTAGAAAAAAGCAGTGATCGTTCAGGTTATTTTATTTATTGCGGCAATAAAAGGTTTATTCCAGGGTAATGAAAAGATTGGCAATTATTGGTTCAGGTGATTTAGGACATCAAATGGCTCATCATGCTATTAAAGATAATCATTATCATGTAGCAGGTTTTTTTGACGATTATTGCCCATCTGGCATAAATAAAAATGGATATCTTGTGCTAGGAGGAGTGAAAGATGTGTTTGATGTATTTGATAAGGAGGTTTTTGATGTATTAATGATTGCTATTGGATATAACCACTTTGCCGTTCGGGCACAACTTTTCAAAAAGTTTTATTCTATAATACCGTTTGGTACCATCATACATTCAAGTTCAATTATTGATAGAAGTGTTACAATTGAAGAAGGAAGCTTTATTTACCCTGGTTGTATTGTTGACTATAATAGTGTGATAAAGTATAATGTTATTTTAAATGTTGGCTGTGTTATTGCTCATGATAGCAAAATTGGAGATCATACATTTTTATCGCCAGCAGTAACTATTGCAGGGTTTGTTAATGTAGGCTCTTGTGTTAACCTTGGTATAGGAACAACAGTTATTGATAATATTACCATCGCAGATAATGTTCGTACAGGAGGGGGGGCTGTCGTTACACAAGATTTATCTGAGCGAGGCTTATATGTTGGTGTACCAGCAAAATTAAAAAAGCGATATGATCCCTTTCAATAAGCCATTTCTCAGCGGTAAAGAATTGGAGTATATAAGAGATGCAGTAAATTCTGGCAAAATTTCCGGAGACGGAATATTTGCTCAAAAATGCCACCGTTTTTTTGAAGAAAAATATGGATTTAAGAAGTGTTTATTAACAACTTCTTGCACAGATGCTTTGGAAATGGCGGCCTTGCTTATAAATATACAACCAGGTGACGAGGTTATCATGCCTTCTTATACTTTTGTTTCAACAGCCAATGCATTTGTGTTACGTGGGGCGGCTATTGTGTTTGCCGACAGCTCCGAAGATAGTCCGAACTTAGATGTAAATGCCATAGAGGCACTTATTACTCCCAAAACAAAGGCAATTGTTCCTGTTCACTATGCAGGTATGGCCTGCCAAATGGACAAAATAATGGATCTGGCAAATAAGTATTCCCTTTGGGTAATAGAAGATGCTGCCCAGGCTATAGATTCTTTTTACAAAGATAAGCCCTTGGGAAGTATCGGTCATCTGGCAGCATTTTCCTTTCACGAAACTAAAAATATTATTTCAGGGGAAGGGGGAATGCTGGTTGTGAATGATCCGGCTTTAATAGAAAGAGCTGAAATTATAAGAGAAAAGGGAACAAACCGGTCAGCTTTCTTTAGGGGAGATGTAAATAAATATGGATGGGTCGATATAGGTTCATCTTTTCTGCCCTCAGAAATTATTGCGGCTTTTTTATATGCCCAGCTTGAACAGTTAGAAGATATTCAGAAACGGAGAAATTATTTATGGCAAAGGTATTGGACCGGGCTTGAAAAAATTGCATGTGCATCGGGAGTGAGGCTGCCAAAAACAATTGAAGGGACTACCAATAATGCGCATATGTTTTACCTTGTTTGCAAAGATTTGCAGCAACGCACCACACTTTTGAAGTTATTAAAAGAAGCTGGCGTTCTGGCTGTTTTTCATTATCTCAGCCTTCATAGTAGTGAGTTTTTCAAACATAAATATAAAGGAGGTGAATTGTATTGGAGCGATTTTTATACTGACCGGTTGGTTAGATTACCCTTATACTACGAACTAACGAACACCGACCAGGATTATATAATTGACAACATTATTAATATTCTCTCACATTGACCAGCCAGATAGCTAAAACTAAATCTGGTATAAAATGGTCTATGGCAGACCAGATATTGCGGCAAATAGTAAGCCTTGTGATATCTGGAATTTTGTCAAGACTTGTTACGCCGGCTGAATATGGACTGCTAGGAATGGTTATAGTGGCTACCGGCTTTTTTCAGGTGTTTAAAGATGTAGGGTTGGGTGCTAGCATTGTTCAAAAGCAAGGTATTACGGATGGCGAAAAATCAACAATTTTTTGGCTAAATGTGGCTATCGGAGTTACTTTATCAGTCATACTGCTTATTGCTTCACCCTTTATTGCAAGGTTCTTTAATCAGCCCGCCTTAATAGCGTTGATTTCTGTAATGGCATTAAATTTTTTATTTACTTCGTTTCTCATAGTTCCCGATGCCCTGATTCAGAAAGCAATGAACTTCAAAGGGTATTTCTTCTTAAACCTGATTGCTACTGTTTTAGGTGGGGCCTTGGGTATATGGATGGCGTTTAACGGAGCCGGGGTTTGGGCGCTGGTTGCACAAATTATTTGTTCAAGTTTTATAACGCTTTTACTTAGTTTTAATATTTCAAAATGGCGCCCATCTTTTGTTTTTGATAAATCTCTTTTAAAGGATCACCTTAAGTTTTCTATGCCTATATTGGCAGATAATTCTATAAATTATTGGGTTAGAAACCTTGACAAAATTTTAGTAGGCAGAGTTTTAGGAGCGTCAATACTAGGCATCTATACAAGAGCCTATTCTTTAATGCTAATGCCTTTAAGCCAGATTTCCAACACACTAAACAGGGTAATGTTTCCCTCTTTCTCATTAATACAATATAATAAGAAGGCGGTTTGGGATCAATTTATTAAAATGAATGGGATTATTGCGTTCATATGCTTTCCAATGATGGCCTTGCTGGGCATTTTTTCAAGGGAAATTATTTCTGTGATTTATGGCTCTTTGTGGTTAGATGTTGTTCCTGTATTTACGATACTTTGTCTATTGGGGGCCTTTCAGGCGCTGGCGTCAACATTTGGACCAATTTACTATGCAACTGCTCAAACACGTTTAATGTTTAAAGTTGGACTTGTTTCAAGATTTCTAATGCTTACCGGTATTGTAACCGGATTGTATACCGGTAATTTAATGGGCATGATTTGGGGCTACTTAATTACCAGCATGGTTGGCTTTTTGGTTGAGGTGTATTTTATATGTAAAGCCCTTAATCAAAATATTCAAAGCTTCATTTTATCTTTTTTTCCTGAGTTAGCGGTTACTGTTTTATGCGCTATCTTAACAGCCACATACAAACATTTTTTTGTGAGTAAAGAAAATATACTTGGAGTAAAAAACATTTTAAAGTGCACCGGAGGAGCTTGCATGTTTGGAGCAATATATTTAGGCCTACTGTATAATTGGGGTAGTTTGGGTTTTATAACGTTTAAATCAAATGTAAATGCCTGGAAAAAGAAAGGTGCTGCACCTGATGGTGGATGATGATTTTATTGACTATTTTATTGAACAATCTGAGCGGCTATTTCCGTTAGAAGCCAAATATTGGGTAGTTCAGGAGGATGGACGAGAGATAAAAAAGGTTAAATCAAAATACGTAAAAGGAATTTATTGGAATAAAGGTAATTTTTCTGAATTATCTAAGGAGGCTAACCAATACGATATTATAATAGTACACAGTTTCTTTATTTCTAACCTAAGTTCATTTTTCAAAAAACTAAATAACCCCAAATTAGTTTGGCTTTTTTGGGGTGGAGATGGATATAAATATAGCATCAATAATAAACAGTGGTATCTTCCTATAACGCAAAAGTACCGACAAAGTCTGTCAAAGAATAAAGGGTTAAAAGGTTGGCTAAAGCGAGTGAAGCTTACTTGGATAGATTGGCAAAATAGCAAAGAAGCGCGCTGGTTAATAAAAAGAGTGAATGTTTGTGCCACCTGGGTGAAATACGACTATGAAATGATAAGGCATATTAATCCAACACTAAAATGGACGTCATATTCATATTTTACTTGTCAGCAACTGGGGTTTTATAAAATTTCTTACCAACCGTTAAACACCAATCGCTTATGGTTGGGCAATTCTGCAACAGAAAGCAATAATCATTTAGATGCACTACAGGACTTGCATGCGATGAAGTGGGAAGGAGAAATTATTGTTCCTATTTCATATGGGAATTCTGAATATGCTGCAGTTGTAAAGGAAATAGGGACAAGATACTTTGGACATAAAATAATTTTTTTAGAAAATTGGATGACATTGGAGGAATACCATGATCGTATGAATAATTGTGGTTTTGTGTGGATGAATCATATCAGGCAGCAGGCCGCAGGGACGGTTTTAGGCGCCTTATACATGGGCAAAGCAGTAATTATGAACTCGTCCAGTAATCTTTACAAAACCTTGAACGACTGGGGGGTTAAGTTTGCTCAAACAAAAGATTTAAAAAATATTGCCGAAATAAAAGAGGAAAACTTTCTTCACAACCGAAGTGTTATTGAAAAGCAATTAGCACTTGAAGTTAATGAAGAGGCAGTAAGAAATATGTATAATTTTAATTTCTGAAGCTGCAGTTATGGTGGTTATTCTGGACTACAGCATTGGTAATCTTAACTCAATCAAAAACATTCTTAAGCGGGTTGGCATAAACGCACTTATCACTAATAAGGTGAAGGATGTTTTAGCTGCCGAAAAAATTATTTTACCAGGTGTAGGATCTTTTGACCATGGCATAAGTAATTTAAGAGACATGCCATATTTTTCGGCGTTAGAAGAACAGGTTTTAGTAAATAAAGTTCCAATATTAGGCATTTGTTTGGGAGCCCAGTTGTTGGCAGAACGGAGTGACGAAGGAGTTCTTTCAGGCCTTGGCTGGATAAAGGGAGAGGTGAAAAAATTTGATTCTGCAAGAATGATGGAGTTTAACCTTAAGATACCGCATATGGGGTGGTCAGAAATAGAGGTTAAAAAGACGTCGGCCCTTTTTTCGAATATGTATGAAGATCCCAGATTTTATTTTGTACACTCTTACCATTGGTGCTGTGCAAACAGTTCAAATGTATTGGCCACAGCTTTATATGGCTACGAGTTTACGGCAGGCGTTGAGTACAATAACATTGCCGGAGTTCAGTTTCATCCCGAAAAAAGTCATAAATACGGAATGAAGCTATTGGAAAATTTTGTTAAATACTTCTAGTTGAAAAGGTCGAGAATTATCCCAGCTCTTTTACTATACAATCGCGGACTTGTAAAGTCTGTAAAATTTAAAGACTATAAATATGTTGGAGACCCTATAAATGCGGTTAAAATATTCAATGAGAAAGAAGTGGATGAAATTATGATTTTGGATATTGGTGCGACTAAAGAAGGAAGAGCTCCTGATATAAAGCAAATTACTGAAATTACAAGCGAAGCATTTATGCCGTTGGCTTATGGAGGAGGTATTACTACATTAGAGCAAATAAAGAGTTTGTTTTTTAATGGAGTTGAAAAGGTTGTTTTAAACAATGTTGTGCATAATAATCCTGCTTTAGTATCGGAAGTAGCATCAAGGTTTGGAAGCCAGAGTGTAGTAATTTCTATTGATGTTAAAAAGGTATTATTTAAGGGATATGAGGTATTTATAAATAATGGAAAATCAAAGACAGGATTATCTCCTGACGAGTTTGCAAAAAAGGCAGAACAATTAGGTGCCGGAGAAATATTGCTAAATAGTATAGAACGAGACGGCACCTACAAAGGGTATGATCTTGAACTCATTTCATTGGTAAGCAATACCGTAAACATACCCGTTGTTGCTGTAGGCGGCGCTGCAACGCCGGAAGACTTTAGCAAGGCAATAAATGCAGGAGCATCGGCTGCGGCGGCAGGAAGCATGTTCGTTTTTCAAAGACCACATAACGCCGTTCTTATCAGTTATACTAATAATCTAAAATAGCATATCAGCGGGGAAAGATGTTGAGAAAATTAAGTGTATTACTTTTCTATGGAATAATATGGTGTGTTGAGGTAGCTGCGCAAAGTGTGTTAGTAGTTAAAAGAGCGGGGGTTTATGAGATAACAAATGGTTTGGTCGGTATTTGTATACCGAATGAGCGCGCTGATTTATCTAAACCGCCCGCACCTATTCAGTCCCTAATTTATTTGGATGGTTCAAAGTCTGACACAGCTTTGAATATTCTGCAGAGTGCAGTTAAGCCAATCAATTTTGGAATAAAATTTCTGCAAAAAACAAAATCAAAGGTTGTTGTGGAAATCAGGTATGAGTTTAATAAGCCCGAATTTGGTCATTATGAACAAAGATACCCAGGAGGAGAGGCCGGAAAGGGGTATTATAGTTGTACGGTGACCTTAGAGAAGGATAAAAAAGATGTTATAATAGAAGAAGACTCTGACTACGACGTAAGCTACAGCTTTAGCATTTTTAATGGGTTAAAGCCCGACCAGGCAAGATACCGCGGTTGGTTATCCACATCAACAGAGTATGGGTACGAAACGCCCGGTAAAGTGTACCGTCCTGAAAATGAAAGAGGCTATCCAATGGATGCAACGCTAAATCTGAAATATTCTGTCCCAACACAGTATCCGTATTTAACACTTTGGGAACCGGCCGGTGGAGAACGCAACACAGGCAGATACTGGCAGGTTTATAATAGTAAAGCTGCTTCGGCATCGAATTTACTCGCAATTTTTCAAGGGCGACCATCCAGGTTAATTGGGGCAAAAGGTATTGGGGTTAGGTTAGAGACAGTAAAAAATGGTGACGCAAGAATAAAAATGACGATCCAGCGCAGGGGGGCAGACAATAGCTGGTTTTCTCATAAGCGTTTTGAATGGGGAATATTTATCAGTAACAAAGCTGATTTGTTGGAACCCCAAAAAATACAGCCTGTTGCAAAAGCGATGAACAGGTTGTCCGGTATTCCACAAAAAGTTTCTTCACCTAACTATAAGCCTCATATTATTCCAGCTTTTTACAATGCTTCCATATATCTCCCTTCTAAGGAGATAAATGAGATTATCCAAAAAATAAAAAAGGAGGAACAGGTTTATAAACAACTTTGCAGTGTAGATCCAACATATAAAATCGTTTGGGATGCATGGAGGTTCAAAGATTCAGCTATTTCAAAAAAGAGAATGGTATTGGAGTTTTCCCATTCACTAAAAGAAAGCTATATAAATGGAGAAGGGGCTTATGAAGCACAGTTTCGTTATTGGGCGGGCTCCAACAGGTTTAAAACATATGCCATTTTAATATCGGCCCTATTTGCTGATCCGGATATTAGCTTTACTAAAACTGAAAAATCTGATCTTGAGGATCTAATAGGGTTAATGGCTGATTTGGTTTGGGATGAAAATAACGTTCCAATGTTTGATAGCTCAGGAGTAAATATGGGTCCAGCCAATATGCCTGTAATGTATAATAATAATGGAAGGTTATTTTTTGCCTTGTTGTTGAGCGAAGACCCTAAATATAAAAAAAGAGTTCAACAAATTAAGCAGTCTGTTAACAATGAAGTAAACAATGTAATTTATGAAAACGGATCATCTTTTGGTACACCGCACTATATACAACCTGCCTTAGAGCCTGTATTATATTCCGTTATTCAACTAAAACAGGCAACAGGTTACAATATATTTAAGGAAAACGACCGACTTAAAAAGTTTGCTAACTTTTATAAAGCATTGTTGACACCTCCCTCAGTAAGATTTGAAAATAACCGAAAACTGATTTCGTTCGGAGATGGGTCCGAGGAAAGTTCTTCTCTGTTTGCATTACTAGCTACGGGATTAAAAGGTATTGATGATACATTGAGCTCTGAGTTGATGAATGCGTATTTTAATGGGCCTGCCATGTCTTCTGCGTTTGGGCCAATAGGATTAACCGCAAAACTATTTGATAAACCGGAGATTCCCTTAAATATTACCAGTGCTAACTATTCCGGTTATCTTTCCCATTTTCGATATGGACTCAATACTGAAAAGGAAACAGCATTATGGTTGCTAAACGGAGAAAAGCTCTATGACCATAGAAACGATGATGCAGGGGAATTTGCTTTTTATGCATTAAAGGCTCCCTTATCTGTAAGCAGCAGCTCTTTTTACAATCCGGAAGCAACGGATTCCAAAATTAGAACGGTTGTTATACCAGAACAACAGTTTCCTGAATGGGATAAAAAGGATCAACCAATAGCCGTCCGGTCGCTCACCAACCGTACCTGGGCTAAATCTCAATTAATTTCTTTTGCAAATTTACGCTACAGCAACTCTGCAACAGTTAGAATGCAAAATGCGGATAGTATAAGCTGGTTTCGTAAAATCAATTTGATTCATGTATTAGAAGAATCGCCGATCCTGGTTATCTACGATAGCGTTACAAATAATAAATCTAATATATGGAGCATGATGATGATGTCTGACGGGGCCATTTCTACTCCATTAGGCAACATTGTTCCAATTAGAAAAATATATGATTATGTCAGCTTAAAAAAAGAACTACCTGAAGGAATACCGTTCCAAAAGCTCTCTTCCGGGTTGAATAAATTTAGCTTTACAGGTCAGCTATGGTCGCTTCATCCGAGTGGAGGAATAAATTGGGATATGTATCTGTTGAATCAAGGAAAATCAAATTTTTCTCTTGCTCAATGGGGTACTACCTGGCAGAGGAGTATAGAACAAAACGAATTCAGGATTTCCAATGGGCAAAGATATGTAGAAGAACAACAGATTATCAGGGTAGAAAGTAATTATCCATTCTTAACGTTTGTACTACCCTATAAAAAAGGAGGAAAAAAAAGTGCTGTTGAACAAATAGATGATAGTTCTATCGCAATTAATTATGAGGATAGTAAAACAATTGTATCTAAAGATTTTTTTATTTCAAAAAAGCACAACACCTTAATTGCAACATTACTATCAGATAAAAGTATTGAGTTTGAAGGGTTTAGCCTGGATGGCGGCTATACGGAACTGGAATATACTGGCGACCGTATTAAAATTCAGATACAAGGAGCCCCGGGTACAAGGAAAATAAGAGTTCCCTTTGAGCTTGACATACATGATACAACAATTAAGTTTGAATTACAATTCGGAACAACAGTCGTATACCTGCCATATACTAATTCCGATATAGATTTATTGAATGGGGAAAAAGGGTATATAGAATTTACTTTCCGGAGAAAATAGATACATATGAAATTTTATGATGAAGAACTTTTGAAGGCAGATACCGCGGCGAATAATGGACGGAAATATCAACAATGCAAGATAAGTGTGATGGACACAATTGCAGATCCGGATATCACTTTTGATAATAAAGGTATTTCTAACTATTACTACGAATACCTTATCAAAGAGAAACAAGAAGTCTTAAAGGGTGCTGAAGGAGAAAAGAAACTTGCTGAAATTGTGCAGTTAATAAAAGAGTCCGGCAAAGGCAACAAATATGATTGCATTACCGGGGTAAGCGGAGGCGTTGATAGTACTTACCTGGCTTATATGGCAAAAAAGCTTGGGCTCAGGCCTTTAATAGTTCATTTTGACAATGGATGGAATTCGGAACTGGCAGTAAAAAATATTGAAAACATTATTTCTAGGCTTGGGTTCGATTTGTATACGCTGGTTGTAGATTGGGAAGAGTTCAAAGATATTCAGTTGGCGTATCTAAAAGCATCTGTAATAGATATTGAAGCAATAACAGATCATGCAATCATTGGCACTTTATATAAACTTGCTGCAGAGAATAATATTAAATATATATTGAGTGGTGCCAACGTTACAACGGAAAACACGCTTCCCAAAAGTTGGATATTTAATAAAATTGATCATATTAATATAAAAGATATTCATGATCATTATGGTACAATAAAACTAAAAACCTATCCATTATTTAATTCCACAAAAAAAAGATTGTACACCAAGCTTAAAAAAATAACAAGTGTTTACTTACTTAACTACCTACCTTACAACAAGAAAGACGTAAAAAATATTATTACGACAGAGTTGTCGTGGAAAGACTATGGTGGTAAACACTATGAATCTGTATTTACCAGGTTTTATCAGGGATATATTCTGCCTGTGAAATTCGGTGTAGATAAAAGAAAAGCTCACTTGTCAGATTTGATATTCGCCGGACAAATATCAAAGGCAGAAGCCATGGAGGAGCTAAAAAAACCAATATACGATTCAGCTCAATTTAGTGAAGATTATGAATTTGTACTTAAAAAATTCAACCTTACTGAAAAGGAGTTTGAAGAGATAATGAATAATCCTAGAAAAGAGCATAGTGAATTCAAAGTTGAAGATAGTTTCTGGAATAAATACCCATGGCTGAAACCATTAAAATTTATTAGCAGTCTAACTCGTTAATCTGTGTTTAAATTCGCAGGAAAGAATATACTGATAATTTCGCCACAACCCTGGACACATCACAATATCTCAAAGCACCATTATGCTAAAGAGTTATCGCTGAGAAACAAGGTGTGGTTTATTAATGCTCCAGAAAAAAAATGGGGTTTTCACTTTTCTATAAAAAAAATAATTGATTATCCTAATCTTTCTATTATTTCATATAGTATCCCATTGCCCTATTTCTTCTTTTTTCACGTAAGGTCATGGTATAAGAAAATTAATGTAAGAATTGTAGCAAAACGACTACGAGAAATAACGCCTGAATTTGACTTGTGTATTGACTTCGGAAACTATTTGTTATATGAGAATGCGGATTTTGTAAATGCTAAACTTAAATTATATTTTCCGGTAGATGATTTTGAAAACCTTCAACCTTCAATGAGAGGGTCTGCGTTTGCGTTCTCTGTATCAAATAATATTGTTGCCAAGTTTACCAAACAGGGGTTAACCTGTCATTTTATTAACCACGGATTGAGCAAAGAGTTTGCAGACTTTGCCAGATTAAGGCTGATTAATATGAAACGATGGCAGAGGGGGGAGAATTTGAATGTTGGATATGCTGGAAATTTATTTATACCCTTTATTTATACCGAACCGCTAAAAAAAATAATAACTAACTATCCCGAAGTGATATTTCACTTCTTTGGTTCGACCAATTATGACAAGACAATTTCCTGGCAGGCTGAATGGTATGAATTTCTCGTACAAACGAAAAATGTGAAATTATATGGCTCACTGAATACAGCGCAGTTAACGCTTGCGTTTGCTAACATGGATGCATTTTTATTATCGTATAAGCCAGATAACAAAAACTACCACGCTGAGAATTCACATAAGATTATTGAATATCTTAGCACTGGCAGGGTTATCATTTCTACGCCAATTACCCTTTACAAGCAAAATAAATTATTTTGTATGTGTGATGAGCACAAAGATTTTGAACAGACTTTCAATATGGTGTTGAAAAATATGGAGAGTTATAACAGTATTGTCTATGCAAAGGAAAGAATCCTATTATCGCTGGATAATGAGTATGTAAGGCAGATTGAAAGAATTGAATCAATAATTAATCTATCCGAGGGCTCGCGTAACAATTAATATCTAAAACTCAAATAATGTATAAAAAATGCGACGATTTAAGCAAAAAGGTCTAATGCATTGTTACAGGACAGGAAATGGGTAAGAAAAATGAATCGTGAAATAATCTGTTCGCAAATTCAACACCCGTGTATAGTAATGTACGCTTGCATACATTAGGATTATGGATCTGCGAATGAGAATAGCATAGTTATGCCAGATATCTTAATACATGGAAATGCATGATTTTTTAACGCGCCACTTGTCGATATAACTATTATATAAAGAAGTGCAAGACTGTATTTGAACGGGCAGGGTTTGCCAACATTCATTAGGTGCCTCTCACCAACGGCCTGCAAACTCCTAGTATAGATATCGTAAACTAGACTTTTCAATAGACATTTCATTTGTTAATGGATGGAGACCGGAGAAGGAAAGAGTAACGGGTTTTATTATCATCGGAAAAATATTGCAAAGAAGTTAACGGATACATTTAAATCACTAAGGCCAAATGTTTAATCAACTAAAAACGAAAAATGCGACTGGAGATAATAGAATTCATCAATTGGATGGATTGCGGGCGATTGCCTTATTAATGGTGCTCGGATTTCACCTGATTAATAACCAGCTCCAACCCCTCAATGCTGACGAACTTACGGTGGCACAAAAGTTTTTAATGGGAACAACGTACTTTGGCTGGTGCGGAGTTGACTTGTTTTTTGTACTATCAGGGTTTTTAATTGGATCAATACTTTTAAAAAACAAGCAGTCGTCAAATTTTTTTAAAGTATTTTATGTCCGTCGTTTTATCAGGATAATACCGGCATATTATTTACTTCTTATTGCATTTACTCTATGTAAAACCACATCCTGGTATAACCCGGATGCATATATTTTTGAAAAAGAGATACCTATAGTGTACTATTTTCTATTTATTCAGAATTTTTTTATGTCTTTCTGGGGGCACTTTGGAGCGGAGGCACTAACACCAACTTGGTCGCTTGCCATTGAAGAACAATTCTACATCATTATTCCGTTAATAATTTATTTGCTTAGGCCTGGTCAACTGCTCTTTTTTATAGCACTATGTTTTTGTATCGCTCCGTTGAGCCGGTATTTGTCAACTAATTGGTATCAGCAATATACATTATTATCATCCAGAATAGACTCTCCTGCAATGGGTGTGCTAATTGCATATCTGAATTCAAAAGATTTTTTTCGAAACTTTGTAAAATCCAACCTACAGGTAGTTAAGTTAATTTCATCAGCGCTTTTTGTTTTTGCCGGTGCTATATATTTTTTTTCCGACCCTGGAATTTTTAACCATACCTTGATAGCATCATGCTTCGGCTCAGTTGTTATTGTGATTCTTTATATAAAAAAAGGGTTCCTATATAAAGTATTAACCAACCCTATTCTTTTAGAAATAGGAAAACTATCTTATTTTATTTATTTATTCCATCAGCTAATTAACGGGATGACCCACTTGGTCTTTTTGAACCATAAACAACCAATTTTAGATAATTTACAAGCAGTAGTACTAACGGTTCTTTCGTTATTTATTACTTATGCATTGTCTAAACTATCATTTAGATATTTGGAGAAGCCATTAATTAACTTAGGGCACTCCTTTAAATATTAGGGGTTTAATTAATTCTGATTTGGATGAAGGAAGTTAGCTCAGGCCTTTAAATTAGATGAAAAAATTAATAATCATTACTACTCATCCCATTCAATACAACGCCCCGTTGTTTAAGATAATTGCAGCCAGACGTAAGATTGCTTTAAAAGTTTTTTATACATGGGGTAAGTCTGTAATATCCGATAAATTCGATCCTGGATTTGGTAAAAATATAAGTTGGGATATTCCTTTATTGGAAGGATACGAATATGAATTTCTTGAAAATATTGCTACTGTTCCCGGATCGCATCATTCTGCCGGGATAGATAATCCAGATATCATTAACAAGATAAATGAAGCGAATGCAGATGCGATTCTAATTTATGGCTGGAACTTCAAAAGCCATTTTAAGGTGATGAAATATTTCAAAAACAAGAAGCCTATTTATTTTCGTGGTGATTCTACATTATTGAATGAGCCTCGCGGGCTAAGTTTTAAAAAGATACTGAGACGTATATATCTGAACTGGATTTATAGCTATATAGACAAAGCCTTTTACGTAGGAACCAATAACAAAAAATATTTTATAGCACATGGAGTAAAAAATGCAGATCTCATATATGTTCCGCACGCAGTTGATAATAAACGATTTAGTAAGGATGAAGAAGAGTGCACAGCGCTCGCAAAATCGTGGCGAAGTAAGCTGGGCATTGGTGAAAATGAGATTGCCTTCCTGTTTGCTGGCAAACTTGAATGGAATAAAAACCCATTTATCCTTTTGGAAGCATTTGAAAATTTAAACGAGAGGAATGTACATCTTATTCTAATCGGCAATGGAGCGTTGGAAGAGGATATTAAAAGAATTTATGGCACTAAGAAAAATATACATTTTATCGATTTTCAGAATCAATCAATAATGCCGGTTGCATATAGATTGGGGGATTGGTTTGTTTTGCCATCACAAAGCGAAACATGGGGACTGTCGATAAACGAGGCTATGGCCTCAGGAAGACCTGTCATTGCAAGCGACAGATGTGGTGGCGCCATTGATCTTATAGAAAACGGAGTTTCCGGATTTATTTTTCCATGGTCCGACAAGTCATCTTTGACAACAATAATGAAAATAGCAATACAGCAAAAGAAAAATATGCATGAGATTAGAAAAGAAGTTACAACAAAAATATCTTCTTTCTCTTTCGAGCATGATGCAGAAGCGATTGAGCAATCGGTGCTAAAATGTGAAGAGGTATAATCATCAAAACATATTTAACAGAATACAATGAAGATTCTGATCGTAGGGTCTGATAAAATCTTTTCTATTGAGAATTTCTACTTTCGCTATTTAAGGCTTGCAGGGGTTGATGTTCAACGATTTGATGCACAGTCTATATTTTACGATTACTATTATGGCGGAAGTATATTCCGGAAGATTTATTTTAAAATGCGACTCTCTCCGATATTTAAAAGGATAAATCAGAAATTTGAAACGATGATTGCAGCTTATCAGCCAAATATTATCTGGGTTTTCAAAGGGATGGAAATTTTTCCTGAGAGTTTAATTTTTGCCAAAAAAATGGGGATTAAGCTTGTAAATTATAATCCGGATAATCCTTTTGTTTTTTCAGGTACAGGCAGTGGAAATAAAAATATAACAGACGCAATCTCTTTATACGATTTGCACTTTACGTATAATTTTAATATAGAAGAGCAACTCGTTAAAAAATATAACATAAAAACGGCAATACTCCCCTTTGGTTTTGATGTGGACGAGGGTTTATTTGCCAAATGTGCTGCTCAACCTGAAATAATCAGGGCGTGTTTTTTAGGCAACCCAGATGCTCAAAGAGCATCTTTTTTGGAAGAAGTTGCATCTCACGATATTTATATAGATGTTTACGGCAACAATTGGGCTCAATTTGTAACTAATAAAAATATACGTGTATTCAAACCTGTTTATGGAGAAAATTTGTGGATGACCTTGAGAAAATACCGTGTTCAGATCAATATTATGCGTATACATAATGAAGATTCGCACAATATGCGAAGTTTTGAGATTCCGGGAATAGGCGGAATACAGTTAGCTCCCTTTACAAAAGAGCATTGTATTTTTTTTGAGCCAGGCAAAGACATTTTTTTATATAAATCTGCCAGGGAATGTGCAGATTTGATCATGCATGTGCTGTCTCTGGATAAGTCTGAAGCTGATAAAATACGAAGTAAAGCAAGAGAAATGTCTATCATTAAAAAATATTCATACAGGGATAGGGCAAATCAAGCATTGTCAGTAATTAGAAGTTTATTTTCAATAACCTAATGGAGCCAATCTTACAACCAAGGCGCGTATATTTTATTTCACTTAATAGCTTTGCATCAATACCCGTTACGCGATTCATTATTGGGTTCTTTGCCGATAGGTTTCATGTAGAAATTGTTCATTGCAAGATTAAAGGTCAGTACAATATAAACCGGGTAAAAAAAGAAACAATTATTGGTTCTTTTAAAAATTCGAAAGAACTAAACGAGCAATCTTTCTTCTTTAGATTATGGAAACATTTTCTTATTTGGTATAAGCTCTTTTCCTATTTGTTTAGTCGAAAAGCCCTGGTATATACGCCGGATTATAAAGTTTTATATTATATAATACGACTGAAGCGCAGTTTTAGTTTTTCAAATTGGCAAATAATATATCACCAGTTCGAAATGGTAGAAAGCCATTTACTATCAAACAAAGATGTGAAAAAATGGAAGTATATTTTAGGCAATGCTAATTTGCTTGATTTAGCAATTTTTCCGGAGATAAACCGACAGGTATATTTTTTGAAGCAGCTTGAATGTAAAAGCCCCAAAACTATCCTCTTAGAAAATACTTGCGAAAGCAAAACACAAGTAAATAGCCAGCCAATACATCCGTCTATGAAACATATTCCGGATTCCGCAATTGTATTTGGGCATATTGGCAATGTCGGAACTGACCATTATTTTGAAGCATTTTTATCAATTATCGAATTGTGTAGGGAGTATAAAAACGTCTACTTTGTTGTGGCAGGAAGATACTCAGAAGAAGTTATCGACAGGTTTCAGCAGACAAAGAATAAGAATTTCATATTTTTAGGCGAGTTGCCACATGAAAAATTAGCGGCGATTTACCCATATATTGATTATGGTTTTATTCTTTATAAAGGGGTTGATTTAAATTTTGAATATTGTGCGCCGAATAAACTATATGAATATTGGAGCTATGGGGTACCGGTATTAGCCCATCCTTTAAAAGGGTTGCAAAAGCTGTTTGATAGTCCTGTAAAAGGGAAGCTAATAAATTTTGACAACATGAATTATCTAACGGAGATTAGAAATATTTTAGGAGAAGCAATACCCAACCGGGAAAATTTAAAACAGTTGTTTGCTGAAAAAATGGATATACACAGGGGGTTACAAGATCTTAGCAAGATGTTTAAAGCAGATAATGATATTGTACAGCAATTGTGAAAATGATTTGTACACCACCAAGTTATATGACCATCAATAAAGTAATTTCAAAAATTTATACTTCAGTTGTGCCATGAATGATGGGGATATTGTTTTTGTTATTGGAACTCGCCCGGAATTAATAAAAGTTGCACCTGTTATAAATGCAATAAGGGCCTTTTCATATAAAGTTACAGTCGTCAGCACCGGACAGCATAAAGAATTATTGGCTCCGTATTGGAAAGTCTTTGGAATTTCCCCCGACTTTGAACTTGACATAATTTCGCCAGGCCAAGACTTAGCCAGTTTAACTTCAAGAGCTATAATAAAACTCAATGACCTTATAAAGTTGTTTAAAGAATCTGGGAGTTGCCCTAAACTAATATTAGCACAGGGCGATACCACTACAGTAATGGCTACTTCAATAGTAGCATTTTATAACCAAATAAAATTTGTCCATCTTGAAGCTGGTTTGAGAAGTAACGACCTTGGTCAGCCATTTCCAGAAGAGTTTAATAGACGTGTGGCAAGCATTGCAACTTACCTTCACTTAGCACCTACCCAAATTGCAAAAAATAATTTGGTTCGAGAGGGCATTAACGAAGAATTTATTAAAATCGTTGGAAACACTATCGTGGATTCTTTAGAGTTTATTAGGAAATCAAAAGAATTTAATGAGGGAAAATACAAGAATCAAATTCTAAACACACTAGAAGATGACAGAACAGTTCTTATTACCTGCCATAGACGCGAAAATCATGGAGAGAATCTTCGCTCAATAATTTTGACACTCGAATATCTCATTAATATAAACCGAGAGCTCAAATTCATTTGGGTTTGGCATCCGAACCCAAATGTAAAAAAGATGATAGGAAGCTCAAACCTGCTTTCATATCAAAATTTTTTATTGATTGAACCACTGGACTACCTTGATTTATTGCGGCTAATGAATCATAGTTCAATCATAATTACCGATTCTGGTGGAATACAAGAAGAAGCTCCGTCATTTGGTAAGCCCCTGATAGTGTTGCGTGAGGTAACTGAAAGACCAGAGGCTATACAGGCGGGGATGGCAAAACTTGTTGGCGCAAATAAACAATTAACGATTAGTGCATTTGATTGGGCATTGCATTACAAGCCTCTGCATTTTGACAATCCATATGGTGATGGTTTTGCGTCCAATCGTATTATGGAATTGTTAATTGGCAGTTTATAAAATCATAAAAGTTATTTCGCATGGACACGCTGCTACGAAAATTATCTCCTTTCAAGGGAAAGGCGAGGCTGGCAAGAATTGTATTAAAAAATGCTATTTCCCAAAGAGAAAATGTATTAATAAAAGGCAAGTATAATTGTTTTTATAAGTTACCAAATCTTCGGGAAACAATTAGCTTCGAGTTATTTATTAATGGGATTTACGAACAAGGCACTTCAAACTTTTTTCGCAAATGGATCCCGCCAAATGGCGTTTTTTTAGATCTTGGCGCTAATATTGGGGCTATTTCTATTCCTCTGGCAGTTCAACGGCAAGATATCAGAATAATTTGCGTGGAGGCGGCACCTTGGTTGTTTAGTTTTCTGGAGGAGAATATTAAGCAAAATAATATTACCAATATTAATTCTGTAAATAAAGCACTTTTCAGCAAAGATGAGGAAGAGTTGAACTTTTATTCCCCCCGGGAAAAATTTGGAAAGGGATCCCTTTCTCCCGTGTTTACTGATGAAGGAGTAAAAGTTAAAACTATGACATTGGATACATTGGTTGAACAGCAGAACATAGCTAAAGTTGATTTCATAAAAGTAGATGTTGAAGGATACGAATACCATGTTTTTAATGGGGCAAAGCAGTTATTGCAATCCGAGCATCCTCCTGTAATATTTTTTGAGTTTGAAGACTGGGCTGAAGAACAAGCCGGACTTGAAATTGGGTCAGCCCAATCTATTTTAATGAGTTATGGATTTAAATTATATAGTGCAGAAAAAGACGGAAGATTTCGCTTTCAACCGAAGCCCTTATTAAAGGGCAGCAAAATGTTATTAGCATCAAAGGTTAATCAAAGGTTCATGTAAGATAAAATGAAGTCCAAATTTTACTCTTTTACTTTTTTACAGTTCATCATATTTTTTTTGTCGCTGGTTACGGATTGGTATATTCCGTTAATCCTCTGCCTGTTTTTAATAACTATTTTTATGATGTTAGATAAACTGGGACAGGGAATTATTTTACGTGAAACGATTGCATTGCATAGTGTATTTGTTTGCCTGGTAATGCCTGTTGCCGGGTATCTATTTTTTGGGGGAAATAATGCCCTCTCACGTCTTTGGGTTAAAGCAATGCCTGTATCGCAGTCTATTTACTTTGGGTATGCTCTGCCTGCAATCAGCGGTTTTGTATTGACGTTGTGTTGGCCTATGTCAGATAAAAACATTACTGACAAAGGCGATTTTATAAAAAGGAAATTAACAGAGGCAAAAATAGGGCTTCAGACGCAAAAGTATTCAGGGATATACTTAATGACCATTGGTACAATAATGTTTACCATCTCGGCATACCTGCCGGCTGCTTTTCAATTTGTGTCAATACTTTTATATTTTGCCGCTTTTGCAGGATTTTTGTATGTTTATTACACACCCAAGTTTCGCCTAAAGATCTTTTTTCTACTCTTTTTTTCGTTTATTATCCTGGTAAATGCAATAAGCAGCGGTATGTTTACTGTTGTCGCCTACATGGGATTAACGTTGTTTTCTTTTTTTTTCCTGGGGCATGAAATTCGATTTTGGAAAAAAGTATTGATTTTTTTTGCTGGCATTTCTTTTTTAATAGTTCTCCAATTGGCCAAACCAGAATATAGGAAAATAACCTGGAAAGAAAATTACAGTGGTGATAAAGCTTCATTATTATTAAATCTAATGGAAAAGCAAGTAAGTAACTTGAATTGGAATTCTGTGGATGCTTTTTTTCCTATATATGTTAGGGCCAATCAAGGATTCAACGTTGCATTGGTGATGAAAAGGATTCCCAAGGTTCGAGACTACGATTACGGTAGCCAGTTATCTATTTCATTTGCTTCTGCCTGGATTCCGCGGCTTTTTTGGCCTAATAAGCCAGAGGCTGGTGGCAAGTTTAATATGGAATTTTATACAGGATATAAAATAAAGGGCTGGTCTACCAATATTGGACCCCTCGGTGAAGCCTATGGTAGTTTTGGCACGACGGGAGGTATTATTTTTATGGTTTTTTTGGGATTTTTAATTCGGCGAGCCTACCTAATGATTTTCATTGTTTCCAATCGAATCCCCCTAATCATTTTCTGGATCCCCGTGATATTCTATCAAGTAACCTATTCTGCTGAAACAGACACGCTGCAAATTGTTAATTCTTTGATTAAATCTGCATTTTTTATATGGATGTTATATAAACTTGTTCCAAAGTTATTTGGCAGATAGTCACTGATGTGCATGGCGAAAACTCTCTAGCAAATGGAAGTCCGGTTCTTTAATAGAAAAAAAAACAATATCTTTTTCAGCATAGAAGATTTATTTGCATCAATTCAGAAGGTACTTTCGGACTCCATATCAATTCAGAATAAGGATATGCCGAATAAAAGCATCGGAATTATAAGCTGGGCAAAAAACATACTCTTTTCTTTAAAAAATAAAGGAGAAATTAATCATATAACAGGAGATGTCCACTACCTGGGCATTTTTTTGCCTCGTAACAACACCGTACTCACCATACACGACTGCGGAGAACTTGATAAACAAAGAGGGTTAAAGAAATTTTTCCTTTGGTTATTTTGGTTTTATTTACCAGTAAAACGCTTGAAATACATTACAGTGATTTCGCAAGCCACTAAAGTTCATCTCTTAAAGTATGTAAATACCAATTCAAGCAAGATAATAGTAATTCCTAATTGTTTGATAGGGAACTACTCTTTCAACTCTAAAGATTTTAATGCAAAAAAGCCGGTTATTCTGCAGGTGGGGGTTACCCCTAATAAAAATATTGAACGCGTTGCCGCTGCCCTCGAAAATATTCCTTGTATTTTAAGAATAATTGGTCGTCCCTCGAAAACACAAATTGAGGCATTTGAAAAACATAAAATAGAATATGAATATGTAACCGACTTATCTCGGCAAGAGATTATAGAAGAATATGACAATTGTGATTTTGTAATATTTGTATCTCTTTTGGAGGGCTTTGGGCTGCCAATTATTGAAGCTCAGGCCTCAGGAAAAGCCGTGATTACAAGTAATATTGAACCTATGTGTGCAACAGCGGGTGAAGGTGCCTGCCTCGTGGATCCTTACAGCAAAGAAGATATTCGCCAGGGAATATTAAATGTGATTAATAATGAAAATTACAGAGTGGCTTTGATACAAAATGGCGAAAAGAATTATAAACGATTTTCTCCCGCAGTTGTAGCTGATGTGTACTTACAATTGTATAAAAAAATTTATGAATACAATAGTTTATGAGCTTTTTCTTTAATCAGAAATAGGAAATCAAAGGATGATTTCCTTTCATAGTCGGGTTCTATTAACTATATTTGTGAATTGAAATCAAAATATCTTATTTCTTGCCGGGAAAATTTAGACCATATCATAAATTTTTTAACAGACACTACCTTTCATTTTTTGTTTCGGGTTTTCTAGTCGGTCTACTTTTTTATTTTTATTGCGAAGATAAATATGAACAACATTTGTTCAGAATTTTATCTGCCAATGCAAAAGAAGCAGCTCAATCTAAAATCAATACAGATAGTAATGCTGTTCTAATAAGCAGCCTTGAGTTGGTTAATAAACTCATTGCTTCAAGTCGGGTGGCATTTCAAGATAGAAAGATTAATACATTCAAATCGGATGTTATAGACCCGTTAACAGTAGATTTAATGACAGGGCAGGGTGCTTGTGGGAGCTATTCTATGATCATGGCAAGAATTCTTAAAGATTTAGATGTAGATGTAAGGTTAGTACAAATGAAAGTAGATGGTGAATTTGGTGGACATATTATACTTGAAGCAAAACAATACAATAATAAATGGGCCGTGTTTGACCCTTCATACAACCTCTACTTTAAGCGACCCGATGGTAGTTTGGCCAGCTTTGATGATGTTGAGTCAAATTGGAATTATTATAAAAATCAGGTGCCTGAGGGATATGACATGAAATATAGATACGAAGATAAGCAGTATACCAATTGGGAAAAAATCCCTGTAATTATGCCTTTATTAAAGAAAACGTTGGATTGGACTTTGGGTAAAGAGAACGCAGATACTTTTTCTTTACGAACTATTATGCTTCGCAAGTTTAATATATTTTTTACAGCGACTCTGGTTCTTTTGCTCTGTGTTTTAGGTTATATGGCTTACTATATCTATAAAAAGCAGAGATTGAGAAATGCAGTTGCTGTTTTCAACGATAAGTCTCTTATTGCTTCACCCTCAAAAACTGCAATAAGAGTTGTTAAGAAAAATCCTCAAAATACAATTGAGTCTCCTCAAGACTAAGATTAGTGCTGTTGAGTTATTCCTAACTGAACAGCTTTTTGACTATTTATGTGTGGTATAACCGGTATTTTATGCTTCAAAGCATCTTCAGCCCGTAAGGCTGATTCTATAACAAACATGACCAATGCCCTGGCTCACAGAGGGCCGGACGCAGATGGATTTTTTGTTGAAAATGAAATTTTCCTGGGGCATAGAAGATTATCTATAATTGATCTTTCAACAGCAGCAAATCAACCCTTTATTGATCATTCTGACCGCTATGTTCTGGTCTTTAACGGAGAGTTGTATAATTACGAAGAAGTAAGGAGCAGGTTAAAATACTCATTTAAGACAACTGGAGATACAGAAACGCTTATTGCCGCGTACGCTCAATGGGGTATTGAATGCATTCATCAATTTAAAGGAATGTTTGCTTTTGCAATCTGGGACAGGCAGGAAAAAGAACTTTGCATTGTAAGAGACAGGATGGGCGTTAAACCACTTTATTACTATATAGACGATGAAAAATTGGTGTTTGCTTCTGAAGTAAGATCTATTCTTGCAAGTGGATTAGTTAATCGTAAAATCAGTAAAGAAGCACTTTTTGAATACTTTTCATACCAGTCTGTAAGTTATCCGCTTACTATGGTAGGAGGAGTTCGGCAACTGGAAGCCGGCTCTTATATCACCATAAAAAATGGCACTGTAATAAAAAAAAATTATTGGAGTATAACAAGCAACGTAAATAGTTTTGAGTATTCCGGGAAAAAAGCCGTGCAGGATACTATTCGTGGGCTTCTTATAAAATCTGTGCAACGTAGGCTGGTAAGTGATGTGCCGGTGGCAGCGTTTTTGTCTGGTGGGATAGACTCAAGCGCTGTTGTTGGATTAATGGCCGAGGCATGTAAAATCAAACCCGCAACTTTCAATATCTCTTTTAGCGAGAAAGAATATGATGAATCGGTTTACGCGGAGATAATCGCAAAAAAATTTAATACCAGTCATACAAAAATTCAACTCTCTCCCACAGTAATGTTAGATGAGCTGGAAAATGCATTATCGGCAATGGATACGCCAAGCGGGGACGGTATAAACACATTTGTTGTTTCTAAGGCAATCAGAAATGCAGGTATTAAAGTAGCGCTATCTGGTATTGGCGGGGATGAATTATTTGCCGGGTATCCTATTTTCAATCAGTTTCAAAAACTGCATTCTAGAAAAGGAATATGGAACAATACTAAATTGCTTAGAAAAATTATAGCGGCGGTAATACCGGGTAAGCAATTTTCAAATAAAAAATACCGGATGCAGCAGTTGTTAAATTGCCGATCATCCGGCATAGAAGAAATTTACCCAATACTTCGCCAGGTTTTATCCCCCAGGCTTATTCATGAATTGCTGGATATTCCGGGAACAGGTACTACCACATTGCAGGAAAAACTTTCATCTGTAAAATCAGCCTTGCACGATCTTCCGGTATTAAGCCAGGTGTCTGTAGCAGAATATTTGGGGTATACACAACATACATTGCTGAAAGATACAGACCAGATGAGCATGGCCGTTGCACTGGAAGCAAGAGAGCCATTTTTTGATACCGACCTGGTTGAATATGTATTGGGTATACCGGATGAATTTAAACAACCGGTCTATCCAAAAAGCCTGTTGGTTGAATCAGTAAAACCGCTACTTCCGGATGTAATTGTATTCAGGAAAAAGCAGGGATTTGTATTTCCGTGGGAGCTGTGGATGAAGAAGGAGTTGAGATCGTTTTGTGAAGAGAGGATTAATAACATGAGCGAAAGGGAATATGTAAAACCAGGTATGTTAAAATTATATTGGCAAAAATTTCTGAATAACGACCCTGCAATACGCTGGGCTGATATATGGCTCTTTATTGTATTAGAATTTTGGTTGGAAAAGAATGGAATTGACTAAAAGAAAAAGAATTCTCGTTTTTGTAGACTGGTATGAACCTGGTTTCAGAGCCGGAGGGCCT
Organism: Chitinophagaceae bacterium; assembly: GCA_019638615.1. Lineage (GTDB taxonomy): Bacteria > Bacteroidota > Bacteroidia > Chitinophagales > Chitinophagaceae > Agriterribacter. The sequence goes on along the minus strand of JAHBTL010000034.1, from coordinate 23,072 downwards.
ATAAGATCGTGTGTAAATTTTTCGGATAATATGGGCGGGGATTATGATGTTTTTGTATTTACTACAGATCGTGATCTTGGCGAAAATCAGTCCTATGTTAATATTGAATGCGATGAATGGATCATGCGAAAAGGGGTAGCTGTTTTATATGCTTCTCCATCATTTCTGAAATGGAAAAATATCAGAAGGTTTTTTAAAGAAATAAAACCTGATTATGTTTATATAAACAGCATGTATTCGCACTATTTTGCTGTATATCCTTTATTAATGAAATGGCTGGGGCTAACGGACGCGAATGTTATTCTTGCTCCGCGTGGAATGCTCAAAAAAACCGCGATTCAGTTTAAATCAACTAGGAAAAAGGTATATCTGCTTATATTCAAACTTTTGGGCATTCATAAAAAGATTGTGTTTCATGCAACCGACAGTACAGAAACAGGAGATGTTAAGGAAGTGTTTGGTTCTAATACAAAATGCAGCCAGATATCCAATTTCCCCCCACTTCAGCAAGCGATCTTTAAGTATATAAAAAAACAAAAAGGAGTATTAAGAATCATTTTTGTTGGACGAATTCATCCTATTAAAAATCTTACTTTATTACTGGAGTATCTGAAAGATTTACGTGCAGAAATTGTGCTTACTATTGTTGGAGCGATGGAGGATGAAGCCTATTGGAATAAGTGCCAACAGTTAATCAGATCATTCCCGGCAAATATCGGAGTTGCATTTAAGAAAGATATTCCTAATGAAGATATAGGAAATCTTATAGCAGATCATCATATTTTTGCACTCCCAACCGAAGGAGAGAACTTTGGACATGCTATTTTCGAAGCACTTTCTGTAGGGAGGCCGGTTTTAATCAGTGATCAGACACCTTGGAGAAACTTGCCACAGATAAAAGCCGGTTGGGATTTACCATTAAATGCTCCCTTCGCCTTTGTTGATGCTTTAAATAAGGTTGCGGAAATGGATGAAGAGACATTTAGGGTTTGGAGTAAAGGCGCCTGGCAACTGGCAAATGATTATATTACAAAATCGGACCTTAAAAGTCAGTATTTAAAATTATTTAGTTAAGATGTATATTTTAGGAATAAACGCTTACCACGCAGATTCATCTGCCGCTATTTTTAAAGACGGCGAAATGATTGCTGCGACAGAGGAAGAACGCTTTACACGGGTTAAACACTGGGCCGGATTTCCTGCATTGGCCATTCAATTTTGTTTAAAAGAAGCCGGGATTACTTTAAAAGAAGTGGATTACATAACCATCGGCAGGGATACTAATGCAAAGCTTATAAAAAAGGTAGGGTATCTTTTAGCCAACCCATCATTAGTAGGCGGCGCAATAAAAAGGTATCAGAATGCAAGAGAAGTTACAAGTCTGGAAGATGAGTTTAAGGAAATTGACTCTTCCATTGATTACAAAACGTTAAAAAAGAAGATAAAGAATATAGAGCATCACCGCAGCCACCTGGCTTCTGCATTTTTTGCTTCACCATTTGAGGAAGCCGCATTACTTTCAATTGACGGATCAGGAGATTTTACAACTACCATGATTGGCATCGGTAGAAAAAATAAGATTGAAGTGTTGGATAGTGTTGACTTTCCTGTTTCCTGCGGTCTATTTTATACGGCATTTACTCAATTTTTGGGGTTTCCACATTATGGAGATGAATATAAAGTAATGGGATTGGCGCCTTATGGTGAGCCAAAGTATTTTGATAAAGTTAAAGAGGTGCTTACTTTTCTGCCCAATGGATTATACACCTGGAAATCAGAATATTTTGTTCCACCAACGAAGGCGGGATTTCAATATATAAATAATACCCCCTATGTCGGCAATCTTTTTTCGCAGAAATTTATAGACCATTTTGGAAATCCTCGTAATAAAGAGGAGGAGCTTACACAATACCATAAAGATTTGGCGGCTTCAGTGCAAAGGGTTACCGAGGAGTTGATTTTTCATATTTTAAACAAGCTGAGGGAAAAAACCGGGCTGGAAAATGTTTGTATTGCCGGAGGTGTGGCTCAGAACTCTGTAGCCAATGGGAAAATAGCAGAAGCCACCCGCTTTAAGAACGTATATATTCCTTCTGCCGGGCATGATGCAGGAATCTCCATGGGGTCGGCTTTATATTTTTATAATCATATCCTGGAACAACCCAGAACCAGGCCAGTATGGTCTGCTTATACCGGAAGCAGATTTTCAAATGATGAAATAGAAGCCTTTTTACAAAGCAGGAACATCAGCTATAAAAAGCTTTTGGATGACGATTTGTTTAATGTTGTGACAGACAAATTGATTGAGCCGGGTGTGGTAGGTTGGTTTAGTGGCAGGGCAGAATTTGGCCCTAGGGCGCTGGGTGCCAGGTCTATTATTGCCGATCCCCGGAATTCCAAAGCTAAAGACCTTTTAAATCTTAAAATAAAAAGGCGGGAGAGTTTTCGCCCGTTTGCCCCATCCATTTTAAAAGAATATACTGCCGAATATTTTACACAAGCAGCCGAAGTCCCTTTTATGGAGAAAGTATTTCTTATTAAAAAGGAAAAGCAGAGCATCATTCCTGCCGTAACTCATGTAGATGGCTCCGGCAGATTGCAAACGGTTGATAAGGATGTTTCACCAAGATATTATGGTTTAATTGAGGCGTTCCGGCGGAAAACGGGTGTACCAATTCTTGTTAATACCTCCTTCAATGAAAATGAACCGATTGTAAACACACCCGCTGAAGCATTAGATTGCTTTTTAAGAACAAAAATGGACATGCTGGTACTGGAAAATTGTGTAATTGAAAGAAAATAAAGATTTCTCATTGTATAAATTAAAAGAACATGTCAAAGAAAGCATTAGTCTGCGGAGCCGGGGGCTTTATCGGCGGGCACTTAGTAAAACGGTTACAACAGGAAGGATACTGGGTAAGGGGAATTGACCTGAAAGAAAATGAATATGGTAATAATCATGCAGATGAGTTTGTTATAGGAGATCTTAGAGATCCTTTGATAAGTGAAGCGGCGGCTCAGGGAGGAATTGATGAAGTATACCAGTTGGCGGCCGATATGGGTGGTGCAGGATACATCTTTACGGGAGAGCATGATGCGGATGTAATGCATAATTCGGTATTGTGTAATGTAAATATGCTGAATGCAGTAAAAAATGCAGGCATCAGGAAAATCTTCTATTCGTCTTCTGCATGTATGTATCCTGAGTATAACCAGCTTGATCCTGACAATCCCAAATGCGCTGAAGATTCTGCTTATCCCGCTGCACCGGATAGCGAATATGGGTGGGAAAAACTTTTCAGTGAGCGACTGTATCTTTCTTACTACCGCAATTATGGAATAGAAGTCAGGATTGCAAGATTTCATAACATATTTGGGCCGCAGGGAACATGGACAGGAGGTAAGGAAAAGGCACCCGCTGCTATGTGCAGAAAAGCTGCGGAGGCTGAAGATGGCTCTTTCATTGAGGTATGGGGAGACGGAAAACAAACCAGGTCGTTCTTATATATAGATGAATGTGTTGAAGCTGTGAGGAGATTGATGGATGCTGATTTTACAGGGCCTGTGAACATTGGGTCCGAAGAAATGATTGCTATCAATGACTTTGCAAAAATGGCCATTGAAATATCAGGTAAAAAATTGAGCATTAAAAATATTAAAGGGCCTACCGGAGTACGAGGTAGAAATTCAGATAATAAGCTGATCAGGGAAAAACTTAACTGGGCGCCGGTTCAAACACTTCGTGAGGGAATGGAAGCAACTTATAAGTGGATCAATGAACAGGTGATGCTGACAAGAAAACAGGCGGAAACAGTTTCATGAGAATCATTGCTATTTCCCAGGTTTTTTGGCCCGATACAGCATCCACTGCACAACACCTGTATGACTTCGTTGAGGAACTGACTGGCAAAGGTCACAATGTAACTGTATACACAAGCCGGAATGCATATGAAAATACAGTTGTAAAGTTCCCTGCTTCAGAAGTGTACAGGAATATTGTTATTAAACGTATTTCTAATACAGGGTTTGGTAAAAAACATGTGTCGGGCAGGCTGCTGGACTTTTTTTCGTTTAACCTGCTTCTTTTTTTCAAACTTCTTTTTGTAAAAAAAAGAAGCTTTGATATAATGATAGGAATGACTTCTCCTCCTCTCATTTCTTTCATAGGAGTTTTAATTTGCAAGATTAAAAAAATTAAATTTTTTTATTGGGGAATGGATCTGCAGCCCGAATTGTCTATTGCCTCGGGGCTTATAAAAAAAAACTCGTTATCCAGTAAGCTCCTGACTTATATGGGTAATTATATTATGAGAAGTGCGGACAACATTATTGCGCTGGACACTTATATGAAAGATTACTTTCAAAAAAGGGGGGCAAGCTCAGAAAAAGTACATATTGTACCAGTGTGGCCGGTAATGGAAAAGCTGTATGAAGGAAATAGATCAGAAAATCCATTTAGGGTAGCAAATGATTGGGGAGATAAAACTGTTATCATGTATTCCGGGAATCATTCGTATGTACATCCGTTGGATACGCTCCTGAATGTGGCATTATTGTTAAAAGATCATTCAAAACTTATTTTTGTATTTATAGGAGATGGTGTGCGAAAAAAAGATGTAAGTGAATTTAAACAAAAACATGGCTTGTCCAATATCGAACAGTTGCCATACCAGCCAAGGAATAATATTCATAATTCTCTTGCAGCAGCCGATATACAGGTGGTGATTATGGGGAGCGGACAGGTTGGATTTACACATCCTAATAAAATATATGGCGCTATGTTTATTGGTAAACCCATTTTATATATAGGCCCCGACCCATCTCATGTAATTGATATTTTAACGAAGGTTGATGGCAATATAAGCGCTGAACACGGACAGTATGAATTTATTGCCGAACAAATAATGAAATTCAACTCGCTATCGGAAAATCAAAAAAACAAAATTGGTAATGATAATATGCAATTTGCCAATAAATATTTTCACCCTGATGTGCTCAAAAAAGAAATGGTCCGGGTTTTAGAGGAATATTGAATTTTTTAAAATCTATCTATCATGAATAGTATAAGGGCTTAAATAGTTTGTGCATAATCTCAAATTTCTCTCCCTGGAAGAATAAAATCTGTATACAAAGAATTTCCATGTGCTGGTTTTTATTGATTTTAGCCACAAGGAATAGCGTATAAGAAATTATATCTTTTGGATAAAAGATATTTTTATGGCTATTTCATTTAGCTTTATACTAAATCAGCTTATTTCCTGACCATATGTTTTCGCTGTTTAAAAAAAAGAAACCTATACCCGAACCTGGCGACCTGAGTGCGTTGGTGTGCGACATGCACTCGCATTTGATCCCGGGTATTGACGACGGATCGCCCGATGTAGATACATCTGTTGCTCTGATAGAAGGAATGATAAAGCTGGGCTACAAAAAGATTATTACCACTCCCCACCTGATGATAGACCTGTACCCTAACAATCGCAGCACGATCATGGGCGGGTACGAGAAGTTGATGAAAGAGCTGAATAAAAGAAATATCAATATTCCCGTTACGGCGGCTGCTGAATATTTCCTGGACGATCATTTCGACAGCCTGCTCGAAAAAAAAGAACCTTTGCTTACCATCAAAGACAATCTTGTATTGGTGGAATTTTCTTTTGCCAGCATGCCGCTCGACTATAAACAAAAGATCTTTAATATCCAGATGAAGGGATATAAACCGATTCTGGCACACCCCGAGCGTTATGCATACCTGCACCAAAAGTTTGATGTATATGAAGAGCTTCGAAATGCAGGCTGCCTGCTGCAGGTAAACCTGCTTTCTTTAATAGGCTACTATGGCAAAAGTATTGCCGCTGCTGCCGAACGCCTGTATAAAATGAAATACATTGATCTGTTGGGCTCCGATCTTCACCACGAAAGGCACATGGCCAATCTTAACAGCCCTTTCCTGCACGAAAAGGTAAAAGAAATTGCTTCTGAGCTTCCGTTACTGAACAACCAGTTGTAAGGGGTTGGGCAGGAATGGGTTAATCCAGTAATAATTTCCTGAAAGCCAGCGAATCTCCGCTAAACACATTGAAGTCTACTTTGTTGACAATGCCGTTTACCCGCCCTGTTTCGCTGTGCTGCCAAAACATCCAGGGGCGTTTGATGCGGGGCTTGTGCGGTTGAAGATAATGGGCCACCCATAAGGGATAGTTGTCAAACTCCTGTCCCAGGTATTGTTCGTAGAAATCCACGTTCGTATATATGATCGGCTTCACTTTGTAATAATCTTCAATGATCTGAAGCCACTCTTTTACCCTGAGCTTAAGGTCTTTGGGCCTGGCGCCGTACAGTTGTTCCACATCCAGCACCGGGGGCATGTCTCCGGGCTCCAGTGTTACATGCGCTATAAAATTATCTGCCTGCCTTTTCCCGCTTTTGGTAGCAATAAAAAAGTGATAGGCTCCTCTCGTCATCCCTTCTTCGCGGGCTTTATACCAGTTTCTTTTAAATAATTTATCCACGTTCGAAATGCCTTCGGTAGCCTTGATAAAGGCAAAATCAAGCTGCATGTTTTCTATGTCCATGCGCTTTACTTCGCTCCAGTCAATTACGTCCTGGTGGTGCGAAACGTCAATACCATGTATCTCATAATTAACAGGTATTTCTATACCGAAAGCGTTATACCGCACAAAGCTGACCCGGTATTCTTTCCATTTGTTATAACCATACAGCGCAGCGGCGCCGAGCAACAGGAGCACGGAAATAACCAGCAAAGCTTTCCATCTCAAAATTTTATTCTTTTTCCTCGCCATATTTCCTAAACGCCATTATACTACTTGTATTTCAAATCTCAAATCATACATTTCAAATCACATATCCTATATCTTCCTGTATTTTGCCAGGTTTACCAGCAATACCCCCGCCAGGATCACAGCTAACCCTGCCATTTGAAATGGGGTTACTGTTTCATTGGCAAAGAAAACGCCCAATAAAACAGCTACCACCGGATTTACATACGCGTGTGTGCTTACCTGGGCGGCAGGGCGAACCTTCAGCAACCAAACGAAAGAGCTGTACCCCACCAATGATCCCATGGTAACAAGATAAACAATGGAAAGCCAGGCTGTGGTGGAGATCTGTTGCGGGTGAAAGCTGCTCCAATCGTTGCGTACAATAGCTGTTAAAGCAAATGCGACACCAGCCCCGATCATTTGCCAGCCTGAATTTAAGGCGCCTGAAAATTTGCTGGGGCGATATTTACTGTATAGTGAACCCAATGCCCATGAAATAGCACCTATGGTCAATACTCCAAAAGACATGGCTTCCCATTTGTTAATGCTGCCGGTAAGTTTGCCGGGTATATTGTTGCTGAATAGTAATACGATGCCTGCGAAACCTATGATGATTCCTGCAAGCGTGTTGCGGCTGGAGAAGTTGGTTTTCCATTGAGTATGATCCAGCAAAACAAACCACATGGGCGATGACGCAACAAAAACCGCTACCAGGGAGCTTGCCAGGTACTGCTCCGACCATGCCACCGCTCCATTGCCTATGAACAACAGCAACAACCCTGTAAAAAAAGCAGGTAGTATGTCTTTTTTCCGGAATAATTTTTCTTTTTGAAAAGCGCACCAGCCCAGCATTAAAACGCCTGCGATCAGGAAACGGAGCGCTCCCATTATGCTAACGGGCATTTCTTCTATCGCCAGCCTGATAAAAAAATAGGTAGATCCCCAAACTACATATACAACCGCAAATGCCGCTATTACTTTTGAGGCGGAAACCTCCTGCTTATCGTCCTGCATTGTAACTATACCCTGCTTATTATTATGAAATTTTAGAGGGATAAATGCAAACCTAAAATAAAATAACGAGCATTGAATAACGGCACAACACTTATTTATATTCGAGCAAAAAGTTATTCCCCTGCTCATCCATGGCGGTAGGATAACCGTATGCATTGTACGCGTTGTATATTGTGGTCGTTGTATGGGATATTCCCTGCGGGTCGGTTGTATAATCGGTGCGGGATGTTGCGATAATATTATTCCGGTTTATTGAATAGGGAAGGTTTTCGAGCAAATGATACACATTCCTGTAAGGGTTCTTTTTATCATCGTGCCGGTAGGTTGTGCCCGATGTTTGTACAGGATTGCCCGAAGCATTGATCGTATAATGTTCCGATGCTGTTATATTTCCGTTGTCATCGTAGCTGTATGTTGAGTATCCGTATAAAGAGCCGTCTGCCTGGTATTGGGCTTCTTTTACAGGCTGTTTTTGATCATTATAGCTATATACCGCGAAAGACCTGAGCTCATATTCATTTCCTGTTCTTAAAAAGTTGTTGCGTTGTATTATGATGTTGTTATTGCTGTATTCAAACGTTGTTTTGCTATAGGCGTATTGCTCCGACAAAGAAGAAGAAAAATCAGTTTCTGACTTCGCGCTTTCAAGCCTGCCGCCTTCGTAATGGTATGTTGTTTTCGCGGCTACCCGTTTCGCACTATAATCTTTATAGCTGATGCGGGTGATTACACTGCCATTTTGATCGTATAAAAATTCATTTTGCACAAAACTATTACCATTAGATAATGCTTTTACAAAAATTAAGGAGGGACCGGTTTTATTAGCGGCAGGCAAAACACTTTTTTCGCAGCTTGCCAGCAATATACAAACAACTATTATATACAGCAGTTTCATTGTACCAGGTTTGTTCTTAGTAATTACCAGGTAAGCTGACAGGCGTTTGCCCGCTTGTGTTGCATTACAAACCTATTTTCCCTGAATGATTGCCTCAATCCGGTGAAAAATGGTATTATAATCCGTGTAGCCATTTGCCAGCGCATATATTTTTGACGCTTCGGTTTGTAAAAACAAAGCGGGGAACCCGGTTACTTTCAGCCGCTTGCACAACTCAAATTCGGCATAGGCCTGCTCCTGGTATTCCTTTTGTTCCATTCGCCGGTAAAACTCCCGGGCCGGTATCTTGTATTGGGCGAGCAAATGCCGGTATGCCTCCTTATCGCAAAGATCCCTGCCTTCGTAATGAAGCGCATATTGCAGGTCGCAGGCAAATTGTACAGATAAGTTGGGGTGATATTCTTTAAAAACACAAAGGGCTATTGCAGGCTTTTTTGAATCGGGAAACCAGTCACTGAGCGAGGGGTTGCGGATATGCCACAGGTATTCTTCGCCAAATACAACACCGGTCAGTCGCTCTACTTTCGGGTAGTTTTCTTTAATATATTCTGCAGTGAGACTGATATGTTTCGGGGCAGACGGCAGGATCATTCCGCCGGATAATACCTCGAACTCCAGTTTATTGCGATATTCAGATTCCAGTTGTTTTATTACGGCGCTAAAGCCATAACACCAGCCGCAGTAGGCATCGTAACAATAAATAACGATCGGGGTTGTCATAAACGCGACAAAGGTAAGTACCGGGCAGGGAGATTTGTTACAGGTTGCAGGTTTATGGTTTTTTGTTTATAGGTTGGGAAATAGCTTTGAGCTATCAGCAGTCAGCCATCAGCTAGTAGATGATCACTCATTTCAAATTTCTAATTCTCTATCCCTGTAACCTGAAACCCGAAACTTCAAACAAAAAACCCTGCAGCCTGTAACCATTTAATAATCTTTTGTTATTAATGCGGATAATCCGTTACAATACCCTATCTTTGCGGCGTCAAATTTGAGTTTCTACAGACCTGGCAAGTGAAATGATTCAATCTGCTACGCATCTTCTGCTAATAGTTCAGTCTTCTTTACTTCCCTGTTTTCTCAGATTTTAATTTTTTAATTTAACCAGTTAGTATGAACATTTATGTTTCTAATTTAAGCTTCAACGTAGTTGATGAAGACTTAAAAGCTTTTTTTGAAGAATACGGAGAAGTATCTTCTGCCAGAGTAATTACCGACAAATTTACCGGCCGCAGCCGTGGATTTGGTTTTGTTGAAATGCCTGATGATGAAGCCGCTAAAAAGGCCATCACGGAATTAGACAAAGGAGTGGTAGAAGGCAGGGCGATTACCGTTACCGAAGCCAAGCCGCGTGAAGAACGCAGCAGCAACGGTGGTGGCAACAGGCGCTCCTTTGCAGGCAGCAGCCGCGGTAGCCGTTACTAGAAAAGGCTAAAACTTCTTATTGCGTAAAGCAATATCGGTTTAAGAAAAAGAGAACAGGTATTACACGATCGGTATAATGCTGTTCTCTTTTCTTTTATGGTTACGAGTTGCGGGTTACAAGTTTCAAGCTTCAGGTTACAAGTTCATTGTCAACCCTCCATTGTGCATTCTCCATTGTCAACTGTCCTTTCTCCATTGCCCATAGCTGACTGCTGATAGCCGACAGTGTGTTTGTAGTTTCATGGTCTATAGTGTGATTATCTTCCCATTGCCCACCATCCATTCTCCATTGTCACTCATACCTGACTGAAAGCTGATAGCCGACAGCTCAAAGCCCACCGCCCTATACCACTGGGATTCTGTACCCGTTGTGATAAGGTTTGGCCAGGTATTCCCTGTTGATCGCTTCATCGGTAAACTTACCGGCAGCTTTGTTCCATGCCACACGTTTGCCGCTCCGGAAAGCAATATTGCCCATTTGTGCTACGATGGCTACATCCGCACCCACTTGTATGGGGGCCGTTAATTCTTCCATTTTACCGGAACGTATAACCGACATGAAATTCTGCATGTGCTTATCCAGCCCGCTTTCGGAAGGTTTAACATGCGGTCTGCTTACTTTGTTCTTGGAATTTTTTTCTTCGATCACTTCCCAGCCGCCCCTGTCGAGCACCAGGGTGCCATTATTCCCCACAAATGCAATTCCGTGATCCCTTCCGTATTGCCCGTTGTCAATACCCATAGCATGATCCCATACCAGGTTGAACTTGTCGAATTCATACAGGGCAGTAAGCGTATCGGGTGTTTCCTGCGCCAGTTCGGGATAAGCAAACTTTCCACCCAGGGCAACCACCGTTTCAGGCACATCCGCTTTCATGCCAAAGAGGGCATAATCCAGCAGGTGCACGCCCCAGTCTGTCATCAGGCCTCCCGCATAATCCCAGAACCAGCGAAAGTTGAAGTGAAAACGACTGGCGTTAAAAGCTTTTTTGGGAGCAGGTCCCAGCCAGCCCGCATAATCAACACCGGCAGGTGGTGCGCTATCGGGTTGAACAATATCCGGCTTCATCCAACCCTGGTAACACCATACTTTGGCGGTACGTATATTGCCCAGCTGGCCTGAATGAACGTATTCAATTGCATCGCGGAAATGCTGCTGGCTGCGTTGCCACTGGCCAACCTGTACCACTTTGTTGTATCTTTTTTGCGCGGCAACCATCGCCCTGCATTCAACAATTGAGTTCCCAATGGGCTTTTCAACATATACATGCTTACCGGCCTGGCAGGCGTCTACCATCTGAAGGCAATGCCAATGATCGGGCGTACCGATGATCACCGCATCAATGTCTTTATTTTCCAGCATTTTGCGGTAATCACCATAGGTTTTCACTTTCGACGCGTCTACATTCAGTCCCGATAATTCATTCATCCGGCTGTTAAGCACATTTTTGTCTACATCACATAAACCTACCAGGTTCACCCCTTGTACTTTCAGCGCGGATTTTGTGTCAGACCATCCCATCCCTTTAATACCTATAGCGGCAATATTGAGCTGGTCGGCAGCGGAGACACTGCTTTTGTGAATGGCAAAAACCCGGGGCGATATTCCGGATAATAACAATCCTCCTGCGGCCACCCGCGAACTGTCGGCTAAAAATTTTCTTCTGCTCGGCATTTGATGAAGTATTTTACTGAAAGGAGATGAAATTAAGGAAAAAGCGTTAAACGGTAATAATAACTGAACGCCTTATCCGTAAAACATCAATGGTGGTTACAATCGCCCGCGTGGCAATGATTGGCTTTGCGGCAAAGCCGGTAGTTAAGATAATGGGCCGATATGATCAGAAGCACGGCCGGTATCAGCAGCCATAAATGAAAATGATGAAACAGCTCCTTCAGCAACAGGCAGGAAATGCCCAGGCTGAACAAAACAACCGGGAGTAATTGATGATGATGTTTTTTATAGCCGTGATACAATGCATAGATTCCTATGGCAAACGCCAGAAAAATCATAAAGTATTCAAAAATATAGTTGTGGATAAGGTTGACGCCAAACACAGGCAGGCTGGTAAGCACCAGTGGCAGTATGGCGCAATGTATAGCACAAGCGAGCGAAGCAGTAATTCCAAGCGCGTCGTAATTAATCCTGAACATATTCAATCCGTAAAACTAAAAATGGGTTGCAAATATACGCCGGATTGTGCAACTTTGTTGCAATTGTTGAAGTTTTATAGTGTTTTTTATGAAGGGCTGCATGCGACTGTAGCGTAACTTTGCAGTATATGAGTAAAAAGGCGTGGCTATATGTGGTTTTTTTCGCATTGCTTTTTGGCGGCTTTTATGTGTTTTTATACGCCACAATCGACACATCGCAATCGCGCCTGCCCGTACTCAGCAATGTAAAGCCATTTGAATTTGTGCGGCAGGACAGCGTTACAGTCACTCAAAAAGATGTGTCGGGAAAAGTATATATCTCCGAATTCTTTTTTACTACCTGTCCGGGTATTTGTCCTAAAATGAACGCCAATATGAAAAAGCTGTATGAAATATTGAACGGAGAAAAAGATTTTATGATTTTGTCTCATACGGTTGATCCCGCAAATGATTCGGTTGCCAGGTTGAAATATTATGCAGATTCATTGGGTGCCGATATAAAAAACTGGTGGTTTTTAACGGGGACAAAGCAAAACCTGTACAAAAGCGCCCGCGAAAGTTATATAGTGGATGATCCTAAAAACAATGCCGAAAATATTAACGACGAATTCCTTCATACACAGTTTTTTGCGTTGGTCGACAAAAAGGGAAGGGTACGGGGTGTGTATGACGGATTGAGAAAAAATGAAATGGAAAAGCTGGTTAACGATGCTAAAGAGCTGCTGAAAGAAAAGACCTGATAAAGGGCGCATTTCAAACTACCGGTCGGTGAGACACCGACCGGTAGTGGCTCCTACAGGCGGGTGTCACCACCCGCCTGCGAAAATTTGAAATCGCCTCCCCGATAAACCGCTTTTGCAGATAATAAAAGATTTGTTTAAATAACAGCCTATGCCGGAACAAATTACAGAGCTGTTACGAAAAAGCCAGTTAAGTGTAACAGACAGCAGGAAAAAAATACTGGAACTTTTTTTGCAAAGCGATAGTGCGCTGGCGCATCACGATATTGAAGTGAGAACAAAAGAAAAGTTTGACAGGGTAACGGTGTACCGCACACTACAAACCTTTATGGATAAAGGAATTATCCATACCATTCCTACGACAGACAATTCAATAAAATATGCTTTGTGTAAAGACAGTTGCGAGCAGGGGCATCATCACGATGATCATGTTCATTTTATCTGTTCTTTGTGTGGTACTACTACCTGCCTTGAAGAAATCCATATACCTGAAATTAAATTACCCCGCGGCTATAAAACCACCCAAACGGAAGTGATCGTTAGTGGAATTTGCAAGCTTTGCAGTTAAATGAAACAATGCTGACTGCCGGTTTGGGTTAATGCATATTTTTACCTTTTATAAAATAATATATTCAATCATTTAAAGCCACCCTGAAAGCGTTACATGCAAAATCCTAATCTAAACAGCGATAAAAGTTCACTGAGCGCAGCGGAAAAAGAATTTGAAAACAATATCCGCCCTCATGAAATAGCTGAATTTAGCGGGCAGGACCAGGTAATTGAGAATATTCGCATTTTTATCAAAGCTGCCCGAATACGGGGGGAGGCATTGGATCATGTATTATTTCATGGACCGCCGGGGCTGGGAAAAACGACGCTCAGCCGTATTGTTGCCAACGAGCTGGGAGTAAGCATTAAGGAAACATCCGGCCCTGTTATTGAAAAACCTGCTGATCTTGCGGGGCTCCTTACCAACCTGCAGGCCAATGATGTGCTGTTTATTGATGAAATACACAGGCTTAGCACCGTGGTAGAAGAATACCTTTATGCCGCCATGGAAGATTACCGGATAGATATAATGATCGATACAGGCCCCAATGCCCGCAGCATACAGATCAACCTGAACCCTTTTACACTGATCGGGGCAACTACCAGGAGCGGGTTGTTAACCGCGCCCCTGTTGTCGAGGTTCGCTATTAAATCACGCCTTGAATACTACGATGCCGTCACGCTTCAAAAAATAATCATTCGTTCTGCCTCCATTTTAAAAACCAATATTGCCCCGGAGGCAGCGAAGGAAATTGCAGGAAGAAGCAGGGGAACTCCCCGTATAGCCAACGGCCTGCTAAGGCGGGTACGCGATTTTGCGCAGGTGCTCAACGACGGTACCATTGATCTTGGCATTACACAGCATGCCTTACGTGCATTGAATGTAGATGAGCATGGGTTGGATGAAATGGATAACAGGATCCTGTCTACCATTATTGAGAAGTTCAAGGGCGGACCCGTAGGCATTACTACCATTGCTACCGCTGTGGGAGAAGAGCCCGGGACGCTGGAAGAAGTGTACGAGCCGTTTTTAATACAGGAAGGGTTTATGATGCGTACTGCCCGCGGGCGCGAAGCTACCCATAAAGCGTATGAACACTTAGGAAAATCCCGGCCCCGCCAGGATCTTTTATTTTAACAACTACTGGTACGGGTTTTGTCACTATTGATCGCCCCCCTGAAAGGCAATATTCCTGGTAAGGCCTGAGTCTTCTTCAGTGTTATACTGTGAAAGATCCAAATGCCTAAATTTTTAAAGAGCTTGCAACCTTTTTTTGTTCAGCCTTCGTCCAATAATGGAATACAGTTTAAAACGAATCAATAAATGGAAAAAGTACAAAAGCAACCTTCTCTGTTTATTTGCATTTTGATAGACCTGATAGGTTTTGCCACTTACAGCATACCTGTATTAGGTGAATTGGGCGATTTGATATGGGCGCCTGTTTCAGCACTGATTTTCTTTAAGCTTTTCGGTGGATGGAAAGGCGCTGCGGGAGGTATTTTTAACTTTATTGAAGAGCTTACGCCCGGGCTGGATTTTATTCCCAGCTTTACTATCATGTGGATTTTCAGGTCATTTGGCAGACCACAAACAACTCGGTCAATCCAACCCATATAAAGCTACGGCGCTTCAATTCGTTTGAAGCGCTACTTTTTATTCCATTACAAACCGGTAGCCAACGCCCTTTATTGTTATAATTTCCAGTGCAGGGTCGCTTTTCAGGTAGCCGCGCAACTTGGTGACGTATACGTCAAGCGTACGTGAGTTGAAAAAAGAATCACTTCCCCACAATGCATTCAATATATCCTTCCTGTCGATAACGCGTTCCCGGTTTTCATATAACAGTCGCAACAGTTCACTTTCCCTGAAAGATAATTTTCGCTCTTCTTCATTGTTGACAAGTGTTTGCCGGTGAGGGTTGAAAGTAAAATGCCCCATCGTTATTTCATCTTTGGTTTCTGCAGTTTGCAGCCCGTTGTTATGCTTTGATCGCAGCGCATTTTCGATCCGTACAATCAACTCTTCCATGCTAAAAGGCTTTCGGATATAATCGTTCGCACCCATGTTAAAGCCTTTTACGAGGTCGGTGGTTTGTGTTTTGGCAGTTAAAAAAATAATCGGGATGCCGGGGTTCGTTTCTCTTATTTCTTCAGCTATGGTAAAACCGTCTTTATTAGGAAGCATGATATCCAGGACACAGATATCCGGATCACATTTATTGAATTGTGTTATGGCATCCGCTCCGTCCATTTCCAGCACTACTTCGTAGCCGCGGCTTTCCAGGCTTTCTTTTACAATTCTGGCGAGAAAAACTTCGTCTTCAACGTAAAGTATTTTAGTTTTTTTCATGTGCTACAGGCAGTTTAACTATAAATTCACTTCCTTCTCCGGGAGCGCTTTCCAGCGAAATGGTACCGTGGTGCTGTCTCACAATATGGGCAACATAACTCAAACCTAAGCCATATCCTTTTATGTTGTGCCTGTTATTGGTTGGAACACGGAAAAATTTTTCAAATATTTTCTGCCTGTATTCTTCATCTATACCTATTCCATTGTCTTTAACCTTTATTGTGCAGTATTTCGGATCGCAATGTATGCTGATGTTGATGACCGGCTGATCTTTACTGTATTTTAAAGCATTGTCTATTAAATTATACAGCACGCTCGTAATATGCATCTGGTCGGCATGAATGGTAAAATTGTCTCCGGCAGCATGTAAGTATACTTTGGCCTTTGCTTTTTCAAACTGCAGGCTCATGGAGTTTATTACTTCATTGGCAAGCTGCCTGATATCAAACTCATCCTGTTTTAATTCCGTTTGCTGTTTTTCAAACATGCTAAGCTTAAGCACTTTGTCCACCAGCATAGAAAGGCGGTTTAATTCATTTCCTGCAATATCCAGGTACTCACGGGCTGTTTCTGGCCTTTTAAGAACATCAAAGCTTTTGATCGCTTCTATGGCTACGCTTACTGTTGAAATAGGTGTTTTAAGCTCATGCGTGATATTACTGATAAACTCATTTTTTATATCTGTAAGCCTTTGCTGGGCCTTTAGGTTCCGGTATAAAAAAACAAACGCGGAGATGGTGAGCCCTAGCAGAAAAACAGAGAAAAGTATTTGAGGCAATAGTTTCGCCAACAGGTAGGAAGATGTATTGCCAAGCTCTAACCGGTAGCTTACCGGGTGGGTGAAACCGATCGTTACTTTATTCCATTCAGGCCGGGGGGGAGGCCCTTTTATGGCCTGGGCGCTGTCTATAGACTTTACTATCGTAAATGGCACATTGATCTTCTCTTTTTGCAGGCTTGCCGTATAGGCATACATGATATCTTTTATCTTCAGTGAATCCTGCAATGAATCGATACCAATTAAAAACTCGAAGAATCTTCCTGCTGACCTGTATCCTCCTCTCGGCATTGAATCGGACATACTGAATGTACCCTGTTTCTCAAGCGTAATAATTGAGTTACGTTGCGGTATTACCTGGTCTGTAGAATCAAATAATTTTTGCCGTACCGCATCCGTAAAGCGGGCAATATCCGGTGGAAGTCCGTACCGGAAACGGGCCGTTGTATCCAGCTTTAATTTGGAAGCTCTGAGATCAAATACAGCCTCCCGGAATAAAAAATTAGTTCTCCACCGCAAGTTTCTCTTCTCTTCCTCGATATTCATGTATAGCCAGTAGATCTGAAAAGCTGCGATCAGAAGAATGGCCGCTACCATAAGCGTAACAGATATGTTAAACCTGCGTTTCATTACCGGCAAATGTATATTTTACCATAGTTATAAAGAATTAACATTAACTATAATTAACGTGTATACTAAAATTTGAGCTACCTCGTTATACTAAAATCACTTAACCATTAACCTTTTCAAATAAGCCAATATGAACACAACGATTTCAAGAAAATCAAACATTTTTAACCGGATAGCTTTCAGCATTTTGCACAAGCTTACACAACGCGCTGACTTTTATCCTATAAAATATTATCACCGAAAAAAGAGAAACAGGGGCGGTTTACAAAGCCTGTAATCAACTTTTCGCAACTTTTAGCACAACCTCTGAAGTCACAATAAGTGCTAGCGCCCTGGTAAAACAGGGCGATTTTATTGATAGATGGTAATAGATTGGCAATAGCACAGAAGAGTTATTCAATTACCCATACTTCATTCCCGCTGAGCAGTTTATCAAGATCTCCTTTTCCTTTCGTGGCAATGGCTTCTTCTATCTGCATGGCCATCACATCTTCATAGCAGGCCCTGTCCGTTTCATAAAAAACCCCAAAAGGCCGGGGCAGGCTTTTTTCTAAGGATGGATCATCGAACATTCTTACCAGTATCTGGGCCTTATAAAAATCGCGTTCATCGTGCACCCATAAGTCATCTGTGGTAAATGTTTCACCAAGCGCTACCACAACGGGCGTAAAGCCATCCAGTCGTATGCCTTTGTTTTTGCCGGCGCCGAATACCAGCGGTTTGCCCTGTTCAAGAAAGAGTGCATGATCGGGTTTTGAGGCTTTTTCTGTAAAGATCTCAAAAGCGCCATCATTAAAAATGTTACAGTTCTGGTATATTTCGGTAAAGGACGCTCCTTTGTGCTGGTTACTGCGGATCAGTATTTCCTGCATATGTTTGAGATCGCGGTCCATGGTACGGGCTACAAAGCTTGCGTCTGCACCCATCGCAAGCGCTAAGGGATTGAACGGATGATCTATGCTTCCAAACGGGGTTGATTTGGTCACTTTTCTTTCTTCCGATGTGGGAGAATACTGCCCTTTGGTCAGCCCGTAAATCTGGTTATTAAAAAGCAGGAGGTTTACATTAAAGTTTCTCCTGAGCAAATGAATGGTATGATTGCCCCCAATGCTTAATGCGTCTCCGTCGCCCGCTACAATCCAAACCGAAAGATCAGGCCGGCTGGCTTTTAAGCCCGAAGCAATGGAGGTTGCCCTGCCGTGGATGGAATGCATGCCATAAGTGTTCATATAGTAGGGAAACCGGGATGAACAGCCTATGCCTGAGATAATAACAATGTTTTCCCTGGGTATTCCGAGCCCGGGCATAATACGCTGCACCTGCGCCAGTATAGAGTAGTCGCCGCATCCCGGGCACCAGCGTACTTCCTGGTCGGTGGCAAAATCTTTAGCCGTTAACTGAGGCTGTGAAGACATGGCAGTGGTATTCATCGTTATGGCAAATGTAAGACGATATGATGAAAAACAGCGGGATGTGAAGCGCAGGAGAATAAGGCAGTATGACCTTTATGAAGTAAAAACACTTCAGCATCAACTTATCCCTCACCGTGATTACTTTCCAGCCGGTTACCTGAGTAAGTGCGGTCTTTCTTTATACACTTTTAAAATAAATTCCCCGAAAAGCGTATTCGCCCAGGCAAACCACTTTCGTGTAAACTTCGATGCATCGTCTTTGTGAAAGCTTTCGTGCATAAAGCCGGTGCCGGCATGCGTTTTTTGAAGTACATCAATGCAATGCCTGATTTCATTGTCATTCGTGCTCGTCAGCCCCCTTATTACCACTCCAATCGGCCAGATCATGTCTACCAATGTATGCGGACTTCCCACGCCTTCGCCCGCTGCTCCTTTAAAAAAGTAGGGATTGCTGTCGCTTAAAATAAACCTGCGGGTATTCTGGTAAACAGGATCGGTGGTTTTTACATTGCTGAAATAAGGCAGGCCTAGTAAGCTCGGAACATTGCTGTCGTCCATAAAAAGATGGTTGCCAAAACCATCTGCTTCATACGCATATATCTTACCAAATCCTGCATGCGTTGCCGTACCGTAAGCCTGCAACGCTTTTTGTACTTCGGTGGCAAAAGCAGTGCATTGAGCGGCGAACGGTTCATCTTTTAATATTACCCTGCTCATTTCCGCCATTTGCTGAAGGCTTGCTACAGCAAAAAAGTTCGAAGGAATAAGAAAAGGGAAAATGGTAGCGTCGTCCGAAGGACGGAATATGGAAACGATCAGCCCTACCGGTTTTACAGGATTTCCATAACCATTGCCCGGCACGGTATCGGTAGACCAGGAGGTGGTTCTTCCAAAGGTATAAGGCCCCCGGTCTTTTTTTCGCTGCTGTTCCCTGAAAGTTTTTACAATTGCCTGTAAAGCTTCCTTCCATTTATCATCAAAAGGAAATGTATCTCCGGTAATTTTCCAGTAGTGGTATGCCAGTCTTACAGGGTAACACAATGAATCAATTTCCCATTTGCGTTCATGCAGCTCGGGTTTCATGGCGGTATGGTCCTTTTCCCATTCGCTGCCCGTAGGGGCATCGTTAAAGGCATTGGCATAAGGGTCTGTTAATATGCAGTCGGTTTGCCGGTTGATTAAGCCTGCTATAAGTGTTTGCAGCGCCTGGTCTTCTTTCATCAACGGTAAATAGGGCCAAACCTGGGCGGTGCTGTCGCGCAGCCACATGGCATGTATATCGCCTGTAATTACAAAAGTATCGGGATCGCCGTTTTTTATTGTGTGAACAACCGTTGTGTCCAGCGTATTGGGAAAACAATTTTCAAAAAGCCAGGCGATCTCTTTATTCCCTGTGTTTTTTTTGATGGACTCAATGGTTTTTTCAACTGCAACGCTTTTGAATTTCCTGTCGGCTTCCGGTATACGCACTACAGGAAAGTTCGCTCTGCCTGAAATACGAGGCGACAAAAATATGCCTGCTGAAACCAGTGAAGTTTGCTGTAAAAATGTTCTCCGGTGCATAACTACGGGGTTTTGAATATGCAAGATAAGAAACAGCTTCTGGCTTTTGTCAACTTCAACACTCATGGGCCTTTTGTTTAATGTACCTTCGCGCAAATGAAATCTACCATTCTGTCAACTGAAGACATTCTCCAAAAGTTAAAAATTGATGCGCTGAACAAAATGCAGCTTGCTGCCATAGAAACAGTGGATAAAAACGACAATATGGTGTTATTGTCGGCAACCGGTTCGGGCAAAACGCTCGCATTCTTATTTCCGCTGATAAAAGCGTTTGATGCGTCCCATAAAAAAACACAGGCGTTGATCATTACGCCCTCGCGTGAGCTTGCCTTGCAGATAGAGAAAGTATTTAAGCAGATGGGTACTCCGTTCAAGATAACCTGCTGTTACGGGGGGCATTTGCGGGAAACAGAAGAAAACAATCTGAAGGAGCCTCCTGCCTTGCTGGTAGGTACACCGGGCCGGCTGGCAGATCATATCCGGCGGGGCAATATTACAACAGATGCTATCCGTACGCTTGTGCTGGATGAATTTGACAAATCGCTGGAAGCAGGCTTCCAGGAAGAAATGGCATTTATCATAAGGTCTCTTCCGGCTGTTCAAAAAAGAATACTTACTTCAGCAACGGAATCGGTTGAAATACCCGCATTTGTTGGTCTGGCAGATCCTGTGCGGCTGAACTTTTTAACCTCTGCGGAAGGCATACCGGGTAAGCTGGAAATAAAAAAACTGCTGAGTCCCATCAACGACAAAATAGCCTCTTTGTTTCAGTTGATCTGTTTTATTGGCGATCGTTCAGTGATCGTGTTTTGTAATCACCGCGATTCCGTTGAACGAACAAGCGGCATGCTCAAAGAAAAAGGGATTACAAATGGTTTCTACCATGGAGCCATGGAGCAGCGCGATCGCGATTCTGCTTTAAGCAAGTTCAGGAACGGAAGCGTGAATGTATTGGTAACCACCGACCTTGCAGCAAGGGGGCTGGACATTCCGAACATCCGTTTTATCATTCACTATCACCTGCCTCTTTCTGAAGACAGCTACATGCACAGGAACGGTCGCACGGCCCGCATGGACGCAAGCGGTACGGTTGTTATTATACTATCCCCGGATGAAAAATTACCCGGGTATATAGACGCTGATATAGAAGTATTGAACCTCCCGGCAGACTATACGCTCCCGGAAAAGCCTAAATGGGTTACCTTATTTATAGGCGCCGGTAAAAAAGACAAAGTAAACAAAGTTGATATTGTAGGTTTTTTGAGTAAGAAAGGAGGGCTTAAGAAAGAAGATATCGGCCTGATAGAAGTGAAAGACTTTTTCTCTTTCGTAGCGGTGCGCAAAAGCAGGATGCCGGCTGTACTGCCCCTGGTACAAAAGGAGAAAATCAAGAATAAAAAAGTAAAAATTGAAATTGCCAGATAGCAGCGAAACAAAAAGGGGCAAACGAAATGCTTACCCCTTTTTGTTGTATCACAAATGTTGCCATTTAGCTGCCCCTTTGTGAACCGGTATTCATTTGCTTGCTTATAAAACCGGTAGATTTAGGTTTTTGAATGAATTTGGAACCCTGGCTGTTTGCAGGCTGGTTCTTTTTGTTCCCTTTCTTTTTGCCTTTGTTATTCTGTTGGTTTAGTAATGACATGGCTGCTGTGTTTTTTATAAAGATAATATTTATCAGACGCCTGGAGCCACTCAAATTTTATAATGAAATTTTAAAATGCTGTAATAAAAAAGCCCCGCCAAAAGCGGGACTCAATATTTTGAAATCTTGTCAGAGGTTAGGTCGTTAGCAAATAACGGTTTTAATAGAGGCTGACGGACTTCAGTGATGGCCTGGTTTTTAAGGATCCAGATATTGATCATTCAAAAGATATGGATACGGTTTTTGATGGGTCTGGATTGCACTTCTTTCATTGGATATGGACCTGGGTTTTGTGGTATTGGCCTGGCTTTTAAAGGATTGGGTTCTTTCTCAGGGTTCAGGTTTTTCAGGGGATCGGGGGCGGTTCTTCAGGATTTGGGTGGTTGGTCTTTCTTTCAGGATATCGTTATCATTAATGACAGTACAAAGATGTTCAATATACCGCACCGGCAGAACTTATTTCGCTAAACGACTGTTTTGCTTCGATAACCGGCTCAATTCCTTCGATAAGTCTTATTTTATTACCACTCCGGGCAGAAAATTAAGCGATGAAATATTCCAAACGGATTAAATAATAAAACAAACCGCGTCATCCTCCCGGTAGCAATGCCCTCCATTCCCCCGACTCAGCATATTTCCTGATACAATCGTTCCTCCTTATTAAAAGCGCCTTCATATAACCCCGCAGCACCAGGCAATCGAATACTTTTCCCGCTATGCCAAAAGGTGTTTCATAAACAAAGATGTCTTTCATGGTAGTAATGCCATCTTTTTCCGAAAATATATGCTGATGGGTAATGCTTTTAAAAATCCCTTTTACCATCCTGTCTTCAAAGCTGAAGGGAAAATCCATTTCCGATATTTCCATTTCAAGCTGCTGGTATATGCCGAAATGTTTGGCGCGCCAGGTAACAATATCATTTTTCTCAAACAAACCGTTGCTTCTTCCCTTAACAACCGTTTCGTTGGTATGCCGGGTAGAGATCATGTGCAGCTCCGCGCTGCGGGAAAGGTTAAAACAAACCTGTATGGAAGCATGAATATTTGTGTTTAGTTCTATGCGGCGCATTACGCAATTTACAACGGTACGAAATGCGGGTTTAATATAAAAATGGTCCTCAAATGCCGATGTTGT
>JAHBTL010000033.1 GCA_019638615.1 Chitinophagaceae bacterium | reverse complement strand
CTTTCGAAAATGGCGAAAAAGTTTTATTGCAATCAGCGTTTAATGCTGCTGACGCGCAATTGACAACTATGGTTAACACCACAAAGCATATTGTAACAAATAAGGAAACATTATACAGTATAGCAAAAAAATACGCGGTTGCAATAGATCAGCTTAAAACCTGGAATAGTTTACAAACCAATGATCTTAAAATTGGGCAGGAGTTGCTTATTTATAAAAATTAGCGCATGGCTTTGATACAAGTACATGATAAAACATTTAAACCCTATATTTCTGCAGAAGAGATAACGGAAAAAATAAAAGAACTGGCGCTGGCTATCGAAAAAGACTATGCAGGAAAAACGCCATTGTTCATCGCGATACTGAATGGCTCTTTTATGTTTGCCTCGGATATGTTCAAAGCATTGAATATTCCTGCAGAAATTTGTTTTATAAAGCTTGCTTCTTATAAAGGCACAAAATCATCAGGACAGGTAATAACATCTATTGGACTGGATATTGATTTGATTGACCGTGATATTATAATACTGGAAGATATTATAGATACCGGCAAAACCATGCATACTTTTTTACCTCAGTTGCGCAACCAGCATCCCGCCTCTCTGAAAATCTGCGCCTTGCTGCATAAGCCTCCAGCCACCGAATTTCCTGTAACCGTTGATTACTGAGGTTTTTCCATACCGGATAAGTGTGTAGTGGGCTACGGACTTGATTATGATGGTTTGGGAAGAAATATTAAAGAAATTTACCAGTTGGTTGAATAGATTCAGGAATTTCGCTTTTTGAAAAAAACGATTTCTGTATCGTCCTTTCGACCGAGCAATACGGAGATTGTAGTTAAATCGTTCTTACGCGAGGAAGAACTATACTCACCGAAGGTAAATCTGCCGGGCTTTTGTACTTATGTTCATCTTTTGCACTACTACCCAACAGATTTCTCACCCGCCGCCACATGTCTTTAATCCAATACAACTTGTGGGCGGGATCGAAATGACGACGGAGGCCGTCGATTGATTGGCATAAGCTTCTATACGAAAGTCTGAACTTTATTGCGGTATTTGCTTATCTCTGATTTTTCCGAAATGAAAATAGTTCTCACCGAAGGTCTTTGCTTCGGCTCAAAACAAATATAATTGGCGGGAGAAGCCATCCCCGCAGTAAATGTGCCAGGTTACCGGCAGAATCATTAATTTCCCGGAAATTCACAGAACAAGGACTTCTTTTTGAAAACTATTTATTTTACAGCCATCAGCGAACTGGTATACGACCAGCGGATGATACGGATATGCGGTTCGCTGGCAAAGCATAACTATAGGGTGGTGCTGGTTGGGCGCCGGTACAGGGGCGCTCCCCCCCTGCCGGAACAACCCTTCATGCAAACGCGGCTTTACTGCCGGTTCACGACCGGGTGGCTGTCGTATATGGAATGGAACCTGAAGCTTTTTTTCTTTTTGTTATGTAAAAAGATGGACGCGGTTTGCGCGGCAGATCTCGATACCATTATCCCCTGTTATCTGATCTCGACATTAAAAGGCATTGAGCGGGTATACGACGCGCATGAGCTCTTTACAGAAATGAAAGAGGTGGTGAGCCGCCCTTATATTAAAAAATGCTGGCTTGCCGTTGAACGGTTTGCTGTACCCCGGTTCCGGTATGGTTATACCGTATCGCAAAGCATTGCAGATGAATTTAACAGGAGATATGGGAGCAGGTTCGAAGTAATACGAAATGTACCCCTGAACGACCACACTTCTTTTCCCGCCCCCCAAACGAAGACTATTCTCTACCAGGGTGCGGTTAACCATGCCCGTGGTCTTGAAAGCCTGATCCCGGCTATGAAGCTGATAAATGCTGAGCTGCATATATACGGCAAAGGGAATTTTGAGCAGGAAACAAAGGCGTTGATCGCCCGCCACCACCTGGAGCGCAAAGTAAAGCTCCATGCCGCTGTTCCGCCACAGGAACTGAAGGCCATTACGGCAACGGCCTATATAGGCATTAATCTGGTTGAAAACACAGGGTTGAATCAATATTATTCGCTTGCCAATAAGTTTTTCGACTATATACAAGCCGGTATTCCGCAGGTTACCATGCGATATCCCGAATATGAAAGCATCAATAAGGAATATGAAGTAGCTGTGCTGATAGCAGCTACCGATGAACAAAATATTGCGGGGGCCTGCAACAAACTGCTGGAAGATGAGTACCTGTATCAAAGACTTGCCGGCAATTGCCTGCAGGCGGGAAAAGTGTACAACTGGCAGGAAGAAGAAAAAAAGCTGCTTGCATTTTATCAAAAAATATTCAAATAAGATTGGATCAACAGTTACATATCGTTTGCTTACAAGTGCCGTACCCGCCCGATTACGGAGGCGTAGTAGATCTTTTCTGGAAACTGAAATATCTCCATGAAAAGGGCGTGGTCATCCATCTCCACTGCTTTGATCATGGTATAGGACAGCAGGATGCCTTACTTCAATACTGTAAAACAGTGCGGTATTACAAACGTAAGAAAGGGATCACCGCCATAAAGTGGCGCATTCCCTATATCGTAAGCTCAAGAATCAGCAACGATCTGGCAAAAACATTGCTGCAAGACAATCATCCCGTGCTGCTGGAAGGAATACACTGTTCCTGGTTATTGCATACCGGTGTTCTGAAAAACAGGAAAGTCCTGCTGAGATTGCACAATGTAGAATGGGATTATTACCGGCAGCTTGGCAAAACTTCCACCTCGCTCTTCCATAAGTGGTACTACCTGCTGGAAAGCCGGCTATTGAAAAAGTATGAGCCTGCTGTCATTAAAAAAGCAAGTGCGGGGCTGGCTGTATCTGCCAAAGATGCCGCTTACTGGCAAGCAACCGGACAACTTCACAACGTGCAGGTATTGCCTGTATTTGTTTCATGGAATGAAATAACCTCAAAAGAAGGAAAAGGTAATTATTGTCTTTACCATGGAAACCTGTCAGTAGCAGAAAATGAAAAGGCTGCCATGTGGCTGATCAAAGAAATTTTTCCCCGGCTGGCAGACACCCTGTTTGTGATTGCCGGAAAAAACCCGTCGCCTGCTTTGGTAAAGACAGTACAGGCGCATAAGAATATTCAACTGGTCGCCAATCCGTCTATGGAAGCCATGGAAAACCTGATCACTGAAGCCCATATTCACCTGCTGCCTTCCTTTACAGACAGCGGGATTAAACTGAAGTTGCTGCACGCTTTGTTTTGCGGCAGGTTTTGTATTACAAACCCGGCTATGGTAGCAGGCACGGGATTAGACAATATTTGCATTGTTGTCAACACTACGGCTGACTTTATAAATGCCACCGAAAAGTGTTTAAAAGAAAATTTTTCAGCCTCGCATAGTAAAGAACGGGAATGGGTATTACAGGAACTTGTAAATAACAAAAAAAATATAGCTGCACTGGTCCGGTTGCTGTAGATCTATCCAATACCAGATCATTCAGTCTATTGTCTTTCAAATTTCATGATCCCGCCGGCTTTTTGTGTTACCTTATACAACACGTCGAGGTCTTCGTCATAAATTGAAGTATCTCTTGCTACAGATGTGGTCAGGAGCAGCGTATTGCCGTTGACAGAGAATTTTGCACCGCTGGGTTCTGTAAAGCCCTGCGTTTGTCCGCTTCCATCGGGCATAGAAAAAAAAGATCCTTCAGGAAGGTATAAAGAATCGGATCCTATTATTTGATATTTGCTGGAGGAACTGACTGGCGGAACCGCAAATTTAAAAGGCACTTTGAATTCATCCCCTTTTACTCCATTTAAATAATCCGTTACAGTTAATTCTGTATCAATCTCATAGCTGAGATTGCTTACCTTGGCGTTGCTTCCGTCAAATGTAATAGAACCCTTATTGTTCTCCGTTACAGTATTGTATTTTGTAACAGTAGAAACTTTTTCGCCAAAAAAAACTGCCTCAGCCACTGATTCAGTACTTGCCGAAAGATTTACAAACTTCCAGCTTCCCAGCAATTGGTTGTTATTGTTGTTATTATTGTTCCCTCCCGGTAAACTGCTATCAAGCGAGAGCTCTTTCTGGCAGGAACATACAATTACTGAAAAAAAACAAACTGCAGCAAAATTCAGGAAAGCTTTCATAGCTGATTAAGTAGGGTTTATGGTGCAAATATCGTAAAACTCATTACAAAAATTGTGTATTCAAGCGGTTTTTAACGCAAAAGCCTGTAAAAACATAACACTATACGTCATGTTCTTACAGGCCGTTGGAAAGTTCCTGTTATTTTAGTCTTTCAGGTTCAGGTATTTTTTAACCGCGTTGTAGTCATTCCAGTCAACAGCCGGACCTGCTTTACGGGCCGCGGTGCCACCGGGAACGAGGATGTACCTGAACGGAACTCCGGTTAAATTTGCATTAGAGAACAAATAGATCTCCCCGGTAGCAAAAAACACATCAATAAACAATGCTCCATCATTGTAAGGAAGAGGAAAAACAACAGGGTCGTCCGGGTCATTTACATTTACATACACTTTCATCTCTCCCATATCCAGAATGTCTGCAGTTAATTTACCGGCAGTAATGACTGCCCGGCAACCAGTAAACTCATTCGAAGTATTAAATGTTGAATCAAACGTAACATCCAGCCATTCCGAATAAATCACATTGGCCGTACCGGCATCTCCCGCATCGCCTTTATCGCCCTTGTCTCCTTTATCGCCTTTTGCCCCGGTTTCGCCTGCAGGCCCGGCAGGTCCTTCTTTAGAGCAGGAAGAAAAAAATATTACTATAGCCAGCAATAAAGCGGCTACTGATTGCAGCGTCCATTTTTTCATACAGTGATTATTTGGGTTTATAATTCTAAAAATAAGCATTAATAGGAAACAACCGCGCTATCTGAAATGATTTTTGCAAATACATTATGGTCTGCCCCAGGTTATCCATATTTTAGAATCCGCCGCACTTACCATATCATAAATTTTCTCTGACTTTTGAACCAGGTAAAACCCGTTTTCATCGGCCAAAGTAAGCGCGGTATTTGAAAATGCAGGGTCCGCTCCATCAGGTACCGTTCCCAGAACACCCAGTATGGAAAAAATAACCCTGCCATCTGCGGTAAACGTTGGTGGACTATAGCCTGCGCCAAAACCTACTGTTTCTCCAAAAAAGCCGAGTAAATCATACACTATTCCGCCACTGTTACCGTATTGGCTTATAAATACCATGTCGGGAGCGCCTGGCATTTGAAGAAATCCGTATGCATCATCTTCTCCGTTTACATGAAATCCCCGGAGTGATTGCCAGTACCCTGCTATTGCCGATTCCTGCCACCATCGTTCGGGAGCATCCGTATCAGTTTTCAGCGGACCGGGATTACCAGCTATTGTACCCGGAGTATTATTGACCTTCAGATGTATTGTCATTGTATTCGGATCCCATGATATATCCGAAAATCCCGTAATCGTTTGTGCGCCATTTACAACGGGCTCATCGAGCACCAGCATTCCCGCATCAAACGAAAAACCGGTCGTAACCTGTTGAAGGTTAGATCCGGATAACCAGCGGAATATAATAGTTTTTGATACAGGATCAACATCCACTTCATACTGTGTTCCCCCCACTACAAGCCTTTTGAAATATTCAAGGATCTTCGAAACATTCAAGAAAGACAAAGCATCACCCCAGTCTCCATTTTGCCAGGCTGCATAATCCCGGGAGGAAGCTTTATACAAGGTAAGTTTGGTGCCATTCAGCCTCCCGGTCAGCACCATACTGTCTCCCGCAACCGAATTAATAGCAAATTCAAAATCTGCCTGTAAGCCCTGCCCGTTTTGCCCCCCGTTTACACTGCCCCTGGGGTCTGACAAAAGATGTATATACGAATAAGTATCAAAAATGAGAGAGGGCTGTTGCAATGCCTTTAAACGATAGCTGCTTTCTTTTTCGTTGTTGGCTGTAGCGGTATCAAAATCGGAATACATGAACACCCTGTTTTCCGCGTTAAACCGGAAATAAAAATTATAGGTTCCGCCTGCCGCTGGTGTGTAAACAGCTTTCCAGCCATCGGGAGCGCCGGTAAGTACCTGCTGGTATTCCTCCAGCTTTTGGCTGATGCGTTCGTCAGCGGATTGATCAAATAAATGATCATCCTCCTTTTTACAGGATGTAATTGCAAGGGATACCATCAAAATAGCCCCCATAATGTTCCGTGGTGTATGTATCCAAAACTTTCTCATACAATAAATTCTAATTTATCAAAGCTGTAACGGCTGCACGTACCCTGGTCTGCAGTTTATAAAAATCAATATTCCATACCTGCTTGTAATAATTCACTATGATCGATTCTTTGGTTCTTAATCTCAGAACCGCCTGGTCGCGGGTGGTGCCCCTGTCTGTAACCCCTTCGGGGATGGAAGCGATCAATTGCTCAAAACCCGCTTTTCCTTCAATCAGCATATAAGTAATGGTCTCTACAAAATCATCGTCAGATACATTCATGGCATAGTTGCTTACAAAACCATCTCTAACAGCTTCCGCATTTGAATAATCTGTCCAGTTGGAAGTGATCAGGCTTGGATTTATGTTTTTAAAATCCTGAGGATACATGATATTCATATGCAGGATGTGCGCGAACTCGTGCTGGATGGTCCACAGCATTCTTTTAAAGAATACAGAATCGCCGGCAGTATAACCAGGCATGCCTTTTACCGTAACCCGGTTTATATCCAGTACAATAATTTTCCTGCCGCCTTCTGCAACCCCCTGTTTAACAGATCCGTTCGGATTAAACGCAGGGCTACCCACCATGTACATGTTTTTGGGCACGATCTTTTTAAAGAACTCCTCTCCCCCTTCCGCGGAATACGTATCGATCCATGCTTTCTTAAGACTGCTCAGCAACGGGATGATCGGTTCTTCCTTCGGCGGTACCAGTATGGCGGTTATATCAGCCAGGTCTTCAAACTGGTTCCATTTGTACTTTACGTCAATATTGTAAATGCTGGTAAGCGAATCCCTGATCCAGTCATCTATCGGGCCCCGTACCCAGGTATCGCCACCCAGGTCATGAATGTTTTCCGCATCTTCCGGGTTGATCTTTTCTTTTTTGCACGATGCCAATAAAACGCCTGCAAAAACAAATAAAGAAATAAACGAGCTATATCTTTTCATAATTATATTCATTATTACCTGTTAAGATCTTCTATTCCCGAAAGCTTAACACCATCGGGTAATTTCAATTGCCTGAGCTTATCATCCGGTTCTATAGTAATGGAACCGACCGGCGCGTTACCAGGTCCAACAAACTCGTGGGTAACCGGCATATCATACCGCAGCATATCCATCCAGCGCATGCCTTCATGCAGGAATTCAGCACGCTTCAATTCAAGTATATATAATATCAAAGCCTCCTTTATGGCATATGCATTGCCATAATGTTGTCTTACCCTTGTTTCGGTAATACGCCTGTTGGCTGCTAAATTACCCGGCGTGGCGCCTGTAATGCGGGTGCTCATATAGGTATTCAAATCCGCAATGGCAGCGGCAGTGTTGCCCAGGTACACATTGGCTTCGGCTTTATTGAACAATACTTCCTCGGCACTGAACAGGCAAACAGTGCCATATGGCAGACCATAGTCAGCACCGGGATAATCTTCCACAAAATCCAGGTAATTAAATTTAGGGATCGCTACATTATCCTGTGCGCCCACGGTTCCCCGTATAAAAGACCAGGAGCCACCGGTAACCTCAATAGAAGTATTCAGTATTTCATTGATCTTGGACTGGGTAACACCATATCGCGAACGGGCATTAAGTAAACCATAGGTGTACGTAGAAGGACATGTAACCAGCAAAAGATTGGCCGATTCAGAAGTTTTTTGATATTCTGCCGGGAGATTATTGATGCCGTAGGTTTGATAGGTAGTATTCCATGCACGGAGATTGGGCAACAGGTCGGGCACAGCCGCAGTGGCATACTGAACGGTTTTTGCGTAGTCTTTTTTGTACAAATAAAACCTGGTGGCAAAAGCGTTGGCCGCCGTACCGTTAAAATGGTAACGGGGAGCCGTATACGCGGCACCGTCCAGTAAAGACAATCCCTCCAGCAGGTCTTTCTCTACCATTTCATATACATACGCAACGGTTTTACGCTCATATTTTTTTATCACCACCGTCTCCGGCTCCGTAACATAGGGTATGCCGGCGCTGGCAGCCGCAGTGGATTCGTTATATGGCTTTGCATAAAAAACAGCGAGCATAAAATGGGCATAGGCCCGCGCTACCAGCGCCTCTCCCTTTTGTGCCCGGTATTGTTCAGGATCATCCGCAGTATTACAGGCTTCCAGCGCCTGGTTGGCCGCGGCAATGGCTTCATAGCACGCATTCCAGAAATAATCAGGCGAATCCTGGCGGGGCGTTTGAACATTTTCGAAATAATAAGGATTGCGGAAAGTTTCAACTATTTCTCCACTCCCTTTATCGGATACGTTATCTGACATCGTTTCTGAAAAAGCCAGGTAGCTGGCCAGGGGATATGCGCTTGCCAGCAATTGCGATACTTTGGCGGGACTTGTAAGCTTAGCCCTGTTGTCAGGCTCTTTTTCCAGGTATTTCTTACAGCCCGAAAGCGCTATGCAAACACTCACTACTGGTAAAATAAATAGTTTTTTCATACTTATTGCTGATTAAAAGCCTGCTTTTAATGAAAGTGTAATTTGTTTTTGTACCGGCATTGCCACTCCACCGGCATTAAAGAACTCGGGATCCTGCCCCTGTAATTTTTTGTCGGAATAGAGCAGCCAGGGGTTAATTGCGGCCAGTGTTAAAGCAGTTGTTTTTATGAAACCGCTTTTCATAATAAACGATGGCGGAAACTGGTAGGTAAGAGATACTGATTTCAATCGCACAAAATCGCCTTTGGCTACTCTTTCGGTTGAGTAATTGTAATTATTATAGGGATAGGCTGAATTGTCATTTACGCTCAGGTTGTTCTGGTAATAGTCCATGATAGAGGGGATATTGGTAACATCCTGGTCGCCGGGAAGCACCCACCGGTCGTAGAACTCTTTGGGGGTAGCGTCCAGTTCGGTATAGCTGTTCCTGAATGCCGGGTATAAACGTATTTTATTACCGGCCTGGTAGGTTACAAAAACGTTGAGCGAAAAAGACCGGTATGTAAAAGTATTGTTCCATCCGCCGGTAAATTTTGGATCCACGGAGCCTTCAAACTTTAAATTACTGCTGCTGTCTGATTGCAAATACACACCGGAAGACCGTTCCCCTTTTTCATTGATGAACTCAGGCACTCCTGTAGACGGGTTGAGACCTGCATACCGGATAGAAAACAGGCTGTTCACAGGATAGCCTTTCAGGTTACCGCCTTCCGCTTTTACCAGGTCAAAAATGCGCGGCAGGTATTCCGAATGGGTGATCCTGGTCGTGTTGTATCCAAAGGTTACATTGGTCTTCCAGCTCCAGTTTTTGGTATTTACGGGAGTGGCGCCCACCAATACTTCCACGCCATGAGAAGCCATGTCCGCGTAATTGGCTGCTTTCAGGGATTCCCCGCCAATACCTGAAGTCCTTATCAATGCTATCAGGTCAAAGCTTTTACGCTGGTACCAGTCTATGCTTGCCGTAAGCTTGTTGCCAAACAAAGAAGCGTCTAACCCCACGTTGGTAGTATAGTTCTTTTCCCAGGTGAGCTCATTATTGGCCAGGTTGGCTATGTATATGATGGTTTCCACATCCGATAAATACGGGCGATGGATATTCATATTGCGCAGCACAATATTGGAATTGGTGGCCGGCCCCATACTGGCTGTTAATCCGTAGCTTGCCCTCAGCTTTAAAAAATCAACAACAGTAATATCCCGCATAAAATCTTCCCTGTCTATATTCCAGGCGCCGCCAAAGCTCCAGGTAGGCAGCCAGCGTGCCGTGCGCGATGCTCCCAACCTGTTGGATCCGTCGTAACGAACGGTGCCATAAAAATTATACTTGTTGTCATACGTATATTGAGCATTCAGGTA
Source organism: Chitinophagaceae bacterium (assembly GCA_019638615.1). Lineage (GTDB taxonomy): Bacteria > Bacteroidota > Bacteroidia > Chitinophagales > Chitinophagaceae > Agriterribacter. The sequence goes on along the minus strand of JAHBTL010000033.1, from coordinate 73,783 downwards.
AAAGGCGGCGAACCTGTCAAAGTCCTTACTCATTCCATAGTAAGGAAAATTTCTTTCGATCATCTGCTTGAGGATATGAAAATCGGGAGTGGCCACGCCGCCATTCTCATACTGGTAACCATACCCTGTACTGGAAGCATTCTGCCTGTCGGCGTACTTGATCTGCTGCCCTGCCAGGATGCCGATCTCATGTTTTTCGGCAATCGTATTGGTATAGCTTACACTGTTCCTTACATCAAAGTTGAGCAACTGGTCTTCCGTTCTGTTGTAAAAGCCCCCATAAGGCAGCACTACTATTTTTTCGGCGCCCAGGTTTTCAGGATCCTGGTAAAGGAACCTGTTGCTCCTGCGCATTTCGGCATTATCGGCTGCACGATAAGCATTCGCCATATTAGCGTTTTCAGTTACTTCCTGCTCGCGGGTAGAACGCACATAACGGATAGCGCCGATAAATTCATATTTAAGATTTTTAGTGAATTTATACCCGGCCTCTCCCTGCAGCTTCAGGTCAATTACATTGATTTTAAGTTTATTATTTTCCAGTTCGGTGAGAATATTGAAGGGAGCGAAATTCCTGGTAAAATATTCGCGTTCCCCGTTTTCGTCAAATGCCGTTAATGCCCTGTTTGAATTTAACGCGTAGCTAAAGGGATTGATATCAAAATCCCTCTCAAATCCGCCTTCTACCTGGTTTGCGCTCCGGTTAACGGTGCCCGGCGCCTCCTGCTGGCGGTAGGAGCCTGTCGTAAGGAAACCTACGGTAAATCTGTCGGAAAGCGTATAATTATTCCGGAAGTTGAGGGTGTAGCGTTTTACGTTATCCGCCAGCGTCCAGCCGTTATCGTTATAAAAGCTGGTAGAGAAAAACGATTGCAGCCGGTCTGTGCCCGAAGATATGCTCAACGAGTGCTCCTGCAAAAACGACTGGCGGAACAAAAGATCAAACCAATCGGTATTGGCTTTGGCATATCGCAACAAATAGTCTCTTTTAGCTTCTACTGTATTGGGCAATGCAAAGCTTCCATCAGGCAGCACTGTATTCACCAGGTCGAAATACTTGCCGTAAATACCATAGTCGCCACCCAATAATATACTGGTAGTAAGCCATCCTTTGCGATCCAGCTCGGATAATACCGACATCTGCTCTACGGAGTTCATGATATTATAATCAGCATACTGAGGCTTGAACTGGGTACTGTAATTACCGGTATAATTGATCACCTGACGGCCGGCACGGCCTTTTTTGGTAGTAACCACCACTACTCCGTTCATTGCCCTGGCTCCGTATAACGCAGTAGCCGCGGCGTCTTTTAATATATCAAAGCTTTCTATATCGTTCACATTGATACCGGCAACCGATGAGCCCAGCAAAGTAGTGGGATCTCCGCTGGACAACTGGTCATTCGAAATGTTAACAATATCTTCCAGCACTACTCCGTCCACCACCCACAACGGTTTGTTATCTCCGTTGATGGAAGTAGCGCCTCTTATGCGTATTTTAGGCGCAGCGCCAAAAGTACCTGATACATTTTGTACTGATACACCGGCGGCTCTGCCTTCGAGCATGCGGCTCACATCTGCAATGCCATCTATCTTAACATCCGCGGCCTTCAAAGAAGCCGCAGCGCCGGAAAACTTCTTTTTATCAAGGTTCTGAAAGCCGGTAACCACTACTTCAGCCAAAGCGCCATCGCTTTTCTGCAATTCAACAGGTAAAAAAGTTTCGCCTCTGAATAGGATCGTTTTGGGCGCCTTTCCGATGTAGGTAAATTGAATACGGTCGCCTGCCTGCGCGTAAAGGGTAAATTCTCCTTCACTATTTGTCATAACGCCCTGGTTGCTGCGCAAATTTTCTACAGACACACCCGGCAGGGGTGTTTTATCATCCGCATCGGTCACTTTTCCTCTTACCCTTACCGAATCCTGGAGATGATCATGATAAGTTGACCAATGACCACCTGTACGAGCGCTTGTAAATAAGACAGATAATAAAAAAGCGGCAAGTAAAAAGGATATCTGCTTTATCGTACAAAAAAAATCATTCGAAACTGTACGGTCCTTTCTGCTAAAAAGCATATCAGTTTAGTTTATGTATTTTACAGGACAATGATTATGTGCAAAATGTTGACTGAAAGTCAAAATATTTTTCACGTATACACGAAGTTAACGCTCATAAGGATACGATAATTATATGTTGTTTGGTTGGCATATGAGTTTATAAGCACGACCAGGTAAAAAAACAGGCATTGAAACTGAATTCAGAAGAAATTTTATAAAAGAGTGAAGTGTAGTATCTTCGCAGCGCTCAAAAAGGATCATTTAACACGTAACATTCTTACACTAACTACATCACAACATGAAAAAATATAAAGCAGGCGTACTGTTCGGCGAAGAGCTGGAAGCATTGTACAAAGACGCTAAAGAAAACAAATTTGCATTACCTGCTGTAAATACGATAGGTACAGATACGATCAACGCTACCCTGGAGACTGCAGCAAAAGTAAATTCGCCTGTCATCATTCAATTTTCAAACGGCGGCGCACAGTTCATTGCCGGTAAAGGAATGCCCAATGAAAATCTGCAGGCTAACATTTCGGGCGGCGTTTCGGGCGCATTGCATATACATAATGTAGCTAAATACTATGGCGTACCGGTTGTTTTGCATACCGACCATGCCGCCAAAAAATGGCTGCCCTGGATAAGTGGCCTGATTGACGCAGGTGAGCAATATTTCAAAGAAAAAGGCCAACCGCTTTTCAGCTCTCACATGCTTGATTTGAGTGAAGAGCCTATTGAAGAGAATATCCAAACTTCCGTAGCCTTTTTTAAACGTATGCAGCCTTTGGGTATGGGTATTGAAATTGAGCTGGGCGTTACCGGCGGTGAAGAAGATGGAGTAGACAACAGTGATGTTGAAAATGATAAATTATACACACAACCCCAGCACGTAGCATATGCATATACAGAATTGAGCAAAGTTGGCAAATTATTTACCATAGCGGCAGCATTTGGCAACGTGCATGGCGTTTACAAGCCGGGCAATGTGGAGCTTCGTCCTGAAATATTGAACAACAGCCAATTGTATATTGAAAAAGAATTAAAAACAGCCGCCAAACCGGTATACTTTGTATTTCATGGAGGCAGCGGATCACCTCAACATCAAATTCGTGAAGCTATAGGCTATGGTGCGATCAAAATGAACATTGATACAGACCTGCAATGGGCTTTCTGGGAAGGTGTGCTGGGATATTATAAAAAGAATGAAGGTTACCTGCAGGGGCAACTGGGCAATCCGGAAGGAGAAGATAAACCCAATAAAAAATATTATGACCCGAGGGTTTGGTTACGCAAGGGCGAAGAATCTTTCATCAAAAGACTGGAAGTTGCTTTTGACGATCTGAATTGCATCAACAGGAATGCGTAGAGAAGCTGTCAGCTATCAGCTATCAGCGGTGAGTTGCAGAGGAATAATAGATTTGAAATTTGAGATGTTTGGCGTTTATTGTTCAGGGTTTATTGTTTGTTGTTTATAGTGTCTTGTGCAACTTCAAACCCAAAACTAAAAATTATAAAGTTTGGGGGTTATGGTTCGAAAACACGAAACTTCAAACCCAAAACTATAAACTTCAAACCTGTAACCTGAAACTTGTAACTGATATTAATTGACGATATACAAAGATTGTGCGGTATCTTTGCGCTTTTTATCAGAATAAATCAGCATGTACATAATCTTAGGCTTTTTCCTATCGCATTGGTTTTTATCGCTCTTTTTTCATTCTTTTTTCCTTCACAGGTTTGCCTCCCATCAAATGTATACCACCAGCAAAAGAGGTGAAAAAGTAATTTATTTTTTAACCTGGCTCTTACAGGGCTCGTCGTTCCTGGTGCCACGGGCATACGCCGTAATGCACAGGATGCATCATACCTACAGCGACAGTGAAAAGGATCCTCATTCCCCTCATTTTTTTAAAGACATCTGGCAAATGATGTGGCATACGGCCAAAATATACAGCAGCTTTAATACCGGCAAAAATATTCCTGATCCGCAATTTACCGCAGCGTACCTTCCTGTATGGAAGAAGCTTGACAGGTTTGGGCACCACATGGTTACACGCCTGGCGTTCGCCTTACTGTACACGATGGTATATATCATTTTCGCGCCCAATGCATGGTGGTTCCTGCTACTGCCCATTCATTTTTTTATGGGCCCGGTGCAGGGAGCCATTGTAAACTGGTGCGGCCATAAATACGGGTACAGCAATTACAATAATGGCGATCATTCAAAAAATTCATCTCCCTGGGGTATATTATTAATGGGAGAGCTGTTTCAAAACAATCATCATTATGCTAAAGACAAGGCCAACTTCGCCATGCGATGGTTTGAGTTTGACCTTACATTTTTTATAATGCGCGGGCTGCATTTTGTAAAGCTGATACAATTGAAGCCTGCTGTTGCAATCATCCACGCAGAAGACCAGGATCCTAAAGTGATGGTGGCTTCGCAAACAAACGAGAACCGGGCATAATGATGACGGCAGATCCGTTTTAAGCCGCTACTGCTTTATTTGCAGCTTACCGCTTATCGCCGGTACTTTTCACGCACCTGAACCCCAGGTTATTGCTGCCGCTGCTTACTTCCCCCTTGCCCCGGCTGCCTGCCCTGTAACGAATGCAATACTGGTCGCTGCATAAAAAAGAGCCTCCTCTTTGCACACGCTTTACCGCGCCCGGTTCATCGGGGTCATAGCTGTCAACCGGGCCTGTGGGATTTTGTGACGGACTGTTTTTATAATAATCGGGACGGTAATAATCTTCGCACCACTCCCATACATTGCCGTCCATATCATACAAACCATAATTATTGGGCGGAAAAATTTTAACAGGAGCTGTGCCGGTATACCCATCCTCTTTCGTGTTGCCTTCGGGGAAACTGCCCTGGAAAATATTCGCCGGCCATTTGCCTCCCGGTTTTAATGCTTCGCCCCAATAATACCGGGCATACTGCTTTCCTCCTCTTGCTGCAAACTCCCATTCCGCTTCGGTGGGCAGCCGCTTGCCTGCCCATTTTGCATAAGCGGCCGCGTCTTCATAACTAACGTGAACCACGGGCTCATTGCTTCTTTTTTCAACCGAGCCGGAAGGTCCTTCGGGATGATCCCAACTGGCATGATGTACATATTGCCACCACTGTAAAGGGTTATCAAGCGTCACCTTATGTGCGGGAGGCGTGAATACCGCAGAGCCGGGCACCAGCTTATCAGGGGGTACACCGGGAAAATCCGCAGGATTCAGTGGGCGCTCAGCAACCGTTTTATACCCGGTAGCTTTTACAAAAGCCGCAAACTGGCCGTTGGTTACTTCATGCTCATCCATCCAAAAGCCGGAAACCGTAACCTGATGCACCGGTTTGGCATCGGGAAAATCCTCGCTTCCCATTTGGAAAGTGCCGCCGGGTATCCACAACATCTTAACGGTGTCTTTCCCGGAATTTGCAGATGAATCTGCCTGCGTAAACACTGCCAGCCTGGAGAGTGGTGCCACACAACAGGTAGCTTTACCGGCAAGGCTATCGGCTTTAACCGTTGCGGATATTTCTTTAGGTTGCTGATTACAACCTGATGCCCCGATCATTGCAACAACGGATATTATTACTCCATATATAAACCTATTTCTTCCCTTCATAACAAATGCACTAATTCTCCAATAATTTCAAAGCTTCTTCATCTTTATATTCCACGATCAATTTGCGCAGATCGGCCTTCAAAGCAGCTACTATTTTCTCATTCTTTTTGTCGCCATATATATTATTAAGCTCACCGGGATCTTTCGCTAAATCAAACAGTTCCCACGAATCAGCGCCGCCATAAAACCGTATCAGCTTATACTTTTCGGTACGGATACCAAAATGAGGATATACATGATGAGGCTGGGGAAATTCATAATAATGATAATACATGTTCTTTCTCCAGGCAATATTTTTACTCCCGGCTTTTAATAAAGGCAATAATGATCTGCCCTGTATGGCATCGGGGATCTTTACTCCTGCTACATCGAGGAGGGTGGGCGCCCAGTCTATACCCAAAGCAAACTGGTTGATAACAGTGCCCGGCTTGACCACTCCCGGATAACGCATTACAAATGCTGTTTTCAGTGACTCTTCGTACATGAAACGTTTGTCGAACCAGCCATGTTCTCCCATATAGAATCCCTGGTCTGAAGCGTATACCACAATGGTATTTTCAGCCAACCCGTTTTTATCAAGATAATCCAGCACGCGGCCAATGTTCCTGTCCAGCGACTTTGCGGTAGAAAGATAATCTTTCAGGTAACGCTGGTATTTCCACCGTACCAACGCATCTCCTGTCATTTTTTTTTCGTCAAATTCTTTGCTGATCTTGTTTTCATAATAATCATAAAATATTTTTTTCTGCTCCGGGTTCATCCTGCTGTAATCTCTCGCCTTTTCATAATCAGCATGCACTTTTAAATCCATCGCCAGCGTCATGGTCTTATCAATGGTCATATCCTGTTTTTGAGCAGCCAATCTTCCTTTATAATCATCGTAAAATGTAGCAGGGAGCGGGAAGTCAACATCATCGTAGGCACCCAGGTCTTCGAGCGCGGGCAGCCATTCGCGGTGCGTTGCTTTTTGCCCGATCACCAAAAAGAAAGGTCTGGAAGTATCTCTTTTGTTGATCCAGTCGATGGAAAAATCGGTGATGAGATCCGTTACATAGCCTGTAACACGGCTTGTATCGTAACCGGTTTTAATAAAATCAGGATTGTAATAATGTCCCTGGCCGGGTAAAATATTCCAGTAATCCAACCCTTTGGGAACAGAACCCAAATGTAATTTACCTACCCAGGCGGTTTGATAGCCGGCCTGCTGCAGCAATTCGGGAAATACCTGCTGACTGTCATCAAACTTTCGTTCATTTAATTTATAACCATTCATGTGGCTGTACTTTCCCGTGAGCAAACAAGCCCGGCTGGGACCACAGATGGAATTGGTAATAAAAGTATTTTTAAACAATGCTCCTTCTTTCGCGATCCTGTCGATACCGGGCGTTACAGCCAGCTTGCTTCCGTATGCGCTGATCGTCTGGTAGGCATGATCATCCGAAAAAATAAAAACAATATTGGGACGCCTGGCGGTGCTTTGTGCGGCTACATTCACCGTATTGAATGTTAACAGCAAGCATGTCCCAATTAACCCGGATAATAGTCTGTTCATGATAATAAGCATTATTTTTGAAAGGTCAGGTATTGCGCAAGGTAAGAAACATGTAGGAGTCCACAATGATCACCCTTTTTGCCAGCCCTGTCTTTTACTTCCCGTATTCAATAACTATTTTACTCAGTTTCCCTGTATACCTGAAAGGTGATTGATAACGGTTGCTTACCGGTGAATTCAGATCCTCTCCTACATCAATGGCATCCTTATAAAAGCCGACATACCTTGCTTCGGAAGCTTTGATCGTACGCTCTCCTACTTTTACATTATCAATATAAATACTTTCAGTTCCTGCATCAATATCTTCCTGTTTTTGTGCTTTGATATGGGTAGCTAAGATCAGATCCTGCTTTTTGCCGGTATAGTTCAGCTCAAACTTTAGTTCATGTTTACCCACAGTTAACAGCTTATCCGACTCAAGGTGCCGGACTACAGAACCGGTATTATGCGCCACCTGAAATCTTCCATCTTTAGCGAACAGGCTCAGTCCCTCAAATTCACTGCCTGTTGCGAATAATACCCCCTGCTCATTAACCGATGCAATGTCAACACTGGCTGTTATGCTAAACGATTCAGATTTGAACTGTGGGCCGCTCAATGTTAAGAACTGGTCTACCCCCGGGTACAATATAATTTTATCGGCAGTTCCAAAAGCGCTGCGTTCTCTTCCTCCGGCTCCCCTACCCTGCCTGGCATCAATCAGCGGATAAACATTATACTTCTTTGCTTCTCCATCGAAGATATCCTGCAGCTCTTTCAACTTACCGGGATTTTGTTTGGCTATATCTATCCGTTCATTAAAATCTTCATTCAGGTTATACAATTCCCACACATCGTCAGCGAAACTGGTACCGCTTTCATGGTATACGGAGGCTTTCCAGCCATCTTTGTATATTGCTCTTTTACCCCTCAGCTCATAATACTGAATTGTATGCCTGTCTGCTGCTTTGGCATCATTTAAAGAATAAAACAAGCTGGTGCCTTCTATTGATTTTTGAGCATGTCCTTTTATAACGGCAGGAATGTTCGAGCCGGTAATATCAATAATAGTGGGCGCGATATCTATTACATGACTGTATTGCTTGCGTATGCCGCCTTTTTCTTTTATCGCTTTCGGGTAGTATACAATTAAAGGATTGCGTGTACCTCCTTCGGCATTGGCATCTGTTTTCCATAAACGGAAGGGGGTATTGGTAGCCTGCGTCCAGCCGGATGGCGCATCCATAAACGAATGCTCGGTTCCCATTTTTTCATATATCTTAAGCCCTTCCGGTACTTGTTTATCAGCCTCCAGTTGGCTGATATATCCATTAATGTTACCATGGGCAGTGCTGTGGCTGGAGCCATTGTCACCAATGATGGCAATTACAACTGTATTGTCTGCCACTCCCACTTCTTCCAGGTATTTTATAATGCGGCCAAACTCATGATCGGTATGCGTCATAAAGCCAGCATATATTTCCATATAGCGGGCATACAATTTACGGGCTTCAGGAGAAAGACTTTCCCAGGCAGGCACTGAAGGATCCCGGTCAGGCAGTTCTGCATTCTGTGCAACGATGCCCAGCTTTTTCTGCCTTTCAAACACTTCTTCGCGATACCAGTCCCAGCCTTTATCAAATTTTCCCTTATACAAATCACTCCACTTTTTATCTACCTGGTGTGGTGAGTGAATGGCACCAACAGAAAAGTAAAGGAAGAATGGATTTTCGGGGGCAATCGAGCGCTGGTTGGCAATGTATTTGATCGCTTTGTCTGCCAGCAGCGTTGTAACATGCTGCTTGTTAGGCTCCACGCTTGTTACCTGGTTATCTTCATATAAGTTGGGATGATACTGATCGGTATGTCCCAGGTGCCAGCCAAAAAAATGGTCAAATCCTTTTCCCAACGGCCACCTGTCAAAAGGACCAACTGAGGTAATTTCACTAACGGGCGTAACATGATACTTGCCTACAGCATAGGTGTTATAGTGGTTTTCCTTCAAAATTTCGGCAATGGTTGCTTTGTCTTCAGGCAGGTAACCATCGTAGCCGGGATACCCCAATGCGTTGTAATTGAGATGCCCCATATGTACGGAATGATGGTTTCGCCCGGTTAACAGGGCCGCCCTTGTGGGCGAACATACGCCCGTAGTATGAAAATTCGTATACCGGAGACCATTATTGGCGAGACTGTCCAGTACCGGTGTTTCCATTAAACCGCCAAACGCGCTCGACGTTCCGTAGCCCGCATCGTCCAATAAAAATACCAATACATTCGGCGCTCCGTCTGTTGCTTTTTTCTTTTCCGGCCACCATTCCTGCGATTCCTCTACCGTTTTGCCGATTTTTCCCTGAAATCCATCTTCGGAAATGTTTGTATCGGGTATTGTTGTTGACTGCTGACAGGCTGCCATAATAAAAACTGCTGCCGCTGAAACGATTTGTTTTCTATATCCATGAAACTTGATCATCATTTTATTATTGCTTTATTGTTTTTTATCAGAATAAGTATACAAATCATTGATCCCACCATAACCTGGGTTGCTGCAGATCCGAGCTCTTTACAGGGAGCTGTGGGTTCAGGTTTACTTCGCTGTTAGGATATGAAAATCTCCTGGGAATTTCTCCATTAGGATTAATAGTGGTGGCGCCACCGGTTGCCGGTGATAACTCAGGATATCCTGTACGACGATAATCTACCCAGACTTCAGGGTTCAGGTAAAGCGCAACATATTTTTGAGTAATGATGGTTTTGAGTTTTTCGGCTGCACTGCCATTCAATTGTACCCTTTTGGCAATATATTCATCCTGGTTTTGCTGGCTGGCGAACGGGTCAGCAACTGAAGTAACTTTTTCAAATGAGCTTTTTACTGCTGTTTCCAGCGAAGCCTGAATAAGCGGATCATTTTCATCCAGTAACAGCCTTGCTTCTGCTTCAATCAGCTTTGCCTCCGGAAAACTGAGAAGAGACACCGGGGAATTATTTCTTCCGTAATAAGTATTTACACCCACAATATTTGATGCGGCTGTGGGTATGCCCGGACGCGATCCAACATATGTATCGGGCGGTGCGGGGGCAGGCCTTGGGGCAGCAAATGCCGCCCTGCGTGGATCAACAGGAACAGCCGGCGGGTCACCATTCAGCAGATCCACCAGGTATCCGCCCATACCGTACCAGCCAGGGCGTCCGGCATCCTGCGTAAACCAGGGTGAAGCCTGGTTATTGGACGTTCCGAAGGTAATAGCAATATCACCATCGTTATGCTGGATCCCGCGATAGGTATTACCATCGTACAAAAAGCCCAGCACCTGCTGCGCGGCCTGTTGAGAATTTCGTGCACTCAGGTGAAGCGCGTATCTCGCCCTCAGCGTCCATGCCGAGGCGATCCATCTTGCAATATTTCCTTTAAATATTACATCATCGTTGCCTGGTGCCAGCCCTGTTGTTTGCTGTAAGTCGCTCACTGCACTTTCCAGCAACGATTGTATTTTATTATAAATCGCTTCCTGGCTTTCGTACGAGGGAGCAAGAATTTCGGGGTTCAACGCTTCTGTGTATGGTATATCCCCATATGCATCGGTTAAAGTGCCCAACGACAATGCAGTAAGCACCTTAGCTATACCTGCATAACGGGGAGCGCCTGCAGCTTCCGCCTTTTTTATGATCTGCAAAAGATTGTTCAACGATTTGCCGTACGCGTTTGCCCAGGCGCCATCAAAATTGCTGGTGGCAAAATCATATTTGTCGTCGTTTACTGCAAATCCGCCAATACCACCAATATGCTGTACAAAAATGGACGATCGCATTGAAAAATCCGCGGCAATATTATAAGTTAATGCTACTTCCGCGGCAGGCAGTAATCCTGTTAAAGGAATATCTGAGGGATTGTTTTTATTGATATTGGTATTTTCCAGCATTTTGCTGCACGAAAACAAAACAGGCATTACTGTTACTATCGTCAGCCATTTTATATACTTTGTCATCATACTATTTACTTTGTCTTTTTTAAAATGAGGCACGCAACGTTATACCGTAGCTTTTGGTAGTAGGGTAATTAAAAAAGTCTGAACCAAAGCCATTGGTAAAACCTCCACGCAGGTTTACATCCGGATCGCTTCCGGAATAATTTGTAAACAGAAAAAGATTTCTTCCTGTCAGGGTCAGTTCGAGTTCCGACAAACGGATTTTATCAAGCAGGCTTTCCGGCAGGGTGTAGCTCAGGTTAATATCACGCAAGCGTATCCACCACAGGTCTTTTTCCATATAAACGGATCCATAGTTGATCGTGCTTCTGTACCATGCTTCTCCAGGGACTACCTGTATATCGTTTATTTTTCCGCTGGTTAACCCAACTCCGTCAAATACTACCTGGTCGTACCTGTTTTCCGTAACTTTTGCCACACCGTTGCTTACCATTTGCGCCAACGTGCTGTTGTAGATATCAAACTTATAACGGTTATCGAACAGGAAGGAAAGACTGAAATTTTTATAGCTTATCGTGTTTCTCAACCCCGCATTCCACAATGGATTGGGATCTCCTATAACGCTTGGAGCAGCCTCTGCCAGAGGTAATCCATAACTGGCATTGGGAGCGCCATTAATGGTTTGCCTGTCATCAATCAAAACCTTTCCTGCTTCGTTGGTAGTTAACGCTCTGCCATAGATTACACTAAAGGGCTGTCCTGCCATTATCACCTGTGTTCCTCCATTGGTGCTCATCAGCGAAATGATACCGCTGCCTTCAGTTAAGGAATGTACTTTGCTCTGATTATGTGCAAAGTTGAGTATAGCCGTCCACCTAAAGGAAGATTTGTTTACCAATACGCCAGTCACAATCGCTTCTACTCCCTGGTTGGTGATCAGTCCCGCATTGGTGATGAAACTGTTGAAGCCGGTTGATGTGGGAATACTTACAGGCAGTATCTGGTCGCGGCTTTCATTTTTATATGCTGAAACATCCACACCCAGCCTGTTTTTGAACAGCCAGGTTTCCAATCCGCCTTCGTACGATGTGATTTGTTCCGGCTTTAAATTAATATTGCCAAGGCTGCTGTTGATGCTGTAACCTGCCAACCCGTTAAAAGGAAAATTGAGCGTTTGTCCCTGAACAGATCCGCTGAGCGTTGCAGAAGAATAATAAGTAGCCAGGGAATAAGGAGATGCATCATTGCCTACCCGTGCAAACGAAGTCCTTAGCTTCAGGTAGTCGAGCCACGGAGCGTACCAGTTAAGAGACTCATTTACAATCCATCCAAGGCTCACAGAAGGATAAAAGAAGGAATTCTTACCCCTGGCAAGGGTAGAGGTCCACTCATTTCTGCCTGTAACATTCAGTATCAGCCATTTTTTATAATCCAGTTCAGCACTGGCATAACCTGCCACAAGCCTTCTTTTAGTAATATTTTGCTGAATGTTGAAAGTAGAGGCGTTGCTGATGTTCTCAAAACCAGGCAGGTTCAAATTATTACCCTGGTTTAAGGTGGCGTTAAGATGATGATCGAAGTAATTATGCCCTGCGATCACTTTCAGGTTAAAATCGTCTGACAACTTTTTATTCGCTGTGAGATAGACATCTGTATTGATATCTTTGTTAAAGAAATTATAGTTTACCAATATACCTGCAGGAAAAGCAACAGATCCTTTATTGAATAAGGACATTCTTTTTTCAAAAGATACATCGGTTCCCAACCTGAACGTTGCCGTTAACCAGTCAAGAATTTTATAATTGGTTTCTTCTACCAGCACAACACGATTGATATTGTCCGGATGAGGATTGTTGTTCAGCGACCAGAATGGACTGTCGAACCCACGTGTGCCACCTGCGTAAGCCCGTTGTGTACCATCTTCAAAAGTGTATGAAAGCGGATTTCCGGCAGGATTTGAAAGCCCGTTGGTAATATCGAAATTAGCAGGCGTATTGATTAAGCTACGCAAGGTGCCGGCAGGCGCACCCCCCGGTAACATCCTGTTGTGAGAGCCCGAATTAAAATAATTAACGGATACATTAAAATCAAGCTTGTCGGTAGCACGAAAGGTTGTTCCGAACCGCACTGTGTTGCGAAAGAAATCAGTAGTGGGTACAATGCCTTTCTGATAAAGTCTGCCAAACGAAAAGTAATAGCCGAGCTTTTCACTATTACCGGTTATACTTACAGCATTGTCATTGGTATAACCTAGTTCAAAAAAACTACCAATGTTGTCGTACCTGTTTACAGGAATGCCGTTAGAGGTGGGATCGTTCTTTCCGACTATAGTGCCATTTTTGTCCCATTTACTGGCCACAGTGCTGTATGTAAGCGTATCAAGCAAAGGGCCCCAACTGTCTTCTGATCCATTTTGACCAGGCGTTGTATATTTTCCATTTACGCCCTGTCCGAATGTTGTTTGCGCAGGCTGCAATCTTCTTGCAATGGTTTCAAATGTAAGGCTGCTGTACAGTGATACTTTCAGTTTCTGCCTGTCTTTTCCATAAGATCCCTTTTTACTTGTAATGATAACAGCACCATTCGATGCGCGTATTCCATATAATGCAGCAGCAGCGGGTCCCTTGAGCACAGAAATACTTTCTATATCATTGGGGTTGATGTCTACTGTCCGGTTAGACTGGTTTACAATCTGGTTGGCATTTTGAATGGCCAGTCCGGTATTGGAATTGTCGATAGGCATGCCATCTAATATGAACAAAGGCGAATTATCGCCCAGTGCTGATGCACTGCCCCGTATGCGTATGGTTGCAGATCCGCCCGGTTGCCCGCTGCTATTATTAATCTGTACCCCGGCTACCTTTCCGCTCAAAGCAGAAACTATATTTGGTTCTTTGGTAGCAGTTATTTCTGCTGTTTTAAGATGTTGAATGGAATAATTGATAGATTTCTTTGTATTCTTGATACCAACAGCAGTTACTACTATTTCGTCCAGTTGACCTATATCCTGCTTCAGGATAACGGACATTGTTTTGCCGGCGACCACTTTTACTTCCTGTTTGGCAAATCCTGTAAAAGAAAAAACGATGCTATTGCTGGTAGCTGGTAATGCTATTTTAAAATATCCCCCGCTGTTGGTAAATGTTCCATTTTCAGCACCTTTCACGCCAATACTTACTCCTTCCAGCGGTTCACCTTTTTCTGATTTTACTACTCCTTCTACCTCCCGCACTTCATTAACCTGGGCGGTAAGTGTTATTGCAAATAAAAAAAACAAGTTCAGCCATATAAGCCACTTAAATTTCATACATATTTGTTTATATTCGATCCAATAATAAGGCGGCAGGAAAAGCGTCATTGCTCTTCTGCCATGATTCACGTCAGCCTTTTTATACGGCCGGTATCGCTGCAACGATGCCGGCTATTTATTTAAATGATTGCCACACGGACCATCCCGGCAACAAACAAAGATTTGTTTCATAAATATTTAATTGAAATGCTAGTATAAAAATTGTACCCGCCCAGGATAAGGAATGAGAAGTGTAATAAGCATTAGCAACTTAACAGATACAGCAGCAACAGCAATACTGTGTGCTGACAACAGCGTTGAAATGAAGAGAGCGTTTTGTTGTTGAATTAAACAGCATAGTTCTAATTTAAAAGCTTACAAGGCAACAATCAAAAACAAGCTACTGCACATACTATTGCGCAGCATGTTAATTGAAAGCAAATATAGGGTATTTAGTCTACCAAACAAGTAGACTTATATTTTTTTGAACAATTATTTGTTATGAAGCCGGCTTCACATATACTGTACAGAACGATCGTGGGGCTATTTTATAACTGCCGGAAAAAATTACTCAGGAGTACCGGCAGCAATTGCAAAATGCGATTCCGCGTAACGCCGGAACATTTCAAGACTGTTTTCGATATAAGTTTCTTTGAAGCTTTCGGAAAAAAGTCCGTAAAATTTTTCCCAGGGATACCATTTTAATTCTTCCATCATCCACCATTCCACTTTCGTTATATGATCATTATCAACAGATGTCTTTACGGTAAAGCCGCTATTGAATACGATTTTATCGCCGGCGCGTATAACAGCCAGGATGCTATCGCTGTTGTATTGATCCAACTCTATTGAATGAACAGTACCATCCGCGGCCTGCCAGTTGACCTTTGATCCAGATACAATATTGTATTGAATAGCGCTATCCTGTAAAAAAGGGCTCCATTTTTTCCAGTCCTCTATACGCAACAAAGTAGTAATAATACTGTCTTTAGGCGCATTGACCAATACCGATTTTGAGACCTGCACACGGGATGGCAGCAACAACGAAATAAGAAAAATAATAAGCCCGAATACAAAAAAGGCTATCAGTATCTGTTTAATAAAACGAAGCATAATATCAGGTTGCAGGTTACAAGTTGCAGGTTTCGGGTTTGTTGTTTATAGTTTGTAGGTTATGGTTTATCGGTTAGCTTATGCCCTACACCTTATACCTTACACCTTTGTTTCGGGTTACAGGTTACAAGTTTCAGGTTGCAAGGTTGGTTACATACCATAGCCGTCAACTTAAAAACATGAGCAATAAATTACCCCGAACGGGATTTAATTTGACTAGCCATCGGTGCATCCGGTGGACAAATAAAACAGTTTTGATATTGAACCCTTGCAGGGTTCAACAAAACCTCGACATTTTTTACCGTGAGTTTCACTCGCGGCTATTCAAACCTGCCTGCCGCAGGCACGGTTCAAGCCCTCCGGGCTTAAGTTGACGGCTATGGTTACACACAAACTATAAACAACAAACCCCAAATCTTCCTTATGTAACTCCGTGTCTTTGTGGCTCCGTGGTTCAAGGTTGCGAGTTGCAGGTGGTGGTTTCCCACACTATAAACCAAAAACTCTAAACTACTGATAGCTGACGGCTGAAAGCTGATAGCCCATAGCTTAAATCAACCAATCAGAAATCCAAAATCCCCTTCTATTCCCATCTGAACACTTTTACCGCCAGCGCATAGCCCGCTATAGCCCATAGCACGAGTATGCCCATTTGTTTTCCGCAATCCGGTAAATGAGCGCCTTCAAATGCAACATTCCGCATGGCATCGTTTAAATGCGTAAGCGGTAATATTTTGCAGAGGGGTTGTAACCAGTTGGGAAAATTATCGATCGGGAAAAAAGTGCCGGCCAGCAGAAACTGCGGCAGCGTTACAATATTTGCCAATGGCGGAATGGTGCTTTCATTTTTGGCAATACCGCTTACCACAAAGCCAAATGCCATGAATACAATCAGGCCGATAAAGCTTAATACCAGCAGCTCAAAAAAAGTAAGCCAGCCGTTGACCAGTGTAAAATGGAAAAAGAAATAGCCAACCAGCAATATTACGATGGCGGTGATCAACTGGAATATAACGCGGCTCATTCCTTCGCCCAGTACAATCCCCGTGCGGCTGATGGGCGTTGCAAAAAAACGTTTTAATACCAGTTGCTGTCTTAAATTAAAGAACAGGAACGCCACCCCAAACACGCCCGCGCTTAGCAGGGAAAAACCAAGCTGCCCCGGCAATATAAAATCAATGGTTCGATACGTGCGGCCCGGCACTTTTTCAACATGATCACTGATTTGGGCAATTGTAGGCGCATCAGGAAATTTCCTTTTATCCATGTTGCCCACGATCGAATTGAGGATCGACCGCAGTACATCAATGTTCTGAGGATTTACGGCTTCGGAGCTTTTAAGCCTGATGAAATATTCCGGCGATGCAGTATTTGCATTTTTTTGAATAGAAATAACGGCAGTAAGTCTTCCTTTTACCAGGTCCTCACTTATTTCCCGTTCGGGCTTTTCCACGATAGTAATACCGGGTATATGATTGATTGCTTTGTAGAGGAAGGTGGAGGTATCTGTATCCGGCGCAAATGCAGCCCTGAGCGAAACACGCCCGCTGCCCCCGAGAAAACCAAACACCAGTATAAAGATCAATGGAAATGCAAAACTGAATGCAACAGCAGAAGGGCTCCGGAATATTGATATAAGGCCTGCTTTTGTAATGGCAAGCATTGCTTTAAGCTGGCTATAGGATCTAGACATGCAATATTTTTTTCCGCAGCAAAGGTAGAGGAATACGGTTATTCTACTATGATATCGTAAGGCAATCTTGCCTGTACTGTTCCTACCATTGATTTTGCGCGTTTTATCTGCTCAAACAACATAAAACCTTCATTGCCGAGTTCTTCTTTAATAGCTTTGGTTTTAACATTCTTTCCATAACTGCTCTTCAGCATATCAAGCAGGGTTTTAGGCTGCGGGTATTCCCTCAAACTGTAGTCGGTAATTTTTGCTATCCTGGCGGCACAGGCAATGGCATCGTTCAACCCTCCCAACTGGTCAACCAGGCCTATTTCCAAAGCACGCTCGCCTGTCCAAACCCTTCCCTGCGCAATACTGTCAACATATTCCATGTCCTTTCTTCTGCCATCTGAAACACGGGTTTTAAAATCGTGGTAAATGGTATCAATCTCACGCTGAACGATTATTTTTTCCATATCGGTAAGCGGACGGGCAACAGAGCCGAAGCTGGCGTTATCGGCTGTTTTTACTTCATCGAAAGTGATACCCAGCTTATTTTTAAAAAAGCTTTGCAGGTTGGGAATAATGCCAAATACGCCGATGGACCCGGTAATGGTATTGGGCTGGGCAAAAATACTATCAGCAGGCGCCGCAATATAATAACCGCCGCTGGCAGCCACATCACCCATCGAAACCACCAGGGGTTTTCCACTCTTTTTAATCAGTTCCCCTTCTCTCCATATTATTTCGCTCGCTAACGCGCTGCCACCGGGAGAATTGATACGAAGCACAACTCCTTTTATACTTTTATCGGTACGTAATTTTGCGAACAAGGTTCTGAATTCATCCGATCCTACCTGCCCCTGCTCTCCTTTTCCGTACACAATATCACCTTCTGCATACACTATTGCAATTTTATCCTTATTGTATTTGCTGAGCGATACGGCATCGGCATAACTTCCCAACTGCACAAAATTGATCTTATCGTCCTTTCCTATACCAAGCCTTGACCGGAGTTCTTCCTTCACTTCATCGTCGTACCTGGTACCGTCAATCAGGTTGTATTTAACAGCATCCGAAGCAGTTTGTACAGCCAAACTATTCGCATAAGTATGCAGTTGAGCGGTGTCCAGCTTCCTGGTTTCGGCTGCACTCAATAAAAAGTTGGTATACAAATCGCCCAACCATACGCTGGTTTGTAACCTGTTGGCATCCGTCATTTTTTCTTCACGCAGAGGCTCCGTAGCGCTTTTAAACTTGCCCGCATAAAATATCTGGGGCTCTACCTGCAGCTCTTTCAATGTATTTTTTATAAAAAAGAGTTGCGAAGCGAACCCCTTCCAGTCTAATGAACCTTTGGGATTACAATAAATTTTATCGGCAACATTCGCAACATAATACGCCTTTTGCGATATCACATCGCCATAGGCGATGATGAACTTGTTGCTTTTTTTAAACCCGAGCAACGCATTTCGCAGCTCTTCGCTTGCAGCAAAGCCATTGGCATTGTCATTGCTTTTAATGTATATGCCCCGTATTGCCGAATCGGATGCAGCGTGTTCAATCAATCGTACCACATCGTATAAAGGAAGGCTTGCCGCATCGTTATCGCCGGTGAGCTGTGCAAAAGTATTGTCAGACTTCCGGTCACTAAAGCCCGTTGAAAGATCGATATACAGTACTGATTTGGATGCGACAGGTGTTTTTTCTGAACCGGCAAACATTCCTGCTACTCCAACCAGTA
The DNA here is from genome assembly GCA_019638615.1 of Chitinophagaceae bacterium. Classification (GTDB taxonomy): domain Bacteria; phylum Bacteroidota; class Bacteroidia; order Chitinophagales; family Chitinophagaceae; genus Agriterribacter. The sequence continues at coordinate 54,826 of JAHBTL010000033.1, read as the reverse complement.
TTAAAAAACCAAGTGCAGTAAAAATGAACAATGCCAGTAAGGCTGCAAAGAAAAACTTAAGGAAACTCCTCACGTATAAAAATTTAATGTACAAAAATAGAGATATTTGCGCCGGGAAATTACGTACTATCCATGAATAAAGCATATTTGCTGATAGGCGGCAATACCGGGAACCGCTATAAAAACCTGGAAAATGCGGTCAAACATATTGAAAAAGCGTGTGGGCAACTGGTAGCTGTTTCTCATCTATACGAAACTGCCGCCTGGGGAAAAACGGATCAGGAGTCCTTTTTAAACCAGGCATTACTGATAGCAACTTCCCTTTCAGCAGAACAATTATTACAGGCGGTACTTTCTATCGAAAATAAAATGGGGCGTCTCCGCAAAGAGAGATATGGCCCCCGGATCATTGATATAGATATTTTATTCTATAATAATGCGGTTGTCAATGAGCCGGACTTAACCATTCCTCACCCGGCCTTACCGCAAAGAAGATTTGCCCTTGAACCCCTTAATGAGATCGCTGCCGGTTACGTGCATCCGGTACTAAAAAAAAGCATACAGGTGTTGTTAAATGAATGCCCTGACTCCCTGGAAGTTAAAAAGCTGGACAATTAGTGCATAACCCTTTTTATTTGTTTTAAAAGGGTTGTTTAAGTTTGACCCTGTTTTATGAATTATCATTTCATTACCATTGAAGGCAATATTGGTGCCGGCAAAACAACGCTCGCTCATCTTTTGTCAAAACACTACAATGCGCGCATTATACTGGAGCAGTTTGCCGATAACCCTTTTTTACCCAAATTCTATGAAAACCCAAAGCAGAACGCCTTTCCGCTGGAGTTATTTTTTATGGCGGAAAGATACAAGCAGCTTAAAGACCTGGTACATACCAAAGATCTCTTTCAAAGCATCACCATTTCAGATTATCTTTTTACAAAATGTTTGTTGTTTGCCAGGGTAAACCTGCCCGAAGAAGAGTTTTTATTGTACCAACGCCTGTTCGATATTATTCACCAGCAGCTCATTCAGCCGGATATACTTATTTATCTGCACAAACCGGTGAGCAGCCTGCAGGCGAATATCCGCAAGCGCGGCCGGGTGTATGAGCAGGCAATCCCCGATGAATACCTCTTCAACATACAGCAAACCTATACCAGCTATATAAAGCAACACAATGTAAAAACACTGTATGTTGATGCAACCAATGCTGATTTTTTGGGTAATGACGCGCACCTTAAAACAATTATCGAGGCGCTTGAAAAAGATTACGAATCGGGACAACATTTTATAGCATTGCCCGGTTAAAGAAGTTGCGATGGAACCACAAACATTTCCCAGGCCGGACAGTCCTTTTGAAGCCATCAGGATACCGGAATTCCGGAACCTGGTAGCCGGGAGGTTTTTATTCATTTTTTCGCTGCGCATGATGAGCACACTGGTGGGCTGGTGGATCTATAAACTAACCAACGCTCCATTCGCTATTGGCCTCATCGGGTTATCAGAAGTCATTCCCGCGCTTACGCTGGCCCTGTATGCAGGACATGTAATCGATATCAGCGAAAAACGAAAGCTGCTGCTTACCGGCATATCGCTCTATTTGTGTGCAGCTGTTATCCTCACCCTTCTTTCTACAAAATATACGCAAGCCCATCTTAGCAACCACTGGATAGCCGGCGCTATCTATTCGGTTATCTTTTGTACCGGCATCATCAGGGCTTTTGCCGGCCCTACCTTTAATGTGCTCCTGGCGCTGATTGTGCCGCGCAAAGCATTGCAGAACGCAACTACCTGGAACCAGGGAGCCTGGCTGACCGCTTCCGTGTCGGGACATGCAATGGGTGGATTTTGCATAGCCATGCTGGGTAATACCGGCACCCTGGTGGTTATTTGCTGCGGGATCTTTTTGGGTTTGATAGCGCTTGGCAGGCTTCATTCCAGGCCCCCTGTAGCAGGCAACACAGAAAAGAAAACCTGGGAAAGTGTGAAGGAAGGATTGAATTTCGTATTCAAAACCAAAGACCTGCTGGGCGCCATTTCGCTGGATATGTTTGCTGTTTTCTTTGGAGGCGCCGTAGCCATGGTGCCTGTGTATGCAAGCGATATTCTGAAAGTTGGGCCCGAAGGATTCGGGATATTGAACGGGGCTTCCGACATGGGCGCTATCTGCAGTGTATTGCTGCTCACGTTTTTCCCTATGCGCAAACAACAAGGCCGACGGTTGATCATTGCCGTTAGCGGGTTTGGCATTTGCATTATAATATTCGCTTTGTCCAGGTGGTTTTTGCTTTCATTCGTTGCCTTAATGCTGAGTGGCATTCTTGATGGCATCAGCGTGGTCATCCGCGGCACTATTATGCAGTTGCGCACGCCTGATGCAATGAAAGGAAGGGTAATGAGCGTAAACTCGATGTTTGTAAATTCCAGCAATGAGCTGGGACAATTTGAAAGCGGCTTAACCGCCAAATTGATGAACGTTGTACCCTCAGTAGTTTTTGGCGGATGCATGACATTCATTGTTGCCGTAACCACCTGGTTTAAAGCGCCTGAATTGAGGAAGCTGGAATATTAGCTGTCAGCTATCAGCCGTGAGCCGTCAGGTTATTTGAATTTGAAATTTGAGATTCGATATTTGAGATGAGGTACAAGTTCGGGCTAAATTGACATCCATTGCCGAAAGCTCACAGCCCATAGCTGATCGCTGAATGCCGATAGCCGTAAACTATTGCCTTACTTCAACATCATTCCGTTGTTTGATTCCTTCGGTTGACCTGCCATTTTCAATGATGGCATTGGCCATTGCCGATAATTCTTTTACAACAGGAACATGATCCGCGGCCACGTTGTTCCTTTCTTTGATATCCGTTTTTAAATTATACAACTGCAAGCCGGGTAAACCTTGCGCTTTTGCTTCTTTTTCGGTGGGCGCGCTCCAGCCACCGGAGCCGTGTGCAAAAACCAGTTTCCAGTTGTTTTTCCTGACAGAAAAATTTCCGTCAATGGAATGATGAATGATACTCATTCTTTTATAACCATTCTTTTGCAGCAACAAAGGCAACAGGCTGAAGCTGTCTTCACCTTCATCATCTCTTAAAGGCTGCTGAAGCATATCCGCAAGGGTTGCCATAAAATCTGTGAGGCAAATGGTTGCAGAAGTATGCGACCCCCCTTTTACTTTTCCGGGCCATCTGACGATAAAGGGTATGCGATGTCCGCCTTCAAATATATCGGCTTTTGCCCCCTTGTAAATATAGCTTGGATTGTGACCGGCAGCAGCCAGTTCTTTAAAGTCTGCCGAGGGAGAACAGCCATTATCGCTGGTAAAAACAAGGAGCGTATTTTGCTCAATGCCTGCCGCCTTCACCGCGTCCAGTATCTTACCTACCATCGCATCCGTCATCAATACAAAATCTCCATACGCGTTTGTGCCTGACTTTCCCTGGTAAGGCGCCGAGGGCAGTATAGGTGTGTGCGGCGAAGTAAGCGCGAAATACAGGAAAAACGGTTTACCAGACCGGGCTTCTCTTGCAATATAGTCTACCGCCTTATCCGTGATCCTTTCCAGCACTTCTTCCTGCCTGAAATCATTTCCGGCAGGCCCTGCCCGCCAGAATCCTTTGCCTGTATTTCCCGATGTGCTGTCGGCAACAGTTGCTGTAACCCTGTTGTTTTCTATATAAAAATAGGGTTGCATATCCAGTGAGGCAGGTATACCATAGAAATAATCAAATCCAACCTGCAAAGGTCCATTGGCTACAGGTTGGAAAAAATCAAATACACCCCGGGCATCCTTTTGCCAGTCAAGCCCCAGATGCCATTTGCCGATACAGCCGGTACGATACCCGTTGCGTTTTAATAAGGAAGCCAAAGTGGTCCTGCTATTGTTTATCAGCATGGTATCATATCCCCACAACACACCGTTTTGCAATCTTGTCCGCCATGCGTACCTGCCAGTGAGTATGCCATAGCGCGTGGGCGTACATACCGCGGAATTGCTATGCGCATCCGTGAACATCATCCCTTCCGCCGCCATCCTGTCTATATGCTGCGTACGAATTTTCGAATCCGCATTCAAACAGTTTACATCTCCATACCCAAGATCATCAGCAAGAATGTAAATAATATTGGGCTTTTGCTGCGCATATATCATCGGCGAAACCAGGAGACAAATAACAAGATGAATAAGATGTTTTACAAATTTCATTGTATTCTTCTTTGAGCTGCCGGTAAAGATATAACACTGTATACCTTATACCTTTGTTACAGGTTACAGGTTGCAAGTTACAGGTTGCAGTGTCATCAATTGTCAACCGTCAATCATCAATTGTACGAAGCTGACGGCTGAAAGCTGATAGCCCATAGCTGACGGCTCATAGCTTACATCAGCAATCAGCAATTATCTTTAATCCTTCACAAGCTCCTGTATCTTTCTCCTGTCTCCTACTATCCATATCACATCATTCCACTCCAGCACGGTATGCGAATCGGGATTCAAGATGCGTTTTCCGTCTCTTTCTATTCCTACAACCAGTCCGCTTGTTTTTTCCCGGATGCCCGACTGCCTGATCGTCATTCCTTTTAACAAGGTATGCTCATCCACCACTATTTTCTGCAAGGCAATGTTATCCGTGTCTTCCGCCTGTGTTCCGGGTGGCTCTTCGATGGCATCCATTACCGGCTTGAACTGTTTCAGTTGCTGGTCGGTGCCAATAATACCCAGTTCGTCCATCGGGTACAGCTTTTCTTTTGCGCTGGGCGCGTAAATGATCTTCTCTCCTCTTTTAATAAACGCGATATTGATACCGTATTTTTCACGCCACGAAAGATCCTGTAAAGGAACGCCAATGAATGGCGCATTCTGGTACACTTCAAAATCCGCCAGGTGCGCGTCCCAGGGCGAGAGCGCCGCATTGGGATCGCCATTCACATTTTCGGCTTCTCTTTCCCGCTCGTGCAGGTTGTCCAGAAAGCGGCTGTGGATGCGGTTGTAAAAATCCTGTATTTTTTTGGAAAAAACCACCAGTACAATAATCGCCACCGGCGTCACCACCACAAAAGCGATCAGCCCCGAATACAAACGGTCTACCATAAAACCCACTACCAGCACAGCTATCAATACTCTCAGTATTTCAAGTACAACCAATGGACCTTTATTATACTTTGCATCCAGCCAAAGTGTTTTATAGGCAGAATTGTTGGGTTTGCGGGCCATCAATGCCCAGAAAAAAGGAGCGCACGCTGCAAAAGTTACGATCAGCACAATGATCTTACTCAACACTTCATTGTCCGTCTTCTCCCGCAAAAAAGGCAGCAGGAATGTAAAAGAAAGCATTACCATCGCCACTATAATAATGGCATTGGTGAGAACAATCATTGCATACGTCTTTAAAACAATTTTCCACTCACTTTCTGCCTGTATATTTTGTGCGCCCGAAGAATACCTGTTAAGTGAATTTATAAACTTAGCCGGTAATATTTTGCTGAGAAAATTGTAAAAAGGCTCGGACATCTTTATGAAATACGGTGTTGTAAAAGTGGTAATAGCAGAAGCGCCCACCGCTACGGGAAAAAGAAAGTCGCTGGTAACTCCCAGCGTAATGCCCAGGGTAGCAACGATAAAAGCAAACTCACCAATCTGCGCCATGCTCATGCCTACCTGCAGCGATTGCTTCAGCGGTTGGCCCGATAACAATGCCCCGATCGTCGTGCTGCCCATTTTACCGAAAATAGTAAGCAGCGTAACCCATAAAATGGCCCATTTATGCTCCACCATCGATGCGGGATCGATCAGCATTCCTACAGAAACAAAAAATACGGCTCCAAAAAGATCTTTTACCGGTTTAAGCAGATGCTCTATTTTTTCGGCAGAAGTCGTTTCTGCAAGAATGGACCCCATAACAAAAGCTCCTAATTCGGCCGAAAAGCCGATTTGCGTGGCCAGTACCACCATACCCAGGCAAAGCCCTATCGAAAGGATCAGCAATGTTTCTTCGTCGAGCAGTTTTTTTGCTCTTCGTAAAAAGGTAGGCAACAAAAAAATCCCCGTTATGAACCAAACCGTTAAAAAGAAAAGCAGTTTCAGGCTGGAAGAGATCAGGGTAGCCCCGTCAAACTGGTTGGTTACCGCCACGGTCGACAACAATACCATCAGGAGGATCACCACTATATCTTCCACTATCAACACACCAAATACAATGCCTGCAAATTGCTGGCGCTTTACACCCAGTTCATCAAATGCACGGATAATAATGGTGGTAGAAGAGCTTGCCAGTAACCCTCCTAAAAACATGCTATCCATATCCGACCAACCCATCCACCGCCCTACCAAATAGCCCAGTATAAGTATGGCGCCAATTTCAACAATGGCGGTAATGGAAGCCGCCCCCCCTACTCTCAGCAGTTTTTTAAAGCTGAATTCAAGACCCAGGCTGAACAACAAAAAAATAACGCCGATCTCAGCCAGTATTTTAACATTCTGCTCGTCAATTACCGTAGGAATTACCGATACATGGGGGCCTACGAGAAAGCCGGCGATGATATAACCTAATACCAGCGGCTGTTTTAACCTACGGAACAATAAAGTGGTAATAGCCCCTGCACCCAATATGAGCGCAAGATCAGCGATTAATTTTGGTAAATGTCCCATATGCTAAACTTTTCAAATATGCCAGTATTGCTAAAATGCTTATCCAGACTGAGTCTTACAAATTTAATTATTTCGCCTCTAAAAGCCTTTCCATTACAAAAAAAACAGCCGGGCAAAAACCCGAGTTCTTTAATGTGATCCGGGGGCGATTGATCAGTACATCTTCATCTGTGTAGGGGAACCGTTCACAATCGGACGGGCGAACTTCGTATATGCTGCACCGGTTGTCTGCGCCCAGAAAAGGGCAGGGCGATTTTTTTACAACATAGTCGCCTTCATTATCCAGCTCAAGATAGGTATCAATAAATACGCTTTCGCGGAGCCTGAGATGCTTGCTGATGCGTTTGATATCGGGCGTTTTAAACCGGGGAGAATAGTTTTTACAACAGGCAGCGCACCGAAGACAATCTATTTGTGAAAACGCTTCCTCATGCAGGGCCGGCAACTTTTTTAATATTTTCTTTTTATCGGGCTTTTGAAGAAGCCTGGCATAAGCTTTCTGCTGCGCAGCAGCTTTCTTCTGCCAGTTCTTATCTTTCCATTGACCGGAAATGAACGCGGATGTATTGTTTTCCTGCTCCTGCATCTTTCAAATTCTTGAAACTACCCAGTAATGTTGTTAATATATTACAAACAGGCCTGCAAGATACATACATTCATTGCTCCATGTTTATCTTTGCGCCGGTTATGGAATCTTTAAGAGAACAGTTGCTTATCTTATTCAGTACCCCATTGTATGTTGCAATTATTTTGGGAGAAGTATTGTTGAGCAATTACCAGCACAGGAAATTATACAGTTGGAAGGATACCAGCCGTAATTTATATCTTATGCTGCTTAACAGCGGTATTGACCTTATGTTCCGTGGAGTGTACATTATGGTACTGGGATATTTTTACGACCACCGGCTACTCAGCGTCACTCATGTTGTCGGCTACTGGATCTTTTTGGTGCTGCTTGAAGATTTTCTCTATTACTGGCTGCACCGGTTCGACCACGAGATACGCTTTTTCTGGGCAGTACATGTGACACATCACTCTTCGGAGCATATGAATTTTACCGTGGGATTCAGGTCTTCCGTATTTCAGCCCCTGTACCGGTTTGTATATTTTATACCACTTGCGTTGCTTGGCTTTCAGCCGCTTGATATTGTTTTCATATATTCTGCCACCCAAATATGGGGCATATTTGCACATACCGAACTTATCGGAAAAATGGGCTGGCTCGAACATGTGCTGGTCACGCCTTCACATCACAGGGTACATCATGCATCTAATCCTAAATACCTGGATAAGAACATGGGCATGTTCCTGATTATCTGGGATAAGATATTTGGCACCTTCCAGGAAGAATTGCCGGAAGAACAATATCAACCTTTAAAATACGGCCTGACCAGGCCGCTGAAGCACGATACTCCCGTTAACCTGGTTTTTCACGAGTGGAAAGCCATAGCAGAAGACGTCAGCAGGAAAGATATAGGCTGGAAGGAAAAATTGAATTATGTTTTTGGCCCTCCCGGTTGGAGCCACGACGGCAGCCGGCTCACCAGCAGGGAAATGCGGCTGGAAGAGGCAGGTGAAACGGAAAATAAGAGCGGGGAGACCATCGCTGCACATAGCTAAAAACCCGTAAAAAGCCGGGCAGGCTTAGCTGTTATTATTCACAGGTTTAGCCACACTATCCACAACCACTCCTTCATCTCATCCTTTCGTTGTACCTTTGCGCATCTTTTTTTACAGGTAATTCCTCAAAATATATGAACATATTTGAATGGCAGGCAAACGAATTCAGATCAAGGCATATCGGGCCGAATGAAGACGAGTCGAAACAGATGTTAAAAACAATAGGAGTATCGTCGCTGGATGAGCTCATAGATAAAACCATCCCCTCCTCCATCAGACTTAACAGCCCCCTGCAGCTTCCCCCACCCCAAAATGAATATGAATATCTCCATAAGCTAAAGGAAGTAGCCAAAAAGAATAAAGTTTTTAAAAGCTATATAGGGCAGGGATATTATGGAACTGTCACGCCCTCGGTGATCCTGCGGAATATTTTTGAAAATCCGGGTTGGTATACGCAGTATACTCCCTACCAGGCCGAAATTTCGCAGGGGCGCCTTGAAAGCTTATTGAACTTTCAGACACTGATAGCAGACCTCACCGGTTTGCCTCTTACCAATGCGTCTTTACTCGACGAAGGAACTGCTGCAGCGGAAGCCATGTCCATGCTATTTCATCATGTAAATAAAACAGACCAACCTGCCAGCCCCAAATTTTTTGTAGACGAGTCTGTGTTTCCACAAACGATTGATGTACTTATTACCCGCGCTGAGCCCATAGGCGTTGAGCTGGTTTTTGGAAAATATTCCGAAATAAAAATAGATTCCCGGTATTTCGGAGCGCTTGTGCAATACCCCAACAGCAATGGCAGCATAGAAGATTACAGGAACTTTATTGAACTGGTACATCGCCAAAATGGATACGTCGTGATGGCAACCGACCTGCTGGCGCTTACTTTACTTACGCCGCCTGGAGAATTGGGAGCTGATGTAGTCGTAGGCTCTGCCCAGCGTTTTGGCGTGCCCATGGGCTTTGGCGGCCCTCACGCGGCTTTCTTCGCTACCAAAGACGAATTTAAAAGGAGCATTCCGGGACGCATCATCGGCGTAAGCATTGATGTGCACGGAAACCGTGCTTTAAGAATGGCCCTGCAAACACGCGAGCAGCACATCAAGCGTGAAAAAGCAACCTCTAATATATGTACTGCCCAGGCTTTACTTGCCAATATGGCTGCCATGTACGCTGTATATCATGGCCCCAAAAAATTAAAGGAAATAGCGCAAAGAATTACGTTGCTGGCTAAAACGCTGAGTGATGCGCTTGAAGAGCTGGGGTATATTAATACAAATGATTTTTACTTTGATACATTAAAAATAAGGGTAGAAGATATTGCCAGGCTAAAAGAAACAGCCGAAGCAAGAGAGGTCAACTTTTTCTATTTTGACGATAACCATGTGGGTATCAGTCTGGATGAAACGACCTCGCGGGAAGATGTGTTGAATATACTGTACATCTTTGCCGAAACCTCCGGTCAAACCGGCGTATCTGTAGCCTTTAATGAAGACGAAGTGGCTGACAATATACCCGCCTTTGCCTCCAGACAATCGGCCTATTTGACCCACAGCGTTTTCAATACGCATCACAGCGAAAGCGAAATGATGCGTTATATACGCTTCCTTGAAAATAAGGATCTGTCGCTGGTCACCTCCATGATATCGCTGGGAAGCTGTACCATGAAGCTGAACGCCGCGACCGAAATGATGCCGGTAAGCTGGCCTGAATTCGCGCATATTCACCCGTTTGCGCCTGCCGCTCAAACAAAAGGATACCGGTATATTGTTGATCAGTTAAGTGAATACCTGTGCGCCATCACAGGATTTAACGCCTGCAGCCTGCAACCCAACAGTGGCGCGCAGGGCGAATACGCGGGATTACTTACCATCAGCCGGTATCACAAAGCACAGGGCAACGGCAATCGCAACATCGTGCTGATCCCGATTTCCGCACATGGAACCAACCCGGCATCGGCAGTGCTGGCGGGGTTGAAAGTAGTAGTGGTTAAAAGTGATGAAGAAGGGCATATTGATGTGACCGACCTGAAAGCAAAAGCCGAACAATACAAAGATTCCCTGGCGGCGCTCATGGTTACCTATCCTTCCACACACGGCGTATTTGAAGAAAGTATCAAAGACATATGCCAAATTATTCATGAAAATGGCGGACAGGTATACATGGATGGCGCCAATATGAATGCCCAAAGCGGGCTTACATCGCCTGGAACCATTGGCGCGGATATTTGTCATTTGAACCTTCACAAAACCTTTGCCATACCTCACGGAGGCGGGGGACCCGGTATGGGGCCCATCTGTGCAAAAAAACATCTTGCCCCTTACCTGCCCGGCCATGTGATAGTTGCACACGATCATGCCAGCATAAATGATAACAACATCGCATCGGCACCCCAGGGAGCAGTAAGTGCGGCCCCCTATGGCTCTGCTTCCATATTATTGATCAGCTATGGATACATCAGGCTGCTGGGCGCAGAAGGTGTGAAAGCCGCTACGGAATACGCTATCCTGAATGCCAATTATATGCGTGCACGGCTGAAAAATCATTACGATATATTATACCTGGGAACTAACGGAACCTGTGCGCACGAGTTCATCATAGACCTGCGTCCTTTTAAAGCCACAGTGGGGATAGAAGCAGAAGATGTTGCCAAACGCCTGATGGATTATGGCTTTCATGCTCCTACTTTAAGCTTTCCTGTTCCGGGTACTATTATGATTGAACCTACCGAAAGTGAAGATATTGCAGAACTGGACCGGTTTTGCAATGCCATGATCAGCATTCACGAAGAAATTAAAGCAATAGAAGAAGGAAGAAGCAGTAAAACAGACAATCCGCTTAAAAATGCGCCCCATACCATGCAGGTGGTGTGCGCGGACGAATGGAATCATTCCTATACACGCCAGGATGCGGCATTCCCGCTTCCGTATACGATGGTTAATAAATTCTGGCCATCTGTTTCAAGAGTCAATAATACATATGGCGACAGAAACCTGGTATGCACCTGTGAACCGGTAGAAAGCTATATGGAAGTGGAAAGATGATTGCTGATTTGAAATGAGCAGTCAGCTATCAGCTTTCAGCCGTCAGCAATCAGCTATGAGTAATGAATCTCGAATTTCAAATCTCAAATTTCAAATCTCAAATAGCTGCAGCCTGTAACTTGTGACTTGCAACCAGTAACTGTCAACTATCCATTGTCAACTGTCTCCCTCCTCCTCCCATATCTGCGCCAGGTTCACAATCGTTTCAACGCTTTTTTGCATATCCTGCACACTCACATATTCATGCTTACCGTGAAAAGCCATTTCACCTGTAAAAATATTGGGACAGGGTAAACCCATAAAAGACAATCTCGATCCATCGGTTCCTCCACGCGCACTGCTGCGTATGGGCTCAATACCTGCCCGCTCTATCGCCAGCAGCGCATACTCACTCACCTGCGGATGCCGGTCAAGTATTTCCTTCATATTCCTGTATTGTTCTTTTACTTCAAAAGTGGCAGAAGCGCCGGGAAATTTTTTTAATGTAACATTCAGCGTTTGTTCCAGCAACGCTTCATATTCACCCAGCTTGCGCGTATTGAAATCGCGGATAATAAATTGTACAGTCACTTTTTCAGCAATGCCATTCATATGCACAGGATGTACAAACCCTTCTCTCCCTTCTGTTGTTTCGGGCGATAATGCATTGGCGGGAAGCGCTTCCAAAAAAACGGCAGCTATTTTTATTGCGTTTACCAGCTTATTTTTTGCATAACCCGGGTGAGCGCTCACACCGGAAAAAGTAATAGTAACCCCATCGGCAGAAAAAGTTTCATCCTCAAAAGCACCCAGTTCCCCGGCGTCCAGGGTATATCCGTAATCAGCGCCCAGTTTTTGCAGGTCTACCTTATCCACTCCCCTGCCAATCTCCTCATCCGGAGTAAACAATACCTTAATATCACCATGTTTCAGCTCAGGGTGCCGCATAAAATAATTTGCCATATCCATTATAACAGCCACACCAGCCTTATCATCTGCCCCCAGCAATGTAGTGCCGGAAGCGGTAATGATATCGTCACCTGTCTTTTTCAATAAATACGGATGATCGGCGGTAGAAATAACCTGCGCAGTATCATCCGGCAGGATAATATCTTTCCCGTTATAATTTCTATGCACTACAGGCTTTACCCCTGTGCCGCTGCAATCGGGAGCGGTATCAACGTGCGAGCAAAAACAAATAACAGGTACTTTTTTAGAAGTGTTGGAGGGTATTGTAGCATATACATACCCGTACTCATCGAGTTCGGCATCTGTTACCCCCATTTCATGAAGCTCCTTTACCAACAGCAGCGACAAATCTTTCTGCTTTGCGGTAGAGGGTGTTGTATCAGACTGGGGGTCAGACTGTGTATCTACCTGGACGTATCTTATAAACCTTTCCGCAACTGTAAATGAATAGGAATGCTGCATAATGATGTTTGGCGCAAATTATAGATTTTTCCTTTAGAGAGTTACATTAAAACGGTCGCATTTACTTTCGGTGAAACTATTTTCATTGCAGCAAAATCAGCAATAAGCAAATACCGCAATAAAGTTCAAATTAGCAAAGCAGGCGCAACTGCAAAACATGGGATAGGGAGAAAGAATGGATTATTTGTAACCCTGAATGATCTTGAAGGCTACGGAGCCACCAACCTCTTACCCGTCCTGGCGAGCCCGCCGCCAATTTTACATTGATTCAGAATAAACACATTATGCGGGAGAAGCCATCCTCGTGGGGCTGCATTTTCCTACTGCGAGGACTACTTCTTCGTCGCAGCGAATCACAGTGAAAAAAAATTCCGTCATTAGGAGCCGCTGAACAAACTCAAAAGTATTACGAATGATGGGAGGAGAAGCAATCTCAACGATTGATTTACGTTGGGACTGCTTCTCCCGCCGTAAAATCTATTTAATTAAGGTAGCACACGGGCGGTATCGCAGTGACGAAGCAGGAGTATTTTGTTTTTGTAGCTGGCGTTTTCTGTATGCAGGAGCATATATAATTTTTGAGCTATGCAAATTTCCTGTTTGGTGAGACACCATGGCCGTCAACTTAAAACAAAGAATGTATTGTCAGTCTTTTGTCCAGGAAAAGAAAAAAAGGAACGCACAGTGTCAACAACCATAAAATGATTACAGCTACTTTTTCATTGGTGCCCATGTCTTTTTTTACATTGCCTGTAAGTATTTTATTCATCCACTCAATCACATTGGCATCATCGTCAGAAATATCATTGGGGTCATATGCCCTGAGTTTTTTTACGTGCGGGATCATTCTTTTCCTGATCTCAAAATAATCCGTATCGCTGAGCGCTTCATAGGTTTTGTGATAAGAAATATTATCCCTTTCAAGCGTACTACGCACTTTGTTGACAACATTCATATTTCTTAACCGCCATATAAGCAGCCAAACAACCAGCAGGATAAAAGGATTGCGCATAACAACCGCAAGGTAAAAAAGCAGTAACGCTGAAAGTATTATAAAAGCCCCTTGTATGATCCTGCCGGAGTAAAAGAAAAGATTTTCGAGCAATTGTCCCCCATCGAGCGGACTAACCGGCAACAGGTTGAATACATTCAGCAACACCAGCATCAAGCTTAACCGGTAATACAGGTCATTGCCTGTACCGTAATACAATATTAAAAAGACAATACCAGCCAGTACGCCGGGCACCGGCCCTGCCAGTAATGTTGCTGTTCGTTGCCTTTGTGATATAGTACCGGGAGATCCTGACACAAAAGCGCCAAGAAACGGAACAAAAAACATCCGTACATCTTTGTAACCAAACAGCTTCATGGCAACAAAATGGCCGGCTTCATGAAACAGCATTACTGCTACTAATATTAATATCCATTGCAGGTTTTGCCCGAAAAGAAAATAATACACTCCGGCATAGAGCGCCAGACTAACGATCGTTTTCAGGAAAGCGTTCCTGCTTTCCGCAGGCGCTTCCATTACAGGTTTTTTCCCGCCGGCATCGTTCATTTCAATAATATGATTATTCATTTTACGTTTGGTAATCTAGTCATTTTCATTGATATCTTATATTTAAAAAATGTTACTATCTTGATAAGAAAAACGGACCAGGACTATACAGCAACTATATAATATGAAACAACAACCAATATCTCCCGTACGGGTCATTCTGCTTTTTGCACTGGTTTCTGCAATATGGATCCTGGTAACAGACTATTTCTTCTTTAAAACTTCCGAAAAAAATATACAACTGTATTATTACCAGCAAAGCTTTAAAGGGTTATCCTTTATGGCGCTAACAGCGGCATTCATCTATTTTGTTGTTCAAAAAAACAGTACCATATTCCAACACAGGCACAATGCACTTCATTTTGAAAATCAGGAATTAGAAGCCATCCTGGCTGAAACACATCTTGGTATTTCTCGTTTTGATGAAACCGGCAGGTTTCTCCATGCCAATACATCTTTTTGTAATATTACCGGTTATTCGCCCGAAGAAATTGCGGGGCAGCATTACAGTTTACTTATCAAGCCGGAAGACAACGTGGAACTTTCCTATTGGGATATGCTGTTAAAACAGGGGAAGCTGAACAAAATGAAAAACCTGATTGGCATAACCACCAAAACACAGCAAAAACTAATTTGCAATGCTACTGTAAATGAAATGAAACATCCCTCGGGGAAGCGAACTTATATCCTGTCGCTGGAAGATATAACGACCAGGATTGAAAAAGACGAAGAGTTACAGGAAAACCTTACCCGCTATTCCATTCTCAGTACATCCAGCAGAGAGGGGTTATGGGATTGGAATATACTTACAGGGCAACTATATTACAATGCTAATTTAAAAAACCTGCTTCACTATTCCGACAAGGAGCTTGAAAAGGGATTTGAATGGTGGAATGCCAATATCCATCCCGACGATAAAGCGGATGCGTTGAAAAGAGTACAGGATGCGCTCTATCAACAGGATATTGCCACCGCTAGCGGTGAATACAGGTTTTTGTGCGGAGATGGAAGTACAAAAATCATTTCAGACTGTTTCTCAATCATGCGTGATAGTGAACAGCGGGCGTTCCGGGTTATTGTTTCCATGCAGGATGTTACAGAACAGCGCGGACTTCAAAAACAGTTGGAAGAAAAAGAAATTACCTATCGCCGCCAGTTGGCCCGTACCGTTCTGGATACACAGGAAAATGAACGGAAAAAGCTGGCCGAAGAATTACATGACAATGTAAATCAACTGCTGGGAGTTGTAAAGCTATATATAGAACATTCCATTACCAATGATAACATACGGGAAGGCTTATTGAAAAAAAGCAATGAGTATATAGACAATGTGATTGAGGAATTAAGGAACCTTTCTAAAAATCTTGCACCTCCTTTACTGGCAGAGCTCGGACTCGAACATTCGCTGAGCAGCTTAGCTGAAACCATTGCACCGGTACAGGATATAAATATCAGGGTTGAAATGAAAGATTTTAATGAAGAATGCCTTACCGACAGCCACAAGCTTATGCTTTATCGCATTGTTCAGGAGCAGCTCAACAATATCATTAAACATTCAGAAGCAGAAAATGTAATGGTAAGCATTTCCAAAGCCGGCAACAAAGTATTGCTCAATATTGTGGACGATGGAAAAGGAGCCGATCTTACTTCTGAAAGCCCCGTTGGACTTGGCTTAAGAAATATCCGGAACAGGATAGAACTATACGACGGGAAAGTTGATACGATTACCTCGCCTGGTAAAGGTTTTGAATTAAAGGTTCAGTTTGAGGTGTAAAGCACCATGCTTTCCTGAAAAGATTGCCAACCTTTAATAAGTTCTTTTAAAGGTTGAAAGTGTCTATCAGGGTTGGCAACCTTAATGGGTCATATCTCCGTTCCTGTAAAATTTAGGCGATTTGCCGTTGCGCTTTTTAAACAATTTCGAAAAATAAAATACCGACTCAAAGCCTGTTTGCTGGGCAATTTCATTAATGCTTAACGTAGAATTTTCAAGTAAATATTTAGCCCTGTTCAACCGAAGGTTCAGTACGAACTGGTTAGGCGGTTCGCCTGTTAATCTTTTAAATTCTTTTCTGAAAGAAGAATAACCCATTGGTAATTCGCGGGCCATTTTTTCAAGATCGATATGCTTTTCCAAAGATTCCTGCAACAGGAACTTGGCCTTCTCGATCAGTCTTCCGATCGGTGACCTGTCTGTATCATTACTCAACGATGCAGAATATAGATACCCCAAGATTTGTAATGTAATGCCTGCACTTATTTGCTGATAGCCGGAAGGCGCTGTTTGAACTGTTTCAATCAGCTTATGAAAAAGGTTGAGCAATTCAGAAGACAATCCAATTTTTATGAAAGGATATTTCACGTTAAAAAAATCATTCCTCATCAACTCATTTGCATAGTTACCGTTAAAGCCGATCCAGTATTCGTCCCAGCCTGAATTGGTATCGGGTTTATAACGATGCCATACACCGGCATGCAGGAACATACAGGTACCTTCAGTGATCTCGATCGGGTCTGCAAATTCTGATTCAAAAACACCACTTCCCCTTGATACATATATTAACTGATGTCCACGCAAAACACGTCCCTTATTCCAGGAAAAAGTATGAGAAGAAGGATGTTCGTAATTTTTAGGATAATGCTGGTGAGGATATACTTTGGAAAAGCCCGCTGTATCTACATAGAGTCCCCATTTTTCTTCTACGAGCGTACCGCTCATGTATTTGCAGTAATCGTTCATATGGCATCAAGCATTTACTAAGATTGCGCTCAAAATATATCAAAAGGTACAAAAAGAAAATATTTTATCCATTTTTTTAAGTGTACCTGCTGAATAAATTTGTTCATCATTACATAAAAGTACAGCGCTGATTTGTACAAGACTCTTAAAACAAATAGAATGCTGCATGTTTAAAGTTGGATTGACAAGAGACTTTTTAACGCCGGAGGGAACATTAACATACAGGGATATGGGATTGGATATCCTGGATGCTGTGAAAGGGCTTGAATATGAGTTCCTGGAAAAATGGGAGTCTCCCCTGAAAGCCGCTACATTGGAGCAATATGACACCATTATTTCCCTGGCGCCTGCTTATACGGCAGATAGTTTTAAGGATGTAACGCGTTTAAAAGCCATTTGCAGGTTTGGTGTGGGATACGACATGGTTGATGTAGACGCATGCAGCAAAGCAAATATAATTGTAACCATTACTAAAGGCGCGGTTAATTATTCAGTGGCAGAAGCAACTATAACATGGATGCTTGCATTGAGTCATAAACTGGTAATGAAAGACAAACTGGTAAGGGAAGGAAAATGGCAGGAAAGAAATCAATACACCGGCAGTGAGCTGCGCAACCGTACAATAGGAGTAATAGGATTCGGCGGCATTGGCAGCCAGTTGACGCAAATGCTGCAGGTATTTAAAATGAATACACCACTCGTGTACGACCCATACATTGACGATGTAAAAGCAAAGGAGCTGGGAGTAAAAAAAACAGACCTGCACACGCTTTTGCAGCATGCCGATTTTATATCTGTAAACTGCCCTTTAACACCTGAAACAAAAAACCTGGTCGCTGAAAAAGAGCTGGCGCTTGTAAAAGATTCGGCTTATATCATTAATACGGCAAGAGGTGGTATTATACATGAAGAAGCTTTGATAAAAGCGCTGTTAAACAAAAAAATCGCCGGCTATGCCACCGATGTTTTTGAGCATGAACCGGCAGTTCCGGATCACCCGTTTTTTAATATGGATAATGTATTGCTGGCGCCTCACTGCATTGCATGGACCCACGAACTATTCAGGGAAATCGGGCGTATGGCCTGCACCCAGGTAGCCCAGGTAGCGCAAGGAAAAATCCCGGATCATATTTTAAATACAACCATATCAGACAACTGGTATGCTGAAAAAATAAAACAATAGCGTATGAATTCAAATACTAAAACGCCGGCCACCTACCAGCATTATATCAATGGTTCATTGCATGGTTCGGATGCTGCCAGCGACTATATTGACGTGCTCGATCCCTGTACTGAAGAAGTAATAGCACGGGTGCCCAGAGGCCGGCAAAAAGAAGCTGATATAGCCATAGATGCCGCTGCTGCTGCCCAGCACAATTGGAGCTTATTGCCCTCTGTTGAGCGTGCAAAGTACCTGAAAGCAATGGCAAATGTGATCAGGGAAAACCGCATTATGCTCGCGGAAACACTGGCAAGGGAGCAGGCAAAAGTAAAAGGGCTTGCACAGGTTGAAATTGACGTAACGGCGGAGTACTACGACTATTATGCCGGGTTTGCCCGCGCCTACGAAGGAGAGATCATACAGAGCGACCGGCCCGGCGAACAAATATTTTTACATAAATTACCGATCGGGGTGGTTGTGGGTATTTGTCCATGGAACTTTCCCTTTTTTGTAATGGCTCGTAAAGTAGCCCCATCCCTGTTAACAGGCAATACCATTGTGGTAAAAGTAAGCGAAGAAGCGCCGTTGACCTGCCTGGAGTTCACCAGGCTATTGGGCAAAGTGAACCTGCCCGGGGGAGTATTGAATGTTGTTTGCGGGTATGGAAATGAAATTGGCGAAGCATTGACCAACAACAAGCAGGTAGGTATTATCAGCCTGACCGGCAGCGTTGATTCAGGACATAAAGTGATGGCCGCAGCCGCTAAAAATATCACCAAAGTCTCCCTGGAGTTAGGAGGAAAAGCGCCGGCTATTGTTTGCCGGGACGCTGATATGGATGTTGCCGTTAAAGCAATTGTGGCGTCAAGAGTTATTTATAGCGGGCAGGTTTGTAATTGCGCGGAACGTGTGTATGTAGAAGAAGCGGTGTACGATGAATTTTTGGAAAAGCTGACAACCGCCATGAAAGCGGTTAAAGTAGGGAATGCCTCTGCTGATAGTGATATTGACATGAGCGCCCAGATCAACCAGAAGCAACTGGATAAGATTTCAGGTATGGTAGAAAGAGCGAAGGAAGCGGGTGCTAAATTGATACTGGGAGGTAAAAAATCCACTGCGTTTGGTAAAGGCTATTTTTACGAACCTACTATCCTTGCCGATGTAAAACAGGATGCAGAAATTATGCAGAAAGAAGTATTTGGCCCTGTTCTGCCGGTTATGAAAGTGAAAGATTTTGACGAAGCGCTGCGGTTCGCCAACGACAGCGAATACGGGCTTACTTCGTCTGTATATACCAAAGACATTAATAAAATGTTGCGGGCAACTAAAGAATTGAAATTTGGTGAAGTATATTTCAACCGGGAAAATTTTGAGGCGATCCAGGGATTTCATGCCGGCTGGAGAAAATCCGGCATAGGCGGTGCAGACGGAAAGCATGGACTGGAAGAATATTTACAAACTAAAACGGTGTATATTCAACAAACCGCATAACTATTTTTAAGGAACGATTTGCATTAATGCCAAAAACGATTTTTATGACATCAAGATTATCCCTCATTCCGGCATCATGGGTACGCCGGTTAGCCTTTACAAGATTCGGGACCTATGTATCCTGCTGCCTGCTGCTGCTGGTATCCCCTTCCATTGCCGAGTGCAAGGACATTGTGGTGAAAACCGAGACCAATAAAATGGTTGAAATATCTTTTACTGCATCATCTGCCTATACTGATCCCTTTAATGAAGTTGAGCTCGATGCCGTTTTTACGGATCCTTCAGGCAAACAACTGAAAGTGCCGGCCTTTTGGGCAGGGGGCAATACCTGGAAAGTCAGGTATGCCTCACCGTTACAAGGCGTTCATAGCTTTATAACCGTTTGTTCCAAAGCCTCCGATAAGGGTCTGAATAATATAAAAGGCAGGGTTGAAATAAAAAAGTATAAAGGCAATAACCTGTTATTACAACACGGCGCTGTAAAGGTAGCTGATGATAAAAGGCATTTTGCTTATGGCGATGGCACTCCCTTTTTCTGGATGGGCGATACCTGGTGGATGGGATTAACAAAAAGACTGGTGTGGCCGGAGGATGTAAAAATGCTTGCAGATGACAGGATCAAAAAAGGATTTAATGTAGTTCAGATCGTAGCCGGGCTTTATCCCGATATGCCGGCTTTTGATGAAAGAGGAGAAAATGAAGCCGGTTTTCCCTGGGAAGCGAATTATACCGGTATAAGGCCTTCTTATTTTGACGCGGCAGACAAAAAGATCATGTACCTGGCCGACCAGGGTATTACCCCCTGTATTGTTGGCGCCTGGGGCTATCATTTACCATGGCTGGGCGTTGACAAGATGAAGCAACATTGGCGTTATCTCGTTGCACGATGGGGGGCACTGCCCGTGGTATGGTGCGCTGCAGGTGAAACAACCATGCCATTTTATTTGTCGAAAACAAAAGAGGCTGATAAAGAATGGCAAAAAAATGAGTGGACAAATGTGATCCGCTATATAAAGGAAATTGATCCCTTCAAAAGAACGATTACCGCACATCCGTCCAGGACAGCCAGGGAGTCGCTCTCTGATCCTTCTCTTCTTGATTTCGATATGCATCAAAGTGGTCATGGCAGCGGTCCTGCCAAACAAGCTGCCCAGGCATTGGATGGCTGGCGCACACAACCTGTAATGCCGGTAATAAGCGGCGAATCAAGATATGAAGCCCTGGCCATTCCCAAACCATTGCCTGCTGAAGCTCCGCGTGGAGCCTTTTGGGCACATACCGTAAACAGCGGGTTAGCCGGGCATACTTATGGCGCCAATGGCATCTGGCAGTTAAACGGCATCAATAAACCCTATGGAAATTCACCGGGAGGTAACAACTGGGGTATTACGCCGTGGAACGAGGCTATGAACCTGGCAGGCTCCACACAAATTGGCGCGGCAAGGAAACTGATAGAATCCATTCCCGGCTGGAGCAGCTTTGAACCTCAGCCGGAAATGATCACACAGTGGTCATCCAAAGATACAGCGGTGCTGGCCGTAACAGCCAACAGCCAGTCCGCGCTGGCATACCTCCCTTCCCCGGGAAGCATCACTATTACTCTTCCCGCACCCGGTCAGCAATACAAAGGATTCTGGTTTAATCCCGTTACTATTACAAAAGAAAAGGAGTTCACACTTACTACCGATAATTCCGGGAAATGTATGGTTACTTCGCCTGCTGCCTCACAGGATTGGGTGTTGGTATTAACGAAAAACTGAAAATAACAATTATAATAAACCCATAACAACAGCTAAAACAAAAGCCCTGATATTATTATCCTTAACCCTACATGCTAAAGAAGAATTATATGCAAAAAAGGTTTATTAATAAAACTGCCTGGGTAAGTGGCGCTGCACAGGGAATAGGTCGCAGTATTGCAGAGTTCTTTGCTGAAGAAGGGGCTAATGTAGCCGTTATTGACATTAAGGAGAAAGAAGGAAAACAAACGGTAGAATGTATAAAATCTAAAGGAGGCGCTGCAGTATTTTTTTTTTGTGACCTGAATGTAGAAGCACTGATACAAAAATCCATTACAGATACTGTAGCCGCTTTTGGAGGACTGCATATTATAGTGAACAACGGGGCCATCAATATGGTGAAGAGCCTTCATGAATACAGCACGGAAGAATGGGACAGACAGTTAAATATCAATCTCAAAGCCATCTTCCTCAGCTTTAAATACGCTTATCCTTACCTTAAAAAAAATACCGCCAGCAGCATTGTCAATATCGGGTCGGTGAGCAGCTTTGTGGGACAGGCAAAAACCCCCGGCTATATAGCGGCTAAAGGCGCGGTAATGATGCTGACCAAATCCATCGCGATAGACTATGCTTCAAAAGGCATTAGGTGTAACACCGTTTGTCCCGGTATAACGGATACGCCTATGCTAAGAGAACATATGGGCAGCGAAGTGGAAATCACCGAGCGCCTGCACCGGGTACCTGTAGGACGGATCTTGCAGCCCCGGGAAATTGCAAGCAGTGTTGCTTACCTGTGCAGCGATGATGCATCGGGCATTACCGGAACCAGTTTAATAATTGACGGCGGTTACCTTGCCACTGCCGAATGGGATGGAGGACTTTCATAATGAAAAAAATAAAAATTTCCTGTGCTGATTTTACTTTCCCGCTTTTACCGCACGATAAGGTATTAGATCTTATTGCCATGCTGGATTGTGAAGGCGTTGATATTGGATTGTTTACGGGGAGATCGCACATACAGGCTGGAACAGAATTCGACCGGTTGGAAGAAAAAGCAAAGCTTTTACAACAAAAAGCGACAGACAGGGGCTTAGCAATTGCTGATATCTATCTCCAGCTTGACAATGACCTGGCCAAATTTGCCATCAATCATCCCGATGCGAAAAAAAGAGCGTATGCAAGGGAGCAATTTTTAAAGCTGATTGAATATGCGCAATATGCAAATGCTGAACATATCACCTGTTTACCGGGAATGGCATTTCCCGACATTGAGCCACTCACAGACTCTGTACAAAGAAGTTATGAAGAACTGCACTGGCGTGTAGAACAGGTAAATAAAACCAGTCTCTCTTTTTCAATAGAGGCGCATGTGGGTTCTCCGTATACCGATCCCAAAGAGGTAGTTACATTGGTGAAGTCTGTACCCGGTTTGCAGATTACACTCGATTATACCCATTTTGTAAGAAACGGATATTCGCAGCAGGAAGCTGATATACTGCTCCCGTATGCCAATCATTTTCATGCCCGTGGTGCACGGCCCGGCAAGCTACAATCATCAGTAGCCGACAATACCATTGATTACGAGAAAATAGTGCAGCAATTAAAAGCAGGAAACTACTCAGGATGGATAGGACTGGAGTATATATGGATCAAATGGGAGCAATGCAACCAGGCAGATACACTGAGTGAAACAATTTTACTGAGAGATATTATTTTGAAAAGTCTTAATAAAAGCAATTGACCATGAAAACAACGGCTTTGCAGTTAATGCGGAAAAAGCTGGCTGAACATCATACAGTATACGGGCTGTGGGTAACCCTTGAATCGCCCTCCATTACAGAAATTGCCGTGCATTGCGGGCTAGACTGGATAATAGTAGATGCTGAGCACGGGCATTTGGACTGGCATAATATTACAGAGCATATAAGAGCCGCAGTACGCAGTAATACGGTTGTACTGGTGAGGATTTCGCATATAGATGAAGGAATCATTAAACGGGTGCTGGATATAGGAGCAGATGGTATAGTGGTTCCACATATTGAAAGCGCGGCAGATTGGAACAGGGCACTCTCCTATGCGAGATACCCACCCGCAGGCATACGCGGCATAGGCGCCGAAAGGGCTACCAAATGGGGCAGCGCATTTGCGCAACATGTAAAAGATGCCAACGAAAACCTGATGATGATCCCTATGATTGAATCAGTAAAAGGTGGGGAACATATTGATGAAATTATTGCGGCAGATCATACCGAGATCATTTTCTTCGGGCCTGCAGATTACTCCGCTTCTGCAGGATATGCCGGAGAGTGGGAAGGCAAAGGTATAGCCGAAACCATCAATAATATAAAAAATAAAATTATTGCCGCCGGGAAAAACTGCGGCGTAATGGCAAGAACCAAAGAAGATGTACAGCACAGGCGCCGGCAGGGCTTTCGCATGTTGTCTGTAGGCGCCGACGCAGGGCTTCTTCTAAAAACCATTCAATCTTTTTTCGAAGCATAATATGACTACAAATACTGTAATGTCTTCCGGCTCAGCAGACGGGAGACTGGAAATCATTACCCCTATAGGAACCGGCTCCATCACAGAACTGGCGCCCGGCATTATTTGCGAAGCCCAGGTAGGCGCACACAACAAAGCCGTTCATTTATTTACGGCAATCGTTACGTTTGAAGCAAAGCGCTCGCTGCCGGCGCATACCCACCCTCATTCGGAGTCAATAACGCTTCTGAATGGTGATGCCATTATAGAAGTTGAAAACCGCAGGTACCACCTGAAGCAATACGACAATATAACCATTCCTGAAAATGTAATGCACAAAGTGATCAATCATTCAGAAACGGAGAAAGCGCTATTTCACATTGCCATGCCGGTATCTTCGCCGCAAAGAAAGATCAGCGAAGAAATATTTAATGAATACAGATCCATACCTGATGATGTAAATGGTAAATCCGGCAAAGAATATATTACACGCTTTAACAAAGCCGATCGCTATAATGCCGGCAGCGATACAGCATTTATTGATTATTTCAACGAAGCGATGCTTGCAGGCGTTGGGATGAGTGGCGGGCTGGGAATTTTTTATACCAACGGCAGACTACCGGCGCATTTGCATGCATTTGATGAATCCATTTGCATCATTTCAGGACAAGCCATTTGCATCACGCAGCAAAACCGGTATACGCTTTCTGATCTGTCAACAGCATTACAGCCTCACGGGCTGCCTCACTATTTTATCAATCCCTTTCCAAACGAAATGTATATGATATGGGTGTATGCGGGAGCCATGCCTGTAAGAACAGAGGTAGCAGATTTTTAAACCAGTTGATCGGCAAGCTATTTTTGATTCAATGCTGCCCAATATATGTTTAGTCAAAAAGTATAAATGAATTGTCAGGATGTACATTTTAGTTGATGTGCTCCTACTGTAACTTTATTACAGTAGGATTTACTGTCCGTTATAAAATGAATTTGAAATAAAGCAAAAGCCGTCTAAAGAAGGCAAAAATTCTCCGGAATTACATATCTTAATCATGAATTTAAAAAGCGTTTGCGACTTAAATGGATAATCCTGATACAGTGTCGTTTCCTTAAGGGGCTGACCAAAAAGGTCGCTGGCCGTCATTGCGAGTAAACCATTAGTGGAACTAAAGCGCTTTGAAAATGACAGGGAAGATTGTGGTGTCGGCACTATCTCTATAGTTCATTCCTGTTCCTTTTGTTTGTCATTCTGATCCCAACCGAAGGTCGGGAGAAGAATCTATGGCAAAAGGCTATAAATATGGAAGCAGTGACTGGCGCGAAGATAGATGCCTCCTGATTGCTTCTCCCCCCGAACATCGGGGCGGTCGGGATCGCAATGACGACCTTTTTGGTCAGCCCCTATGATCGCAGTTGCGGGTGTTTTCACCCGCAACTGCCAGAAACGCTAAGGAAACGACATTGAATCCTGACAATTAAATATTCCTGATGAAGAAATCCTGCATTTTATTGGTTGTTTTTTTTGCGATAACGATTGCAAATGCCACCCCCCGGCCTTCCGTTCCTTCCCTGGCGGTACTGGGGTCTCCCGGAAACTACTATACTGGTATTGATTGGGGAAGCGGAGTATTGTGGCGGCATAATAATACCGGTGCCGGTGATATTGATATCTATGATGCTACGGGCGTCTCGTTTAAAAATATCGTTTATGATAGCTACTCTGTGAGTGGTTCTACCACAACATTTGCCACAAAAACACTTGCAACAGGCTTCAGGCTCTTAACCACAGTTGAGAACAAGGGCAGTGGTATATATAAAATCACGCACACCTTAGCCTCTTCAACCAACCGGTGGCTTCGTCTTGACCGCCGGTTATGCGATGGTTCCATGGGTTCTTCCGTCGTAAGCACTTCCAATGCAGTATCTTATAAAAATGGCATCAACGCCATTTCCGATCTTTCACCATTCCAGGCCGCCGCCGCACATCACGCCAGCGGTGCCGCCGTGGGGCTGATTGCCGGAAATGGCTTCGACAATGACTACTGTATTATCAACCTGGTGGGATACACAAAGAATACGAATTGGTACAACACAAAAATCCTGGTCAAAGACTCCAACTCAGTTAAGCTCACCTACGGATTGCTAAAAAATGGCTCAACCTCTGATTATACCATTCGTCTGCAAGCCGGTGTTGCACGGTCTCTCTCTTATGTCATAAATATTTTTACGCCTTCTTCTCAGTCCTCATTGAACGCGGCGCTTTACAGTGCATACTATACTGCCTATACTCCTTCGGCACGCACAAGCAATGCAATAGAACAGATGCTTTGGTCTACTGCTCACCAGCAGCAATATATCAAACGTCATATACTGGTTGAAGGTTCCAAAGTCAGGGTTATAGCCCCTTGCAATAAGGGCTATAGCGGGATGATCAGCGCCGGCGATATCATCTTCTCTGCAATTGGTTTGAATGATAGCTCAGTAATGAGCGGCATTTTAGATATGTTGCATCATCTTGGCCCCTCCACTGGCACTGCGCTCCTCAGCAATGTACTGGGCGGCCCGGACAATAATATGAATAGTTCCTGTGCGCTCTATATTCCTTTCCTTGAACTATATGCGCAAACATTTTTAGGATACAGGCCCGATTCAACAGCCCAGGCTACATACCTTGCAACTGCTGAATCCTATGCAGATGCCATTAACAATGTAAAGATGATTCCTGATGCACCAACGCGACTGGCCCATTTTTATTCAAATATTTTTGGTGGTTCTGAGGTAATAGGCTACGGCGATTTTGAGGAAGATTTTCTTTTCCCCATGCAGTCGGATACTATTTACCGGTGGGCTGAAGAAGCTTCAGGTGGATCAACTTCCCGCATAGGAACAGATAACGAACATGTACCTCATCACGGAAATTACCAATGCAAGATGATCTCCTCGAATGGCTATGCCATACGGCGATTGATGCCCATGGCTGTGCCTCCATCAAAGACTTTGACGGCGACAGCTTATGTTAATATACCAAATGAATTTGTCTCCGGCGGATTCCGGTTTAATATTATCGAGCAGAATAGCTTAAGAAAAACAGTGGCAACGTCAACGAGCAGCAATGTAAATAAGACGAATGGTTGGTCACAACAGTCTTATACCTGGAAGCTGAATGACTCTACCTGTTACGTCCTGATAGCAATAGAGACCAAAGGAAACGGGACAGTCTATGTCGATGATGTACAATGTACCATGGCAAACCCGGATTATCCCGGCCTGATATGGAGTCCGTGTGGCATGCCTCCACAGATTAAAGGATCCGAATTATCCACAGGCGCTTTCTCTATGGCATGGGCACAGTTAAATCTCAAATGTTTGAAGGTTCTTCTGGGAAGCAAATGGAAGGGGGTACATGAAAAAGCGCTTACGGCAATAGATAATACATATCCTGCCGCTTACTGGACTGATGCTTCTCAGATAAAAATCAGGGAGGACATCTATCATCCCATCAGAAAGAACTGGTTAACTTCTTTTGCACTGTTTGGTCATTTCATGTGGTATGCTTTATCCGGTGAAAAAATATTCAATGATACGCAGATCACAAACATCTATAATAACTATCCGAAAACTGCAGCAGGTGGTACTTATGGGAATATCGCATTCAAAGGATGGCTCTGCAACATAGACGGTTCGGCTTTGGGGAAAGAAGCCAATTGGCTTACAGGATTTTCAATTCCTGCCGGCCGTTATGTCAATGGCGGTGGCTGGCTATGGGCATCAGATGTGTTTTTCTATAAGTCAGCTGTTTGGGCTGGAGTTGAGGGAGCTGAAGCGGCAAGGCGTAACAGGCTAAATCTTGATGTATCCAGGTTTTATGCCCCTCATGAAGCCATTGATGAACATGGCAACGTTACGGAAAATGAAGGATATTCAGCCAATGCGCTGATGCTCATAAACACCGTTGTAGAAGAAAAATAAAAGAAAAAAACAAATAGCAGCCTGCTAGGGATAATCAATTCAGTGATATGGGTGTATGCAGGAGCCATGCCTGTAAGAACAGCGGCAGCGGATTTTTAAACCCGTTGATCAGCAAGCTATTTTTGACTCAATGCTACCCAATATATGTTTAGTCAAAAAGTATAAATGAATTGTCAGGATGTCCATTTTAATGACACTACCTGTAGAGTAATTTTATATATCTACACACATGAGTGTATGATTAATTCTGCAATTTTTTTCAAAGCTGAATGAAATAATAAACTAAAACCAAAATTGTCATCATGAAAAAAAAGCGCGACTGCTGCCATATTTGGATAAAATGTGGGGCTATCTTGTATGTGGTACTATTTTTCCACTTTGCCTCTTACTCACAAACTACCGTAAAAGTTTCCGGAACAGTTATTGATTCTTCAGACGCTAAGCCACTTTCAGGAGTGTCAATATTAGCAGAGGGGACAGGCCGGGGCACCAAAACAGATGCTTTAGGTAATTTTACAATTGATGTATCAAAAGGTGCTGTTTTGGTATTTAGTTATTTAAGTTATACTCCACAACGTTTTGTGGTTGGTGATCAATTAAAGTTTAACATTGCATTACAGCCAGGAAAGCAGGATCTTGATGAAGTAATTGTAGTAAGCTATGGCACACAAAAGAAAAGAGAGGTAACAGGTGCTATCAGCACGGTAAATGCAGAGAAACTGGCTGACATGCCGGCAATGAATATTGGTCAGAAATTGCAGGGACGAATGGCCGGTATACAGATCAATCAAAATACAGGCGAGCCAGGCGCAGGCTTATCTATCAGGGTACGCGGACAAGCTTCTATCAATGCCGGTAACAGTCCTTTAGTAGTAGTTGACGGTTTCCCTACCATGAGCGGTTTAAATGCCATCAGCCCAGATGAAATTGAATCGGTAACATTGTTGAAGGATGCATCTGCATCATCATTGTATGGCTCCCGCGCTGCCAACGGAGTGATACTGGTTACTACAAAACAAGCAAAGGATGGGAAAAAAAGTATTGAGTTCAGTACCAATATCGGGCTGGAAGTAGTAGGAGATCGAGGTAAACCAGACCTTATGAACCCCCCGGAATTTGCACAGTTCAAAAAGGAGTTTTATGAAGATATGGCCAGGTATGAAGGATATACAGGAGGGGTGCCGGAGCAATATCAAAACCCCGAGCAATATGGCCCCAATGACGGGACCAACTGGTTTGATGTGCTGCTGCGGGAAGCTTTGACGCAGAATTATAACCTTACGCTTTCCTCAGGTGTAAAAGATCTTAAATCTACAGTAAATTTTAACTATAACAAGCAGGATGGGGTGATGCTGAATTCGTATGCAGACCGGTTTACAGCAAGAGCCAATAATATTTACAATGCTACAGACAAGCTTACTTTCGGAATGAATATAGCTGTTTCACACCGAAGCTCCAACATCACACCGGGGTTGGGCAATGGACGCAATATCATCCAGAACGCTTACCTGATGGATCCCACTTTAAAATATAAAAATGACGATGGCACTTATCCCGTATTGTTCAGTTCTCCGGGAATGTTCCCTAATCCGAACTATTACAGGGTAGTTACAGAAAGGGTTACTCCTAACCGGATCACTACCCTGCAGGGAAATATTTTCGCCCAGTACGAAATCATTGAGGGTTTAAAATATAAAATATCTGCCAACGGTGATTTTGGAAATATGACACAACGTACTTTTCAACCTTCCACCTCGCGCGGCGGCCTGGGTTCCCGTCCGCCTTTGCCACCTATAGGAAGCTACAGTACCCGGGCATATCGTACCTGGTTGCTTGAAAATTCACTTACCTATACAAAGTCGCTGGCTGATAAGCATAATTTTGATGTATTCCTTGGTTATTCAGCGCAGAAGTTTACTGATGAAAACAGCAATATAGACGGCTCACTTTTCCCCGACGATAACGTGCAATGGGTAAACGCAGCCACTACCCGTATAGGTACTGCCGGTATCAGCCAGTCTGCGTTGTTGTCTTATATTGGAAGGCTTAATTATAATTTTGATGGCAAATATCTCTTGTCAGTTGCATTCCGGCGCGATGGTTCATCAAAGTTTGGACCTGATGCCAAATACGGTAATTTCCCGTCGGTTTCTGTTGGTTGGGTAGCCTCCGACGAACGATTTGTTCAAAATATTAAACCCATTTCCTGGTTAAAGCTCAGGGCGAGTTATGGAAAGCTGGGTAATGAAAACATCGGTAACTATAATTTCCTTGCACCTGTACAGGCCTCTACCTATGTTTTCCAGGATGGAGCTGTTTCCGGAAAAGCGCTTACAGCTATCGGAAACAACGGGCTTACCTGGGAAACCACTACCCAGTTTGATATCGGGTTAGACCTGGGTCTGTTCAATGACCGCATATTTTTCACATATGATTATTACTGGAAAAAAACAGACGGGCTGTTGTATGCGGTGGATATACCGATTCAATCAGGTTATACCAGTATTCAGTCTAATATAGGACAGTTTAATTTCTGGGGACATGAGTTTGCATTGGAAACAAAAAACATAGTAGGAAGGAATTTTAAATGGAGTACCTCTTTCAATATTTCATTTAACCGGAATATTGTAAAAAAGCTGGGAACCAACGATGCCCCGATCGGAGCGGTGGGTTTGTACTGGGATCCCAACAGAACTGCCGTTGGCCGGCCAATGGGCCAATTTTATGGCTATATTAACGATGGTGTTTACATGACACAACAGGAATATGAGACGCAGCCGCATGGGGTTACATCCATGGTGGGTACTGCAAGATTCAAAGACATAAGTGGACCTGAGGGAAAACCAGATAATAAAATTGACGCTTATGACAGAACTTTTATTGGTGATCCTAATCCGGATTTCGTGTACGGTATGATAAATACGCTTAGCTACAAGGCTTTCGATCTTAACATTACCATGGCTGGTGCTGTGGGCGGAGATATAACAGATGAGGCATTTCAATCTACCGAAAACCTGGATGGTGTGTTTAATGTTAGAAAAGAAGTAGCGGAAAGATGGAGGTCGGAGGAAAATCCGGGAAAAGGGAATATTCCCAGAACACGTGCGGGTACGACCGAAGATTTCAGGAATTTTACTACAAGACAGGTTTTTGATGCCACTTTCCTTGCAGTAAAAAACATATCTCTTGGATACACCGTACCTGTAAAAAGCAACAACTATCTGAAAGGTGCAAGAATTTACGTGAGCCTTCAAAATGCTTTTATGTTTACCAAATACCCGGGTATGAATCCTGAAGCAAGTTCTAATGGATTAAATGGTATCAGCCAGGGACGCGATTTTACTGCATTTCCGATAGCCAAAGTGTATTCGGTAGGATTGAATGTGAATTTCTAAACCATCTCTACAACAATAGCATTATGAAAAAGTTAGCATATATATTCATTGCAGGAGCAATCAGCATTACTTCCTGCAAAAAGGATTTTCTTAACCTGGTTCCGGAAACTTATCAGAGCTCTGCAACGTTTTTTCGTAATCAAAACGATTTCGAGCAGGCCCTGTATGGTGCATACCAACCTTTACGTACCATCGCCACCATTGGGATTTACCAGGATGAGATGCGGTCTGACAATACATTTTTTATTATTTACCCTGCAGACAGGGGTACATATATGAGCGTAGAAGTGCTTGTTCAGTTTATGGACGATGCCAATACAAGCGTACAGCCCAATAATCCCGGTAACAGGTGGGGTACTAATTATACCGGTATTTCGCGGGCCAATGCAATTATAGGCAGAATCCAGAATGTTGAAATGCCGGAAGACGCCAAGAAGCGAATCATTGGTGAGGCTATGTTCCTCCGTGCGTTTTATTATTTCGACCTTGTAACCCATTTTGGCGGCGTGCCTTTGCATGTGGAAGAGGTGGTGTCGGAAGAAGCTTCTTTCCTGGAAAGATCTTCTGCTGCCGCTGTGTATGATCAAATCATTGCCGATGCACAGGTTGCTGCTGATAACCTGGCAACAGTAACTTCTTTTCCTCAGTCGGGCAGGGCCAGTAAGGGGGCAGCTAAAATGCTACTGGCATACGCGTATATGTCTAAACCAACCAGGCAGTACGACCAGGCAGAAATTCATCTGAAAGATATCGTGAATATGAATTACGATCTGTTGGATGATTATGCTGATGTATTCAGCCCTACGAATAAAAACAATAAGGAATCGATTTTTGAAGTACAATACCAGGCCGGGGATGCAGGGCAACAAAGTGATTTTATGTGGAGGTTTATCCCTAAAACGACCAACCCTGCTGCCATACTTGGTATAAATGGGGTAAGCATTGCCGGTGGATTAAGAAGTGGCGGATGGAATATTCCAACACAGGAACTTGTTGATTCTTATGAAACCGACGACGAAAGGCTCAATGCTTCTATAGCGGTTGCCGAAGGTGTAATGGATGGTGATTTCTTTACCACTGAAACCGTAAAAGATGCAAATGGATATGTGCCGCCGCCGGGTAAAGTTTACTATTATTTTATAAGAAAATACCTGCATCCTCCTTACACAAAAGAATGGAATACGAACGACAATTGGCCGGTTTATCGTTTTTCAGGCGCTTTATTGTTGCTGGCAGAAGCGTTGGTTGAGCAGGGCAAAGAGGGAGATGCATTGCCTTATTTAAATCGTGTAAGGAGAAGAGCAGGCTTGGCCGATTTAAGTGTAGCAACAAAAGAGAATGTTGCTGATGAAATGCGCCATGAACTTGCCTTTGAAAATCACAGGTGGACGGATTTGATACGTACCGGTATGGCGCTTCAGGTGATGAACGCATACGGACAGGAGATGAAAGCTTTATACCCCTGGTTGATACCGCAGGCCTTTACAGATATTACCGAAAAAAGGCTGGTATATCCAATTCCATTCAGGGAATTACAGATTAATAGTAAGTTAGAGCAAAATCCCGGGTATTAATCAGAATTTCAGGGGCTATTATTGTAACAGGAGATAATAATATTATTATTTCCTGTTCTTCTTTTTTACAGTACCCGCCCGGATGACGCAGCCGGGCAGGCCTCACCACCGTCAATGTAAGAGAGATGTAAGAAATCGGCTATTACTGCCTCATAGAGGCAGACCGTTTGTAAAAACCAGTCTCTGCTATCTTTGCACCGTAGGTGCTACCCTTGAGGGGCTGTACCTATGACACGGCAGAAAATGCTGTTGACAAATAACTACAACCGGTTGCGCTTGCGGTGTAAGTACGATGGATCAATAAAGTAAATACACTCAGTTGAGCTTACTTTTATTTGAAACTCTTTTAATAGTTGTGATGAAGCTGAAAAAAATACTTAAAGGCTGGTTGCTGTTTGTATTACTGAATGCCGTTTGTATGGCCCAGGTAAAAAGCCAGGCCCCTGCCGTTGCCGCATTGCGTTGTCAATACCTCCATAACCCTTTAGGTATAGATATTCCTGATCCCGCTCTTGGATGGATCATCAAAGTGCCGGAAAGCAGCGGTTTAACCGATGTTCATCAAACCGCTTATCATATCCTGGTGGCATCTTCTCCTGAATTATTAAAAAAAGACACAGGTGATATATGGGATTCTAAAAAAGTACCGTCTGCCAGCTCCACGCATGTATTATTCGGAAAAGCGGGAAAGGGAAAACCCGCGAAAGCGTTGCAGACTGAAATGCGTTGCTACTGGAAAGTGAAAGTATGGACAACTTCGAAGAGCGGTAAAGAGGTAGCTTCAGGCTGGAGCGAGCCTGCTATGTGGACAATGGGACTGCTAAATAAATACGACTGGAAAGCAAAATGGATCGGGTTGAATGGAGATGATGAAATAAAAGATACGGCAACAGAACACCGGCGGTTGGCTGCAAGAATGTTACGAAAGGAATTCAGCATCAGCAAAAAAATACAACGCGCTTATGTATATATATGCGGCGTTGGTTTTTATGATATGTATATGAATGGTCGGTTGGTCAGTGATCAGCTCATGAACCCGGCACTGTCCGGCTACGACAAAAGATTATTGTATTCCTGTTTTGATGTGAGCACCCGGCTTAAGAATGGCGGTAATGCAATAGGCATTGTATTAGGCAACGGGCGCTTTTTCGCGCCCCGGAAAAAAGTGCCTGTACCCATGCATGATTACGGTTATCCAAGAGCATTGATGCAGCTGCACATACAATACAGTGATGGTACAAAAGAGAGCATTGTAACAGACGGGCAATGGAAAGTCTCGGCCAATGGTCCCATAAGGGCCAATAACGAATACGACGGCGAAGAATATGATGCCCGGATGGAAATGCCGGGGTGGAGCAATGCGGGCTTTAATGATCGCGAATGGAAGCCTGCGGAAATATTACCTGCGCCGGGCGGTACAATGGAAGCCCAACTGGTAGAACCCATACGCATCACCGAAGTTTTAAAGCCCAGGCAGCTACTGCAACCCAAGCCGGGCATATGGATGGTGGATTTCGGGCAGGCATTTTACGGATCTGTTCGTCTTAAGGTGAGGGGAAAGAGGGGAACCATGGTAAAAATGCATTCGAGCTTTAATATATTACCGGACGGTACCTTAAAATACCAGAACGACCGCAGCGCTTTAAATACGGACATCTACACGCTTAAAGGAGAAGGTACTGAAATATGGCATCCCCGCTTTAAAGGAAATGCTACCCGCTGGGTACAGGTGGAAGGATTTCCCGGAACACCCGGTACAGATAATTTCGAGGGACTGGTGATACATACCGATTTTGAAAAAACCGGGGAATTTGCTTCTTCCAGTGAACTGCTGAACCGCATTTATATGAATGCGCGATGGGGAACACGCATGCAGAACCGAAGCTTACCTATGGAGCCCGACCGCGATGAAAGAATGCCCTGGAGCGGGCATCCTTCTAAAACTTCGGAAAGTGAGGGCTGGGCTTTTAACGTGGCGAATTTTTACGATCACTTCCTGCATAATTACAGGGCGCACCAGGCGGATGACGGCAGCCTGCAGGAAATATTGCCCCCTTACTGGACCTTCAACAGCAAAGGTATTTTGTGGCCCAGCGTTGCCACTGTTATACCCGACTGGATGTACAGCTTTTACGGGGATGTAAGGATACTGCAAAGCAACTACAACATGATGAAACGCTTTGTGGAGTTCACTACTCAAACTTACCTGAAGCCTGACCATACAACCGATAAATGTGATTACGGCGATTGGGTGAACGCCATTAATATGGGAGGATCGGGAGAACAAACCCCCAAGGGATTACTGGGAACAGCTTATTTATATAACAATTGCAGGATCGTTCAACGGGCCGCCAAAATAGCAGGATATCAAAACGATGAAGCCAAATTCAGGGAACTGGCAGATAAAATATACACTGCCTTTAACAACCGTTTCCTGGACAAGGCAACCGGTGTATACGAAAGCGGCTCACAATGCGCTTACGTTTTACCGTTAGCCTTTGGACTGGTTCCGGATGAACATAAGGAAAAAGTAATTGCCAACCTGGTAAAAGACATCATGGAAACCCGCAAAGGACATACTTCCGTGGGATTGATAGGCATGCAATGGCAGATGCAGGTGCTTACCAATATCGGCCGGCCGGATGTAGCCTATACGATCGCCACCCGTACCGATTTGCCCAGTTGGGGGTATATGGTTTCGAAGGGCGCCACTACAAGTTGGGAACTGTGGAACTCCGATACAACAGGGCCTGGCATGAATGGTGAAAGTCAGAAGATATTATCGGGAAATTTTGAAGCCTGGTGCTATCAGACACTGGGTGGCATTAACTACGACCCGGAGCAACCCGGCTTTAAACACATTATTTTAAAGCCATATCCTGCGAACGATCTTACATTCGTGAACACGTCTTTTAAATCTTTATTCGGCATAATTGAAAGCGACTGGAAAATAGAAGGCGACCAATTTAACTGGCGCTTTACTATCCCACCCAACACAAATGCCACGGTATATATACCTGCAAAATTTGGCGGAAATATTCAACTGAACCGCAAGGCGGTATCACAACCACGGCTGGAGCTGGGATCGGGTGTCTATCATATTACAGGTAAAGCACTAAACAAACCTTAAAAGGATTTGACGACCGGGCGGGCTATGCGCAAAGCAATACTGCTAAATCTTTGCAAGGAGATGTGCGTGCACTCAATAGCCATCTTGCACAAAAAGTGTATCCTGGATAATTACTATTTTGAGATGCAGTCAAAGTACTTTATCACCAAAATAGTATTACCTTAGTAACAGACGAGTGATTACTTAATTTACCTTATTACCTTATAAAATAGCTAACCATGAAAATAGAATATTACAATCTGTATACTCATTTTATTTTGATAACTCAAAAACGTGTGCCGCTGATTACCGAAAATTATCGTGAAAGACTCGAAAAGTATATTACCGGCATAGTTAATAACAATAATTCAAAATTATATAGCATTTATGCTAACCCTGAACATGCGCACCTCCTCATCTCCCGTTCATCCAGAATTTCAGAAGAGACGATGCTTACTATTATAGCAGATAGTTCCACAAAATTCATTCATGATAATAAATTATGCATGGAGAAATTTGCGTGGCAACAATCGGCATCTGCCTTTTCTGTTTCGAAAACAGATGTAGACAGAGTATGCAAATACATTCTGAATCAGCCAATGCATCACCAAAAAATGAGTTTTGCTGAAGAATATAATAAGTTTTTAAAACATTACCAGAAAACGCTCAAATGGGATATGATAAGCTAATAAGGTTGGATTTATGGTATGAACCTATTATGAAGGTCATAAGGTTGGCAGCTTTATATTATATTTACTCCTGCACCTTTTATCATTCTCATAGATGAACCGATTGGCGCAACGGGTCAAATTAAAAAAATCACTGTTGCCCGGTAAATTGTAATAAACGTTTGAAATTCGGCTAGTCGCCTCACCCCTGGCTCTCTCCTATCCGGCATTGGCGATTGAATCCCATTCCTTTGCTCCAAAAGCCGGGTGCATTCCAAATTCTTTCCCAAAACCCAAACAATTGTTAGCTTTATGCTGAATTTTCACATTAACATGCCTAAATAAGCCAAATAAAATATTAATATCTGGCTATTATTTAGGAAATTTGCGCCTCTCTAAAATTTATTCAGCTATGAGTAATAAGCCAGCATCCTTGTTTGACAAAGTTTGGGACGCCCATGTGGTAAGGAGCATTCCTGATGGGCCCGATGTGTTATTTATTGACCGTCATTTTATTCATGAAGTTACCAGCCCGGTAGCGTTTCTCGGTATTGAAAACCGGGGCATCTCTGTTTTATACCCGCAACGTACTTTTGCTACGGCAGATCACAATACCCCCACCATCAACCAGGATCAGCCGGTTAAAGACCCGCTTTCCGCCAAGCAGTTGGCGGCGCTTTCGAGCAACGCTCAAAAGTACGGCATTTCTATATGGGCATTGGGTAGCCCGAAAAATGGCATTGTGCATGTAGTGGGCCCTGAAAATGGCATTACGCTTCCGGGCATGACAATAGTTTGCGGCGACTCCCATACTTCTACACACGGTGCTTTTGGTTGTATCGCTTTTGGTATTGGTACTTCCGAGGTAGAAATGGTGCTGGCATCGCAATGCATCATGCAGCCCAAGCCAAAGAAAATGCGCATTACCATCAACGGCAAATTAGGAAAAGGCGTGTTGCCCAAAGATGTGGCTTTATATATGATCTCCCAGATCACGGCGAGCGGCGCCACAGGCTATTTCTGCGAGTATGCCGGCGAAGTATTTGAAAATATGAGCATGGAAGGCCGTATGACGGTTTGTAATATGAGCATTGAAATGGGCGCCCGTGGCGGTATGATTGCTCCGGACGAAACCACTTTTAATTATGTAAAAGGACGTGATAAAGCCCCTAAAGGTGAAGCCTGGGATAAGGCGCTGGCTTACTGGAAAACACTGAAAACAGATGACGGTGCAGTTTTTGATAAAGAGCTGGTTTTTAACGCGTCAAATATAGAACCGCAAATTACTTATGGAACCAACCCCGGGTTGGGAACCGGCATCACACATTCCATCCCCAAAGCTTCCGAAGTAAAGGATGGTGAGGCTTCTTACAAAAAATCTTTGGCATATATGGATTTCCAGGAAGGGCAGCCTCTCCTCGGTAAAAAAATAGATTATGTGTTTTTGGGAAGCTGTACCAATGGTCGTATTGAAGATTTTCGCGCATTTGCCAAAGTAGTGAAAGGCAGAAAAAAAGCGGATAATATCACCGCCTGGCTAGTGCCCGGTTCGCATATTGTGGAAGAGCAGATAAAGAAAGAAGGCATACTGGACATTCTTAATGAAGCCGGCTTTGAATTGAGGCAGCCCGGTTGTTCCGCCTGCCTGGCAATGAATGACGATAAAATTCCTGCCGGCAAATATGCGGTAAGCACCAGCAACAGGAACTTTGAAGGCCGTCAGGGCCCCGGCGCGCGTACGTTGCTGGCAAGTCCTTATGTGGCTGCAGCGGTAGCCGTTACAGGGGTGGTAACGGATCCGAGGGAGTTGTTGAATGAGGCGTAGAAAAGAAGCTATTAGCTATCAGTTGTCAGCAATCAGCGGTTAGTAAATCTCAAATCAGAAATCTCAAATTTCAAATCAGAAATTCCTTTATGGCTTACGATAAATTTACGGTATTAAAAAGTACGGCTGTTCCGATGCCGATTGAAAATGTGGATACAGACCAGATCATCCCGGCCCGTTTTTTAAAAGCAACGGAAAGAAAGGGGTTTGGTGATAACCTTTTCCGCGACTGGAGATATAACAGTGATGATACACCGAAGAAAGATTTTGTGCTGAACAACCCCATCTACTCAGGTAAGATACTGGTAGGGGGGAAAAACTTCGGTAGCGGCAGCAGTCGCGAACATGCTGCCTGGGCGATATATGATTACGGCTTTCGTTGCGTGGTATCCAGCTTTTTTGCCGATATATTTAAAGGCAATTCTTTAAACGTGGGTATACTGCCGGTGACTGTTAGCGAAGGCTTCCTGGATAAAATATTCAAGGCAATCGAAGCCGATCCAAAAACGGAATTAGAAGTAAACCTTCCTGAACAAACCATTACTTTGCTTGCTACAGGCGAAAGTGAAAAGTTTGATATAAACGGTTACAAGAAGCATAACCTGATGAATGGTTACGATGATATTGATTACCTGCAGGCCATGAAAAGTAATATTACAGCTTTTGCTGAAAAAAGTTTATACTAAAAAGCCCATCCCAACCCTTCCCAATGGGAAGGACTTATTAAATATCTTACAATAAGATGACTCCTCAAGATAAAACAGATTCCAGCTCCCTTCTCTCCCGGAGAGGGGTTGGAGGAGAGGCTTCGTACATTGAAATAATGGATACTACCCTGCGTGATGGTGAACAAACCAGCGGCGTATCTTTTTCATCCTCGGAAAAATTAACGATAGCCCAGTTATTGCTTACGGAAGTAAAGGTTGACCGTATTGAAATCGCTTCCGCCCGTGTGTCGGAAGGTGAGTTTGACGCAGTAAAGAAAATCACTTCCTGGGCCAAAGCGAATAAGCTTCTGAATAAAGTAGAAGTACTCACTTTTGTGGACGGCAATACATCTATTGAATGGATGCAGAAAGCCGGCGCCAAAGTAATGAACCTGCTGACAAAAGGATCTTTAAATCATCTTACACATCAGTTAAAGAAAAAACCGGAACAGCATTTTGCGGATATAGCTGCAGTGATAGCGCTTGCTAAAAAGAAAGGCATTGAAACCAATGTGTATCTCGAAGACTGGAGCAATGGCATGCGCCACTCACTTGAATATGTATTTCAGTATCTTGACTTCATCGTTACACAGCCGGTAAAAAGGGTGATGCTTCCCGATACGCTCGGTATACTGATCCCCTCGGAAGTGTATGAGTTCGTATCATCCATAACGCAACGTTATCCTGGTATACATTTTGATTTTCACGGGCATAACGACTATGATCTTGGCACAGCCAATGTGCTGGAAGCGGTAAAAGCCGGGGCGCATGGCTTGCATCTTACCGTAAACGGAATGGGAGAAAGAGCAGGTAATGCGCCGCTTGCCAGCGCGATTGCTGTATTGAACGATTTTATGCCTGAGGTTAAAACCGCTGTCTCAGAAAAATCATTGTACAGTGTAAGTAAGCTTGTAGAAACTTTTTCAGGTTTCCGCATCCCCGCTAATAAACCTGTTGTAGGAGAGAATGTTTTTACGCAAACAGCAGGCATACATGCGGACGGTGATAAAAAGAATAAATTATATTTCAGCGACCTGATGCCGGAGCGTTTTGGCCGCCAGCGCAAATATGCGTTGGGTAAAACCAGCGGCAAAGCCAATATTGAAAATAACCTGCAGCAGTTAGGCATCCAGCTTTCTGATAATGATCTTAAAAAAGTAACACAGCGCATTATTGAGCTGGGCGACAGGAAAGAAGTGGTAACACAGGCTGACCTGCCCTATATCATATCCGACATACTCGATAATGCGATAGAAGATAAAGTGCGCATTGATAATTATGTGCTGACACATTCCAAAAGCATGCACCCTTCTGCAACCGTGAAGGTTACCGTACAGGGCGATTCATACGAAGAGCATGCGCAGGGCGACGGGCAGTATGACGCCTTTATGAATGCATTGAAAAAGGTATATAAGCAGCGGAAAATAGAATTACCTGTGCTTACGGATTACGCGGTTAGAATACCGCCCGGCGGTAAGAGTGACGCGTTGTGCGAAACTGTAATTACCTGGCGGCATAATAACAAAGAATTTAAAACCCGCGGGCTCGACAGCGACCAAACGGTATCGGCGATAAAGGCCACGCAGAAGATGTTGAATATGGTGTGAAAACAGTTGCAGGTTTCAGGTCTCAAGTTTCAGGTTAGCGTTTGTGAATTCTAACATCATTTGTAATTTGTAGACATAACCTGTAACCCGAAACTTGTAACTTGTAACCACATATAAAATGACAAAAAACATTCTCATTGTTCCCGGAGACGGCATCGGGCAGGAAGTAACTGCAGTTGGTAAAAAAGTATTGGATAAGATAGCGGCAAAATTCGGTCATACCTTTACGTATGATGAAGCTTTGATCG
Source organism: Chitinophagaceae bacterium (assembly GCA_019638615.1). Classification (GTDB taxonomy): domain Bacteria; phylum Bacteroidota; class Bacteroidia; order Chitinophagales; family Chitinophagaceae; genus Agriterribacter. The sequence continues at coordinate 13,824 of JAHBTL010000033.1, read as the reverse complement.
GGCATGTAGCCATTGAAGCTACCGGCAATCCCCTGCCTGATGAGACTTTAGTGAAAATGAAAAAATCTGACGCTGTATTATTCGGCGCTGTGGGGCATCCTAAATATGACAACGATCCTACTGCGAAAGTAAGACCCGAGCAGGGCCTGCTGAAAATGCGCAAAGAGCTTGGACTGTATGCCAACCTTCGCCCTATAAAATTATTTGATGAATTGCTGAGCGCTTCAAGTATAAAGCAGGAAGTGTTGAAAGGCGCTGACATCTTATTTTTCCGTGAGCTTACCGGTGATATATATTTTGGGGAAAAAGGGAGAAAGAACAATGGCGATACCGCTTTTGATCTGGCCGAGTACAGCCGTTTTGAAGTAGAGCGTATTGCCCGTAAGGCATTTGAAGCAGCCAGGACAAGAAGAAAGAAATTATGCTCGGTTGATAAAGCCAATGTGCTGGAGACTTCCCGCTTATGGCGCGAAGTAGTGCAGAAAGTAGCGCTTGAGTATCCTGATGTGGAAGTAGAGCACCAGTTTGTAGATGCCGCAGCAATGATCCTGATCAAAGATCCCCGCCGCTTTGATGTGGTAGTGACCGCTAATTTATTTGGAGATATATTAACAGACGAAGCGTCTCAGATTGCAGGCTCCATGGGTATGCTGGCTTCTGCATCTGTGGGTGACGGCACTGGCGTATACGAACCCATACATGGCTCCGCGCATGATATCACCGGCAAGGGTGTTGCCAATCCTTTGGCTTCTATTCTTTCCGCTGCGTTATTGTTGGATATTTCATTTGGATTAAAAGCTGAATCGGAAGCCATCATCAATGCGGTTGACAAAGTATTGAAAGCCGGTTTCCGCACAAGAGATATTGCAGATACCCAAACGCCTGCTGATAAAATACTGGGTACCGAAAGAATGGGGGAAGAGGTATTGAAACATATTTAACCTGAATTTAAAAGAACGGCCGGCTTTCAGTTATAGGCTGTCAGCTATGGGCAGTGGGCTATAAGCAGTCAGTCGAGTTAACAATTAGTGGGCTCCATCATTGAGCCGTGACATGGTGCTTTTGTTTGTCACAGCTTTCTGATTTGTAAGTTTTACCAACAGGTAGCCGCTATGCGGCATATTGCAGATACGTAACCAGGGGTGAATGAAATACGCTTAGTCAGTTACTCTACTGTATAAAATGCTGTTGGACATATTGGATTTGCTGTGCCATCGGCACAACCCGTTTGTAGACAAAAAGGATAATTTTCAATAATGCGGTTGGGCTGGTTTTCTCAGCATTAATTTGGAATATTCATTCCAAATCATTTATCTTTGCTCCGTGGATAAAAAAGAACAGATAATTGTAGCAGCCATGAAGCTGCTGGTTGAAAAAGGGGTACAGGCTACGCCTATGTCTGCCATAGCCAAAGCTGCGGGTACCGGTATGGGTACCATTTACAACTATTTTGCCACAAAGGAAGAGCTGATCAACGCCATTTACCTGTACATAAAAAAGTCGGAAGTGACATTGGTTACCAGGAGTATAGACCCGAACTCGCCTCTTAAAGCCCGTTTCCTGAGTTACTACACCGCTTTCATCCGTTTTAACCTGAAATACCCGGAGAGTTTTGCTTTTATGGACCAGATGCAGAACTCACCTGTTATTCATTGCAGTACCAAAGAGGAGGGAAAAGCTGCTTTTATGCCTGTAATTGAGCTGATACAGCGGGGGCAAAAGGACGGCATTATTAAACAAATAGAACTGGAAGCCATCCTTCATTTTTTGGCCGGCGCCTTAACGACCTATGTCCGATGGATATTGAGCAGCAGTAAACAAAACAATTCCCTGCATCTTGAACAACATTTGCGCATGGTTTGGGATGCCATTAAAGAATAATTTTTTACCTCAAAATGGAATGAACATTCAGTCCAAAATTATATAATGAACACTTCACACTTAAAATTTTAAACAGGAAATGAATACACTTAAAATTATACTTACAGGCGCCACCGGCATGGTTGGAGAAGGTGTGCTGCTCCATTGTTTACAAAGCAGTGACATAGCGGAAGTCCTTATGATCAACAGGAGGCACTATGAAATGTCGCATCCAAAGTTGAAGGAATTACTGGTGCCCGATTTTAGCAGGCTGCATGAATATGCCGGCCAGGTGAGCGGGTACGACGCCTGCTTTTATTGCGCAGGTATAAGCTCGGTGGGAATGGGTGAAGCAGACTATACACGCATTACGTATGATACCACATTGAACTTTGCCAAAGTGCTGGCAAATATCAACCCGCAAATGGTATTTCATTTTGTAACCGGCGCACATACCAATAACCATGGTAAGCAAATGTGGCAACGGGTAAAAGGCAAAACTGAAGACGATTTGATGAAGCTGGGATTCCGGGGACAGTATAATTTCCGTCCGGGCTTTATGAAACCCGTAAAAGGACAGAAGAATGTCCGGTGGTTTTTTAAGCCTGTTATAGCAGTTTTCCCCTACCTGTTTCCCCGACAGTCGCTCACACTACATGAAGTAGGCCAGGCGATGATCAACGGTGCTGTAAAAGGCTATAATAAACAAATACTGGAAATAAGCGATATAAAGGCATTGGCTACAGGCTGATCCGGTAATTCAAATCCTTTTGAATGTTTAAGCATGAAATACATCCTTAAAATATTGAAGCGTACTGTAATTGTAATAGTGTCGCTGCTCATTGTATTGACGATCACAATCTTTTTTTATATGAAACAGGCAAAATTCGGGAAGCTGCCTTCCGGCATAAGACTGGAGCGCATCCAGCAATCTCCTAACTACAAAAAGGGGAAGTTCGTAAACCAGGTAGAACGTCCCATCATCACCGAGGGTCATTCCATGATAAGAGAGGTATACAAAACCCTGTTTAAAAAATTTGAGCGCACGGCTCCATCAGATAGTCTGCCTTCTGTAAAAACCAACCTGCATGCGCTTGCCGCAGACAGTAACCTGGTCGTCTGGTTCGGGCATTCTTCGGTATATATGCAACTGGATGGAAAGAAATTTTTAATTGATCCTGTTTTCAGCAGCAGCGCATCGCCCATACCCGGGTCTGTAAAAGCCTACAAAGGCACTGATGTGTATAAGCCCGGCGACCTGCCAGCCATTGATTATCTCATCATATCACATGATCATTACGATCACCTTGATTATGAAACCATCCTTGCATTAAAACCCAAAGTAAAACATGTTATTTGCGGGTTAGGGGCAGGGGCGCATTTTGAACATTGGGGGTATGCCAAAGAGCAGATCATTGAAATGGACTGGTACGAAACAAGTATGGTAGATTCAAACTATATCATACACAGCTTTCCCGCGCACCACGATGGGGGACGCGGGTTTAAACGATCACAGGCCCTATGGCTGTCTTTTGTAATTGAAAGCCCTGCAATGAAGATTTTTTATAGTGGCGATGGAGGGTACGACCCGGTATTTAAAGAAATAGGAGAAAAAATGGGGAATATCGATTTCGCATTAATGGAATGCGGGCAGTATAACGTAGCATGGCAATCGGTACACAAGCTGCCCGATGAAGCAAAACAAGCTACTATTGATATAAATGCGAGGCGCATGTTGCCTGTACATCATTCTAAGTTTACACTGGCACAGCATTCGTGGGATGATCCGCTTGTTAAAATATCAGCGTTATCGGAGCAGGCGCCTTATACACTGGCAACGCCCATGATTGGTGAAATTGTAAATCTGAATACGCCGGAACAAACTTTCAGGCAATGGTGGGTAGGCCTGAAATAACGGAGGATTGCCACCGAAAAGATACGCATCATGATGGGGTGGATGTGTCCTTCTGCAGCTTTAACTGAACTTCTACCCTGCATCCCTTTCGGGGTGAAGAAAAAATATGCAGCTCCGCTCCCATCATAACGGCTCTTTCTTTCATGCCCAGCAATCCAAGGGTTTGAGGCTTTTCTACTGCCTGGCTGTCAAACCCCTTACCATCATCCGCGATGATCATGGCAAGTATTTTTTCTTTTTCCTTTACCAGCACATCTATCCGGGTTGCCCGGGCATGCCTTGCTACATTTGTGAGGCATTCCTGGAAAATACGGAACATCCCGAGCGACAATTCCAATGGCAGCTCCACGAACGAAGGCTCCGCATTCACCTTCACAGGAATACTATACCGTTGTGAAAAATTATCGCTATACCATTGCAGGGCCGTGATTAAACCCAGGTCTTCAAGAGGGCCTGCCCTGAGCTCGGATGAAAGCTTTCGAACAAACTTAACCCCGTCATCAAGACTGCTTTCCATTGAAAGTAACCTCTCTGCTACTAAAGGGTTTTCATAACCTGCCAGCTTTTTTTTCAGTAAAAACACATCCATTTTAAAAGCGGTAAGCAATTGCCCGAGCTGATCGTGAAGCTCACGTGCTATATTTACCCTTTCATTCTCTCTTACGGTGCTTAAATGGGCCGATAGTCGCCGAAGTTCCCCGTTGGCATGTTCAACAGCCCGTATCTGCTCTTCGGTTGCCTGCCTGGCAGTTTCAAGGTTTTGAAGCATACTGTTAAAAGACTGGGCCAGCGTTCCAACTTCATCGGTACGATGTACAGGCACAGGCTTGCTTTTGTCTCCCATCCCTACGGTGGTTACCGCTAAAATTAATTCGTTCAGCGGGCGGGTAAGGTTACGCCCCATATACCAGGCAATAAAAAGACTTATTATTATCAGGAAAGCTCCTATTATCAACATCCATTTCAAAAACAGTCCTGAGCCTGCAAAGGCCATCGAAGCAGGAACTTCTATCACTACCAGCCAGGGTGTTCCCGGAATCGCTTCATAGCTGCCTGTTATTTTAGTCTTCGCCTCATTTCTATATTCGTAAACAGCGCCTGCTTTTTTTGCGGTCACCGGTAACCGGTATGGAACAGACCTGGAAAGATTTGTCCAAACGCTTCCATTGGCATTGCCCACCAGCAAAGTAACACCTTTGCCGGCCAACGCAGAAAACTGCGCAAGCATTTTACTGGTAATTTTTATTTGTCTGCACCGGGCAACGTATCCCTTTACTGTATTGTTGATTTTTACAGGCGCTATTACAGAATAGTATAGAGAATCGCCTGTTTTATAGATGTAGCCGGCTTTAAAATTTCCTTTATCAAATTTAGGCAAATGCATAGTATCGCTTTCTGTTAGCGCACGGCTATTTTTATTTGAACACAATAAAAGCCCAAACTGGTTATTCAGCAACATACAGTATTCAAAAGCATCATTCCCCGCATAACGATTCAATACTTCAGTTGCTTCACGGCTCTTTTGCGGGGAACCGTCGTCAAAATAACGCCGCACTGGTTCTGAAGAAGCCGCTTCCGCAGCAGACCTGACAAAATCATCAATAGACTCCGAAAACATGAGCCCCGCCTGAACAGTCAGTGATTGTACCCGTTGGGTGGCTGCAGCGCCTTCAATTTTGGAAATGCTGAAATAAGAAATGGCTATAAACAGGCCGACTACTATAAACAGCAACAAACATATAAGCAGCGGGATGCGATGCTGCAAAGAAAGCCCTTTCAACGGGCCAACGATCTTTTTGTGCAGATAAGCTTTTTCCATGTGCCTGAATTTTATGCCGGGAATTAACTTTTAAAAAGGCAATTCATTACAGGGTTTATCTATAGACGCAGGGTGCAGCTAGCAGCGCAGATGTATAATGAGGCAAGTTAAAACAGTGAAACAGCAAAATCAATAAGTGTATACCCTAAAAATTACATACAAAACAGGTATGCGTTCCTGTTAGAGAAGAAAATTTTCGCACAAAAAAACCCGCAATTGGCGGGCTTTTGAAAAAAATAAAATTTTTAAGAGAAAACCGTGAGGTCCCGAGCGGATTCGAACCGCTGTGGGAGCTTTTGCAGAGCTCTGCCTGACCACTCGGCCACAGGACCTTTTTACAAGGGTCGCAAAAATAGGGGATTTTTATGGAAAATAAGTAAATAACTTGCAGTTATGCAACATATTGCGGAATCTGAACTGATCCTCAACAACAGGGGCGCTGTTTACCATCTTAACCTGCTTCCCCACGAGCTTGCCAACACGGTTATTACAGTGGGCGACCCCGACAGGGTGAGCGAGGTGAGCAAATACTTTGACACCATAGAATACCGGCAACAGCACCGCGAATTTGTTACCCATACCGGCATGCTGGGCAAAAAAAGGATTTCGGTTGTTTCAACCGGTATCGGAACAGACAATATTGATATTGTACTAAATGAACTGGACGCTCTTGTAAACATAGATCTCGTTGCACGAAAAGTAAGGCAGCAGCTTACAAGTCTCCATATTATCCGCATTGGCACCGCCGGCTCTTTGCAGGAAGATATTCCCGTGGATCAGTTTGTGGCAAGTACACACGGATTGGGTATTGACAACCTGCTCCACTTTTACCGCTGTGAACAGAACGACGAGGAAAAACAACTGTTGCAGGCCTTCATCACCCAAACACAGTTAACAACGCTTCCCTATCTGCACAGCGCCAGTGTAGGGCTGATCAAGCATTTTGTAAAAGATTTTCACCACGGCATCACAGTTACCTGTCCCGGCTTTTACGGACCACAGGGCAGGATATTACGCCTGGGGCTGAGTCATCCCGGGTTTATTGACCGCCTGACTACCTTTAACTTTGGCAATCACCGCATCTGCAATTTTGAAATGGAAACTGCCGGCATTTACGGCATGGGGCACTTACTCGGGCACTATTGCCTGAGCCTCAGCGCCGTTGTAGCCAACAGGCTTTCGGGGCAGTTCAGTAAAAACGGGCAGGCGGCCGTTGAAAAGCTGATTGCAACCACTTTGGGCATTATCGAAAACATTTGAGCAACAGCGTTTTTTAATGATACAAATACAGCTTACTCAGCTTCGGCCGGAACAAAGTAAATTTGCACTGTTTAACCATACAAAATGACAATTCAATTTTCAAAATACCAGGGAACGGGAAACGATTTTGTAATCCTCGACAACAGGAACGGGGCTTATAATGCCCTCACCAACGAACAGGTAAAGTTATTGTGCGACAGGAAGTTTGGCATTGGAGCGGATGGGCTGATGCTGCTGAATGAACACGCCCCGTATGATTTTGAAATGGTATACTATAATGCCGATGGAAATGAAGGAAGCATGTGCGGTAATGGCGGCAGGTGCCTGGTGAAGTTCGCATATCATTCGGGTATAGTTGAACAGGAATACCGTTTTATAGCTACCGATGGGGAACATGAAGCGGAAATTGATATCAGCGGAACCGTAAAGCTGAAAATGAAAGACGTGGATCAAATCAGCAACCAGGATGAGTACAGCGTGCTGAATACCGGTTCGCCACATTACGTAACATTTGTACCGGATGTAAAGAAGGTAAACGTAGTAGAAGAAGGAAGGCGCATCAGGTACAGTAAGCCATTCTCCAAAGAAGGGATCAATGTAAATTTTGTTGAAAACATTGACGATGATACCATTTTTGTACGTACTTACGAACGGGGAGTAGAAAACGAAACCCTGAGCTGCGGAACAGGCGTAACAGCCGCGGCCCTGGTGGCAGCGCACAATACGAACGGTTTTAATGGTGTAAATGTGCAAACGCCCGGCGGCAACCTGAGCGTGGAATTTACCATTTCGGAAGATGGCGAAAAATTCAGCGATATCTGGCTGAGCGGCCCGGCAGAACTGGTATATAAAGGGGAGATAACATTAAATTAAAACAGGGATACCGATTGTAGAAATTTTAGTTTTAATCCGGTACACCTACCTTTGACGGGCATGATACAATATTTCAAAAATATCAATGGCGTAACCACTGCAATCGAAAGGCCCGATAACGAAACCTGGGTGAATATTCTTCCGCCGCTTAAGCATGAAGAATTCGCCGAAATTTCGGAAGCGCTGGAAATTCCCATTGAGTTTTTGCAGGATTCGCTGGACATTGATGAACGTTCCCGCTTTGAGCTGGAAGACAATGTGAAGCTGATCGTAATCAAAACACCCACTGAAAACAATTCTTTCAACGAAAGCGATGCCTATTATATCACGATCCCGATTTGCATCATACTTACCCATAACCAGATTGTAACTGTAAACTCGTTTGAGAACGGGGCTATAAAAAAATTCCTGAATACTTTCCAGAACAGACATGCAGATAAAAAGAATATGATGGTGCTGAAGATCTTTGAAAAGATCACGCAGGCATTTATGGAATACCTGAAAGAGATCAATCATCGCAGGAATATTCTTGAGCAACAGTTGTATGCTTCTAACCGGAACGAGGAGCTGCTGGAGCTGATGCGCATACAAAAAAGCCTGGTATATTTTGTTACGGCATTGCGCTCTAATGAAATGCTGATGATGAAGCTGGTACGCACAAATTTCCTGAGCTTAAATGAAGACGAAAAAGAAGAATTGAATGACCTGGTGGTGGATATGTCACAGGCGCTTGAAATGGCCAATATCTATACCAATATCCTGAGCAGTACGCTCGACGCTTTTGCCAGTATCATTTCCAACAACCAGAACTCCGTTTTAAAGCGGCTGACTTCTATTACCATTATACTGCAATTCCCGGTGTTAATAGCAAGCATCTATGGCATGAACGTGCCCATTCCCTACCAGCATAAGCCTCATGCATTTTACATCCCTATTATCCTGGCGCTTTCTGTTTCTATTGTAATGGGTATGTATTTCATGAAAAAGAAATGGTTTTAAGAAGCTGTCAGCGATCAGGTGTCAGCTATCGGCAGTCAGCCATCAGCGATGTGTGAGCGTGAGCTTTCGGTTTCTTGTCATTCAGAGCGAACAGTGTCTTGGCGTTGGGGCCAATGTAGGCGCAAGGCATGCCTTGCGCCTACATTGGCCTGTAACCCCCGCTGTACGAAGCGTCCCTGACTGCCGTCAGGCAGGCTCACTTCGTACGGGTTTGTTGTCGTCTCCGGCGACCTGTACCATATTCCCAGTTACAACAGGTATTTCAGAGGAATGTGATATCCCCTGACTTTACCAAAAATAAAACAACGTTTTTTAGTACCGTTTTTTAACGGTAGATAGCTACCGTTTTTCAGCGGTACTGCCGGTACCGTCAAAAAACGGTTTTTTTGGTGGAAAACAACGGTTTTTTAAATACTTGTAGCTGGTAATCAGGCAGTTGATATTTTTCATCCCCTTCTACAACAACCGGCATGCGTTGATATTTGATAATTTCCCACTTATTTTGCTGCCGGATATACAACAAAGCTCCCTGATCCATTTTGTTGCTGTTATGAAGATCACGTTGACCATTACCATACTGCTTACCTCCATAGGGCTACACGCCCAGGACAGCCTCTCCGGAGGCGTTGTAACGCTTCCCCCCGGTTATATATCAGCTGTTGACAAAAAAATAAACGGGCTGGACCACCGGCTTACCCGGCAAAGTGAAAAATATGTAAGAAACTTTGCCAGGCTGGAAGAAAAGCTGCTCCAAAAGATCTCAAAGACTGATTCTTCTGCCGCGGCTTCCCTGCCGAAGCCGGGCTATAAACAGCTCAATAAAAAGCTCACCACCGCCAACGGCAAAGCCGGCAAGCTGCTTTCCGGTCAATACCTTCCGGGGGTAGATTCACTGGCTACTTCGCTCAGCTTTCTGAAAGAAGCCGGGAACCTTGTTTCAAAGACCAAAGACATACAGCAGCAATTAGGGAAATCCCTGGAGAACCTGAACATATTACAGGGTAAGCTGCATGAAGCCGGTAATATCCAGGCATATGTGCAGCAGCGGCAGCAACAGCTCAGACAGTTGCTGAGTAATTACTCCAATCTGCCTAAGGATGTGAGCAAATACTTGGGCAAATACCAGCGTGAAGCGTTTTACTATTCGCAGCAATTACAGGAATACAGGCAGGTTTTGAACGAGCCCGATAAGCTCATTGCTAAAACACTGGCAGTACTGCAGAACGTACCCGCTTTTTCCTCCTTCTGGCAGAAGCATTCCATTTTGGCTCAGCTGTTCCCCACGCCGGATAACTACGGCACCCCGCAGGCACTGGCAGGTTTACAGACAAGAGCCGGGGTGCAGCAGGTATTGCAACAGCAGTTAGCCTTACCTGCCACCAATGGAGCCAGTGCCAATCCTGCCCAATATTTACAGCAGCAGATACAGCAGGCGCAGGGAGAGCTTTCGCAACTCAAAGACAAGTTGAATCAACTGGGCATTAATGGCAGCGGCGGCAGCGACATGATAGTGCCGGAGCATTTTACGCCCAACCCTGAAAAAACAAAATCGTTTTTAAAGCGGATTCAACTCGGCTCCAATTTCAGCACACAGCGATCAGGCCAGTATTTTCCCACACGAGTGGACATAGCCGTTACGGCTGCTTACAGGTTATCTGAAAAGGTACAGGCAGGCATTGGTCTTTCTTCAAAGCTGGGTTTAGGGCAGAACTGGAAAAATATCAGGGTAACCGGAGAATCACTGGGAGCACGTGTATTTGCCGAGTGGAAGGCGCCCGACCTGTTCCGCCACGGCGGACAAGTCAAAACCAACAACCGGTTGATGAGCAGTTTGTGGTTGTATGCCGGAGCGGAACTGAACCATCACCGCACGATTGAAAGCCTGGCGGAATTTAAGAACTATACCAACTGGTCAAAAAATGCATTGGCAGGCTTAAGCAAGAAATACAGCATGCGCTCGCCGTTGAAGAAGGGCAAGAAAATGCAGGGAACATTTAGTTTTTTATATGATTTCCTTCATCGCCGGAACATACCCGCTACACCTGCTTTTGTGTGGAGGGTGGGGTATGAATTCTAATAATTGTCTGAATCACGGATTGAAAAGATTGCGCGGATGGCACAGAAAAAACAAAAACAAAATCGGTGAAATCCTTCAATCCGGCGAATCGGTGATTCAGACCAAAAGAAAATGTCTGAATCACGGATGACGAGGAGAGAAGGAAAACGAAAATCGGTGTAATCTTTTAATCCGGCGGATTGATGATACTGACAAAAGGTAAATATGCCTGGTATACGGATGTTGTGTGGAGACTGGGGATTACAAGTAAATATAATTTTAATCTTAATTAATCTATATCTAATGTTATCGAGATCTTTTATGTACAAGTGTTTAACACCACCGCTAGTTTTATGTGCAATTTTATTTTTAAGAGGATCAGCTTTTAGCCAATCCTCCGGTGCGAATGGAACCGCCCCACAAATTATGACTCCTGATGCAGCAACGTTGGGAAGGTTCGGGAGTTATACTATAGGTTATTATACCGGTTCCGCAAATATTAATGTGCCAATATATACCCTTAAAGAAAACTCTTTTTCAATGGACATCAGTCTCCAATATGACCATTCAGGGTTTATTCCCAATAAAGAGCCGGGAATTGTTAGTTTAAACTGGAGCCTGATGGCCGGTGGAATTATAACACGTGTTGTTAATGGGGCACCGGATGATAAATACGACCCTTCTACTCCGTCTCTTCTCAATGGACACATTGGATATATTTATGGAATGATAAATGCCAATCTCGGCACTTATTCAAAAGAGTATGTCCGGAAGTTAGACTTCCTGCATTTCAACCCCCAACAAGCACCCCTTATGGATATTCCTTACGAATATTACCCGGATGTTTTTAGTTTTAATTTTAATGGTCATCAAGGCAGGTTCATTTTGGGAAACGATGGGAAAGTAAAGGTGATATCTGACCAAAACTATAAGGTGGATCTTTCAAACCTGGCCGGACAAGATGATTTATGTTTATGCCAGAACAGCGAAATAACAATTACAACTGATGTAGGAGACTCATATACTTTTGGCGGAGATATAAACACGCTTGAAATAACATTCCCTTATAATCCTCAAACTCAAGCGGAAAACTCTCCTGAAGACAGAGGGATAAATTGCAAGGCTGGTGTGATTAATGCGTGGCATTTAAAAAAAGTAAAATTGACTAACGGGAATGAAATTATTTTTAACTACGAGCCACAAAGCAGAGATCCGTTTTTGTTTGCAGATGATATCCACGGTATTAGCAGCAGCGTGGATTATGCGTATGAAAAAATTTATTTCAGTGACCGATTTGAGCAACATTTTGACAATGGACCTCAATCCTCCAATTCTACAGGGTTAAATAGCCGAAGTTTAGTTAAAACCTGCTATTTGAGTAACATCATAAGTGCGAATGGTAAAATCGAATTTTTTTATTCAGTAAAACCTTATTCTTTTTATGGAACAAATCATGTAGTCAAGAATCCCAATAAGCCTAAACAGCTAGACAGGATAAAAATTACTAATTTAAACAGAGGATTAGATAAAGAAATCCTGTATTCTTATACTTATCTTGGAAATACAACAACCGGCTTTAGACAGACATTATCCACGATAGAATTTAAAGACCAGGCAAGCACTACCGTAAATAGTTACAATTTTTCATATTACAAAACTGAAGACCTTCCTGATCCTCTTACCCGGGGAATTGATATCTGGGGGTTTTATAACGGGAAAAATACAAATACTTCTTTGATACCTGTTGTTTCGTCCGGGTCTCCTGATTATAATATTGATTTGTCGCCCAGGGAAGTTGACCCTTCCGTATGCGATATTGGTTTATTGTCAAAGATCCGGTATCCCACCGGAGGATGGAGCGAATTTCTGTATGAAAGCCATGATTATAATAAGGCGCTTAGGCGAATGTTGCAAGCTGTTATAGCTCCATCGTGGGTTGTTGAGAATGGATATGTTGGAGGAGCCCGAATAAAGGAGATCAATCATAGTTCAGGTCAAAGCCAAAAATACTTCTATAAGAAAAATTATGAACCAGGTAAAACCGGTCTTTTGTCAAGCGGAGTACTGGTGGACCACAATGTATTTTTTACAGAACTAGAGTTTTATTACAATTCATACTGGGGTAATATAAAATATCAGACCATTTCTGACAATAATATAGGAATTGGATCATCATACAGCGAATCTCCAATTAGTTATTCAGAGGTAACTGAAGTGAATAGCCCGGGTTATTCCAAATATTATTACTCTACACATGAAACAAACCCGGATGTTTATACTTTAGGAGGAGACTCATACCTGTTTACTCCCGATCCTGACTTGTCAGTTAATAACTTCAGATATCAGCTTCAACGCCTGATGAGATATTCAAGCTGTGATATTGAAAGAGGCAAATTACTTAAGACGGAAATATACAATAGTGATAAGCAGATGATTAAAGAAGTTATAAATGAGTATAATAAGAATGCGAATAGATATGCTGAATCTGTAATAGGCTTTAATGCAATATCACCTTATGCATATACAGGTTTTGCAGTTTATCATTCAAATGATTTCTACTGTTTTCAGAATAATATTACCAGGCAAACAATCAATGAATATACGGCTAATGCAAATACGTTCTCCACAATTGAAAATTACGATTATATATCTAATTCAAACCCCCAGGTGAAGGAAAAGACTATTACAAACTCCAGGGGGCAGAATATCTCTACTGAATATAAATATCCCATAGATTTTCAATCTAACACGAGTGTACCTAATGTTTATGATGAAATGATTAATCGAAACATGATCAATGTAATTGTTGAGGAGATAAAGACAAATAATTCACTTTCTGTACAAGAGCTCTTGCACGTAAAAAACAACTTTCGATTATGGGATAATAATAATCTGATCAAACCCTGTCTTATCCAAAAGTCTTTGTCAGGTAACCCCCTTGAAACAGAAACGACTATAAACAGCTATGATTCTAAAGGAAATATCCTGCAAGCAAATGGAAAGGATGGATTAATTCACGCGTACGAATGGAAATATAATTCC
>JAHBTL010000032.1 GCA_019638615.1 Chitinophagaceae bacterium | reverse complement strand
CTGCAGGTTTTGCAGAGAGCTGCCGAGCTGCTGCTGAATGTCTTTGGATCTGGAAACGATATTTTTAGCATCTTTCAAAAAGCTCAGCGAGGTAGCAAGCGAGTCTATGCCCTGCAGGTAGCTTCCTGTCAACAGCCTGTCCATCCTGCTGCCGGCATTATTGAATTGTCGGGAGAGTTGACCGTATTTTTCTTTTACATCTTTCAATGCAGTTGCCGAGGTGGAAGAATCGAGCGCAGCCAGTTTTTTAAATATTTTTTTCTCCTGCCTGGCAAGACTTTTTACATACTTTTCATTTTGTTTGGAGAGCCGGTTACCTAAACCGTTCAGCTTTTTATCAATACCCGTAGTATAACCGGATGAAAGATCGATAACTGCATTGGATTGGCTGTCCTGTGCCTGAGAGCAGCTTATATAAATGACGAAGGTTACAGTTAGTGTGAATTTCATAGTAGTGTTTAGCAAAAAGATTATACATCTAAGCTAAACAAGTTTTTGACATATGCTAAAAATATTTTTTTGCAACGCCGGGGTATTATCATCTAACTGATTGATTGCAGCCACGTTAAAAGTTATCCACACCGTAAAAATACGGTATAAAGAAGGGGGTGAGAAACACATCAAAAGATGAAAGAGTGCGATGATGTATGATGCTGCACCGGTTTTTTAACGTTGCCGGTTTTGTACCCCGGCCCTGGATCCTATACAATAGCTGCATGTTTGCGACAGTAAGGCCTGGCAGCACAGTGCTACATATTACGAAGCCAGCGGGCATTCCTCCCTTATTTCACTATCTTCAGCAGCCGCGTGTTTTTACCATCGCTGTATTTTATCCAGTAAACTCCCGGCGACAGGATCCTCAGGTTGTCCAGCGGCAGGTATTGAATGATCTCAGCATTCACCGTAATGTTTTTAGTATAGACCAACCTGCCTGCATCGTTGAACAATTGCAGGGTGGCCTTGCCCGTTGCCGGGGGTTTCAACAACAGGGTTAGCCCGCTTGTGAAAGGAACCGGGTACGCTTTCAGCCAGTCATTGGCTAAAATCTGTTCAGCCCTGTTTTGTACTTTTTGGCCGCTGAGTATTTCATAGGCGATCCGCATATTGGGAATGCCATATCCCACCCGGTCGTTAGGATTATTATACCTGTTGGCGCTTTTTTTAACAGCCTCGAAAATTTCGGCGTTTGTAAATTCAGGAAATGCCTGCCACAGGCAGGTAATCAATCCTGCCATATTGGGATTGGAGAGAGACGTGCCATTTGCGGTCACCGGGTTGCCATCATACCCGGCTATTACTGTTGAAGCACCTACAGAAGCTACATCGGGTTTTATCCTGTTATCCGCAGAGGGGCCGTAGCTTGAAAAGCCCGCGGCGTTGCCGTTTACATCTACTGCTCCCACCGCCATCACATGCTCGCCATCTGCGGGGGCTATGATATAATGCCATGCATCGCCTCCCGAGTTGCCCGCGCTGTTGGTAACGAAAATGCCTTTTTTAGCCGCGTATTCGGCGCCTCTTGTAATAATGGAAGTTTTGCCATCCATATCGCTGTAGGAATAACTGCTGGACGCGTCGTCAAATTCATAATATCCTAATGAAGAGGTAATAAGATCTACTCCAAGACTATCGGCTCTTTCGGCGGCGGCAACCCAGTTTTGTTCTTCCACCTGGTATTCAGTAGCTGCGTCTTCGGTGCGGAAAAGATAATAATTAGCTTTAGGTGCAGTACCTATTATTTTCCCTGGCCGATTGGCAGCGATAGTAGAAAAGCATACCATGCCATGGTCGTGCTCTTCCGTAACGCTTTCCTTATTTTTTACAAAATCCCATGTGCCCAGCACCTGGTGATTCAACCTGATGCTGTCAAAAGCGGGGTTGGTATCGTATTTATAAAACCCCGCATCCAGTATCGCTATGGTCATTCCTTCGCCCCGGTATCCTTTGTTATGAAGAAACTGCCCCTCGTGTATATTAATTTGTGCGTAGTTATTGCCATAGTTGAAGTAATTGTCTCCTGCGTCCATTACCTTGGCCGACTTACGGACAGGTTGCATTTCATATCTTAATTTATCCTGCCTTTCGGAATTGGTTTGTCGTGTACGCGGAGCGGCCCGAGACAGTTTTTTTACAAATGAAAAATTTTTTATTTTATCAAGAGCGGCTGCATCGCTGGTTTGGATCAACACCTGGTTCAGCCATTTTGACGTATTTAAAACAGTTACATCTCCCGCATTGCGCAAGCTGTCGAGATAAGATGGATTTACGGGAAGATCCGTGCTGTCAATGGCGAGCTGTTGCCGGTTCCTTCTTTCCATCGCCTTGTTTGAAAGATACACGTTAGGTTGTTGTATGGAGAACGGGGTGTTATGCTTATCGGTAAGCACAACAATATGCTTGGTGAACTGGGCCTGTATTTTTCCCGGTGAACACAGCAAAACTGCTATAAATAATAAAATCGTTTTCATAGATAAATGGTTAATGATGTTTTACCGGTTAGCTTTCTTTAATTATGCTCGATAGCGCTCAGTTTGATACCGTAGCCTATGTAGGAAAACGGGCCGCTGATGGTGTCGCATTTTCTATAGCCATTCATAACTCTTGCCAATGAATCGCAGTCTGCCGGCGGTGGCGGGCACTGGAGCGAATCAGTGCTGCCGGTAAATTTTATCCTGCAATTGTATTCCTGTATTTTTTTCTCATACGTCCAATGAATAAAATCCTTGTATATCAATCCTGCATTTTTTGCGTACACTTCGGCACTGTAATCTTTCGATGCATAGCTATTGGGAAATAATTCAGGATCTCCTGCTGCTTCATCAACCTGTAAAACAGTAACGGTATTGTCAAAAGACAGGTCGTTGACAGTATAAGGCAGTGCTACATCCTGGTAAACATATTCCCAGTATTGCAGGTAGCTCAGGTCGTCTACCGCATAAATGTAGCTGTTCCCTTCCCAGTAATAATTTTCTTTAACCGGGTTGGTTAGCTTAATAAAACGCAGGTTATCTTCGACTACTTCCAGTGAACGGTCAAGCGATGTTACCATGAATGTGGCATTGTCTCTCCATTCTCCAGTTCCATCCAGGTTTCTTATCAACCGCCTAATGCGGTAAGCGGGTCGCCCCGCAGCGTCTGTTATCTTGGCATCGACTATGTCTTTGGCCTGGTAGCTGTGTATTTCTTTTTCGGTATCAAAATTTACGAACACCGTAGAATCGAGCCGGTAAATAATGTATTTCCCGACTTCCAGCGGATAATACTCCGTATACGATTCCGGGGCAAACCCATCGGTTTGTTTTTTACAAAACTGGAATGCAAAGCACAGCAGTACAATACTCCAGAATGAAAAATATTTTTTTGACGTGGTCATCGTTCAAAGTTGTAGTACACTTCCATATCAGGCAGCATACAGCATGTATTTGTTGCCCGCAGGTACAAAATTAAATCGGAAAGCAATTGCTTTCCGATTCATAACGGTTTGATTTACTTTTTATTGTAAAAAATTTACCATTCTATTGCTCGCTGCAATGCGCCTGTGTTAATAGCGCATAATAATTCCCCCGCCAATCACATCGTCACCTTCATAAAAAACGGCGCTTTGTCCCGGCGCTATACCTTTTACTTCTTCGTAAAAACACACCCGGATGCCTTTTTCGTGACTGTACAGGGCACTCAGTGCGCCTTTATCCTTATACCTGATTTTCGTAATGGCTTCCATCCCATCGGTTATACCATTGTACTTCAGCCAGTTCAGTTTGCTCACTCCCATTTCCTGCCGGTTCAGGTCTGCTTCATCGCCGAGGGTTACGGTATTGGTGTCCGGGTTTATATGTGTAACGAAGGCAGGTTTGCCCAATGCGATATCCAGCCCTTTTCTTTGACCGATCGTATAGAAAGGATAACCTTTGTGCTTTCCCAGGATCCTGCCATTCGTATCAACGAAGTTCCCGCCGCTTACTTTTTCTTCCAGCCCTTCCACTCTTCTTTTCAGAAACCCGCGGTAATCATTGTCCGGCACAAAGCAGATCTCGTAGCTTTCGCTCTTTTTGGCTAATTCGGGGTAACCGTAATCCAGTGCCATCTGCCTGATCTCCGTTTTGCGGTATTTTCCCAGTGGTAAAAGTGTACGGCTTAACAAATCCTGCTGCAGTCCCCAAAGCACATAGCTCTGGTCTTTTAATTCATCCAACCCTTTGCTTATATAGTATCTTCCGTTGGTATGCTGATGAATATTGCCATAGTGACCGGTAGCGATATAGTCGCATCCCAATGCGTCTGCACGTTTTAAAAGCGCACGCCACTTAATATGTGTATTGCACATCACGCAGGGATTGGGGGTTCTCCCTGCGAGATATTCTTCCACAAAGTTTTCTATTACCGCATCCCCGAATTCGCTGCGTATATCCAGTATAAAATGAGGGAAGCCATGTTCCACCGCAGCCATACGGGCGTCATTGAAGCTGTCTACATTACAGCAGCCGGTTTCTTTTTTGCTGCTGCCCGCGCTGGCATAATCCCATGTTTTCATGGTAATACCCACTACTTCATACCCTTCATCATTGAGCATAAGCGCCGTAACGGTACTGTCAATACCGCCGCTCATCGCCACCAATACTTTTCCTTTACGGCTCATAATTCTACATTTTCAGCCTGCAAAAATACGGAGAAAAGGCGGAAGGTGTAGGGTTTATAGTTTGAGGTTTCGGGTTTGAGGTTTACAGTTTGGGGGCAGGTTACAAGTTTCAGGTTACAGGGTCCACTATTCACTGTCCATTCTCCATTACTCTGATAGCTGATGGCTGACTGCCGATAGCTCAAAGCTATTCTTAACTATAAACAAAAGACCATAAACCATAAATTGCTGATACCTGATACCTGATACCTCAAAGCAGATTCTTCGCTCACGGAAATGATTTCACTACTATCCAGCAATTATTTGTTCGCTCAGAATGACAAAAGAAAAAAGTTGGCAATGGACGGTTGACGATTTTTGATCTCTGATTTGTTGATTTCTGATTTGTTGATTTGATATTTGAGATGACTATAAACTACAAACCACAAACGATAAATATTCTGTGATCTTCTTCACTGTCAACCGTCCACTGTCAACTATCCATTGTCCACCGCCCACGGCTTACAACCCGTCTATCCTGAACGTAACCGGTTGTTTTCGCCAGGCTTTTACCTTTTTACCATTATTTTCCGCGGGGATCCAGTTGGGGCCTTTGCGAATGGCATTGGCGCAAATTTCCGCCAGCTTGGTTCCTTTCATGGTCAATACTTCCACGTCGCTTATATTGCCGTCCTGGTCAACAATAAACTGTACGGTACAGGTGCCGGCCTTGCCTTCTTCCTCCAGTTCGTCCATATACCGGTATATCTGCTTTGAAATATATTTTGTCCATTCTGCCTCCCCACCCGGAAATTTAGCCTGTATCTGTACCGATGTAAATATTTCCTCCTTCGGATCGGTTTTCGGAGCAACAATTACCCCGCTTTTATTATCATCTACCGGCGGGGCTACGATCCCGATGTCTTTGTCTCCCTCTACGTTCGCTGTACCAATTTTGGTATTTTGCAGAACCTCTATATCTTTCATTTCATCATCGGGCGTCACCAATTCGTCTTTTACAACTTTGGGCGATACCAGCTTTGACATTTCAAGCTGGGGTTGTTCAATGGGCTTTTGTATAACAGGGGGCGGCGGCTCAACAACCGGGGGATCATTAATATAGTCAACCAGCTTTACAGAGTCAATTTTCAAAGGCCCTGTAACTCCCTGTTTGTTAAACCGGCCACTTACAAATGAAGCAAATACAACGAGTGATGCAAAAGCTATTGTACCTACCATAGCGGAAGACAGGCGGGAGCCATATTTTTTTCTGAGCTCATACGCTCCATAGCTTTTATTCCTTCCTTCAAAAAGAATGTCGATAAAGCTGGCGCTTAAAATTTTATTTTTTTCCATAAACAATGTTTTGCATTTGAGATGCCCGGTGGAAAAAAATCCATAATAGCGGCTTATACGATACTCTGAAAAACCCTGTGCTGTTTTTTATGGATTATTACCAACTTTGTATCGCAGGATCATATCGTATTTGCCACATTCAGTTTTTTGAAGAGAGGGGTGAACACTGCCGGGTATATATTTTAATTTGAGACTGGTTGTGTATATGAAGACCCACTCACGTTCAAAATCAAAAAACTTATGCTAATGTTGGTTTCAATAAGCTTTCGTACCTAATCTTGTAACTAACATTGTGGGAGGCTAATAGCAACTGCTGTTATCATATCAATCAGCCGAAAGAGACAAAATTAAGTTGCTGAAGCGCCTGTTTTTTATATTGTCTTAATTTCCTGCGATATTCATCTTTATTTTGTACAAGGCTCAGGTAATAATAAGCTCCGTCAACGATTACAAAAATAATATCAGCAGCCAGTTCAGGATCTTTTACAGACAATACCCCTTTTTTATTTCCATCCTGTATAAGCTTCTTAAGGTTCCCTCTCAATGTATCGAGCAGTATCTTATATTTTTCTTTTACTTTCCTGTCCCTGAATACAAGTGAGTAACAACTGTAAGAAACACTGTCGTCAAACAGCCTGTGCCACTTATGAGAAAATATATTGTCAATTACTTTCAGCAATGCTTTTTTAGGATCCCTGAGATGAGCGTCCGGTATTTCATAAATAAGGAGATACTTATCCAGAATGTACTCTATTAATCCGTATACCAGGTGCTCCCTGGTTTTAAAATAATGAATAACCAGGCTGGGATTGATATTAATTAAGGTTGCAGTTTTTGCGATGGAGGCATTTTCCAAGCCTTCTTTTTTTGCTACTTCATAAAACGCACTGATGATTTCTTTCTGCCGTGTATTCTTAATGCTTTTTCTTCCCATACAATAGCCGTTAATCGGGCAAATATAAATTACCATTTGCACATCAGCACCGGCCAAAATCATGCATTGAAGCATGGTCTGAGCGGGTATTTAAAATGTAGAGAATATTCTTTAAAGCAACATGAAATTAAGTTGAGACATTAAGCAATTGTAAACCCTATATTATGGTAATAAAAATTTATTGAACGATCATTCAATAAATTTTTGATATTTAGGATTTATTTGCCACATTTGTTTTAGCCAAAATCCATAAACCGGCTCTACTTATAAAGATCCGGGGAGTGCATTCATCATTTCAAAAAATGTTTTGTTATGAAATCAACTGCTTTGATTACTTTTTTATTACTGCTATCCCTGATATCCTTCTCTCAAGATATCACAGTAACAGGAACAGTACGATCTGCAACAGATAATTCCCTGTTGCCCGGCGTTTCTGTAATGGTTAACAACTCAACCAGGGGAACTACCACAAACAACGATGGTAAATATTCAATAGCTGTGCCCGGGAACGCATTGCTTGTTTTCTCTTTTACGGGTCATACATCGCAACAGGTGCAGGTAAATGGGCGCAGGGAGATTGATATTATACTGGAAGAAAGTACGGCAGGCGACCTGAAAGAGGTGCTGGTTACTACTGCCCTCGGCATTAAAAAACAACAAAAAACATTGGGCTATTCAGTACAGGAAGTAAATGGCGAAACAATGGCCAAGACGAAAACACCTACGCCGCTGAGTGCGTTGACCGGCAAAGTAGCGGGGCTGAATATTAACAACACCACTGACTTATTCCGCAACCCGGGCATTTCGTTGCGGGGTAAAACGCCGCTTATTGTTATAGATGGTATACCTGACGCAGACGCTGATCCCTACAAGATCAATGCAGACGATATAGAAAGCATCAGCGTATTAAAAGGTACTGCTGCTGCTGCCTTGTATGGGGCGCTGGGCGTTAATGGCGCTATCATGTATACTACCAAAAAAGGGAAAAAAGGAAAGCTTGCCGTTGAGATCAATTCTTCCACCCTGTTCCAGACAGGGTATACTGTAATTCCTGAAGTACAAACCATCTACGGAGGTGGAGACCAGGGCGTGTATGCCTATGAAGACGGTTCCGGAGGAGGGCCTGAAGGCGGTGGCTGGATATGGGGTCCTAAATTAGATCAGAAAGATCCGTCCACTCCAAGCGGGTATTATGAAACAACACAGTATAACAGTCCTGTTGATCCTGCTACCGGGGAGTTGGTGCCTCTGCCCTGGATATCACGCGGCAAAAACAACATCAAAAACTTTTTTCGTACGGGTATTTTATCTACCAACAGCGTTTCTGCTTCTGTTGGCACAGAAAAAGGTTCTTTCAGGGTTGCCGCCAATCATATTTTCCAGAAAGGTGTGGTGCCTAATACCGGAGTAAACAACTCATCATTTTCTATCGGTGGTAATTACCAGCTCGCACCCAAACTGAGCATGGATGCAAAGCTCACCTACAACATGGAATACTCCGATAACTATCCTACCATCGGCTATGGTCCTCCTAACTACTTATACAATCTCATCCTCTGGATCGGGCCGGATATAGACATTCGCGACCTGAAAAATTACTGGATACCCGGCAAAGAAGGACTGCAACAGCGAAACTATAATCTGTCCTGGTATAATAATCCCCATTTTATTGCTAACCAGCTTTTGAATGGATACCGGAAAAATAACAGCTTTGGCCAGGTCACTTTTGATTATAAGTTTACGGATAATTTTACAGTCAAGTTCAGGAATGGCTTCAATCAATATGCAGTTAACGCTGATCTGAAAGAGCCGTATAGCTATATTGCATACGATTATATTTCGAAAGGCAATTATTCCACCGATGTCAGCAACTATTTTGACATT
This sequence comes from Chitinophagaceae bacterium, assembly GCA_019638615.1. Lineage (GTDB taxonomy): Bacteria > Bacteroidota > Bacteroidia > Chitinophagales > Chitinophagaceae > Agriterribacter. Next base: position 76,765 of record JAHBTL010000032.1, on the reverse strand, counting down.
AATACGGACCTGATATTGAATTATAAGCACGATTTTAATGAAAAGTTCAATGTAAATGTCACCGCGGGCGGGGCAAACGCATACCGGCGTTTCGAGGGCTCTTATACTACTACAGACGGGCTTACGATCCCCGGGTTTTACAACCTGAGCAATTCCATCAATCCTCCCAAAACTACAAGTGGTTTACAGGAACGCAGAACAGCGAGCGTATACGGAATGGTGGATGTTGAAACTTTCGGGTTTTTATACCTGTCTGTTACCGGTCGCTATGATAAGACCTCTACACTCCCTGTAAAAAATAACGGCTATTTTTATCCTTCGGCTGGTATTTCCGCAGTATTGTCTGATGTGTTGAAATTGCCTGCAACTGTTTCTTTCCTGAAATTGCGGAGTTCATGGGCTAAAGTAAATACAGGCTTTATTAATAAGGACAATCCTTATGCGCATCTTACAACCTATGGAATAGGATCCAAATGGAATAATGTTCCTTCGCTGATATGGCCCACTACCTATATTTCTCCCGACCTGGTACCGGCCACTACACGGTCCGGTGAGTATGGGATAGCATTAGGGCTTTTCAATAACAGGATCAATTTTGATGTAAGCTACTTTAGCAACCGGGACTATAACAATTTTGTGAATGTAACACAATCACAGGCGAGCGGCAATACCAGCGTATTGAAAAATGCCAATGTTTATTACAGGAAAGGATGGGAATTTATTGTGAGCGGGTGGCCCGTACGCGGAAATAATTTTAAGTGGGAAACCACTTTCAATTTCAGCAATGTGCATACCTGGCTGAACGACGCAACGGATAACGCCGACGGATATATCGGGCAGGTAAAAGAAGGGCAACGTACTGACAGGATCTATATGACGGCATCCCGCACACCGGATGGTCAGGCTATTTATTATGATAATGGCATGCAGGCTTATGAGCCTTACGGGCAATTTTTCGGATACTCGGATGCTGACTGGATTTACGGATGGCAAAATAATTTCACCTACAAAAATTTTTCTCTTAATGTATCTGTGGACGGAAGGCTTGGCGGGTTGATTTATTCCACTACCAACCAGAAAATGTGGTGGGGCGGAACAGCGAAAGGAACTGTGACCCAGTACAGGGATGACGCTAATGCGGGTAATAGTACCTATGTTGGCCCCGGAGTGGTGGTTGCTTCAGGAAGTGTTGAATATGACAGCCATGGCAATATTATTTCCGATACACGAAAATTTTCGCCTAATACAACCGCGGTCAATTATATAGGCTTTATGCAAACCACCAGCGGTCAAATGCTGAATAATTACTTTTACTATAGCGGGTCGTACTTGAAAATGAGAGAGCTTGTATTAACCTATCAGCTTCCTTCCCGCTGGACAAAAGGAATTTTCAATACCACTTCAGTTTCATTTATTGGAAATAACCTGTTCATCCTGGCTAAAATACCCAATGTTGATCCGGATGCAGAGCGGGATGATCTGCAAACTCCTTCTATGAGAAGTGTTGGTGTTAACATCAATCTCAAATTTTAATTCGGTAAAAATTTATTGAACCAAAAAATATTGTGATGAAATACTATAAATCAGTTGTATTCCTGTGTATGCTGCTGGTGTTTTCGAATTGCAAAAAATTCGAAGATTTCCAGGTGAATCCTAATAATCCCACAATTGCAGATCCGTCGCTGCTTTTGCCAACCGTGGAACGGATCGCTTTTTCAACTATATCCAGTGACGCAGCTTTAGCCTCCCGTTATCTGGTTTATACACAAGGAGCAAGTAGTTCTCAATATTATGGATGGCAACGCAGCTCTATGAACTATGGAAGCATTACCCAGGTGGTTAAAATGGAGCAGGAAGCTGCCCGCACAGGCAAATTGAATTATCGCTATATTGGCAAATTTCTCAAGTCTTATTTCGTTGTAAATATGACCCAGATCTTCGGAGATATTCCTTACTCACAGATGATGCAATCCATAATGAATAACAACTTTACGGATCTTTCGGCTACGCAGCCGGAATATGACAAGCAGCAGGATGTTTACCGGGGAGTGCTGGACGATTTAAAAATTGCAAGCGACTCCTTATCAACAGACCAGGTAGCAATAGGAGGAGATCTTGTTTATGACGGAGATATTCAAAAATGGAAAAAGCTTATCAATTCGTTTACCTTAAGAGTGCTCATGAGCTTATCCAAGAAGGAAGGAGATGCGGCTTTAAATATCAAGCAGCGGTTCAATGAAATCGTATCCAACCCATCCCAATATCCCATATTTGAGTCGAATGCGGATAATGGCCAATTGCCTTATTATAATATCACGGGCAATCAATATCCCTATTTCAATAATAACTCAATGAAAACCGATTTTTACCTGGATAGCAGCTTTGTGGATATATTGCAGGAATTGAAAGATCCAAGGCTTTTTGTATTCGGTAAACCCATGCCTGCGTCAGCGCTTCCTGCAGATAATTTTAATGCATACGATGGACTTCTGGGCAGCGCGCCGCTTGATTATAATACAGGTAAAAGAGGGGCAGGGAAAGCTTCGCAGATCAATGACCGTTATGCTTATGAAGCCATAAATGAACCAAGCGTGTTAATGAGCTATGCTGAGGTACAATTCCTGCTGGCTGAGGCTGCTGTCAGAGGATGGATCAGCGGCGATGCGGACTCTTTCTATAAGAACGGCATTGAAGCTTCCCTGGATTTTTCCAATTTTAAAAATGCGTATTCGTCTGCAGATATTCAAAATTACCTGAACGATGCTGCAGTAACTTTGCAAACGGGGAATGAAATTGAGCAGATCGTAACCCAGAAATATATCAGCACTTTTATGAATACCGGCTGGCTGCCATTTTACGAACAGCGGCGTACGGGATTCCCTGTATTTGATGTTTCGGGTGCAGGCATGCTCAATGGCGGGCTCATCCCCAAACGCTGGATGTACCCTACCGATGAGTATACCAATAACGCAACCAATGTTGAAAACGCAGTAAGTCGCCAGTACCCCGGCGGAGATAATATCAACGGGGTGATGTGGATACTGCAATAGTCGAAAGCTGAAATATTAATTTTATATTTTCTTACAATGACTTTTAAAATATGAAGAGATCATTTCTCCTGATAATTTCATTCTGCTCTTTTTGCTGCCTGCATGCCCAGTTATCCAAAAAAGCCATCTTTGTTATAGTTGATGGCATTTCATCTGATGTAATTGAAAAACTAAATACGCCCAACCTGGATGCCATTGCTAAGGTGGGTGGGTATACCCGGGCACATGTAGGAGGCGAAAAAGGCGGTTATTCTCAAACGCCTACCATATCGGCCGTTGGCTATAACAGCCTGCTCACCGGCACATGGGTGAATAAGCACAATGTTTGGGATAATGATATTAAAGCGCCCAATTACAATTACCACACGATCTTCCGGTTTTTTAAAGAACAATACCCGCAAAAAAAAGCAGCGGTATTTTCCAGTTGGGAAGACAACAGGACAAAGCTGGTAGGCGAAAGCCTCGCTGAAACGGCCAATCTTAAGCTTGATCATCATTTTGACGGATTGGAATTAGATACCGTAAATTACCCGCATGATAAAAAAAGGGATTTTATGCACCGTATTGATGAAGCGGTTGTGGATAATGCTGCTGATTATATAAAGAAAGAAGCGCCTGACCTTTCATGGGTATACTTGGAATATACGGATGATATGGGACATATGTATGGCGACAGTCCTGAGTTTTATAAAGCGGTTGAAATGATGGATAACCAGATGGGAAGGCTTTGGGCGGCTATACAGTACCGTGAGCAACAATTTAAGGAGAACTGGGTGATATATATTACTACCGACCATGGCAGAGCAGCAAGTGATGGTAAAGGACATGGAGGGCAATCGGACAGGGAAAGAGCAACATGGATCGTAACCAATGCCAAAAGACTGAACAACTATTTTAAAACCGGCAACCCTGGTGTGGTAGATATTATGCCTTCGCTTGCTTCCTTCCTGGATATCACGATTCCCAAAGAGCAGTTGATGGAGGTGGATGGTATTCCGCTTACAGGCAATATTTCTGCTACTTCTCCCAATACGCTGTCAGAAAACGGTAAGCTACGGGTAACATGGAAAGCGGTATCTAAAAAAGGCGACGCGAAAATATGGCTGGCGACGACCAATCATTTTAAGGAAGGCGGTAAAGATGAATATAGTTTAGTTGCTACTGTGCCGCTTGCAAAGCAGGAAGCCGTTATTGATGTAAGCAATAAGCCTTCCTCTTTTTATAAAATCGTTATTGAAACGCCGGAAAATATGTTGAACAGGTGGGTGGTGGAGAAGAAATAAGTTTCGGGTTGCAGGTTTGTGGTTTAGAGTTTGTAATTTATGGTTAAATGATTGCTCATGGCTCACAGCCAACTATAAACAAAAAACCATAAACTATAAATTGCTGAAAGCTGAAAGCTGATGACTGATAGCTCATTTCAAATTTTCACTATGAACAGCATTGTAAAACACAGATTTATTTTTTTACTTTTTCTTTTGGCAGCGGCTTCATGCAAGGTGCAGCGTAATGCCGCTGGTAATAATGCCGATGCTCCCTCTCTTGTTACGCAGGGCCCTTTATGGGGAGCGGTTTGGCAGCAAAAGGCTTCGGAGTATAAAGCGCTTTGTTTCCAGGCATACAACACCGCAAGGCTGCAGTTAGACATACTATTAAAAGAGCCGCATGATAAGCCACTGGCTGTTGTTACCGATATTGATGAAACCATTTTAGACAACAGTCCCTACCAGGTGCATATTGCCGGCAGGAATGAGGAGTATGCCGATGCCTCGTGGATTGAATGGACCAAACGGGTAGATTGCGATACGGTGCCCGGCGGGTGGAGCTTTTTTCAATATGCAAAAAGCAAAGGGGTGAGTGTATTTTATATTACCAACCGCCTTGAAGAAGAACGTCCGCAAACACTAAAAGATCTTCAGCGGTGGAATTTCCCCGATGCAACCAACGATCACCTCATTTTAAAAACCGCCGGCTCCGGCAAAGGCCCACGGCGGGATAAAGTATCACAAACCCATGATATCATTATGCTGTTTGGCGATAACCTGAGCGATTTCAGTTCGGCTTTCGATAAGCAACCCACCGATACCCGGAATGCGCTTACCCGCAGCAATGCCGAATTATTTGGTACCCGTTTTATTGTATTGCCCAACGCTATGTATGGCGACTGGGAGAGCATGTTATATCAATACCGGCATGAACTGGCGCCTGCAAGAAAGGACAGTATTATTGTGCAAGGGTTGAAAAAATATTAGAACATCTCTGCATATTTTTTTAGAACTTGCAGCTAATTGTAATACGATTGCAACAAGCTGCTATGAGTCAAAGTGCGGGAAATATCAATACACTTATTGCCGGTTGGTATGAGGCATTCCGGGGCGACCTGCTTTTGGTAGGTCAGCGGTTAGGATATACCGGCGAAGAGCTCAACGATTTGCTGCACCAGTTTTTTCTTACCCTGATGGAGAAAAACATAGACTTTTCAGGCATCGCAAATCCCCGGTCTTACCTGCAAACCGCTTTTAAAAGGCGGTTGATTGATCACTATCGTTCCGAAAAACGCTATCTGCGCCATCATTCCATGTATGTTGTGCAGGATGAATACCAGCCTTCTGTACAGGAATCGCTCGAAAAAATACAAACCAACAGCGCTTTAATAGAAAAAGTAAGGAGTATTTGTAATAAGCTCCCCGCTACCTGCCGTACCGTAATATTGCTCAAGTACGGAGAAGGGTTGTCAAACGAGGAAATAGAACAAAGAACCGGTTTATCGCGCCGGACAATTTACAATAACCTGTTCAAAGGAATAAAAACGCTGCGTAAAGAGCTCTCGGATACAAATGCCTCCCATTTCTTTGCCCTCATCCCGCTATTGCTCAGCCTCTTTGTAAATGATTTTCTTGCCGGGAACTAAAAAACATGAAATGTGAGCCGTGAAAACCTGTTTCCCCGTCACGTTTTACGGCAACACACCAAAACCCCTTGATTGCTGCTGTGAATACACGCTTTTTATTGCATAACATTTTCTTTTTAATTAGCTTTGTACAACCGGATTACAACCGGGCTTTCCTGGTGATAAAACTTACAAATTTCAAAAATGATTTTCGGCTATGAGATTACAGGTAATACAGGACAGCAATGGAAAAGCCACAGGTGTATATATTCCTATCAATGAATGGAAGGAGCTCAAAAAGCGATATCGGGATTTGGAAGCTCTGGAATATGAAGAACCAACCAAAGAACAGGTTTTGCAGGAACTTAAAGAAGCCGTTCGGGAACTTAGATTGATAGAACAGGGAAAGCTAAAGTCCCGCCCTGCAAAAGAGTTGCTGAATGAGCTATAATATTTCCTCTATTCCGCTTTTTGACAAGCAGGCTAAAAAATATCCCTCTCTTAAAAAAGATTTATCAGAGCTGATTGATATGCTTGCTGATAATCCTGGTGAGGGTATGGCTCTGGGTAACGGATTTTACAAGATACGTTTAGCGGTTGCTTCGAAAAGAAAGGGAAAATCGGGCGGTGCAAGGGTAATTACTTATGTGAAAGTTACCGCTACTACTGTTTTCCTTACTTCTATATACGATAAATCGGAAAAAAGCACCATTACCGCCAAAGAACTCGAACAAATTTTTAAGATCATTCCGTAAAACAACAAATTCCGGGGTAAAGTTTTCAAAATTCATCGTCTTTACTACAAACCAGAACAACTATGCCTGTTCGTTTGTCGGTAGAAGAGCTTGTTATTAATGATTCTTTCATCAATTATTGTCTTGAAAGAAATGAACAGGATGTATTGCACTGGCTTCAATACCAGGAAGATCATCCCGACGGGCAGGATATTATTGAAGAAGCGAAGCAGCTTGTTTTTTTAATGACCGGCTCCCTGCAGGGGCTGGCTGCCGGTACACCTGCCGCACCTGTTTTCCCTATAAAACGTTTCCCCCTGTTAAAAGTGATGGGATGGGCGGCAGCATGCACCGGAATAGTGCTCACTACCTATTTTGTTTTTCGGCAAAAAAAGGATGTACGTATGCCGTCGGAAGTTGCTTCTGCTGAAAATCCGCTGATCTTTACCACAAAGGCGGGCGCCAAACAAACCATTACACTTCCCGACGGCACAAAAGTATACCTCAATTCCGGCTCCACACTAAAGCTGAGCAATGGCTTTGGCAAAACCGACCGTAATGTATTTCTTGTAGGCGAAGGAGGGTTTGATGTAATACATAACAGTCGTTTACCCTTTACGGTGAGTGTTGACAAGTACGACGTAAACGTTACAGGTACTTTCTTTAACGTGCGGGCCTATCCCGGCGACAAGATCACCGAAACATCGCTTTTAAGAGGAAAAATAGATATACTGATCAAAAATGGTTCTTCAACGCCGTTGCGCATGTCGTTAAAGCCCAAACAAAAATTCGTGCTGGATGTGGAAACGGGGGGACAAATAAAGGGAAGTAGCGATGATCCCGGAGAATCTGAAAACAAAGCCGCTCCTCATGTGGCTATTGAAGCGCTGTCGTACAATCGCGACAGTGTTAATATTGAAACAGCCTGGATACAGAATACATTGATCATTGAAGAGGAGACTTTTGAAATGATCAGGGAAAAGCTGGAAAGATGGTATAATGTGCGGCTGATCTTTAAAGATGAAAAAGTGAAGCAATACGGTTTTACGGGAACTTTCAGAAATGAAAGCATAGAGCAGGTATTGAAAGCCTTTAAGGATTCCTATTTTTTTAATTATACGATTGAAGGAACGGATATAATTATATCAAAATAAAAGGAGAAATGGATTGCGCCCATTCCTCCCGTGTTCAAAAACAGGGTAGGTCAAACTTTGCGGGTTGTGCCTGCCCCTATTGTTCATTTTTAAACGAAACAAAAGTATGAAAAAAAGGGACTTTCCAAAACTGCCCTGGAATCAGAAAATGTCCAGAATGATTCTGCTTATGAAATGTAGTCTTTTCCTGGTTTTTGCTACCGTACTGCAGGTAACAGCCAAAGAGGTCAGCTCGCAGGAAACGCTGACCGTTCATTTTAACAATGTTAAGCTAAGTAAAGCATTAAAGGAAATTGAACGCAAGACCGACTACCGGTTTGTGTTCAGCACGATGGTTATGAAAGATGAGTTTAAGGTAACCATTAGTGAAAAGGACATCACCGTAAATGACCTGCTGAGGAAAATACTGGCAGGTACGGGGCTGGTGTCCAGCCAGATGTCGGAAAAGCTGGTGATCATAAAAAGCGTTGAAGCGAATACGGAATCCGCTGCGGCCGCGCCTCCTGTAAAAGGAAGGATTGTAAATAATAATGGAGAGCCTTTGGCAGGTGTAACGATCAGGTCGGGTAAAAATATTACGGTCTCCGACACAGACGGTAATTTCTCCATCGAAGTAGAAAGCGGAGGATCCATCGAAGCTTCTTATGTAGGCTATGCAACGCAAACAATAAAACCGGGAGCGCAAACCAGTATTGATATTGTAATGCAGGCGGTAGAAAATAAGCTGGATGAAATAGTAGTGGTAGGGTATAGTACACAGTCAAGGAGAAAGCTGACCAGCGCTGTGGCAACCATCAGCGGTGACGAAATAAACAAAAGAGTGGCCACTAATCCCGCTGCTTTATTGCAGGGTCAATTGCCTGGGTTACAGGTTATACAGGGATCTGGTGAACCCGGTAACGAAAATGTGAACATGCGCATACGTGGTGTAAGCACATTTAGCGGCGCCGGGAACGATCCGTTGGTTATTGTAGACGGATTGCCGGGAAGCTTAACGGTTCTCAATCCCAATGATATAGAATCCATCAGCGTATTGAAAGACGCTGCTTCTGCAGCTATCTATGGATCAAGAGGTGCAAATGGAGTAATTGTTGTAAAAACAAAAAAAGGAAAATCAGGTGGATTTTCGCTTACCTACAATTATAACCTGGGACTTTCAAGGGCAACATCCCTGCCTGACATGATCTATAATTCGGCAGAATATATGGAGCTGACCAACGAAGCAAGGAGCAATTCAGGCCTACAGCCCATTTATACACAGGAGCAAATTGATCTGTATAAGAATGCCACGGATAGAACAAAATATCCGAATCACAATTGGCTGGATGACCAGTTTGTAACAGCTAACGTGCAAAATCACTATCTGAACCTCAATGGCGGAAAAGATAATACAAATTATAATTTAGGTATTGGCTATACAGATCAGCCAGGAACGATGATCGGCTTCCAGTATAAAAAATACACACTCGACCTCGGTCTTCAATCCAAAGTGCACAAAAGGATCACCATTGGTACCAATATACAAATGCGCTATGGTGATAAAAAAAATCCACGCCAGGGTGCTACGGATCAGTTCCTGTCTACCCTTGCCCAATCACCGCTATATGCGCCTGTTTCGCCTGATGGATCAAAATATATTTTCAAGGCATATCCTTTGGAGCAGGGAAATAAAAATACCGTTGCTATAGTACAGAATGATGTGAGAACCAGGACCGATGATTATTATATACAGGGCAACCTGTCGCTTGATGTTGAAATCCTGAAAGGGCTGGTATGGGAAAACAGGGGCGGCGCTAATTACAGTACTGTTAAAACAAACGATTTCCGTCCTATTATTCCTTTGTACTGGTGGCATGACTTAAGCTATGCTACTAATTTGGATGTTGGCTCTCCCGGGTTGGATGTAGGAAGAAATGATAATATTTATACAGTGTACTACAGCCAGTTAAATTTCAGAAGAACCTTTGGAGATCATACTGTTTCGGCACTTGCAGGATTTCAGCAGGAGCATAACAAGTATAGCTTCTTAAACGCAGGCCGTGTTCAATATACCACCAATCTTCTGCGGGAAATTAATGCAGGGCCAACGAGTGGTATGTATAACTCAGGTAGTTCCAACGAATGGGCTATACGTTCTTATTACGGCAATCTGAACTACGATTTTCAGGATAAATACCTGGTAGGTGCAAGCTTACGGTATGATGGAACCTCAAGATTACCTAAAGATACACGGTGGGGATTGTTCTATTCTTTTTCTGGTGCGTGGCGTATTTCCGAAGAAAACTTTATGCGCAGCATAACCTGGATAGACGATTTGAAAATTCGTGGTTCATGGGGCGAATTGGGTAACCAGAATATAGGTAATTATCCTTATCAGCCGGTTCTGCAGTCAAGAGACTATGTATTTGGAACAACTATTACTCCCGGTTATGCCGCGAGCGGATTGGTTGATCCTAACCTTACATGGGAAACAACAAGGGTATTTGATATAGGCGTGGATATGACATTGCTGCAAAACAAGCTTAATATTACTGCCGACTGGTTCAATAAATATACTTTCGATATTCTCAGGTCTTCGCAGGTGCCTTTGTGGTTAGGATTAAACGCTCCTACAATTAATAATGGAGCTGTAAGAAATAAAGGATTTGAAGTAAGTGCACAATATCGCGACAAGATAGCAGGAGAAGTAGGTTTTACGATTGGAGCTAATGCACAGGCGTATAAAAACAAGTTGGAACAATTTGGCGCCCGCGAAATAAGCAGCAATACCATAAGGGAAGAAGGTCGCGCGCTGGACGAATATTATGTGTATATATGGGATGGTATATTCCAAAGCCAGGATGAAATTGACAAGTCTCCCAAACAACCCGTTACTCCGACTCCCGGTGATCTGAAAATTAAAGACGTAAATGATGATGGAGTTATTAACGACCAGGATAGAACCTATGTAGGCGGAAGATACCCTGCTTATCAGTATAATTTTACATTGGGCTTTGATTGGAAAGGGTTTGATCTTTCCGCGCAATTATACGGATCGCAGGGACAAAAAGTATATGTATCCGGTTGGGGCATAGAACCTTTCAGGCAGGGCTCTGTACCTACTACCGACTGGCGTAACCGGTGGACGCCAACCAACCCAAGCACCACCATGCCTAAGATATATGTTGCTGACGGATATGCTCCGGTTCAGAATTATGCTTCTACTTATTTCCTAAAAGATGCATCATTTACCAGGTTAAAAAACATACAGATAGGATATACACTCCCGTTGCAGATTGTAAGCAAAGCGGCCATGAAAAGCCTTCGTGTATATATTGCTGCTGATAATGTATTTACCATCAGCAAATATCCCGGGCTTGATCCGGAACGCATAACGGGAGGACAATATGTTACTTATCCGCAACTGCGCACTTTCACATTCGGAGCAACTGTTCAATTTTAATAGCTAAAACTCTTTGGTATGAAAACCATTAAAATATTTATATCATTTATATTAAGCGGAGCCATACTACAGTCCTGTAATAAAGGATTGCTGGATGTTGCACCGCCCGATCAATTATCAACTACCATTTTCTGGAAAACGGAAGCAGATGCAGATCTGGCATTGACCGGATTGTATAACTACTTATATGAGCCCGGTGGAAATTGGGCCAACTCACAATACAAAATCATGGGTTGGGATACCTATACAGACGATTGCTACGGTCAGCATGATTACGGCGGAGGGCGTAGCGCTACATCTTCGGGTATTACACCTAACTCAGGCGCATATGTGTATAATTATTATAATAATAATTATCGTGCTATCGCTGCCATCAATTCATTTCTTGCAAATGTAGATAAGGTTTTGACTGGTGAAAAGTTAGAACGCTACAAGGGCGAGGCTTATTTTTTAAGGGGATTTAATTACCTGTGGCTGGCGGCTTTGTATGGAAATGTACCCATTATTACGGAAGATCCGTTGTCCATTGATTTTTCTCAGGGTAAGGCAAAATCACCAAGAGCTGATGTGTACAGGCAGGTGGAAGAAGACCTGGACAAAGCCATAGCCGTATTGCCTGATGAATCATATACCACAGGACATGCCACAAAAGGCACTGCACAGGGATACAAGGTAAGAGCGTTAATATATCAAAAGAAGTTTGAAGAAGCGGCAACCCTTGCAAAGCAAATTATAGATGCCGGTAAATTTTCGCTTAACGCTAATTACTCCGAAAATTTTTATAAGCCCGGGCAGGAGAATAGTCCCGAAATTATGTTTAGTGTAAGATTTATGAAACCCAATATTGTTCACGGAGACGGGGCTGCGCTTGTAGTAACCATGCAGGCATGGGCCGGCTATATGGGAACACAGGATTTAGTGAATGAATACGAGGCAGGAGATCCAAGAAAAGCTTTAACATTTTTCCAGGAAGGTGAAGGCCCTGCAGAAGGCTGGCCTTTCAGTAATCCTGCAACAGCGATACCCGGAGAAGGTTCCTGGAGCGCAGGATTTTACCTGCCGAGAAAATGGATGACACCTGGTACTATGAACCCTACTTATGGCGTATTGGGAGACCAGGATTATGTTTTATTGCGTTATGCAGATATTAAACTCATGTATGCGGAAGCTCAGAATGAGGCATCCGGCCCTGACGCGTCTGTATATCAACAGGTAAATGAAGTGCGCGCACGTCCGGGCGTAAATATGCCGGCACTGGCTGCCGGTTTAAGCAAAGACCAGATGCGCGAAAAGATCAGGCACGAAAGACGGGTTGAATTCCCATTTGAAGGCTTGCGTTATTTTGACCTGAGAAGATGGGGAATAGCTACGGAGAAACTGAATGGCTTTGTACAAAATCCAACAGTAGCGCCTGATATTAAGATCAAGTATGAGGACAAATATGAATTTTGGCCCATACCGCAAACGGAGATAGACAGGAACAAAGGGGCACTTGAACAAAACCCCGGATATTAGTTAGTTGACTTATTTGTAAGGTATCTTCCTGCAACAGAAACAACTACTTCATGAATGAAGTAGTTGTTTCTGTTGATATTCCTTTAGAGCATTACGTCCCCTAAACGTTAACAATCTCCAATAAAGATATTATATTGACGAAGACACAGAGCAATTTCTTCCAAAGAATATTATGAAACTTACGACTCAGGTCATAGTGCTATTTTTACTGTCGCTCCAGATTAGTTGTAATCCGGCAAAAGAAGTTACCCTTTCCGGTTCTATAGAAACCTCTTCATTAAAGATTACGGCCGATAACCACAATGCACAGCTTACTGAAATTGGGTGGGATACAGAGGGAACAGGACGTGATACAATAAATTTATTGAGCGCACCTGCTAAATTGCAACTGCAAAAAAAGGGTCAATTATTAAACCCGAAAACAAAAACCAAAATAATAAGCAGCCACGCTATACAATACGAATTCTTGTTACCTGGAAACAAGCGGCTCACCTGGCAAATTGAAACAAAAGGCAGTGAGTTGATCATACAACTGTTAAGCGACGATGATATTGCTGGGGAAGTTGATAAAATTGAACTCCTTTTACCGTTTAACCCCAGGAAGGCAATGACCTCGGTGATCAGCAGCAATTGGAACAATGAGAATAAGTTCAGGTTGCCGGTTGTAATAAGCGCACCGGATATCGGGCAGATGCTGACTACCGGAATAGGCAATAAAGAAATAACCGGCTATTCTAAGGGCAACAGGTCGGAAGGGACGCTGCATATAACAATAGAAATACCTGTCCCCGGGAAAGGGTTTAATAGTGGATTAAAGTTCAATCCCCTCATATTGCCTGCCCCGCAAGGTTATACTGATGAAAATAAATGGAAAGCAGCCCGCAGGGGGTGGTTCAATTTTATCCAGCAGAGTTGTGGCGCTTCCGGTGGCGGAGAAAAAGTAGTGGGAGTATGGGCAAATAATGCCTTGAGCGACCCTGTTAGCAGTACCATATATATGCTGGCGGACGCTGTATTGCTAGTTCCCGAGCTGGCTCCCGGAGTTCCTGTAGCACCAATTCTCCGGCGTTCGGTAGATTATTTCATTAACCACAAAACAACTTCTTATGGATTGGTGGGTTATACTGCAGGAGGAACACCAGCTTCAGAGGATGATAAAGGAGACCCTGATCCGAATGACCGAAACTATAATGCGGGTCAACACCAAATGGTCATGGATGGAAACCCTTCCCTTATTATCGGCGCCTGGGCTTATTACAAAGTGAGTGCTGACAAAGAATGGTTGCTAAGCAACGTTAAAACCCTGGAGTTAATTGCCGGTTATATGGCGGGCAGGGATGTGGATCATGATGGAATTATAGAATCTAAACAAAGCGGGAACAGCAGATCAAGGCCTCCAAGAAACCCGGATATGGCGTATGATGCGTATGCTTCCGGGCACAAAAATGCGTATATAAACGCTTTAGCTTACAGGTCGTTTAAATGTTTAGCTTACCTGGAGAAAGAATTAGAAAACAACGAACGTGAGGAAAAATATTTACAACTGGCAGCCCGAATAAAAGCTGCTTATGTAAATACATTTTATAATCCCGAAACAGGATGGCTTGCCTGGTGGAAAAGTGAAGACGGTAATCTCCACGATATTTACTCGGACATACCAACAAGCCTAGCCATCTCATATGGTATTGTTGACAAACAGGCAGGAAAAGAAATGCTTCAACGATACTGGGAGGCTCTTGAGAAAACCTCCTTTAAACGTTTCGATCTGGGGTTACCTGTTTGCCTTCGCCCGGTTAAGAAGGAAGATATGGAGCATTATACGGAGTTTCAAATGTTCCTGAATGGCGGCTGTGCTGTTAGTAATACTTCTTGCACATTAGATGCTTTATACTGTGTTGACATGACTGAACAGGCCGATATGGTTTTAAATGCTATGCTGGAAAGGCAAAGAAGAGGTGTATTTCCAAATGGCGGCGGTTTTCAGAATGGCTTTGTAGACAAATATCCTAATGGAGGGGAAATATACGACTGGAGCGGAAATACCGCCGGTTATGAGGGGTACCTGGTATATTGCTGGACTTTTCTTCAATCTCTTTTATATAAGGATCCGGTATTAAGAAAATTACGGGATATTTATTGACTCTTATTACAAGGCATTTGATGTAACAGTATTGTATCTATTTAAAATCCTGAATAACTTATACCACATGAAAATCTTTTTCACGCTGTTTTTTCTTTTTGCTTCTACCCTCCATGCCCAAACGATCCATGTTACCGATTACGGTGTTCAGCCCGATAGTTTTGCCGATGCTACAGAAGCGGTACAAAAAGCGATTGAAGCATGCCGTAAGCACGACCAATCCACCATCGTTTTCCCCGAAGGCAGGTATGACTTTTGGCCGGATAATGCTGTTGAAACACATTATTATATTACCAATACTTCTTCAGAAGAAGAAGTGCCGGAAAAGAAACAGCGGGTAGGTCTTCTTTTTAAAAATCTTAAAAATGTAACCGTTGAAGCAAACAATGCTGTTTTTGTATTCCACGGTAAAATGATCACCTGGGCGATAGACAGCAGCGAAAATATAAGTATCCGGAATGTTTCGGTAAACTACGAACGCCCGGGCATGTCGGAAATGACGATCAAAGCAATAACGCCGGCATCAGTTACAGCGGCTGTTCATCCCGATTCAAAATTTACCATTATTAACGGAAAGCTGGAATGGTATGGTGAAAAATGGGTGTCCCGTAATTTTCACGCGGTGCTGGTGCGTCCCGGAGAAGGAACTTTGTTTTACAGCAACTGGGCTCCTTTTTTAAATAGCAGGGCGGAAGTGATTGCACCGCTTACCATACAATTTACCGGAGATTTTTCTTCGTTTAAAGCACTGCCGGGAGATGTGCTTACTATACGCGACCGCTACCGCGATTATGTAGGTGCGTTGCATAACCGGTCAAAAAATATAAGCCTGCTTAATGTGCAGATGAACTCCATGCACGGGCTTGGCATTGTTTCGCAGTTTTGTGAAAACCTCTCTTACGACAGCGTTTTTGTGGAGCCGGCGGCGGGCAGCGGCAGGGTAATCGCTTCTTCGGCCGACGGCATGCATTTTTCCGGCTGTAAAGGGCAGATCACTATTAACCATTGCAGGTTCCGGGGCATGCACGATGACCCGGTGAATGTGCATGGCACTCATTTAAAGGTAACGGAAATCATTTCTCCTGTAAAACTAAAGCTGCGGTTCATGCATCATCAAACCTATGGGTTTCCTGCATTTACCGCCGGCGATAGCGTGGCTTTTTTGCATGCAGCGGCTTTGCAGATATTTGGGGCCGGCGTTGTTAAATCGGCCGGCCTTATTAGTGAAAGGGAAATGATAGTGGAAATGCAGGAGCCTTTTCCCGCTACATTAAAAGAAGGCGATGCCCTGGAAAATACTACCTGGACTCCTTCGCTCACTATTCAAAACTCAAGGTTTGAAGGCACCAATACACGGGGCACATTAGTAACCACCCGGCGTAAGGTTGTAATTGAAAACAATGTGTATTACCGTACCGGCATGCATGCTATATTAATTGAGAACGATGCTTCCGGCTGGTACGAATCGGGACCGGTAACAGATGTTACGATCCGCAACAACCAATTCATTGAATGCGGGTATAACTCCGGCAGCAATAACTATATCATTCATATCAATCCCGAGGCTCATGAATGGGTGAAGGGATATTATGTGCATCGCAATATAAAAATCGAAAATAATTATTTTAAAGTGTACGACTACCCGGTGCTGCGGGCATATAGCACGAAGGGACTGGTTTTTAGTAATAACACCATTGAAAGATCCGGTTTTAGGACGCCCGGTAAAGAGCGCCCTGCTATCAGTTTGAAAGCCTGTACCGGTGTGCTGATCAGTCACAATACATTTGAGGGATGGCAGCCTGCATTGCAAGCGGAGCAAATGACAAAACGGGATATAAAGTCGGATATAAAAAACTAATGCGCAAAGTATGAGTAAAGTAAAATTATACTGGTTGCCTGTAGCATTGCTGTGGATATGTACCGCCCGGGCGCAAACTTACCAGTTGGATGCTTCACGTATACATGATGAGGCGCCTCAGGCTATTCCCTTCTCCGCATCTGGTCCGCAGGGTATAAAACTTTCGGCCAACAACAGGTATTTTTTAAAAAACGATGAGCCGTGGTTCCCGGTAATGGGTGAAATGCACTACAATCGCGTGCCGCCCCATGAATGGGAAAGCGGGATATTGAAGATGAAGAGCGCAGGTTTGTCTATCGTAGCTACATATATTTTCTGGAACGAGCATGAAACAGCTCCCGGAGTGTGGGACTGGAAGGGCAATCGTGATCTGCGAAAATTTGTAGAGCTGTGCGCCAAACATGATATGTATGTATGGCTGCGCATCGGGCCATGGAGTCATGGTGAACAATTGCACGGTGGTCATCCGGAATGGATAGCAAAGCTGCCGGGCAGACGCTCGAATGATCCCGCATATATTTCGGCGGCTGCAAAATTGTTTGATCAGATAGGCGCGCAGGTGCAGGGCTTATTTTTTAAGGAGGGAGGTCCCATTATAGGCACACAGCTCGAAAACGAATATGCCAGCGGGCAGGCAGCGCATATTTCAACATTGAAAGAAATGGCATTAGCGGCAGGCATGCGGCCTGTGTTTTGGTCGGTAACGGCCAATACGGTATTCGACCAGGATAAAATGGAAGTGATCCCCCTGCAGGGTTCCTATTGTTATCGTGGCTGGGAACGCGGAGGCGGCGGGCCTACTGATGATTTTTTGTACGGCGATGATCAGTGGATCATGACCGGCGCCTTGGGCAAAGTGTATTACGATGCAAGCCTTTTTCCCCGCGGGCTTTGCGAGCAGGGAGCCGGCAGCCAAATGACTTATCAAAACCGCTTTGTGGTGGCGCCTCACGTGGAGGAAGCGCATTTGCAAAACCAGGTAGGGCGCGGTATGAACCTCATCGGCTACTATATGTTCCATGGCGGCACGCAAACACCCGGCTTAAAAGAGCCCGGTCTGCCGGAAAGCTACGATTTCCAGGCGCCTGTTGGAGAATTTGGTATCCTCCATTCATCTTATCGGTACCTGAAAATACTGCATCATTTTATCAATGATTTTGGCGGGCTGTTAGCGCCTATGCAACAGGTAGAGCCCGACAATCCCGTTCGGGACGTGTACAATACAAAAGACCTTCGGTTCATAGCCCGGGTAAAAAACAACAGCGGCTTCCTGTTCCTGAACAATACGCAGGTACGTATTCCTATGCCTGATAAAGAAATATCGGTAAGCGTGAAGCTGAAAAATGAAACCATCAGCTTTCCCCCTGTTGATTTAAAAGGACAAACCAATTTGTTATTGCCATTCAATTTAACATTGAATGATATACTGATTAAGTACGCGACAGCACAACCCCTGGCAAGAACGGAGGACGGTAACACGACTACTTTGTTCCTGGTAAAACCCGAAGGAACCGAGCCCGTAATAGCGATAGATGGTACTACTTTAAGTGCAAAAGGCAAACCCGGGGATATTACAGTATTAAACCTCACACCGGGAACGCCCCTGGGCTTTAGTTCCAGAACGGGTAAAAAGCTGGTGGTTATTACACTTACCCGCAAAGAGGCGGAGCAAAGCTGGCGCACTACCATCAATGGCAAAAGTGTTTTATTGATTTCTGATGCGGACTTAATTGTAACAAACCAGTCATTGCAACTGGAACAGGAGCGCCCGGATTTTACATTAAAAGTATACCCGGCAGGAGCGCTTGCTGTTGCTGGTAATAACACTGCATTTTCACGTAAGCGGATTGCCGGGTTTGATGTATTCAGCGCTACCGTGGAAGCCTATAGGCCTGATATAAAAAAGCAATCGGTTACCGGAAAAGAAGCCACACTATTGTTGCCGGAAAATATACCTGCACAGGTGAGCGGCCTGATGCTGAAGATCAATTATCTCGGGGCCTCCTGCGATGTGCTGCAGCAGGGCAAAGTTGTTTCCGATAACCTGGTGAACGGCTCACCGTGGCTGATAGCCACCAATCGTTTTGAAAAAAATATACCTGTGCAATTTCGCATTCACGGCTGGAATGATCAAGTAACAGGACTGGACGCGGAGCTCGTGAACGAGATCAAAACCACCGGCAGTATATTTAAAAGTATAGAAGCTATTCCCCGGTACAGCATACTTATCAATTTTTAAAAAGGAATAAATACAACCCTTAAAGCGTAAAAGGTTTTCAGTCTTGAAACAGCTTTTTGATAAGTGATTTTATACTTATAGTGTGATTTAGTATGTATTTCTTCTTATTTTTCCTATTTTTATATAGAAAATCACACTATAATGTTAGCAGAGAATATAGGAAAAGCAATAAAGCAGAGGCGGAAGGGGTTGAAAATAACCCAGCCCGACCTGGCGCAACTGGCTACAGTTGCTACCAATACGCTGTATAAAATAGAGCGGGGCCAGGCAAACCCTACTTTGGATATTATTGAGAAAATAGCCGATGTGCTGGGGCTGGAACTAAAGCTGGAAGTAAAAAAAACGACCGATAAAACTGTTGCATGAGAAAACTGGCTGTTTACAGGAATAAAGAATATGCAGGAACGCTTACAGAGTTAAGCCGGGATAAATATGTATTCAGGTACGATGATGCTTATTTTGCCGATAGTAATAAACCGGCAATAAGCCTCACGCTTCCCAAATCGCTGCAGGAATACCAGGCTAAGGCTTTATTCCCGTTTTTTTTTAACATGCTTTCCGAAGGCGTAAACCGGCAATTGCAAAGCCGCCTGCTTAAAATAGATGAAGCGGATAACTTTGGATTGCTTGCTGCTACGGCACAGTATGATACTATAGGCGCTGTTACCGTTAAACCAATAGAAGCATCATGAGCTTTCCCGAAATAAAATATTGCCCCGGCAGCCTTGCAGAAAGGTTTACCACGTATAGCCCTGCATTCCTGCGCAGGATGTTTGATAATAAAAAAGTGAGCCATGTACTGCCTTATGACGCGCCACAGGTAAATGAGGAAGATACCGCAAAGTTTATAGAGAACCGTAAGCGCATCTCCATATCGGGCGTGCAGGAAAAAATGTCTTTACTGCTAAGCAAAAACAAATTGCGGCTTACCGAAGCAGGCGAACAGGGTACCTATATTTTGAAGCCCGTGCCCCGGGATCTGAAGAAAGTAGACCAGGTACCTGCCAATGAGCATGTAACCATGCAGATAGCAGCCCAGGTGTACGGCATCAATACTGCCGAAAGCGGGATGATCTTCTTTAAAAATGGCTCCCCTGCGTATATTACCCGCAGGTTCGATGTAAAGCCCGACGGCGACAGGTGGGGAAAAGAAGATTTTGCCACACTTGCAGGTAAAACAAAAGACACGGCAGGGGCCGATTTTAAATATGATTCTTCCTACGAAGAGGCAGCGGAGCTGATAAGACGGTATGTTCCTGCATGGCGGGTAGAAATTGAAAAATATTTTGTATTGGTGCTGTTCAACTACCTTTTTTTGAACGGCGATGCGCATTTAAAAAACTTTTCCCTGCTGGAGAACGAGACCGGCGATTATTTCCTAAGCCCCGCATACGACCTGGTAAATACAAGGTTGCATGTAGATGATACTGACTTTGCTTTAGACCGTGGATTATTTGCAGACGGTTTTGCATCAGATACATTTAAAAAAACGCATCACCGGGGCCGGCAGGATTTTGCGGAGTTTGCCAAACGGATAGGTGTGAGAGAAGACCGCCTGGAAAAATTGCTGGAGCCTTTTTTATTGAGGCAGGACAAGGTGGAAACGCTGGTGAACTGCTCTTTCCTGAGTGCGCCCGGTAAAAGAGGATATTTAATGGATTATAGTGCCAGGCGAAACCTGCTCATTAAAAATTAAAAGGACAATTACCACAATGATGTTTCTTTTTGAAAAAAGAATAAATAATGGTGTTGTGTTGTGGTTGCGGAGAAAATACTAATTTGCTTCGCCATGCAAAACGAACTGCAGATACAATACTGGGTTGAGCGGGTAGCATTGTTTAACGATGGAGCGGCATATGAAAAGTTGTTTTTTCATTATAACGACTCATTGTTCAACCTGGCTGTTTGTTTTGTGAAAGATGAAGTTGTTGCGGAGGAAATTGTGTCGGACGTGTTTATAAATGTTTGGCGTAACAGGAGCCGTCTTCCTGAAATAGAAAACCTGAAAGTATACCTGTATGTTTCGGTAAAAAATCTTTGCATCAAACATCTTACCCGCAATAAACAAATAGCGGATTTTAATCTGGATGATCTGAATCTGGAAAGTGCGGCGGCTACCGCCCAAACCCCCGAAGACCTGCTGGTTTCAAAAGAGGTGCTGAAATACATACACAAGGCTATTGAAAGCCTGCCGCCCAAATGCCGGCTCATTTTTAAGCTGGTACGCGAAGATGGGTTAAAGTACAAGGAGATAGCGCAGATATTGAACATTTCGGTTAAAACCATTGACGCCCAGATGGCTATAGCGGCCAAAAAGATCACCCAGTCTCTTTCTTTCCTGCTTGAAAAATAATTTTCATTTTTTTCTTTCGCTTTTAGGGGATTCTTTTTATTTCCGGATCCTTCAGGTAAGCATATCTATCGGAACGTATGATGAATAACCATATCTGGCATTTAATTTCAAGAAAGCTCTCAGGTGAAGCGACACTTAATGAGTTGAGAGAGCTGCAGCAGTTGCTGAACAATGATCCGGAAATGGCTTATAAGGCAGAACTGTACACCCATTTCTTTGAGCACCCGGTTCAGCAGCAGCGCAGCAGTGAGCAAAAAAACACCCAATGGCAAAAACTTCAGTCAAAGCTCAGCGAAGAATTTCCTGCAGATTTCCCGGGCTATACCGCATCCGAAGTGTTGCCATCCCGTCCGTCGGTACTCTACCTGTATAGAAAATGGATGGCCGCTGCCGCTGTACTCCTCATTACTGCAGCATCCACAATATATTTCTTACAGAAAAATGATAAGGCGCAGGGCGTTGTAAGCGCAGCGATAACCAATGAAATGAATACCATGCCGGGTACCAGGTCTAAAACCGTATTACCGGATGGAACCATTGTTTGGCTGAACAGCGACAGCCGCATTACCTATAATGCGGATTTTGGAGTAAATAAAAGAGAAGTAGTGCTGATCGGCGAAGCTTTCTTTGATGTAGCCCATAACGCGGATGTGCCGATGGTAGTGCATGCTAAAAATGTCAATATCTGGGTGAAAGGTACTGCCTTCAATGTGAGGAGCTATCCCGATAATAACCGGGTAGAAACTTCACTTATACGCGGGGCGGTGGAGCTGACAACCAATAAAGACCCGGAAAGAAAAATACTGCTGAAGCCCAATGAAAAAATTGTGCTCGATGTGGCTGATGCAGATACCGCCGGTGGTGTTGTTGTTGCTAAATCGCCAAAGCCGGAAAAAGCCTCAGTAAAACATAATCTTTACCACATTCAGCAACTGGACGGCAGCCGGTATAATATCATTCCTGAAATATCATGGGTGCAGAACGAGCTGGTTTTTGATAACGAAGTTTTTACCGAGGTGATCAGCAAAATGGAGAAATGGTACAATGTGGAAATAGTGCTGACAAACAAAGAGCTGGCAAACAAGAATTTCTCAGGGGCATTTAAAAAAGAAGATATAACGACAGCGCTGCAAGGGTTACAATTCACCAATAGTTTTCAATTCGAAATAAAAGGAAATACGGTATATATTAAATAACCAAAACCCAAACTGCATATGGCTTGAAAAAAGATACTCATCCCTGACAAAAAGAGAGATGCTGTTACATCTCTCCTTTGATACTTAACGTAAAAAGGTATAGCGATCCCTGGCAGGTAGCATATACCTATTCTTTAAACTTAAGATTAGTAAAATTATGAAAAAAATGATTGTATTCCCATCAGTTGGGGATACTTGTCCAAAATTTCTCAAACTGCTTATTATCATGAAATTAACTGCAATCTTTTTAATTGTAGTATGTCTCCAGGCTTCTGCCACCGGTTATTCGCAGAGCGATATAAGCATTTCCGTAAAGAATGTTGAGCTTAAAAAGCTGTTTAACATTTTACAAAGGCAAACCGATTACAGGTTTTTATATGAAGATGCTCAATTACCTAAGGATACCAGGATTAACCTGGATGTAAAAAAGGCCTCTATACAGGCTGTGCTTAATACGGTGCTCAGCAATACCTCCTTACGCTACCGCATTATGAACGATAACCTCGTTGTATTAAGCGCGGCAAGCAGGGAGTTCAGCAGCTATACGGTTAAGGGTAGAATAACTGACGAAAACGGGCAACCATTACAGGGTGTTACCATTAGCATTAAGGGTAGTTCCTCCGGGGTATCTACTGCTGCTGATGGAACTTTCTCTATTGAAGCACCCGAAAACAGTGTGCTTGAAATTTCATTTATAGGATACATTAACCAGGAAGTAACAGTACGAAATAATGACACCATCAATCTGCAATTGGCGCCCGCCGATAAAAGCATGGAAGAAGTTGTTGTTGTAGGATATGGAACCGTAAAAAGAAAAGATCTTACGGGTGCAGTAGCTTCAGTAAATGGCAAGGACTTGCAGGCGAATATTGCCAAAAGCGCTGCAGGTGCTTTGCAGGGCAGGGTTGCCGGCGTTACCGTATCTAATATGGGCGGTCAGCCAGGATCAGGAATGAGTATTAACATCCGTGGGTTAAGTTCACTCGGATCAAACACACCGTTATATGTAATAGATGGAGTATACAGCGATATCAGCCTGATTGATCCTGTTGATATTGCTTCCATAGAAATATTGAAAGACGCATCAGCCGCAGCAATATACGGTTCACGTGCCGCTAACGGCGTGGTGTTAATTACAACAAAAGGCGGGCGTAAATCTTCCCCTACCGTTATAAGCGTGAATGCTTACACAGGTGTGCAGTCTGTTACTAAGAAATTAGATGTAATGAATGCACAACAGTGGAAAAACATTATGAAAGAGTCCGGGTACCTGCCGCAGGAAGCCCTGGATTTTCAGGGCAATGGCACTAACTGGCAGGATGAAATATACCGCACAGCGCCGGTTAGTAAAATAAATGTGGATGTTTCAGGCGGCGGAGAACGCTCAACTTACAGCCTGTCTGCAGGTTATCTTGATCAAAAAGGTATTCTGCTTAACACAGGATATAAAGCTTTTAATATCCGTTCTAAAAACACATTTGGCTTTTTCAAAAATCATTTGCGTGTCGGAAATACCTTGCTGCTAAGATCGGGCGACAGGCAATATTCTGACTTCACTATTACGGATGCATTGCGTCAGAACCCAATGATTCCGGTTTTAGATGCTGATCAGTTGGGTGGATATGCGCCATTTGCACCCTGGATGAAAAACCTGGATAATCCTGTTGGATACCTGAAACTGCACAACTGGCATACCTACCAAACAGATATTCTTGTGAATGCTTATGCAGAAGTAGATTTAGGCTTAAGAGGTTTGAAGTATAAATTCAATCTCGGTATTAACAGAACCAACGGCCGCAATTACAATTACAACGATGCCTATAACTTCGGCTCAGGTCTTGTTAAATCATACCTGGGTGAAAATGCATTCTTCAATAACCAGTGGTTAGCGGAAAACACCTTGCATTATGACAATAGTTTTAATAAACACACCATTTCATTTTTGGCCGGTTATTCCGCACAGGAAAACTCCAATCGTGGATTTGGCCTGAGCCGCAGGGATATCCCTTATGGGACCAATGTTATTGATGCCGGATCTCCTACTGAACAAAATACAAATGGAAGTTTACAGGAGTCGTCTTTGGTATCTATGTTCTCAAGGTTGATGTACAGCTACGATTCTCGCTATTTGTTTACCGCTTCCATACGCCGCGACGGTTCTTCCCGTTTTGCTCCCGGACATCGTTATGGTGTATTCCCGTCAGTAGCCGTAGGCTGGAATATTGCCAATGAAAAATTCTTTGAAACTGCAAAAACCAGTATTAATGAATTAAAGCTCCGCGCCAGCTACGGTAAGCTCGGTAACCAGGAAATTGGTAATTATTCAACACAGAGCATTGTTACAAGCGGTATCAACTATTTGCAGGGAAGCGGCTCCAATGAAAGCTGGTGGCAGGGTGCAAGCACCGGCGTTAACTGGGTTTCTCCCCAAAATCTTACATGGGAAGAAACACGTACCAGCAACATTGGTTTAGATGCAGCTTTTCTGAACAATAAGCTTTCTTTAAGCGCTGATTATTATGTAAGGGAAACACGCAACATACTTTTGGGTATCAATATGCCGCCTTCAGCAGGATTGGGTGGAACACCCACAATGAACGCGGGCACTATTGAGAACAAAGGTTTTGAATTGCTGGTTAACTACAGGGGTTCAGCAGGCAAAGTAAATTACAACATCGGGGTAAACGCCTCTACTGTAAGAAACAGGGTAAAAGCAGTAACTGTAGGTAATATACAGGAGTTCGGCGGTTACAATCCCCAGGGGGAAGGCACTATTACCTGGGCAAAAGTTGACTATCCTATCGGCGGCTTCTGGGTAATAAAAACAGACGGGCTCTTCCAGTCTGATGCAGAAGCGCAAGGCTATAAGAACCCCGGCGGTGATGTAATACAACCTGATGCAAAGGCAGGAGATATTAAGTTTGTTGACTTCAACAACGATGGAAAAATTTCAGAAGACGACCGTCAGTATGTGGGTAGTCCTTTTCCCAAGATGGCCTATGGCATAAGAGGTGGTTTGGAATATAGCGGCTTCGACTTTTCTTTCTTTTTCGATGGTATGTATGGTAATAAAATTTATAACTATACAAGAGCAAGAATGGAATCTACAAACGAGATTATCAACTTCTCTACAGACCTGTTAAATTCCTGGACGTCATCTAATACCAATACAAGTATTCCGCGCTTTACACCGCAGGATAAAAATATGAACTGGCGCCGTGTAAGTGAGCGTTGGATTGAAGACGGGGCATTCTTCAGATTAAGAACACTTGAGTTGGGATATACCATTCAAAGTTCACTAAAAAGTAAGGCGACTATAAGATCTGGAAGAATTTATGTTGCAGGTGAAAACCTGTTTACCATAACAAAATATAAAGGCTATACTCCCGACCTTGGACAAAACAATGGACAAAACGGAGGTGGCTCCGGCACGCTTACAGCCGGCACCGATCATGGTCGTTTCCCATTGGCCAGAACAATTATTGTTGGTTTGCAGGTAAGTTTTTAAACAGTCGCCCATCAGGTTACCATAATATTCATCTTATTAAAACGATATAAATGAAAGCTTCGATAAAAAAAATATCTGCTATTGCAACTGCAGTTTTGTTGCTGGGCGGATGCAAAGAAGATTTTTTAGATAAAATAAATCCCAACCAGCGGGTTGAGCAAACTTTTTGGACCACTGAAGAAAATGCACAGTCAGCTATACCTACTATATATTCATCCATCAGGGGACAGATGTATGGCTACTATGGTGCATATACAGGCTGGCACACCATGAACCGTGCTGATGATGTTTGGTTCATATTAGGTGAAGAAGTGATTAACTGGCAGCCAACAAGTTTTACCAACACTCCCAATACCGGCGAAAGTGATTTTGGCAGATTGTATAATGGAGTAAACCGCGCCAATGTGTTTTTGAAGAATATTGTGAATGTGAAAATGGATGAGAATAAAAAGAATGAGTTGATTGGTGAAGCAAGCTTTTTGCGAGGGTTGTATTATTTTTTACTGGTTTCTAATTTTGGTGATGTGCCTTTAAGATTGCTTCCCGCGGGTGATGATCCCGATGGGGCAATGAAACCATCATCGCCCGAAACGGAAGTTTGGAAACAGGTAATAGCGGATTTTACCACTGCAAAAAACGCTTTACCTGTTACAAGAGATGCAAAGGAGGCCGGAAGGGTGACCAAAGGGGCAGCAATTGCGTTTTTGGGTAAAGCTTATGTGTATACCCAAAACTACCAGAGCGCTGAAACAGAGCTTGCGACTTTATTAAAAGCCCCGTATAACTACGACCTGGTGGCCAACTACGATGATAATTTTAATGAGAACACGGAGCTGAACCAGGAATCGGTTTTTGAAATATTGTACGACGGGAAGTTTGGTTCAGGGTCATGGGGTTCTGAATCGGCTACAAGCACACAGGGATTTGTCATTCCTAACTTTGTTGGTTCTGCCGGAACCGGTGGATGGTTTAAATGGATGCCGAGTGCTTCTGTTGTAAGAGATTTTATTGCAGAAGAACGTCCTGCAGGTTCTGATACCCGCTTCGACAAAAGAATGTACACCAGCTTTTTCTGGAAATATTCTGATTATAATGATAACGTAGCAGATGGCGCATGGTTTGGTAATCACTCCTTTGACCAGATGTGGCAGGATGCAGAAGGTAAACGCCAGCGCGGAGAGCCTGACTATCCTGTGGTCAGCGGTAAGCCTGGTCGTTTTCTTATAAAAAAATATACAAACTTTTATAAGAACGTACCGGATGCCAACAGCATGTACGATCAGAATAATCAAAACAATAACCTGCGTATGATGCGTTTTGCCGAAGTATTGTTGCTGCATGCAGAAGCATGTATTAAAAACGGAAACACCGGCGATGCCGCAGCAGATTTAAAGCGCATAAGAGACAGGGCGGGACTTGCCAATAAAACCTGGAGCAATGCTGATGAACTGATGGCTGAAGTAGTAAAACAGAATGAGCTGGAATTTTTCTTTGAAGGTCATCGTTTCTTCGATTTGAAGCGCTGGTATCCTTATGTCCAGATGAAGCAGATCTTTGTAGATAACAAAAAGCAGGGAGCTGATAATTTCCAGCAAAAGCACTACTATCTTCCCATCCCCCAATCCGAAATAAACGCAAATTCAGCAATACAACAACATCCTTTATGGCGTTAATAAGCAAATTGAATGTGAGTATTGTTAAATGTTTGAAACTACCGGGCCTCATTTTTGGCCTGGTAGTTTTATCTTTTTCATGTTCAAACAAAAATGAAGATTTAACGGTTGAAATTAAATCGAAACAGTCGTTGCAAACCCTGATTGATGCCGGCAGCCTTTTAAACAGTTTTTCGAAAGAAGGCGGATCGTATATTTTTAATTTTGAAACAGGCGAGCTGAGGATTGCCGAGCAGGAAATTACAAACATTGAGAAAGATACCGAACAATGGAAAACCGTTCTTACGTTCAGTGATGGATCTAAACTTACCATACCATCCAAAGGGGGGTCATTGGATTTTATAGTGGAAAGCATACAGGTTAATCCATCGGGCTACAGCCCGCTTGCTGCGATAGTAGACGTTCAGTTACCAACTTACGGGCATATAAAAGTTACTGTTCATGGAAAAAATGCTGAAGCCGGAACCATTACACATTTGTGTCAAACCAATACCGTACGTCAAAGCATTCCGGTTTTTGGCTTATATCCTGATTACGATAATAAGGTTGATCTCAGCTTCACTGATAAAGACGGTAATATACGCGGTACAACACAAATTCAGATTCGTACGAAAGCCCTCCCTGTACAGGATTTTCCCTTGATACAGGTAATAAAGGCACAACCCGGGAAAATGGAACCGGGAGTAAATTTAGTCAGCTATCCCGGTATGAGTGAACTGGATTTATCCATACCTTATATGCTGGATAGCGAGGGAGAAGTACGCTGGATATTACTGCTGAAATCATCTCCCGATCTGCAACAGCTCTCGGCTTCTATTGGCTTAAAGCGCACTAAAAAAGGAACTTTTATTTCCGGTGACCAAATGCAACAGCGGATTGTGGAAATAGATATGTTTGGGAATTTATTGCACCAATGGGATCTTCAAAAAGCCGGATATACTTTTCATCACGAAGTTGCTGAAGCAAAAAACGGGAATTTTTTAATTACCGTATCAAAATCAAATGCACGTTTGGTGAATGGACAGCCGCGTGTAAATGATTTTATTATAGAACTGGGTCCGTCCGGCGGTTCCGTTGTAAAAGAATGGGATCTTTCTACCATGATAGATACTTCCCGTTACGTAAAGCCTGATGGTATTACACCGCCGCAGTTTTCACAAAATCCAACAAACTGGGCGCATAACAATTCGATTACGGAAATTGGAGATGATTTGCTGGCCACCATGCGTTACCAGGGGATCATCAGCTTTACACATACAGGCAATCTGCAATGGCTTATATCTCCTCATAAATACTGGAGTACAAAATATCAACCTTATTTATTAAGCCCCATTGACGAAAAAGGAAATCCAATAACAGACCCGTCAGTTGTGGATGGAGATGCTGACGCCGATGGCTTTGACTGGCCATGGGGGCCACATACGCCTGTAGCTTTACCCAACGGAAATATATTGGTGTTTGATAACGGGTACAACCGAAACTGGGTATCCAATGCCCTTACCAGCGAAAACAATTACAGCCGCGTGGTGGAATACAAGATTGATGAAGCAGGGAAAACGGTACAACAAGTATGGTCCTACGGTAAAGAAAGAGGCCCGGAGTGCTTTTCGCAGGCGCTGTCGGGTGTTCAATATCTTTCACAAACCGGTCATATTATGTTTTGCCCGGGAATGGGAGTGCCCACCGGTAAAGGCTTTGGAGGGCGTATTGTAGAGATTGATCCATTAACAAAAGAAGTGATTTTTGAAATGGCTGTTTCGGCTTCCAGTGCTACTGCATTTCACAGAGTAACCAGGATGCCGTTATACCCCGATAATCTTTAATGCTCCGCAATAGCGTGTGCATTATAAGGGTTTTTGCTTATACAAAGTTCCATTTCATCCTATGTATACTGGTATGGGTTTCACGCAACGAATGCAAAGGGGGCAGCGAACGCAAAGAAAACCATAACGGATATATCTCTGCGCCGCCGCATCGCCGTTATCGCCGCGAGAAAAATTTTCTCTCCATAACTATCTGTAGTCCTGCATGAAGATGTTGTATTACCATTAAAAAAAAGTAGCTACTATTGTAATAGATAGACTTAATAATTTAGAAATAATATTAAATGAATAAGACTACATTACAAAAACGCTGCCTGCCTGCTGCATTAATGTTTGGTTTGCTTTTTTTTGCCGCTGCCTTTCATGCTAATGCCCAGGAGTCCATAAAAATTTCGCATGGCCCTTATTTACAGGCTATGACCGATTCAGGTGTTTCCATAGTATGGACAACCAATAAACCCGCTACCGGATGGGTAGAGCTGGCTCCTGATGATAGCAGTAACTTCTATCAAAAAGAAAGACCCAAATATTTTTGTACCTCCAATGGATTAAAAAATGTAGGAACTGTTCACCAGGTACACTTAAAAAATTTAGTGCCCAATACCCGTTATCGTTATCGTGTTTACAGCCAGGAGGTTTTGAAGCATGAATTTGTATATGTTCATTACGGGAATGTTGCCGCTACGGTTGTATACAGAAAAAAGCCGCTTACTTTCACCACACCCGGGAAACCCGGCCCGTTTGAATTTACAGTAGTGAATGATATCCACGAACGGAACAATGTATTGAAGCAACTGTTAGGACAGGTAGATCTGCCCAATACCGGGTTTGTTGTTTTTAACGGAGATATGATCAATGCTTCTATGAGCGAGGAGCAGGTATTTGGCGGTTTTATGGATACGGCAACTGCTTTATTTGCCAGCGAAACACCTATGTATTATGCAAGAGGAAATCATGAAACCCGTGGCCCGTTTGCTTCAGCATTTGCAAAATATTTTCCGGGTATTGGCGGCAATTTATATTATATGTTCACAAAAGGCAATGCCTGTTTTATCGTGTTAGACGGTGGTGAGGATAAGCCTGATTCTGATATCGAATACAGCGGCATTACGGATATGGACAATTACCGGACGGAGCAGGCAAAATGGCTGGAAGATATTGTAAAAACCGATGCTTTTACAAAAGCGAAATATAAAATAGTGATTTGTCATATACCCCCCACCAATGGATGGCATGGCAACCAGGAGATCACCCAAAAATGGGTGCCGGTTTTAAATGAAGCGGGTGTACATCTTTTTATTGCCGCGCATGAGCATCGCCACCGGATACAAAAACCTTCTGAAGCAATAAAGTTTCCGGTTATAGTGAACTCCAATAATAATATCATCAAAGCAAGCATTTCCGAAAAGGAAGCACGCTTTCGTATTTTCGATACAACAGGAAAGCTGGTAGATGAATTGGTCATCCCTTAATCATTTTTGGGCAGGTAAGGTATATACGGAAGACCTGCCTGTTGAAATGGAAATTGACCGGGTGAGGTTTTATGAGTTTAAGCGAAAGCGATAGATGATGCTACATACGTTGCGCACGCCACGGGAAATTACCGGTTAAATATGAGAAGGAATATGTAACAACCTGATGAATGTTATAGAGGGTATAAACAGCCTGCACGATGATATCGGCTCCACACTGTCCAGCATTGAATTTGAACACCCGCTCGCGTTGAGTGCCTGTCCAGAGGAAAAACGTGCCTCCTGCAGGCGAAATCAAAAAAGCTAAAGAAAATAGCCAGATCGGGGGAATTTGAGAGAGATGAATATATAAAGAGGAAACTGTAATTTCAATATATGCTTAAACCCTCCTACTGCTTATTACTGGCATTACTGTTTAGCTGCCGTTCGCTGATAGCGCAGGATTCTCTTGCCAACGGCTTAGAAGCGGCGCGCAACGACACCAATAAAGTGATGCACTACTGGAAGGCCGGCGCCGATATCCTGTACCAGAACGGACAGGCGGCCATGAATTATTTCAGGGCTGGATTTGCGCTGTCCCAAAAGCTGAATTACACTTCCGGTATGGAGCGCTGCCTGAACGCCATCTCTTTAACTTTCTCCATCAATAGCAGATATGATTCCGCGCTGGCATACATCAACCTGGCCATTCCCTATGCAAAAAAAGCCGGCGACACCAAAAGACTCACGCTGGCTTATATCAACAGGGCCGATGTGCTGACGAATACTTCCAGCTATAGCGCGGCTTTGAAAGATTGCGATACGGCCATTCAGTATGCGGAAAAGCTGGCAGGTAATTCAGATGCATTGGGACGTATATATGGCATCATAGCTGGCATTTACACAGCCCAGGAACAATATGGACCGGCCGAAGTGAATATTGATAAATCATTGCAGTATTTTCTAAGAACGACTAACCGCCGTATGGTGGCGCAAATGTTATCCGACAAGGCAGACCTGTATAATATTTTAGAACAGCCCGCAAAGGCAGTTCCCCTGTTGAAAGAAGCTATCCGGATTGGCGACAGTCTTGATGATAAAGAAAACCTGGCAGCGTATCATACCGGCCTCCAGGAATCATACGCCCGCATGAACCAGTTCGATGAAAGCCGTAAATCGGCTATGCGTGCGATTAATATTTGTGAAGAAACAGGTAATGAGCTGCAGGCGGCAAATATCTATTGCAATTTGTGCGATGTGGAGCAGAAAAACAAAAACTACAAGCTGGCCATTGAATATGGAGAAAAAGCTTTCCGGGTTTATGTCTCCACACACGACACTTTACGGCAACAGATGGTCGCCACCAACCTGGCAGAATCTTACCAGGCTGATAATAGCCCTGAACAGGCTTATCAATATTTAAAATTAAGCAAAGAGTTTAACGAAAGTTTGATGCGAAAGCAGTTCAGCGAAGAAATCACCACACTGCAAACCACTTTTCAGGTAAAGGAAAAAGACAAAGCGATTCAACTGCTGAACGAAGAAAAAGAATTGCAGCAACAGCGGTTACGGCAACAATGGTACATGATGATCGGCGCTTCCATGATAGCGCTGCTGGTGCTGGCCGGCGCCTGGCTCTTGTTTAACAGGAATAAATTGCGCCAGCGCCTGAAAGAGCTTGAACTGCGCAACCGCATTGCCGCCGACCTGCACGACGAGGTGGGTAGCTCCTTGAGCAGTATTCATATGTTGAGCCAGATGGCCTCTCAAAAGGCCAGTGAAACAGCACAGCACGATATGCTCTCGCGCATGAGCAACAATGCCAAAGAAACCATGGATAAAATGGGAGACATCGTCTGGATGATCAAACCCGGCGAAACGGAGGCGGGCAGCCTGGTACAAAGAATGGAACATTTTGCCTATGAAGTGGGTACGAGCAAAAATATCGAGGTCATCGTTCAACTGGATGAACTGGAAAAAGTGAAGCTGAGCATGGAGCAGCGCCGGAACATATACCTCATTTTCAAAGAGGCGCTGAACAATGCAGCCAAATATTCCGGCGCTAAAAAAATCGCCATCACCGGCTCATTGAAAAACCGCGAGCTGCAGGTGATGATCAAAGACGAAGGAAACGGATTTGACCATGCCAGCACGAGAAAAGGAAACGGCCTCTGTAATATGAGCAACCGGGCGGCGGAACTGGGCGGCAAATTGGAGATCAATTCATTGGTGAACGAAGGCACCACCGTCATGCTTACCCTACCCGTGTAAACTCCCCCGATTTCGCTATTGAAAATTGAATACAGATATCGCAACTTTAAAAAAATTATCCCGTTGATCAGAGTAGCTATTTTTGAAGACAACAAACACCTGCGCGACACATTCGAGTTGCTTTTATCCAATTCCGAAGGCTTCTCCTGCACAGGCGCCTATCCCGATTGCCAGAATATGATCGATGATATTACGGACAGTCCCTGCGACGTGGTGCTGATGGATATCGAGATGCCCGGCATGAACGGCATCGAAGCCACGCGCCTGATGAAAAAACATTATCCCCATATCAATATTCTTATTCAAACCGTATTCTTCGAGGATGATTATATCTTCAACGCCATCTGCGCCGGCGCCTCCGGTTATATACTCAAATCCACCACGCCCAACGGCTATCTCGAAGCCATTCGCGATGTGCAGTCAGGCGGTTCGCCAATGACGCCCGGCATAGCCCGCCGCGTGCTGGAATTGTTTAAAGTAAATCTTCAACTTTCCACTACCAACTACAACCTCAGTACGCAGGAAAAAAAAGTCCTGCAACTACTGGTGACAGGAAAAAGTTATAAGATGATCGCTTCCGAACTGTTCATTTCCCAGGAGACGGTGAAATCGCATGTATCGAATATTTATGGCAAGCTGCACGTGCATTCGGCCACGGAAGCGGTGGCATTGGCGATCAGGAATAAGATCGTGTGAAATTCTGGTTAGAATTCTTGATTTTGCCAACGCCTAATTAATAGCCGGGATATTTCTTCGTTTCAATAGTGAATTTCAGTTTATCATCCTCGTCACATTTAATGACAAACTGCGCCGAGTCCGAATTGGTTTCATGAAAATCCCGGAGGTAAACATGGTTCGGGCAGGTCTTCATTCGATTATTCAAACCAAAACACTACGGGGGAGGTAGTGAAAACAAGCCTGGTGGTAGTTGGATAGGTCGCATGTTCCCATTTTGCAACGCCCAGGAAGTAGCCGGGAAACGCTTTGGATTCAATGGTAAACTTCAACTGATCGCCTGCATCGCGCTTGATGACGAAGTGATTGGTGACAGACTCATCTTTCTGGAAAAACGTCCACAGGTATTTATTCTTGGGGAAAGAAGAAAAATCAGGGTTCTTGTTCTCTTCTATTCCAAACATGTCGTAACTGACACCGTTATGCACGTGAGCAGTTTTCCTTTTTATGTTTACCGAGCCATCGCTGTTATTTGTAAACCTGATTTCATCCGCAGTCCGCAGGAACGGGCGGCCAAATATGGTCATTTCCTGGCCACTGGTGCTGAAATAGAACGTCATTGTATCCTTTTGGTTATTCATGTCCTTTCCAAAACAAACAAGATACCCGCTGTTGGGAAGAACTACGTTTGGTCCGCGGGGATCTCCCGGAGCAGGCAGGTCTTCATTCGATTTTTTGCAGCTGGCCGACAGCAGGAAAATGCATACCGACAATAAGGAGAGTGTCTTTTTCATGATTGTTTATTTTCAATTACAAAATTATCCGGCCGCCAGGTGGCGGGAAATAGCGAGTTCGGGGGAATTTGGGGGGAAACAGCTTTTGCGTATTTTTCAGCATGATCATTAAGAAAACACTAAGATAAAAACGAACTATTCAAAAAATACACGGATGGTTTGATAGAATAAGCGGTTCTGCAGGTGGGCGGATTGTTTTTCAGAATATCCCTGGAGTCCCAATAAGCCGGCCGCGTTTCCTTTATTGATAGCAATTTCGAGATAGCCGGCAGAATTAAATAAAGCCAGCTTTTCGCCTTCGGGCACTTCCGCATAGGTATCGCTGATGCGGTCTATTACCTCATCGCGTTTAAAGGCTATGAAAAATTTCCTGCCTTTGCGTTGTTCCTCAAATGCTTCGCGGGTGATATTTACCACTACATTTTCAAAGTGATCTATAAAAATGATCTGCCCTTCTATCCAGTTATTTCCCAGCATGGG
Source organism: Chitinophagaceae bacterium (assembly GCA_019638615.1). GTDB lineage: Bacteria > Bacteroidota > Bacteroidia > Chitinophagales > Chitinophagaceae > Agriterribacter. Next base: position 41,519 of record JAHBTL010000032.1, on the reverse strand, counting down.
TTTAAGAGGATTTTTTTCCAGGATCTCAATATCGGGGGTTCCGATGCTTGAAATACCCTCTCCTTCGCTGATGGAGCGAATGGCTTTGCCTAAGATCTTTGTAATATATAAGGCGTTCTTGGCAGCCAGCTTATCCATGGGCAGTCCTATCACCATTTCCGGCTTTTCTTCCGTTATCATGGTAAGAAGCCCGTTATCAGCGCATAGTATATACTGTTGGTTATGAAAGGCGATCAGCAAATGTTCATTTTTATTTTCAAATAAGTTAACCAGTACAATGTGAAAAGTATATTCCGGGAAATTTTTGATCGCGTTCCTGCATATATAGGCCGCCTGCGGGTAGTTAAAAGGCGTTAACTGGTGACTGATATCAACCAATGAGCAACCGGGAATCGTTTGCAGCAATTGTCCCTTAACAGCGCCAACCAGGTAATCTTTTTCTCCTATGTCTGATGTGAGTGTTATTAAGGGCATGTAGTGAAATAAAACAAGCGTATGATGATTGTATTCCTGCAAAAATAAGAGAGTAAGCCCGTAAAGAAAACGAAGAATTATCATTCGGATGCAAAAAGAAAACCAAGATTTTTTAAAAATTTGGTGGGATGCGTTTTTCCCTTATTTTTGCACTCCCAAAAACGGGATAAGCAGGGTATTCAATGAGAATAAGCTGTTTGTTTTGTTGAAAGGATGATTCCGTAGCTCAGTTGGTAGAGCAATACACTTTTAATGTATGGGTCCTGGGTTCGAGTCCCAGCGGGATCACTAATTTAGATTTAGATCGTTGATTTTCAGCGATCTTTTCTTTTTACTCTATAATTTACTCTATAAAGAACTGCTTTTACCCGGATAGTTGACTTCTTTTTACTCTGTTTGAACTATCCTTACAAAGATACTTTGTTTTTTACCTGCTTTAACAACATTGCTTTTTTTAGGGTTTTCAATGTTTTTATTTAACAGATCTTCTCCTTTCCTGTACCTACCATTTTTGATGTTGTACTGGCACGGTACAGCACCATTTCAAAGATAATTTTAGAAACTGAATCGGTATGGTTAAAGAAGCCTTGGTCCTTGCGCTAAGAGGTTTGTGTCTTTTGAGTTTGTTTAATGTCTAGGGGCCGACAGGAAAGGCTGGTTATTTTATTATAGCTTTTTTCTTAAATACATTTTCATGTCTTTAACCACATGCAGTAGCTATGTTTTCTAAAATTTCAAGTGAAGGATTGCTTTGCCCACTTTCATAAAACCGGACGATACTGCCATCTGATAGTCCCACCTTTTCAGCGAGTTGTTTTTGAGTTAATCCGGTATCTCGTCTTATAGCTTGTATTTGTTTGCCCAACGAATTATCATTAATGGTTAGCGGAAATTAAAACAGGCATCCACAGCAACAACCTTGGCTTGAATGACAATAGCTGAGAAAATAGCTTGAAATACTAATATAATTAGTGTTCTCATGTCGTATTTCTTGCCAAAAAAGTAATATTCTTGTATAATGGAATCTGAAATACAACAAACTGAGTTTATTACAAATATTTCAGTGAAGGCTAGGAACACCAAACTCCCCAAAAACAATGCTATATGGCCTCTTTATGAGGTTATCAGTAATGGCATACATGCTATTGGAGAAAAAGGAAATCTAAGATCCGGTCAGATTCAAATTGACATTATTCAAAATTGTCTGTAAATCAAAAGCAATTGTATAGGTGGTTTTCGTACGGTGATGGTACATGCCAAGATTAGATTGACAAAAGAATAACAGAGTGCGCTTACCCGGCCGAGTTATAATTTATAGAATATGAGCATAAATTTTAAATGATCAGGATTGCATCTGACATATCGATAGGAAAGATCGAGGACCTCTACATGAAATTGTTCTCTTCAACCGAAGACGCTATAGATTTGCGACTTCCAAATCGGATGGAGAAAATGGATTTCGGGCTATTGTTTTCTTATTTGCAATTTCTTGCGACATGGATAAGGCACAAACGATCTGGCAAGCTGCATCTTCCTGTCAGCACCAGCGAAGAAGCAGTGAAGTACCTCGAAGATAATGAGTTCGTATATCCATCTATTGTATTAGCTTGGGAAAAAGATATTGTAAACACCAATTTAGTAAATATCAAGAATGAATTAAAAATGCCAAGTAAATCCTATTTCAACAAAATGGATTTCTTTGAGCTTAGAGGCACTTCGGTTCCGATATACTGTTTTGATCATGACAAATCTAACAGAGGATTGTCAAGGCATCTATATAGAAATTATAGAGAACTCGTCAACGAAGAAGCTTTAGGATTTAATTTATTTCGGGCATTCCAGAAAATAGGATCGCTTAATTTGTCTGTTTTTCGAAACAGTATGCGTAAGCATATGGATGCGTTCAACGCAATAATTCATGAATTGTTTACAAATACCCACGAACATGCTAAAACCAATGAATTAGGCTATAATCTTTATCCTAATATACGATCAATCCAGCTTAAGTTTCACCGTAGGCAAATAAACAAACTTATCGAAGAATATGATGGCTTTGCAGGTCTGGTTGATTATTTCAATACTGGCTTCAAATTGAATGACCAGGGTGAGTTGTATTTGGTAGAAATTTCTATTCTTGATAGTGGCCCGGGATTGGTGAAACGCTATAAAGGGGTTACTGAGCTAAACCTAGACATTAGAGAAGAAGTGAATATTATAAAAGAATGCCTTTATCGTCACAACAGTTCCGTAGAATCACTTAAAGGAGAAAACAAGGGAATCGGATTGGACAGAGTTTTACAAACTCTGGATGGAAAAGGATTTATTCGTATCAAGACAGGCAGAGCAGATGTTTTTCGAGACATGAAGTCCCACCGGTACCATCATCATAATGCAGCATCGGATATTCAACTAAATGATTGGAATACGAATGACACAGAAAACTTCCAGATACATCCTGCGGCAGAAGGAACATTAATTTCAATTTTTTATCCCCTAGACTACCAGCAAAAATGAAGAACTACTTTATATTTCAATATGAAGACTTGGTTTCTTCTGCCAGCAGACTAAAAGTGACGGTGGTATTCATCCATCAATCAAAAATACATTCACAGAACGCTTTAGCCCAAGAACTGAACGTGTTTTTTCAGCAAAACAGTGTCACAGACAAACTCATTATTATTTCACCGGAATATCTAGACGATGCTTCCGTTGAATATTTTCAATCATCTAGGGATATAACATTCGCTAGAGTTCCAGGAAAATCTCCAGATTACTTCGATAATTGCTTAATAATCTATAAGTTCGATACTAAAGGAAAATTTATACGCATCCAAGGTACTGCTCCCGAGAATGAAGGAAAATTTATTGAGCAGCTTTTAAGAAGTGGATCTACCATTATTTTTAAAAACAACGGCGGGCTTGTTGAATCCACACCCGATCATCACTTTGTTTTTCCTTCAAACAAGCATTGCTCTAAGTTTATCAGAACCGGCAATGTCCTAATTCACCAATGCGAAATATTTTTTCTAGCCGTTCAATTACTTAAACACGCAATTGACAAAGATGTTATTTATTGCGATACATCTTCGATAAGTCTGCTTCCATATTGCGTTTTTGAACTTAAACGACGTTTTGGTCTACAGTTTGAAGGGCCTACTGTTTATAGCTTTGAATCTTATGAAGTTTTCGAGACGAGTAAGGACAGTTTTCCACCTGATGCTCTGATCCTAATATCGTCCTCAACTTCCGGTAATATTGTTGACAGGTTGCTAACTGAAAAAAGGGCGGAAAAAGAACAAATTCAACTTATATATTTTCTGGGCCCTAACGAAAAATACTTAAACCATAAAGGCAATATCGTCTGCAACTTGACTAAAGACAATACCTTTTCGATTGGGGAAGAAGAGTTTGACACTTTTAGCATTCCTGATGACTGCAAATTATGTAGGGATAAGCATTCGAGGCCAATTAAGATAAGAAGTGATGTATTTCTCACGATTCAACCTAAAATAACAAGCCACCTCTTAACAGTAAAACCCGACTATGCACCTAAAAATATTTCCACCTTTGTTTTTAATTATAGAAGCAAACTATCAAAGGAAGGGATAATCAAAGTATATTATAAAGAAAATACAGGGGACGCAAACTATGAGATTTACTTTGATATCTTATATCTTCTGGAAAACATAGACAAATTTGAGAGATTTAAAGAGTCCCTAAATAGAAATATTGATAAACATATTCCAGCAAACACAAAATATCTATTGTACTTGCCGGACTCTGGTTCTGAACAGCTAGTCCACTATATTCTTAGCAAAATTCCTCTTGGTGTAAGTCCAATGCCTATCAGACTTGAAAAAGATTTTATTGAGAAAATCCAGGCAGACAACGGTACAGTAGTTATTGTAGCATCTTGTATTTCAACTGGAAAGAAGCTGCTTCAAATTAGCCGTTTAATGAGAAGCAAAGAAAATCTAAACTTGGTATATTTTGTGGGAATTTTCAGACCGATAGATGACAATTTTTCCAATGATCTAAAAAATGACTTAAAACGAGGGAAAAACAAAAGCGATGACCGGCCGTTTGTAGCAGTAGAAACAATTAACTGCTCAATACAGCAGAAAGACACCTCTTGGGATCTTGAGAAGCTGTATTTTGAAGAATTGCTAGGCAGTCTCGATGAAGAAAAAAACGCACAGCTATTTTCACTTATAAATAAACGGCTGGATACTTTAAGAGATAATAAACGAATGCGAGGGTTTTCAGATAATTTGACTCTTGTCAATCCTAAATCTAAGATGCTTATGCTACGAAGGAATTTTGCGTTCTGGGATTTTGATTATGACGAAAAAGAGGTCGGACAATCCGAAGTTTACTTTACTATTTCAACTATACTCAGGAATTTAGAAGCTAGGCCGATCAACTCTTTTCCCTCACTGAAACAAACAAATTATGTGCGAAACTTGCTCAGCCCAAGAAATTTTCATCGTTTCAATGATGGAATCATTCAGGCATCACTTTTGAGATCTGGCCGCACAGAGTATTTTGCCTATGACCTGGATAACGATCTCAGTTTGCAAATGAAAGAGTTTCTAGTAAGTATTATTGAAAAGTACGATACCGAAGATGGTGAGGCTTTATTGGAATTTCTACTTGCTCTTGGTATGAAAAGGCTTAAGCTGACAAATGAGGATTTAAAAGAAGTGTTGGCCAAGGCAATGGCTTGTTCTGATCCAGTAATTAAAGATTTTGCCACATGCATCGCTAATAACCTCTTATGATAGTATTGGTTGGTCCTTAACGCATCAAAAAAATCATTAGAATTTAGTTTGTGGAATACAGATTGTCTTGCTGTTTATTCCTCATTAAAGCCCATCAGAACAACTTTATGCTCAGTTAGCTACATCGGAAGAATTATTTGATAGAATTACGCGCTTAGTCAAAAAAGTGTTGTTTAAAAGCCGGCCTAAATACGCCATTATTGATATCTTGAGGCAAATTGGGACAATGTATGAATTACGCAAAGCATAAACCCATCTAAATTCTCAAAAAAAATATAGTTGGGCTAACCGAGCAGGGCAGAAGCATCTGAAAATAATTGAAAGCAGTACTATATGTATTGAGGAATTATTATTCAATGCACATATTCGGCGTTGCTTTTTAATACTTAATTTTTTAGGTGTATTGTTCTTCAGCAGGTTGAGAGATATTTTAATTGATGTTGCTATGCTCTCAGCAGCATTGCCAGCACTCTTTAGTGCCGAGGCCTTTATTAAAGATAACTTTTTTTCCCATCTCCCAATATCTCACACTTTTCTTCTTCGGCAGTTTTCACTTTTGCATTGACTTTAATTTTCAGCAATTGTATCAAAAACGAAAACTGAATCCGAATGAACACGACGAATGAAATGAAGATACTCTGCCAATTATGGCTAACATATTACCATCTTTCAGATGGGATTACAGGTAAAACATGCAAATTCATTTTCCTTCTGCTATCAATATGGAAACCGGCCGTCGTTGCCAGACAGTCCAATAAAACCGGAAAATCATTTGCTTTCACATAGGTTAACTCTTTAAAAAAAGTCTGCCCTGGCAGTAGACATCCCTTTTACTCTTCAAAAATAAAATATGGAAGACGAAAAATATAAGGTAAGAATAGGAACTGATAAGGCGCTTGTTTACCATCCAAATCCATATAGCGAACCGGACAAAGATTTTATACGACAGTTTCAGGAAGCAGGCGCATCGAATCCTGCAACAATACAGGACTTCTTTAACCGCCTTACCGAACTACAAAAACAACCCATTCATCAAAATATAACAGCTATGCAGATAGAATTAAGAAATATAAAGGTCGCAGAACATATGAGTGAGGAAACTACTGCCTTTACTGCAAACCTATATGTGGACAATCAAAAGGTTGCCTTTGTCAAAAACGATGGGCGTGGCGGAAGTACGAATTACCAGCCATTCAAACAGGAAGACGTTCCTAATCTCCGAAACGCAGAAGAATATTGCAAAAATCTTCCACCAGCGGTATATCCTGAGACTGTAATTGACGGAAAGCCACTCACAGTTCCTATGAACCTTGAAAATTACATCGATGACCTGCTCGATAAACACCTATCGCAAAAAGAACGAGAAAAGCTTAATAAGAGAATGGAGAAACACCAGAAAGACAGCATCCTGTATGGTATTCCCGACAAACAATATTATCGCGTAAGACTCATAAAACCAATTGCCGAAATATTAAAGTCGCCAAAAGGAATAGAAGCGCTTAAGCATAGTATCCACGAGAAAATTCTTCCTCGCTTAAAAGAAGGTGAATCTATTTTGAATACAAATCTTCCAGCAGAACTAATGCGCCTTGAGCGGAAAAGATCGACAAAACAATCCGCGCGCATTGATGATTCCCCCGATAAGCAAAAAGGTCGGAAAATATAACGCGACATAGTCCCAGTGGTGATTTCAGTGCCTTTATCACCGCAAAAATAAACACCGGAAGGTGAATGGGAAACCTTTGCACGAAAGTAAAGGCAATAATAATCAACAAATACAGCAATTATGGGAAATATTAGAAAAAAAATAAAGACACAGAAAGGAGCTATTGAGAGAGAGCAAGCCATTGACATTGCAAATCATCCTTTTTATGTTGACATCCACAGGGAAGTTCTGCGACCGCATGCTGACAGGTAAAGTTGATATCAAGAGTATCAGCCAATAGACTGTAAATGCAACAATTGAGATATGCGCCACGGAAGTTTGTTCTCAGGTATTGGAGGATTTGATTTGGCGGCATGGTGGATGGGGTGGGAAAACATTTTCAATGTGGAAACAGATCCTTTCTGTCGGCAAGTGCTAAAAACACACTTCCCCTTTGCAGAACAGTTTAATGACATTAAAAAATTCAAAGGGAAAAAATATTATGGAACAGTTGACCTTATTTCCGGCGGATTCCCCTGCCAGCCATTCTCCATTGCCGGACAAAGACGTGGCAGTGAAGATGACCGTTTCCTCTGGCCGGAAATGCTCCGGATTATTGACGAAATCAGACCCGCTTGGGTTGTTGGCGAAAACGTTGCTGGAATCCTCAGCATGGTACAACCCGGTGTGTCGCTTGAGGTGGCAATGCAAACCGGTCTTACAAAAGAAAATCAGGAGATCATCACGGAACACGAGTACGTTGTCGAAACCATCTGTAAGGATATTGAGAGAATCGGATATTCCATCGAGCCGTTCGTTATTCCAGCTTGCAGTACAGGTGCACCCCACAGGCGTAACAGAGTATGGTTTATCGGCCACACCGGTCGCACAATACAAGGGGAGAAAATTTCAACCAGGAAAGAAAAAAATTACAAACACAGGGCAAAAATTCCGACCAGATCTGCAGCAACTGACCAGCACCGGATTATTGCCGACCCCGACCGCAAGAGACTGGAAGGGAGCTCAGGCGAGATCTTACAAACAGGAACGGATAGACAACCTCCCTGGCTTAGTCCGATTCCAGATTGGTGCAACTGGCCCTCTCAATCCCCTGTTTGTCGGCGAGATGATGGGATTTCCCGATCATTGGTTAACGTCTCCTTTTCAAAGTGGAGAAAAGAAAGTATCCGCGCTTTCGGGAACGCAATAGTTCCGCAAGCTGCCTATCAGCTATTTTCCGCCATTGAATTGGTTCACCAACAAAAACAAGACTATGAGTCTATATCATGATCTACTGCAAGAGCAAATCAACATACTGAAAGAAAAAGGATATGAGGAAAATTATATCGGTAGCCCGGATAAGGAGGGATGGTTGTTTACACAACTGCGCCGGGGATTTTCTGATGCGCTACATCAAAGCTGGCAGGAAGGAGAATCGGTTGCTTTTCAAATTGCAACAACAGGATTTTTCAATGATAATAAAAACATTGTGCATTTTAGGTTTGAGTATGAGTTTAATCTGGAAAACAATTCGCTTGCCATGAGCGAAATGGAGCTTATTGCTGACAAAATGCATAGAAAGATAGTTATTCAGTCATCAAAAGATATTCCGCATGCTGATCAGGCTTTGTTAATAATCGGCGAACACAAACAACTTGAAAGAAAACAAGCGGCACAGTACATACCTGTGCATGCCAAAAAACATACCAAGAGAATCAGATAAGCATACTGTTCACTAAATGCATTTAATATGAATATCAATTCAAAATTTAGAACTGTTTATATCGGAGTTATTCCCGGTGTGAAAAGCCTCGCCGGTATTCCATTCCGGACTGATATGGCGGGGATGTACCACCGCGACATAGAGGGGTGCAAATATATATGCCGAATAAATGGCGGAAATAACCGCTATTTCTTTATTGAAGACCGCTATTTCTTCGACGACAAACCAGTGGGCGAAAGGTTGGGGAATATCCGGAAGATTCATCATTTCAATCGGAGCTTACAACAGGAGCTACCTGAAGAGAGCAGGCGGGCGAGGATAGTATTCCCTAGTTCCAGAAGACGGAAAATATAGTTCTGTTAATGATCATAATTTAGTTAAACACCTTGCTATGTCTAAACTTCTTGAACTCATTAGCAGACAAAGAGACTTCCTTCATAAAAAAGGGTATAACAACAATGACCTGGACTTTCAGGAATTGCCCGACAACGTATTCCTTGATTTACTTGACCAGGTATCCGAAGGAATTTTAAAGGAGTGGCCGGAAAATAAGCCTTTTGAATTCAGCATCAAGAATGCAGGTAATTATAAAGAGCTGGGCGGAATCGCTTACCTACAATTCCATTTCCAATACGTCCCGGATTCTTGTTCGCTGAAACTAACCAAACTGAATGTTCAGTTTTACAAGAAATCAATAGACGTTGACATCAGCACTCCCGAGGATCTGCCTCATTCTTCGGAAATCCCCCAACTGCTGACCAAGCCTGTTGCATTGCGAAGAAAGTACAACATACAAACAAGAACCAAGTATGGGCTTTTCACAAGAGCTCCTCATTTATAAACGAAAAAAATAACTATATGGCAGAAATGAAACGAAGGACAGTCCTGTTTTCCACTGGCAAGCAAATGAAGCTTTTCGGAAACAGCATCGGAATCGGAAAAACTCTTGAGGTTGGCGAAGGCTACATACCCAATATTCTCTCTGCCAACATGGAGGAGGACGCTGGCGATGATGTTTCTATGGTTCACAATCCACATAAACTATCCCGTGAAGAAGTTATGGAACTAGCAGACTTCATGATGATGCTCTGGCTCCAACTCAAAGAAAACATTCGAAAAAATGGAATGGAAAGTTCCAGAATATTTGCAAGGGATACCAGCAAGTAAGTATTAAACTAAAAAATCGGACAATATGAATGAAGAAGAAATACAGGGACTATTATTGTACCTCGGCTCTGTTGGATTCCAAATACTACCATCTCTTGAAAGACAGATAAGAGCGAATATAGCCGATGATGTTCTTGAGTTTAGCCCCAGATATGAAGTCCAAATGGTAGAAGAAAAAACCGAATACGTTCTACATTTATTAAAAGACCAGCAATTTCAAAAATATCGTCTGGCGGATTATCGTGTCCTGCATATTGATGCCAGCGGAAAACGAAATAGCAGAAATTTTAGTCCTACTGCACAGGGTATCTGTAATGTCAACCTTTCCTACGCAATAGTATCCGGGCGGATGGACGATTTATTCGAAAAGCTGTCTTATCTTAACCTCGAAGAATTTCCTGGCGTTCATTTGGTCCAAAACTTGGAAGAGAAGCTATCTCAAAATCCAGATTACTTTGAATTAAAATGTTCACGCAACGAGCCTGAAGGATTTATTGAGTTCAACATACAGGTTTCTAAGACAGATGGTTGGTATTCAGTTGACACTTATACAGCAGTATTGACGCCATATCCTCCGATTCATCATGGTATTTACAACGGGATCAATACCTCTGATCTGGACGATCAGATGCGTAGCATCGACTGGCATGATGACCGAGAGTTATTCATTTTTCAATCAGATTCCGAACCGGAATTTAAACCCAAAGTCGGAGAAATACAGGAACAAATACACCGGCTAAGCCTTGATATGGTAGGAGCAGACATCGCCGACCAATTGCAGCTAAAATATTGGACAGATGCGACTTTCTTCTCGGATACGCTGCAGCAAAGTGCATGGGATTACATGGATTCCCTTCAAAAAAGAGCAGAGAACTTCCCCGCAGAATTGGAGGCTAAGGCTGCCTTTAACCTTCTTTGTGGTAGAGCAATTTTGCAGGACTCCTATTATCTTGAAGCCCAGGATAAACCCGCCTGGATTCAATTCGACTTAACCACTCGAGGGTCTGATGGAAGATATTTGTCAAAGGTGATTACATCGTTTAGTGAAGATCAATTGGCGAATATTGTTCAGGCTCTGCCCATTCCTTATGAGATATCCCGGCAAATCGTACTGGATTTAAAAAGAGGAGATATCAGCTATTTCGCCTTGCCCGATGACAAAAAAATCTTCCTTGAGGCTAATCCCGAACAACAGACGGTTAACGTCTATTCGCAAGACATGCGTCCCATACAGGTAAATTTTCATTTTGATCCCGATTGGCAACCGTTACAAAAAATTGAAAACAATAAAATGGAGTTACAAAGAAAATTCAGACAAAATATCATTCATGCGGAATATCCACCGGGTCATAGTAACAGATTCCGGAGAAATAGATAGTATTTACAAATATTCACTTTTTACAATCATGTTACCGAAAAAAAGTAGAATCTATGGTATTTTACGAAAGAATATACTTCCAATTCAGAGAAATTAATCCACAGAAATTCTCCCAGCTTACCTACTATGACATAGATAAGCAGGATGACTTAAAACTTTATTGCAAAGATGGAGTTATCGTCAAATTTGAAAATACCTTTTTTCAATGTAAACAAAAGTCCAGAATAGCCAGTAGTCCTAAAGGAATAGATCCGGAAATAGAAATCAAAAGAAAAGGCGACAACCAGCAAAGAAAGCTCCGACAAAACATTATTTGCCCGGAAGATCCTTCGAAGAAAGGAAAGCGGTTAAGTCAAAAAAGATAGCCAAAAAAAGGAGTAACAACACGCCACAATATCTGTCACTCTGACAAGGGTTTTACAACGCTGAAGCATTATAAAGAGCTATAGCGAAAGTTTCTGCGTTACCAGGTGGTAACAGCAAGATGTATAGTTGTGCACAACTATAAAACTGCGCCTTCAGTGTCGGGGCAGCAAAAAGCCTCCGGTGTCGGCTTTTTTTGACAGATAGTAAAAGTAGTAAAGAGACATGCGAAAGAAAGTAAAGGATAATGAAGCGCTTAGATACGACATAAAACTGCGGGTTAACCAGCAGCATTATGATCGTCTGTGCAGACTTCTTTCGCAGTCTCATTACAAGAATATGAGCGAACTACTCCGGGATATTGTCTGTGAACGGCAGGTTGTTACTTACACGCGGGACGAGTCACTCGGAGTTGTTATGGAGGAATTGACCCGCATCCGGAAAGAATTAAATGCCATTGGAACAAATGTAAACCAGGCAGTAAAACAGATACATAAAACTATAGATAAAAGTAAAACGCTTTTGCTTGGAATAGAAGTTTCGGATCGGCTTAGGCAGGTAGAAGATCAAAACAATAAATTATTTCCCGTCATTTCTCAACTAGCTAAAAAATGGTTGCAAGGATAAACAACGGTAAATCTATAAAAGGTGTTCTTAACTACAATGAAACAAAAGTGAAGGAAGGAGTTGCTCAATGCATTGATGCGGTAGGCTTTGGTTGCTCGCCGGACGAGCTTTCTTTTACCAATAAATTAACCCGGTTTACCGACCTTACTGCCAGGAATAAGATTGCCAAAACAAATGCTGTTCATATTTCTCTCAATTTCCATCCGGATGAAAACTTGAATGAACAAACACTGAGAGAAATTGCTGCAACCTATATGGAAAAGATCGGCTTTGGCGATCAACCTTATCTTGTTTATCGCCACTTTGATGCTGCTCATGATCATATTCATATTGCAACCGTTAACATTCGGCCCAACGGAAGGAGGATTGACACTCACAATACCGGAAAGAATGAATCTAATCAGGCCCGAAAGGAAATTGAAGATTTGTTTGGACTATTCAAATCCGGAAATAGTGACAATAAATTTACAGCGGGCTTAAAACCAGCAGATCTGTCCAAGGCAGAATACGGTAAACGTCCAACAAAAAACGAAATTTCCAATATCGTCCGCACAGTAGCAAAGTATTATCGCTATGGCAATTTTAAAGAATACAGCGGCATCCTGGAAGAATACAATGTGCTCGCCAACCGGGGAGAACCGGGATCCCGGATGTATGAGGCAGGCGGGTTAGTCTATCAGTTACTGGACAGGAAAACAGGTAAGGGTGTAGGTGTTCCCATTAAATCCAGCTCCATTTACGAAGAGCCAATGCTTAAAAAGATCGAAGCACGGTACGAAAAAAACATAGAAATCCGTAAAAATTATCGCCAACGAATGAGGCGGACGATTGATAATGCATTGGCAGGCGCAACCGACAGGCATTCCTTTATTGCATTGCTAAAAGCCGAAAATATTATCGCAGATTTTAAAATAAATGATGAGGGATTTACTTATGGAATTACGTTTATAGATAAAACAACCTTTTGCTTTTTCAATGGAAGTGATGTAGCAAAGGGGTATGGTGCGAAAGCCATCTTGGAACGACTGCAGACCGGCAGCCCAAAACAGAATGCTTTCAACCGCGATTTTGTAGACAAGTTGCTCGCTGAAACAGACTTTTCAAAAGATTTTAAGGCTGTACTAACCGACTGGATGCGCTCCGGCGCATTGGTGAAAGCTTTTGATACGGAGGACGGAAGCATACGGTATAAAATTGGTCATGTAACAACAGAGCCCACTTCTTTTCTGCCTGCAAATGAACAAATGAACAGCTATTTTCAGGCAAATCGATTAGATATCCATCAGGCAAATACTATTGTTGATTTTGTATTTACCCACCTGTTCCCCATCGGGAAGTTTCATCCAACCACTGATGAGTGGGTGGCGCTCCTCCCAAAATTGGAAAAAGAATTTACATCTCTTCTGCATTTATTATGGGAACCAACCTATGGAAGTGCCGCCCAACCTTTAGCACTGCTACGTGAAGCGAGGAAGAAGAAAAGACGTCGACGCAATTAAAATATTATTTCACTTTTTAAAATTTAAATTATGAGTACGGGAGAAAACGAACAAGGACTACGGTCTATAATAGATTTTCTACGGACAGGAAGCATTATTGTGCTGATCCTTCATTTTTTTATATCCACTGTTATGTGGCATTCGATCATTGGGGTCTAACATTTAGTATTCTTCAAACCATCCTACTACACCTGGCCAAATCGGGATTATTCAGTTCCCCTCTGTACAGTAAATTGTTTTCCCTTTCTCTTCTCATTCTTTCCCTTATTGGAGTACACGGAAAAAAAGATGAAAAGATCAGTTTCGTCAATACGACCACTTTTATTATTTCCGGGCTTTTATTGTATTTCCTTTCCAACCTTTTTTTCTACACTTCACTTCCACCAGAACCATTGGCTATTGCTTATATTTTCCTCACTTCCGCCGGATTTATCCTTTTCCTTGCTGGAGGTGCCAGGCTATCCAGACTGCTTAAGGTAAATCTGAACAAAGACATTTTTAACGAGCTCAATGAAAGCTTTCCTCAAGAGGAAAGATTATTGACAAACGAATACAGTATCAATCTGCCAGGAAGATACAAGCTGAAGGGAAAGGTGCGCTCAATGTGGCTGAATCTAATTAATTGTTTTAGACTAGTGCTCATTGTTGGTTCGCCCGGAGCGGGCAAAACTTTCTTCCTCGTCCGCGAAATCATTCAGCAATCCATCCAGAAGCAATATTGCGTTGTATTATACGATTTCAAATACGATGATCTCTCGATCATCGCCTATAATGCCTGGCTCAAGTATAAACATTTATACCCGAAGCCTCCCAAGTTTAAGGTTATCAATTTCGACACACCCTTGGGCCGCTGTAATCCCCTGGAGCCTTCTACGCTACTGGATATAACAGATGCCACCGAAAGTTCACGCACAATTCTTTTGGGGCTCAACATGCAGTGGATCCAGAAAACCGGGGACTTCTTTGTCGAGTCGCCAATAAACTTTTTTACTGCGGTTATATGGTTCCTAAAAAAATACAAGGATGGAAAATATTGTACCCTTCCCCATGCAATAGAACTGATGCAGGCGAACTACGACGACCTCTTCCCGGTTCTTTCTACCGAACCAGAAATTGAAGTGTTCATTAATCCGTTCATCAGCGCTTACATGAACAGAGCTATGGAACAACTGGAAGGACAAGTTGCTTCTGCCAAGATTGCGCTGGCCCGTCTCTCATCTCCCTTATTGTATTATGTACTTTCCGGAAATGATTTCTCTCTTGATATTAACAACCCAGACGATCCGAAGATTGTTTGCTTTGCAAATAACCCCGAGAAAACCCAGGTATATGGTGCAGTGATATCATTGTACTTAAATAGACTATTCAGAATCCTTCCCAAGAAGGGTAAACAAAAGACCGCAATTATAGCGGATGAGTTCAGCTCGATTTTCGCAAATGGTATCGAAAATTTTTTGGCAATTGCACGCGGATATAAGTTGGCCACTTTCCTGGCAATCCAGAATATAGCTCAGATGAGAAAGTCCTACGGGCGCGAGCAGGCGGACGTGATTTTCAATTTGGCTGGCAATATTATCTGCGGCCAAGCTACAGGCGATACTGCAAAGGCGGTATCTGAAGCTATCGGCAAAATAGTTCAGGAACGCGAAAGCGTCTCCATCAACCGTACTGATACCAGCATTAGCCGTAACACACAATTAGATAGTGCAGTACCAGCCTCGAAAATCGCCGGACTGTCTTCTGGGGAGTTTGTGGGAATTGTTGCGGATAACCCTGATCAAAAAATAAAACTGAAAGCATTTCACTGTGAGATAGTCAATGATCCCGACGCAATAAATGTCGAAACAGCGAAGTATAAATCCTTACCCCAAAGCAAAGTTTCCCAACTGGAAATCCAAAATGAATATATCCGGATAAAAAACGAAGTCACAGACATTATTGAAACTGAAATTGAACGCATTAGGAAAGACCCCGACCTGGCTCATTTGCTCTTCGTTAAACCGGAAAAATAGAAATGTATATGATCCGGCGATATAAAACCATGCGCAAAAACAATTTCAGCATGAGCAAACGCCATTACGGATAATAGATTTTAAACTTTTCATCTAAATTATTTGGTTTGTTCTGCAATTACAGCATAAGCGTTTTGTACTAAGGCAATATTTTAAAAGCATTCTTTTTTGGCCAAAAGGAATAAGGGGCATTCGAAAACCTTTAAACAGAGTAGAAAATATAAATTAACTATTCAAATCAATAATCATGTTAGACAAACAATACTATGCCGATCCATTTAGCAAAGCCATTACTCTCGAACAACTGGAAGAACGCCTGGAAATGGCAGGTGCATCAGACCCATCCTGCTCTGTGCCTATTCATGTAATTTAAATCTATAAAAAACATCTAAGAATAGAGGATTATTTCCTCTATTCTTTTTAAACCTGTAAACCTATTGTATGGAACTCAAAATAATTCCAGAAAAGAATGGCTGCCGTTACCTCTTGTGCGATGCACATGGGAACTATTTTGAACTCAGCAAAATAGCGTATGATATGCTTGCCACATACCAGCAAACTAATAACTATGATTCGGTGCTTTCTACATTGAGAGTCAACTATCCGGGGATCTGTATCACGCAAGCTGCTATTGAAAAAAACATTAAATACATAATGTCTGGCATATCTAAAGACACCAAAAGCAGCTATATTTTTAAAGTATTTACCATCGTGAAAAGCGGCAAAGGTGTTTCTTTGTATAAAGCATTGAAAATACTATTTCAACCCGTGATATTCCTTATAATGCTTGCAACAGCGCTAGTCATCTCTATCGGTTACTATTCCAGAATTCAACACATATCAAGTTTCGGAAAAATCTCTGTGGGGCATATGCCGGTATATTATGCATTATTTTTACTTATTCTATTTTGCCATGAATTGGGACATGCCACGGCAGCTTTTAACTATGGTGTTCGTCCCAAAGATATTGGATTTGGGCTCTACTTCATATTTCCCGTATTTTTTACAAACGTTACAAATATCTGGGAGCTCAATACCTTAAAGCGAATTATAGTAAATATTGGAGGTATTTATTTTCAGATGTTAATAAATCTATTGCTGATCACTCTTACATGGTTCGGTCTTTCTCCAGCTATTGTCCAAAAGCTTTTTATAATCAACAGCATCAGTATTATAATATGCCTTGTCCCATTTCTCAGGTATGACGGATACTGGATAATAAGCGATATTTGCAGAATTCCGAACCTTAAAAAAAAGGCAAGCGCACTTGTTGTTTGCCTAATTGCAAAGCCGATACAAATAAAAAAATATTTTCTCCAAAACAAGATCTCCGTTACTCTAACAATTTACGCCGCATTATATGCCGCATTTTGGGCCTCGTTATATCTTTATTTGGGTCATTTCATTATTACATCCGTAACATCTATTTCCCAGGATCTATTATTGGACAATCCTTATAAGGCAACGTTTGTTGTGGAAAGATTCTTAGTGCTGATGTTTATTTCAATAACAATTACACTCGCTTTTTGCAGGTTTATAAAATCAATCTGTTGTTATGCAAAAACAAAATGATTTATCTAACGCAAGACGAAGAATTTTTGATGCCATTTCTGAAAAAGCCGATGACATTGAAACAATTACTTCTCACAGGTTTAATCTGATAAGTGCCAACTTGTTTCGGTTTTTGCCACATGTGAGTTTTGATCTGCATAAACCAATATATGCGGAAGTCATGTTACATAATCAACTAACTCATTTTGAGCAGACACAGCTAGACATACTACATTCAATTACCGTTGAAAATTTATCACCGGAACTTCTGCAATTAATGCGAAAAACCCCATGTATTCTATCCAGCTTTCATTTGGGGAATTATAGACTCATGAATTTATTTTTGACTCAAAATAAAATACCCTACACTATTGTCATTCCCAAGGAGTCGATGCAGAAAGAAGGGAATATTTTCAAGGATTTATATCAGAAAATGTGTTCAAATGCTTCTTCCGACCCGATCAGATTTATTGAAATGGAATCACCGGCACTTTCGCTAAAGATGATGAGGGAGCTAAAGCAAGGCAGAAATCTATTTATTTATTTCGATGGATACAGAGGAGCTGGCAATCTGCAGGACAACAAAAGGTACGGGCAAGATGGCCAGATCTACTTTTTCGGTCAGCCCCTTCTTGCAAGGGTTGGTGTGGCATATTTGGCGCAGATGGCAGGCGTTCCTCTCATTACCGGTATTTCTTACAGGAAATCTCTTGATGATCTACGTCTAAAATTTTTCGATCCGGTATTTCCGGATAGCAAACTTACGAGAGAGCAGTTTGCTCACGATACTACCCAGTCCCTCTATGACAGGTTTAGCTCAGATTTAACCGTCTATCCGGGACAATGGGAAGCCTGGCTATACCTCCACCGGTCTCTGCCTTGTCACGAGCTGCATCATTCCGATCCTTTCACCGCTAAAAAAACAGAAAAAATAGATCCTTCAGGGGCGTTTAGAATCAATCATAATAAATTTGGTATTTTTAAAATCCGGCAGAATGCCTACCTGTTTAACAAGAAAACTTACACGACTTATCCAATTGACGATGAAATATTCAGTTTGCTTGCGACTGCGACCTGCCAATCTATAAGTCCGGGCAGCTATGGAAATTCAGTAATTCCATCCCTTATGAAAAATGATGTCATTATACCTAGCGCGGCCTAACCGAGTTTTCAGCTCCCTCCGGTATACTGAGCTAATTTTTTTGATCGAGATTAATATAAATCACCCATGCCCAGCTGAGAAAAGTATTTTAGGAATAAAAAAGTGTTTTATGGCTCTTTCAATAGACCTTAGATCGAAAATAGTACGACAGCATGCTTTAGCATGGTTAGCTTATGATATCTTGTTATATCTTGTTAACTATATTTCAATACCAGCGGCAAAATTTATAGACGTCCTATGTTTGAGCATCATGTATGCTCTTGTTTTCTATTCAAACCTCTATCTCTTACACCGGTTCATGAAAAAGGGGACAGTTATACTTGGGATATTAATTATCCTGATCTCGTTCGTATTACTGTCAATTATTGGCTATTACTATGTGACGATGTTATTGCCTTTAATGGGAATACAAATCTATCCCCATCAGGTAGATTTCATTTCTTTTACCGTCAGTGCACTTGTTGCTTATATTAGATTTCTTATTTACGCAGTTCTTTATTTCCAGGTACAACGGGTAATCAACAAAGAACGTCAAAATGCCAGGCTTGAATATTCTTTCCTGCGTTCCCAGGTTAACCCTCACTTTCTGCACAATACTCTAAATGCACTCTTTTCCCAAGCATTGAACTGTTCACCTCCGTTAGCTGACAACATAATGAAGTTATCAAAGCTGATGCGATATTCTTTAGAAAGTATTGAGTTTGATAGCGGGAAGGTCTCCATACAAAAAGAACTGGAGCATCTCCAGGCCTTAATAGACATTAACAATATGCGATTTTCTAACACTAAATCCATAGAATACTCTATAGATGGTGAGATGCGCGGGCAGGCTTTGCCTCCTCTTTCGATAATCACAGTTGTAGAAAACGCTTTTAAATACGGAGATTTGAAAGACCCTCAAAATCCCCTGATAATAAAAGTGACACTTTCAACTAATCATATATATTTCTATTGTAAAAATAAAAAGAGGCGAAATAATATTGAATTATCCAGTCACAATATCGGGTTAACGAATTTAAGGAGGCGGCTCGACATGGCTTTTAAGGACAAGTATTCGATGAAAGCGACCAACGGGCTCGAATTCTATGTCTTTGAACTCACCATAAATAACAATTAACAATATGAGATGTATTATTATCGACGATGAATTATCGGCAATCAATGTTCTCGAAAACTACATACAGCAGCTACCAAATTTGACTCTTGTAGGCGCTGCCACCAATCCGCTTGTGGGTATTGACCTGGTTAAGAAGCATGCGGTAGATGTAGTATTCCTTGACATCCACATGGATGAAATGAGTGGCATTGAGGTTATGGAGATTATAGGAAAAGAAACAAAAATTGTGTTTTGCACAGCCTATTCCGAATTTGCAGTACAGAGTTATGACCTTAATGCTGTAGATTATTTAATGAAGCCGATTGAATTCAATCGGTTTGTAAAGGCAGTTCAGCGGGTGTATGATCAATTGTATCCAACATCCATCCCCCCGGAAATTAAGGCAATTCCCAACGATTATATATTTGTCAAAACTGAGCAAAGAGGCAAACTCGTTAAAATTGATCTGGATGATATCCAATACATAGAGAGCTTGCACAATTATGTTTCATTTCACCGACTAGAAGGAAAGACAATTGCGTACATGACGCTCAAGGAACTTGAAGAACGATTGCCGCAAAGCCAGTTTATAAGAGTTCACAAATCATATATTGTTTCAATAAAACAAATCACAGTCCTGGAGCATAGCGAGGTGCATTTAAAAGGATGTGCGGTAAGTATTCCACTTGGAGGTCAGTATAAGGAGTGGTTTTTGGGCAAAATGAAAGAAAAACTGCTGTAGATGATCTAAAAAGCTGATAGCCAAATTTGATAAGTTAAATAGCGTCCTATGCGAATAAGCACTACATTGGATAATGATCTTACGCTTATTTCAAAGATTCCGGAAGATATGCAACATCTCCAGATTTTCGGAAGTGAGCCCGGCTATGGAACAGGCACTTTTGGACGACTTTTTTTTCAAATGGTAAAGGAAAAAAGATATACATTTTGGCTAAGCATCTATCAACCTGTTGAAAACACAATTATCCATGTTCAAGGGGAGAATCCGTGGCTTGGCTTTAGAGTTGTGTTAAAACATCACATTCATCATATTGTTAGCGGATCTCTTGATTCCTATTTAAAACAAGGTCAATTTAATTTTGGATATTCACCGACTATTGAAAGTAAGTTTGAATTAAAAAAAGGAGTGGAATATTGTACCTTTGATATGCTCGTTGATAAGGAGATATTCAATTCTATTAACAGAAGTGACAACCTGCTGGATAAGTTTCTTCGTACAATGAAGGAAGGATACCCTGCGTTACTGTTTCCTTTTGCATTATGGTGTAACGCCTACGCTCAGGACGCTATCGAGAATTTAATGAAGTATCCGAGAGATGAATTCTTCGCAATGCAGGTGATCAAGTCTCTACTGGAGACACCAGCTGACAATATAGGCGGGGTGAATCTGACTGAAAGTAATATTGAAGCCATCTGTCATACAAGAGACACTATAAGAGAAAACGTTCAAACACACACTTCTATCAAAGATCTTGCAAAGAAAAGTGGTATTAACAGTCGATTGCTGAAAACCGGTTTCTTCCATATCTTCCGAAAAACACCTTATCAATATCTGCTGTATGAGCGATTAAAATTAGCCAAGCAACTACTCGACACTACTGATTTGTCAATTCAAATGATAGCTGAAAAAACCGGCTTTCGTTTCGACACCTCTTTAATAAAGGCCTTCAAAAAGGAATTTCATCAAACTCCACATGTGTGGCGTAGACAAAAGCCTAAAATATAGACAAAAGCTTTGTTATTGTCTTAAGTTCCTACGATAGTAATTTCAACCCTATATATTGATGCCATCAAAATAATGATTTAAGTGCGCAAACTTCGAATACCAGGACTATTCGACCAAAATTGCGCTTTCCATGACTTTCCAAAATACCAAAGTTTTAGAGCAAACAAGAGCAATTTTTGAAAGTATGGTTGCATCTATTTTACTGAGTTTTTCTCTCGCTCACAACCCGTTTCAAAATCAACTCTTTCTCCAGTGTTCTATCGAAAACTGTTTCCATGTATGTCCGGCTGGTGATTTCTATATTACCCCGGATATCCTATCAAAACTAGGTACCTCTTTTTAATTAAGTGATCACGGCGTATTGCAAAAGGCCAACAGGAATCAATTGGTCGCTTGCTATTAATAACCTTTAATTTTTAAGCTATGAAAACAAATCCTGCAGAGTTGCTCGAAAACACGATAGCAACACTTAACGATCTCCCGGATTTAAGGGGAAACAATATTGATAGTATCATTAAAGCAATCAATATTGTTACCACGTCAATATCAGAGATCAATATTTACGTTCTTTCCAATCCTTTTCAAACTGAAACAGATGAGATTTATTTCTTTAAGAAGATAAAGCCGGAAATGGACGGCAGGCTCATATTCTACTTAATGCTTCTTCGTCTAAGACAATGCACGGTGAACTCTAGTGAATCTGTCATTCTTGCAAAGCAACTAAACCGTATTGATCAGTTTTACAAATCTGAAAGCGCATTTTACCTGTACTACAAATTAAACAGAACAGATTTCGACGACAAATATTTTCTAAGAAAATCAAGCGCAAAGGAGTTTCCATTTGATGAAGAGCATGTTCATTTCGATTTCAATACCAACACTTACATGAGCGCAAAAGCAGCGAGAATTATTGCCTATGAGCTATTCAGGGCTCATGTAGAAAATACAACATTGAAAGCCGGCGCAGAAACTTCTATGAAAAAACAAAATAGAAGTGACTCGGATCCTATATGGACGGCGTCTGTTGCAGACTTCGTGGAATTCGTTTACAGCGCGCACGAATACGGGCTGTTTGGCAAGAAAGTGAAAATCAGCACACTCACAAATTTTCTCTCCAATAGTTTCGGACTCAGAGTAACAAATATTTACAAAACGTGGGAGGATATTCGACTTCGAAAAAAAGACAAGACCCCGTTTATGAGGTCAATGATGTCCAGCCTTGAAAGACGCATTGATCACGACAATGAATTTGCTCCTTAATAAGAATATTTCCCATATAGGAAAACCTCACTATTATCGCTTTGCAGTCCTTCCATATTTGCACTCTTAACAGGCGAAATAAATTTCATTAAAAAAATAATCTTTATGCTCGAACAAATAACCTGGAAGGACTTTGCTGTATTTGCAATTGGCGGTAGCGCAGCCTATTACGGAATACTTATTCTGACGGGTAAACTAAAGCTCGGAAAAAAAATAATGTCGCAGCCCGGATTGGCGATGCGTGAGCAAACTGCAGACAACATAGAGGACTCCAATTCTGATATGACCGAAGAAGAAAGGGCATCCGAAAAAGAGTTCGAAAGTCTTGAACTACTTGCTGACGAGTTGCAAGTGATCATCACACAAAGCGCTTCGGAAAATGTAGACAAAGAACAGTTACTCCAATCCTTGCGCAGAGAAATATCCCGCTACAAGGCGATAGACAAACCTGCATTTCGCGGCGCAATTACCAACCTCATTATCAAAACAGCTCAGCAAGAACTCGGTTTGGAGGTAAGCAAACAGGAGGCAATGGAACTGTGGTCGATGGGTTAGGGCTACCAACAGGTTGGAATAGGGCGGCAACAATGTGTTGCCGTCCATTCCTTCCCTTATGTATCTGCATTCTTCACTAAATAACTTCAATATGCAAAAAAGAAAATGTTTGCGGCTTTTCAAAAGCCGTCCGAGCAATTATTTCCTGACTCCAATCACTTTATTGGTTACTGTCATATCGAAAGCTCAATCCGGAAGTGCTGGTATCAGCGCTGCAGCCAATGAAGTCAAAAGCTACTTCGAAGTAGGTACTACGCTGGTTTATGCCATTGGCGCTATCGTAGGACTCGTGGGGGCCGTTAAGGTCTAGTGTGCCAAGAACGTTTGACTGCGTGAATAACAGTTAAACGGCGCTTTGTAAAAGATGGTGGTAGGCCCACCGGAGTCGGCTTCCAGGAGCAGATTTCAAACCAGTGTGTGCGGCTTTAGCTAAGAGCTTTGGTCGTGAGCGACGCATGAAAAGTCGGTTATAAAACCGGCAGGTGACTATGCAGAAGGTGAACGCAAGTGAACCACTTATGAGGCATCGAAATACAGAAGAAGATGTCAAAACCGAACTCCTAGACTTGGTTCGGGATAAGTCAGAAATGATACCTGATTACTGATCTGACGGCATCCGGTGTAGAGGTGGCACGAGCTGCATAGAGGCTTTTACAAGGAACTTGGGAACCTGGAACTGAATGTTAAGGGAAAATTTCAAGCAGAGAACCTGTAAGAAAGAAAGTACCGATGTCAGTCACAGGGGCAGATCAGTCTGTAGTAGCAATGAAGCCTTTTAACGAAGGTGGAGCAAAGAGACTGGCTTATTCAGCAAGTTAATTTAAACAACTAAGCAATTAGGAGGATTTAATGAAACAAGCAAAGTCATTTGAGATTTCAAAACAACTTGTTATGGAAGCGTTCAAGAGAGTAAAAGCAAACAGAGGAACATCGGGGATTGATGATGTATCGATTATGGAATTTGAGAAAGATCTCAAAAACAATCTGTACAAAATCTGGAACCGCATGAGTTCTGAATGCTATTTGCCTCCTCCGGTGAAATTGGTGGAAATACCAAAATCAAATGGAGGAACAAGAACTCTCGGTATCCCAGCGGTTGGTGATCGTGTAGCGCAGATGGTCGTTGTGATGAACATCGAGGTATTCATCGAGCCGCATTTTCACGAAGATTCATTCGCGTATCAGAGAAGAAAATCTGCCCTTGACGCAGTGGCCAAAGCCAGAGAGCGATGCCATTTATTTCATTGGGTAGTTGATTTAGACATCAAAAGGTTCTTTGATACCATCGATCATGAATTACTCATCAAGGCCATTAAAAAGCTTGTAGAATGCAAATGGTCTCTGATGTATATCAAACGTTGGTTAGTCGTTCCTTATCAATTGGCAGATGGATCAGCAGTAGAAAGAAACAAGGGTGTACCGAAAGGTTCTGTAATAGGACCGATACTGGCGAATTTATTTCTCCACTACGCATTCGACGAATGGATGAAAAGAAAACATTCCAATATCTCTTTCGAACGATATGCAGATGATACTATTTGTCATTGTGTAAGCTTAAAACAGGCTGAATTTATTAAACGAGAAATTCAGCAACGCTTCAAGGAATGCAAGTTGGAACTCAACGAGACGAAAACAAAGATTATTTACTGTAAGAAGAATCATCGTGATATACAATACGATCTGATTCAGTTTGATTTTCTAGGTTACACTTTTAAACCAAGACGTGCGATTGATAAGCATGGAAAAGCTTTCTTAAACTTTTCACCTGCCATCAGCCACAATGCGAAAAAGAAAATTTGGGAAACGATAAGAAAGTGGAATCACCATTATTGGGTGCAACTTCCATTGGAAGAAATTGCCAGGCAGATCAACCCTGTTATTCAGGGATGGATTAACTACTATGGCAAGTATCACATAAAGGAATTGAAAGAAACACTCCTTCCAGTAAATATGAAACTGTCCCGTTGGGTACGGAACAAGTACAAGGGATTTAGGAAACACAAAACACAGGCGGTGCATCGGTTAGGAGATATTGCATTAGCAAATCCTGATTTGTTTGCACATTGGAAATGGGGTGTTCGTCCTACGGCTTCTCCGAGAAATAGGATTTCGCAAGTGGTTGAATAAGAAGAGCCGTATGAATTGAGAGATTCACGTACGGTTCTGTGAGAGGTTTGGACTGAAATGCTCTTACCTACTCGATTAACAAATGGAATAGTGGCGACCAAGATACAGGGAAGGTCGCGGCCGCATGGTTCGGATCATGCATATTTCTCGTTGTTGTAGCAACCGTACTGAGGGGATTTTTCGGTGTATAGTGAATAAATACACAACACAACAACAATTACTATACGTCATAAATGGAGTCTTAATGGCAAGTGTTTATCAGATCAACAAAAGCATCAACAGACCGATAGAGTTCAAAGGGATCCGGGCGCAGTATATAACATATATGGCTGTAGGTCTTGTAGCATTGCTGTTGTTGTTTGCAATCGGTTACCTTATCGGCATTTCTTCATATCTGCTAGTCCCATTGGTTGGCGTAGGCGGTTTTATCCTGGTTAGCAGGATATATAAACTCAGTCACAAACATGGAGAACATGGAATGATGAAAGCCTCTGCATTTCGTAGAGTGCCCACTGCAGTTGTCTGTAGGAGTAGAAAACCTCTCACGGCGCTGAAACGGAAGGGAGGTAGTTTATGATTGCAATAGTCGTGATCTGCTTTGTAATAATCTGTTTGTTATTGCTATATCTACGCGAGCCAACTAACAGTACGCGTGACCTGGAAAAGATATTGCCCATTTATAAAATAGAAAAGGATTGTCTTATAAGCAAACAGGGAGATATCACAATTGCTTATGAACTTAGCCTGCCGGAGATCTTCACACTTTCCACAGAAGATTATGAGCAACTGCATCATCTCTGGCTTCGTGCAGTTAAGCTCCTGCCGGCAGGCACTATTTTACATAAACAGGACTGGTTCATGGAGGACAAATACAAAGCAGACCTCTCGGAAGACCAGTCCTTTCTAAAGAAAAAAAGCGAGCTGCATTTTAACGGCCGACAATTCCTAAATCATAGTTGTTATCTAATGGTCACCCGGAAGGCCGATAACAGGAAGCCGGCAAACTCAGCATTCTCCAACCTATTACGCCAACGTCTTGTACCTGATGTAGCGTTACAACCGCGGTTGTTTCAAGAATTTTTAGATAAAACCAGCCAGTTTATTCGCCTGCTTTCCGAAGCAAATATGATTCGCTGCAGGCAGCTTAACGTTGATGATCTGACAGGCAACGAAAAAAAGGCCGGATTGCTTGAGAGGTTTTGTTTTCTTCTGTCTGAAACCGAGCAGCCCGTGCGCCGTGATATTATTTTTAAACCTGAATGGCAAATTGGCGAGAAGCATGTACAGCTTTACAGCCTCTCAGATCCCGAAAACTTGCCGCCAATTTGCGGGAGCCGCATCAATTATGACAAGTACAGCACCGATGTAAGTAAATTCTCGGTGGGGTTTGCCAGTTCCGTCGGGTTGCTGCTTCGTTCTAACCACATATATAATCAGTTTCTGATTGTTGAGGATACTCCAAAGACGCTTAAGCGTCTGGAGGCGCGACGCAGGCGATTGCAGTCTTTATCAGCTTACTCTCGTGAGAACGCGATATCGAGAGATGCAGTTAATACCTTTCTTAACGAAGCGGTAAGCCAACAGCGCCAATGTGTAAAGGCTCATTTTAATATTATAACGTGGACGGATGATCCGGAGAAGCTCAAGGACTTGCGCAATCAAACGTCATCTGCCATTGCGCAACTGGATGCCTCACCACATCAGGAGATTGCCGGAGCTCCTCAGTTATATTGGGCGTCCCTTCCCGGTAATGCTGCTGATCTTCCCACCAACGAATCGTTTGACACATTTGCCGAACAAGCCACATGTTTTTTTAGCCTGGAAACAAACTATCGCAGCGTGAAACCTAGCCAGGGTATTCGCTTCTGTGACCGGTTTGGAAAACCTGTGTACGTAGATATGTTTGATGAACCAAGGAGGCTGGGTATTTCCAGTAATATGGGCCTGCTTTGTTGCGGTACGTCGGGCGGCGGCAAGAGCATGACACTAAATCATATTCTTCGATCCCTCTATGACCAGGGTGCACATTGTGTAATTATTGATATCGGTGGCAGTTACAAAGGACTTTGCGAGTTGGTTAAAGGATATTATTTCACCTATGAGGAAAAGAATCCGATCAAATTCAATCCCTTCTGGCTGCCGGAAGGCGTGGGATTGGACACGGAAAAAAAAGAGAGCCTTAAATCACTACTTGTGGCGCTCTGGAAACAAGAAAACGATCCGTATAACCGTTCGGAGTACATTGCTCTATCCAATGCGCTGCAAGGGTACTATCAATTGCTGGAGATAGATCGCAGCACCTTTCCCTGTTTCGACACTTTTTATGAATACCTCCGGACTACCTACGCCACCATACTGAGGGAACAAAAGGTAAAAGATAAAGATTTCGATCTCGATAATTTCCTGTACGTCCTCCGCCCATACTTCCACGGTGGTGAATTC
Organism: Chitinophagaceae bacterium; assembly: GCA_019638615.1. Lineage (GTDB taxonomy): Bacteria > Bacteroidota > Bacteroidia > Chitinophagales > Chitinophagaceae > Agriterribacter. Next base: position 13,910 of record JAHBTL010000032.1, on the reverse strand, counting down.
GATTACCTGCTAAATGCCCGCGAAAACCTTGATCTGTTGAACCAGCCTTTTGTTGTAATAGAACTTGACAATATTAAGGATCATCAAATTTTATTCAGTGTCTGTACGCTGTTGGTTACAGAAATGTTTGTTTCCAAAATGCGCAAGCTAAAGGGTGTACGCAAAGTGCTGATTATTGACGAGGCATGGAAGGCCATTGCTAAAAGCGGAATGGCAGAGTTCCTGAAATACGCTTTTAAAACCATCAGAAAATTCAATGGGATCCCCGGAGTGATCACACAGGAATTGGACGATCTTATAAGTTCTCCCGTCATCAAAGACGCCATCATAAATAATGCGGACATCAAAATTCTAATGGACATGCGAAAATTCATGAACAAGTTTGACAAACTACAGAATGTATTGGGATTATCAGAGAAAGCGAAGACTATCACTCTTTCTGTAAACAAAGACGAGCGTGAAATCCTCGTTGACATCGCGGGAATGATCACTAAGGTATTCCGGAATGAACTATGCCCCGAAGAATACTATGCGTATACAACCGATGGCAAAGAGAGGGTACAGGTTCTCCAATATGTAGAGAAGTATAACGGTAATACGGAAGCTGCCATTTCGGCTTTATTAGCCGATAAGCAAAGACTTCTTAATTGAGCTTAAGTCATCTAAAAACAACACCGTATGAAAATAAAAAGTATAATAATAGCATGTTTTCTGACTCTTTCTTTAACGTCTCTACCAACCAAACAGAGCCAGGCTATTATTTGGGAAGTAGTAAAGGCGGCAGTTGTTGCAGTAATTAATGCAATGGATCTTGCCATTCAGCGCTTGCAGAATGCAACGATAAAATTGCAAAATGCTCAAAAAGCCATAGAAAATGCAATGGCCAAACTCAAACTAAAGGAAATATCGGAATGGGGAGACAAACAACGGAATCTGTTCAAGACCTATTATGATGAACTACAAAAGGTCAAATCAATTATTGCATACTACAAACGTGTAAAAGATATATCTCAAAAGCAGGCGCAGATTATAAAGGAATACAAAGCAGCCTACAACCTTATCATTAAAGACAAACATTTTACTTCAAGGGAAATTATATATATATCCCAGGTATACACAGGCATATTGGAGGAAAGTGCAAAAAATATTGAACAACTAATGCTTGTGGTGAGCTCCTTCACAACGCAGATGTCAGATTCGAAACGTATTGAGCTGATCGTTCATGCCTCAAATAAAATTGATCAGAATCTTTCGCACCTCCGCCAGATTACCCGCCAGAGTATTATGCTAAGCATCGAGAGGTCAAAAGACGAGCAGGAACAGCAATCTGTAAAAAATTATTATGGGATTGAGTAATAAATAAAATAGATGACATGGAAAATATTGATGCCTATACAAATTACATAAGAGCGTTTGCTTCGATGCTACACAATAAGGGATATTTGGGGGATTTTGCACTTACAACATCGGACAAAGGTCGCCCGCTGCATGAAGGACTCCTGCATAATTGTCTCAAAATCTATACCAACCGGTTATCAGGGACAGATCAAGAAGATAATAATCTCGTGCTGCAAACTTATGCGCAGTATTTAAGTCCATCCGACTACAAACAATGCAATTTTCACATCCACTTCTTTCCGGAAAAAGGATTCATTGTAGACCGTATGGAAATTCATTCCATGCACCCGGATCAACACCAACGTATTTCTGTAAGAAACCCCAGTGATATCCCAGGCAAAAACGCAATCCTCGGCCGGTTCCGAAAACCAAGACCCTGGGATCGGATGGTACGAGGCGGCTTTGTCCTCAAAAGAAGAAAATAACTAAAAGTAGTAATCATGTTGAAAAAAATAACACCATGCTTTATTGCGCTTTTTATCTTTCAACAGGCCGGCGCACAGGGAAAGCAAATCCAGTATCTGGCTCAGCAGATCGCAGAGTTACAAGTGTACATAGGTTATCTTAAGAAAGGATACAATATTGTCCAGACTGGAATCCATACAATCCGCGATATCAGGAACGGAGAATTTAACCTGCATTCACTTTACTACAGTTCATTAAAAACGGTGAATCCTAAAATCAAACAGTCTGCACAGTCCGTGGGAATCATTGCGAATCTTCAATATGTGACCAAATCTATTGGCAGCCTAAGGAAAACTGTTCGGGAAAGCAATACGCTTCCAGAGCCACACCGGCAGTTTATTCTGCAGTGCTGCGACAAGCTGGCTGATGATATAGATAAAACCTCTGAATTCTTTACAGATATTATTTCATCTGGGCTGCAAATGAGTGATGATGAGCGAATGAACAGGATAAGTGGGCTCTATGAGAAAACTGTAGATCAATCCGTATTTGTTCAACAACTTCTCTCCCAAACGATCACATTATTGCAATCTATAGCCCAGGAACAGGCAGATGAGGACTTGCTAAAAAATTTCCACGACATTAAATAATCACAATATGAAAAGATATATAATCATAGGGCTGCTTGCTACAGCACTATCGGTTCCTGCTCCCGCAAGATGCCAGGCAAAAGAAATAGCTCAACTGGCTTTGAATATTGAAAAGTTAAATCAATTCCGGCAGATATTGCAGCAGCTTTACGATGCTTATAAAATAATTTCTGAAGGCTACACTAAAATTAAAAATATCGCTGAAGGTAACTACAAGATCCATGAGGTATTTCTTGACGGGCTATACATTGTAAACCCCAATGTCAAAAAGTACCACAGAGTCGCAGATATTATTGCGAGCCAGATCGCTATAGTAAAAGAATACAAAGCTGCATTTAAAGGTTTTTCTGCCAGTGAAGTGTTTACCAAGGGAGAGTTAGATTATTTCTCAGATGTGTATAAGCGACTGATTGACGACAGCATGCAAAATCTGGACGAGCTTACTATGATCCTGACTTCAAAACAGCTTCGCGCCAGCGACGATGAACGGATTGCCGGCATTAATCGGATATACGAAGATGTACAACAGAAGCTGATGTTCCTGAGAGCATTTAATCGTCAGCACGCTATGATTGCTGTGCAAAAAATGCAGGAGAAAACTGAAATCAGCAACATTCAGGACTTAAATGGATTAGAGAAAAGGTAAAAGGATTAACAATGAAAAAAATAACTGGACTATTTATAGGTGCTTCGGTTGCTTTTTTACCGAAAGCACTCCTGGCTCAAGGTTTCCCTTCGGAAATTCGTGGGCTTCACCAGGTATTAGACAACCTATATTCAGAAATGCTTCCAATGTGCAGCAGCCTTATAGCAGTTGGGCGCGGAATCGCGGGGTTTGCCGCCCTATTTTATATCGGCGTGAGAATTTGGAGGCATATTGCTAATGCTGAGCCTGTGGATTTTTTTCCGTTGTTCAGACCATTTGTATTAGGCTTTTGCATACTTATCTTCCCCCAGGTAATTGCAATCATGAATGGTGTATTAAGTCCCACGGTGATTGGAACGAGTCAACTGGTTGACAACACCAACGCATCTCTTCAACGACTAATGGCACAGCGGGAGAAGGAAAGACAGAAATCCCCCACATACAAAATGTATGGCGTCAATGATGGATCCGGTAACAGGGATATCTGGATGCAGTATACCCACCCCGATAAAGTAGGCAATGAGGGTGTATTGGGATCGCTCGGTTACGATGTCGAATTTGCGGTATCAAAAGCTTACTACAATCTTAAAAGCTGGTTTAAAGATTTATTGTCGTTTCTCTTACAAGTATTGTATGAATCCGCAGCGCTGTGCATTAACACCATTCGTACTTTCAAGCTACTAATTTTTGCTATACTTGGTCCGTTGGTTTTTGGACTTGCAGTATTCGATGGCTTTCAACACACATTGTCTGTGTACATAGCACGATATATTAACGTTTACCTGTGGTTACCTATTGCCAACATTCTTGGGGCATTGCTTGGGAAAATACAGGAAGGAATGATCAAACTTGATATAAGCCAGGTTCAGCAAAATGGAGATTCTTTTTTCTCCAGTTCTGATATTGGATATATAGTGTTTTTAATCATCGGCATTGCCTCTTATTTCACTATCCCTTCCATTGCTAACATGGTCGTTAACGCTGGTGGGGGCGGAGCATTGACAAACAGGGTGACAAGAGTATTTTTTGGCGGTGCAACGTCTACGGCATCCACCACATTAGCTGTAGGCGGAGCAGCAGCGGGAATGGTGGCCGACACTTTCGGTGATGCTAATCTCAGGATGAGTCAGAGCATGAGCAACACTAGTGCTAACAACGGGTATTTTGAAGACAAAGTGTCTGGAAAATGATTTTCAAGAATTTAAGTTGTCTCAATAAATAAAAACTCCCATGCTTCTTAAAATTATCTATGGCATGAATTAAAGATAATATATCTAAAAAGCTATTTAAAGTAACAAAATTCTATTTGTATGCGGATCGGTTGTTTGTTTGATTTAATTGATTGTGCGAATACCCAAATTTTGCAATATTTTTTCTTTAGAAAGACTATTTGCTCAAATAAACACGCCTCTTATGTCAATTTATATTATATTGTTCAGTAATTCTTTTCTAAATTAATGCGACACTTAACAATTAAAAGTTGTTTTAAATGTTTTACAGGGAGCAATTAAAAGGTAATTCTTGTGAAAGAAAAACGTTATCTTTTACATTTGACGATGGACCTGGAAAAACTGTTGGTATTGGACCAGGGCCAAAAACTGTTGAAATAGCTCAATATTTGCATGATCAGGAAATACCTGCGACTTTTTTCTGCGTTGGGTCCACGATTTTAAAATATACAGAAGTTTTAGATGATATTTCATATTATGGACACACAATTGGAAATCACACTTATTCTCATATGAATATGGTTAATGGATTAATAGAAGGAAAAGACATTATGTCCGAAATTTCCTTGACCACGCAACTGATCCAAAAATATTCCCATGGGCGCATTCTGTTCCGCGCGCCATGGGGTGAATGGACCGCTAAAGTTGCCGATTACTTAAATGATAATATTATGGATGCCAATATTTATGTAGGACCTTTTTATTGGGATATAGATGGAAGTGACTGGAATCATTGGTTAAAGAAACAAAGCGCTGAAGAATGCGCCATGAGATATTTGACTGACATTTGGCAAATAAATAAAGGTATTATTCTAATGCATGATTCCAGTGCAGACAGCATTACAGCGAAGGACAATAATCTATGTTATGAAACAATTAAAATTCTCGTGCCTTTGCTAAAGGAATTAGGTTTTAAATTTGTTTCGCTGGAAGAAGCCAGTAGTTACGTATAACTTTTAACGTCGATTTTAACAAAAAAGATGAAGGTAATCTCACGATTAAATAATTTCCAAAAGGCGTATAGTTGTGAATGTGAATTTGCCTGTTTAAATCGTTTAAGTGCGAATATCCTATAAAGTCGTAGCGAAATAAACCTTCACCTTTAGACTGGACTGCTTAGTAATGATTTTGCCATTGTATTGTTTTAGAGTCCAAGGGACCCTCTATGAAAGAATACAGTTGCTTTTTGGTTATGAAGTGATTGACAAATATGCGATATATGTAAAAGTAAAAATTATGCTATCCGATTTAATCTCTGCCTTCCAGCTAAAATGTTTTTTTGTTCTTTTGCACTTTTAGGAGCTCGATTAAAATTTGAAAGTTTATGCTGCAAAGTATATCCGCAAATTTGGCTTGGCAAAAAGGCTACGCATTCATTTTTCTACTTAAGCTATTATTGTTTTCACAAAACAAAAAGCCTCATTTGAGTACTTGCTACCTGTTTTACTAATAATAAATCGTCATGTGTAAAACGAATTTCCACATCTGACATTTTACGTCTTACGTAGTACTGTATTTAATATTCCTGTTAAAAACTCCGTGATGAGAGCTCTTGACAATTTAATTCTAGAAAGAGTTAAGATTTCTGACGATATTTCATTATTGCATTTTTAACACGCTTACATCTCTATCTAGTTAATAAAGTATAGTTTGATTACTTCTATATTTTAAAACTAATCTGTTGATGGGTCCAAGTAAGTATAATATTTGAGCCTGATAATTATCTGACCTCCCATTATCTTAAACAATCAGGATTCAAATTGAAATCAAGTACATAGATTTATAGTAAGACTACACAAGGTTCTATTGTTTTCAAAAAAAATTGGCAAAAATTCTCCGAAACGACGACTTATTTTTCCCATGTAGGAGCATCTCACATTTTCAAATCCCCTCTCTTTTCACTTTTGTTCCTGAAAAAAGTGAACCATGCTTCAGCATCTTAAAAACATTGATACAGCCTTCAAACACATTCGCCTTTTTAGCGCAGTCCTAATTATCTCTAGTGTCTTGCTTTGTTGTTACTGCATCTATTTTTGCGTTCAAAAAATATCCGACGCGAGAGAAAAAGTATATGTGCTTGCAGGAGGTAAAGCCATTGAAGCGGTTATATCTACCCGGAAAGACAATATACCTGTAGAAGCAAAGGACCATATTATGACATTCCATCAGTATTTCTTTTCCTTCTCCCCCGACGAAAAAGCGATTGAAAACAATATAAAGAAGGCTCTTTATCTCGCAGACGAATCAGCCAAACAGCAATATGACGCCCTTAAAGAAAAAGGCTATTACAATAGTGTTGTAAGCGGCAATGTTAGCCAAACAATTACCTGCGACAGTATTTCGCTAAACACAAATATCCATCCTTACTACTTCAGATTTTTTGGAAAACAAACAGTGATCCGCACCAGCGCGAGCATTATGCGTAATCTTATTACAGAAGGGTATCTACGGGAGCTTAACGAACGCACTGAAAATAATCCACACGGTTTCCTGATTGAAAAATGGGTCACCATTGATAATACTATTCTTTCCTCAACCAAACGATAAGCCATACGTATGAAAAAAAAATCAAGATCACCGTCAGTTCTATCCACAATATCTGGTAAAGTGACGGAAGTTCAGCGGAACTGTTTAAACTTTCTTAATCGTAAAACCCGTAGCTGGACACAACGACAACAAAAGTGTTTCCTGTTTACTGTTTGTCTGGTAATGGGAGGACTTAGTACGCTTACTCTCTCCGGCATCAACAGCAATGCATATCCCGGAAGTACCAAAACTTTTACCATAGTAGCTCCGGTTATCAGATCGCCTATTTCTCCCAATGATATAACAGGAAACATTTATTACACAGATACACTTGTTTTCAACCGTTTCCGTAAGGCACTTGACAGCCTGCAACAAACTCCTGAAGGCAGAAAGGCCTATGAAGATTTTGTCCTGCAACACCCGGGATTTCTCGACAGCCTCTCGAATGCCGAAGACCTAATCAAGAAAACATTTCATTATTAAAACTATCACTTTTATGGAAAAACAGTTATTAGAAGAAAGAAAACAAAAACTCCGGTTAATACTGCCCGTTCTTATTATCCCTTTCCTATCCATTTTGTTCTTTGCCCTTGGTGGTGGCAAAGGATCGGCTAATGTAGAGATTTCTCGAAGTAATGCACTTAGTTTCACTTTGCCTGATCCTCTAATAGATAAAAAGCCAACAGACAAACTCAGCATTTATCAGCAAGCTGAAAGAGACTCGATTTCCAGGTTGAGAGAGGCACAGCTTGATCCTTTTGCCCAATGGATGCCAAAGCAGGATACGGCTGCGCCGCCAACAGATTCGGAATCACCCTTTTCGGAAATAAGTCCATATACTTATACAGCTCCAATGCTGACCGGAAAAACTACGCAAACACAGACTGCCAAAAGAAAAACACCGGAGGACTTAGAAAAAAAACTGACGGAACTGGAAAAGCTAATGCAGCAACCTGACACACCATCCTTACATAATCAGTTATCATCCATTGATGACAGCGACCGGGCAAATACTGATATGCAACATCTCGAAGGAATGATGCAGAGTCTTTCGGGCAATCAGGATCTGCAACAGGATGCGGTGCTAGCACAGGCAAATAATGTTCTTGACAAAATACTTGACGTTCAACATCCTTCCAGAGTAGCAGACCGTTTGAAAGAACAATCACAAAAAAATAAAGGAAAGGTATATGCAGTCAGCGCAGAGCCAGAGAAAGAAATAAACGACTTTTTAACACCTGCTTATACCACTTCTTACAAAGCAAGGTTCTATGATGATGAACAGAACCAGGAAGAGACGACACAAAATGCCCTCTCCGCTGTCGTGCATGAAAATCAGACCCTTACATCTGGAGCAACGATTAAGTTAAGGCTCGAACAAAACGGCTATGTGCAGGGACAACTCATCCCTAAAGGAAATTTCGTCTACGGTAAATGTACACTCAATGGTGAAAGGCTACTAGTTGATATCAGTTCCATTCGTTTTGGTAATTCAATATTTCCAGTGTCGCTGGCGGCATATGATATGGACGGGATTACAGGTTTACGTATTCCCGGAAGTATTAATCGTGATGCTTCCAAAGAAGGTACCGAGCAGATGGTGCAGGCGCTTAGTCTTGGCTCACTTAACCCCTCTCTCGGTGCACAGGCAACTTCTGCAGGCATTGACATAGCTAAAAACCTGCTAACACGCAAAGTTAAGCTGGTGAGAATATCCGTAAAAGCAGGATATCCATTATTACTCGCAAGTTCTTCAGGACATTAATTTTTATCACCTAATACCATTTTTTATGCGCATTACCAAAATGCTTATTCTGCCTATTCTTCTGTTCCTCTGTATTACATTAAATGCACAGGATATGCCTGTTTTACCACTGACTACGGCACCTTTGCAACTTGAGGTGTCTACAGGCCAGACCAGCGTTATTATTTTTCCGGCTGCGATTAAAAGCGTAGACAGGGGCAATGGAAACATTATTACCAAGACCGTTCATGAAATCGGAAATGTATTAAAAGTAAAAGCAACAACCGATTCTATGAAGACTACTAACCTGCATGTTTTTACCGCAGACGGTAATATCTTTTCATTTGAGGTTCATTACCGGGAAAATCCTGCACAGCTCACATTTGATCTAACCAAACAAAAGCAGTCTTACTTAGTTCCTGCTCGTTTTTCTTCCGAACGACTTAATGAATCCCAAATCAGTTCATACGCTGAAATACTCTCTCATTTTAAACCCGTTTGCCACCGTCCTTCGTCAAAATGGAAAGGACGTACCCGGATAGAAGCAACGGGCACATATTACATTGATGGTGTACTTTTCTTTCAGTTTCGTCTGCTGAATGCGTCGTCTATTCCATATGAGATTGACTTTACCAGATCATACATACGCGACAGGAAAAGGTCAAAGCGCACTTCCATTACGGAAAAGGAAATTATTCCTCTTCACCATTATAATACCCGTCAGGAAATTCCTCCCTGTCGGCTCTCCGTTATGCTCCTTGCTTTTAACAGGTTTACCATTGCAGATAATAAGCATTTCGTGGTGGAAGTATTTGAGAAAAACGGCGACAGGTATTTATCCTGTAAACTAAAAGGGAAAGATATCCTGAAAGCACTGCACCCAACTCTGTCCGAATTCCAGATGCGACGACAAACACAGCCATAAAATTATATCACATTTAAAAAATTGAATCATGTTACAAAAATCAGAACCCAAAAGCAGAATTGAAAACGACCTCGCTGCCTGGAAACGTATAGAAGACAAAATGGTTGAGCGCTACGGGAAAAAGATACAAAATGATCGTGACTTTCTAAAAGCAAAAAGAGATATTTATCGCCACATCAGCAACAAGTATAAAGGCGGCCGCAAACTTAACCTTTATGAAAAGGCAGAACTTAAAGTGCTGCGTGGTCAACGACGCAGCATGATGCGTCAACTGTATCCCAATCCCTTTGTACGCCTCACGCGTAATGTGCTTGTCTTTTCAGGGAACCTTGTGATGCTTCCGGTAAGGGCAGGTGCGTCAATTTTAAAAACTTTTTTTACATCTCCACCGAAGGCTCAATCCCGTTCCAGACAACAACAATTAAAAGTGGATGGTCAGCAACCAGCCTTAAGACCCATCACTTCAGCGCAGAAAACCCAAGAGCAGTCAAAAGCTATTACCAGGAAAATGCCTGTCAAAGCAAGGACACAAATGTCAGCCAGACAGACAAAAAGTGTTCGTCTGTGACTTGCGATCTATTCATCATTAATAAAAAATACATATTATGGAACAGCCTATTGTAATTGAAAACAGCGAAACGCTCAAAAAAATAATTTCCACCGTAGGTTTTGGAAATCGTTTCGATAAAGAGATTGACGATGCGCTCGCCGCAGGAAAAAAAGAAATACGTCCCTTCACATCAGAAGTGATTGAGAACAGAAGAATGGACTTTGAACCGGAAATTAAAATAAAAGACACCAAAGGTTACTTTAATGGATTTAAAGGAACCTTACATAATGAGGATGGAACTACCGTCGAGCAATGGTTTAAAGCCAGTGATCGCATCAATATTAATGAAGCCTTTATTCTGATGATGGATCAAAAGCATCCCCGGGCAATTCTTAAAACATACTACGACGAAAAAGGGGACAAATATAATCAGTGGCTGCAGCTTGACTTTACGCAGAAGACTGAAAGTGGTAATTACCTTACCAAACGTCACAAAGACTTCGACCAGGTATCGAAATTAAGCGACTACGATTTTGTCGGATTATCTTCTGTTAAGCAAAGAGCAACAGCAGCGGCCCTAATGTCTGAAGGCCGGCAAATTGAGGTCACTCCCGTCAACCAAGCTAAGCACAAATCGATAAATATAATAGCTAATCCCGAACGGAACACTTACACATTCCTTGATGTTGAAGGAAAACCATTGTCCCATGATCAGTTCAGAACCGAAGAAGCTCGGCAGCGTATTCAACAAGAAAAAAATAACATGCCATCAAGCGTGAGCTTTGTTAAAGACGGTGGATCTCCCACACCGGATGAATCATCGCAGGAGAATTCCAATCAGGTAAAAAAAAAGAATAACCCGGAACCTGCCGAGCAGTTAAGGTCAAATAAAAAGCAAAGAATAGTACAGGAAAGTGAACCGAGAAAGAGTAAGTCAATATAAATACAGAGTGATGGGCGATAATATCTTTAACTATATATTAGAAATAACGGGGCTGGATAATAGAATTCATTCTGACGCCAACGGAAATCCTGTACCTCATGTGGAATTCAGGGAAGCCAACTATTTTATCACACTTTGTGAAGCTGTTGATTCATTACTACTAATTGACATCAGAAAATTTGAAAAGCTATCCGAAGAAGCAAACAATGACAGATACTGCGAGTGCGCTATCATTAGAGCAATTGAGGATAATGAGCCGCTAGTTGAAATCTTCCGTCTGTCCATTGAAGACACACCGAAAGGATGCCCTGAAGCCGGCATATATATGGGTTTTTTCGAGACCAGAACAAGGCAATTTGAGCGACTTACGGATTATGACCTCTCCAGATTTTCAGCCTACGATCCTGACTTGCCCTTTTTACAACTAGCTTCCTATGCATATGACAAGGGATTCAAAATTTCTGTTGACGAGGAATTGACACATTGGGTTAACGATCTGAAATCGTATGATCCGTCATCGGTGGAGGAAGTTGAATGGGATTATCAGGTAAGTATAACAAGAAATAGTTTTAGCTCACCCGCTTTACAGGAAACGACCAATTATCATTACCCGTGGTTGCAGGAGGCTTTCATCCATCTGCTTGGCACAGATATCAGGAAAGTGGGTAAACAAATTGCAGAAGGATCGAATAACCGGAGCTGGATAGAGGACGCCTCTTTAAGTGAGAGAGGAGCAAAAAAAATTGTCGAAATAATAGCGGTCAAAGATCACATTAGCGGAGAAGCAGACACGCAGCCAGGAATCTATTTAAAACTTTATACTTCTATCGAAAATATTGAAGGTGAAAGTGGAATTGGTTTAGCACAATTGGGCAATTACGACCAAGATGCTAAATATTTATTAGTAGCCAATTATTACGACGGCTTTAATAAACTATTACAGCATCCCGGATATCTTTCCTTGCTTTTAGTTTTAAACGCAGAACAGGCGCTACGCCAACAATCAGCTAAGCAGGGGCCTTATCAACTGCAGATTACCTGGATATCTTCTCAGAACTTAAATGAGGATATCAACTATCCGCAACAGCAGGTCGCACAAATTACCTATTCTTCTCTTGACGAAGCACTCTTTAGCCTGAAGGAATTAGATGAGCGCCTTTTCGACGAGAAGCAGGCATTGCATCTGCGTTATCCAATCTATGTAAAGCAAGCCGATATCATAGATATCAGCAATAAAAGTGTTGTTGTCAGTAAGTTTCAGGTACGACAGGAAAACGACCAAAGCCCTGCAGCTATGTACTTGAGGGTTAACGAAGAACACGCGTCTGAGAAAATGCTGAAATCGCTTCGAGCTCTTGTAGTAGAAACTACGCAGGCACGTTTGCAGCAGTCCTCTACAACCGGAGAAAAAACTTCACAACAATTTTCTTCACAGGACGATCCAAAGCAAATACATCGTTCACCAAGAAAGAGAATTCCCCCTGAAGATAAGGGGCTCGGACTGTAAACTTTAAGCAATGACGACATGAACGACTTGATCAATACGGCGATGATGTATAGGGAACTTGGTTTGTCGGTAATCGCAACAGATGCACTGAAGCAAAGTGTGGTGAAATGGAAAGAATTTCAGAGCCATCCGGCAAGTGCAGATCAGCTCATCCGGATGTTCAATCATCGTGCTGCACACGGTTTGGCTATAGTGACAGGGGCGGTTAGCGGCAACCTTGAAGTAATAGATATAGACTCCAAGTACGATCTTAATACGCTATTGCTGGAAAGACTATTAGCTGATATTGGGAACTCCGATCCTGGATTGATCAAAAAACTTGTGATAGCACAATCCAGATCGGGAGGGATACATCTGTATTATCGTTGCAAAGAAGTAGAACCGAATCAGCCACTTGCCAGACGGCCGACAACAGAAGGGGAAAGACTGATCCATCCTAAAGAAAAATTAAAGGTGCTGATCGAAACCAGAGGAAGTGGTGGTTATGTTCTCGCTCCGCCAAGTCCCGGTTACCAGTTTTTGCAACATGACTATCACAAAATTCCGTTGATCTCCGGGGCTGAACGAAACGTCATACTGACTTCAGCACGGAGCTTTAATCAGTATGTGGAGAGAAAAATTGAAAGGCGGCCTCCCAAAATACGTCCCACCGAAGAGTTAAGTCCGCTGGATGATTACAACCTGCGCGGTGAGGTAATCAAATTATTGCAAGAGCATGGATGGATAGTTGTGGGTCAAACTTCAAAGCGAACATACTTCAGAAGACCGGGTGAAACCGACAAGCGCAACTCTGGTAGTTTCAATCATGAAATGAATTGTTTTTCCGTATTCACGACGAGCACCCGGTTTAAGCCGCGTACAAAATACCTACCCTATGCTGTATATACAGAATTAGAATGCAACGGGGTTTTCACTGAAGCAGTGAAACGGCTGGCGAAAGAAGGTTATGGACAACAATCTATTGATAAAAGACAGAAAACTGTTGGATACAGAAGATAATCAAAAGAACGTGATGTAGCATGAAGACGCCTATTACATATTATGGAGGTAAACAAAAGCTGGCCCCGGTTATCATAGAATTAATTCCACCGCACAGGCTGTATGCCGAACCATTTTCCGGAGGCGCAGCCGTGTTTTTTGCCAAAAAGCCCTCGGAGGTAGAAGTACTTAATGACATGAACGGTGAGTTGATCAACTTCTACCAGGTGATCAAAAATCAGTTTGATAAATTGATCATCGAAATAAAAGATACTCTGCACAGCAGAAGATTACATAAACATGCATGGGTGATCTACAATAATCCGGAATTATTTGATCCGGTGAAAAGAGCATGGGCAGTGTGGGTACTTTCTTCGCAAGGGTTTTCCGGAAAGCTCGATAATGTATG
>JAHBTL010000031.1 GCA_019638615.1 Chitinophagaceae bacterium | reverse complement strand
TGTCATTGGCAGTCCGCCAAGGTGCTGCATTAAATTAATGGATTTTACGGCGGGAGAAGCAGTCGCAATGGGAAAATGCAGCTCCACGAGGATGGTGGCGGGCTCGCCATGAGCAAAAGGTTGATAGCTCCGGAACCTTCACGATCATTCAGTTTTACAAATAATCCATTCTCTTGCCGAAACTCAGGGTATATCCTATGTTTTGCAGGCACCTGCTCATTTAATCTGGAATACACCGCCTGTGCGCAATCAATACTTTAAAACGGTAGTTTTGCCGATCATATTTCAATACCATGAAATCTACTTGGAGGCGCGTACTGGTAAAAACGTTGCGGATAACAGGCATCATTATACCAGGCATACTTGTTTTATTATTGATACTGCCGTACCTGTTCCCCGATACCATCGCTCAAAAAATCAAAGGCTGGGCCAACAGCGTCATTACCAGCCGGCTTGACTTTTCCAAAGCACGATTTTCCTTTTTCAATCATTTTCCCTCGCTTACACTTACGCTGCACGATGTAAGCCTCACGGGATCGGCGCCTTTCGAAAAAGATACGCTCATTACTGCCAGGGAAATAGCATTGGGTATTGATCTCACCACGCTTTTTTCCGAATCGGTTAAAATCAATAAAATATTTCTTTCGCAGGCAGATGTACATGTATTGGTGAACGAAAAAGGGCAGTCCAATTATAATATTTACCAGCCGCAAAAAGCAGCCGTGGCAGATACCGGATCGGGTGGCGCGGGGCTTCGGCTGGAAAGCATTGTGATCGAAAACAGCAATCTTGAATATACCGACCGGTCGATTCCGCTGCAGATCATAGCGGGCAACCTGAATTATACCGGCGCCGGGGATCTGTCGAAAGATATTTTTGATCTGTCCACCCGTTTAAAAGCAGATACTTTCAGCTTTGTATACAATGCCCATCCGTATGTAAACAAAAAGGCCATTCGCGCAAAACTCGTCACCAGGGTCAATACCAACTCGCTGGCATTGGTATTCGAAAAAAACAGGATCCGCATCAACCAGCTTCCGGTACAGTTCAGCGGCACTTTTAATTTCCTGAAAAACGGGTACGATATGGATTTTAAGCTGGCTTCTCCTAAAGCCACGCTCGAAGATATGATCTCTGCCATTCCGCCCGATATGAACGGATGGCTTGACAATACCAAAGTAAAAGGAGTTACGGATTTTAATATAACATTGAAAGGACAGTATATTTCTGAGCACAACAGGATGCCAACGCTGGATATGGGATTGAAGATAAAGAACGGGCATATATCCCACAAAGCGGCTCCCGTTCCCATCCAAAACCTGCTGCTTACCATGCAGGCACATATTCCTTCGCTCAGCACCGACAGTATGGACATTCAAATTGACTCATTGTATTTTACGCTCGACAAGGGATATTTCAGCGCTGTATCTCATACCATCGGGTTAGAACAGCCCTATATTAAGTCGCAGGTCAAAGCTTCGCTCGATCTTGAAAAATGGGACAAAGCAATTGGCTTAAGAGATTTTGATATAAAAGGTGAGTACACTGCTGATTTTAAAGCAGAAGGAAAATATTCGACAGGGCAAAACCCTGCCAGGTGGAGAAAAGATATTGTTGTGACCAGCATTCCTGCTTTCACCCTGCATTCATCGCTTAAGAACGGATATTTCAAATACCTTTCCCTGCCTGAATCCATTCACGATATCAGCTTTACGCTGAACAGTTCCTGCCCGGACAGCAACTACAAACACACAACAGTAAAAATAGACAACCTGAATGCGGTCGCCCTTAAAAACACCATTAAAGGCCAGTTGAGTATTACCTCTCCGCAGGAACCATACGTACAGGCCGCTCTGACCGGAAATGTACGTTTGCAGGATATCAATCAATTTCTTCCGGCAGACAGTATACGGCTTGCAGGCGATGCATTGATCACTGTTGAAACCAGGGGCGTTTATAATCCCGCAAAAAAATTATTTCCCGTAACAAAAGCCAGGCTGGCAATGGACAATGGGGAGATTCAAACACCCTATTACCCCAGGCCCATACGGAAAATAAAAGTGATCTCGGAAATCACTAATACTACCGGTGAAACGGCAGGCACAGATATTCATATACAACCCGTAAGCTTTGAGTTTGAAGATCAACCTTTCCTGGTAAAAGCAATAATAAAAAACCCTGAAGACCTGGAGTATGATATTGTATCGGAAGGAACCATTAACCTAGGCAAAATATACAGGGTATTTGGCATAGACGGTTATGACGTTACAGGGCTCATCGAAGCCAGTGTTTCTTTAAAGGGCAAACAAAGCGACGCGTTAGCCGGGCGCTACAGCCTGCTCTTAAACCAGGGAACACTGAACGTAAAGAATATCGCCGTGCAAACAGAATCATTTCCCAAACCATTTTTTATCAACAGGGGTGAGTTCCGGTTTAAGCAGGATAAAATGTGGTTCGATGCTTTTGAAGCAAAATACGGTACCTCTTCGGTTACCCTGAATGGTTATATGAATAACGTGATCAATTATTTTGCAGGAAGTGATGAGACCCTCCGTGGACAATTCACCCTGCATACAGATCGTATCAGCCTGAATGAATTTACGGCATTTGCCACACCCGATTCCCTGCGAACCGCCGCTGATACGGCTTCCGGTACCGGTGTTGTGATGATCCCGGATAATTTGTCGGTAAGCATTGCCGCTACAGCCAATACCATAGACTACAATGGTACGCTTGTTAAAAACCTGAAAGCAAAACTGGCGGTAGACAGCGGCAGGCTAAAACTCACTGATGCAACATTCCGGCTGGCAGATGCTGCTTTCAAATTAGCTGCAATATATACAGGCATTACTCCTTCTAATGCGCAATTCAACTTTACGGTAAAAGCAGACTCGTTTTCCATAGCCAAAGCCTATAGCGATATTCCCATGTTCAGGGATATGGCTTCTTCAGCAGCGGAAGTACAAGGTATAGCAGGGCTGGAGTATGCGCTTGCGGGGAGATTGGATGAGCATATGAGCCCTGTATATCCTTCACTAAAAGGCGGCGGTGTATTGTCATTGAAAAATGTAAAGCTGAAAGGATTTAAATTGATGAATGCCGTAAGCCGGAGCGCAGAAAAACCTGAGCTGAAGGACGGCGACGTTCAAGGCATTCAACTGAAAACGAACGTGGCCAATAACATACTCAACATCGAAAAGGTTAGAATGCGCATTGCGGGGTTTCGTCCCAGGTTGGAAGGACAGGTAAGCCTGGACGGGCAGTTGAATTTAAAAGGAAGGCTTGGGCTCCCTCCTCTTGGCATTATCGGTATACCGTTCAACGTGTCGGGCACCAGCGACAATCCGCAGGTAAAGTTAAAGCGGGACAAATCAGGCAAGGTGCTGGAAGAAACCACAGACAAAGAGGACGAAGAAGATACCGGCCCCGGACAATTATGATTTGTGCGTGTGAAGCAGCGGCTTTCCTATAGGAATGTGACCGCCTATGCTTAAAATCATTTCGTAGGTACCGAAAGCATGCTTTGCAGTTCCTTTGTATATTTTAAGATGAGAATAGCGGGCATAATCTAACTTATTGGCATACTCCAGGTAACCATATTTCAGGAATGTAGCGCGCAGGCTGGCTTCTACTCCCGCATTCCAGCCCCCCAGTTGAAAGTGAGGCTTGTTTTTATTCCCGAAAAAGCTGTTTTCAACATGTGGAATAACAGGCCCTATACCGGCTTTTCCTAAAAAGTCTATCTTTAATTTCTGATCCCTGGAAGTATAGAGTTCCTGGCGTTTTACAACATTGAATAATAAAAAGTTGGCACCGTTGTTCAGGTAATAGAAAAATCCATCCTCTTTCGAAAAATGAATGGTCTTGTCTACAGATACTCCTTCTAACCGGCCTGTTAAAGAAACATCCTGCCCGTCCTGGAATATAAACTTGGTATGGTCAAAATTCACTTCAATACCCCATCCTTTTTCAGGATTAAAAAAATATCCCAGCCTGTAATTATACTGGGGATTGGTAAGCGGCTTTTTAAACAAACGATTATCCCATCCTCTCCTATCGTGTCCCTTTATATTGTTAAAGGTATACTTATTACCTAATTCCGGCTGATTGACATGCACATTGCTGCGGGTATACCATTCGGTATTATACCCCCACGAGAAATACAATTCGCCTTTGGTGTAAGTTCGTTTGCTTTGCGAAAAACCGGGAGCAGAGATTAACATATATATTATCAATACCGGGAATAATTTTGTCGCTTTAATTACTCGCATACACCAGAAGGGTTTAGTATAGGATCAAGTTTTAATAAATTTTGCGGGCAAAGGTAAGGGTTAAACACATAACAACGTCTATGCATAATCAGGAAGGATTACTTACCGGTTTTATTTTTATTAAACAGGAACATGATCTTGCTGAATATTTCCGTGTTGGAATAAACGCCCGTAAATAAATTGGATTGAGGGCCATACGCAAAAACAGGCACACATACAGCCGAATGATCATCGCTCGAAAACTGCCCGGCTACCTTACCTGTTTCCAGGCTGCCATTGAGCAAAGTAAGCCCGCCGGTTTCATGATCGGCAGTAACAATCAGCAGGGTTTCTTTGTTTTCATCTACAAAGCGCATCATATCACCAATGGCCCTATCCAGATCCTGCACTTCCTGTACCATCCACTCAAGCTTATTATGATGAGCCGCCCAATCCACCTGTGCGCCTTCAGCCATTATAAAAAAGCCATTCTTATTTTTTCTGAGCGCGTTTACACTAAAAGCAAGCGATCGCTGCAATAAATTTCCACGCCCTTTGTAGGAAGGCCGGCCGGCTTCTTCATCCAGCAATACCAGCTTCCGGCCGGCGGCAACGGTATCTATGCCGTTGATATCCGTAATAACGGTATATCCTTTTTGCTGCTGCAACTCCTGCAGTATATTCCTTCCGTCTTTTCTTTTATCAAAGCTGGCAACCCCGGATCCGATCAATATATCGGCATCCGATCTCAAAAAATGCTCCGCAATCGTTTCAGACGCATTACGGTCAGGCACATGCGCGTAAAAAGAAGCGGGAGTAGCATCGGTGATATCGCCGGTGCTGATAATGGCCGAATGAATATTTTTTTTGACAAGCAGCTCGGGTATGGAGGGAACGGCTGTACTATCGGGCAGCACGGCAATAAAGTTGTTGTTGGTTTTGTTGCCGGTAGCCATCGCTGTTCCACCGGCGCCCGAATCGGTGATATAACTATCTGCCGAACGGGTAAGCGACAAACCAATACGACGCATATTAAATACATTCAGTCTTGCCTTGTTTCCCGTGTAACCCGCATACCATTGGGTCAATCCTGTTCCGTCGCCAATCATCAAAATAACATTCTTAACAGGTTTATCCAGTCCGTCAACAACATATACAGGTTGATAGAGCTCGTATTGATTGGCGGGCAATGAAGTAGTACCAGGAAGGTTTTTCAAAAACTCCGCCAGCTCTTCCACGCGATCGGTATTGATATAGTCTACCTGAAGATCCATGAAAGTATACCAGGTATTGATATTATCGGGGCCGCCCCAGAACCGGATCTTTTTATTCAGCGAATGTGCTTTTTTTATTGCCTCCTTTAACCTCAGTATTTGTGTACCCGGAATATTTCCTTTGCCATTCCAGGGTGTATATTTCCTGAAATTATCGCTGAATATGCCAATCCGGTCTATGTGCTTTATATGCTCAGGATTATGAATGTTGCCATCAAAATAAACCCATGAAGGATATTGACTGAAGGCTGATGCCGGCGGTTGATTGCCGGTAATTACAAATTTTATCTGATTGCTGCCGGTTAAATCAGGGTATTGCTGTATAATGGATATTACTTTTTGCAGCGTGGAAACAGCTTCGGTTTTCAGATCGATCAATAAGATCAGTTCATGGTTTACAGACGATAGCGCCGCATGCAAAGGTTTGATATATGTTTCCTCAAATAAAAGAGGACGCTTGCGTATATCCCTGGCATCGTGCGCTACAAATAATTTATCACCCTGTAATATCACATCTGCTTCAATGGAACCAAACCCTAACCGGAATGCCTGAACAAAAGGTATATTATGCTCATAATCGTTGTGAGCATGGGCATTGGCTACAGTATACTGTATGGTTTGACTGTGTAATGCTCCGCAATAAAAAACAGTTGCCAGGAGGAAGGCAAAAGGATATTTGCTCATAATATGTTGGTTTTTAATTATATCAAGGAGCATTGGTTTTCCTGCACCCTTAAAATAAACAGCAAAGTAATCAGGGCGCCTCATTTCACCTAAAATTTACAACCGTTTATCATTTCAATAGCCCGGTCATCTATTTCAGGAATTTTTTTTCAATCGGGCTGATTTGGCTCAAATCCTTTACTGTATTGAATTTCATAAAATACTAAGTACTATTTTACAACCAACTACTAAAATAAAGATGGTACTATGTATTGCATAGTATTAAAAAGGTACATATCTTTGTTCCGGATTGATAAAAGAACCGACAGAAGATAAGGTATAAAAGACCAGGTTTTAATGTATTAGTTCTTACAAGGTTACACTGGAACAAAATTGTTAACATCTCTCAAACCCGGCCGGTACCGAGAGAAAAAATTGCGGAGATCATGAATATCGAGAACACGCAGAGTCAGATGAGAAAGGGAGTGCTCGAATTTTGTATCCTTTCAATAATAAAGCGCGGCGAGGTATACCCAAGCGACATTATTGAGGAAATGAAAAAAGCCAACCTGAACATCCTGGAAGGAACACTTTACCCCTTGTTGACAAGGTTAAAAAATGCGGACCTCCTTACCTACCGATGGGTAGAAAGCACCGGGGGGCCTCCCAGGAAATATTTTTCTTTAACCGATAAGGGCGCCGCTTTTTACGCGGAACTGGAGGCAACCTGGAACGAGATGGCAGGTGCGGTAAACACGCTTACCAAAAACGGACAGGTAGCTGAACAGCCCGACAACTTCAACCAATAAAAATTGAAATGATCATGAAAAAGGTAATAAACATAAATTTCCAGGGCAGGGTAATCCCCATTGAAGAAACGGCCTTTGAAATACTGAAGCAGTATATAGAAAGTCTGCGCCGTTACTTTGCCCGGGAAGAGGGACGTGATGAGATCATCAATGATATAGAAAACCGCATTGCAGAACTGTTTGATGAAAGGCTGAAAAAAGGCGCGGTTTGTATTGCTGATGAAAATGTGAACGAGGTGATAACCAGTATGGGCAGACCTGAAGATTTTGAAGAGCAGGACGGATCGCAGGAGTCTGCTGCCGGCACATCGGGCAGCCAGCAATATGCCTCATCTGCCGCGCAGGCAACAGAACCCGAAGTGAAAAGATTGAGCCGGGCCGAAAACGATAAAGTGCTGGGAGGCGTGTGCGCAGGCATAGCACATTATTTTAAAATAGATCCCGCAGTAGTGCGTATTATTTTTGCGGTGGTAGCATTTGGCGGCTTTGGTTTTGGCATATTGCTCTATCTTATCCTGTGGATCATTCTCCCGTCGAAAAACCTGCAGACCAATGTGCGCAAACGTTTATACCGCGATCCGGATAATAAAATGATCGGCGGGGTTGCCGGCGGTTTAAGCGCCTATTTTAATGTAGACACCTGGATTCCAAGGATTATTTTCCTGTTGCCCTTTTTGTTAAGCGTAGTGCCTAATATTTTCAGTGGAGGCTGGGGATGGAATCACTGGAGGGGTCCCTGGGTGGCGTTCAGCGGGCTAGGCGGAACTTTTTTCATCACCTATATCATTTTGTGGATCGTGTTGCCTAAAGCTGTAACAGCCACAGAAAAGCTGGAAATGCGTGGGGAAAAAATTGACCTGGAAAGTATAAAGAATACCGTACAGGAAGAATTGCAGAACGTAAAAGGGCGCAGCGAAAAAATGGGTGCGGCCTTTGCTGAAAAAGCGAAGGATGTAGGAGAAGAGATCAATGAAATTGCCCAGAAAAGATCGAAAGAGTTCGCGGCAGAAGTGGGACCTATAGCAAGAAAAGCCGGAACCGGCATAGGGAATGCCATAGGCGTATTGTTCAAAGCATTCTTTCTCATCATTGCGGGATGTATAGCTTTTGTTTTAATGATGGTGCTGATCGGCTTGCTGTACAGTGGCATAGGTGTATTTCCTTTAAAGAATTTTTTATTACAGGGATTCTGGCAGAACTTTTTTGCCTGGAGCGTACTCACCCTCTTCCTTGGTGTGCCTGTTATAGCGCTTATAGTTTGGATCGTAAGAAGGATCATGCGGGTAAGATCAAAGAACCCTTACCTGGGTTATACGTTCGGCAGCCTGTGGATCATCGGGTTGATCAGCGTGTTTATTTTGGTTGGAATGGTAGTAAAAAATTTCAGGGTTTTAGACAATGTTGAAGAGAATATAACGATCAGTCAACCTTCCAGGGAAAACATGATCATTAAAGTAGCCGGCGGGAAAATGAAGTACTACACATCCGACTGGTTCGACGGGGATTTTCCTTTCCTTTCCATTAATGAAGACAGCATGCTGCTGAATACCGTGAGAATAAATGTGATCAAAAGCACCGATTCAGCCTATCACATCAAAAACATCAATTTCGCAAGAGGCAATACCCCCTCTGTAGCAGCAGCAAATGCCGGGGCTTTCAAACTACCTGTAGTACAAAATGACAGCGTAATTCAGTTGGGCAGAGGTTTTCCTATCTCAAAAAACAATAAGTTCCGCAATCAGAAAGTGCTGGTGGTAGTTGAAGTGCCGGTAGGTAAAAAGATAATGATAGATAAAAGCGTAGACTGGTATGATTGGTTTAACATCAATGTAGACAGGAGACGGGGAATAAATATCGACTGGGATGAAAGATTAGATAATTCTTACTCGTGGAAGAAAAATGTTCAATACATAATGACACATGAAGGATTGGAAAGAACGGACAGAAAAGAAACGGAAGAGAGCGAAGGAAAATTAAAGAACGGCAAGTTTAAGCTGAAAGTAGACGAAAAAGGAGTAGAGGTAGAAGCCGAGGGGGAACTGGAAAATAAAGGAGGAACTTACAGGTATAAAAAACAGGGCGATTCAATTAAGATTGAAAAAAAAGAGAACAACAATCCCCCGGCGCCTCCCGTAAAACCCGCAACCCCCGAAGCACCGGAGAAAAAAGTGTCTGTATCGGTTGAAAAAACAGAAAAACAAAATACCGGTAAAGGAAGGAGCGAAACAGATATGCATACCCCATTTCTTTTTCTTACAGGAAGATAGAGCTGGAGGATGGGAGGTATCAGGAAAATGGACAATGGATGGTGGACGATGGACAGTGAAGAGGTTGGGAGATTTTTGATTTCTGATTTGTTGATTTCTGATTTTGGAGAATGGATGATTGGGGATTTAAGATTTGATGGCTGTTGCAGGTTAGGCATGCACACACTATCAACCCTCCATTATCAACTGTCAATTGCTTTTTTTCTTGTCATTCAGAACGAACAAATAGCTGCCGGATCAAGTAAAATATTTTCGTGAGTGAAGAATCTATGGGGGGCTGTGAGCAATGGGCTATCAGCTTTCAGCCGGCAGGTATGATTTTTTCCGCATTGCATCATAAACTCGTTTCAATACAGGTTGAAGTTGAAACAAATCACTGCCCTGCAGGTAATGCTGCGGGGCAGTTTGTATAAAGAACAACCCAAAAATGCAGGATTTATGCGTAAAATATTTCAGGAAATACCTTTAACGGCCGGCTGCACATCTTCCCCTTTCCATATACGCATATACCAGTAAACAGGATAGCCGATCATATTGGCAAAAATGAAAACCAGTATCCATACCAGCCGTTCATTGCTGTCTATCTTTTTGTTGTTTACCACGTGTACAATGTAGTAAATCATCAAGCCAAACGAAATAAGCATTGCCATTCCTAAAAACAAGAACATCCATCCCATATTACCAAACATAAGCCGGGGTACCGCGTCGGGGTCGCCTGCCCCCAAATTGTCAGACATCCGCATAAAAAAAGACATGAACCACAAAAAATATCCTCCCATAAAAACAAACGGCAAAAGCGTAATGATCCCTAATATTATTTTTAAAGATTTTGACATGTAAAATGCTTTTACGAAAAATAATAAGATTTTGCCGCAAAAATTGATTTTTTGCTGCAAATAAGGCTGAATGCCATTTTGATAATCTTTTTTTGTATCTTTTTTAAAATTTACAGTATGAATGTTATCATCCGCTTATTAGTAACTGCTGCGGTAGCTTTTGGACTGGCTCATTTGCTCAAAGGAATTCATATAGATACCTATTGGACAGCCCTGGTATTTGCGCTCGTGCTGGCAATTGCAAATTTTATTGTCCGCCCG
Organism: Chitinophagaceae bacterium; assembly: GCA_019638615.1. Taxonomy (GTDB): domain Bacteria; phylum Bacteroidota; class Bacteroidia; order Chitinophagales; family Chitinophagaceae; genus Agriterribacter. Next base: position 75,891 of record JAHBTL010000031.1, on the reverse strand, counting down.
TTGTTGATCATACTTACCATTCCGCTTACTATCATAACATTAGGATTATTTCTCCTGGTAATCAATGCGCTGATGGTTTTACTGGCTGCCAGGCTGGTTAACGGCATACAGGTTGATGGTTTCTGGTGGGCTTTGTTATTTGGTTTATTACTTTCCATCGTTTCATCGCTGCTGTTTAGCGGAAAAGACGAATAATTACAAAATACGGCAGGTAACAATATCATAATAAACCCCCGAAATACGTTTACAGAGCAAACTTCCGGTCATCAGCAAGCAAAATAAACATTATTATACTCCTGCATATTTCAAAAAACCAATAGGTTTGTATATGCATTTCTCCCAGAAACACTTTACTGCACATCAACTGGAGCATTTTTACCGGTCTCTGCTGCTACCCCGCATGATTGAAGAAAAAATGCTGCTCCTATTACGGCAGGGACGCATCAGCAAATGGTTTAGCGGCATCGGGCAGGAGGCAATAGCCGTGGGCGCCGCACTGGCGCTTGAGAAAGACGAATGGATCTTACCATTGCACCGGAACCTGGGCGCTTTTACAACACGCGGCATAAGCCTGAGCAAGCTGTTCATGCAATGGCAGGGGGCAAAAGAAGGATTCACTAAGGGCAGGGAACGCAGCTTTCATTTTGGAAGCACGGAGCATCATATCTGCGGCATGATCTCTCACCTGGGCCCTCAATTGGCAGTGGCAGACGGAGTGGCGCTTGCCGGAAAGCTGCGGAATGAAAAAAAAGCTGCCCTTGTTTTTTGCGGGGAAGGCGGCACCAGCGAAGGTGATTTTCATGAAGCATTGAACGTGGCCGCAGTATGGGATTTACCTGTAATTTTTTTAGTGGAAAACAATGGCTATGCATTAAGTACTCCAACCAATGAACAATATCGCTGCGAGCAGCTTGTTGACAAAGCAAAAGGATATGGAATAGAAGGCGTGCAGGTAGATGGCAATAACATCCTGACAGTGTACGATACGATTAAAGGGGTGCGTGAGTATTGTATTGAGCGGCAAAAGCCTTATCTCGTAGAATGCATGACTTTCCGCATGAGAGGACACGAGGAAGCAAGCGGCACCAGGTATGTTCCGCAGGAGTTGTTTGAGATTTGGGAACAAAAAGATCCGGTAAAAACATTTGAACAGTGGCTGCTGAAAGAAAACATTCTTACGACCATTGAAATAGAAAGCGCCAAAACAGAATGTAAAAAATACATTGATTCAGAAATAGAAAAAGGCTTTGATGCCTCCGCCATCAGGCCCTCCACTGCTGAAGAAGTAAAAGATGTATACGCCGGCTTAACCGAAGTGGAAAGCGGCCGGGATATCCTTGTTATTACCGACAGCAGCAGCATTCACCCTTCGCTGTTTGCACTGCAAGAAAAAAGATTTCTTGATGCCATAAGCGAGGGAATTTACCAGAGCATGCTGCTATGGGAGCAGCTCATTTTAATGGGGCAGGACATTGCTGAATATGGCGGCGCCTTTAAAATTACCGAAGGACTGGTAAACAAATTTGGCAGGGAGCGGGTAAGAAACACCCCTTTATGCGAAAGCGCCATCATTGGCGCGGCGCTGGGGCTAAGTCTCGAAGGCTTTAAAAGCATTGTGGAAATGCAGTTCGCCGATTTTATTACAAGCGGCTTTAACCAGGTAGTAAACAACCTGGCCAAGATACATTACCGTTGGGGACAACGCGCTGATGTGGTCATCAGGATGCCGACAGGCGCAGGCGTAGGCGCTGGTCCGTTTCACTCTCAAAGTAACGAAGCCTGGTTCACGCACACGCCCGGCTTAAAAGTAGTATATCCTTCTACCCCGGCCGATGCAAAGGGACTGCTGATCGCCGCGGTGAACGACCCTAACCCCGTATTGTTCTTTGAACATAAAGCACTGTACCGCAGTATTACCGGGCCGGTTCCCGAAGAAATGTATGAAGTGCCCATTGGCAAAGCCCGTTTGGTAGAAGAAGGAGAAGATATTTCGATCATTACCTATGGCGCAGGCGTGCACTGGGCACTGGAATATGCATTGCAACATCCGTCTGTTTCATTCGATATATTGGATCTCCGTACTTTACTGCCCCTTGATTACGATGCCATACAGGCATCTGCTTCACGCACAGGCAGGATTTTACTATTGCACGAAGATACTTTAACAGGCGGTATAGGCGCGGAAATCAGCGCCTGGATCGGTGAGCACTGCTTTGCCATGCTGGATGCACCGGTAATGCGTTGCGCCTCTTTAGATACTCCCGTACCCTTCAATATCGAATTGGAAAAGAACTTCCTGGCAAAAGCCCGCATGCACGAGCTGATTGAAAAGTTGCTGCATTATTAAAATGCCGGCAATAGCAGATCTCTGTCGCTCTTCGGTTTACAGGTACATGAATTACCGCGGTAAATAAAAAACATTACGGATGACATTTTTATATACGGGAGAAGCGTTTTTGGCAGCACATACGATATGCAGCACAGATCTGTTACTTGGGTAATAATGTTCCCGGACTACACAATAAACCTTAGAAAGCGAACATTATTTATATTCCTGTTTTGAAACGAAAATTTGAACTTTATCACCAAAGGTAAATCCACCCCTGCAAATATCTTTAGCTCACCACGATGATATTTAATACTTTTATTACGGTTTCTCTCCGCAGAATGTGGAGGAACTGTAACGGGCTAAAGCTTACAGTAGTATGAAATGTAACGGTGCTTTTAATTGGCGGATTATACTGTGTGTGTTGTTTGTATTGTCGAATCGTTTTTACACGTTTGCGCAAAATGGTAAAGTTAGTTTGCAGTTGGAGCATACCGTTGGAAACCTCACACTTGCATTAGACAGTCTTTTTCAAAATAGCCTGGGAGAGCCATTTAGTGTACGGAAATTCAGGTACTATATCAGCAATATCCGGTTTGTTCATGCAGACAATAAAAAAAGTTACCTGGTAAAAAACCGGTATTTTTTGGTAGACGAAACAAACCCGGTATCTAAGATAATTACAGTTTCCATTCCCCCGGGCAAATACAGCAGCGTTTCATTTTTATTGGGCGTTGACAGCTTAAAAAATGTAAGTGGCGCACAAACAGGAGCGCTGGATCCGTTGAACGACATGTTCTGGACCTGGAAAAGCGGCTATGTAATGGCCAAAATGGAAGGCAGATCGCCTGTATCAAATTTGCCGCATAAGATGTTCGAGTATCATATAGGAGGATATAAAGGTGCGCATAACGTGCTGCAAAGAGCCGAGCTTCGTTTGCCTGAAATATTGAATATCCTGCCCGGCACTGTTGCTTCTATCAACATACAGGCAGACGTTAATGCCTGGTTCAATGCGGTTCATTCGCTTGCTATCGCACAATATCCTGCCTGCACATCCGAAGGAGCATTATCCAGGCAATATGCTGAGAATTATATCCGGATGTTCCATATTCAAAACCTCTCTCTTCAATGAGATTATGGCTTACCATATCAGCGATATTTATTGTACTATTAATATTCATAGTATTTCAGTTATCATTTATTCCCGGCAGCATCCATGTTCAGCCCATTAAGCAACGCATACCGGAAGGCTTTCCCCAACCTGTATATGAATATAAAAACAACCCGCTTACCAGGGAAGGCTTTGAGCTGGGCAAAAGATTGTTTTACGAGGGGCGTTTATCGAAAGACGGGTACACGGCCTGCGCTTCCTGTCACCAGCAGTTTGCAGCATTCTCAGATTTTGAGCATGTGTTCAGCCATGGGGTAGACAATCGTTTTACCTTGCGCAATGCCCCCCCGCTTTTTAATCTTGCGTGGCACACCGATTTTCACCTGGATGGTGCCATCAATCATATTGAAGTACAGCCCCTCGCACCTTTGACCGGCTTCAACGAAATGGCTACCACCATCGACAGCGTAATTGAAAAGCTGAAACAGGATGCGGGCTACAGAAAAATGTTCAAAAAAGCATTCGGCGGCGAACAAATCAACAGTCAGAAAATTTTACATGCGCTTGCTCAATTTACAGGATCCATCGTTTCTGCAGATTCAAAATACGACAGGGTGAAAAAAGGAAAAGCTGTTTTTACGGAGTGGGAACAAAATGGGTACGAAATATTCCGGCAACGTTGCGCCACCTGCCATACAGAGCCTTTGTTTACCGATCTTAAGTATCACAATATCGGGCTGGCAACCGATACTTTTTTAAATGATCGGGGAAGAATGGCTATTACCGGTGACAAAAAAGATTCATTGAAATTCAAAACACCTTCGCTCCGGAATGTATCGCGTACCGCGCCTTATATGCACGATGGCCGTTACTGGGGTCTTTCCTCGGCGCTTGATCACTGGCAAACCCGCAATGCGTCGGATCACACAGCCGACTCTCTTATCCTGAACGGGCAACCCCTTGAAAAAATGGAGATTAAATACCTGGTTTCTTTTCTGCACGCCCTGCTCGATACCACTTTGCTCAAAGATCCGCGGCTCGCAGATCCCGTGCCGGGCAACCGGATACACAGTCCCGGGCAATGAGTTTTTCTTTTTCATCTTTTTTTTCTAATTTAACAGTACGTAAGTTGCATCACTCCTCTTGTAAATACCTGTTGATACCGGAAATAAACCATGGGTTTATACCTTTTAAAGCATTGCAGCAATGAAAAAAATAATCGTGACATTTACAGGGATCTTTTTTGTTTTATTGTCGTTTGCCCAGCAGCAGGTAGAGTGGTCGTTCTTTTCAAAAAAGATCAATGACAATACGTACGAAATTCATCTTACGGCTTCTATAGAAAAAGGATGGGTGCTCTATTCGCAATTTTCTCCTAAAAAAGGAGCCGTTGCCACAGTCATAAACATAACCCCTGTAAAAGGCCTGTCGCCATCTGATAAATTTGAAGAAAAAGGCGTTTTACAGAAAAGAAAAAACGTAGTACAGGATTACCAGGTTGAATATTTTGAAAACCAGGTTGATTTTGTGCGGGAAGTGACCGTACGAAAAAACGCCGGCGAAAAACCCAATGCCGAGGGGTCTGTTTCATATATAACATCCAATGGAAGCCAGACTCTCCCCAGGTTCACAGTCAATTTTTCCATACCATTGAATTGAGATGGCGTATATCCACTTCGTTGATCCAAAGGACCAAAAAGTAATTTATCTTCGAATAATTTATCTTAAAAACAGGTATTTATCTGAAATAATACGCATATGAAGCGATATCCAAATTATATAATCGTTTTTTTTATTTTCTGCTGCCACAATATCTGTGCGCAATACAACAATACCATTCCCATTACAGCAGACGACACCCAGGAATCCATTCTATTCAAAGCCGCACATGTTGTTCCCACTGCCAATCAATATGCAGCGCTGAAGAATGAATTTATTGCATTCATACATTTTGGGCCAAACACTTTTACCCGTATGGAATGGGGAAGCGGTAAGGAAGATCCGCACATTTTTAACTTAAAAGAATTGCACACCGATCAATGGTGTGAAACCATGAAGGCGGCCGGCATGAAAATGGTGATCATCACCGTAAAACATCACGACGGATTTGTATTATGGCAAAGCAGGTATACTACCCATGGCATTATGTCAACGGATTTTCAAAGCGGCAAGGGCGACATACTGCGCGATCTTTCCAATTCCTGCAAAAAATACGGGCTTAAATTAGGCATTTATCTTTCACCGGCCGATCTCTTCCAGATTGAAAGCCCGACGGGGTTATACGGTAATCTCAGCAAATACACCAAACGAACGATCCCGCGCGAAGTGCCGGGAAGGCCCTTTTCCAATCCAACAAGGTTTGAATTTGAAGCAGACGACTACAATGAATATTTTTTAAATCAATTGTTTGAATTGCTGACCGAATACGGCCCCATACACGAAGTTTGGTTTGACGGAGCGCATCCTAAAAGAAAAGGCAATCAGCAGTACAATTACCTGGCATGGAAAAAATTAATTCATACCCTTGCTCCCGAAGCTGTAATTTTTGGAAAGGAAGATATACGCTGGTGCGGGAATGAGGAAGGAAGAACCAGGAATACAGAATGGAATATCATCCCTTATCCCGAAGATCCCAACCTGATGAACAATTTCCCGGATCTTACCAATGAGTCGTTGGGAAGCAGGGAAGACTTATATAAGGGAAAATTCCTTCATTATCAGCAGGCGGAAACGAATACCTCCATCCGGGAAGGCTGGTTTTACCGGGACGATCAATATCAGAAAGTGCGTAATGCTGATGACGTATTTGATATTTATGAAAGAGCGGTGGGAGGCAATTCTACTTTTCTGCTGAATATTCCGCCCAACCGGGAAGGTAAATTTTCAGAGGAGGATGCAGGCGTGCTGAATGAAACAGGAAAGCGGATCCGCGAAACATACGGGGTGAACCTGTTTGCAAACGCAAAAGGTCCTATAGACGTGCTGGATAACAATGAGGTTACCTACATGGTGATAGAACAACCCGGCGAAATTGTAATTTCTACTCCAGCACCCGTCACCATCAACAGGATAGTGATCCAGGAAGCCGTGGTAACCAACGGTGAACGCGTGGAACAACATGCCGTGGATGCATGGATAGATAACAAATGGAAAGAGATAGCTTCGGCTACCAATATAGGTTATAAAAGGATATTAAGGTTTCCCGAGGTGCGCTCAAACAAATTCCGTGTCAGGATACTGGCAGCACGTTATGCGCCCGCCATCAGCAATATAACAGCACATTATTACAAAACGCGCCCTCCGCAGCTGCAAATTACCCGCGACAAAAACGGGATGGTTACTATTGAGCCGTTACGCAATACATTCGGCTGGAATCCCCACGGACAAAATGCGGCCCAAAACCTGAATGCCGGCTCAGAAATATATTATACAACCAATGGCGCCGCGCCCGACAAAGCAGGCAAACCTTATACAGCGCCCTTTAAAATGGAGAAAGGAGAAGTAAAAGCCGTATCGAAGCTCAATGCCCAGTCAGGAAGCATAGCTACCCGGCAGTTTGGAGCAATTCCAGGCAAATGGAAGTTAGCAGGGGCCGACAGCGAGCAAGGCAAAAACAAAGCTGCCCTTGCTTTTGACGCCAACCCTGCCACTTACTGGCAATCCGATTCTACGGGGCCGGCGCATTTTATTGCCATAGATCTGGGAGCCGGGACTGCTATCAAGGCATTTGTATATACTCCTCAAACCCGCAATGCAGGAGGAATGATGGAAAAGGGTTTGATAAAAATCAGCGATGACGGCATTAACTGGAAAGTGGCAGGAGAATTTACATTTGGTAACCTGGTCAATGACCCCACGCCGCGCAGGTTCAATTTACCCCATGCGGTTACCACGCAGTTTGTGCGGATCGAATCTACCGGAATTGCAGGCAGCGATAACCGGCTAAGCATTGCAGAAATAGAGTTCTTATAATGGGATATTGATAAAGTAGTACAATCCAGGTATCAATCAGTAAGACATAACACTTATAGTATTTTTTCGATAATGTCGTTGAGATTGTTACAAAACAATCACATGCTGTACTATTTTTCATTACCTGCACCGGCAGTTACTTTGCATAACAAATCCAATGAATCCCAAAAAAAGACAACCCTTAACCTTAGAAGAACTGATTCCTAATCCCTCAACCAATCCTTTGAAAACCAGCGGACCTGTAATACACTGATTGAATCCTTATCCCGGAAAAGCAATGCCTTTAAAACCGTCCAAACAACGACATTGCAGCAGCGCCACATCTCTGTGGCGCTGTTTTTATTCATTTCAAGTTGGTATTCTCCCGGTCGTCGCTTCTGCGACTAAGTCCCACGGTATAACCCTATGGTTTACAAACGCATATGTTTTGCTGATCCAGAATGCGCCCAGGCAAAGAAGGTTCCGGAGATTAGCATATATCAATTTGTGGCGCCAAAAGCTTCATATTTACACCATGAAACAGCCAACCGGGCATTTTAAGAAAACTTTTACAATTCAGAATAGGATAAAATGGCTGTTCATGCGTCTTATAATAGTACACAGCATTATCATCAAATAATTATATAAAGATTCTCATAAGCAGTTAGTTTTGGTTTCGACCCCTGTTTCTACAGGGGTTTACATTTTATACCAGGTTTGTTCCCAATTTTCCTGTCCTCAAAACTAGTTATCTTCACCGGCCTAAAATGAGCAATAACATTCCCCAACTTCGCACTGTAAACGTAATGCGCTATATCACTCCCCTGCGCGAAGGTGGTTCTTTACCCGCCATAACCGAGGCCGATGACGGATTTATGTATGTGCTTAAATTCCGCGGAGCCGGGCAGGGAGAAAAAGCGCTGGTAGCTGATTTGTTAGGAGGTGAAATAGCAAGGCTACTGGGGTTAAAAGTGCCTGAACTGGTGTTTGCCCACCTGGATGCAGCCTTTGGAAGAACAGAGCCGGACGAGGAAATCCAGGATCTCCTTAAGGCCAGCACAGGACTTAACCTGGGCATTCATTATTTATCGGGCGCCGTTACTTACGACCCTGCTGTTACAAAACTGAGCGCTGAGCTTGCATCGCAGATCGTTTGGCTCGATTGCCTGCTTACGAATGTTGACCGAACCGCACGCAATACCAATATGCTGTTATGGCGTAAGGAATTATGGCTGATAGACCACGGAGCATCGTTGTATTTTCATCATTCATGGGTCAACTGGGAACAACAGGCAATACGGCCGTTTGTGCAGGTAAAAGACCATGTGCTGCTGCCGCAGGCTACCCAACTGGAAGAAGCAGACAAAAAAAGCAGACTCATCCTCACACCTGAGCGCATCAGGGGCATTGTAAACCTTATACCCGACGACTGGCTGGGAGATACACAAAACGGCACTCCTGAAGAACAGCGGGAAGTATACAACCGTTTCCTGGTAACAAGAATACAACATTCTGAAATTTTTGTAAAAGAAGCGCAGCATGCAGCAGCAACATCTGTTTGAATACGCAGTCATCCGCTTTGTGCCGCGCGTTGAGCGGGAAGAATTTCTGAATACGGGAATTGTACTTTACTGCAAGCAACAGCAGTTTTTAAAAACCCGCTTTTCTGTTAATGAAGACAGGATCCTTTGTTTGTCCCCGGAAGCGGATATGCAGGAGATAAAAGACCACTTCGACGCTTTTCAAAAAATAGCCGGCGCCGATTTAAACGGCGGTCCCATAGCCAGGCTGGATATAGCATCCCGGTTCCGATGGCTTACAGCCACCCGCAGCACCATTATCCAATCCTCGAAAGTACATACCGGCTTTTGCAGCGACCTGGAACTGGCGCTTGAAAAGCTGCATAAGCAGCTGGTAGAATGAGGGAATGGAGTTTGACGTTTATTGTTTGTGGTTAGTAGCCTGTGTACCAGCTGACGTGAGTTTTGGGTACTAAAAAATGATGACCAGCAGGTTGTACCTTTTTCTCCTGCTTCATCAATACTTTCTCGCGGCGTTCACAGCGGAGCGGCGCAGCAACACATTTTTCTTTGTGCACTTCCTCCTCCCGGGCTAAAAAAAATGGCTGCCAGCGAGTGTGACAGCCATTTGTATACCATATACTATAAACAAGTTTAGTGCGCCGCAGCTACTTTAGCATCCGAACGGGGCGCTGCTTTTTTCTGCCAGAAAAAGAAGATCAGGAACAATACAATCAATATTCCCGGAAAAGCCACCATTTTAGCCAGTGTGGCCTGCCCCGCTGCCAGATCCAGTTGATCGCCGGTTAAGCCTGTAGCCTGGGCAGCAGCTTTATCGCTGTCAATCCAGCTTCCTATAATAGGCTGCCAAATGGCGGTGGAAAACATGCCTACACCACCAATAATCGACATGCCAAGCGCACCGCTTAATGGTACTCTTTGCGCCGCAGCGCCTACCATTGTAGGCCAGAAGAAGCAAACGCCTATAGCGAAAAATATAGCTGCCAGATAAGCCATTCCACCGGTAACCGTACTGAACATATATATGCCTATGGCTGTAAAAACAGCTCCCATCAACAATACACCTGTTTGACCTAATGCATGTGTAACCGGGCCGCCAAAGAACCTGCCAACTGCCATTAAACCTGTTACCAAAGCAAGTATCAGCATTGGACTTGCGCCACTCTTACTCATGATCAATCCAACCCATTGTTGCGGGCCAAATTCCGAGATAGCTGTAAGCGCCATACATATAAACAGGAAGATAAAGGTGGGTGACGCCATTGCCTTAAGATTTTCGGCAATAGAGGTAGAACTCTGTAATTTGGGTTTGGGAAAGGTTTTTCCAAAAAACAATATAGCATAGATAATAGTTGGAATCATGGTAACCCACATTTGCGCCTGCCAGCTCATACCATTATCTGTCATAAATTTGGAAACTAAACTACCAATTACAATACCACCAGGAAACCACATATGGAACCTGTTCAGCATCTTGCTCATTTTATCGCCGGAATACATATCAGCGATCATAGGATTACAGGCAGCTTCTGTACAACCATTGCCGAAGCCGATAAATAAGGTGGAAACAAGCAATACTGCATAGCTTCCGGCATAAATGGTAGTTAAAATACCGATAACATGTGTTATAAAAGCGATCTGCATGATCAGCTTAGGGCCGATCTTGTAATACAATAATCCTCCCAGTATCATTGAAATCGGGAAACCTAAAAAAAACATCTGGTTAATAAATCCCAGTTGTGTTGCGGTAAGTCCAAATCTTTCACCTACCTGTGACAGGATACCTGCACGAATAGAAAAGGTAAAAGCAGTCGTAATGAGGGCAAAGCAGCTACCGTTAAAAAGGGCAGACTTGTTTACGTTTTCGTTCATTAATATTGAGTTTAGATGTAAAAAATTAAGTTTACTTTCTCAAAACAGTTTGGAAATATAATAAAAAAATTGACTGTTGCTGTCCTGTCCTGTTTTTTTTACTCACATTGCTGCAATTAATATCAATTAAACTACCGGTTACGGTTATTGTCGCTGGGACACTCCCCTATTTATGATGATATTTTTCGTTTTTTATAATGGTGCAGGCACGGTAGAGCTGCTCTGCCAGGATCAATCGCACCAGCATATGGGGGAAAACCAGCTTTGAAAGGCTCCAGGTATAATTGGCCCTTTTAAATACCGGCTCGTCTACGCCATAAGCCCCGCCTATCAGGAACACCAGTCGTTTTTTACCTGCCATGGATTTTTGCACAACAAAATCCGCCAGCTCAACAGACGATAACTGCCCGCCTCTTTCATCCATCAATACCAGAAAATCATCGGCCTGTATCTGCTGCAGGATCAGCGCCGCCTCCTGCTTCTTTAATTCATTGCCGGAAAGCGAAGCCGCATGTTTGGGAGGGGAAATCAATTGCCATTCGGAAGGATAATATTTATTCAAACGGCGCGTAAACTCCTCCACGCCCTGCTGTATATACGCATCGTGCGATTTACCTACTGAAAGAAGAAGTATTTTCATATTAAAACAGGGTGCCGGTCAATACCTGCATTTTATAGCGCAGGCAATCTCCAAAGAGCATATTCCTGCGAAACAAGGCTTCAAAATAAACATTATATCCCGGCATAACAATAAACATCAAAGCATCAAATTTTGCTAATGTTTTTTCGAAGCTATCCGGATTGGAAAAGGTAATTCCTGTAGAAAATACGATGAATGAGTTTAGTATCGTCAACATTATCTGGGCCTTTTTTTTCGCAGGCTTGTACCAATCCAATACCTGCTTGTATATTTTTTCTGCAAGCTTTAGTTGATCATTCATACAATTTTATTTGTCATGATTTTATGTTGTATCTGGCGTTGATCTCTATTTTGTTTGTCACAAGATCCTGATGTGTATATTACACGAAATATCCTATTTTTAATACCTAACCTCCACTAGTCTGAAAAGGTTTTCCCTCTTTTATCATCTCTTTTTTTATTCCTTTTAATATATCGGGTAAAAAAACAATTCTCCTGGATGATATCTGATCAGATACTTCATTCGGATCTTCCGTATCTCCATCCGCTGTCAGCACAGACATTTGTGTCAGTCTTTCAATTCCTTTTAAACATGCATACTGCACCACATTTAAAATACTTGCTCCCGTAAGTTCGTACTTTATAATCGTTGAGTATATGTCTATGCTTTCGGGGAGGCACGATGACAGAATATCTTCATAATACTCTACAAATATTGCATTTTGGGGGAATGTACGTTTCCATATTTTCTCCCGGTCCTTTGCATCAGGAACCTGGAATTTGATGATTGAATTAAATCGCCGCAGGAAGGCTTCATCTATATTTGATTTCATATTGCTGGCAAGAATGATCAGCCCGTTGTATTCTTCAATGCGTTGCAGCAAATACGAAACTTCCTGGTTAGCATATTTATCGTGCGCATCGCGCACATTGGTTCGTTTGCCAAACAATGCATCTGCTTCATCAAAAAACAATATCCAGCCTTTATCTTCAGCTCTTGCGAAAACCGTCTCCAGGTTTTTTTCTGTTTCACCAATATATTTTGAAACAACTTTTGACAAGCTTACCCTGTAAACATCTTTTTGCTTTTCCACTTCAAAATGCTCTATGTCCCTGGGATTACCGCATTCATCGCTGGCATCCGGCTCATCTTCATAAGCGTATTTTCCCAAAAGCCCGGCGGTGAGTGTTTTTCCTGTACCTGGAGGGCCATAAAAAAGGGCTTTGTAACCCTTTCTGTACCGGTTGCCCATTTCCCATTTTGCGATCATGGTTTCATTATAACGTATCCAGTTTTTGATCTCCCCGATTTGCTCCTCCTGTTCTTCATTGATCACAAGATCATCCCAGACCAGCTTTGTATCAATCTTTTCTGCAGGGAATCCGGATGAAAAATGCGGCGCTTTAAATTTTCCTGTCAGGAATTTGTCAACATAATCCTGTGACATGATAACGCGTCCATGAAAAAAAGGTTCCCCTGAAGCAAGTTCTTCAATCCATAGGATTTTTTTCTTGCTGAATAAGTAATCTGCATCAAAAAGCTGTAAAACTCTTTGTTGGTGTTCATAATCCTGCCCGGCTAAAAGAAAAACCGCCGTCTTTCCCGTTGGTAAAAATCCTCTGAAATTCTGTCCATGCACGCCTCCTATTTCCGGCAATTCTAACTTCCCTATACGCTTTCTTTCTTCCTCTGTAAGTTCCCCGGTAACTTCTGCAAGCGCCCTGTCGTACAGGTCAGGCACGGCATGTGGTAACAGGCCCGCAAGCAATAGCAAGGCTGCATCCCTGCCTTTTTTCAATTCTTCTACTTCTTCCCATCCTTCTTCCACCCCCTCTAATCTTTGTACGACGAACTTTCTTATAGGCCTTGTCCAACTTTTGAGATTTGGAATAGGTTCTTCTCTTGCAGGCCTGCCCAATAATTTTTTCAGACGATACAAGAACAGACGGTAGATGTATAAAAACTCTACAGGCTCTTTTGCTGAACTTGCATTAGGTATCTCCGATGCTGCCATGATTTTATTATTTGAATTTGAAGAAATATCGTGTGGAGGATTTGCAGGTCCGGGAGGGTTAGCCGGAAGGTCTTTATCCGGAGACTCTTCACATGGTGCCGGCTTTCTCCAAAAAGAAAAGAGCCGGGCAAAAAAGCGATATATGGATCTGAAAAATATCATCGTGGCATATTAGATGGCTTTAACGGTGTTGAAACCTGCCCAGGAATTCTGCGGCAAGGCTGTCATAGTCCTTTGCACCATTCGATTTTGGATTAAAGCTGAATATATCCAACCCTGCTACCTGCGCATTAACCAGCTGGGCGCTCCATCGTATCCGGGTATTGAATACTTTACCGCCATATTCATCGGATAGCTTTTTTGCAATGGCGCGGTTAATCTTTTTCTTCTCGTCGAATTTGGTAAATATTATTCCCAGTATATCTGCCCTCACAGGTATGGTGTCATTTTCTTTCCTGAAATCTTCAAGATTGTAATAAAAGCTATCCAGTCCTTTTTCCGGCAACATTTCAGCCTGCATGGGCATTAATACAAAATCGCTTGCTACCGCTGCATTTTGTGTCAGTTGGTTCCAGGCGCTCGGACAGTCAATGAAAACAAAATCGTATTTATATTGTACAGGTTCCAGCAAGCGCTTTAATACTTCACTTCCTTTATACGTTCCCACCAGCTCATAGTCTGTTCTTGATAATGCACGGGAGGCGGGTACAATGGCAAGCCCGCAGGCTGTAGTAACAATGGCATTCGCAATGTTGGCGGGCATTTCATTTCTTACTTTTTCCAGTTCATTCAAAAAATGTTCACCATCCTTGTCCTCCAGGCCAAGCGCCTGCGACATATTGGCCTGCGGATCCATGTCTACCAGCAACACTTTACAACCCCTTTTGCATAAAGCCGCAGCAAGGTTGACAGCCGTCATTGTTTTGCCGGTGCCGCCTTTGGGAATGAGTATGGAGATGATGGGCATAAATCTTTTTGAGCATAGCAATTCAAGAATCAAAATCAACTGTTAAGTCCATGGTATATATAAATTCGACTCCTGTAATGCCGTAGTCGACCAGGGCATCATGTAATTTCCTACTTATAAATACAGGAAATGGCTCTTCCTTCATTCTAAAAATATTCACTCCTTTTAGCGGTTCCTTATTTAGAACTAAGTGGGTTACTTCATCGAGCACTTTCGGATTACTAAATGTTGTATACTTAGATTGCTCCCAGTTAAAACAGCTAATTACATTCAGAATATTTAACAAAAAATATTTTTTCCCACTAACATCAACAGGAATAAATTGAATTTTTTTAGGCTCCTCAATTAACTCCAATAGTTGTTTGAACTTTTCTGAAATAATAAGATTCCTCATCGTATCACCCATAAGATCGGGATAGTTCTTCGTTTTATTTTTTAGCTCAACATCTATATTCACTTTTTCATCAATTAATTCCCCTGTTGTGAGCTTGTTCTTTTCCTTTTCAGGAAATTTCAAGCTTGTAACAAAAGCATCACTTTCCCTTATATCAATAAATATTCTACAATAGTCTTCCATGATTTTATCTTTTAGAATTTAAGATCATTGATTTTTTTACCACCTCCATTTTCGATTGCATTTCTAGCTGAAGTAATAATTGAATCGAACCTTTTTGCTGCTTCAGCAGAAGTAATCTTCCCTGAATCTAACAAAGTTTTTATCCTATCAATTTTATTCTTTATTCTCAATGTATATTTACCATGACTGCCGCTATGTTTAGCTGAATTTTTGAACTGTGCCGCAATAGATGCATCTTCTTTTATAGCAGCTGCTAGTACATCGTCGTCGGGCGGTATCATAATACCATTCTTAGAGCCATTCTGGGGATCAAAATTAATTTTCTTAAAGAAATCATCAAATTCGTCAATTAATTCTTCCGGAACGATATGATGCGCTTCGAAACCAGGAGGTTGAGGTGGTGCAATTCCCTTCCTTAACTTTCTCGTATTCTTTCCGCCAAAAATAATGGCACTCCTTTTATCGGGAGTTTTACCTTTTAATTTCTTATATAAATCTGCTGCTTCTGCCTTATTAGCAGCCTTTCTTAATTTTTTTACAAGTTTACTGGCTTGATCTCCTTCCCTCACACCTATAAGTATACCACCACCTGCTACTTCATCGCCAACTTTTAATCCTTTTACATCTTTAGCATCCACCTCCTTTATCTCTCCGGTCGCGAGCAACACCCACGGATTAAACTCGCCCCAAATAAAGAACCGCCATTTTTTCCGGACGATCTTGATCCGTTTCAGCTTTAACTTCTGCGCCAGCTTCTTTGCCAGCGAACCAAAGCTTTTCGCACCTTTGGCAAAGCCGTTCTTAATGCCCTTCAGCACCATCTTGCCATTCTTCAGCAGTGCTTTACCACCCGCTTTGGCAATTGATCCCAATTCCTTCACTGCTTTTCCGGTTTGCTTCAGCGTGGCAGTCATAGCAGCTTTGGCTGTTTTGGCGCCGGTCTTCAGAGCGCCTTTCACTCCCTGCTTCGCCACGGTTTTTACAGCCGTCTTTATTCCTTTCACTGCACCCTTACCCGCAAACAGCAAACTTGTGACCAGTTCTATAAGGATGATCGCCGAAGCTCTGGCCAGGGCAACAGCTCCTGCCATTACATTGCCTGCAAAACCCTCTTTCAGAAAGATACCGAAATATTTTGTAGCATTGGCAATAGCCTGCACTGCAAACGCTGCTGCAACGATCTGCATCAGCAATGGCAATGCAGCCATAATAGCGCCGCCGGTCAAAACATTGGCAAGTATAACACCCGCAATACCTAAAACCAATGCTGCAATAATCTTCACTTTGTTTTCATCCCACCATTTTTTAATGGCTTCTTTCATTTGACTGGCCATATGCGCCAGGCGCTCACCCGGGCCACTGAATGGACCTACCATCTCCCCACCTTCAGCAGACATTTCCTCACCGGTCGTTGCGGTTTCAGCCCCAGGCGAAGAAGTTTCGGTTGTTTCACCGATTCCTTCCGTGGTCTGCTCTGTTTCAGGCGCAGGCTCAGCAGTGAGCGCTTCTTCTTTCTTGGCTTCTACTTCCTGTTCACCACCTTCCTGCGGCGTATCGATCATCATATCACCTTCCTCCGGCATCGTATTCAATTGCGTCATCAACTCAGGATCGAGCTCAAAATCACGGGGCACTTCATCTACAGCCACATCATTGGTTTGCAGGGTTGTCTTCTGTGCTATATCAGCTTCCTGCTGGGTGATCTCTCCATTCTCTACTTTGGTCTGTGCTGCCTGTTGTGTATTACCCGGCATCGGTATTTCATTGGGCAATGGTTTGGTAATATCCACGCCAAGCATTTCTTCGGATACCTGTCCCCAGAAATGGTCCGGCATATCGGAGGCAGCTCTTACCAGGTTGGCAATACCTTCCAGTATTTCCATCAGGCCTACCACCAGGAAATGCAGTACATCCAGTATCGCATTGTATATTGCCTGGAAGGCTCCCAGTATAGCGTCGAGGACAGAAGCCAATGCATTCAGCAGGAATTCAACCGCGGCTTTCAATGCATCCGCCAGTTTATTCACCGCATCCACAGCAGCATTGACAGCTTTATCGATATACTCATTGAATTTCTTGGCCAGCTCAGGGAATGCAGCCAGTGCAATATTTACAAAAGCCTTCAGCGCTTCACCAAATGCTTTTATCAATCCTACAATAGCTTTGCGTGCCAGGTCGATCAATCCAACCACCACCGATTTCACTGCATCGATAATCCCTTTTACTAAAGAACGCAATGCATTAAATATCTTATTCAGCGCACCCTTGATCGCATTGAAGACACTGGACACACCATCCTTGATCTTTTGCCACCATGACCGTGGTTTATTTTCTTCTTCTCTCTTCTTACGCGCTGCCTCTTCTTCCGATTTTACCTTTTCTGTTTCTGCTTTTTTCTTCGCTTCATCATACTTTGCTGTGACCTCTGTATCCGTTTCCTTCACCTTAGTATCGATCTCACCATCTATCTCCTTGCGCTTGGTTTCCGATTTATCAGCATATTCTTTCTTCACATCCTCATTCTCTGTTTTCCAGTCGGAACGATAACCTTCCACATCGGATTTGGCCTTGCTTTGCAGCGATTCCTGTTCGGCTTTTGTTTTTGCATTTTCAGCTGCAATATCATTATCCGTTTTTTCTCTTTCCATCACCGAATCGCTCTCCATCTGCTCACGCGCCTGTTCATGTTTGGCCATCTCGATACTTACCTGCTCATCCATCTTCGCTTTCGCTTCGATATTGAATGATGCAGCCGTTTCTCCATCGATAGGTGACAGCTCACGTGCTTCTGCATTCTTATACTGTGCAGGTGCGGCGGGATCAGTACCCGGCGTCATCATCTGCGGCTCGACTTCGGGATATACATCATCTTCACCAAAATATTGTTGTGTTGCTTCATCCGATTTCGATTTCTCATCATCCACACTTGCATTGGCTTCCTCCGAATGTTTTTCATTCTGCTGCGGATCGGATTCACCTTCTAGCGGAACCTTTGGTGCTTTACCCGGATCTGTATCTACTGTATTATCTTCTGTCTTCAGACCACCGAGGAACTTACTGATCTTACCTGCCATTCTATCCCACCAGCTTCCTTCATCCTCTGCTTCCTGCGATTTGGCATCGATGCCCTGTGGTATAGGCGTATTATTGACGGGAGTTTTGGAAACAGGTGCCGGCACAGGCACAGGCACTTTTACTGCTTCACCTTCCGGTTGCAATTGCGGAACATCTGTTGAAACGCCGCCGCTTCCTGTCACTACTTCACCTTCACCGGCGGTTTGTTTAGGAGGTATACCGGTCGGTTGTTCTATTTCAGGATAACTTTCCTTGAGTCCGGTTTTTTCCTTCTCCTGTGCAGTAGTAGCGAGCCCATCCACTTTTGCAGCGTTTTGAATAAAGCTTACGGGTGGTGCATTCGTCCAGCTTTTCAGCAATGAACCTGTATCAGTACCATCCAGTGCAGCAGCTTCCTGTTGTTCAGCAACGGGTGCTTCTATTGCAACACCGCCTTCTCCTTCACCAACAACTTTTTCTTCCTGTGCTGCTTCGGTATTTTCTGACGCTACAGGTTCAGCAGTTTCTGCCGCTACTTCCTGCTCTTTCTCTTTAGCCTGCTTTCCAGATTTTAATTCTCCTTCGGCTTTTTGATGTTCGTTTTCTTTCTCCGGCTGAATAGCTTCTTTATCCTCCGGAACCTCTGCAATACCCGGTGCTTTATCACTAGTATTTTCAACTACTTCTTCTGTACTCTCTTTATCTTTTTCATCTCTTTCCTGGCTCTTAGCTATCACTTCAGCCGGTGTTTCTGCTACAGGGGCAGGGGGCTCACTGGTATCGATGAGTATGGTGCTGGTAGCTATTTTTTCTTCGGCAAAAGTTTCAGCAGGTTCTTCTTCCTGCACCTCCGGGGTTATAGTTAACTCTTCATTTGCAGGAGCTGTATCTTCTATTGAAGTGCGGAGAGCTTCATTACCGGTATTTTTTTGGGGTGGCTCAACCGTAGTACCAGGAGAGTATTCTTCAATGAATGATCCGGGCGTTTGGTAAATATCTTTTTCAACGGTAACCCTGTCGGTAATAGCAGGTTCTTCTTCCGTTTCTGTGTAAGTTTCGGGCTGGGCATACTGTACGGGATTATATTCCATATCCGGTAAAAAACCGTTCTCCTGTACAGCAGTTCCAAAAAAATCCTTCTTACTTTTTTGCTGAAAAAAAGTATTACTGTTCCTGGAAACAGTTGCTTTACTATCGGAAAAAAATTTCATTTAAGATACTATTCAACCTCATCCTTGTTCGTTATACCTTACGTTCATTATCTTTCCCCACCCCAATCCACCATCAGCGGTTTGGGCATCCATGGCAATTTGATCACTCCCATCCCCCACGGCAAGGTAGTAAGCAATACATCTATCGTATTCGTTTCAACTACCAGGTTTAACCTTTCATTTCTTACAAATAACTTACCGCCGCGTTGCAGGAACCCTTCACGCAAACCGGCAATGGATATGGGTTTTTTCCATTGGGCAATGACCTCTGATAATAAACCATCCGTCTCTTTTTTTTCATCTTCCGTCAACTCAACCCCCGAAGGAACGGGCATATCAATCGCGTAACCACAAAGTATTTTAGGAATTAATAAGTCATATTCCGGAGCTTTATCTCTGCCGGTAGCCAGGTAATATAAAAGCTGTAATGCTTTCAGCCTGCTGTTATCATCCGTAAACTCATTATTCTTAATTAGTCCGAGATAATTGAATAAAGGATACAAAAAGCAATGAAGCATTACCATTCCTGCATTTGACACGAATATGTCTTTCGAAACTTCATGGCTCACCGGCTGCTCCTGCTTTTTTACTACCCGCCCGGTGATAAATGTTTCAGTCATAATTATATCATCCGGAACAGGAGTTGCTGCCTTGTTATCATTAACTGCTTTTTGAGAACCAGCCATCTGCTCCCGGTCTTCGTTATTGTCATTTGTACCAGGTAATATCCTTTTACCGGGAATGGCTGCTTGATCTTTTTGAAGTAGCTGGGCCTGATTTCTTTTATCAGTAAGTTTTTCAACCAGCTTCCATACTGTATTATTTCTTATTACAGGAAGACCGGCCAGCTTTGATACAGTACCAGCATTTCTGACCCATAATGAGCATATAATTTCCGCAAATTCAGCAGGTCCGGGCTTTTTATTAACAGAGGACAGAACAAGAACAGCACGATATATTGATTGTCTTATCTCGCGATATGGTGCATGTTGAAAAAGAGTTTCTTTCCTCCGGGCAAGGAAAAACAGCTCTGTCATTTCATCAACTATTTCTTTAAGCCCCTTCTGGGTTCTTGCTGTCAGTATCGTAATCAGTTTTTCTATAAATAACTCATCATGCTGGTAAACAATCCTTTCACGCACGTATGCATTTGCCAGTACCAGTTTGCGCAATTCAGTAACGCTGTTATAATCTGCAGCCAATGTTTCAAATACCTGCCTGTGCCATTCTTCGCCCCGTATTTTGTTGTTCCAAGGCAGGTAACCTTTTTGCATATAATACATCCATTGCCTGAAACCCGACATACCCAAACCCGTAAAAGAAATACCGGTACTTTCTGAGTTTGAACGAATCATTTCTTCCAGCCGCCGCGATATCTGTTCACTGATCTCATCTGCCCATTGGTTATGTTCTATCTGATCGATTGTAAAAATGCCAGCATCTATTTCCAGTTTGTCAATCTCGATGATCTCGTCAGTACCTGCTATCCTGTCGAACAGCTTTTCCAATTGCGGCACTATCACATTCCGATAAGAACGGCTCACCTCATGCTGCAATGAAAAAGCATTTACCTGCAGCGGTATGCTAAGATAGATAGACTGTTTTTTTATGAGGTGTACCATCATCTATTTTTTATGAGCAGTGAGCATACGATAAACTTTATATACATCTGCGTCCGGTTGCTGCAGCTGCACATCCTGCTGGTTCCATTCTTTGAATATTCGCTGCATGTCTATTCCTTTCTCATCCATGGTTTTGAATGTGTCGGTGGAATGATCCAGCATCGTCCAGTCTTTTGTCCTGAAGCTTATGTTATCAAGGTAATACGCTGTAACTGCCACTGCGATATCATTGGTCTGCTGAATAGTAATTATTCCTTTTTCCTTTGCATCGAGCAAAGCAGCCACCAGTTGCCTGTACTGCTCTGGTGTATGTTTGGGCGCCTTCAGGAAGGTTCCTGCCCTTTCAGTGAGTGCTGTATTTTTTACTCCTTTCGTATATGTTTCCAGGTTTATTTTATAGGTTTTGAAGCGGTCGTTCACAAACTTTGACTCCGCCTGACTACTGCTGCATCGAATATCACTCCAGCAATACAGCCTGTTGACAAGACTCAGCCAGTTAGATTCACTGTGATGTTCTTCCTGTTTCACCGGCTCACACGAATCACAGGGGAATGTATCCGGCAGGCAGTTGAATTGTTTCCGGAAGAGAAACCCGATAAATTCTTTTTTTGAATATTTTTCAGAACAGGTATCTCTTCCTGACTTTTCTATGATCCAATGCTTAAATAATAATTCGAATTCACACAGATCGGCGGGACGAAGCCAGAGCACCCGTATCATGATATGTGCCGGTACTTCACGTTGTAGTATATTTTCCAGTAACTCCCGGTTTTCTTTTTTACGGAACCGTAACGGCCATGCAGGAAGCACAACGGTGGCAATGAAGGAATATGGATCCTCGCCCGGCAGGAAGCGGATATTGGATCTGCTATTATCCTCTTTACAATGATCTTCCTCATTTACCGGCCAGTCGAAATCACATTGCGTCCCCGGACAAGACGGGACCAGATCATCACACTCTTTATCGTTAAGAGGTCTTAATAGTATATGCTCTATCAAATGAATGCCTTCGTCATTGATCAGCTTCCTGGCACGATCTATAGCTTCACAAGCCATGCGTGGCATAGGATAATATTGCGGGTTGAAAGCTATCGCTTCATTACAATAGACAGGAATATCCTTCTTTGCAGCTTTTCGTTTAGGTGAAAATTCTTCACAGGGCCAAACTACCCTGATGCCGTATTCACCACAAGGGCAATCAAATGAGCCCCTGTAAATACTACTATCTTTTAATATTGATGGTAGTCTTTTTAATTCAAGCTCCGCTTCATCGGCTGTTTTATAACAAAAATGAGTTTCCCAGGCTATAGTACAACCACATATAGCTGATGCTGTTTCATTACCGCAATCATCTTCCTTACCATTTGTATCCTCCGCCAGCCTCAGCCATATATTATAACAAGGCGTTTTATCACCCCCGCATATATGCCTCGATAAAGGATATTGTGTTGCAAAAACAGCAAGCTTCTTTCTTTCTTCATCAGCAAGCTTTGACAGTTCAGCATCCAGGTCTCCATTACGGATCGTATCGAAGATATCGAGTACCTGGTCTGGTGATAACGGGCCTTTCTCTCTGGTTAGTTTATGCAGGATATCCTGCAACTCTTTGCTTAAGGATTCCCATTTCCAGTCAGGGTTTAAAAAACTATCGTTTTTTGCAGCATCATATAATTGCTGCAATTTTTGGTCACGCTTCTCCGGTGTTTCATACGTGCAGGGATGAACAAGCCCGCTATCTGCACAGGTTGTATAAAAAGTATACCGGCAAAAGTCTTTATCGAAGTAAGCATGGAAAGAATGATCAGCCTGGGCTACTGAAATAAATTTCTCTACCCCCTCCACTCCCCATGCGAGTTGCTCCGTAGCGAACTTCCTTTCACTTACCGCCAGTATTTCGTGGATATACAATTGCCATCTGCAATCACAATCCCGGCTGATATGATAATTGCCTTTGTACCGAAGCAGCAGTATAAAAAAGTTAAATGCTTCCAATGCCTCAGCCATTGTGTCATAATAGTTTTCGCTGGCCCAGGCATCTTCTATACTTCCGGGTATGCCCGCATCCGGTTTCTCAGAAAGAATAAAATAGAAAACATCCTTCTCAGGCTTTGCCTCCCCGCACTTTACCGGCAGCACCGGTGTTTCTGTTTTGGATATTTTACAACTGAACAGAGATGTAAATTCAGGCGAACTTTTTTTGATCGCCCTTACGGGAAACGATCTTGCATGAACGACTAAATTCCTCTTCACATTGTCGTCATGATTACCATACTCCTCCATCGTTTCTTTAGGAATGAATACGATAGCCGGCGTATCATCGGTATTCCCAGTGCCTTCTGTGAAAATTTCTTTGAAGTTTATATCTGTGCCATAGCTTGCTTCTTTTATTCCCAGGGATAAGATCGACATATAATTTTCTTCGAAAGCTTTTTTTGCTTCGTCAACGGATTCATATCCCTGCACGCTTTCAAAAAGTACCAACTCTTTCAACTGGACCGGTTGTTTAGTATAAAACCGGTTACGGCATTTGATCTCATAATGATAGAATGTTGCATTGCATTTACCGTGCTTTCTTTCCCGGATGATATCACCGCCATAACATAACTCGAGTATGGTATACTCATCGGGATATTTTTTAAATATTTCTTTGATCAGTTTTTTTTGCTGCTCTTTATCACTCTCAGCGCCTTTCAAATACCTGGCTTCATAATGATTTTTTCGATATAACCGGTATATCCACGCTTCTTTGGTGCTTACTTCGCCTGATACAATGTATTTTTCCTGGTACTTTGCCGGCTGTTGAATAAAACTATTCACCTGGTTTTTCAATTCGAACAGCTGCTGCGCCAGTAAAAGATCGGTTGCGATCTCATTCTTTTCGCCGGCTACAGAACAAAACGCGATAACCGTATTATCCGCATCTTTTATCTCCAGCTCATTCTTTTGGCTTTTCGTGATCGCATAGCCTTTGACAGCCGAGACCAGACTCTTTGCTTCTTTCGTAGCTGCACCTTTTACCGGATAGTCTTTTTTACTGGTGAAAATAAATTCCTTTTTCCCGGGATAGCTCAATGGATAATTGAATTTCCAGGCAGACTCCGTAGCAACCATCACCAGATCATATACCTGCCGGTTCACATACTCCATGATCCTTTTAGCACCTTCATATGCTGCAGCCCCGTTCTCATATTCGATGCTATCTACGGCCTGCACCTTACCATCTTTGGCAACAGTAATACAATATTGCCTTTCCGCTTTCTTAATACAATCGTAGCTTTTTTCATTCAGCAGTTCAAACAGGAACAAGCGGCCCTGTTCTTCAGCCAGCTCTTTATTCTCAAAGTCATTTACTGAATGGAACAGGAATAGCTTCTCCTCTTTAGGATCCACCACGAATTCATAAGTATATTGTTTCCCTTTCAGGTCGTTCTTCTGTCCTTCTATCGCAAAAGCATTTACATTGATAAGGGTCGATGGCTTTTCCGGGCTATTGATCATACGATAATCCGGGTCAAGCGAAGGGAGCCCAGTATGATTCCATTTCTTCTTTTCATTGATCTCTTTGATGATTCCTTCTTTTACCGGCATCTCTTTGGACGGGTATTTGATCACATCTTTCCTTATCAGCACTTCCTTTCCCTCTGCATTCCTTACTGACAATTGCTGATCATACATGGATGAGTGCTCAGGCAGAGGTTGTTGCGAAAACAATCGATGCAGCTTATCGATCTCCGCATCGATTTCGGAAGAATCGAACTGCCAGGGATGTTCATACCGATGCAAACCATCTCTCACAAAAATTTCTTCCTTACCGGCATAGACTGATTTTCTTTTATCATAGTTATTACGGTCGCCAAGTGCTTTTACCAGCGAGAGATAAGCATCCGCACCATCTGACTCATCAAACCTGTCAATCCCTTTTAGTATATCATATTCCTTATCTCCTGAAGTGGTAGAGATATGTACATACACCTGTCGTTCATACGGCAACACATCAAAGTGGCAATGGTTGGTGCGCTCCCATTTTTCAATACCTGCCAATGCGCCAAATCTTTTCTCCATCCCTGATATATTCGGGGTATTCCAGCCATCCAGCTTATAATCGTATGCTTTTCCCCTGTTGCTGCTGAGCTCGGGGTAAGCACCAAGAAAGTTTTGCTTAGCGATGATATCCTGTTGTACCAGTTTATCATTATCCGCTAACCCATATGACAACATCGCATAGTCAGTAAATCGTTCTGCAAACCTTGCCAGCAGATGATCGAGGAACTGTTGCTTCCGTTTGGCATATCTATTTTCATCCTCGCTGATCATTTGCAGGATCTTTGAATGATCGTAAACATCCAGGTCGAGTTCGAAGGAATGTAACTGGTCTGCAGCATTAATATAAGAACGGTAATTCTGCTGGAATCCTGATGAAACCAAAACGAGGTCAGCATCTCGCCTCGCTTGCTTTTCACTCGTATAGTGACCGCTTCCGAATAAAGCAATCTTATCAGAAGAAGTAATGAAATAAAAGAAATAACAGCCGTTGAAGGTTTTGATCAGTTGTGGTGTATAATTGCCCTCCGAAAGATCCTCCGCTAACTGGCTGATCGCTATAGAAGATGCTGCACCTGATGTGAACATATAAGGTACGGATGCCTTTCTTATATCATCCTCGGTGATCTTTTGCTTTTTTATCAATTGCTCCAGCTTTTCGCGTGCGACGGGAAATGCCAGCAATTTCCCCTGCTTCAATAACTGGCCGGAGCTATTAAATCTTGTCAGTTTATCTATATCCGAAACCGTATTGAGGGTATTGGCAAAATAAGTACGGTCATCCTTTATATCAATGGGTTGAGATAAAGACAAAAGCGCCCTGGCATTTTTTAATTGAGATAAATAATCAGCCAGTAACTGGTCAAAGAACAAAAGATATCCTTTGAGCTGGTAAGCCTGCGATTTTCTTATATCAGGCATACTATCCAGTAACTGTCCTGCCCCTATCTTATATACACCGGGAAATTCATTTTGTATTGAATAATATTCATCGAGGTCTGCACGATAGATGCCTTTGGGTATTGCCGCATCGAGATATGGCGAAGGAGAATTATACAAAGCTCTACCGGGTAAGCTCAACGGAAGTGATGGTTTTGCAACAGTTACATTGACACCATTTTGCACAAATTTCAACTGTGAGTTACCGGCTTTGAATTCAGCCACATGATTTTTATGCAGCCTGAATAGCCAGTCTTTATAGCCATTTTTATCACTACAAGGGCTAAGCGCTACATTCATTATTCTTATATCGCATACGGCTGATACACCGGGCACATCAAAAATGACATGATATACATCCGACAGGTGTATCTCTTTTTTAAGTACAATGTTTTCAAATTCATCTGTATCTACAAAACCATGGCTTTGTTTCACATCATAGGGGCGGCCGGCATATATATCTTCAATATTCTTTCCTTTATCCAGCAAAGCCTGGAGTGTATAAAAACGAGGAGCCGGGGAAAAGAAATTCCGCAGGTCACGCATGATCTGCAGGTATACTTTCTCAGGGTTAGCGTTCGGTTCAAGCTCTATGTTTGCCGATACAGCAATTTCCTGTTTGCACAAGATCATTAGGTCTATAAAATCCTCGCAGAGATTGCGGTGCGATTGCAGTGCACGGCTGACATCCTTTTTAATTCTTTTCAACTCTTCTGTTCCCTGCGGAGTATTAAAATCAGTTTCTACATTTTTTTCAAGATCTACATATACATGATAGAGGCCATTCAGGAAACCATAGCTGCTTGAACCATCAGCATTCTTTGCCGTTGCCAGCATATTATTACACGGCAAACGGCCGGGATCTACCTGTTTTGAAACAGAATAATCATCTGTCGCAATTATATTTGTATCGATCAGCCAGTCATTCACTTCTATCCATGCATTCCTGATACCGGGAATATCTATCAGCAATCTCCTGTAATCAAGAATAGTGAGCGGGTTATTGGCTAATATAGAAGAGGGTGAAAAAAAATCGGCTGTACCGTCCGTTTTTGCAGGATCATTTGCAAACAGGTCATTATCGGGTAAAGTAGTGCGGTAACCCAGGTCGAGCAATGCATAGCACAGCATTTCCAGGATAGTAATACCAGGGTCGTGCACGTTATGATCGGTCCAGATATTCCCTGAAAGCCGGCCAATATGATCTATCCCCTCACTGCGAAGCTGATCAAAGTTGAGCCACTCGGGGAAAGTATCGTCTTTCTTCCTTATTACTTTGTTATCGGTTGATTGTTCTGCCATCGCATGATCATTATTGAATAGATAACGGCTACAGGAGGGTCGTTATCGGTATTGACTGATTACATTGTTTGCCTGTTACCGGCGGGGCGGTACACCATTTGTCGCAGCTATCAACGGCTTTTACACAAATTTTCCCTGCCACCAGTATTGACCTTGGCGTTTGGGGCAAAACCTTTTCACTTTCTTTTACGGCCAGTTTATCTTTTTTCTCGTCATCATCATTTTCCGGGCACAGATCTGTAACTTCTTCATGCTTCATTTCCATCTTGAGGATATAATCAATATATTCTGTAGATTCAAGGAAGCGGATAATATCGGAGCGGTTGAGTATTTGTCCAAAACTCAGCTTATCATACTTCCCTATGGCCCACGGCGCCATAAAATACCTGAGATCAGCTTCTAATTTTTTCTCATAGAATTTCTTATCAACTCCTTTTACAAATTGAACTTTCAGGCTAAAAAAAATCTTCTCATATCTTGGGTTTACAGCTCTTAGCCTCACAAACGGGGATGTGACCGAGCGAAAGTACAGTTCTATATCCTGAAGCACACTTACAGGAGCTTTCGGTTCAAAAGAATTTCCTGCTTTTAATTTATTGAGATCCGGTATAACGGCCAGCAGCACATAGCCCGGCGCATAAGGAATATCACTGATATAGTCGTCTGCATTCGTTTTAAAGCTATGATTAATACATTTAGCCTTGTATAGCAGCGGAAATTTTTCCAGTACCAGCCGCTCATAATCCCATTTCTGGATTGCGCGGCTCTTATGACGCAACAGCTCACTCACTCTCGTATAATAAGGCCCTGCATCTTCATTCACCTGCCCGCCGAACGTTTCATAAAACTGGTTGACTTTTTTGATATGAGGATCGGCAGTATGGAGCTTAGTAATTCTTCCTGCCTGCAACGGTGCAGCCAAACGCTTCTTATCATTCAGTTCCGTGTTCGTAAACGTGGCGGATACAGCCTGCGCATAAATATTGATGGTTTCACTCACAGCCTTGCTATTCTTACCGGTTGCAGCTTTGATCCAGAAGAATTCTTTGGGAAGAATGCTGTTACCTGTGCTGATATCACCAGGTATGGAAAACTTTATGATGCCGGAAGTAGTAA
Source organism: Chitinophagaceae bacterium (assembly GCA_019638615.1). Taxonomy (GTDB): domain Bacteria; phylum Bacteroidota; class Bacteroidia; order Chitinophagales; family Chitinophagaceae; genus Agriterribacter. The sequence continues at coordinate 47,603 of JAHBTL010000031.1, read as the reverse complement.
GTCCGCCTGTTCCATCATTCAGCAGCTCGAAGCCTATACGCAAAGGTTTCCAGTTGTTATTGGTAAGATAATGCCACAGTACATCCTGGCTGTCTGCTTCAGAATTAGCAGTAGCTTCTGCCAACTGGAAAAGCATATTGAGGTTGCTGCCGGGAACAAGATCTTTCAGTCCGATGAATAAATTTCCTTCATCGCAAAAGACAGGAAACAGTGAAGGTTTGAGCTCAATCTCTTCATGCTTGTAGGTACCGGGATATGGATGAAGGTGGATCAGGTCCGTATCGCTCACTGTGGCAGTCGCGGTATAATCAAGTGCGATATTGCTGATGATAGGTGTCCAGGGTTCATTAGGTATGATAGCCTGGACCGTATCTACGGCGCCGATAGTACTGAGTATATCGGTGAGTTGTTTTTCGATCAGCTTCGCATCTTCAGTCAATGCATAGTTCTCCGGGATTGCACTCTGATCTCTTAAAATGCCTCGGATATCATTTGCTTCGTCTTTTAATATATCATCATCTACACTCCCGGCAAGATCATTTATTCCATCGGTGTCATTGATATCGATATTGATCCGGCCTGCAACCTTCTTCCCCGCTTCAAGCTGTGCTTTTATGAAAGTAGTGTCGAATACATAAGGCCCGATAGCAGGATCATAATACACTGCTCCTTCCTGTTGCTGCTTCGATGGCAGTTTCCCGAATGCCATCATCTGGCGGGCCAGCACAAATGCATAGTTCTTGTGCAGGAAATCCTGGTTTTGCAGATTTAACTTTAAAAACCCATGCCGTGAATGAACCGTGTATTGGTTGAACTCAACAGGGAAATCGACAAAAACAGGAGTGCTATCAAAGTTGTCGTTTTCAACTTTGAATGAATATTCATACGATCCATCATCGCAATGCTTGCAATTGTCCTTCGTAAATAATTTCCTGTTATTATCCCCGGTCACCGGGTTGGGATCTGCATAATCATCATCTTTTTCCTTTTTCCAGTTCCCTTCTTCCAATAAAGCAAAATTGACCTCAAACTCACACTCATTCAATCCAAACACCTGCCTGGTTGCATCAGTGGGGTCGTCGCAGGTAAAATAGTCCTCCCGTTTTACATACGCGAGGTAATGATCATTGAAGCTTTCCGGTTTGTCTTTCCAATTCAGTTTTATACATATCGTTTCCCACGCCTTAAAGAAAATCTCTTTGCTGCCAAGATAAAAGTTGGGGCCTCTTAAATTCCGGGGGCAATAATTTTTAAGCTTGAACCTTTCCTGGATGATCGCCCTGTCCTTCACATCTTCCGGCTTCTCCTTTTCATTTTCTATCCTGACATACGCTTTCAGGAAATCGTCGAATTGTTTTTTGGTCTTCCTGGCTTTCTTTTGAGCTTCGGCTTTCAAGGCGTTCTCTCCTCTTTTAGATATACCATTGCTAACAACATCTTCGACCAATGCCCTGGTAAAACAATAAGCTTTGGAAGGATTCACGACATCAAAATCCGCTACATCCGGTCTTGTACCAAATGGATAAATGGGTGCATTTACATCCATCACATTCTCGTCGTTCTGCACTACCAGATTTTTCACACCACATACATCCACCCTGATCTCCGTAGTATTTTGTACACGGGCTGCCCTGAAAAAATGATACATCGACACAACATTCGTGATCGCCGACCGGCGTTCGAGACAACAGGTCCCATCAACATCTTTAAATTCATACTCCAATTTGATAGCCGGGTCGAGCTCTATCTTCACAAGCGGAAGGGTGGTATTAAAATCTTCCTTCAATGTTTCTTTATTGAAAAAAACAACTCCGGGCCTGTCAGCTTTCAACGTCATTTTTATCAGCAGATCGAAACCTTTATCACCTATTGTTACCATGTTATCCAGCTTCAGAGTGTCGATCGAACTAGGTTTGATCCATTCCTTTTCCCCGCTAAACAAGATACTCAATGCATGCCTTTCGTAAAACAGCTCCGGCAGAATTTCAACTTCATTCTTAACAGTAGAATTTTTAGTCAAAAAATCGATCCAATGACAATACCTGGGTAAACCCGCATTACTTTCTACATCTTTATACTCTCGGATCTTTTTTGCAGAATTCTCGCTCAGGCCTTTCTTCACGGCAGCATCAATTATATCCTCATTAATGAGGATATAACTATCGGACAAAATTTTATTGATTCCCTCCATCAGGTTCTCCGGCGGGTATGGTGGCTGAGTACCGCAGGTAGTTGTATCGAGTTTGCATACCACTTTTATATCGATGGTACGGGTTCCTTCAGCAAGATATAAAACCGGTGACGCAAGTATAAAACCTAATCTGGCACCAGGATATGGAATGGGGTCTTTTTTTCCTGGTGCAATAAATTTACTGTCCTTATTTCCTAATGTATACCAGTTAACCGGCTGCCCGTCACTAAAATCTTCTTTAACTCCATCAGCCATGTCTGCTTTTGGAGCCATATAAACACCTCCTACATACGTATGAGATTCCATCAGTCCGGGCCTGGTCTCAAACGGCACACTATCCTGGTTCAGGAATAAAGTCTTTTTCTCAACGATCTGCGCTTCATTCACAACGATCTCCTCATCCGTCGAGAATAATATCTCCTGCTTGTTATCATCCTTACCATCTTTCAGTAATGTACCTTTCGGTAAAGCATATTTCTGCAATTCATTGCGCAGTATCTTCTGCAGCTCAAATACGATATGCGCTTTATCCGGCTGAGCAGGCGCCGACCGGATGTTCAATACTTCTTTGTAAAAGAAATCAAGATGCCGGCGTGTCTTTTTATTAAGTTCTCCCTGCATCCTTCCGAATAATTTGATAAAGGCAAAGATCAAAGCGAGATGCGGTGCATGTGATTTTTGCAGGGCCTCTTTTTCCGGTTCAAGGCTGGCCTCCATATAGCCGGGCGCCAGCAATGACAACGATTCTATGGCATTCATGAACGAAGCAAACGCTGCATCCATTATTTTCTTTAGTTGCTGCATATTTTTGCAGTTGTCCAGTATGGCGCCATTCGTTGCAGCTATCTCTCCACGAAGATCATCTGTAGTAAACTGCCATGTCTCGTTCTCCACCAGCGCAATGATGTTTATTCTTTTTACTCCATAAATACGCGAAGCGGTATTAACCACAGCTATAAAATCACGTACCGGCGAACGTAATGTATCTCCGATCAACTGCCGTACCGCCGCTTCCAATCCTGTTTGTTTACCGGCAAGTTTCAGTTGCCAGTCGTTGAACTTACCGATCGCATGATAATACATATAATACAACAGCAACTGCAGGCCGGGCTTACCCGGCTGTTTTGAAAACATCGTTCCAAACAACCGGAATTTGTCCCGCAGTGTTTTCGTATCATATGTACATATCTCTGCAATTAAAAAGGGTAAGCTATTCCGGAACAAAGGCTGCCAGTCGCTGACCGACATGTCCGTTTCATAATAATTGATATTACGCGAGAGCCTGAAAATATATTGCAGCAGTTCGGCCGTCGAACGCCCATCAATCCTGACGTTATCCGACAATAATTCATCAATAGCTCTCTGACGCTGGCTGACACCAGGGTCGTTTTGAAAAGGATGTTTCAGGTATTGACAGGTAAACATAACTAGTCCGCTACGGTTTAACTTTTATACAGGCTTTATGGCTTCTTTCAGGTAATAATCATATACATAATTGAATCTCGAATTGGTCTCCGGTATGATATATTCCACCTGGATATTAAGCTGACCGGTGAACTCATCCACCGTGCTTACATCCACTTTCTGCGCCAGTATCCGGGGTTCATAAAACAGGATGGCATTCTGCACCATATCTTTTATATAACCGATCACAGAACTGTTAAGCGTTGTAAACACATGTGTGGCGAGCGCGCAGCCATACCGGGGCTGCATCACTCTTTCGCCAAGTGTAGTAGATAAAAGAATATCGAGACTTTGCCTGATATCTTCTTCATTACGCACCAGCTCTACCGTTCCTGAATCTTTATCGAATGAAGGCGGGAAAGCCCATCCTGTACCAAGAAATGAATTGACATTGTTCATTATTGCTTCTTTAAAATTTTATCCGCCGATCTGCACGGCAGGAAACCCCATCACTATCACACCGCCATGAGCAGTATTGTCGCCTTGCCTTGCAGCAGGCTTTCCGCCGATCAAAACAGTAGCCGATCCTTTAACGATCGTATCAGGCGGTCCTACACAGGTAAGTATATCCCCTACTACTGCGGCAGGCTGACTACCGATCAATACAGTCGGCACCCCGGCCCCAACTATGGGTCCGCCTACATGTGGCTTCGGACCGGGATCCACCATCGGGCATGTGTGCATATCTCCTGTTCTTGCTGCTGAAGGCATAGCTGATAATTATGGCTGGTTAATTAATTTTTACCAATCCGCCTGTTACTTCAGTAATACCCTGCCCTGCGACTTTTGCCATTGCTCCTTCCACCGAAATATTTCCATCTGCTTTGGCTGAGATCGTAGCAGCTTTCAACTCCATGGTGCCAGCCGCTTTAAGCGTCATATTCCCCTTCGCATTGATCTCAATATTCTTCGGGCTATCCATTTTTATCCCGGAAGTGCCCATCGTTATCTTATTACTGTTCTGGTCAACGATCTCAATCTTTGTTCCCTTCTCATCCAGGGTGATGATATTACCTGCCGGTGTATCGATAATAATGGTCTTTGTATCATCATTGAAACTGATATGCATTTTGCTCCGTGTAGTAAATCCTTTTTCATGATTTACATCCTGTGCATTGAGTGGTGCAGCTTTGTTGCTGCTGTGAAGCATTCCCAATACTACCCCGCTGCGCGGATCATTATTGATAAACCCTACTATTACTTCATCATCAATCTCAGGACGGAAGAAAGCCCCCCTGTCGGAACCTGCATCAAGACTTGCCATTCTCATCCAGTTACCTCTTGCATTATTATCGATCATCGGTACTTTTACCAATATGCGATGCTCGCCATCCGGGTCATTTTCCAGTTGTACTACTTTTCCTACCTGCAATCCTTTTATACCTCCTACCAAACCTCCTGCTTCTGCATCATTCATATCATAATGAAGAAAAGGATATGGCTGTGGGTCGAGGCCAAATTGTATATGCGTATCCCAACTGCCATTACCTATATCATGCCTGACCGCTGTAACAAATGCTTTACCGGTAAAACGCTCTCCTACTCCTGCCAGCTCTACCATCATACCTGGTCTGATACCGGCAAAACCGGAGAAGCGTGCACGTCCCCTGATCTTGGCCAGCCTGCTCCGCAACATTGTTCCATTTACCCAATCCTGTAATTCCTGTTCGGGCAGGTTGCCGCTATGATGTAACTTATATTCCTCCGGACTTAATATATCAGCCAGGTCGCCTCCGCTTATATTACCATGCTCGGTAAAAGATGCGGATGATGCATCGGCGTCGAAGAGCCGCTGGTTGCTGAAATCCCAGGAAAGCGCCTTCACTTTTTTCCATTGCATGCGAGCATCTATCTCCGCTTCGAATTCCAGTATAGATTCGCCATATGTAATACGTGCAGCGCCCTCCTGGCCGGTATCGGGTTTTTTAATGATAATAATACCATCTTCCACATTAACCAGCATCCCGTTGGCTTCGCTGCGCAACAGCAAAAAATCCCAATCGGAAATATGATGCTGTATAAGCTCTTTATGTTTGAGCGTGGTAGATTCCACATCGGCTGTAACACCTTTATATTTACCAATCAATTCATCGAGTACTTCGTTGTCTTTAACCTGCTCAAAATATTGACTATGGCGGCCGAGTGTCATTCGAACAGCTTCATCATGACATTCAATATGCAGTTCACTATTGCCGCTGGCCTTTACTCTTACCGCATGTTTGGTAATGATACCTTTGAATACCCGGGTCTTTGTTCCATCACGACCGGCATTGATCTGTATTTTTTTGCCGGGTTTGAGATCATCTTCATTACTGATAGAAAAAGTACGCACGGAGGCTTCACCATCCCGGAAGATTATCTTTGCCGTAGGGATGCGGTTGATCTCCCGCGAAACTGAAATTGACAACACCTGGTACTCGGAGTTGATAACCTCGTCATCGAGCAGTATGTCAAACGTCACAACATCATGTGCTGAAGTATTTAATACACTGATCTCTTCCATTTATTTTTCAGATTTATCCAGTGGTGGTAAATAGATTTCCTGCCCCGCACGGTTTCCACGGATAGTGGTGAGTGTATTGAAACGGGCCAACTGCAACAGGTAATTGGATGTGCCATATTGCTGAAAGCTCAGCATATCCAGCCTCTCCCCCTGCTTCAATATTCTATAGTGAGTAAGATCCGGTGATTCGTTACGCTCTTCTTTGACACGTTTTTCAGGAGCTACATATTTTAAGAATGTGACGCTGATCTTTACCCGAAGCGGGGAACCTTCCTGGTCAAATAATGTATGATTAATATCCAGGTTCGATAGCACACAGGGAAAATTGAGCTCTGATCCATATAATACCTGTAAAAAACGCGGACGGTGAATTTTTCCGTCATAGTCATATACACACTCTAAAAACCTGGCCAGTTGTTCACTTACCTTAAGAAACTTCAATGAATCGTGATACCCATCCATCGTACGCGTTCCATCGAGAATAAAATCAATCTTCAGTTCTTCGGGAGCGGTAGATTTGAATTTCGGGTTGGTTTGATTATTTCCGTGACCGCGTGAAGTGTCATGTTCTACTTTATAATTCTTTGTAAACCCTTCAGGATTAATGGGCACAATAAAATCCTTCTTCCCACCATCCAGGGTAAACAGGTTATCCGAAAAAGATTTTATTTCCAGTTTTGCAAGAAGCATGACTATCGGTCTTTTTTATCTTTTAATATGTCAAGAATCTTTTCAATGCAAATATTGATGATCTGCTCATTCGCTGTCTGATCATTATCCATCAGGGGCTGTGATGATATACTTGTCTTACCGTTTTCATCCCCGGTCACCGTAGCTTTAATGATCAGCTCCCTTATCTCGATTGGCATAGATAATTATTTACAGGTCTCCGAATATTAACCGGTTGTAATTCAGCTCCAGGGTTTCTATCAGTATTTCTCCACGTTCGGCATTCAGCTCACCGATCTTCCAGCTTCTTGGCCATACATTATTAACGGTCCATTTCATCAGCACATTATGATCATCGCCCAATAAATGGATCACTACTGTGGGCCAGGCAACGATCGTTTCTTGATCGAATGCCGCTTTCATCCATTTCGCCAGTTTGGACTGATCCGGTGTTATAAGTCCTCTTTTCAATACGAGCGGTCCGTAGCGACGACGTAGAGGTATCACATGCTCGAAATGATTCTCTCCACCCTCCTTAATAGTCTCTGTTTCCAATGTGGAATCAAGCCCGGATACCGATTGAAAGCGTACATCGTTGGTTGCACCCGGCTCAAAATTGAAGTGCACCGAAAAATGAAAATTGACAGCCTGATACGGGTTCATACTTGGTTATTTCGCTTCCACTATACTGCATCCTTCGTGAGCCAGTTCCATAGTCTCAATGGCCACTTCATTACCATCTGCTTTCAGATCGGTAGACATTACTTTAGTAGGCCATGCATTCAGCAGTGTCCACGAGATTATAGGCTTATGCTCTTCATTCAGCAAAGTGATCGTGATATCTCTCCTGAATTTCGATTTGACCTTATTCGCTTCCTGGAACTTCACAGTTTCACGCCATAGCTTGAAGAACTCAAAATCTTCGAGTACAGTACCACGTTTCATTGTCACATTACTCCATTTCTGTAAACCCGGTTGTTTATAGGTGCTGTAGGTTGGGCTGTTCCCTTCACGGTATTCGATCACCTGTGTTTCAAAATCAAGTCCCGTTACTTCCGTAAACCCCATACGGGTACCTCCCCATTTCACTTCAAAATGAAATTTCGGGACCGGGTATTTGAAATTATCTGCCATAATTATTGATTTAAGTTTTTATTAAAGTGGAATGACCATTATTTGCAACGTTGCTCAGGATTGGTCTTCTCAATTGCTTTTTTAAGGCTTTCAGAACGAGCCACCAGCTCTTCTTTTTCTTTATTTAATATGGTGAGATTACTCAGTTCTGTATTGCTGAGGTCGACATGACAGGTGTAAAGCTTTTTAATTTTTTTGAAATAAACTGAGCCCGAAATCGGGAAACTGACAGCAGGTAGTTCAAACTTACAATCTTTCGGGATTTCAGTACATTTCTTCTCTCCTTCCGGATCAGCACATGGGTCCGGTTTTTCATCGGTCGCTTTGCATTTCAATTTCTCTTTCCAGCAAGCGAACACCATCTGCAGTCCAAAATTCTCTGACAACTCTTCCTCTACGAGATTGGAAATACGGATGGCGAGAATGATAAGACGGATCATCTCATCTCTTGTCTTGATCAACGCATCTAACTTCTCATTATATACCTGGAGTGATTTATATACACCTGATTTATTGACTTCAGGGTTATTCAATCTCTGGATACAGGCGAGCAGGTCTTCGAGTATAGTTTTCACCCCATCTACTTTTATGTAGAAACCTTTGATCATGCAAAAGAGATAGTTGATGGCGTCAATAGCGTATGCAGAATTCTCATGCGCTTTATCAACCTGCGCTTCCAGCACTTCAAACTGTCCACAAATAACCCTGGCCAGTTCATCGGCTTTCGCCAGGTCTTCATACCATGATTTCAGCATCTCCCGCCTTTCGCTGAGAAATTTATAGCGTATGTTTCCCTGCTCGGCTTCTTCCAGTTTCAGGTTAAGATCGAGGACGGTTTGCTTATATTCACGTGTCCATTCATCATAACAGCAATCACAACCTCCAGGATTTTCTTCCTCAGGCGGAAGACAACATTGCTTCACCCATTCCTTTTGCCAATCGCCTAAAGGCTGATAAGGAACGCAATTGTAGACTTTATCGTTCTGTTCTTGTGCCATAAAAAGAAATAATTTTAAATTGAAATAATTTTATGATACCGGCTTGTTCAATATGCCTGGGTTTGTTGTGCGGGTTTAGGATCGGGCAGTATTTCTTTACATATCTCGCATATCTTATCTCCACAGCTTTTATCTTTCAGGCAATCGCAGGGATTACAGCAGAGATTTCGTGAAGCATCGAACAACCCTTCAAACACACTGCGCTTTGCATATTTATCGACAACTGCCTTCGACAATTCCTGTGCGATCTTGCCAAGCTCTTCATACGTTTTTTTCACTGCAGCTTCACCTTTCTTGACAGCATCCTGTATATGACCATCCAACTGTTTGGCGCCTGCATTCAATTCACCCTGCAGTTTGTCCATCTGCACAATAGAAAAAGCCTGTATACCCACCACATCATGAGATGATTTGACAAGGCCATCTACTTCATGCACCAGCTTATATGGATCGCCGATAAGTTTCTTGAATGTATCTTCTGCACCGGGGCAGCCTTTACCCGTATCAACCGGCGGCGTTTTATCAGTGCATCCTGCCGGTTTTTTACCGGTAATGATAGCCATGGCCGCACAGTTACAACTGTCATTGGCAGAACTTTGCAGTTTATTAGCTGCTTCATTCAGATCCAGTATCTTGGTTTTGATATCCTTAACAGATTTGGTAATAGCATCCAGTGTATCTGAAAGCTGTTTACCGGAGGTTGAATTATTTTTTATTCCGTCTTTGATAGATTCTGTCGACTGCAACAACTTGCTTCCGTAAGAGAGAGACAGGTCGCGATAATAATAGTAGAACTCTTCTGACCATAAAAATGAGCAGGTCTTATAGTTCTCCATAATTTTAAGCTGGTCTACTTTCTTTTCATATTGAACCACCACCCCCGCAGAGGAATAGAGGTCCAGGCATAGTTTATCTCTTTCTTTTTTTACTGACTCTTCAGTCTTTGTCCCTGTACCGGCATCCTTACACCCGCAATCATCGTTCTGGTATTGCCTGTTTGAATATTTATCGCTCATGATTGAATATTTTAAAGGTTAAAAACTTTTTAAGCTTCTTCCAGCATCTTGTGCATGAAACGGAGGATGATGAATTCAGCCGGGCGGACTACTGCCAACCCGATCTCTACGATCATTCTTCCTTCGAGGATATCCTGGTATGTCATGGTTTCCTTGAGACCTACATGAACAAAAAATGCCTCCTGCGGCGTTACGCCCTGTAATGCGCCTGCTTTCCATTGCTGAACCAGGAAATTGGAGATCATTGATTTTACCAGTGACCAGGTATTAAGATCGTTGGGCTCGAAAACAAAGGCCTGCGTGGCGTTCTTGGTAGATTCTTCCACCATGTTAAAATACCTTCTTACAGGTATATAGCGCCATTCGTTATCATTACCGGCAAGTGTGCGTGCACCCCAGATAATGGCAGAACCTCTGCCGGGAAATGAACGGATCACATTGATTGATTTACCCCCGACAACATCAACGTTCAGATCACGTTGCTCCTTGTCTGTGATAAGACGTTCAGGACGTATGGCATAATCAATATTTACATTGGCAGGAGCCTTCCAGACACCGCGGTTCTCATCTACTTCTGCATACTTACCAACTACTGCTGCAGAAACCGGCATCAGCATTTCAATGTTATTGACAGCACTCTTTGCCTGGAAGTATTGTGCATTATTGACGGCCTTAAGATCAGCAAGCGTACCGGAGAAGCCTCCGGTAATATTAACAACCGAATCATCATTGTCATAGAAATAATCCAGTATTGTATAGATCCTCGGGTAATAAACTGCTCCATATTTCAGGTCACTGGTCACATTGCCAAGACCTGAATTGCGTAGAGTATCTATATTATCTACCGCTGTATCAGGACTGAGCCATACATCCATCACCACGAATCGGTCTTTCAGTTCCACACATTTATCAATCGCTTCTTTATGAATGCTGTAGTAATCGACAGGGGTATCCATACCCATGCTATCGGGGAATAACAGCAGGGTTACTTCGTTTACTTCATCTGTTTTATCCAGCCCTGCTTTGAGGTCCTGGAAGCCGACAGTATTTGTACTATAGTTGCCGACAGAAATTATATAACATGGGCCGCCCCCATTGGCAAAGAACATTTCAAGTGAATAGTTCATCATATATTTGGAAGGCTGGTTCACTTTGCCTGTGATAACATTATTTGAATCAATATTGACCGTAATACCAACTTCTTTCTGGGGGTTACCATACAACTGGTAATACTCTACCATAGAAGAGATCCGTCGTGGCACGAGTCGCAGGTCATCAGGTTCTCTCAGTGTGGCTTTTTCTGTATAGCCGATAAAAGCAGGAATAGCCGTTTCGACGGCTGCAATGGAAGGAGGAAGCTTGGTGATTTCTTCGATAAAGACACCCGGGGTTTTGTAATCTGCCATATTCGTTAATTTTAATGATTGTCAGAAATTGTTTTATTATATAACTGGGAATAAAGGCGATTCGTGTACAGTGATGTCCGAATACAACCTGTCATTCTCATTTCTTAGTATTGCATTTTGTTCGGGATTGGGTAAAAGAATAAACTCGCTGCTGGATTCCTTTCTGAACATACCGGGTAGATAAGTCAATTCTTTCGGCGAAAGGCTTACCAGTCGCCCGCCATCTTCCTCCAGGATTTTTTCTAGCTCGTCTATCCGGCTCAGGTTTCTCCTCCTGCTATTTACATATCTCCAGTAAGTGAACCTGCTTTTCAACCGTATATCAAATACAGGTGTATTAATGATATTACCACGTGTATCTTTTTTTGTTTTCAGAAATCCGTCATTGTCCAGTAAGGAATAGTCCTGGTTGCCGGTAACTGTGCCGAGATGCACAAAGCCCCAGCAATCCCTGTACTCACTTGCCTGTCCTAAAAAAATAAGGGGAAGAGTATGGGAAAAGCTATTGTTGCCTTCTACTTCAAGCTTATATATAAGCTGCGATGAAGCAACTACCCCCGGAACAGTTGAAACAGTTGACGCTGAAAAATCCAAGACTGCTTCGCGTATTGGCTGATTGCCGGACACTGAAATTGTTTTTATAACAGTGCCATTGGTTGATTTTAAAATAAAGTTCGCAGCAATGATAGTGTTATCATTAAAGCGATAAGTAAACTTCAACGGCACCAATAAACGATCGCTCTCGCTTGCAAAATCACGGCCGTTCTGTATAGTATGCCATTGATGACCAGATTTATTTCTGAAAAACTGGCGGACTTCAGTAGTTCCAAAAGAAGCTAACTGTCCCTGTTCATATATTGATCCGGGCTGGTGTTCAGGAACACCATTACAGAGAGAAGGGAAGTTCTTTTGCGCAGTGAGATCATAGTTGGCAAAAAAAGATCTCGCCGAAATACTGGTTCTCAGGCGGAGATTTGTAACCACATCGATCGATTCATTTTTTGCTTTCAGGAAAATGCCAATAGAGGCCGGTAACGTATGCCTGGGTAGATAACTGATCGTTTCATCCGCATTGTTCTTTTCCTTTACTGCTGTCAATACACGAAATCCGCCATAGGATGGTACTACACGAATAAAAGGCGAAGAGATATACTCGCCACCCGACTGTGGCAACACAAAATCAAGCAATTCATTAACGGTAGGAATTTCTTTTTCGAATCTCCTGCGAAGGAACTCTTGTTGGCGCACAGGATCACTTATAGAGAAAAAAGAACTGCCATCACTATCTGTAAGATAGTATTCATGAAGGAACCTGACCTCTGCTATCGTTTTATAAACAACCGACATTTTCAATTCCCGGTTTGGTGTAAAAGATTTGTTTCGATTTCTTCTATTAATGGCGATTCGCGGATAACAGCAGCATCCGATAACGCTACCAGGGATAGTTTATACAATACAAAAGGTATCTGTCTGCCACCCAGGGTACCCCACAAATGATTAACCTGTTCGAATGAAAGTTTTACCATCTCCATTGTAAACCGTACTTCTGTTATTTCTTCAGTTCTATTGGAAATAGAAAATGAGCTTCGGGTATTAATAAATTTTATGACATACGATAATCTCTTTAAGGCAAAAGGATACCCGTTACCAAAGTAATTGCAGGTAAACAGTATAAATAAATTCAGGCACACAGGAGGGTTTCGGTAAGTTGCAATACCGGAAAAAGGACGTCGGAGAGCAGGTTGATTCTTTAGCGTAGTCTCCTCTTCAATATTTACCATTGTGATGACAATATTATTGTCTAAAGTCTCTCCTTTGGAAGTTTCTAATAAACCAATATTGTCTGTTACAACATTAACCGATTCATCAATTCCTGAGATATAGTTTTGTAATTCCGATTTCAGCAATAATATAGCCTGATCAATCATTATTAAACGATTTTACAAATGGTGTATTTACATATTCTCTATTTGCTATCACCATTGAAATTTTCAATGGAAGGAAGTATGTATAAATAAAAAAAACGTTTATTTATCGGTCGCCATCCTGAAGCCCCTTTTCCGTAACAGCTAGTACAGTTATGATCCTCTCCCCAACATTTATTACAGCTGCCGAGCGCTTCTGATAATCGATTATTAACAACCATGGCGTAAGAGAGCCTTTTGTTTACCTGGTCTGTATTTGAACACTCAATTTTTAGTTTTGCTTTCAATGCCTCTATTTGATGAAGCAACTTTTTATTCTGTATTCGCAGACGACGGATTATCTCCTTCGAGATATCATTTTGCATTTCAAAATCAGAAGAGATGAAATCATTTTTTGATTTAACTTCCGGATCTTTTGTAGAATATTTCCTCGATTTACTCATCTTATGAATCGATTCCAGATCGACTAGAATTTTGAAAAATCAGATAATTGATGATAATTCAAAAGTAAATTCAGAAATTCGTGAAATCAATCCTTATTTGTTGTGATCTTTCTAACATACTGGCAGAAGAGAGTAAACGGCATATCCTCATTAATGACTATTTACGCCCAGTTTCTTCTTTTTTAAAAAATGTTTGATTATTTTTATTTGACATCTGATATCTCGCCCTCCCTTGACTACTATTATTTTTTAGTAAAATGTCTTAAGAATAACCTGCCACGTATAAATCCTTTAAATGTTATCGCATGTCAAAAGGAAGTTCACAGCTGATTGAAGCTATCAATAAATCAATTGAAACAAAATTTGAATCGTCTAACAACAGTGGTTTACTTAAAACATTTAGCCATTACAAAAAAAATATTCGACTGATCAAGGAGGAAGTCTTACAACGGGCAAATAACTGCGATACACTTAATGCTCTTGAACAAAGAGTCCATGTGTTGGAAGATCAAAACGAAAAATTGCTTTTTTTTATTCATTATTTGTATGATAATTTCCCTGAATTAGTAAAAAAAATAACTCAGTTCACAAAAAGTAACGAGAACGCTTTCGAATTCCCATCCAATTGTAATCAACACACTCCCTCATTAACCAGAAGAGAAAACGAAGTATTAGGCCTAATGAAAAAAGGGCTCTGCGCGAAAGAAATAGCAGGAATTTTATTTATTAGCGAAACGACAGTAATAACACACAAAAGGAATTTAAAAGAAAAATTTAATGCCCGGAATTCAGTTGAATTAATTTCTAAAGCCAGCTCTGTAAAATATTTTTCTCTATAATTTTCTTTTCATACGTGCTTTTACAAATTCAAACAAATTCCCTGGCTTAGCATTACATAACGCCTTAAAATAATACAGCTGAACTTAAAACGTTATGTATAATGAAATATGAATTCCCACTGGGATCATAACTACTTTCTTTATCAACCCCATATCATTCCTCTCCATTCATAATCCTTTTATACTTTTTAATACATAATGCCTGCTCGAAATTCTCTCAAAATTCTGTTCTGTTTTATCTTACAGAGTGTAGGAAGTTATTGTTTAAAATAAGCTATCCCCTATCCGCAGCATGCACCGATGAGCGCCGCGGTTTCACCCAATATAGCTTTTGTAAGTTTGATGCCGCTATTGTGTTCATTCAGGTATTTGACCGCCGAGGGAATAAAGCAATCCCAGGCATTCACAATATTGCCACCGATAAAAATGATCTCTGGGTTTTGCCGCTGGTATCGGAGCAGCAATACTTCCGCCAACGTGGCGCCAAAGGCTTCGAATAAACGGGCCGCGTGCGGGTCGGCATGCATCCTGTCTGCAAGCTCTTTTACGCCTTTTATTGTATTACCGGTCAGCCTTTCATATTCAAAAACAAACCAGCGGGAGGAGATATAATCTTCGGCCATTCCTTCCCTGAACGGCATGCAATACAAGTCGCCTTCCTTCTGCTCATTGTTATAATAAGTGGCGGAACCAAGACCTGTTCCCAGCGTAATACCAACAACATTATTATATCCAACGGCACAACCGCAAAATAACTCCCCGGCCATAAAGGCTTGCGCATCGTTCTTAAAACTGATCTGCGCTGTCTCAACCTGCAACTGTTCTGCCATCATGCTTTTTACATTCAGCCCATACAGGCTTTCATATTTATGCAACCCTTTGATATAACTAATGCCGTTTGTATAATCAAAAGGTCCGGGCATGGCAATACCTATTTTCTCAATAGCCATACCCGCCGTTTTGTGACAGTCGAGTATAGCGTCACACCACTCCCGGATAATAGTATCACTATCTGTAGCAGGATTGATATGCTTTCTCACCAAAGATGAATCAATCAGCTTCCTGTTGTCTATCTCAACCAGCCCTGCGGTTATATGCGATCCACCGATATCTGCCCCGGCAACTAAATTCATACCTGGATTATTTTATATCAGGTTGCAGTAAAGGTAATTGTTTCACGCCCCATTTTTCATTGGGCTCATCTCCCAGCCAAAGCTCCAGCCTGCCTCCTTTCGAAAAAAGATCATGCGTAAACCAGAAATTATCATAGCGTTGTCCGTTCAGGGTTGCCTTTTGTATATAATCATTGCTGCTGCTGTTATTGTGCGTGGTGATGGTAAATGTATCCCCGCTATAATAACGCCTGTCTAGCTGAATAACCACTTCATCAAATACAGGAGAAGTAATTTCATATACAGGATCAACAGATTCATTGCCGGTGATACTGAAAAGCCCTATAGACATCAGGGCGCTCACAGCCCCCATCTGCCCCTGGTCTTCATCATGCCCTCCATATCCCATGTCAGGCGTAGTATCGCCATAAGCCTGTTCCCGAACACGACGTACCCAATATTGCGTAAGCCAGGGTTTGCCTGCATAGCTGAATACATGTGCATTGGAGCAACCCGGCTGGTTGGCATAACTCACATATCCCTGGGTATAGCCAAAAACAAAATTGCTTGCGCTGGATTGCTCAAATGCGTAATTGAGCCGCCGGCAAAAAGTATCTGCCCCTCCCATCTTAATGATAAGCTCCGGCAATGCATGCGATAAGCCCCAGGTGGCCTGCCAGGCGTTGGCTTCAATCCAGCCTCTGCCGCTCAATGGGTCTTTGTGAATGAACTCACCCTTTTTATTTTTTGGAAGCAGCCATTTGGTTTCCTCATCAAAACAGGTCGTCCATCCCTTCGAACGATTATTGAAAAATTGATAGTCTTTTTTCCTTCCTAATTTATATGCCATCTGCGCAATGCCCCAATCCTGGAAAGCGGCCTCTACCGTAATACCCGCATTATCCGGCCACCATCCTTTTTGAGTATAAAAACGAATGTCTTCTTTTGAACCAAGCATGCCTCCCGGTAAATGATTCCGCTTTACCACATCATACGCATGACGGGCACCTGCTTTGGTCAGCAACCCTTTCATATAAGTGCTTATAATAAGATTGGATGCGGGGCAGCTTGTCATGATATAGGAGTAGCCTCCGCCACAGGGGCCTCGTGGCAATAAATAACCGTTATTGGCATACTCGACCATAGATGCGGAAAGTTCGTCCATCATTTCCGGCCACGCCAGTCCCCAGAGTATATTCAGGTTCCATTGTGTGAGCCACCAGGCATCGGAATTGTACATCTGGAATGCAGGCTTGCCCTTAGCATCTTTGGGGACGGTTTTGATCCTGAAAATGGCATCAGTGAAATTGCCTTCTCTTGTCCCGGTGGTCCTGTCGGGGTAATCGCCGGATACATCCGTGATCTTTTGCCTGCCCAGCAGCACATGCCAGAGATCGGTATAGAATTTTATTTTATTTTTTTCTTCGCCTCCTTTTACCGCAATCTTTCCTAACCACTCATTCCATATTTGCTGGGTATTATTTTTCACCGCTTCAAAATCCCAGGTCGTGCATTCTGCGTTAAGATTATTCCTTGCATTGGCAACGGTGGTATAAGAAAGCCCTATTTTCATTTGCAGCCTGTCGCCTTTTTTAAGCGTATAGGCAGCGCCCAGTGCAAGGCTGTCGCCTGAAGCCATAGCAATATTTTGTTGCCGGTTTGTTCCCTTCCAGGCATCTAAATGATCGAAAGGTTTATCAAATTGAATAACGAAAAATATTTTCACCTCCCTGGGACCGCCCCAATATCGTTTTACAGAGCTGAACCATCCCTCTATTTCGGTATTGCTCACTTTGGTGATATGCGCATTTTCCATTGTGCTGTTAGCCACGTAGCCTCCCAGGTTAATAATGATGCGGGCATCTGTATCTTTTGTGTAAGTAAACCTGTAGAAATTCACACGCTCCGTAGCGGTTTGCTCCACCCATATTTTATTGTTTTGCAGCATTACCCGGTGATAGCCCGGCTGTACAATTTCATCATCGTGGTTAAAAGAGGATTTCCACCCCTGCTGACCGGCAGCAGGATTTTCTTTTACGGTTGCAGGCATTATTTCAATCCCTGATATCATCCATGTGTGAATTTGTTCAAACCCCAGTATTTCCCTTTCGTTATAATTGTATCCTCCCCCGTTTTGATTCTTATTCCTGGTAAGCGGAGCGCTGGTAGCCATACCAAACGGAACACTGCCGGTGATAAAGAAGAAATATCTTCCCCTGTTGGTTTCTATATAGGGATCAACCCACGATACATACTCATTCATTTGCGCGGGAGAAGGAAATACTTCTATTTCCGAAAAGCCCAGATCAGCACCGCTGCCATCAGTAACCACAAATCTTACCCAGGTCACTTCCCTGGCAGGAAATTCCACAGCCTTGCCTGTTCCGTCTGCCGGGATCTGGTTGACCCAAAGTTCAGAACCGTCGCTGAAAACAAGCTTTCCGCCGGCGATATTATCAGCAGGAGAAGGACGATCGTACAGCACGATTTTACTGATCAGTTGAGGCTCATTCCAGGTAAGTTGTATCCAGGGAAAACGGATATACCCCCAGTCGGTGGTTCTGCCTTCACAGGCCCATTCTCCTTTACCGTCGACACCTATTATTCCGTCAACGGCTTTATTCCCCGAATAAGCGTCACTCAATTGTGTAGATACAGTTACGGAAGCCTTGCCGGCAATATTCGGGGTTCCCGCCTGCGTGGTATGCCCGCTCACCAGCAGTATGATAACGAAGAAATAAGAACGCATTGTCATGTATGAATGATTTGGGAGGTTACAGGTTTCTGGTTTTAAGTTGGCTCACTTACCACCTACTACTTATCACTTCCTCCTTACCACTTATCACCTATCAGCCGGATAAACCTCGGGCGGTAGAGATTAGGAAATGATCGTATGTCTTTATCAAAATCAAATGAATTGATATTATAGCTGATCAGCAGCTCTCCCGGCGCTGAGATTACGGGATGTGCCTTGGCGTTATACGGAAAAAGATTTTTACTTTCTTTCAGGTCTTCACTTACATCATATGCATCTATTATAGGCCCGAACGGCCCTGCGGGGGAAGCGCCCAATCGTATGCCCACAAATTTTCCTATTCCATCTTTTTGAAAAACCATCAGGTACCTGCCATCAGCCAGCGGCGTAACGCTTAGCTCATTGGATGCCCTGTCAGCGATGGGTTGAATGTTGTTTACATTAGCAGTCCAGTCTTTTCCGTTCCAGAATCTCCATTCATCAAAGGCTTCAATACCGGCAGGTTTTACGCGCGCCACCATCACTTCTTTTGCTTTGCCCCTTACGCCGTATATGTATACATAGCCGTCGGGCCTTGCCGCTCCTGCTTTGGCAGTATTTACCAGTACACCTGCTCCAAACGACCCAACAGTGTCAGCCGGCTGGTTCTGAAAAAAAGGGATATCCAGCTGGCGCATATTTTTATATGGAGGTTTTTCAGTGGACGGAATAACAATGAGTGTATTGCCTTCTTCTTTGAACCCGAAAACGGCTGCTCCCGGAATATTGATAACGCGGTATCCGAAAATGTAGATATCGTTATTTTTTTCCTGGTTCGCGAAGCCATCCCCCAGCCAGTAATATTCTTTTTCTTTAGAAGCAGGCGTCCGGGGAATAAAAACAGATTGGGGCTTTCCATCCGGGCTTTGATTCATGTAAAACCTGATGGAGGCTGTGTCAGGATGTCCTCCCCGTAAATAAGCAACGGAATTGTTGATCATCGCATAACCTTTCTGCAGAGAATCATTGACGATATCGCCCAATATGGTATCGCTGAACCAGATGATCGTTTCGCTTCCTTTTGCAGCCCCTGCCTTTTCCACTCCGTTGGCAGTCGCTGTAAATATACCGTCTCCCCCAAACCACCCCTGCCTGCGCAGGAACATGCCCGACCAGTCGTCTGCCCGTTCCACGCTGAACTGCAGTTGTGTTAACGCCAGGCTATCTTTCCCTGTATCATTATTGCCCGTATCATTATTGCTGCACGAAAGGATAGCAAATACCACTACGACCAATACCCTCTCTTTTAAGCTTTTCATGACAGATTATTTTATATGACGCCGGTTCAGCCGGAACCAACAGCAGTAAAAGGATGATACATGCAGGGGATTGCTGCATAGCACAATCCTTATCGTTTTAATTTTAGTGTACACGCCATAATTGCTCAATTTCTTCAAGTGTCTTTTCCTTCGTTTCGGGCACCTGCTTCCATACGAACAGGAAAGCGAGCGCCGACATGATCATGTATATCCAGAAAGTATAAGCGCTTCCTATCGCATTTAACAGCATGGGAAAAGTTTGGGAAACAATATATACAGATAACCAAAGAAAAAATATGGCAACAGACATTGCCCTGCCCCGTACGTGAGTAGGAAAAATCTCTGATACCACTACAAACGTGAGTGGCCCGAGCGACATAGCAAAGAAGCAGATATAGAGAAGAATACCCGCAAGCACCCAATAACCGGTTGTCATCTGGTTGTAAAATGCCCCCCCGATCACAGCAAGACAGATCGCCATACCTGCCGCACCTGTTAGCAGCAATTTTTTTCGCCCGAGCTTGTCTACATATTTTATAGCTACCAGTGTCATCACAGCATTGATGCCTCCGACCAGCACAGTTTGTATCAGAGCGGATGAAGTTCCATCGCCTGTAGCTTTAAATATCTCCGGCGCGTAATACATGATCACATTAATGCCGGTTACCTGGGAAAAAACAGAGAGGATAACCCCTATCGCCAATGCTTTGCGCAAACCCGGCCTGAACAGCTCTTTAAAACCGCCTTCCTTTGTATTCAATGCAACGCGGATATTATTTAATTCTTCCACTGCATTGGCGCCGCTCACTTTAGCCAGTACAGCTTCTGCCTTTTGCCACAGGTTTCGCCCGGCCAGCCAGCGCGGGCTTTCCGGTACCGTAAATAACAGCAGAATAAATGTCAGTGAGGGAATAAGTCCTGACCCGAACATATACCGCCACCCGGTTTCTATATTCCAGCTTTCATCGTACAGCCCGGCAATAACAGCATTCACAAAATAAATGAGGAGGATACCCAGCACAATGCCAAGCTGGTAAATAGAAATAAGACGGCCACGTATATGCGCAGGCGCTATTTCCGAAATATACATGGGCGAAACAATGGACGCGATGCCAATGCCTATGCCACCGATCATCCGGAAAAAAACAAACCACGAAAGATTTAATGCCGGCAGAATGCCCAGGGAAGAAACCGCAAATGCCAGCGCAGACAGTAGCAATACTTTTTTCCTGCCGAAGCTGTCGCTCAGCCACCCAGCCAACATAGCGCCCAGCATACAACCTATAATCGCACACGAAGCCGCCCAGCCGGTCATGGCAGCAGAAAGCGCGTATTTCTTTTGGATAAAACCAATAGCGCCTGAAATCACGGCGGTATCATATCCAAACAGTAAACCACCCACTGCGGCAACCACTGTATATTGATAAACGTATTTTAAATTATTTTCCATCAGCGGCCGTTCATTTTATAATCAATCAGGTTGCCTTTTCTTACATAAGCCTTCATCGTAACGCATGGTTTTCCTTCGCTCTCTCCGTAAGGACGAATGGTATAGGCTCCTACCCCGGCAGGAACAATGAAGGTTTCAACATAGTGAATCACCAGCGGAGCAAAAGCACCGGAAGGGCTTTCAACGAGCACTTCGCCTCCCTCTACCAGGTTAATGACATTTACAACGCCACCGGTATGATGTGTTACCTTTTTGGTAAACCGGTGGCGCCTTGTTTCGATAAAGGACTCGGGGTGTAGGCCGGTAGATTCTTCCAGCCATCCGTCTCCTTCGGCTACTTTCTGCACATGGTTAATGATATGATCCTTTACCCAGTCAGCAGTCCTGTCCCACCGGATGGATTTTTTTCCATGCTCAAGGGAAATTGGGCGGGGTTTGCCATCCAGCCCCGGCCTGTCCCAGTCCCACAGCTTAAAAGTGAAAATGTACGGTGTAGCGCTTATCTCCAATACTACGCTGTTGGCGCCGGAACAATGCACAGTGCCGGCAGGTATCAGCAGGTGGTCATGCCTTTTGACGGGCCATTTCTGCACATATTCCTCCGCGGGAAAACTCATTCCGTTTTGCTGTGCATCTTCCAGGGCAGCCAGCATTTTTTCAGGGTTAATATTTTCGTTTAATCCCAAAAAGGCGATTGCATCATCTGCAGCCTCCAGCATATAATAGCTTTCATCCTGGGTATATGCCATTCCGAATTTTTCCCTGATGTATTCTTTTAAGGGATGTACCTGCAGGCTGAGATTGCCTCCTTCCATCGTATCCAGGAAATCGAACCGGATAGGGAATTCTGCTCCAAAAGCTTCATATACTTTTTCACCGAGCAGTTGCTTTGGCTGGTAAAATACCAGGTTGATGGCAGGTGTTTCAAAGAGCACGCCTTCAAAGTTCAGCAGCAGACTATTTTCTTCAGGCACGCAATCAAAGCCCCAGGCATAATTGGTTGCTGCCCGGTCCAGGTCACATACCTCTTTCAGCCATTGCCCGCCCCACGGACCGGGATCAAAAAATGGCACCAGCCTGAAGGGCTGGCTGGCCGTTAATTCAAGCGCTTTAAAATAAGCTTCGCCGCTTACCATCTTCGGTTGTGCGGTACGGGTAGTATCAAGCACATAGTCCCATTTACTGAACAGCTCTGTTTTAAAACGATCCAGTACACGCCAGTCTACAAAAAATGAGCGCCTGTATTGATAAGAAAATTCTGCTTCTTCGTTATTGGCTCCCAGGTTGGCGATTTCATTTCTGCGAAAACGCAGTTGTATTTCCCAACGCGGCATGTCGGCATAAATGAAGACATCCGGGTCGGGTGCAATAAGGGAAGCCCCTGTGCCATATATGCACTGTATCTCTGGTGTATCCGAAAGGTCATGCTGCAGGCGCTGTATCTTTTCAGGATCAAAAAAAAGTTGTATAGTGAGAGAAGTGATATGGCCGAATACCGGATCGTCGGTAACGAAGGGGTAAACCAGTTGTGCTATTTCGTCACTGCTGCGCAATGCGGTTTCCGCATTGATACATTGTAAACCGGGTATTCTTTTTTCTAATTGAGCTATCAAAGGTTGTATGAGCACTCCCTGGTAACATTCAATTACAATCGTTTTTCCGCCAGGAGAGCCGGTTTCTGCAACTTTGGTGGCAATCATATCCAGGATGGCTGTCCAACCCTCGAAAGCTGTAAGGCCGTTTATTGCTACCGAGGGTGCTTTATTGAAATTCGACTTCTTCAATACCAATGTTTTAAATGGTGTTATACTAAATTTACTGTGTGCGTTAACTTTTTGGGGGTATATCCCGGACAAAGAGCGAACATCCTGTCTTATATAGTTCCTTAGCCTGTTGTTCTTTTCTAAAACTTGTATGTATGTGCGTACATATCAAATGTAAGGAATTTTTGAAGCCAAAAAAATAATTCTCCCGGCAGGAGTCGCGGGTACGCTTCCAGAGAATAGTTTGCTCTACGATACAACAATGGTTTTATCTTTTCTATCAGTTTTTTTAATAAAACCAGGATGTTCTAACCGCATCCGGATCGCTCATCTTTCCATGTCTTGTTGAGACTGTTACGCTTGGTAGCATTGTCCGGTAAGGAGCGTTGAACCAGGGGTTCTACTTTATCCTGCTTTATTAAAAAAGGAACTATCAATCTTTCTGCCTGTTTTTCATCTAAATAGCACTCGTTACTTCTCCATACATTTCTTTGAAATCCCTGCCCTTTAGTGCCACTGCTTTTTTAGAATGCTCCTCCTCTATTGCAGATAGCAATTTGGCACACATCGAAATGACCTGATCGGGTATTCCGTGAAAGATCATCTCATTGACCTTTGCCGAGAGTGCATAGCAGTCCGCCAGTTTTCTTTTTCCCTTTGCGGTCAGCCTGATATATTTCGCTCTCCGGTCCTCAGCGTCTGTGCGTTCACTGATAAGTCCCGCCCTAATTAGTTTCTGTATGGCATCCATTCCCGTTGTCGTTTCGGCCATCAGATAATTGATCAGGTCCATTTTCTTACCGTCTCCTATAGTATTTAATCCATTCAGGTAATAAAAGCTTTCGTGACCCGGCAAACCCATTTCTGTCATCGCCGCTTTATGATACAATCCATAGGCACTTGCTATACGTCCTATGGCTCTTATCAGTTTTCCTTGTATTTCTATGGTGGACAGCTTGATTTTCGAATACCCCGACTCAATGGTGTAACGACAGAACTCTTCCACGGAAGGTTGGGCAACTTGCCTGCTATAGTTGGTCCATGCCACCATAAGTTCTACCAAAGGCTCAATCATAAATAACTGTTTTGTTTCAAAAATAAAAATAATAACAACGAAATAGGTATATTTATGTCTATTTCGTTATACATTTGTATATTTAATAACCAGATAGTAATAAATGGGGCTTTCTTTTGTTTTTGGAATATATGCCGGCAGTGCTGTCGGAGAGGGCCCGGGAATGCTAAAAGGGAACCCGGATAATTGCGAAAGGATCAATGCAGCGCTAGACGAGCTGGCGAAGCCCTCAACGCCTTTTTTTGTCCGTTGTTATGAGCATTATATTGGCGCAGGTAAAACGATCAATCAAACCCCGCAGTTTCCAGAGCAATACTTTTCCTCTAACCGCAAGCTGGATTATGTCCTGTGTCATCAGACCAATGAACCCGTGCAGGGCGGCGGGTGGCTGGATTATATCACCCATACCATACATCAGCATGGTCAATATATCTGCAGGTTACAGATCACCCAGGAAGCCAATGTACCGGGTCATGGTCAGGATGGGCAATTTGAGAATACACTGGAGGCTTTGATGGAAGGACTGGTATTTGCCCGAAGCGAGATTAAGCGCCTTGGACTAAACATTCAGACCGGTTTTAATATAGCACCTTCTTTTGGAAAAGATCCGTTCTGGGAAAGATTCAGACAAATGGTAACGCCTGCATTCATTTCCAGCCTGGATTACGTGGGGCTCGATTTTTTCCCCGACGTCTTCCGTCCAATACCTTTTGAGCAGATCAGTGACGCCGTGATTTACCTGCTACAAGGATTTCGGGAAAGACTGGAAGAGGTTGGAGTTAATTCGGCAGTACCTTTCGTTGTTACCGAAAATGGCTGGCCAACAGGTCAGAACAGAACGTTTGCAATGCAATCAGCAATCCTCGAATCCATTGTTCAAACCCTGTTTGAGAATAGGGAAATGTATAATATCTGCGGCTATCAGTATTTTTCTTTGCGAGATGCCGCAACAGAAAATAAAACAGGGCTTTTAAATAATGAGTTCGGCTTGATGGACGACGAATATCGGCCCAAACTTGCTTTTCATACTTTCCAGCGTTTAATCAGGGAGTATACACGATATTAATGGCATTATAGTCAAATCCTACATGGTTATGGTGAATAGTGAATAATCAATGGTGAAATTATTCACCATTGCACAAGACGGAGGAGCATTATGCACCTTTCAAAAAAATATTTTTCTTTAGTTGGATTAGGTTATAATTTTAGTAATTGACAGATCATGCATTACCCGAAACTACAAAACGAACAGGAACTACAGCGCCGTTTAGCAGGAGGAGACACTACTGCCTTTGACAATCTTTACAATTACTACTGGGAATCCCTGGGCTCATTTATCCTCAGATACGTTAAAGTGCCTGAATTGGCTGAAGATCTGTCCCAGGAAGTTTTCAGCAAAATCTGGGAAGCTAGGGAAATGATGTCACAGGTTGATTCTTTCCGTGGTTATCTCTTTACAACTGCCAGGAATCACACACTGAACTTTTTGAACCGCGCTACAAAAATAAATGCAGCAAAAGGATTAATGCTACAGCACATGCCGAAGCCTGTAGCACTACCGGATGATGATTTGATTATGCGGGACTATAAACAGTGGCTTCAAAACATTTTACAAGAGATGACGCCTCAGATGCGGCAGGTATTTCAACTGATTCGCCAGGAATATAAAACCTACGATGAAGTAGCGGTACTGCTGGGCATAAGCCGCAATACAGTAAAGAAACACATGGTCGGTTCGATGAAAATAATCAGGGGCAGACTCGATGATGAGTTGGGACTATCACTATCTCTTTCTCTTTTACTTTTCATCACCCTGCGGTAGATCATAATGCTTTATCCAACACATATCATTAAAACATATTTCGCCTAGAACCTACGTTTTCTCCGCTCTCTTTCCGGCATATTTCTGTCAATATGCTCCCTTCATTTTTTACGTCCTATTATTTTTTAATTATTTTTTTGCCTACCAGTACCCTCCCGCTTTTTAAAATTGTCTTCTATACTAACAGATGCATATGGACGAGAATCAATACTATCGACTTTTGGTGCAGCGCTTTGCTGATAATAAATGCACCCCCGAAGAACAGGAAGTTTTCTTTCACCTGTTGCAATCGGGAAAACTGAATTCATTTATTGAGGAGGATATGGATGCCTACGCAGAACCTACGGAACAGGAAGCTCAGACACAACCGCGATACCGTCGCATGCGCTGGGTAAAATTGGCTGCCGCTGCCACAATATTAATACTGGTAACCGTAGGGGTTCTTACACAATTTGATGAGCGTAAAGAGCAGCACAACAAAATCCATTCACCTATTGCGCACGATATACCCGCCCCTACAGGCAACAGGGCCACTATTCAACTTTCTGATGGGCAGATCGTTTACCTAGATAGTGTTGGAAATGGGGCACTCGCAAAGCAAGGCTCTGTAAGCATCAACAAACTTGCAGACGGCAAGATTACCTATCAGGGCTCTTCATCCGAAATGGTTTATAATACACTCAGTAATCCCAGGGGTAGCAGGGTTATAGATATTACATTAGCGGATGGTAGCCGTGTTTGGTTAAACGCAGGTTCTTCATTAAGCTACCCGGTGGCGTTTGTGGGTAAACAGCGGCAGGTATCCGTTACCGGTGAAGCCTATTTTGAAGTTGCCAGCAATAAGACAATGCCCTTTAGAGTACAGGCAAATGAAATGACGCTTGAAGTATTGGGCACACATTTTAATATTAATTCATATAGTGATGAACCTGCCATTCAAACAACACTGCTGGAAGGAAGTGTGAAAATAAGCGCAGGTACTAAAGAAGGACAGACATTGACACTCCGTCCCGGCCAGCAGGCTAATGTAAGCACAGGATCAAAGATACAGCTGGTTGAAAACGCAGACATGGAACAGGTGATGGCCTGGAAAAATGGTTTGTTTCAATTTAAGAAAGCCGATATTCAAACCGTAATGCGTCAGTTATCCTGCTGGTACGATGTAGACGTTGAATACGCCGGAAAAATTCCGGATGATAAATTTGGTGGTGATCTGCCCAGGGATTCAAATATATCTATCATACTGAAAGCATTGGAACAAGCACAGGTACATTTCAGGCTGGAAGAAAAAAAGATCATCGTTTTGCCATAGGAAATATGGATACGAATTGTATCAAAAACATTCATACTCTTGCCTGATCCGGAAAAAACTTCGATGTCATAACCTATCATACTTGCACAGGTTAAGCATGCCATCGTCGACATAAAACCTTCTCTTAGAAAAAAAACTTATACCTAAATATCATAAATAAAGTGAACGCAAAAAACACTTTTCAGATAATAGAGACGCTGGTTGAATACCAACCTGCTTTACAAACACTGAAAAGTTTAAGATAGTGGTTGACTCAAAAAAAACCGGAAGTGGTTGGAACACTTCCGGAAGAACATTTGAGTTAACCCGGATACAATCATTGTGAAACTGCTTAGGCATTAACCCAAAACGTAAACTTATGCAAATTAAGACTTTTTGCAAAAAGCAAGCCCGTGCTGTGCATTCAGGTGAAAAACAAGAGACACCTGAATATGGGCACCGGCGCTCCCGGTTGACTACCAAAACTTTTTTGATCATGAAGATGACTATCTTCTTACTCACGGTTAGTTTTTTACATGCATCCGCTGGTACGTGGGCGCAAAACGTCACGCTCTCGGCAAAAAACGCTCCCATCGAAACCGTCTTTAAATCAATCAAAGACCAGACAGGCTACCTGTTTTTTTACAAGACAGATTTAATAGAAAAAGCCCGCAAGGTAAATGTTCAATTGAAAAATGTTCCGTTGAAAGAAGCATTGGATGCCTGTTTTAAGTACCAGCCATTTGTATATACCATCGAAGGTAAAATCATTATTATCAAACCCCTTCCAGCTAATACAGCGCCTGCCCTTATTGCACAAGCAGTTGAACCGGAAGTAGCCGATAGGGAAATACGCGGTCGCCTCAGCAATTCAAAAGGCGAACCCATCGCCGGAGCCAGCATCCAAGTAAAAAATTCAACAAGCGGCACCACCTCCGACGCAGAAGGCCAGTTTATACTTCGTGTAAACGATAACGATAGATTGGTGATTTCTTCTGTTGGGTACAAGTCTGTAGAAATCCAGTTGAAAGAACAAACTAACCTAAGCATTACGCTGGAAGAAGTCATTAATGAAAGCGCTGAAGTGGTAGTAACCGCATTAGGTATCGAAAGAAAAACCAAGGCATTGGGATATTCTGCTACTAAGATCGGCGGCGATGATCTCACCCAATCCCGTACTATCAATCTCGGCAATGCGTTATCAGGTAAAGTAGCCGGGGTGAGTGTATCTGCCATGGCATCCGGTCCCGCAGGCTCTTCGAGGGTTATCATCCGTGGTAATACTTCCATTACAGACAACAACCAGCCGCTATATATTATCGACGGAATTCCCATTGATAATACCGCATTAGGATCTGCAGGCAGATTTGGTGGCAAGGACTGGGGGGATGGACTCTCCAGCATCAACCCTGATGATATTGAATCACTCACGGTATTAAAAGGCAGTAATGCAAGCGCCTTATATGGTTCACGTGCCTCTAATGGTGTAATTCTTATCACTACCAAAAAAGGGAAATTCAACCAGGGGCTGGGTGTGGAATATAACTCCAATTTTGTATTTGACCAGGTGATCGACAATTATGAATTTCAACAGGAGTATGGGCATGGTCGTCTGAACAAGAAACCTGAAACAGCGGCCGAAGGCAAACAATACGGCAACAGCTCCTGGGGTGGCCCATTAGATGGCTCTATGGTATACCGCTATGACGGGGAATTGAGACCTTATGCCTATACAGGTAGCAAGATCAAACAATTTTACCAGCCTGGTTCCACCTTTTCCAACACGGTATCCTTTAGTGGTGGTGATGCCAATAAAAATTTTCGTGTATCCCTGGCCGATATGAATAATAAATCTATCATTCCTAACAGCGGAGTGAACAGGAAGAATTTTTCAGTTAATACCAATGGCAAGTTCAAAAAACTCACGCTTTCCACCAATGTTCAATATAGCATTGAAAAAGTGAGAAACCGACCTAATCTATCGGATGCTCCTAACAATCTTAACTATGCTGTTGCCATTTTACCGGGCAGCATCGATATTAACGACCTAAAAGGTACTACAGATAAAATAGGGGCAAATGAAGAGGGAAATGAATTTCAGTTTTCAAATAATAGTTTTATACAGAATCCTTACTGGACAGCTTACCAGAACGAATCTAAAGATCAGCGCGACCGCATTATTGCTTCGGGAAAAATCCGCTACGACTTTACCGATTGGTTATATATTGACGGCCAGGCCGGAACCGATTGGTATACCTCTCGCCGGAGAGACCTCATACCTTTTGGAACTACGAGCCTGGTGAGGGGTTCTTTATCAGAACTGGAGATCAGGCAAAGAGAAACCAATGTCCAATTAATTATTGGTGCGAATAAAATCTTTGGAGATTTTGGTGTGTCGGCAATGGTTGGGGGCAACCGGATGAGAAGATCTTACGAAACAACCGGTAACAGTGGAGAAGATTTTGTAGTGCCTTATTTTCATTCTCTTACTAATCTGAGAACCGTGACGCCGGTCTTCAGCCAAAGCGAAACGGGCATTAACTCAGTGTTCGGATCAGCAGAACTGTCTTTCCGCAATTACCTCTACCTTACCGCCACAGCCAGGAACGATTGGTTCTCTACGCTGGATAAAGGCAACAACCAGGTATTATACCCCAGCGCCGGTTTAAGTTTTGTTTTTTCTGACGCTTTTAAATTACCTGAGTGGATTAGTTTTGGTAAGATCCGCGGATCATGGGCACAGGTTGGTGGCGGCGGCGATATACCCTATCGCACTAATCTCACATATAATTTGTCTGCACAGGGCTTTATGGGAGCAGCACTCGGCGGTATCGCACAAACACAGGTACCCAATACCCGCTTACAACCTTTGTTGTTAACAGAATTTGAATATGGATTGGATCTGCGTTTGTTTAAAAACAGGTTGGGTATTGACGTTTCCTGGTACTCCAGAAAAACGGAGAATGATATCCTGGATGCACAGATATCCAATGCAACCGGGTTTACGGGTGCCACACTCAATATCGGTGAAATGACCAACAAGGGTATTGAATTATTACTGACCGGTACACCCATAAGAAAAGGTTCATTCAGGTGGGATATCAGCTTCAACTATGCACATAACCGCAACAAGGTAGTCAATCTCGGAGAAGGCATCACCAGCCTCACCACTGAACAATCCCGTTCGGGCAGAGCCTGGATTCAACACCGCGTAGGTGAAGCCTATAGTTCAATTGCAGGGTATCGTCAGTTGGTAATTAAGGGACAAAAGGCATACGATGCAGACGGGTTTCCGGTAAGAGATGAAAATGTGGTATTACTCGGCAAAGGGGTGGCACCTGTGTCTGGCGGTGTAACCAACGAATTTTTCTATAACGGTTTCAACCTAAGTTTTCTTGTGGACTATCGCAAGGGCGGCAGTATTTACTCTGGAACCAATGCCATCATGTATAGTACCGGCGTTCACAAGAACTCCGTGGAAGGCAGGGAAACACCCATGGTTGTTACAGGTGTGGATGCTGATGGGGCAGCCCTCACCGTTAACGTAGATCCGCTCACCATGGAAGACTGGTATTGGATGTACGGCACATTTATATCGGAAAATGTGATATATAGTGGAGATTATGTGAAACTCAGAGAATTCTCCTTAGGTTATTCGCTCCCGAAAAGAATTATCCAAAAAACACCTTTTCAAAATGTTAATCTCTCATTCGTAGCCAGAAACCTGTTGCTGTTATACAGTGGCATCGATAATATTGATCCGGAATCTGCCTTCAACAATACTAACAGCCAGGGATTGGAGCAGGCAGGTGTTCCGAATATGAGAAGTATAGGGCTGAATCTTAGAATGAAATTTTAGAAAACTTTAAACATCAAATCATGAAAAAACTGAATATACTGAGTTGTATCTGCTGTTGGTTGCTGATTGTAACAAGCGCCTGCAACAAAGCGGAACTAACGAACTTAAATATCAATCCCAATACACTCAATACGATCGACCCGGAAATTCAACTGGCAAAAGCCCAGTTGCTCAACGAAAGTCAGCAGTTTTCCTATGAACCCCTGATGTACTACGTACCAGGTTATGTTCAGCATTTCGCAGCCATTACCGGTGTGTTAAGTTTTGGTGATAAATATTTCAACAACCGACCGGAGGATCTGAACGGGTATTATTCTAACCTGTATACCAATTCCGTTGTCAATCTTACTGATATTATTTCCAAAACAGGAGACAATCCTTCCACAGCCCTGGTACATTCCATTGCCCGGATGATGCGGGTGTTTGTAATGCATCGGTTAACGGATATGTATGGCGATATTGTTTATACCGAAGGTGGTGCCGGGTTTTCACAAAATGCATTGTTCCCGAAATTTGATGCACAGCAGGATGTATATGCAAACATGCTGAAAGAATTAGATGAGGCGGCCACTGCACTAAAGTCCGGTTCCGGCTCATTGAAAAATTCAACACAGGATTTGTTTTATGGCGGCAATCGGGACAAGTGGGTGAAGTTCGGCTACTCAATGATGTTACGTTTGGCGATGCGCATGTCAAAGGTGGATGCTGGTTTATCCGCTCAGTGGGTGAATCAAGCCATCAGCGGCGGGCTTATGACCAGCAATGACGACAACGCCATCATGCAGCATACAGATGGCCCCAACTCCACTGCCAGAAACCCGATGTCACTTGTTTTTGAATCGGTAGAAAGTGAAGGGCAAAAACTCAGCAAAACGCTGATTGATTTTTTAAAAGACAACAACGATCCAAGGCTGCTCATTCTCTCTATGGGCATTGGCGCTGCAGGCGGCCCTTACGATACCGATCCCACCCATCAGAAAGGTATGCCCAATGGTTATGATGCGGCTACAATTCTAGGTTATGAGGGATTGCCACCAAGCTCCACCTTGAATATTCATGCCACTTATTCAACTGTAAATACAGAACTGGTGAACAGAACCGCGCCTTCTTTGTATTTATCTTATGCAGAAGTGGAGCTGCTGTTAGCCGAAGCAGCACAACTGGGTTTTACTACTGCAAATGCAGCCACCCATTACAACAACGGCGTACGTGCTGCTATGACGATGTATGATATTTTTGATCCGGCACTTACTGTAGACGATAATGATATCAACTCTTATCTATCTGCTCATCCATACAATCCATCCATTGGACTAAAAATGATAGGTGACCAGTACTGGCTTGCCAATTTCACCAACCCGGTAGAAGCCTGGGCCAACTACAGAAGATCTGGTTTCCCGGAACTGGTACCTGTTAATTTTCCGGGTACCAACTATGGTGATCAAATCCCAAGCAGGTTTATTTACCCAACCTCTGAAGCCGCTACCAATGCTGAAAATTACCAGGAAGCTATCAGCCGCCAGGGACCAGACACCTGGGAGACTAAAATCTGGTGGGATAAATAATTGGTGCAGGCAGATTCTTCAAAGAATGTGAATGCTGCCTCAGTACGGTATGCCCACTACTGCATACCGTAACGTCAGCATTCAGCTATTACTTGAAAACAAGGGAGGACGATTCGCTCCTCCCCTGTTTTCAAATTGTACAGAGCACCCCCGGAGTTCTCAATAATCACTATTCGCACGAGGAATGCATTTCATTTTTTCAATGTCAAACCAAACCACTTCATCATGTTTCTCAAAAGGTGCTACTCTTTTTTGACAATCATTTTGATACTCAGCGAGAGTGCTGCTGCACAGGTTCCTTTAAAAATAGAAAACCATACTGCTTATGCCCGCAAAAGCTGGCCGGTATCGGGGGGCGTACCTTTTCCCAAAGGGCTGGTTCGCGATCTCGCAAAAATTGGAATGGTGGACAGAGACATACAGGTACGACCACTTTCATTCTGGGGTGACAGTTCGGTTAAATGGGCATTGATCGATTACCAGGCTGACCTGGATCCACAATTGGGTTGCACAAACACATTACAGTTTACCCAACAGCAACAGTCCGTAGGCAATACGGTGATTGAAACTGAGGAAAATATTTTGGTAAATACCGGGATGCTCAAATTCAAAGTAAGCAAAGTTCATTTCAGTTTTTTGGAAGAAGCATGGCTGGATCTGAACAACGATCATATTTATCAAACCAGTGAAAAAATTATTGAGCGTAAAAAAGGGCAATCTCATTTTTATGATCTGCAGGCAAACAATCCGGATAGACCCACCATTCCATATGCAGAACGAAACTTATTGACCGGTTCCGTAAGACCTATCGAAAACGGCATGCCGGTTAACCCGGGTGGTTCCCGTTGGATCAGAACTGAAGGCGGTGGAAAAGAAACGCGGGTACAGGCACTCGATCATTTCTATTCTGCGAAAGTAGTGGAACATGGCGCCCTGCGCACCGTAGTGCAAATAAAAGGCAGGTTCGGACCAGCAGATGACGATAACGAATACAGCATCTGGATCCATGCCTATCGTGGTAAATCGTTCCTGCGCATACAACACAACTTTACATTCCACGGCGATCCACAGGTGACGAATATCAGGCGAATGGGATTGCAATTGCCCGTTAATTTCAAACATTCCCCTTCTTTCAAAGCATCAGGATTGGGCTATCCCTCCCCGTTGGCAAAAAAAGAACAGGCCTACCTTTTAAGCCAGGGTGCGGAAGATGTGTTCAACCTTGAACACAAAGGCTTTCCACTCAGTTGGGAAGTGAATGCCGGCGATAAAAAAATAAACGGTGTTGAGAAGACCGCGGGCTGGATAGATGTGAGCAATGCTGAATTTGGGGTAACCCTCGTGATGAAAGACATGGCTTACATGTATCCGAAAGAGTTATCCTACGATGCAGAAAAAAAATTATTGAATACCTGGTTATGGCCTGATCATGGCAAACAGGTGCTAGACCTTCGCGCTTCCGGCTGGCCCGATGGCATGCAGGGTGTGAGTTTTACACACGATTTGATGTATGCTTTTCATGGAAAAGTTGACAACAACTTTAGCGAGGCAATGGCTGATACGTTCAATGATCCTACTCAACCCTATGTAAACCCCGAGTGGTATAGTTATCGCAGCACGAAAGCGGCGGGCATGCTGATGCCGCATGATGATCAGCAATTCCCTAACACGGAAGCTTATCTCGCTACAGGCACCAGCTTCATAGAAAGATCAATGACCGAATTCGGTTGGCTGGGCATGTTGAATTATGGCGACCTGTTATTTATGTATGGTTACAATAAAGGCGACAGACCGCTGGGGACCTGGGGCATCTCTACAAGACCCGATGATTATGACGGCTGGCGCCGAGGTAATACGATGATCAGTTACAGGATGCTCATGCAATACCTGCGTACAGGTGAATACAATTATTGGAAAGCAGCATCAGCGAGTATCAAATTCATACGGGATGCCTGTATTAAACATTTCAACAGTTCAGACAAACGATATATAGGATTTGGAAGACGGCATTCCGCTTACTGGGGCGCTGCAAAAATTGCGGAGATCGATCGCTCCGGTGGTGTTGCATATGATGGGTATGGCACCGATTGGCTGGCGCATTATACTCACTGGAATCTTACCGGTGATTGGAGAACCTATGAAGTGATGAATGAGATCCGGCATGCATGGAACACCTGGGGCAATTCTGAAATTGATCAACTCAGTGGCGGAGCCTATGTTGGTTTGAAACTATTGAGTACGATACCGGGGTATGAAAATGCCTGGAATGAAGCCAACCAATTTTTGGATACCGCCATCAAAAGAACCGCCGTACCCGGAGATGAATGGCGCGATTGCACCTGGTTTATGGGTTATGGTTTGTATTTGCAGGACCACACAGATGAGCCCATCTCCAAAGCCATACTCGACTGGTGGAAAGTCGGCAAACACAAAGCCGACCGCTGGGGACTTTACTGGCATCGCGAAGCGCTGGCTGCAGTGTATTGGGCTGCTGACAATGACCGAACCATTCGCGACAGCGTATATGCTGAACTCACCACGACAGGTAGTACAGAAGCCGTAAACAATGCACGGATACAGGCGCAGAATGAGTTGTACAAAAAACATGGGGTCTCCGGATTATTTACATGCGATATGATCCCATTGGCTAACGCGGTAGCACCCGGTTACTGGCGAGCCAAGGATGATATCATGCAACAGCAATGGGATGAGCCCCTGAGCATGGCTGTGATCAGTCATTACCGGGAAAATTATTTGAAAAAGAAGGGCAGCACTCCCTCAATAAAAGAGAAGTAATGCACAACACACGATTGAAAAGCGGTCCTGGTAAAATCTTCGGCAGCTTAAAAAATCAACTTCGCAATTTACTGATGTTATCAGTTTTCGTTACTGGTAATGTAACTGCCCAACCAATTCCCTATGCAGTTGATCCGGTGTCAGATCAACCCAATAATATCCGGCATCACCTCGTGCGTTGTGCTTCCAACATCAGCAACAACTTTTTTAGCAATATAATAACTGAGCAGTGGCTTACGCAAACGGATACCCGAAAACAACAACTGGCTGAAATGCTCGGACTGGTGAATGTTCCCTTACAAGGAGAGCGAACACCATTACACGTAAAGAAGACCGGCGTTATACAACAAAAAGGATATCGCATAGAAAAACTCTACTACGAGTCGTTGCCGCAACTCTATGTTCCAGGCAATCTATATATTCCAAATAACATCCGCAAACCCGTTCCCGCCATACTCTATTTATGCGGGCATGCGCCGGAACAAAAAGTATTTTACCAGGCAAGGGCACAGAAATTTGCCCAGTTGGGATTTGTATGCCTGATCATCGAAACCATTCAATTTGGAGAAGTACGAGGTGAGCATGGCGGCACCAACACCAATGGTTGGTTCAACTGGTACAGCCGTGGTTACAATCCAGGCGGTGTTGAAGTATGGAATGGCATCCGGGCGCTTGACCTGTTAAGCCAACTCCCCGAAGTGGATAAAAATAAGTTGGGCGTAACCGGCGCTTCCGGTGGTGGTGCGCAAAGCTGGTATCTGGCAGCGCTGGATGCCCGTGTTAAAGCAGTTGCGCCGGTGGCAGGTGCCGGTACGCTGGATATGCAAATTGCACATCGTACCGTAGATGCGCATTGCGATTGTATGATGTCCTTGAATGTATACCAGTTTGATTACGCTGATATTGGCGCCCTCATTGCGCCTCGTCCCCTACTGATTGCCAATGCCAATCGGGATGATCTGTATTCTATTGAATCCATCAGGAAGTTAAAGACCAACATACAGAAAGTATATTCGTTATTCAACGCAGAAAATAATATATCGTTAGTGGAAGCACCCGGCGGACATGCTGACCGTAGTTTGCTGAGACCCAAAATAGCTGCATTTTTTTTGAAACATTTAATGGGTAAAGAAGTCAATCCCGACCTTATCGGAGATTTTGACACCGCTACCACCAAACTACTTTCAGATAGTGTATTGCGTGTTTTTGTAAACGGTCCAATAAAAAATGACAGAACAACTTCCATTCAAAATTCATTTATACAACTAGCATCGCCGCCTGTTATAAAGGATGTAAACGATCTGTCTGTATACCGCAATCAGGTGTTGGATTTTCTAAAAGCAAAAACATTCCACGCCTTTCCCGTGGAGGCGACAGCACTGAACACCCAATGGGAGTTTCGTTATAAAGAAGAAGCAAAATTTGAATCGCGGGTGTACAGTTTTATTCCCGAGAAAGACTGGCGTTTAAAAGTAAAGATCCACTGGAACCAATCCCCGGAACAACCTCAACCCTTGCTGCTGGTATTGAGAAATCCAAATGAAGAACGAAACGCCGCGGAAGAGTTGATAACAGGCGTAGATCCAAACATAAGTATTGCCTTTTTTAAAGCAAGAGGCATCGGAGAAACCGGTTGGTCACCCGACTTACAATGGCATATCCGCAGAGCCAGCGCATGGACGGGACGTACCGTCGCCTCCATGCGGGTATATGATGTACTCCGATGCCTGGAAATGTTAAGAACCCTGGGAGGTTGTGATAAGAACCGAATCAGCATTGCCGCTTCAGGCGAAATGGCGGCGGTGGCGCTCTATGCAGCATTGCTGGATGGAAACATTCATTCCATCATCATTAAAGACCCGCCTGCAAGCCAGGATATTGCCAGCGAAAAAAACGGACGCGGCGAAGCCATCGAAATGCTGAATTGCCTGCAGGTAACAGATCTCGCCCAGGTGGCTGGTATCATCTCATTAAAAAATTTCATTGCGTTAGGCAAGTTGCCTACAACCTATCAATGGACGGAAAACACGTTAAAAAAAATCAGGCACGCGCAATTTATACAGATGGAAAACCTGAAAGGCTGGAATCCCAACCAATAAAAATTTCAACGTATCCAACATGATCCCCAAGCTATTATTTACAATACTTTTCTCCTGTACCCTGGTAATATTTTTAAGCAGGTGCACATCACGGGCGTCCGGGAAAAAAGAAATTTCTGCAGAAAGCGCATCCATCGAAAGAGGACTCTTGCTGTTTGATAAAAACTGCAGCGGTTGCCACAATTTCAGACAGGATGGTATTGGTCCCTCACTGGCAGGCATAACCGCAGCATTGCCTGTTGAAAAACTATTATCCTTTATAAAAAATGCGCCGCAGGCAATAGCAGCCGGTGGCGAGCGGGCTCGCAATTTGACTACCAAATTTAAGAATGCGGTAATGCCCCCTTTTACCCAATTAAAAGAAAATGAATTACAGGATATCATCGCCTACCTCCACACTAAAAAATCTATACCCACTTTACAAAATAAGTTTAGCCAAAATGCAATCACCAATCCTATACCGGAACCAATTGAGTTATCCTCCCTGGTCGTTAATCTTTCAGCACTCATTCAGATGCCAGCTACGGATAGCGTTTCACCGCTGGCAAAAATCACTAAACTGGACTATCTGCCAGGGAAAGGCGATCTGTTTGTAAACGACACCCGTGGCAAGTTGTATAAACTTAAAAATGAACAGGTAATTACCTTTCTGAATATTGCTGAATACAGACCCCAATTTATTAATGAGCCGGGGCTTGCTACTGGTTTTGGAAGCTTTGCTTTTCATCCCGCCTACCAACAAAACGGGTTGCTCTATACCACGCATACTGAATCTGCAGGATCTGCCAAAGCAGATTTTTCATTTAACGACTCCATAAAAGTTGCGATGCAATGGGTGCTGACGGAATGGAAGTCGAATGATCCCAACGCAGATACATTTAAAGGACAAAGCCGGGAATTGTTAAGAATTGATATGGTTACCGGCATTCACGGTGTGCAGGAAATCGTATTCAACCCAATGGCAAAAAAAGGACATGCAGATTATGGCTTGCTATACATTGGCGTGGGTGATGGTGGAAGTACAGAGAGAGGTTATGGTCATTTGGTTCAAAGTATTGAACAAGCCTGGGGTACCGTATTGTGCATAAATCCATTGGGCAAAAACAGTCGCAATGGAAAATACGGCATTCCGGAAACAAATCCTTTCGTGAAAAA
The DNA here is from genome assembly GCA_019638615.1 of Chitinophagaceae bacterium. Lineage (GTDB taxonomy): Bacteria > Bacteroidota > Bacteroidia > Chitinophagales > Chitinophagaceae > Agriterribacter. The sequence goes on along the minus strand of JAHBTL010000031.1, from coordinate 8,975 downwards.
TGCTGGCAGTAAAACAGCAACTGAAGTATACGCATATGGTTTTAGAAATCCGCATCGGATCACGTGGTCAGCAACAGGTGATATGCTGGTCAGCAATATCGGACAGGGAAATATTGAAGCGTTGGATCTTGTTAAGCCAGGTAACAATTGCGGCTGGCCGCTGCGGGAAGGAACTTTTGTGTCTGCTGATTTAGAAGAAAATATGGGAAGTGTTTATCCGCTCCCGGCTAATGACAGTATCTACAAGATTACTTACCCGGTAGTGCAATATGATCATGACGAAGGACATGCGATTGCCGGCGGTTTTGAATACATAGGTTCATTGATACCGGAACTCAAAGGGAAATTTTTGTTTGGTGATATTCCGGATGGGCGGCTTTTTTATGTAGACATGGCAGATATAAAACAGGGCAGTCAGGCAACGGTAAAAGAATGGAAAATAAAGATCAATGGTTTACCCGCCACTTTAAAAGAGGCATGTGGCAGCCAACGGGTAGATCTTCATTTTGGCAGAGACATGCAGGGAGAGCTGTACATATTAACCAAAGCAGATGGCAAAATGTATAAGTTGACCAATAAGCAAAATTAAAGTAATGACTAACCCTCTTAGCTACAACAAGACAATCAAAATATAAAACAGCCATGGCATTAGCGTCAGTATCGCACAGAATATTCAAAAGAAGAAACAATGATTAACACTGTAAAGAACAATTTCTTCTACATCAATCAATAGTAACATGAGGAAATTAAAACTTCAGAAAATTATTCATATCCTGCTCTTGTTTGCGGGACAATATTTACCTGTAAAAAGCCAGGTGATACATAGCGCCTCACATACAGATACATCGCATTACAGCAAAGTTTTTAACCACGATAAATATTACCGGATATACCTGCCCAAGGGATATGATACCTCTCGCCAAAAATACCCGGTTATTTATTTTTTTCATGGTTGGGGTGAGCGATACTTTAAAGATTCCATTGCCTTACCGGAACCGGAAAAAATAAAAGCACTGGTGGACAAGCACCAGCTCATCATAGTGATGTGGGACGGGAATATCGATACTGCGGAGCCACGTCCTTATAACACCGGTGATCACGAGCATGTGCAATACGATGTGCAAATGAAGGATTATTTCCTCGAATTGATCAATCATATAGACGATACTTACCGCACCTTGCAGGAACGACAGCACCGCGGCATTATTGGTTTTAGCATGGGTGGCTTTATGTCATTCTTTATGGCTGGTAAATATCCCGATAAAGTGTCGGCAGCGGTGAGCATGGCAGGCAGTCCGGAATTTTTCATTGGCAGTCCGGGTAATCATACTTTATACCCCGTTCGCTATATGTTTAACAATTTGCAGGATGTAAAGATCCGTCTGCACAATGGCGATACCGATATACTCTACTACCTCAACGATGAAGTGCAGCAAGGTGCTATTTGTGAAGGAATACCATTGGATTATTGGAAATTCCATGGCGGGCATGTGGTAGACAAACCCGGAGAAGTAAAAGTATTGGAGTCAGCGATACAATTTGTAAAAGCAGCTTTCAGTACCAGACCGCAGCTTCCGCAGCGTTGGACACATACAGACATTTACCCGGAGTTTAGCGTTTGGGATTACACCGTTACAACAAATAAGAATAAACCCGGGTATACGACACTTACCAATGTAGATAACGCTGGGTTTGGTCTGCATCAACTAAAATGGCTTCCCGGTGGCACTGCATTGTATACCGGTGCGGTGCAGGTTACAACAGCGCCACTATACACACCCGGAAAGCAATATAACGTGGTTACCTATACGAAAAGAACAGGGCAGATCAGCGATGCCCAACAACAGGCTGACGCAAATGGACGGCTCTACTTTTCCTACAGTCAACCGGGAATAGAAACCGGTATTTACAGTGCAGATGACCAGCCCTCGTTTATTGTACTTGACCACAGCACCAGTAACAATACGCCTGTATTATACAATGGCAAAAGAGGTTCTCTTTCCGTCAGGTTACTTAACCGGGGCAATGCTGGCTTACCAACAGGAAAATTAAAGATTCGGCTTTCGTGCACGGATACCGCAGTACATTTTTTAAACAATCCTATTGAAGTAAACGTAAAGTGCGGACAGCGGATCATCCATTCTCCGGTATTTTCAATTTTCGTTCAAAAAAAATTACCGCAACATGCTGAACCTCCTTCCCTGAATATTAAAGTAACGATTGACTATAATGACCAACGATATCATGACAAAGTGATTGTACCCGTTTTATATGATGCACCTGTGATGGATAGCATACAAATTGACGATAGAAGAACAGTGCGGGATCGCGCTTTCGGCACCGGCAATGGAAACGGAGTAGCAGATGCCGGAGAAAAAATCATGGTATACACCGGTGCCCATCGTGTAAGATTATACACGGATGATAAATGGGTTATCCAGGACGAAACAGAACTGGTAGATGAAATGATTCCAGCCATCTGGCCCGACGGTTTTACCATGAGCTCCGTAGTAAAGATTTCTCCCGATTGTCCTGATGGACATACCATCAACTTTTACGGAAGTTTTGAAACCAAAACATTTGACCCGATAGAAAGAAAAACAACCTGGGGCAGGATCAACATAACGGTACATAATACTCGAAGTACAAACCGGAAAAAATAAACAACGAAACAAGGGTGATCATAAAAAACAAGGCAATAACATTAAAGCAATGAAGATGCAAACAACAAAATACGCGGTGGTAAAGAATCAGTGGGAGCAGATCTTAGCATTCAAACTCACAAGTTTTACCTCACTAATAATCTTTGTAATACTGGCATCACTGGTGAGCTGTCAATCAAAAACAAAGCTATACAAACCTGTTATCGATGGTGAATGGCATACCATCACGCATCAACCCGACTTGGGTCAATATACAGGGAAGGAACAAGAGCCTGTTGATTTTGCTGTGTGGCAGGCGGAAGATGGAACTTGGCAACTCTGGTCCTGCATTCGTTTTACCAATATCGGTGGGAATACTCGTTTATTTCACCGCTGGGAAGGCAAAAGTCTATCAGATACCGCCTGGCAACCCATGGGTATTGCAATGCAGGCAGATACTACACTAGGCGAAACAGCAGGTGGATTGCAGGCACCGTATGTGTTTAAAGAAAATGGCACCTACTATATGTTTTATGGCGACTGGGGAAATATCTGCCTGGCAACCAGCAAAGACGGAAAAACATTCACACGGGTGCTCAACGAAAAAGGCAATGCAACCCTGTTTACAGGACCATTGTATAATACAAGAGATGCCATGGTGATCAAAGAAGACAATACTTATTACTGCTATTATAGTGCACACAATAAAGAATACAACAAATCGGCAGAACCCCAAACCGCGATTTACTGCAGAACTTCCACTAACCTGAAGAACTGGGGTGAACCCGTTGTGGTATCAAGAGGTGGTTCCGCCATGAAGCAGAGCAACTGGCATGGTGGTGATGCAGAGTGCCCCTTTGTTGTAAAAGTAGGCAAACAATATGTGCTATTCAGGAACCAGTTGTATGGTGAAAAAAGTCTCAACACACAATACAGTTCGTCTGATCTATTAAATTTTGGTGACAACAACGATGAGTTCATGGTGAGTCAGCTCAACGTTGCAGCTCCTGAAATTATAAAAGATGGCGATCAATATTATATCGTAGCACTCAACACCAGTTTAGATGGGATGCGCATCGCGAAATTAAAGTTTGATGTTGTAACAAAAAACTGATCAGAATGTACAAGAAGATAAATATGATTAAAAAGATAGGATTCACACTTTTCCTACTCAGTACAGCAAATCTCTTTGCTCAAAAATCTATTCAGCTCTTCGATGGTAAAACCTTTAAAGGACTGGAAGGAGATACCATTACTACATGGAGAATTGAGAACGGCAACCTCATTGGTGGCAACCTCAGCCAAACCATTCCACACAATGAATTCATCAGTACCACTGAAAGCTATGACAATTTCCGGTTGCGCTTACGTTTTAAACTCACCGGCACAGATGGCTTCATCAACTCAGGTGTACAGTTTCACAGTCAGCGCATTAAAGATCCGTCGTATGAGATGATCGGTTACCAGGCAGATCTCGGCGATTACTTCTGGGGTTGCCTTTATGATGAATCGAGGCGGAAGAAAGTGATTGCGCACGCAGATACCATGCTCATCAAAAAAGTATTGCATCCAAACGAGTGGAACGACTACGAAGTAGTCTGCATTAATGGGCATATCCGCATTTGGCTGAATGGAGAAAAAACAGTGGACTATATTGAACCGGATCCAACCATTCCTCAATCAGGTAAGATTGCCTTCCAGATTCATGGCGGAGGTAAAGCGGAGATCACACTCAAGAACATTATGCTTACCCCGTTACCATCCTCCAATTGAAACAGAGCATCATTATCCAACAAATATTTAAATCATCTGAAACGATATGACAAAAAAATTTCTTTACGTATTGGTAAGTATAATACTATTGGTTTTTACAAACAGTAGTAGCGCAGCAGCACAGCAGCAACCTGCACCCAAACCTGCACTTAAAGTGAACCGTGAATTTACATTGGAAGCGACCATGCTCGGGTATATGACCAAGGACGGCACACGCAACCCGGTATTAAAAGTGAAAAAAGGAGATCGCGTACGCATTAACATCGTAAATGGAGAACCGATGACGCACGATCTCTGCCTGGAAAAACTAAAAATTAAGAGTAAAGTGCTGGTAGAAAAAGGCGCTACCACTTACGTGACCTTCACTGCCAATCAAAACGATATTTATTTCTGCAGTGTCCCCGGGCATCGGGCTGCCGGTATGGTGGGTAAAATAGTGGTAACAGAAAGCCTGGAAACAACTGTTAATACCGTTAAAGGCTCCTTGCCGCTCAGTAACGGTAAGCCACTGAACCTGAACTTTGAATCAGGCACACTCAGAGATTGGACAGCGGAAGGTACGGCTTTTCAAAATGGATTGATTGGACAAACTCCTTCACCCAAGCATGAAAAAGATGTGAATATTCAACAAGAGGGTAAATTTTTTATCAGCAGTGGCGGTCAAACGGAACATGAAAAAACCGGCACGCTCACTTCAGCACCATTCAAAGTTAACCAGCCATTCGCCGCATTCAAAGTGTCTGGCGGTGCCATGCAGGAGACCAGGGTGGAGCTGGTAAATGCGGAGAACGACAGCGCTTTTTTCCAGATTACAGGAACCGGGAAATCGGTACTTCGCCCGGTAGTAGCGGATCTTAGAAAGCTGCTCAACAAGAACATCTACATCCGGTTGATTGATAAAGAAACAGGTATCTCACCCATCTCGTATATTGGTAAAGACAAATCTGCCCATCTTAATTTTGACGACTTCAGGTTATATGCCAAACGGCCGGTATTTTCTAATGAATTAAAACCAGATGATATCATTGTGATGCCGCCATTGGATATCACAAAGTATGCAGGACTCTCCGGCGAAAAAGCTGCAGCAGCCATGGAATTGCCGCAAGGCTTCAGCATTCAACTGGCAGCAGCAGAACCAGACATTATTAAACCCATTGCTTTTACAATGGATAGCAGGGGTAGGTTATGGGTTGTGGAATCGCATACCTATCCTGTACGGGCACCCGAAGGTAAGGGTACTGACCGCATCTATATTTTTGAGGATACTAACGGTGATGGTACACTGGACAGCAAGAAAGTTTTTATTGATACATTGAACCTTGTGAGTGGCATAGAAGTAGGACTGGGCGGCGTATGGGTAGGTGCAGCACCTTATCTTTTATTCATTCCCATTGATGAAAAAACAGACCGCCCAGCCGGACCCGCTGAAGTGGTGCTTGACGGCTGGGGCTACCGGGATACTCATGAGACTTTAAACAGTTTGCATTGGGGACCGGACGGCTGGTTGTACGGCACAGAAGGTGTATTTACCAAATCATTAGTGGGCAGGCCCGGCACACCAGACTCCCAAAGAATAAGCCTGGATGCAGGCGTATGGCGCGTACACCCTGTAACCAAAAAATTTGAGTTGTTTGCAGAAGGAACCAGCAACCCCTGGGGTATTGATTTCAACGACTATGGACATGCCTTCATCACGACTTGTGTGGTTCCGCATCTCTACCATGTCATACAAGGGGCCAGATATATCCGCCAGGCAGGTAAACACATCATGCCACACACGTACAGCGACATCAAGACCATTGCCGATCATGTGCATTGGATTGGCAACCGGGGACCGCATGCGGGTAATTTCAGGTCAGATAGTAAGGGTGGTGGACATGCCCATGTAGGTGCTATGATCTACCTCGGTGGCGATAGTTGGCCGGCGCAATACCGCAATGATATTTTTATGAACAATATTCATGGCAGCCGGGTAAACATCGATCACCTGGTACGCAAAGGATCAGGTTATAGCGGAACGCACGGAAAAGACTTTTTACTCACCAACGATTCCTGGTCGCAATGGCTGAACTTCCGGTATGGTCCTACCGGTTCCGTATATGTGATTGACTGGTACGACAAAAATCAATGCCATAGCCCTAACCCGGATGTGCACGATAAAACAATGGGCAGGATCTTTACCATTAAACACCAGGATGAAAAATGGGTACAGGTAGATCTTTCCAAAGCCACCGACCTGGAACTGGTGAATTACCAGCTTCATCCTAATGACTGGTACGTTCGGCAGGCTCGTTTACAATTGCAACAACGCGGTGGCAATGCTGCAGTGTATACAGAATTGAAAGAAATACTAAATGAAAATCCTGACATCACCAGGAAGCTTAGGGCACTTTGGGCACTGCATGTAACAAAAGGTATTTCGGAAAATGAACTACTGGCATTATTAAAAAATGATAATGAATACCTGCGCAGTTGGAGCATTCAACTGCTGGTAGAAAACGAGTCGCCAGCCGACGGCGTGCTCCAGGCTTTTAGTGAGCTGGCAAAATCAGACACATCTGCCATGGTGCGCCTTTATGTAGCAGCCGCCATGCAACGCACAACACCAACAAATCGCTGGGAAGTGTTAGAGGCATTATATCAACATAGGGAAGATAGTACCGATCACAATCAGCCGCTCATGCTGTGGTATGCTTTTGAACCGTTAGTAAGTTTGGATATGAACCGGGCAGCGGCAATCGCCGTAAAAACAAAAATGCCGGACTTACTGAAATTCACAGTACAAAGACTCACAGTCATCAACACCCCAGACGCTAAAAAGGTATTAAAAGATATTCTTACACAGTTGAAAGAAAACAGCCATCATCAGCATCAAGAACATCAACATGGTAACCATGAGATAATACAACTTATCAATCAAAGTCTTGGCAAAAACTAGGATTGTTTAATTCAATATTAATAATACATGTAATAAGCAGATTTTCCTGTTGTTTAATGAAGTTGCATTCGGCGAGTCGGCGTATCTGGTTATGATCAAGATTACGATCGGCATGATCATACATATCTTTAACAGAAGTTTTATAACGAAAGCGCGCATTGCCAAGCCGCCTGGCTACATTTCTGTTTTGTCTGTCTTCTCACAATACTGTAGCCCAGTTAATAAAATATTCCGGTATCTATATACAGCAGGGAACTGATGCGGCAGGCAAAAATATCCGGCATGGCAACCTATCATAAATGTATGCGGGATTTAAACGAGTTGGGATATATCCGTTATATCCCTTCTTACAATCCCGTATTGGGAAGTTTGGTGTATGTGTTAAACAGTGTATTATATAGCCAGTAGGCAAGACCAATTGGTATTATTCAAAGTAGCTAATGAACTGGTGGAAGAATTTGCTTCAAAGCAAGTCGGGCCAGAGTACAAAATAGCTGGTATGATATATAAGCCACTTTACAAAATGGATGAGGTTTGCCAGCTTTTTAATATAACACCGCCCACCATTTACAACTGGATCAAGCATGGTAAACTAAAGCCTAAAAAGGTTCGGTCACGGGTATATTTTTTATGGAATGATATTCAGGAATTGTTGCAGGAAAAAAGAGCTAACAATAACGAATAAACAGAAGATGCAGTATCAATACCGGTACTGCATTTTTGCTTTAGTAAATACGCAGTAATCCTAATTTTTATCTTTATGTACCCTCTTTACATTAAAGTTAAAAGTTGCATCAAGTAGATGGGAATGGCAAAAGTTTATAGACCAGAATTGAGACCAAAAATAAATAAGTCGCTGTTTTACAGCGACTTATAGGTGAAATTTGCGGACCGGACGGGGCCACACTCGAACCCCTGGTTAGATTTCTTACATTTCTGGATACGCTAAAATTCGCCTAAATGATTGATTAATAGATTAGAAAGTAATCGGAAAACAATGGCTATTCAATTACACCCGTTCTTGTTCAAATATGCCGATTAATCAAATCTTCCGCCCAGTGGGTGTCATCTCTAATTTCTGTACTGTCAGGGGCTAGCAAAAGATTTTTAGGTAATGACGAATCTTTTTCCCTTTCAAAAAATAATATTGTTTCTGCCCAATCCGAACCGTCTATTTTGGGCCGTAGCTGGAAAGCATTAAAAAAGACAGCTTTGATATTTTTAGAACCGAAATTAAAACGCTGAATAACCTGGTTGATTTTTTCTTGCCGCCTAAATTCAACAAGGGGGCCAGTCACAGTTTCATACCCGATGTGTATAATACCATCTCCCTCTTCAGGGATCTGGTTTAATGCCTTACTTAACATTTTATTGATTTCCTTCGCTTTTTTGTCAATTGATGCAGGTGCGATACACTCCCATTTAGCGATATAAGCTTGATAGACACCACCATAAAATTGATTTAGCACAAAGAGCCTGTTTTCGGGATTGATGAATTCAATTTGACTAGGGTTGAGTAGTTGGGTATAATTGCCATGAAGTTCGTAGTTGCCGGTAAGCAATTCGATCATTTGCGGAGAAGTCGGCCGTGTCGGACTTGCTTCTAGAATAGAATTTATATG
>JAHBTL010000030.1 GCA_019638615.1 Chitinophagaceae bacterium | reverse complement strand
CGCAGTGACCGGGCGAGAGTGTTTATATTTTACTATCAACACTAAAAGCTAATTGTTAATTCAGCCTTATTACATTATTTGCATCGGCATACAGCTCCGCTGCTTAAAAGTCATTACTTCAGGTAACAACCCACACGAGACAAAGCCGGTCAAATAACCTGAAGGGGAGGCTGAGGTGTACGGGATCTTTCTTTAAAAATGAAGCGTCTATTATTCCTTCCTCTGATGCTTTCAATCGTTCGGTTTGCAAACGGATGTGTTCACTAAAATCTACTTCCCCGTTTCCATACCATTTAAAAACCGCCTCCTTGGCGCTCCATAAAAGGGTCAGCTTTTTCATCCTCTCACCGGCTGCATCATATAGGGTGTATAGGTCGTCTTTTTCCACGCCTTCCCATTCTACCGCATGCAAGAATTTATGGCGGACCCTTTCTACTTTGGAAGTTGGTATTTCTATATCAATGCCAACGCGCCGGCTGGTGCTTACTATTGCCGCCGCATAATCGCCGCAATGCGATATGGAAAAATGATACATTTCATTGGGCAGGTAGGGCTTGCGGGTGCTGGCGATCTCAATTAATTCATGAGGAAACCCCGGGAAAAGAAATTTCAGTAAATAACGCCCGGCAAGGTGTTGCAGCCGTTTGTGCGGATGTGTAATGTCGCGTTGTAGTGAAACATGCTGCAGGAAAAAGCTTTCCGGCTCTTCGATGCGCCATACTCCCAGTTTTGTGCTTTCGTTGATATTATGTTGATAAAATAGGGGCATTACAGGAAACGAAATACGAAATTCGCCGCCTGACAGCCAATGTCGATGAAAGCGGGCCGGCAAAGGTACGGATTAATATCCCGGGCTGATCTGCAATTGAACCGGCAGACGTCAGAAACTTGAAATCAATATAAAACACGGTGCATGATACTGTCTGATAAAAGGATACTGGAAGAAATAGAAAAAGGTACCATCAAGCTTGAGCCTTATAACAGGGACTGCCTGGGCAGCAATTCGTATGATGTGCACCTGGGCAAATGGCTGGCTACTTACCGTGAGCACATCCTCGACGCCAAAAAACACAATGAAATTGAGCATTTTGAAATCCCTGATGAAGGATTTGTGCTGTATCCGCATATTTTTTACCTGGGTGTAACCCTGGAGTATACCGAAACACACGCGCATGTGCCGTTTTTGGAAGGAAAATCATCAACCGGACGGCTGGGAATTGATATACACGCAACCGCCGGTAAGGGCGATGTAGGTTTTTGTGGTAATTGGACATTGGAGATATCTGTTAAACAGCCGGTGCGTATTTACAAAGGCATGCCCGTGGGGCAATTGATTTATTTCCCGGTGGAAGGTGAAATAGAGGTAAAATACAACCAGAAGAAAAATGCCAAATACAGCGGCCAGCCCGACAAACCGGTTGAGAGCATGATGTGGAAGAACAGGTTTTAGATAATTGGAGATTTGAGATTTGAAATTTGAGATGTTGCAGGTTGCAAGTTTCAGGTTTATTGTTTGTTGTTTATAGTTTGTTCGTTGTGCATGCTCATACTAGCTGATGGCTGACTGCTGAAATCAGAAATCCCCAAATCAAAAATCAGAAACCTTCCCATCCTGGTCTATTTGCCAGCGTTTGCCGGATTTGCCTATAGAGATAATTGCTCTGAAATGCCTGCCGGATTCACTGGTAAGTTCGAGGGTCGCAGTATCTCCGCTTTCCGTTACAGTTTGTGGTATTTCCAATTCTGTAAGCTGCGTAGCATACTGCCTGTTTTGCCGGGCATATTCCTTTTGCTTATAGTATACCAGCCACAGGTATTTTTTGAATGACTCGCTTTCAGGCAATACAAAAGGCGCTTGTTTTCTGCCTGCTGCCCGGTTTGAAAATCGCAGGTAGCCCCATCTCTCAGGGAAATGCATGTTGATCACTCCCTGCGGAGACCATACCCAGTTGTTTTCCGGTAGTGGTTTGCCTGTTTCAGGGTTTATCTTTTTTACATAATCGCCGTCTTTCACTTCCGTGCTCCACTGTACACGTGAAAAATTGATCCGCCAGACATCCCCGCTTTCGGGCTTTTTCACCACATATGCTTCCATTGTAAGCGCATCAAAGGGGATGGCAATTTCTATTGTCCATTTTTGATCGGTATCCGATGCCTTGTTGATCGTACCTTCTGCATATACAGCCGATCGTAAACCCTTCGCATTCCAGTCCATGCGCAAGTGTCCCCTGTTGCGGTAGGGTTTAGACAAATACAGGTCAAATACAGTATTTAAAACATTGAACTCCAGCTCAAAATAATGGTGGGTGTCGTTATCAGGATCAATAAATACTTCAAAGTCGTTGTCGTGGTAAATGATCTGGTCGTGCTTTGTGAGTTTCCCCCAGATATGCGGCTCTTCCAGCTCTGCTGCTATATACAGGTACTTTTCATCCCATAGCATTTTACACCTGGTTTGTAAAGCCGGTGCAGGACGTTTGCTGCCTTCTATATCAGTATAATATTCCGACCAGGGAGCTTTACGCCAGACTTTTTCTTCCATTTTTCCATCAATCGTTAATTCGCCTTTGACCCGGCAGGCTGTATAATGGAGCGGAGAAGTAAACAGATGCCCGTAGCCACGGAAAATATCCTGCGCCCCTGCAAATGAACACCAAAGGCAAAGGGCTATCGGTAATAAGCTCCCGGAAAATCGGTTCAATCCTGAAAAATTTAAAATATATATGTGAATATTAAATTATATATCGCCGGGATTGAGAGACAGGTAAAGGGAAAAAAAATGCATTCCGTTGAAGGGAATGCAATCTTACAATATGTTTATTTAAACAGAATCAGCGGATTAAGCCAGGGTGCTTACTTTTTTAACCAGCTTGCTTTTTAAGTTGGCAGCTTTATTCTTATGAATAACTCCGCGCTTAGCCAGCTTGTCAATCATGCTTTCTACAGAAGGAAGTTTATCAAGCGCTCCTTTTTTATCACTGATCGCTTTCAGGTCGCGGATGGCATTACGCGTAGTTTTGCCATTATAGCGATTTCTATCCCTGCGTTTGGCCGCCTGGCGCACATCCTTTTTAGTAGCTTTATGATTAGCCATGTATTGAAATTTTTAGGACGGCAAAGGTAATACCATGTTTGATTAATTCCAAATTTTATATGGCGTTCTTTCGTATTTTAATTTGGTTGCCGTGAGAAATTATTGGTAAAGATCTGCGTTATATGAAAGTTTTAAAATTTTATTAATGATGCATAACTACCTGCTTTTGACCGGGTTTTTACAAATTGATATCATCAAAATCACGTAGGTTTGTGTCTCTTTTCAAAAATTGCTCCATGAAGGATTTTTCGTACATTACCAGCTCCGATCCGGCATACATAGAAAATTTGTACAAGGATTTTGTGAAAGACCCCCAAAGCGTTGACCCGGAATTTAAAAAATTTTTTGAGGGATTTGATTTTGCGGTTTCAAGCAATAAAGTTGCCACCAATGGCAATGTGGTAAATGGAGCGGCAGAAAAAGCGTCCACCACTTCCACAACAAGCTATAGAACAACGGATGGAGTAGACTGGAAAAAGGAATTAGGAGCCTACAGGCTGATATTGGGATATCGCAATAAAGGACATCTGATCGCCACCACCAACCCTATCCGCACCCGTAAAGACAGGGGAGCGAACCTCGTTCTGAGTTTCTTCGGGTTTACCGAGGAGGATATGGATAAGAATTTTTTCGCGGGTAATCTTATTGGACTGGGTACTACTTCTTTAAGAAATATTCTCAACCATCTTAAAGCCTGTTATGCCTCCAATGTGGGAATTGAATTTAAGTACATCAGCGATCAGAAGAAGGTGGACTGGCTTACCAACGAAATGGAGCGGAATTTTACGCAATCGCTGGAGTTAAAGAAAAAAGAAAGGATACTGGAAAAGCTGAACCAGGGGGTCATGTTCGAGAAATTCCTGCATACCAAATACATCGGGCAAAAAAGATTTTCCCTGGAAGGCGGTGAAACGACCATCCCAGCGCTGGATGCTATTATTAACAAAGCCGCAGGATTTGGCGTACAGGAAGTAGTAATAGGCATGGCACACCGTGGCAGGCTCAACGTGCTGGCCAACATCATGGGCAAAACGTATAATCAGATATTCAGCGAGTTCGAAGGAACCGGTAAGGTAGACCAAACGATGGGCAGCGGCGATGTAAAGTACCATCTTGGATTTGGCAGCGAAGTAAGAACGGCGGATGGTCATATAATGTACCTGAAATTAATGCCCAACCCATCACACCTGGAAGCCGTAGATCCTGTAGTAGTAGGCTTTGCCAGGGGCAGGGCCAATATACTGCATGAGGCCAATTATGAAAAAGTGTTGCCCATCCTGATACATGGCGACGCTTCTATAGCCGGACAGGGAATTGTGTATGAAGTATTGCAGATGTGCAAGCTGAAAGGATATTGTACAGGCGGTACCATCCATTTTGTAATAAATAACCAGATAGGGTTTACAACAGATTTTGATGATGCACGCAGCTCAGACTACTGTACTTCATTGGCAGCAATGGTACAGGCGCCGGTAATGCATGTAAATGGCGATGATCCTGAAGCAGTGGTTAAATGCGCGGAAATCGCAGCCCGTTATCGCAAGGAATTCCAGTCGGATGTTTTTATTGATATGGTATGTTATCGCAAACACGGGCACAACGAAGGCGATGATCCCAAGTTCACACAACCTACCTTATATGCGCTGATCGATAAACATCCTAATCCCCGCGAGGTATATGTAAAATACCTGCTGGAGCATGGAGAGCCGGAAGCGCAGGAACTGGCCAAAGGAATGGAAAAAAAATTCTGGGATGACCTGCAGGACAGGTTAGACGAGGTTAAGCAAAATCCCCTGCCTTATACATACCAGCAGCCTGATCAATGGTGGAAGCAGTTGCGTAAAGCGACGGATAAGGACTTTGAAAAATCTCCCGGCACCGCTATCAGCAGGGAAAGCTTTAATACGGTGTTTGAAGCCATGATGAAGTGGCCGGAAGACTTTACACCGTTAAAGAAAATTGAGAAGATCATACAGGATAAAATAAAATTGTTTAATACCGAAGGAAAGCTTGACTGGGCAACGGGAGAGCTGATGGCATACGGAAGCCTGTTGCTGGATGGAAAAGATGTACGCATGAGCGGGCAGGATGTGTGCCGCGGCACTTTTTCGCACAGGCATGCCGTGCTGAGTGATGAGAATACGGATGAGGAATACAACAGGCTCAGCCGTATACCCGGGGCAACAGGGCATTACAGGATATTTAATTCTTTTTTGAGCGAATACGGTGTTTTAGGATTTGAATACGGGTATGGATTGGCTAACCCCAATGCATTGGTAATATGGGAAGCGCAGTTTGGCGATTTTTGTAATGTGGCGCAGCCTATGATTGACCAGTTCATTACAGCGGGAGAAGAAAAGTGGAACAGGATGAACGGTATTACCATGCTGCTGCCGCACGGTTATGAAGGACAGGGACCCGAGCACAGCTCCGGCAGGATGGAAAGATTTTTACAAATGTGCGCTGAATTGAATATGGTTGTTACCAATATTACAACGGCATCCAATTTCTTCCATGCCTTGCGCAGGCAGTTGACATGGCCTTTCCGCAAGCCGCTGATCAATTTTTCGCCCAAAGCAAATTTGAGGCATACGGGCAGCTATTCGCCCGTGGATGAATTTACCAGTGGCTCATTCAGGGAAATAATAGATGATCCTTATACAGATAACCCTGCTTTGGTAAAAAAAGTATTGTTTTGTTCGGGCAAGGTCTATTTCGACCTCGCGGAACAGCAGAAAAAAGAAAGCCGGAAGGATGTTGCCCTGGTGCGCATTGAGCAGTTGTATCCGCTTCCATACCACCAGCTCTCTGCTTTGTATGGTAAGTATGGTAAAGCGATCTGGTACTGGGTGCAGGAAGAACCGTTGAATATGGGAGCCGCATCGTTCCTGCAAATGAACCTTAACACCGGTTTGCGCCAGTTGGGGTTACCTGAAATTAACTATGGCGTTATCAGCAGGGAAAGCAGCGCTGCGCCGGCAACCGGCTTTGCCAAAATACATGCCCAGGAACAGAAAGAAATTGTAGAAACAGCATTTTCCATTTAATTTTATTCAGCAAGCAATAGATCAGTATAAACTGTATACAACATGATTGACATAAAGGTTCCGACAGTAGGAGAATCAATTAGCGAAGTTACTTTATTGAAATGGGTGAAAACAAACGGCCAATATGTGGAAAGGGATGAAGTGATAGCGGAACTGGAAAGCGAGAAGGCAACTTTTGAAGTAAATGCTGAACAATCGGGCATACTTACTACGGCGGCCAGCGAGGGTGATACATTGGCCATTGGCGCCGTATTGGCCAGGATAGACGAAACTGCGGCAAAACCGGGCGGCAATGGAAGTATTGCGAAAGAAGCGCCGGCATCCGCGAAGGAAATACCACCGGCGGCTCCGGCTCCGACGCAGGAAGCAAAAGCTGCCGGCAAAGGGAAGCTGGCCGTAAAAGTGCCCACTATAGGAGAATCCATCAGCGAGGTAACACTTTTAAAATGGCTGAAAAAGGACGGAGACCTTGTAAAAAGAGACGAAGTGCTGGCAGAACTGGAAAGCGAAAAAGCTACGTTTGAGCTGAATGCCATTGAATCGGGACAGTTGCTCCAGGGCGCCAAAGAGGGCGATGTAATTAAAATAGGGGATACAGTAGCTACGATCGATACGGATATAGCGGTGCCCGATAAGAAAGAAGTAAAAGCAACTTCTGCAGCTGCTCCTGCCGAAGCAAAGCAGGCAACTGTCGCTTCCGCCACTGATAAGAGCCCGGCCGATGTAAAAGCTACACCGGTAGCGGCGGCTATTATTGCAGATAAAAAAATTGACCCTAAAAATATTACCGCCAGCGGCAGTGCGGGACGCATCGTAAAAGAAGATGTATTGGCTGCACTGGCAAATCCCGGAAAAAAAGCGTTTAAAGGACAGGAACTGTTTACAAGAAATGTTCGCAAGGAAAAGATGACCAACCTGCGTAAAACCATCAGCAGGCGTTTGGTTGATTCTAAAAATACTACAGCCATGCTTACTACTTTCAATGAAGTAGATATGACGGCTGTAATGGAAATACGGAAAATTTATAAGGACAAGTTTAAAGAAGTACACGGTGTAGGGCTTGGCTTCATGAGCTTTTTTGCGAAGGCATGCGCTATTGCGTTGGGTGAATGGCCTGCTGTAAATGCTTACATCGACGGCGATGAATTGGTGTACCATGATTATGCCGACATCAGTATAGCCGTAAGTACTCCCCGGGGACTTACGGTGCCGGTTATGCGCAATGTAGAAAGCCTGGGAATGGCTGATATTGAGAAGAAAGTAATTGAGCTGGCCAATAAAGCCAGGGATAATAAGCTCACGATTGAAGAACTGCAGGGAGGTACGTTCACGATTACGAATGGTGGCGTATTTGGGTCATTAATGAGCACACCCATCATCAACCTGCCCCAGAGCGCCATATTGGGCATGCATAAGATACAGGACCGTCCCATGGCGGTTAACGGGCAGGTAATGATAAAGCCCATGATGTATATCGCATTGAGCTACGATCATCGGATTATTGACGGCAGAGAATCTGTAAGCTTTTTGGTTCGCGTAAAAGAATTGCTGGAAAACCCGGCTTTGCTGCTCATGGGCAAAGATCCTGTAAAAACCTTACTGGAGTTGTAAATAACTCCGGCACATTATTCTTCATTCTCATTATCCGCTCTATGAAGTATTGTTGCAGGATATCATTTGTTGTGTTGAGTGTTGTGGTTATGCTGGTTACTTCCTGCCAGAAAGAGTTAAGTATTGAAGGAGCGAAGATCCCGATTACCGGTTTGCTGGTAAGGTCGGTTGCTGTTTCCGGAAGCGATAGCCTTGTTACCATTTATACTTACGATGATGAAGGGAGACTGGAAACGGCCACAACGGATGGCTTGTCCTCAGGGATACAGTATCATAGTTTCCAGGAATATGAAAGAGATGAAGCCGGCAGGATAGCGAACACCTTGTTTTCAGAGATCTACGGAGGGATAGTATATGACACGATTAAAACAACCGTTCATTATCCGGATGCGACAGGCTTTGAATTTGATTATAGTATCTCGACCCAGAATAATTTTGGTTTCCCCGTGGTGGATAGTGCGGTGTACACCTATTCGGCAGGCAATATGACACAGGTAGAAGTGTTTACCGACTATGGGCTGGGGTATGAATTATCGGAAAGAAAAGAGTTTGAATTTAATGCGCAGGGAAATGTGTCGGTAACTAACTTTTATTCATCGGTTTCCTCTCCCGACGGGTCATTGCTGCATACTACCGTGTTTGAATATACGTACGGAACTGAACCTGATTACCTGTGGGCAAGTGCCAGTGCTGCCCAGAATTACTGGTTCACGGGATTGCCCAATGCCGAAAATCTGAATATCCGGCAACTGGAGGTAAAAGATCAAACCGGAATCGGGTCGGATTTGAGCATACTGACCTCGCTGGAAGCGGGAAGCAATGGTAAACCGGAAACAGGAGTGAAAACCATATTGCCTTACAACCATGTAACCACCTATACTTTTTATTATCGATAATATTTTTTTCAACTATGAAACGGGCTCTTTTTTTAATCCTTACCCTTTTACCTGTTCTTTTTATATCCTGTCAAAAAGAGGTTTCTACGGAGCTGCCTGAAGAGCCACAATTACCGGATGATGATACACCCGATCCCATACAGATCCGGTTGCCTGAAAGAATAGTTACTGTATATGGAGCGGAAGATTCTGTAGTATTGCGTTATTTCTACGATACCAATGGCAAACTTGTTAAAGCTACAGATGAATCGTTTGGGAATGATTTAATAAATGTGAGTTACTATAACCTGGAGTTGAGGTTATACCGGAACAGCGGGGGGATTATTGAACGCCTGGTGCCGGTATTGTTTCATTATGTGGGCTTTGACCTGCAACGGACAGACAGCTCCCTTTACCATGTTTTTTATGACCCGCTGAACAAGCAGTATACTCACAGCATTCACTATATTATTCTTGACCCGTTCATTCATCCATCCGAGGTTACGAGGGATAGCATTGCTTACGGCTACAACAATAAAGGACAGTTAGACCTGCAGCAGGTGTTTCGCAAAGATCTGTCTGCAAACAATTACTTTGAGGCGGAAAGGCTGGAATATACATACAACAATGCGGGTAACATTATAAAAGTAAGTGGTAATGAAAACTATGATAATACCGGAGATCCGTTAACGGACTTTTTCATTGATGAGTATGATAATAAGCCGAATCCTTTGAACTTTGGGTATGAATGTCTTTTAATGGGAATAGACAGGTATGGATGGCCATCCGTTAACAATTACATAAAAGTACGCTATGAAGATTACCAGGAGGAATATATTTATACATATAATGAGTTTGATCTTCCTGAAACGATGGTTCTTCGGGGAGATGGGGTGCAACGTGCTGTAACCAGGTTTTATTACAGGTAATCGCACTATGCGTTGCTAATTTCTTTTTTATTCCTTATTTACTGTATACATTTGGTGTAATACCGGCGAAATGAAATAATATGAAATCGTTGTTAATCATGCTTTTAGGAACTTTGCTGTTGTTTTCCTGTTCAAAAGAGAGTTCATTGGAGAGGGATACGGATGAGCCTCCCGTACCCGAAGGAGGCTTGCTCGCCAAAATGGTTTCGAAAGAAGATGGCGGAACCGATTCCACCGTAGCAACTTTTTTTTACGACAGTGAAAAAAGATTAAGTAAAATAAACAACCTGGTTATTGATGTAAGTGATTTAAACGTGGAAACAGAGTACAGGTACTACCGGAATAGTGCCGGACTGGTCGAACGTTATGTGGAGTTTGGAAGATTCCTGGACAAGGGGAATCCTGTACTGGAAGACAGCGTGGTCGGCATTATCCATAATAACGGTACGCAGTACACTTATTCTGTTTTCCGGGGTTTTGATTTAGGCGGGGATCCATTCAGCGACAGTGCGGTATATGCTTATAATAACAATGGCCAGTTGACTGATTATAAGCTATACGATGTAGATACTGATGATATAGAGTTTGTTTCGCATCATACCACGTATGCCCGCGATGCGAAAGGTAACATCAGCATAATAACAATGGAGTTCAAAGACGACAGCCAGACAAACGATCCCCCGCAGGTGATTTCGCTCCAGTACGATGATAAAGTTTCTGCTATGAACTTCGGCACGGATATGCTGCTTACGGGATTTTTTATGCCCGGGTTGTGCAGCCCTTCCAATGAAGTTCGCTACGAAGACCCGTCAGAGGATGACGCTTTCACGATTGTATATGAATACAATAATCTGAACAAGCCTGTTAAGGCTGTTCAAACACATTTGCTGAGTGGTAAAAAAGCAACCGTAAATTACTATTACCGGTAAAAGAGTGAGCAGGTATCATTCCTGGCTAAATACGGCCAATGATATAATCAGGCAATATAAGGGGGGGCAGCCGCTTGCGGCATATCTCAGGACTTTTTTTTCTTCTAATAAAAAATACGGCTCCAACGACAGGAGGCAAATAAGCCACTTATGTTATTGTTATTACCGGTTGGGCAAACTGGCTGAGAATAACCCTTTGTCTGTACGGGAACTGATCATCACAGGCTTATTTCTTTGTACTACTACTGAAAACGATCATTTATTAAAAGTCCTGAAACCTGAGTGGGCTTCTTTCTTAAATCAGGATACAGAGGCAAAGCTGCGGTCAGTGAACCGGTTTTTCGGCAATCTTCCTGTCAATTTTACAACGGGGCAGGTTTTTCCGTGGGCAAACCTATTAAGTGGAGAAATGAATCATGAAAGCTTCTGTAATTCTTTTTTTGTACAGCCGGATGTTTTTATTCGTATCCGGCGGGGTTTTGAAAAGCAGGTCAGGCATAAGTTGCAAAAAGCGGGAATTGATTTTCGCGATACCGGTAATAACGATTGCCTTGCCTTCAATAATCTGACTAAAATTGAAGAAGTAATTGCCCTGAACAAAGAAGCGGTGGTACAGGATTATAATTCCCAGCAGGTATTGTCTGTATCTCAACATATATTTCCTTCAAAAATGAACGTATGGGATAGTTGTGCTGCAAGCGGTGGCAAATCTATTCTTGCTGCCGACCTTTTTGGTAAAATAAGCTTAACGGTTTCAGACATTCGTCCGTCTATTCTTAACAACCTGCAAAAAAGGCTGGCTGCTGCAGGCGTCAGTATACAGCAAATATTGCAGTTGGATCTTACACAAAACACAGGGTTGTCATCACTTGCTCTTTCTCCCTTCGACCTGGTAATATGCGATGCACCCTGCTCAGGATCAGGAACCTGGAGCCGCACCCCGGAGTCGCTTCATTTTTTTAAGCAGGAGCAAATAGGTTACTATCAGGGTTTGCAGCAGCAAATCGTTATGAATGCCGCATCGCAGGTAAAGTCGGGCGGTTACTTTTTTTACATAACCTGTTCGGTATTTAAAATGGAAAATGAAATGATCGTTGATCATATAGTGAAGGACGATACACTGAACCTGGTTGAAATGAAATTGCTAAAGGGCTATCATCATAAATCGGATACAATGTTTACAGCCCTGTTCAGAAAAAAATAGTATACGGGGCATGAATGGCAGTGTGGCTCACTATAATATAAAAGAAGTGAAGGTCTTATTAAATTTCAGCTTCACTTCTTCTCTTCATCTGTATCATTGGATGGTATCTTTATGTACAGTAGTATCTGCCGGTGATAATGCTGATGTATCCCCTGTATCTTGCGGCGAGCTTATTTCAGTGTTGCTATCAGTAGCAGAATCACCGGTATTATTACATGCGGTTAAAGATAAACCAACCAACAGAATGCCTAATAAAAATTTCATAACAAAAAATTTTAAGTCTGGTAATGAATGACGTATAACTTTATACAAGAATGTTGCCATCCATGCCAGCTTGCATAAAAAAATAACAGCGAATTTTACTTTACACCTTACAATGATTGTCAGCCTGAAAAGAAAAATTTTTGATTGTTGTGGATTAACATAGTGTGGCACAGTTTTAGAACATGCTATAATGATTCCCTTGGGGTGGTTTAAATAAACCTGAGATTATACCCATTGAACATGCTCCGGGTAATTCCGGCGAATGAAATGCAGGGAAGCAAAAGGGTTTTAGTTCACACTAAAGCCCTTTTCGCTATATTACCGGTAAATTTTAAAATTATAATAAGTGTTGGCAGATGAAAAAACAGCTGTTTGTTTTACATATGTTAATAAATACGGTAACCTTCTTTGCAAATAGTATAACTCACATTACCTTATTGTATTTTTGAATCAGTCCCTCAACCCTAAGAATACTAATAATAAATGAACAGGCTTCTTATAATTCTGAATACTTATAAAAGTCTGGGAGTAATTCCAGATCCGGATAACTTCGAAGCGATTGTCAGTATTCTCGAAGCATTGAATTTCCGAAAAGACGAATCATCAACCACCAGCATGACAAGAAGCGAAATATCGGAATGGCTGATACAGTTCATCAGGAAGAACAATAATACTACCAACGAAAAATTTCCCGGTGCGGAATCTCAGCTGTATAAACTGAATCATAAAGCGACCAATAAATTACTCAGGCTTCGCTTCGGAACCGAAGGCAATATCAGGAACTTCGAAGATGATTTTGATGATCTCCATAATGAATAGTATATAGTAAGTAATGTATTTTAAAAATAAGAGCGTTCCCTGACGCTCTTATTTTTTTCCTAACAGGTATTCACTCACGTCAGCCAGTTGTTGTTCCGATACGCCGGCTACTGCGGGCTCCGGCATAAGGCTGTTATCCTGTTTTTTCCGTGAGCTTATATTATCAATAGCAATGGTATGTTTCTGCCCCGCAACATCTTTCACGGTGATCGTTTGTTTGTTTTCACTTACTACGAACCCAAAGAAGGAGCCACCATCTTTGGTGTTGATCAGCCAGGGCTCATAGCCTAAAAGTATAGCTGCACTTGGATGAATGATGGCGTCCAGCAGCCCCGTTTTGTCGAACTTTTTGCCGATATTACTTAGCTCGGGCCCAATATCGTTACCGGCGCCGTTTATTTTGTGGCAGGAGGCACAGTAGGTGGTAAAAACAGTTTTTCCATTCGTCGCATCACCTTTCAGCGCGGCAATTTCAGCAATAGAATACTGGCTGGTTACGCCGGGTTGTTTGAAGTATTTGCTGGCCTGTACTCTTACCGCTATATCCGGATTTTTAAAGATCAGCTCTTCCATAGCGGGAACCAGTTCTTTGGGAAATTTATTTTCAGATGCCAGTCCCATTAACAATTGTCCACCCAGGGAATCTCTTGTCATTTGCTCTAATCTGCTCCTGCGCGCATTTAATGCGAGGCGTTCATCAAGCACAGCCAGCAGCCGGGCTTTCATACCGGCGAGTTTGCGTTCGTAAGCGGTATTGAGCTGGATGTTTTTCCAGTTTAACAACGAATACCAGTCATTGCCCTGGCGGAAAGAAAGCCAGTATGTTGCTTGTTCGGTTACATCCTGCAAACTGCTTTTGTTTAATTCAAGCATGGCTTCAGCAGCTTTTTTGTCCTTCATAAACGCGATGGCGGTAATGGCAGCCCGCCTGTCTTTTACAGTTAACGACGCGTCTGTAGCCCTTTGTTTCAGGTCGTTTAATGCTGTCACCGGGTGAAGTCCCCATGCGAAATCAACCATCTTGGAGCTCCATTGCGAAGGCGTTTCTCCGGCAGCCAGTAAGTTTTTTATTTCCGGGTAAATATCTTCTTCGTGTCCTGAAAATGCTCCGCATACGGCATTCAGGTACCATTTATCATTTTCCGGGTATTGTTTAACCAGTTCCAGCAATACCGGTTTTGCCTGTTCGTAAGGAACACCAACCAATGCCTGGGCTACTTCCCGCCGTACATAGGCGGAGGGGTCGTTTTGTAGTTGTACGGCATAGGGTAATATATCGGTTACGGTTACGCGCAATGATCTCAAAGCCGTTGCTCTTGTAATTTCGTTCTCATCTTTAAGAAGCGATGTGGCAGCCGTTTTTCCCTGCTCGCCGAGTTGAGGCAGCAGCCAGATCGCCCTTGCCTGCACATATGGATTGTTGTCTTTCAGTAAATTGCTCACCGCTTCCACTACTGCATCTCCCTGTTTTTTGAGTGCTTCAAAAGCCAGGAAACGAACATTCACTGCCGGGTTTTTTAGCGCATCTATTTGTCCCGCCGTATTGCTAAGATCGATCCTGGGCGCAGTAAGTTTTTTATTTTTAGGGGTAATCCTGTATATTCTTCCAAAGTTCAGTGTGTCCTGCATCTGGTGACCGCCTACTACCGGATCATACCAATCTGCTACATATATAGCGCCGTCTGTTCCAATGGTAACATCACTGGGGCGAAACCATTTTTCTTTTAGTTTGTTTGCAGCCGTGTCATTCCAAACATACATTGCATTGTCCTGGCCAAGCGAAGTAATAAAGTTGGATTTGTCTGCAGGTATCCAGCCCGATTTTTCCTTTTTGGGGTGATAGCCAAAAATCACATTTCTTCCTGCATCGGCGCTTAACACCATGCCCAGGTATTTTTTACCCAGCGCATCGCTTTCGTTTACAGTAATGCCTGTAGGAGCACCGGCGCCGCTCCTGTCTCCCACGGGCATTACTCCGGGATCCTCCTGGTGCCAGTGTGCCGTAAAAATATCCTGGTCGGGGCGCTGGTCGGCCTGCCAGGAGCGTGTGCCATCGGCGCTGAAAAACCCGGCATTCCCTCCTTCCACAAGCCACGATACGCGGCATGCCGCCACTTCATCATCATTGTCATTCTGCCAGAAATTGCCATAAGAATCCACAGTGAGTTCATATGCATTCCGGAAATTATGGCCTTTCACCGCCAAACCTGTTCCGTCAGGGTTTACGGTTAAGGCAAGTCCGCCTACCCATACCCTGCCATCATCACTCCTCATATTGCCTTCATTTTGGGTATTGTACGGCGATCCTCCTTTGTATATACTGCCTGAACGCAACGTCCACCCGCTTTTATCGGTAACGATGTGAGGGCCCGCGTTGCCGGTATTAAAATACCATTTACCATCGGGGCCGCCAACAACGGCGTGTAAAGAATGGTCATGGTCCTTTCCGCCAAAGCCGGTGAGGAAAACTTCTTTTTTATCCGGCCGGTCATCTCCATTCTCGTCGGTGTATACAATAATACTAGGAGCGCATGAAACCACTATTTTATTGCCTATAACAGCAATGCCCATAGGTGCAACCAGGCTGGTATCCTGTACAAAAACCTTCGCGGAATCTGCCACTCCGTCCTGGTCGGTATCTTCCAGTATTACGATGCGGTCGCCCTGGTTGCGATGATGAAATTTCTGAGGGTCATTGTTGAAGTTCCTGTAATTCACTGCTTCGGTTACCCACACCCTGCCCCTGGCGTCAATATCCATATTGGTAGGATTGTACAGCATGGGAGAGGAGGCCCAGAGTGTAACCTCCAGGTCGTCGGGTAAATAAATATCCAGATCTGTTTTTGCTTTAGAGGACGGTTGCTTACAGGAAACGATTATAAAGACAAGCGCGAATAAATAACTGAGCTGGCGGGTCATCTTTTTTTATTTATTAAACAGTGTGCGTAAATAAGACAAATTGTGTTTATAGCTTTCAACGATATCTCCCCCTTTGGGAATGGCGCCTTCAATCTGCATCCATCCGTCGCCGCGATAGCCCTTTTCATAAATGGCTTCACTCACTTTCTTCCAGTCAACGCTTCCCTTGTCCAGCAGGAAGCCATTTTCTTTCATGTGCAGCTCGCATATCATATCCTTATCCAGCTTTTTAAATTCGGCTACGGTATCGTGTCCGGCATCGGCGGTATTGCGAAAATCGTAATATACTTTAAGGTTTTTAGAACCTACTTTGTTGATGATTTCCATGTGTTCTTTTGCATCCAGGTACGATTCTATACCCAGTATTACTCCCTGCTTTTCGGCCCGTGGAGCAAGTGAGCGAAGCAGGCGAACGGCTGAGGCTTTCCGCGCGTCATCGTTCCGCAAATCGCTGGCATTAAAAAATGCAAGCAATAATACCGTTACACCCAGGTTTTTGGTGGCGTCTATTGATTCACTCACCCATTGTTCCGTATTGGGGTCGGAATGAAAGGGTATACGGTTGTAAACACCCATCGCAAGACTGGAGATAGCGATGCCTGTTTCGGCAGATTTTTTAAGATAGGCCTGTTGTAATTCTTTCTGCCTGATGTGAAGCTGGTTCTCAACCGAGCCCATATCCACCATAATACCGTCGAGACCGATCGTTTTCGCAACTTCAAAAGCCTCAATATTGCTGTGCTTGCCGATAGACCAGTCGCAGGCGCCGATTTTAAAAGAAGATGCCGGCATGGCAGCCATTAATTTTTTGAATGCGCCTGTATGCATTAATGCAGAAAGCAGCAGGGATTGTTTCAAAAGTTTTCTTCTTGTGATCATGTCAGGTATTTAAGAAAAACATTAAATATATTGATTTTTTGCTTGTTTTGTAAACTTGTAAAAATTTTAATGCAATGGCAACAGAGATTAAATGCCCCAACTGCGGTCATAAATTTCAGATGGAGGATGCGGTTTCCGAGGAATATAAGCAGCAGTTGAGAGAACAGATGAAGAAATTCGTGCAACAAAAAGAAGAAGAAATACAGAAGCGGCAGGAGGAATTTCTTAAAAAAGAACAGTTGTTGCAACAACAGGCACAGCAAAAAGAGCTGGAGTTTGCTAAAAAGCTATCCGACGAAAAAGTTAAGCTGCAGCAATCGATAGAGGAAAGCCTGCGTAAGAACATAAGCGCCGACTTTGAGAACCAGTTGCGCCTGCTGCAGCAGTCCAATAAGGACAACGAGGAGAAATTGAAAGAGGCCCGTACAAAAGAGCTGGACTTTTTACGCAGGGAGCAGGAATTGAAAAACCGGGAGCAGGAAATGGATATACAGGTGCAGAAAAAGCTGCTGGAGGAACGGGAACGGATTTCGGAAGAAGTAAGAAAAATTGAAGAACAAAAGATTGCGAACCGGGAAACGGAGCACCAGCTTCGTATGAAGGAGATGGAAAAACAGCTTGAGGATCAGAAAAAGCTGATAGACCAGATGAAACGAAAAGCCGAGCAGGGGTCGATGCAGATGCAGGGGGAAGTACAGGAACTTTTACTGGAGGATCTGTTGCGCAATGGTTTTCCGTTTGACCTTGTAACCGAGGTGGGCAAGGGAGCTAAAGGGGCCGATTGCATTCAAACAGTACGCAACCAGTACGGGCAGGAATGCGGTAAAATTATTTATGAGAGCAAACGGACGCAACATTTTGCTGCAGACTGGATTGAAAAGCTCAAAATAGACATGCGCAGCCGGGGCGCCGATATAGCTGTTATTGTTACGCAAACCATGCCAAAGGATATGGAACAGTTTGGTGAGCGCAGCGGCGTGTGGATATGCTCTTTTACCGAAGTACGCGCATTGGCGCATATTTTGCGTGATGGGATTATAAAAGTATACAATGCCACTAAAAGCCAGGAAAATAAGGGCGATAAAATGCATCTTTTGTATGATTATTTAACCGGGCGCGAGTTTAGCGAACAATGGAAGGCTATACGGGAAGGTTTTCTGGCGATGAAAATATCTATTCAAAAAGAACGGGATGCCATGGAAAAGCTATGGAAAGCCCGGGAAAAAAGCCTGGAAAAGGTTTTGTTAAATGCAGCCCATATCCGGGGTTCAATAGAAGGTATTTCAGGCCAGGACTCGATTGACCTGAATTTGCTGGAAGACGGGGAAAAAGATAATTTATTGGGGGGCTGATACGTTATACACCATCCGAAAGGACTTATTCTTATAATGATACTCTGGATAATTGTAATCATATTAGTTATTGTATTAATCTGGCATCTTACCCGGCAGCGCAGGCAAACACTGGTAGATTCTACAGATTATACCGGTCATGATAAAAAAGCTCCAGATGAAGCGCACATTACCTGTCCTCTTGTTTACAATGGAAATGATCTTGTGTTTTCGGAAGAAGTGTTACATACCGTGCTAACCAAACATTTCCCTTACTACAATAAATTGCTTGATATTGACAGGGAAAGATTTATCAGCAGGCTTAAAAAGTTTATCGATACCAAAATTTTCATCATTCACGATAAAAAGGGCTACCGCGAAATGCCCATTCTCATCAGCGCATCGGCTGTGCAATTAACTTTCGGATTAAAAAAATTCCTCCTGTCTCATTTTAATATTATTCAAATATTCCCGGAGGCATTTGTGGGGCTGGAACCTTTCCGTATCCTGATTGGCAATGTAACCGGTAATACCATTAATATCGCCTGGAAACAATTCCTGGAAGGGTATAAAAACAAATACGACCTGCAGAATGTCGGATTGCATGAAATGGCTCATGCACTATATTATCAAAATTTTGAAACGGAGCTGAGCATTGACAAAGACTTTAAGGATTCATTCAGGAAGTTTAATTCTATAGGCGATAAAATTTATCATGTAGAAAAAATCCTGACGATAGGGCTCTATTCTGAATATGCTATCAGAGACTTCCAGGAATTTTGGGCAGAGAGTATCGAGATATATTTCAAGAGCCCTGACCGGTTGCAATTGCATTACCCCGAACTTTACCGGGCGTTGTGCGATATTCTCAACCAGGACCCTTTGAATTATCCCAATCATTTGTTTCAGCAGTAATTTTATTTTACGGGAGCATGAAACCTCAGGAGGACATAAGCTCAAAGGCTTCGTACAGCAGGGCTATACAGGTAGTGTCACCTGGATAAGCATTTCTGATTCCGAATTTTCGACAATTGCCTGACCATTTAAAGCAGCCGTTTTTTGCCTGATTTGATCAAGTTTATCATGGCCGGCATCTGTATACAGGCACTCAAATTGTATTGTAATATGGAGAGAATG
Source organism: Chitinophagaceae bacterium (assembly GCA_019638615.1). Classification (GTDB taxonomy): domain Bacteria; phylum Bacteroidota; class Bacteroidia; order Chitinophagales; family Chitinophagaceae; genus Agriterribacter. The sequence goes on along the minus strand of JAHBTL010000030.1, from coordinate 70,917 downwards.
CCTGGTATGCTGCAACTGTACTACTATGTTGTTTACTCTTTGCTGCACCGCAGCATATATTAATGTGTCTTGGCAGATACGAAAAATGTCCAGTTTGATGTAAGCAGGCAAGGCTGCTTCTTCGTACCGGCTCTCTACCATACAGGAAATGTCGTGAAGCAATGCAAACTCTTTGCAATAGCGTTCAAGTGTTGCAGTTAGTCCCAGATCTTCGATCATATGGGGGCTCATTGAAAATGATATCCGTCTTATAGCATGCACAAGCAGGTTACAAACTGCAGCAGCATGTTTAAACCGTTCCCGTGAGGTATCGTTAAGTTCCGCTTCGTTTTCCATTATCCAGTCAATGTCAAGCTTTATTACCGAAACCATCTGTGCAAGCTCCTCATGTAACTCTGCCGCTATATATTTCCTGTCTGTTTCCAGCACATTTTTAAAATGAGTGGTCAGGTTCTTATATCGCTCATATTTTTCCTCCACTTCCACTTCAGCTTTTTTCCGCTGTGTAATATCTTTGGCAATAGCAAATACAACTTCCTTGTCGGGTATGTAAATAGATGTCCATTCCAGCCAGATAATGTTTCCACTTTTGGTGAGGTACCGGTTGCGGAAGTTCACCAGTATTTTGCCTTTTAAAAGCAGGGCTCTTTTATGTTTGGTAAGCTCTTTGTCGTTGGGATGTATCAGTGTGGAAATGGGGTGGGCAAACAATTCTTCTTTTGTATAGCCGAGCTTTTCTATAACGGCAGGATTTACATCCCGGAAATACCCATCTTTGTCTGCAATACAAACAAGGTCGGGCGTCATTTCAAAAAAGCTGAGCATATCCGGACCAGCACTGTCTGGGATCAGCTTTAACGGATTATTTCCCATGTTTAATAACGGAGTAAGTACTCGTAACGCACAATATAACGAAATTATTATATTGAAACAGGTTGAATTAATATTACAAAGTGTGCACAGTGAGGAGCTGATCAAAAAACCGCCACTGCGAATAATGTGAAGCAATCTGAAAAATGTACATTTTTATCGTTCAATGCCCTTTTGGGTCAGCTCCATTATTCAGTGAGTCCGAGGGAGATATAAACCGTGCCGACAGATCCGGGTCCGGCATCTCTTTATCAAGCGGGAATATAGGTCGTTTAATTCTTTTATAAGGCAACCTTTCCAGATCCTGGTCCACGCCGCCGGGGGTAAGAGCCAATAACCAGTCTGCACGCATATTGTATAATTCCGGTTCCAGGTAGCCGATCTTTACCACTACAATATCTGTTTTGCGCGGCTCCAGCTTTAATCTTGTAAAATCTGCTTCTTTGTGGTAGGGCTTGCGTTTTTTAGTAACAATTACCGATACGCTCCCCATTTTAATGACCACTTCCGTTTCCGCATTTTTATCTCCATGCTCAATAGCCGTAACAGTGCCGGCTAATCTTATGGGCGGCGCATAGCGGGCATCTACTGCGGCCCCTGCAAAACCATCTACTTTTCCGCCTATTCCTGCTTTAACAGCTTGTTCTACTAACTCCGGGCCGGGTATAGAAGCATAGACCAGGGAGGGGCTGTTAGACCGTTTGAATTCACTGCGCGCCAGAATTTCACGGAGTGTCCATGTTACATCACCTGCGCCGCCTGCCGTTGGATTGTCTCCTGAATCACTAATAAAAAAGGGGTGTTTGTCGCTTGCCAGGGCCTTATCAAGACATTCTTTTAATGTACCTGTAGGGGCTACAAACGAAAAGCCAGAACGGGCATTCCAGAAATTCCGGGCCAGTTGTTCTGCAGTATTTTTTACGGTTATCTTCTCATCTCCCGTTACCATCACTACGGCATGATTGCGTGGTTCGTCTGCCCATGCATATCCTACCCATATAGCCGCATCAACCACTCCCGGTTGCGAAGCCGCCGGGGCAACCGCTTTGTATAAAGTTTGGGCAGGCTCAATCCTGGTGCTGGTTTTTTCACCAGGCAATAAAATGGGGACAGGTATCCAGGCTTTATAGGTTGGTTTGCCTTTGCCACTTTCAATGCGTTCAACCAATTGACGAACGGAACGTTCTTTGGTTTCCATGGCATCTTCGTGAGGTGCCATGCGATAGCAGGTGATAAGGTCGGTATGGGCTGCCAACCGCTCCGATACATTCCCGTGCAGGTCCATAGAAGTTGAGATGATCGTTTTGGTGCCGATCACTTTTCTTATGCGTGTAATAAAATCGCCTTCAGGATCATCCAGCCCCACTACGCTCATGGCGCCATGTATATCAAGGAACAACCCGTCGTAAGGTGCATTTTTTTTAAGGGAATCCAGTATCTTGTTTACAAGCGATTCATAGGCCTCGCGGGTAACGGCACCACCGGGTAACGACTTGCCCGAGAGGGTGGGTATCCACAGGGCGCGTTGCCGTAACGGCGAATTAACAGCAAGAAAAGGATAGGATGTAAATACCTGCGCTCCGTATTTGGGATGAAAGGCTTCCTCGTTGGTAAGCGCAGGAGAAAAGGTGCTGGATTCAATGCCCAGTCCTGCTATTGCGATGCGTGGAAGAGAGGAGTGCGTTGTAGCTGAATGATTGCAGGACAGTAAAATAAAAATGCAGGCAATGAATATTGCTTTTCTTTTTAAGAAGCAGAAAGCTGTTTGCAGGTTTAACATACAATGATCAAATGGTTTGAAATATCACTAAGTTAACAACTTTTCTTTGCCTTAATGCTGGTTGTAAAGCCAATACTATTTGGCGTCATTTTAATTAAGTGTTCGTGTTGGCTTGGTCGAGATGACGGAAACCGTGTCACTGCGAGTTACTAATTAGGCGGCGCCTCCATCATTGCGCCGTGACAAGTTGCATTTGTTTGTCACAGTTTTCTGATTTGTAAGTATCCTAAGTCGGCTAAGTTATCAGCAAACGTATCAGGGCTCTGTTGCTGAATTCACAGTAGTACTAAAGCTTCATCAGAGCGTTCCGGGAAATTGCGGTAATAATTTCCCGGCGGCTTTTTGGTTACTTTTTTCCGCAAAAAAGTAACAGAAAAAAGCGGAGGGATTGTAGTTGAAAGGAAAACCGAGTTTGTGGAACAACAAATTGAAGTTCATAACCAATTGATAAATAGCAAACTGGATGATATGTCATTGGCAGACCGACCGCCCCGATGTTCGGGGGGCTGAAGCAGTCCCAACGAAATGGCTTTTATATGTACGAGGATTGCTTCGCCGCCGTGAAAGCAATGGATGATTTAATTTTGATTCGGCGGACTCGCAATGACGTGCAAGTGGTTGAGTAAAACCCAATCTTTTTTTGAGTGATGTCATTAAAAATAAACCTCTTGATCGTCACTGCGATACCGCTATAGGGTTATATTAAATTAAAGTTATGTTAACGCGGGAGAAGCAGTCCCAACGGAATAGCTTTTATATGTACGGGGATTGCTTCGCCGCCATAATGTTTATGTTGAACCAACGCAAAAATGGTCGGGCCCGGCATGACCTGTCATTTTGCGAATTCCCACTTTGCGAGGCGTCCCCGCCTCGTACGATAATTGTTCTTGTCTGCTACGAATCCTTCTTATTTTTTATAATTTTATACAATGAAAGGTTTGCTGGTGCTGTGTTGCTTATTGCCTGCCTGTGCAGAAGTGTTTGCCCAGGGCTGGCATCATAGTATAGCTGTAAGCAGCACCTACATTCCCGATTCAGTTACTTCCACCACCTCCGCATTTGCCCGTTATCTTCAAAATAACTACCGGTCAAAAAATGAACAATTGAAAACGGCGTATACCTGGATCATTTCCAACATAAAATATGATAAAGACAGCTCCTATCATTTCAATTTGGGCGTTGACCACGAAACAAAAGTGAACGCTACATTAAGAAGGCGCAGGGGAGTGTGCGAAAATTTCGCATCCCTGTTCACTGATATTGCCAGCCGCATGGATATACCATCGTATGTGGTGCACGGTTTTGCCCCGGGCAGCGGCAGCAGAGACGCAGCCCATGCCTGGAGTGCGGTACAACTGGACGATGAATGGTATTTGTGCGACCCTACCTGGGATGCCGGCTCACAGAACGGCTACCGGTACTTTTTAGCTGATCCTTTATCATTCGCTCAAACGCATATTCCCTTTGATCCTATATGGCAGTTACTGGATGCTCCGCAAGGTTATAACACTGTCAGGAGTAAAACTGCGCCCGTTTTTAACTTCCGCGATTCTATCAAAGTTTTTCTGGCTGCCGACAGTTTGCAGCAGTTCCTCTCCATCGAGCGCCGTATGAAACAGATGGGAAAAAATAAGGAAATGTTCAGGCTTTGGCAGGCGTATAACCGGATGCACATTGCGATCATAGCCGGTGAAAACGATATGCAGCTTTACAATGGAGCCGTAGATGATCTGAACCATGCTGCAGATGTGTTGAATGAATCCATCCATTTCAGGAACAATGGTTTTATGCCTTATAAAACCGATCATGAGATCGCGTCCATGCTTGATCCTGCGGAAGCATATATCAGGTCTGCCAGGAAAAAAATAGAAGGTATCGGCGTATTGGTTGAAAATTTTCAATACGATACGGAAGGTTTGAAAAAAAGATTGGGTGCCTTGGAACAAAGGTGTAAGGAACAACTTCTTTTTCTTAAAAAATACCTGGTGGCCGGCAGCACGGAACGCCGGTCGATGATGTATAAATAATATGTTTCCCAATAAAATGCACATCCGAAAGTGCAAAAATGTCACTAAACTGCACCTTTAAATGTGCATAATGGACCATTTGCTTGAAAAATAGCCCTTCTTGTAAAAAAACAGCAACGATCTTTCACCGGTGCCTGTTTGCTTAAAAAATGAAAAGCGGATATTCCCGAGCGATAAAACCTTGTTTTACCCCGGTTTTATTTTGCGTATAAATTATAAAGATTCAAGGAACCTGACCAGTGCGGCTCTTTCTGCAACGCTCATTGCTTTTACGTTGTTTTTGGCGGATGCCGCCTCACCGCCATGCCACATAATGGCTTCCATTAAACTGCGTGCCCGGCCATCGTGAAGAAAGTTGTTGTGCCCGTTTACTTTTTGTGTTAACCCAATTCCCCATAGCGGCGCAGTTCGCCATTCCCGTCCGGTAGCCAGAAAATCGGGGCGGTTATCGGCAAGACTGTCGCCCATGTCATGTAAAAGCAGATCGGTATAAGGGTGAATCAATTGATTGCTTATGGCAGGAAAAGCCACATGAACGGCAGTACGCATAGCGGGTACGTGGCATTTTGTACAGCCTGCACCTGTAAATAATTGTTTGCCTTGCTGCACTGTAGCATCGTCAAGGTTTCTTCTTCCCGGCACAGCCAGTGTTTTAACGTAAAATTCCACACTGTGTAAAAGGCTGTCCGAAATTTCGGGGTCATCCTGCCGGTTGTCTGCCTGCGGCTGTCCCCAACTGCTTTCCCCGGGAAAGATTTTATTGGTTATACCGATGTCCTGGTTGTATGCTGCCGCTACCTGCTGCAAAAGATTGGGCTGGTTGGCCTTCCAGCCAAATCTTCCAAGCGAGGCAGTATTATTTGCGAAATCCCAGACAATATTCACTCTTCCGCTTATACCATCTCCGTCTATATCGTTTTCATCCGCCCTCGACATTATTTCTGCATCGCTTACTGCTTCGAGCAGGCCAAGCCCGAATACAGGCGCCGCCACGCGGGGCGATAGCATTACGTCCGGAGGCATAGCAGTATAAGTATTGGTGATGGTATATGTTGGAAAACGCAATTGGTATGTTTCTCCGTCATCAAAATAAAAACTCTGTTCATCGTACGAAATCAATACATCCCCTTCTTTTTTTATGCCGATATTGGAACGGTTTTGTAATTGGTCTCCAAATCCGGGAACAGGATTAGGCTCGCCATGCACTCCCTGACCTGGAATGCTGATCCGGAATAACATGAGCACTGAGGTTTCCCCCGCCCGGGGCACTTTACCTCTTCCATCGCCTATATGACAGGATGCGCAGCCGACATTGTTAAATATCGGCCCCAGCCCGGGATTGACAGGTGCGGGTGACGATACAAAAGTGGCGCTGAATTGCGCGTCTCCGATCTCGTGCACCCGCTCAAGTGTTTCGGACAAGCCGGTTGGAAAAATATGTCCGAACGCCTTGCTGCTTTGATCAAAAACCGTTTGTGCGCCCCCGCTCCGCCATTCATCGTCGGGGTTATTGTATTCCCCGTCAAACTTATTACATGAAAACACCATCATACTAATCATGAACACTAATATGAAAAGCACTTTGTATGGTCCAGGGATCTTCATTCTCCAGAGAAAAGAAAATTATTAAACTCAAATCAGCAACAGCAGAAATCATTGACCGTATTGCTGCACAAAAGGCTTCAATTCTTCGGCAAGTGTTTCAGCCAGGTCATTTATTTTGTCCATTGCTGTTTGTACCTGTGTTTGCTGGGTAAGGATAGCTTCGCCGAAAGGAACGGTTATTGCCTGCAATGCAGCGATCGCGGTGCCATGCTTTGTCTTTATATCATTATCCAGTGAAAGATTGTGTACGCGAACCAGATCTTCCAGGCCTTCACCATCTTCATTGAATTTGCCCTGGTACATATCCATGATCCCTTTGATATTATTTGTAAAATCCGTGATAGAGTTTTGAGCAAACGGGCTTTCTTCTAATTTTGGATCCTGCGCCTCAAATGGGTCTTTCATCTTGCCATTAGCCACTTCATCACATATACCTTCCATTGCGTCAACTATTGTTTCAAATGCCACACGTTTTGAAGGGAATTCTGTATTACCGCTATTGCCGGCCGTTTCCAAAGCAATTGCATATCCGCCAGACCAACTGGTTTTTACCTCATTGGTAAGCTTGACCAGGTTTTGTGCCAATGCAACAAGGTATTCCTTTTCCCTGTCTGTCAGGTCAGCCGCTTTTTTATCTCCATTAACTCCCCATAATAAATATTCAATAGGATGAAATCCTTTCAAGGCATCATGTTCTTCATCTAACCCGTCAATATATGCTTCATCCAGCACATCCGAACTTTCCAGAACCAAATTAAGATCATTAAAATCAACCGGCCAGGTATCAATTCTCGGGTCAATCTTATCCGCGTCTACCGGGCCAAACAACCATGCTTCAGAGCGTTCCCAGGTTTCGCGGGAGCTTCTCCAGAGATTCCGGCATTTATTGAGGTTATCGTCGGTAGCTGATGCTGTTAAATCATTTACAGCAGATAGTAAATCATTGGTTTTCGACCACAGGTCCTGGTAGCTGTCAAGACAGACCCTATTGGCTACATTCTGCAGAATTAACGATTTTAACGCGGTTGTATCTGTATTTTCATTGTTATCATCCTTTTTGCATGATGACATCATAATACCTGCGGATGCAATAAGTGCAAGTGCTATGCTTGTTGCTTTTGTCATGATATTTCTTTTTTATGTTAAATTGATAAGGACGTTGTTTTCAATAAGGGTTGTTTCAAATTTGCGGAGCGGCTTTAAAGCGGGCTCTTTTACTACATTCCCATCCAGGTCAAATACACTTCCATGTGCAGTGCAAACAATCTTCGTAGCCATAGCGCTTAAACCAACGCCTTCGTGCGTGCATTGCAGGTATAAGGCATTGTAATGCTCTCCTTTTTTCACCAGCAGGATATCATTCTCGAGATCTTTCGTTCGCACTATGATCATATTTTTATCGGGCATAAATTCCTGCAGAGGCACCATTAACCGGGGAGAAGCGGATGGCGCTTTATACAGGTGTATGCCGCTGCTGCAACTTTCTAAAAGCATCCCGGCTCCCAGCATCGCTGCACAGTGTATACATCCTGCTTTTAAAAACTTCCTTCTTGTTTGCATTCATTAAAAATTATAGGCAATACCCAGGTTTAAAAATCCATTGTGCGTATAATAAGGTATAACCTGCGGAAAAGGGGTAATGATCAATACGGGATTCGGCTCTCCCGTTATACGATAAACATAATCGGCTTTTATTGCAACACCGCGTATAGGCTTGTATGTAAGCCCGCCTACAATGTATTGTTGCGTATTTGCATCATTTTTTATACCATTTACAGGCAGGGTTGCTCCCAGGTTCATTGATTCGTACCTGCCAAAAACCGCCAGTTTTTTTGCATCCTTATGTGTTGCGTATAAAAGATCATACGCCAGTTCCGCATAGCCGCCGTAAATGCTTTCGGGCGTGTTGTTGGCATAAGCTTTGTTGATATTCGAAGCATTGGGGATGTTAATGGCGCTTACTATAGCCCTGGCGCTCCACCCTTTGCTGCTATACTGTGCATTGAGCTCTCCGAGCATGACCGGGTTGCCGAACGCCCCGCTGTTTAACTGGAGGCTATCGGCTATTCTTTTCTCAACCGCAGTAGAGCCACCGATATAAGCGGAAAGCTGCAAACGAAAATTATTTATGTAATACAACAACGACCCGGAAGCGCCCAGTCCAAGCCCTGATGCAGCAGACCCCAGTTGTCTTCCGCCGCGTATACCGCTGCCATTACTGAATCCCGCAGCGTTTAAGCCATTGGTTACCGCAAAACTGTAATTCAACCCCGCCACATTTTTAACCCCGCCGTATATGCCTGCACCTATCTCGCGCCATGTAGACGGGATGATCAGTTCTTCCAGGAACGGGCGATCTACCCCGTTAAAGGTGGTAGGCAAATGATTTTCATTTATAAATCCAATGCGGGGAATGAATAAGCCCGCAACAATATAGGTTGTCGGGTTGATATTGAATTTCAGGAAAGCCTGCTCCATGCTGATACCGCCCTTGCCAATACCGGCTTCATCGCCTGCCTGCCCTATCACCAATGCATCTTCAAGCTCCAGCTCCGTGAAAAGAGAAATTTTTTTATTGAACTTATGTCCTATAAACAAAACAACCCTGCTCAGCGAGGCTTCGGCATTTTTTGTTTTTGTATCTAAAGAATATTTTGCTTCGCCATAGCCGGAAAGAATAGTGGCCTGTTCACTGGAAACGAGCCCGGCGTATAAACTGTCTTCGCCTGTAAGAACCTGTGCCTGAGAGATTACCGCAGTGAAACTGAAAAATGCAAAAAGATAAAGGCTATACCAGCTTTTTTCGACAGTCATACTGTATTTATTATTGCAAAATTGACATGAGAAAACGCTATTTCATTTACGCTATACGGAAATGCGTTTGCGAAATGCGGAAACGAAGCTACGATCAATAGAGGTACGACAGGTGGATTGCGATTACATTCACCGTTTTGTTGTGCTGGCAGGTTCCGTTCCATGAAAATCAAGTAAATAAGTGAACAGGTTGGTTTCTGAAGATATCTTCAGTTTTTTTCTCAGCCTGTACCGGCTTATTTCAACACCCCTTACGGAAATGTTCATAAGTTGTGCCATCTCTTTGGTGCTGAGGTTCATGCGCAGGTAGGCGCACAGCTTGAGTTCGTTGGGGGTAAGATTGCTGTGTTTTTCCTTTAAAGCAACAAAAAAATCGTTGTGGGCTTTATCAAAATGTATGGTAAAATGCTCCCAGTCTGCATCCATTTTATCTTCCTCGTCAAGGGTTTTTATCATTTTTTTCAACGCTTCCAGCAGCTTGTCATCTTCCGTGTTTTTCATCAGCTTCTGCAATTCATCGCGCAGGCGGGTGATCAACTCGCCTTTTTTTACCAGGTGCATGGTGGCAGAAGCCATTTCTTTGTTTTTATGTTGTATTTCCGCTTCCAGCTTTTCGTTGCGCAGCGTTACGATTTCCTTTTCATTTTTTTCGAGCTCCAGTTGATGCAGGTCGTGCAATCTTTTTTGCTTCTCCTCGTATCGCAAACGTTGCCGGTAAAATTTTTGTTTTTGCCACCGGTATAAGGTGTAAGCAGCATATAAAAGCAGGCAGCCATACAATGTATACGCCCACCAGGTTTGGTACCAGGGTGGCAGTATAACAAAAGAATAGGTATATACCGCCGATTCGTTGCCGAGGTTGTTGCGGGCCTTTACTTCAAAATTGTAGGTACCTGCAGGCAGGTGAGCATATTCCTTCTCTGTTTTATTATTCCATTCGCTCCAGTAACTGTCGTAGCCTTTCAGGTAGTAGCTGTATTCTATATTGGATTGTTGTTCATACAATGGCGCTGCAAATTCAAAGCGAAAAGAGTTCCAGTTGGATGATACGGATGCCCGCTGCCGCTGCACCTGGGGTTCGTTGACATTGGCAAAATAGCCGCCAAACAAGAGGCTGTCGGTTTTATAAAAGGCTTCCACCTGCCGTATCAGTACCTGTATGGCAGGATGCTGCTTTTTATATTTTGCGTAGTTAATATGAAAAAAACCTTTTTCACCGCCTACAAAAATATTATTGAGGTCTACGGGATAAACCTGTTCCAGCCCACTTACTATTTTACGGTTGAGTTCGGGAATATAGATTACCTGCGGCTTTGATTCACTCACATCGATTATGCCCAGTGTTTTGTCAAACACAAACCAGATGTTGCCAGCCCCGTCTTCTTTTAAATAACGGACTATCCTGTTACCAAAAATAGCATTGAAATATTCAGAGGGTTCAAAACGATCGGTTTGAGGGTTGTATTCATAGATGCCTTTTTCTGTAGCCGCTACAATACTGTTCCTTACTTTAAATACATAATTGCCGTTGGTTGTAAGGTCGATACCCTCCTTTTCACCATATTTCTCAACTACAGGTTCCCCGTTTTCGTTCAGGCGTACGCGGTAGATGCCTTTATACGGGTGCGATACCCATATATCATTGTTATTGATGGCCACGAACCTGGCTGATTCAAACCTGGCTTCTTTGTACTCCTTTGATATCTGTCCTTTTGCATAATCGTACAACCGGATGCCGTCATAGGTTCCCGCAACCACTACCGGAGAAGGGAGTATAGCATTCAGGGGTAAAAAAGTCCAGAAACCGGTGCTTTTGTCAAGCGGTACAGCCTCGTTATCTTTTATTTCCCATACCCCTTCATGATGCCCTGCAAGGAGTTTGCCATTAACTTCCGAAAGGTTCCATACCTGTCCGCCGGCGCCATGCACCTGTTTAAAATTTCCTTTTACAAAACTCAGGTCGGGGTTATTGTACAGGGGCGCCTGGTATAGTCCGTTGGTAGTAGCAATATAAAGCCGGTTGTTATGCACAATAGACGAATAGCCCGCTCCTTCATTTTCCTTATCGGGGTATATGTTTTTAATGGCGCTGTTGTAGGCAATAAACCCTATTCCGTGATCAAGCCCCAGCCAAAGATTGCTCTTCCTGTCTGAATAAATGCTTAGCACATTGTTGTTCTGCAGTCCTTCCTGTCCCGAAAACAGTTGTACCTGGTTCCCTTTTTTATCAATCACAATGCAGCCTTTTTGCGTAGTGGCCAATGCAATATGCTCATCGTTAATAGCAGCAGCTCCATAAATATAGTAGCCGGCAATGGTGGAAATAGCTGGCGAGGCAAAGGGCCTGAACTGGTTACGGGTGTATAAATAAATGCCGTGTTTTAAAGTGATGATCAATGTGCTGTCTTTTCCGCCCCGCAGCGCGGCGGTTATTAACATTCTTTCAGGCAACTGTTCGTTGGTAATAAACGGCAACCATACGCCTTTCTCAAAGCGCAGTATTCCCCTGTCAACATCCTGGGCGATAAAAACATCGGGAGTGGTTCCCATATACAACCAGTTGGTGGCAGGATAAACTGTGATCCTGTTGCCGGACAACTGCAAAATCTGGTTGTTAGATCTGAAGAATACCTGCTTATCAACGCAAACGATATCCCAAACATCGGCAAACGACCGGTTCCTTTCCGGGATAAGATGTTTAATGCTGTGATATTCAAGCACTCCCTGCCGGTTGGGAGAAAAATAGCCTATTTCATCCTGCCCACCGACATATATTTTATGGTCATGTGCTGTGGCAACCGATCGTACAATGGTTCTATTGGGAAGGGGATATATCTTCCAGTAAGTTCCATCAAAACTCATAAGCCCCTCATTATTAGCAAAATACAATATGCCGTTGGTGTCCTGGCAAATATCCCAGTTTTGTGTTCCCGCCTGATATGCCTGCTTGGAGTAATTGATAATTTCCGGTAACCCGATCGTGTTTTGGGTATACCCCTCAAAAAGGAAGAGTAAAGCAGTCAATAAAGCAATCATCGGTTTCATACAGGCAGAAAGATAATACTAAATTAGAATAAATTATTCCGCGTTGTAGTATTGAAGAGGCATAAAAATTGATGTCTGGGTGTAGTGATGTAGTATTGATGTAGGGTATAAATTCAACCGTAGGCCTATTTTGAATAGCTTTATGTGTAACGATTATCTTGTAATATTATTAATAACTGCTATTAATTGTTTGCTTATGAGACGTAACATTGTTTTGCTGTTATGCACAATCAGTATCATTCATTTATTTCCTCTCAACACATTTGCCCAGACATTGCAGGTTACAGGTAAAGTAACCAATAAATCGACCGGTGAACCGCTGCCCGGCGCCAGTATTGCCGTAAAAGACGGCGGAGCAGCTACTGTTACTGATACGGAAGGAGCTTTTTCCATTACAGTACCCCGGAGCGGGAGTGTACTGGTAGTATCGTATACGGGTATGGCTACGATGGAAAGAGTAATAACCGGTAGCGGTACCCAGGATTTTGAACTGGAAGTGGGCGACAAGAAACTGGAAGAAGTAGTAATAATAGGGTACGGCACCCAAAGGAAGGGAGATCTCACGGCGCCTGTTACGACCGTGAATACGGAAGAAATGATGAAACGTACTACTGCCACGCCCATGGAGGCTCTACAGGGAAGCGTTCCCGGTGTTCAGGTGGTAAGCAATGGTGCTCCGGGTAGCTCCCCCAATGTGCGTATACGCGGAGTGGGGTCATTTAATAATGAAAACCCATTATATGTGGTGGATGGAATGTTTGTTAACGATATCAGCTTTTTGAACCCTGCGGACATTGCGGAGATGTCGGTTCTGAAAGACGCTTCAGGTGCAGCTATTTATGGTGTGCGTGCCGCCAACGGTGTAGTATTGATTACAACCAAAAAAGGCAGACTTAATATGAAAACCCGCGTAACATATAATGGTTACGTAGGATTTCAAACTCCTGTAAACAGGCTTAAAATGGCTAACGGTGAGCAGTATACCTCTTTTTCTTTACAAAGGGCAACCACCCCGGATAGCTCCACGGCCCGCCTTTCGGCTGAAAGATTCGGCGGCTCGGGAATCGCTCCCACTACCAGTACCGATTGGTATGGGGAGTTGCTTCGTGACCGGGCTTTAATTACCAATCATGGTGTGGATGTGCAAGGCGGCAGCGATAAAGTTTCCTATACGGTTGGCCTTAATTACACGTATCAGAACGGCATCATGGAGGCCCTGAACAGCTTCAAGCGGTACAATATCCGTGTGCAAATGGAAGCTAAAGCTTTTCCCTGGTTGAAAATGGGGTTTACTGCACATCTTACCAACTCAACCACATTTAGTCCCAATAATGCAGCTTTCGCACAGGCTTATTCATCTTCGCCGCTATTCCCCGTGTATGACGAAAATAACACAAACGCATTTCCTGTAAAATTTGCTTCAGGGGCAGTAATAGGCAGAGGAGATGATGCCAACCCGGTGGCCACTGCATACTATAATTATGACAGGCTAAAGGCATTCCAGGTATTGCCAAGTGTATATGCCGAGGCAAATTTCTGGCAGAATAAAATCGTTTTACGCTCACAATTGACCCAGTTGTATTCCTCCGGTCAGAGATTTAATTATAGTCCTGAACATAATCTGGGGCCGGGTACAGCAGTTACGGTTTCTAATTTACGGTCTACCCAGGAGCGGAATACCAATTATATCCTCGACAATTTACTTACTTATAAAGATAGCCGGGGTGCACACCATTGGTCGGTACTACTGGGGCAATCTGCCAGGGAAGAGAGATGGAGAACGCTGTGGGGTGCTGCTACCGGCGTACCTGCTATAGAAGAATCCTGGTATGTTACCCAGGGTACAAGAGACCAGGGAGGATACAACGAAGACGGAAGCCGCAATGCAAATCTTTCCTTCTTTACGAGAGTTACTTATGATTTTGATAATAAATACCTGTTAACTGCTACATGGCGGGCCGATGGCAGCTCCAAATACCAGGAAAAATGGGGTTATTTTCCTTCCGTTGGTTTAGGTTGGGTCCTGTCCGGCGAAAATTTTATGGCAAACCAGAAGATCTTCGACTTTTTGAAATTGCGCGGAAGTTGGGGTAAATTAGGAAATGATGGTGTAAATGCCAACGCCGGGTATGCAATCGTAAATAGCGGAAATCCATCCTCTGCAATATTTGGCAGTACCGGTGCTTCAGATGGTCAGTACCTGCCGGGATATACGGTTAACAGGTTCTATACCAGCATCGGCTGGGAAGTAGTAACCGAATGGGATGGTGGTATAGACTTTGAAGTGCTTAGAAACAGGTTAAAGGGATCGGTTGATTACTATAACCGCAAAACAACCGGAGCGGCATTTAACAGGCCCTTTGCCTTTACTTATACCTCTATTTATGGCAATTGGGCCGATATGGTGAACAGCGGGTTTGATATTACTTTGAACTGGAGCGATAAAGTGGGCAAGTTGGGTTACCAGATCGGCGGTAATCTCTCAACGCTTAAAAATAAAGTAACCAGTTTAGGAACGCTCCCCAGTTCAACAGCCGGATTTCCCGAATGGATGGCAGAGTTTCCCAACCGCATCGTAGTAGGGCAGCCTATCAATTATTTTTACGGGTATGAGTTTATCGGGGTATATCAAACAGAAGAAGAGATCAGCAGAGACCCTGTAGCTTCTAACTACAATGCAACGGCTATATCCAAAATCCAGCCTGGGTTTCCGAAATACAAAGATCAGAATGGAGATGGCGTGTTGGGGAATGAAGATCGTGTAAATATTGGTCACTACCTGCCTAAGGTTACCTACGGTTTTAATATCGGGCTGCAATATGCAAACTTTGATTTCAGTATTTTTTTCCAGGGTGTGGCAGGTAATAAAATACACAACCTGAATCGCGGAAAATTATATAAGGCATCCACTTCCCTTAATATTGATGAGAAATTTGCAAGCGGACTCTGGACTGCCCCGGGTTCTACCAACGAATATCCATCCGCATATGCACTCAGGGATGGCTGGTTTAAAGTGAGCAATTCCTTTTTTACAGAAAGTGGCGCCTACCTGCGTATACAGAATATACAACTGGGATACAATTTTAAACTAAATGATAAAAAATCACCGATCAACATGCGCATATTTGCTACAGCCGACAGACCGTTTATGTTCACGAAATACAATGGGTTTACGCCGGAAGTAACAGGCTTGGGATACGATGTAAATGTGTATCCTGTTTCAGCAACATACAGCCTGGGAGTGAGAGCAACTTTTTAATGTGAAACTAAATCAGTGAATATCATTTAATGTTAAAACGAAAATTATGAAACAGCAATATAAACTTATCATAGCGCTGGGGGTAATGATCTCCATTTTGGCAGGATGCTCTAAAAATTTTTTAGATCAGCCATTGCAAAACCAGGCGCCTGCTACCGAAATTGATTATGCGAATTTATCATTGATGTACAGGCCGGTATCCGGAGTTTACCGCACTGCAAGCAGTGGAACGTTTGGTAAATGGATCAGCGTTGCCATGATAACCGTACGCAGTGATGAATCAGAACCCGGCAATGATGATGCCGGGCAGATAGCCATTCACAATTTCCAGAATAATGTAACAGTTAAAGGTTATTGGGGAATTAATGACATGTGGATCAGTTTGTATGGTGTTGTATTGGGAGCCAATTCTGCGCTGGCAGAACTAGAAGAGTTTGGCAAGAATATTTCGGCGGGAGATGCTCAAAATGCAAAGCTCCTTTTGCAATACCAGGCAGAGGTAAGGTTCTTCAGGGCGCTTGCCCATTTTTGGATCTCAAGACATTTTGGATCAGCGCCTATTCTTGGTATAGAAAGCAACGATCCCAATAATTTAGCAAACGCTACCAAAAGCAGCGTAGAGGATTTGAAAAAGCATGTGATTGAAGAAATGGATTTTTGTATTGCCAATCTTGAGGATGCCAGGCCCAATGAAGTGGCAGCGCCGCGCCAGGGAGCAATAACAAAATATACAGCATTGATGTTAAAGGCCAAAGCAGCTATGGACCTTGCAGGTAACGACAATGGAAGTCCTTATTGGGATGTTGTGTTGGATTGTACCAACCAGATTATTGCCAGCAATAAATTTTCTTTATTTCCTGATTATTACCAGTTATTTAAAAAACCGGGCAAGTTATGCAATGAGGCCATCCTGGAATTTCAATATTCTGATTTTGGCATAGGAACAGGTGACATTGTTACTTCCGGGGGAGCCAATGAAACATGGGGCAATTTCTATTTATTCCAGGGGCCCGAAAATACTTTCGGTGCGCCAATAACAGGTCCAGGCTGGATGGTACCTACTCAAAAAGCGGTTGACTTTTTAACGTCAAGGAATGATACGCTTAGATTGAGAACGACCATACAGCGTTGTGGTGTTGACGGTGAACCTAATACTACTTTTGTTACACCTGATGGGGATGCTGTTTCAGGCAATGCCGGCAAGAAGAAATATTTTAATGGTAAATCTTATTTTCCAAAATCACAAATGTCGGAAGGGAGGCAGGATTACGGTGGCAATAACAATGTACGTGTGATCAGGTACGCCGAAGTATTGTTAACAAATGCAGAAGCAAAGATTAGAAAAGGCCAGAATGCAGACGATGTATTCAATATAGTACGCACCCGTGCAAAACTGGATGCGCTCACAAATGTTACCTTACAGCAGGTATTGGACGAACGTCGTGCCGAGCTGCTTTGCGAATGGTGGGGAGAGCGTTTTAATGACCTGGTAAGAACTGACCAGGCGGCTACCGTGCTTCCGGGCTTTGTAAAAGGACAGAGTGAGTATTTGCCTGTTCCCCAGGCGCAGGAAGATGCGAATTCAAATCTTAAATAAGCGCAAATTCTGTATTTGTACAGATAAATGGTTTTAATCGTAAAGGTTGCCCGGGAAGCGACAGGAGAATGATATGCGATTTTGTTTCCAGGTATATATCACCTGAAATATATAATACTTGTTTTATAACCCTAAAAACTACAATAGTGAAAAAAATTACATTATTGCTTGCGTCAACAGTGTGCTATATGCTTGTTGGTTGTGGCGCTGCCGAAATAAAGAAGGAAGAAGAACCAGCGGAGCGAAAATTAGTATGGAGCGATGAATTTGATTATACCGGTTTGCCCGATAGTACAAAATGGAGCTATGATACAGGCGGGCATGGCTGGGGAAACAATGAAAAGCAGTTTTATACGGAAGGCAGATTGGAAAATGCATCGGTGAAAAATGGTATATTGAATATTACAGCCATTAAAGAAAATTTTGAAGGCGCTTCCTATACCTCTGCAAGGTTTACAAGTAAAAATAAAGGCGACTGGAAATACGGGCGCATGGAAATAAAGGCGAAAATGCCTAAGGGGCGCGGCTTGTGGCCTGCCATCTGGATGTTGCCTACCGACTGGAAATATGGCGATTGGCCGAAGAGTGGTGAAATTGATATCATGGAACATGTAGGTTATTTACCCGATTCTGTTTTTGGCACAGTGCATACCGATGCATACAACCACAGGATTGGTACGCAGAAGGGAAAAAATACTTTTCGCAGCGATTTGTCTGAAGCATTCCATGTGTATACGCTGGATTGGGATGAAAATGAAATAAAGATCTTTATTGATCAGGAATTGTATTTCACATATCCCAACGAAAAAAAGACATACCGGGAATGGCCCTTTGATCAACGTTTTCACTTGCTGATGAATATGGCTGTAGGGGGTGATTGGGGAGGCTCCAGGGGAATAGATGATAGTATATTCCCGCAGGCGATGCAGGTAGACTGGGTGCGGGTGTATCAATAACGGGCGAACAAAGCAGGCGTTTCAAATAAATATAATACTTCCGGCTCGCTTAAAAGCGACAGCAGGATTGCTTTTATTTTATTAGGCAGGTATCCGAAATGCTTTTTAAATGCCGTGGTAAAATGAGAGGCATGCTTGTACCCCGCCAGGCGGGCTATTTCCGAGATCTTTTTCTCACCTTCCAGCAGCAGCTTTCTTGATCTTTCCATTCTCTCTTTTTGCAGGTATCCGTATACGGTAGTTCCGAAAACCTGCTTGAAATGTTTCTTCAGGTAGCAATCGTTGGTGCCTATTTGCTGCGCAAGATCAAGGATGGAGCAGGATTTGCCCAGGTTGGAAGTAATAATATCTCTCGCCAGGTACATCTTCTCTACATGGATATTATGCAACAGCTCTGCAGTGGTTCTTTCTCCTGCTTTTTCGAACTGCTCCAGTTGCAGCATCAGCAGCTCAATCACTTTCGATTTTATGAGCATCCGCTTGTAATAACGCTTCTGTTCGCTCTGTGTGATCTCGTACATCAGCGTAAGCATGCGGGGCGCTATCTGTAACGTATACTCGCCCAATGTAGCGGGGATGTTTTCGTACACAGTGCTTTCAAATAGCTGGTATAGAGGATGGTTTTGCGGGATAAATCTTTTGAAATAATCAATGGTCAGATTAATAATAAAAACTTCAGCCCCCGGCTCACTCTGCCATTGTATTTTAGTTTCCTGGTTCGATATAAAGAGAAGGCTGTGCTCATTGTAGTTCACATCGGCGAAAGTGGTATTGGTGAGCTGGTTGATATAGGTGCAATGGTTCTTAAGGCAAAAAACCATGCTGATATAGGGCTCCTTGCTTTTAAAAGCCATTTCTTCCTGCTGGGCTTTTTCGCAGATAAAGTGCATGAAATGAATGCCCGGAATTAAAAATTCTTTGCAGAGATTGGTGGTTGTCTTCATTTTCTGAAAACGTTCCCTTTCAATTACTTCATGTTCTTTGAGTGTAAAAAAGTCGGAGTAAGCCGTACTAGCCGCGCTTACCGGCTGATGATACCGGCAAAGATCCGACCTGGTTAATGTACTAAGAGGGTTGTTGTTCATTTGCTTACATTAAAAATACGCTCACATGGCAACAAGTATAATGGTGTTTTATTTCAACGCCGTTTACTTAACGTTTCAGTGTAGCTGCGTATGACAACACCCGTAACGGCGATCACCGATGTTGGTGCTGTCACCAACATCTTAAGTAAACGACATTGGTATTCTACTTACAAAAATGTCACATTATTGTAAAACATATTTCCGAAATGCGAAATATTTCTTTCCGATCCGGTAATACCGGCACTTCTCCTTTTCACGTAATTATTTTTCCGTATTGTGTAACTGTTCAATGGGAAATTTGCAGCCGAAAATATTATAACTAACAGCTACAGGCGAAATTAAAGAAATGCGAATGTTTAGAAAACTACTTTTTTTGATTGTCTTTTTTCTTTCAGTTTTTGCTTCATCCGCCCAGCAACGTGTCATTTCGGGGCAATTAAAAGATGATAATACGGGTATTCCGGTGGAAAATGCCAGTATTGCAGTAAGAGGCACTTCTGTTTCCGCATTGAGTGATACGGAAGGAAGGTTTGCTATTGCCATTCAGAACGGGCAGGTGCTTGAGATTACACATATTGCTTATGCTACTGCGGAGTTCGTGGTAAGGCCTGAAACAAAAACCATCACATTAGCGCTTGTTTCAGCAAATAAGCAGCTTTCTGAAATAGTGGTAACCGGTGTGCTGGGTATAAAAAGGGCTGCCAGGGAGCTGGCTACCTCAAGCCAGGAAGTGGGCAATGCCGAACTGAACCAGGGAAAACCTGTCAATCCAATCCTGGGCCTGGCAAGTAAAGTAGCAGGATTAAGGATCAATATGTTTGACAGCAAGGTGGATCCTGATGTGCAGGTGAATCTTCGGGGGATACGGTCACATAGCGGCGAAAATTCTCCATTGTATGTGGTGGACGGTACTCCGGTTCCCGAGATCAACAGGATCAATCCGAATGATATTGAAAGCATTAACGTGCTGAAAGGAGCCAATGCCGCGGCAGTTTACGGCTCCGAAGGAGTGAACGGCGTGCTTATGATCACTACTAAAAAAGGAAAAGCCGGAAGGCAGAAAATCGCTGTATCCAATACTACTTTATTTGAAAATATAATGCGTTTGCCCGAACAGCAAACAGTATATGGCAATGGTGTAAATGGTAACTATAGTCCTACCGAATACCGTTCATGGGGTCCTGCTTACGACGGGAGCCTGAAAGCTGTAGGAGCTGCTTTGCCTGATGGCAGCCAGTGGGAACTGCCTTATACGGCAGCTAAAGACGCCCGCAAAGATTTCTTTAATACGGGAGCAACAACACAAACAGATGTTTCATTTTCCGGCGGCGATGAGGTAAGTACATTTTTCCTCTCCGCGCAAAATGTGCTTACAAAAGGTATTATTGAAGGCGATAAAAATTCCAGGACAGGCGTTCGCTTTAATGCTTCGCGTAAGTTCGGAAAGCTTACCACGCTGTTTAATGTGAATTATGTATACAATCGCAACGATGTCACTCCGAGCGAACCATGGTCTACAGTATACAGGCACCCCGCGCATATACCTTATGATGAGATACGTGATTGGGAAAATGTGCCGTATGCCAACCCGAACTATTGGTATAGCACCAACCAGCCGAATCCTTATTTTAATGCGGCCAACCAGCGTACTTTAACCAACCAGCAAACATTGAATGCGAACGTGGAATTGAACTATCAGTTTACATCGTGGTTCAGCGCTATATACAGGGTGGGCCTGTACAATCGCAATGAGCAAACACGCAATACAACCGGTAAGTTCACTTATACTACCCCCGGGCGCACGAATATAGCCGGAAGTGTAACAGACGGCTCCCGCGATTTCAGGAGGATAAACAGCGACCTCATCCTTAACTTCAATAAAGACTTTGGAAAGTTCAGTACACGTCTGCTTGTAGGCAATAACCTGCGGACCGATGATACAAAAGCGAACAGTGTTGGTGCGAACGCGTTGGTTGTTCCCGGAATTTTTAACCCGGGCAACAGTACAGGCCAGTTAAGCGGCAGCTCATCCATTACACAATACAGGCAAACCGCTGTATATGGCGAGTTGACTGCTGGTTACGATAATTATTTGTTTGTAACCCTTACCGGCAGAAACGAGTGGGTATCTGTATTGAATCCAGACAATCGTTCTTATTTCTATCCCGGCGTGGGTGCTACCTTTATTTTTACCGATGCTTTTCCGGGCTTAAAGAACAATGTGTTAGGCTTTGGAAAGCTGTTTGCTTCGTATAACCGTACAGGTAATGTAAATGGCATCTCTCCCTACGCGTTGAACAATACTTACAGCCAAACCAATGGGTTTCCTTTTGGTACACTCCCTGGTTTCTCTTTGGGTACAAACTATCCCAACTTTAATATGAAGCCAGAATTTGTAACTTCTTATGAAGTGGGAACACAGCTCGGGTTTTTCAACAACCGTCTCAATGTTGATCTTACATACGCGTATTCTTTATCTACCGATGGCATCATACAAACAGATATACCCGGATCTACCGGCTATGGTACCGCACTGGTGAATGCCTTTGAAGTGAGCAATAATATTTACGAAGTCGGGGTGAGCGGCGATGTGATCCGTAAAAGGAATGTACGATGGAATATGGGTGTTACCATGTACCACATGGACAACAAAGTGCAGAAAATTTATGGAGAGCTGGATGCGCTCCACACTTTCAGGCAGAACTACGTAGTGATAGGATCGCCTTATAACACTTTTATGTTTTATGATTATAAAAGAGATCCCAACGGTAATATCATTGTGAACGGAACAACGGGCTTGCCGGTAAGTACAACAGAACTGTATAATGCGGGCACCGGTACACCTCCCTGGCAATTGGGCTTTCATACCAGCTTTGATTTCAAAGGATTTCACATAGGCGCGCAGTTTGATTACCGCCTCGGCGCCGTAGTATACAGCGAAGCCGCTAACCGCATGATCCAGGATGGAACGAGCCCGCTGACGATCGCGTACGACCGCCAGCCTTTTGTAATACCCGGTTCCGTGGTAGAAACGGAAGCCGGTAAGTTTGAAGCGAATGCAGTGCCTGTAGCGGGCGACAGGGCGTACTTTACCTCGTATGTGGGTCCTGTGCAATCTACCTATGCGGTAAGCGCCAACTTTTTTAAGCTGCGCGAATTACAGATAGGGTATAACCTGCCTGCTAACCTGTTGGCAAAGCAGAAACTGGTTAAAACCGCCGGCATTGCTTTAATAGGACGGAACCTGTTTTCAATATGGCACAGCGATAATATTTATAACGATCCTGAATTTGTTTATGCCGGAGGAAGCAGCGAAGGTTACCTGAGCTGGAGACATTTACCTCCTACCCGTATGTTCGGGTTCAGCGTGAACGTTGGTTTTTAACTGAATGACTGTTGAATGACTAATATTTAAATGATGAAAAGATTTTCGAAATATATTTTAATAAAAGCTGTAGCGGTGATGCAGCTCTTCAGCTCCTGCTCTAAATTTTTGGATGTTAATGAAAACCCCAATGCGAGCTCTGATGTGCCGGTAGAGCAGATATTGCCCAACGCGTTGGTTAGTTCCGTAAATATTGAAGTGATAGGCATCTCTAATTCCCCGGGCGTTAGCGGGTCACTCAATCAGCTTGGTGCTGTATGGGCCGGTTACTGGTCTAAAGCAACGGATGGTCCTGGGGCGGCAAGCTTGTTTTTGCTGGAAGAAACCTATGCGGTTGGCGCGATGGCATCCGACAGGGATGGAAGGAATTTTTGGGAAGATATTTATAAGATCCTTACCAACTACAAAAACATTGAAACAAAGGCGACCACCGATGGCGACCTGGTATACGCGGGTATAGCTAAAATTATGCAGGGCTGGCATTTTATGCGCCTGGTAGACCTGTACAACAATGTGCCGTTCGATGAAGCGTTGCAGGGAACGGAGAACGCTACCCCTGCTTTTGAAGATGGCAAAGCGGTGTACGATAAATCGGTTAATCTTATTACTTCCGGCATCGCCGATATTAAAAGCGCAGATGCTTTTTCAAAGAAACCGGGAGCAGACGATATTATGTTCAAAGGGGATATTGCCAAATGGATAAAGTTCGCCAATACGGTAAAGCTGCGGGCATTGCTCCGGCAGAGCGAAACCGGCAACGCCTCATATATAAGCGATGAGCTGGCTAAGATAGCAACGGATGGGAGCGGTTTCCTGGGCGCCGGGCAAAGCGCGTTGATAAACCCGGGGTATATTGCCGGTACGGCAGGGTTACAAAATCCTTTATGGGAAACGTATTACCGTACAGCCATAGGCGCGTTGACCAGTAATTATAATACGATTCGTCCCACGGAATTTTTGGTAGAGAAATACAAGAGCCTGAATGACCCGCGCCTGGAAAAAATATATGCTAAAGCAACCGCTACCGGTGAATATGCAGGCGCTCCGCTTGGTACCGAAGACGCGGACTTTTCAATGAAAAATACTTCCGCATTTTTAGGCCCGGAAGAAAACGGGGGACAACCCGCAGCGTTGTTCAAAAGTGCCACACAATCATCTGTATTAATGGGTTCTTTTGAAAGCTTGTTTTTGCAGGCGGAAGCAGCCGAGCGGGGATGGATCGACGGCAATGCGGCTGAGTTGTATGGACTGGCGATACAGGAGTCGTTTGCCTACATGGAAGCAGCCGGTGGTTTTGCCGGATATATTGAGCAGGATGAAGTAAAGCTGGAGACCGCTTCTGACAAAATAGAAAGGATAATAGAACAAAAATGGCTTGCATTGAATACCATTAACGGCTTTGAGGCATGGAGCGATTACCGTCGGTTAGGCATTCCCGCTATACCTCAGTCATTAAGAAGTCCGAATGCTGATCCCTCATTCAGGCCATTAAGGTTAACATACAGGCAATCTGAAATAACAGGCAATGGCCAGGAAGTGGCAAAGCAGGGTACGATAGATCCTTTTAGCTCTACCGTATTTTGGGATAAATAAAAAAAACGATTTATTTGCTTCGCAAAAAATAATGGTTGCTTGCATATTAATGATCATCGGGTTGAAGTAATTCAACCCGGTTTTTGATTTATAGGAAGCGTCCGATAATTAAAAAAGGTTTTTCCACGTTATAAAAAATGACAGCATGATACGGTCTGTAAAAAAGAAATCGTTATGGCAAAAAACACGAAAGCTGTTTAATGATATTCATTTGTGGCTGGGCCTCGCCAGTGGATTAATAGTAATTGTTATTTGCTTTAGCGGTACGGTATATACCTATAATACTGAGCTTACAGAAATGACTGCTCCTCATTTATACAAGGTTGAAAAGCCCGCCAACCTGGAACGCAGGAGTCCTGATGAATTTATAGAGATCGTAAAGCAGGCTTCCGGAGGGGATGTAACGGGAGTTACTATACCCGCCGACCCCGAAAGGACCTACCAGTTCAATACAAGAAAAAAAGACGATAAATCAAGGTTTGGCACTTCGTATATGGTAAATCCGTATACGGGCGAAATTACGGGTAACTCGCAGGAGAAAAATGGTACTAAAGAGTTCATGAGCACCCTGTTCAGTCTGCACCGTTGGTTATTATTGGATAAGGTGGAAAAGCCTCTTATAGCAGGCATGACCAACCGGGAACTGGGCAGTAAAATTTCAGGCTGGACAACCATTGTTTTTACGCTCGGCTGCATTACCGGTTTGGTAATATGGTTTCCCCAAAAAATAAGAACATGGAAGCAAGGCTTAAAAATAAAGTGGAATGGTAACTGGAAACGGATCAATCACGACCTGCATAACACGCTCGCGTTTTATTCCCTGATCTTTTTATTACTGATGGGTTTAACCGGCCCGCAATGGTCGTTTGAATGGTACAGGGATGGCTTGCAGAAAACATTGGGAACCTACAAGCCCCGGCAGGAAGGCATGGGACGACCCGGTGAAGGCGGCCCGGCAAAAGCCGGTAATGCCCGCGATGAAGACCGCGGTCGGGGAGATGGTTCCGGACCGGCAGGAGCAATGGCGGCAAAAAAGGAGACAGATGCCGGCAGGGAGCTGAATGTAGCCGGCAATACTGCTATGGCGGCAGTGTTTTTTGACACGGCGGAGATAGCAAAAAAACAGCGACTGAGCATTGCAGCTTACATAGAAACGGCAGATAAAGTATTGCCTTATAAGGGTAATTATATGATCAATTTACCGGCCGATGAAAAGGCGCCGGTGAGTGTAAGTAAAACTAAAACGGGATTTTTCGCTCCTGCGGCCGGCGACAGGCTAACGCTGGATCAATATACCGCCGTTGTAACTAAAAAAGATATTTTTAAAGAAAAGCCATTCAACGAACGCATTGCAGGCTCTATTAAAGCCCTGCATGTGGGAAATGTATATGGCGGCTTTACAAAGCTGTTGTACTTCCTGTCGTGCCTGGTTGCCACAACATTGCCTATAACCGGAACCTTGATATGGCTGAATAAGCTTAAAAAGAAAGGAAAACGCAAAGCTTAGTAGGGGAGTCAGAAGCTGTCAGCATTCGGCTATCAGCCGCCAGTGGATGGCTGCCGGCAGCCCGTTGTCCATGCCTCCTCAATACAAATCTCCCTGCTCTGCCAGTATCTCCCTGTATTTATTAAAGACCTTTGTTTTGGAGATAAAGCCCACAAAGCTTTTTTCCCCGGTGAGCACCGGTAAATACCAACTATGGCTGATATCAAACTTCTCCATAGCAGTAAGCATGTTTTCATCTTCATACAAAACAGCAGGGGGCTTTTTCATCATGGACTTTACTGAAATGGAATGATAGAACTGCGGTTCAAATAATTTCTGCTTAATGTCATTCAGCTCAACGATGCCTGTAAATTTTCCGGATCTGTCAACCACAGCGTAAATGTTTTTCTCGCTCCGCTTCACCAGCTCAACCAGGTCTGATAATTTTTTATCGATCATTATAGTATCATAATTATCCTGCAGCATTTCACTAAGGCTGATGGTGGTAAGGATATTCTTTTCTTTCTGATGGGTAAATATCTGTCCCTGCTCCGCCAGTTGCTTCGTGTCCATTGAATAACGCTCGTATTGCTTTACGATGAAAAAAGCAATAGAAGATACGATCATCAAAGGGATGAATAATTCATAGCCGTTGGTGATTTCGGCGATTAAAAAAACGCCTGTCAGCGGGCAATACATTACCCCGCTTAAAACGCCAGCCATTCCTACGAGTGAAAAGTTCCCTTCAGGAAGGTGAACCCAACCCGTGGCATTGCATATTTTAGAAAAGAAAAAACCGAGATAGGAGCCCGCGAACAGGGAAGGGGCGAAATTGCCGCCATTGCCTCCTCCTCCTATGGTAATGCCGGCCGCCACCGGCTTCATCAACACAATGAATCCGGTAAACAAAATAATACCCCACTCTTTTTGCAAATAAGAAAGTATGGTTGTGTTATCGCTGACATTTTCAAGCTGGTCGTTTGCAATAAGCTTTACATGTTCATATCCTTCGCCAAACAAAGGCGGCAATAAAAAATAGAGTACAAGCAGTATGAGTCCCGACATGACCGCCCGGGCATAATTATTCATTTTACGGCGATGTATATACCCTTCTGTTTTTTTATATACCCTTGCATAGTATAGCGAAATAAATCCTGCCAGCATACCAAGCAGTATATAAAACGGCGTATTGTGGTAATTAAAGCTTTGCTTGAGCGTAAAGTTGAAAAGGATGGATTCATTCAGAATAATTTTGGAGCAGAGCACGCCGGTTACGGTAGCAGTAATAAGCGGTATGAAATAGCTCACTACTACAGTATCCGTAAGCAAAACTTCAATGGCAAATATTACACCGGCTATAGGCGCATTAAATACTGCTGCAATACCCGCTGCCGCGCCACAGGCTATAAGCAAAGTGCGCTCCCGGTAATTCACTTCATTCAGGCGGGCAATATTTGAACCAATTGCCGAACCTGTAGCTACAATAGGCGCTTCCAGTCCCACCGATCCGCCAAAGCCTACTGTTAAAGAACTGGTAACGATATGCGCATAGGTATGCTTTAAGGGTATAAAAGATGACCGCCCCGCAATCGCTTTCAATACCATAGGGATGCCTTTTTCGAGCCAATCGCCGAAAAAATGCTTCACAATAAAAACAGTGAGCAACAAGCCAATGGCAGGAAATAATAAATAAGAAAATTTTGAAACAGGGATGACTTCTATCCAGTGCTGAATATAGTGTACCACTGTTTTAAGCAGTACCGCCGCTAATCCCGATACAAATCCTACAATCACCGATACCACCATCATATATTGCACTTTGCTTAACCGCACACGCAGCAAATGAGAAAAGTACTGGTATATTTTCTTAATCAGTTGGTTCATATTTTCCCCGCCAGAAACAACAAATATAGGAATGTTATATTAGCGTCATCCAGGTGCCTAAGCCGGATGCATCTGCGATACAGAAGGCAGGTAGGATATGTCGGTGGTTACAAGCAGGTTACGGGTGACCAAAAAGTAAGTTGTTAGTATACCTCGCAGAGGTTATCCGTTGGCAGAATAATAACAACAATAAGCCTTTATGTACCATAGGTGCTACCCTTGCTGATGATTATCATCCCTTTTAATTTATCTTTGATAAAGCATGATACCAGACCTGTATATACCAACTTATACCATCAATGACCGGAAATTGTGGGAAGGCGATTGGGAACTGATCAAAGGGATACCGGTTGCCATGAGCCCCTCGCCATTTAACAAACATCAATTGATGAGCGGCGATTTATATACTTATTTCAATATTGCCTTACGTAAAAATAAATTATACTGCAATTACAGGGTTTTGTTTGAGCAGGACTGGATAATAGATGAGACCAATATTGTGCGGCCTGATATTTCAATTGCGTGCGGTGATTTAGACCCTGAGGGCCATATTACCAGGCCCCGGTTTTAATTATAGAAATATTTTCGAAATCCACCCAGTTAAAAGACAGGAATACCAAGTTCAGCCTTTATGAATTCTGCGGAGTAAAATATTATTTAATGGCAGACCCTGATACTAATTCTGCGGAAGTATATGAGCTGGTTGATAACAAATACAAGCAAATTTTCCCCCCTTTCCACTTTAAATTAAGTGAAACCTGCCTGATTGATTTTGATTTAAAGACGGCTATCCAGACTATAGACTAGCGTTTAAAATGCTGAGCAGGGTTTCTCTGCAGGAACAAGAGCGTACGCGCAGTGCTGTGGCAGTGCAGTGTTACGAGGGATTGTCTTTCATTTCCCGCCACTTTACGGCGAATGTTTGGGTGCATTTTGCGTTTGTTCCCCGGAATATTTTATTTTAGCCCTGCTATTATGAATGCAAAGACATGAAGATTACCAATGATCCTGTAGTCCGGATAAAAGATATTGCTTTGAAAGCAGGCGTGTCTGTTGGCACGGTAGACCGTGTTTTGCACAACAGGGGCAATGTTTCTGTGAAAAAGCACGACAAGGTGATGAAGGCGCTCCAGGAGATGCATTATGAGCCTAATCTTATGGCCCGGGCCCTTGTTTCAAGCAAAAAACATATAATTGCCGCCCTGGTGCCCGATGCGCATGTTGATTCTTACTGGCTTGAACCGCAGCAGGGCATTGCCAAGGCTGCCAAAGACCTTAAGCAATACGGGATCAGGGTTACGGAATATATATTTGATCCGTCTGATAAGCAATCCTTTATTGACAATGCCAATGCATTAACAAAAAATAAGCCCGATGGCATCCTGGTGTCTCCCATCTTTTACCATGAAAGCCTTGCTTTTTTTGAGAAGTGGAAAAAAATGAACATTCCCTTTGTTCTTTTTAATACCCAGATCGCGGAGTACGACCCCTTAAGCTATATAGGACAGGACTCCTATCAAAGCGGACTGCTTGCCGGCAAATTGATCCATTACGGACAACATAAGCCCTGCACGGTGCTTATTGCCCATATAGATGAGGACATCAGCAATTCTGCACATTTGCAGAAAAAAGAAAAAGGATTCAGGAATTATTTTTTTCAGAACAACCTCGATGGCCAGTTTAATATTATCAGTGTGCAGTTGAACCGGGCAAATACTGCTGCATTCATAAAGCCGCTCGATGAAATTATTGAAGACCATCCTGATCTTGCCAGCATCTTTGTTACTACCTGCAAGGCCTACGAGGTTGCCAAATATCTTGAACAAAGACATATTGAACACCCGTCTGTAATCGGTTATGACCTTATACCTCCTAACCTTTATTTTCTTGAAAAAGGGCGGATCAGCTTTTTGATCAATCAAAATGCAAGGGCGCAGGGCTATTGGGGCATCTACCAGCTTACGGAGCACCTGGTTTTTAAGAGAAAGGTAGAAGAAATAAAGTATCTCCCGCTGGATATCGTTACAAAAGAAAATATCAACTACTTTATTGATAAAGACAAGCCTGCAGTTCTGGGGTTACCATAATATCTTCCGGGTATAACATGGGTTTTGGGCGTTCAAAAATGATAATCAACAGGGTGATATATTTTCTTTCCAATATTTCATCAATAATTTTCCCGCGGCGTTCACTGCGGAGCAGCGTTCACAGCAAATGCTTCTTTGTGGACTTCGCCTTCAGCCTGCCGGCAGGCAGGGCTGCGTGAAATATACTTTTCTGACCTGGCTAAGACCCAAAACTCACGGTGGTATAAGTCCTTTTAGCTTCACAGAAGTTGGTACGCAGAGCCGTTATAGCATAACCCCCGGAAAAGAAGGCCGCTATCCGGGCTTTACCGCTTAATTACACAAAGCATCGTGCACGTATCGTAAAATAAATTTCTGTGTACGAACACAAAAATTTGGTTTGTTTATGCATTTGTTATAATTTTCCGGTACTGTGTACGAAAACAGTTTAACTCAAAACGATCTGCATATGTTCAATGTACAGTTATTTCCGGGTGCCTGCTCACCCGGTCCGGCGCCTGACAGGCTCCCTTTCTTCCCCTTGAAAATGACTATCCGTATTCCTTACATCTTCACCGCAATAAAAAAAATCACCATGAAATATTTCACGACCCGGGTGTTGTTATTCCTGCTCACCATTTCAGGCAACATGGTATATGCACAACAGGTAACGGTTTCCGGTAAAGTAACGGCAGGGGAGGACGGCAGGCCGCTTCCGGGCGTTTCTGTAATCGTGCAGGGAGGCACATCCGGCACATCCACCAATGAAGAAGGCGGTTACCAGATAACTGCTCCTGCCAATGGCCGGCTTGTTTTCAGCTATACGGGTTATGCAGATGTTACGGAAGATATAAATGGCAGGACCACGATCAACATTATACTTGCCGCAAAAGACAGGTCTCTGGATGAGGTGGTGGTGGTAGGTTACGGCACCCAGCGCAAGAAGAACCTGACCGGCGCTGTTTCTTCCGTAAAAGCAAAAGACCTTGTACTTTCCTCCGCGCCTGATGTGGGCCACATGCTGCAGGGGAAGGCCGCCGGCGTTATGATCCGGCAAAACAGCGCACAGCCGGGCGGAGGGCTTGATATCCTGATCAGGGGCGCAGGCTCTATCAATGCCAGCAATGAGCCGCTTATCGTGGTGGATGGATTTCCTATATCAGACCTGCAGCAGCCGGACAATGGCGGCCGTTACCAGGCAGGCACCCAAAGCATACTCAATTCTTTTAATCCCAACGACATTGAATCTATAGACATCCTGAAAGATGCCAGCTCCACTTCTATTTACGGCGCCCGCGCCGCCAATGGCGTTATATTGATCACCACCAAAAGAGGTGCGGAAGGAAGGGCTACGGTACAGTATTCCAATAATTTTTCTTTCCAGCGCTACAGCAACTCTTTTGATGTGCTGCCCCTGAACGAATGGATGCAGGTACGCAATGAAGCAGCCTGGGAGCAATGGCTGTTTGAGAACAATGTAGCCCCGTTCGGAACAAAAACGGTGGAAGAAGCAATGGCCAACCCTGTTGCCGGAGACTATCATCAGCGCTATACCCAAAATGCGATTAATAATGTAGGCCGCGGTACCGACTGGATAGACCTGGTGACAAGGAACGGACGTACACAACAACACAATATTTCAGTGACCGGGGGGACAAAAAATACCAAATACCTCGTTTCAGGCAATTATTTCGACCAGCAGGGCATTATCAGCAACTCAGCAATGAAAAGATATTCGTTTCGCGGCAATCTCGACCAGCAGTTCAACCAATATGTAAAGCTGGGCATCAGTCTTACCGGAAGCCGTATCAATAACGATAACAGCCAGTTAGGCGCCGGTCAGTTTGAAAATTCCGGGGTCATCAGGGCTGGTATCCAGCAGGGTCCGCATATCCTGCCCATTGATGACGACGGGAGTTATCCGCTCAACCCGGAGCTGGCTACCCAGCCCAATCCCTACTCCCTGTTAACCATTACCGACAAGGGCGTGATTGAGCGCATGCTGCTGAATTCCGCGCTGGACATCAGCCCGGTAAAGGGGCTTGTGATCAGGCTGAAAGGCGGTCTGGACAGAGGATATACCTCAAGATCGAATTATCTGCCACGCACCACATTATACGGCGCCAAGGAGAATGGGAGAGCCACGATCGGGAGCATTGACCGCAATGATTACCTGGTGGAAGGCACGATCCATTACAATACAAGCATCGCCGGTTCCCACCAGCTTGACGTGCTGGCAGGCGTATCCGAACAGCAAACCAAAACAGCTTACGCCAATGAAGGTAACAGTGGTTTTATTACCGACGCCTTTTTATGGAATAATCTCAATGCAGGTACAGGAACCAAAACAGTGAGCTCTTCCCGTGTTGAAAATGTGATCGCTTCTTATTTCGGAAGGTTGAATTATAATTTCCGGGATCGTTACATGGCTTCTTTCAGCATACGTACCGACGGCGCCAGTGTATTTGCCAGGAATCATAAATGGGCAACATTCCCTGCTGTAGCGCTGGGCTGGAATGTGGCAGAGGAAAAATTCTTTGAGCCTTTGAAAAACACCATTTCACAGCTTAAGCTCAGGGCCGGTTACGGGCAAACAGGTAATGCTTCTATAGGGAGCAACGCCTTTGCCGCTTATATGGCGTATCCTGCCTATCTCTCCGGCAATGATGATATTACGATCGGCGTTTCTCCTGCACGACTGGAAAACCCGGATCTGAAATGGGAAACCACTACAGAGATGAATATCGGGCTCGACTTTGCAATGCTCAGTGGCAGGCTCAGTGGTTCCATAGAAGTGTATGATAAGGTGATATCCGATTTGCTGGATATCAAACCGCTTAATTCTTACCATGAGATCAACAGCATTATTGCCAATATCGGCTCCACCCGCAGCAAAGGGTTTGAAGTGACCCTCAACCTCCGTACACTCCAGGCAAAGGATTTTGAATGGAGAACGATCGTTACCGTGTCTAAATTTAAAGATACCTGGAAAGAGAGAGCCCCTGACTGGAAGCCGGCAATATACCAGAATGCCACAGACCCGATAAGAGCTATATACACCCGCATGTCAGATGGTATTATGCAAACAGGAGAAACAGTGCCTGCCCAGCCCGGGCTTTTGCCGGGAATGATCAAGATCAGCGATATTGACGGTTACGAGCGGGATGCAAACGGCAATCCTGTAGTAGACCCGGATGGGAGGTTCATCAGAACAGGCAAGCCCGATGGCAGGATTGACGATGCCGATACCCGCATGATAGGAACGAGCGACCCGGGGCTTATAGCCGGAATGACCAACCGATTCAGGTATAAAAATTTCACGCTTGGTATTGATTTCAATTCCATGTTCGGAAGGAGAATGAATGATCCTAACTATGTTACGTATGGCGTATCGGCAGACGGCATTAATAAATACGGGTACAACGGGCTGCGCACGGTAAAGAACCGCTGGACGCCTGATCGTCCTTCCACTACCCAGCCCAGCTCTTTCTTTGGCTGGTCTCCTTATGGTTCGGGCAATTTCTTTTTGGAAGATGCCTGGTTTGTGAGGCTGCAGAATATTTCCATAGGCTATGAGCTGCCGCAAAAATGGGTGGGTAAATTATTCAGCTCCGTCAACCTTCATCTTGATGCCAATAACCTGTTTGTGATTACGCCTTACAAAGGCGTGGACCCGGAGACGGACTCGTACACTGCCGCTTACCCGTTTGTACGAACCTATACCATTGGCGCCAATTTCAGCTTTTAACATTCAAACCAGAAAAGAATATTAAGTATGAAAAAAATAGCTTTCACCATTTTAGTGATCTTCGTGATATGCGGTACGGGTTGCACCAAACGCCTCGTTTCCAAAGATTACTCAGAAATAAATCCCAGCATTTTCCCCAACTCCAGGGAAGATATACAGGCCCTTGTGAATGCCTGCTACTACCCCCTCCGCGGTTCCTGGTGGGATGGAATAAACGGACAAACAGAAAGGGGATTGATATGGATGGATAATACCACCGAGATTCTTGTAGGGAAATACGGGTCCCAGCAGAAATTGTCGCTACTGAACTACACGCCCACAGACGTTGAAGGCGTAACTTATTTCTACGACAATTTTTACAATAAGATCAGCCGGATGACGCTGACCATTGACCAGATCCAAAATTCTTCGCTTGACGAGGAGGTTAAAAAAGCTGCCATTGCAGAAGTGCGCTGTGCAAGAGGATTGCTTTGTTATAATCTCTTTGACCTTTACGGCCCCATTGTGGTAGCTCCTTTGGAAGTATTGAAAAACCCGCTTGTTGAAGAGCCGCTGGCGCGCCTCTCTAATGAGGAAATGGTTGCATTTATTGAAGCGGATCTTACAGAAGCGGCTAAAGACCTTCCCGCCCCTGCGGCAGCGGAATACGGCCGGTTCAGCAAGGCACTGGCAAAAATGGTGCTGATCAGGCTTTACCTGCATGAAAAGCAGTGGGCTAAAGTGCGCCAGGTTTGCGATGAGATCATTGCCTATAATTATTTTTCACTCAGCAATGATTATGTTGGGCTGTGGAGCCTCGATGGCGCTAAAAAAAGCAAAGAGGTGATCTGGGCCATCCCCTGTAATTATGAAGGCACCAGCGAAAGCTCCTGGCAAATGTATGCGCTGCCGCAGAACTATGCACCGCTGGGCGGCTACCAGACCGTGCAAAGCACCTGGTGGTTCTATGATTCCTTTGAACCGGCCGATGCCCGCAAAACAATGCTGATCACACAATATACCGGTACTGATGGTATAGTGTACAGCAGAACAAACCCGGGCAACGTGATGGACCTGGGGCCTATACCGTTAAAAGTAAATCCCGATGACAAACGGACCACCGCTTTATCTACCGTGGATATTATTGTATACCGGTATGCTGATGTGCTGCTGTCAAAAGCAGAAGCCATTGCTAATGAAGGCGGTAACCCCGCGGCAGAAGCGATGGAGTTGGTAAACATTGTGCGCAGGAGAGCGCAGTTGAATGATAAACAATTAGCGGACTATAATACACTCAACGCATTTAATGACCTGTTACTTACAGAAAGAAGCCATGAGTTCTGGTGCGAGAACGGGCAGTACCGGGCAGACCTGATCCGGCATGGAAAGTTCCTTGAAAGAGCGCGTATTGTGAAACATGCTACAACAACGGAGGAGTTTAAGGTGGTGCTTCCGTTCTCCCTCAAAACGGTAAGCGAGGGCAAAGGCAAATTCATTCAGAACCAGGGATATAATTAATACCGGAACGCATGAAACAATCTACACATAAACGCCTGCTGATACGGCAGTTGCCGGCAATGGTCGTCTATTTATTGGCGCCCCTGTTGCTGATGGCCTGTAAAAAATCTTCAAAGGGCGCTGATCCAAATGAAGGCTTTGTTGAAAAGCAGTACCAGGAGTCAACGGAAATCATTGCCAATCCCGAACGGGGATTTATGTACCTCTTTACGGTAGCTTCTGAAGGAGCGCCGCTCAGCAAGCTGGAGCTGCAACGTTTGAAAACAGAGAAGGTAAGCCTGGTGCATCGCAATTACTATTTTGAAAAATTTAAGGATGCGCCTTTGAGTGAAAAGCAGCTCAGCCTGATGCAGACAGATTTTGACCTGTTGCGTGAAGCAGGGCTTAAAGTAGTGTTGTGCTTTGCTTATACAGGGATTGAGTATGTGCATTACAACGGGGAAGAGGACGCACCTTTATCTACCATAGAAATGCATCTTGACCAGTTGAAACCACTTTTTGAAGCGAACAAAGATGTAATAGCCTTTTTACAGGGAGGATTTGTTGGACCCTGGGGCGAATGGCACAGCTCTACCAATAATCTCACCACTCCCGAAAACATGAAAAAGGTGCTTGGTAAAATGATGGCTTCAATCCCGGCCGAAATTATGCTGCAGGTGCGTACGCCGGCCATCAAGCAGGCCATTTTTGAAACAAAAACCCCTGTTGATGCAGGCAGCGCCTACTCCGGCCAGGGGAGCGCCAGGGTGGGACATTATAACAACTGTTTTTTAACGGGTGCTACCGATTACGGAACGTATGTGGATGTGGAGGCAGACAAAACGTATATCGCCAACGAAACCTTATACGTGCCTGCAGGTGGAGAAACCTGCCCGCCGCTTGAGGGCACTCCTTCCTGCGAAAAAGCCATTAATGAAATGAAAAGGCTGAGATGGTCTTATTTAAATCTTAACTGGTACAAGCCCACCATAGATGCCTGGAAAAGCTCGGGCTGCTTTGAGGAATTTCAACGCAATATGGGTTACCGCCTGAGCCTGGCAAGTGTGCGTTTCCCTGGTGAAGTAACTAAAGATAAAGACCTCAGTATCCAGATAAACTTAAAGAACAGCGGGTATGCACCTGTGTACAACCGCAAGACCAGCAGCCTGGTTTTAAAACGCCAGTCCGATGGAGCAGAACATGCTTTTGCGCTTACGGCAGATATCCGGAAATGCAAACCATCCGGCACGCTGGCTGTTGATGAAAAGATATCACTTGCAGGCCTGCCTGCCGGTACGTATGACCTTTACCTGAAGATCGCTGATGCGTCTGCAAGCCTGGACAACCGGCCCGAATACTCGATACGCATGGCCAATACGGGTGTGGAATATACAGATAAAGGCTTAAACAAGCTCAACTGCCAGTTAAAGATCACAACCGATTAATTGATTTCAATACAAAATAAAATGAAAACATACACAGTCATATCCATGCTTTTCCTTGTTCTTTTAGCAGGAAGCTCCTGCAAAAAAAATGATGGCGGAAACGGAACGAAAGCAGTATTCAGTTATGTAGTAGATGGCTTTCAGGCAAGCTTTACCAACTTTTCCACCAACGCCAAAGAATATTCCTGGGATTTTGGGGATGGTTCTGATCCCGCAACCGCACGGAACCCCTCTCATATTTATCACCAGAAGGGACCATTCTTAGTGAGCCTCACGGTAAAGAACGGTGCGGAGAGTAATACATTCGTTGATACCGTTACCATTATTGGACCGAACATTAAAATTGACGGGGAGTTTGCGGATTGGGAGCATGTGGAATATACAAAGGAGAATGATGATGGTACCGGAGGTACGATAAAAGCGGTCAAGACTTTTGCATCGGCGGAAAACGTCTTTTTTTATGTAGAAGGGGTTGAGGATATGGACTTCGGCATGTTTACCTTATACATTAACAAGGACAACAATCCCGCTACAGGTTTCAGCGTATGGTTCTACCCGGCAGGATCAGGCGCAGAGTTTCTATGCCAGGGCACTTACAACATGGACAACCCTAACCTGAGCATTGGATCAATATATGCCCACCAGGGTACAGACCCTGCTGCCTGGTCCTGGTCTGAGGTTGCCAAGTTCGAGAATGCTATGAAATTCTCCAGGAGAATCATAACAGATGATGTGGCGGCTATCGAGTTCTCCATCCAGCGGAGCGCCCTGGGTAATCCCACAGGTCAGCTCAGTTTTGCCCTGATGGACGATAATCCCATAACTTATGCCTCGGACGGCTCCGTTCCGGTCAGTCACCTGCCTACCTCTCAATTCCTTACTATTAAACTGTAACAAGAACGATCATGATACGCAAAGCCTTTATTTTACTATTGTGTACAATCACTACCGTCTCTATATCGAACGCCCAGGTATCATACCTGGGTAAGCAGCCGGGCAACGCAACCGTTGTGTCGGAAGCGCAGCAGGCAGTGCTGGAAAATGATATTTTAAAAATGGAGATCCGGCAGGCAAACAAAAAAATCCGGCTGGCCGCTTTCCGCGATAAAGTAAACAAACAGGCCGTAACACTTCCGGCAGGTACGCCCCTGTTCTCGTTGCTGCTTGCCAATGGAACCCTGCTCACTTCCAATGATTTTACGCTGAAGGATGAGGTAACTGCTGCCAGCCTGCCGGGTGATCCCGGTGAAAGAACAGAAGGCCGGCGTGCAGATGGGAAAATGGTAACAGCAGTATTGGAAAATGCTCAAACTGCTTTACAGGTAGAATGGAAAGCGGAGCTTAGAAACGGCTCCAATTATGTCAGGCAAACGCTTTCCTTTACGCCCGGTAAGGAAATTGACATTACAAAATTCCGGGTGATCAGTTTCCCTGCCGCCATCCCGGTAAAAAAACAGGGCACAGTTGATGGGTCGCCTGTAACATACCAAACGATGTTCTTTGCCGTGGAAAATCCATTGAGCAAATTTGAGCAAAGCAAAACCGTGTCTGTGCTGTTGTTGCCCCGTGCCCTGCCGCTTGTGCCCGGCGAAACATTTGCAGTCAGTTCAGTATGGGGCGTTACGCCTGCAAAACAGTTGCGCAGGGGGTTTCTTTACTATTTAGAGCGGGAAAGAACAAATACCTATCGCCAGTTGCTGCATTATAATTCCTGGTACGACCTATCTTATGCAGACAGAATCCTGAACGACAGCCTGTGCCTGGACAGGATCAAAGTATGGGGCGACAGCCTTATTACGAAAAGAAATGTTCCCATGAATGCCTTTTTGTTTGATGATGGCTGGGATGATTATAAAACACTCTGGCAGTTCCATAAAGGGTTCCCGGACGGATTTACCAATGTAAGGAATGCTGCCCTGCAATATGGGGCCGGCATCGGTGTATGGATGTCGCCCTGGGGTGGATATGATATCCGCAAGCCGCAACGCCTGGAATATGGCGCAAAGCAAAATCCGCCTTTCGAAACCAATGAGAACGGGTTTTCATTAGCCGGCCCTGTTTATTACAAACGGTTCAGCGAAGTAACGGCTGACTTCATTAAAAAATACAATGTATCCATGTTTAAGTTTGACGGGCTTGGTGCAGGCAATGGTACCGGTGGCGTTACCGGTCAATATCAGAAAGATGTGGAAGCCATGCTCCGGCTTATTCATGAATTACGCGCTTTAAAGCCTGATCTTTTCCTGAGCCTCACCATCGGCACATGGCCTTCTGTTTACTGGCTGTATCACGGTGATGTGATCTGGCGGGCAGGAGATGACACCGGTCTTGGCGGTAAAGGCCCCAAACGCCAGCAGTGGATGAATTACAGGGACGGGCAGACATACCGGAATGTAGTGCAACGGGCGCCCTTTTACCCTTTAAGCGCATTGATGTATCACGGGCTGTGCATTGCTGACCAGGGCATTCCGGGTAAGCTGGAAATGGATGACAAGGATATAGCAGATGAGATCTGGTCGTTTTTTGCAACAGGCACAAGCCTGCAGGAAATGTATGTGAACCCGCATAAGCTGAATACGGCAAACTGGGATTGCCTGAAGCAGGCAATTGAATGGGCAAGAAGCAAAGCAGACCTGATGCCTGATGTACATTGGGTGGGCGGCGATCCTGCAAAAGACGAAGTATACGGCTATGCAGCCTGGTCGGAAAAAGGCGGGTACGTGAGCCTGAGAAATCCTTCAGATAAAAAGCAAAGTTTCGAGGTGGATGTTGCCCGCCTGTTTGATATCCCGGATCATGCAATGACGGATTATGCATTTTCGAATGCAAGAAAAGAAACAGGTAAGGAGCAGCCGGTGGCGCAGGGCCGTCATTTTACAATTACCCTTGAACCATTTGAAGTAAAAATACTGGATGCCGTTCCGCTGTAGGCTTTCATACAGCCTGCACAATTCTTAAAAGCCATGACAAAATCATTCATTACTCCAAAGGAGCTTTACACCTGGTGTAAGATACCTTCCGGCCAGTTAGAGAACCACCCGGAAAGGAAAGTACCGTTGCGTATTGTTGCCGATTCCCGGGCGATGGGAATATTGATGGCGCAGGAACTGGTTGATGAGATACAACTGAATAATGCAAAAAACAGGGAAACGAGGGCGATCATCCCCTGTGGACCATCCTGTTGGTATAAGCCGTTTACAGACCTCGTCAATGCTGAAAATGTGAGCCTGCAAAAGCTGGTGGTCTTTCATATGGACGAATGCCTGGACTGGCAGGGCAGGGAATTGCCCCGGAGACATCCGTATAATTTCCGGGGTTTCATGGAAAGGCATTTTTATGGCCCGGTAAAAGAAGCGCTGGCGGTTCCTGTTAAAAACCGTCACTGGCTGAATGCAGAAAATATCCCCGAAATAAAAAGCAGGATCAATGAGGCGCCTGTTGATATCACTTACGGGGGCTGGGGACAGGACGGGCATATTGCATACAACCAGGCCCGGAGAAATCCCTTTAGCCACATCACGCTTGAAGATCTGAGGAACTCAACCATCCGCATCCAGGAAAATAATTATGATACCATCATTGCGTTGGCGCAACGGACATTTGGTACGGCTTACCAGTTCGTTCCTCCCATGTCTGTTACATTGGGATTAAAGGAATGCCTTTCAGCAAAAAAAATAAGACTGTTCAGCGATACCGGTGCCTGGAAGCAAACTGCTCTTAGGGTTGCTTTATTTTCTGAACCAACGACCGAGTATCCCATAACGTTGCTGCAGGAGCATGCGGATGCATTGATCACGGCAACGAAGGAAACAGCATCACACCCTGTTTCAGAAGATCCTGATCTTCAATTTGAAGACCTGTTCATATGAATAAACTGTGCGCTGTACATACCGAAGACTATGCGTATAAAAGCATCATTGGTACAGGAGGGATTGGCTCCGGTATGTTTTTTCTTTTAGAGCAAAATCATACGCTGGGAAGAAATGAGAGCAGGCTGGGAGCATTGCTGCCGTTCAAAGATTATTGCAAGCAGCATATCATACTACACTATATAGCCACGCTTTTAGGCGCACCGGGTAGGTTTGACGTGCATCCTGTTGGTAAAGTAGGAGATGATGAAACAGGCAAATCGCTGGTTGAGCAAATGCGTTCAACGGGTATGGATATGGCAGGTGTAAAAGTCATTCCCGGGTACAGCACTTTGTTCAGCGTATGCTTTCAATACCCCGACAAAACGGGAGGAAATATTACAACCGGCAATAGCGCTTCCTCCCTGATGACTGCAGGCGATATTGACGAATATTTTTCCGGTGCAGATCATAGCGGCAAAGAAATAGTATTGTCTGTGCCTGAAGTGCCGCTTGATGCACGCATCCGGCTGCTGGAGCATGGCAGAAAACGAAAAAGCCTGAATATCGCTTCCCTGCTTTCAGGTGAAGTGGCTGCTTTCAGGGAACAGGGAGGGTTTGCATTAACCGATATACTGTCTATAAATATAGATGAAGCTGAAAGTATTTCGAACCTGTCGGTAACCAATGTTTCGAAAACGGAAGTTATTGAGCAATGCGTGCAGGTATTGTACAGTGAAAATCCTTCGATATCCGTTTTGGTAACGGATGGACCGGGCGGAGTATATGCTTTTACCGGCAACGATATTTTTCATCAGCCGGCTTATCGCGTGGACGCTATATCAACTGCCGGAGCAGGAGACGCTTTTCTGTCCGGCACCATCTGTGGACTGTGTTGCGGGCTGTCCCTTCATGCAGATCCGGAACCGGATGCTATATCATTGGGAAATCTGCTTGCTGCTTATGCTGTTACATCTCCTGATACGATTCATCCGTCCGCCAATGCAAATGTATTAAGATCATTCTCTGAAAGCACAGACACAGGGAAGCGGTTTGCGGCCCTTTTCAGGCAGGTAAATGAATGTTCACTATAATTTGAAGAATTGAAACAATAAACAATGAATGAAAGTATCGAACAAAAATGGATTAGAACAGGCGAGGCTGTTACGTCAATCGAAAAAGTGATCCTCGAGTCCAATATCATTGTATTCTCACCTCACTTCGATGATTTCCTTTTTATGCTTGGAGGCTATGTGAATGAGCTGTGCAATGCAGGATTATTAGGTACCAAAAAGTTTCATATCAAGATATTGTTTTCCCGGAGTAATTATCTGGCTAGGACCGGTTCCGGAAATGCAGACCAGAGCTTAGACAGGATCAAGCTGGCAACAGGTAAAAGGCTGCTTGAAGACCAGGGCTGTCTGGATGAATTGCTTGGCGTGTTTAATTATACTTATGAGCTTGTCGGCGAAAACGAATGTTTTGTTCGCGGTAAAATTTTAGAAGACAGCGAAATGGAATTCCCGCATGGCATGTACGAAGACTTTAACGAGCAGGACAAGCAAATATTTGCAAGGATGAAAGACAGGATAAGACAATTGTCGTGCAGGGAGGATACTGCACTGGTCTTTCCCGTGGCATTCAAAGAACACATTGACCATTTTATTGTACGCGAAGCGGCAATAGCCGTTGCTGCTGAAACAGTGGACGCTGCCAAAGCTACTTTCTATTTCCAGGAAGATAAACCTTACGGAGGCATCGCAACTCCGGCAGAGCAACAAAGGATATACCATTTTGTCCGGCGCCATGCGCTTACCGTAAAAACCTTTGAGTTCGACCCCGAGCTGATGATACACTACGCTTTCAAGTATTATATAAGCCAGGTAGAAGAAGTGTATAAAACAGGGATACGGACCCGGGCAAAGCTGTTGCAGGAACTGCTTGCAACCGGCAGGCCCTGCGACCAGGTTTACGTTTTCGGAAAAAACAGCAGCTAAGGAACGAGCATCATTAAAAAATGAAAGACATGAGTATTGTAATGCGCATCATCCAGCAGTTCGATCCCTGCCATGAAGAAGCCTTCATGGCATTGGAGCAGGACTTTGCACGACTGGAAAAAAGTCAACCGGGTTTGCCTGAAGGTAAAAGAATGCAGGTGCTTTCTGCCGGTGAACCGGTAAACGCATTGATATGGCAGTGTGAATTTCCCGATATGGGAACAGCTTGCAAAGCCCTTGACCTGTTCAAAGAAAACGAGGCGCATGAAGCTTTATTTGCGCAACAGGCGCCGTTTATAAGACAGGTAAAAATTGAGTTTTATAAAATCCTGGATTTTAACAAGGAGAAAGAAGCATTCGTTGTGAACGCTGCTCCGCTGTGAGCACCGCGTGAAAATTATTGATGAATAATGGAAAGAAGCCATATCAACCGATTGATTATTCTTTTTGAACAGCCAAAGCTTACATTAAAATACTGATCAAAAGATACAGCCAGCAATAAAATTGCGCTATACCTGTTCCGTACTCCCGTCTCACTACTAGTGCCCCGAAGGATACTATGTCATAGATTATTGTAAAAACAACTCCTGAACTTATAAGAAACCGGGTGATTGTGCCCGGAGCTACATTCCTTTTACTCTCTGGGAAGATATTGTAATGGCGTCATATCACAATGCCTGCCGGAAAATTTCTAAACATTTTTCTTTAACTAAAACCTTCAATTTATGAAAAGGCTTATTTTAAACACGTTCATCGTGGGTTTACTTGGAATCGTTTCCTGTACCAAGAATGCCCGTTTTGTAGAGGATGCTGCAATGTCAGCTAAATCAGCGCGTTCTTCGGGTTCACCGTCTTTTGTATCTATAACAGTTGACGGTAATGCCTCAGATTGGGCAGGAGTGCCTGCTGTTGCTACTGCCACCGGGCAAAGCACAACGGTATTGAAAGTAGCGCATGACGCTTCAAAGTTCTATTTCCTGGTTCAGGGAACCGGTATGGGGCCTTATTATGACCTTTTTATTGATGCAGATTATAATGCCCTTACAGGATTTAATGCAGATGTGTGGACGTCTGAAGGCTTCGACTTTCTTATTGAGAACGGAGCGCTGTTTTCCTCTACAGGAACAGGGTTTACATGGAACGCTTTAGGAGCCACCTCCGTGGCATCAGTTGCAGGCAGTACGGTGCTGGAGGTAAGCGTATTTAAGTCAGCTCTTGGAACAGTGGCAAATGCTATAAGAGTAGGCGCCTGGGATATCAATAGCTCTTTTGCCCTCAGAAGCCGTATACCTGTTTCGGGAAATGCTGCTATATTCGGAACGCCTCCGCCAACCGGTTTAACAGATCAGTTGAATGTACTGGTTCCTGCTTATTTTAACCCCGTTACTTCACCGGGTTATTGGAATACGCTCAATGCTGCTGCTGCAGTCCAGCAGGATCGTGTTTGGGCGATCATTAACCCGGCCAGCGGACCGGGAGCTGCTGCGGATCCGGCTTATGTTACTGCTATCAACAATTTCATTAGCGCCGGTGGGCATCCCATCGGGTATGTAGATACCGATTTTGGCAATATTCCTATAAATACTGTAAAGTCCAATATTGATAAGTGGTATGCCTGGTATCCTAATATAGAAGGTATTTTTCTTGACCAGATGACCAACCTCACAAACTGGACACCCGGTAAAGAGCCCTACTACCAGCAGATATATGAATATATTAATGATCATCATGATCCGCATTCACTGGTGGTAGCGAATCCCGGCTCCAATGTCCCGGAAAGCTTTTTAGTTTACAACGGAGATCCTGTTGTTGATGTATTGATTACTTATGAGAATGGCTCCTTTTTTGAAACATGGAATCCTGATCCATGGACATTGAACTACGACCGCGAAAACTTTGGCGTACTTCCCTATAATGTAAGCTCCACACAATACAAATCATATATTGATAATGCGTATTTCCGGAATGCGGGGTGGATCTATGTTACATCAGATATCCTGAATCCCCATCCCTGGGATATGCTACCTTCCTATTTTTTGAATGAAGTCAGCTACCTGAAACAACATTATTAATGATTATTTAGCTACGGTGTTAAGGTCTTTCCCTGTAATAAGGAAAGACCTTTTTATGCGTCAGGCAGGTGTGCTTAGCACCATTGTCTTGTCTCAGGCGACTGCTGTAAAATATATTAAAGGAGCAAAAAGGATAGCAGTGATTTATATCTCAAACCTGCTGGCAAATCTCAAAT
Source organism: Chitinophagaceae bacterium (assembly GCA_019638615.1). GTDB lineage: Bacteria > Bacteroidota > Bacteroidia > Chitinophagales > Chitinophagaceae > Agriterribacter. Next base: position 26,703 of record JAHBTL010000030.1, on the reverse strand, counting down.
TTCGAATTTCAAATCTTATATCCCTTCCAGCATCTGCCTGTGGCAACTGATCTGGCCGATATTAAAGTTGAGATCGTTCAGCAAATAAATAAGATAATACTCCGTGGTCACTGCCTCTTCAAAAACAGGTAACGGGTAATTTTTGGCCAGCTCGTTTTTAGATAATTGCTCCAGCGCATCTGTAACTGCCGCCCTGGCAGACGCAATGTCTTCCAACAGTTTGCCCCTGGGTACATTTTTAATCCGGAGCTCTGCGTCTTTATTGCGTACATAACCAGAATCTCCCAATACCGCTCCGATATAATGTTGAAGACTTCCTGCGAGCTGCAGGCAAATATTTCCGGGAGCTTTATTCATACTCCCTTTTAGCTGCCATAGTTGTTCGTCTTTTGAATAAAGTTCAATTTCTTCTTTTAATCTGTCCAGGTCTTTTTGAAAAAGCGGAATGAGATGTTGAGTGATCATACAGATGGGTTGTTGTGAACTACCAACGAATATTCAGGTTTTAATATTATACTTTTTGATAGTGCCGGCAAAATATAAAATTTTTACGAGCAGGCATATATTTTTTAAACGGGAAAACCCCATTCGTAAAACAAAAGTTTTTCAAAATCGGGGATGGCTGGTTTCGGCAATCCTGGAACCGGCAGGCAATAGTATTCTTCCTGTTTTAGGTTGTCAGTGTCACAGATGTTGAAAGAGGCGTTCTCAATTATATGAAAATCAGTTCTTTATGAATGAAATAAGCCTCAAGAAAAGTGATGTTTTCCTTGCCGGTTGTTATATTTAAACGTACCTTTGCCGTCCCAATTTTTAAAGCCATTGGGTTTAATATCATGTCAGATAATCAAATTGTTAACTCGCCTGTTGAAGAGGCAGGCTCAAACGCTGATGTACAGGAGGTGGCCCAGGCGCCTGCAGCGATAACAAATGCACCTGTAGCGGTTGAACCTGAAACCGCTCACGATGACTTCGACTGGAGCATCGACAAACGCAATGTTTCTGCTTACAGCAAAGAAGAAAAAGAAAAGTACGATTCTGTGTACGAAGGCACTTTCAAGACCATTACCGATAACGAAATGGTAGAAGGTGTTGTAGTAGGATTAACTAAAACAGATGTTGTAGTAAACATAGGTTTTAAAAGCGATGGATTGGTTTCTTTAAATGAATTCCGCGATATTCCCGGACTTAAGGTAGGCGATGTAGTGGAAGTGATGGTGGTAGAAAAAGAAGACAGGGAAGGACATCTTCACCTTAGCCGCAAACAGGCCCGTATTACACGTGCATGGGAGCGCATCGTTGAAATACACAAGACAGGCGAAGTGGTTACGGGGATCGTTACCAGCAAAACAAAAGGTGGCCTGATCGTGGATGTATTTGGTATGGAAACCTTCTTACCTGGTTCACAAATTGACGTTAAGCCTGTAACGGATTACGATCAGTTTGTTGGCAAAACAATGGAGTTCAAAGTAGTTAAGATCAACGAAACCATCAAGAACGCTGTTGTATCTCACAAAGCGCTTATTGAAAGCGATATCGAAGCGCAGCGTGCGGAGATCATCAGCAAGCTCGAAAAAGGACAGGTGCTTGAAGGAACGATTAAGAATATCACCGACTTCGGTGCATTTCTTGACCTGGGTGGACTGGACGGCTTGTTGTACATCACAGATATCAGTTGGGGGCGTATCAGCCATCCGAGCGAAGTATTGAAGATGGATCAGAAGCTGAACGTTGTTGTGCTTGATTTTGATGATGATAAAAAACGCATCAGCCTCGGTTTGAAACAGCTTACTCCTCATCCATGGGATACTTTGCCTGAAACCATCAGCGAAGGAAAAGTGGTGAAAGGAAAAGTGGTGAATATTGAAGATTATGGCGCATTCCTTGAAATACTTCCCGGTGTGGAAGGGCTTGTTCACGTAAGTGAAATTACCTGGGCCAATACGCCTATCAATGCGAAAGAGTTCTTTAAATTAGGCGATGAGCATGAAGCCAAGATCGTAACGCTTGATAAGGATTCCCGTAAGATGAGCCTGTCTATCAAGCAGCTTACTCCCGATCCCTGGAACGAGATCGAAAACAAATACCCGGTTGAAAGCCGTCATAAAGGACTGGTGAAAAACATCACTCCTTATGGTGTGTTTGTTGAGCTTGAGCCGGGCATTGGCGGTATGATCCATATCAGCGACCTGAGCTGGTTGAAACGCTTTAATCACCCCAGCGAGTATACGAAAGTGGGCAGCGACATTGAAGTGATCATTCTTGGCATTGACAAGGACAACCGTAAGCTGCAGTTGGGTCATAAACAACTGGAAGAAGATCCCTGGAATGCATTGCAGGATACTTTTGCAGTAGGTACTATACACGAAGGCACTGTAATTAAAAAGGATGAAAAAGGTGCTGTAGTTCAGTTGTCCTATGGATTGGAAGGCTTTGCACCCAATCGTCATCTTGCAAAAGAAGATGGTAAAACCATCGGTGCGGACGAAACCAACCAGTTCATGGTGATTGAGTTTGACAGGAATGAAAAGAGGATCGTACTGAGCCATACCCGTATCTGGGAGCAGGCAAAGGCCGATGAAAAAGAAGCGATCAACAAAGAACGGAAGGCAGAAGCTGCCAAGACGAAGAAGGCTGTTAAAGACATCCAGGGCAAGGTAGAAAAAACTACACTGGGCGATTTGGGTGTTCTTGCGGAGCTGAAAAAGAAGATGGAGCAGGGTGGTGATGTTAAACCTGAAGACAAAGCTGCAGAATAAATAAGCAGGCTTCTTAAAATACAAATCCGGTTTGTTCAAAACAAACCGGATTTTTTTATGTGTATGAAACTGGTTGAAAAGGATGATACGATACCTGCAATATCTTTTTAGCAGCTCACCGGCTTTTATTTGTTTTTCTCTTTTTCTTTCTCCCTTTCCCTTGTTTTCTGCAGCTCTTCCTGGCGTTCAAAATCTTTATCGTACGCCCTGATAATGGCTTTCACCAGGCGGTGGCGTACCACGTCATCTTCATCAAGCTCAATATGCGTAATGCCATCAATATTCCTGAGGATGCGGGTTGCTTTTTCAAGCCCGCTGCGTTGATGCTTGGGCAGATCTACCTGCGTAAGATCGCCGGTAATAATAGCCTTGGCATTGGCGCCTATGCGGGTAAGGAACATTTTTATCTGCAGATCCGTAGCATTTTGCGCTTCGTCTAATATTATAAAAGCATTGTCAAGCGTGCGTCCGCGCATATAGGCCAGCGGGGCAATTTCAATTACGCGTGTGCTCATATAATATCCCAGCTTATCCGCGGGTATCATGTCATCCAGCGCATCGTACAGCGGGCGCAGGTAAGGATCTATTTTTTCTTTCAGATCGCCGGGCAAAAATCCCAGGCTCTCGCCTGCCTCTACCGCGGGACGTGTAAGAATGATCTTTTTTACAGACTTGTTTTTTAACGCACGCACGGCCAGCGCTACTGCTGTATAGGTTTTACCGGTGCCGGCAGGTCCTATTGCAAAAACAACATCGTTTTTATCGGCCGCGGTAACCAAACGCTTTTGATTGGCTGTTCTGGCACGTACGCTTTTTCCATTGGGGCCAAATACCAAAACCTCATTGGGGTTACGCTCAATAAAATTATCTACCGTTTCTGCATCATCCCCGCCCAGTATCTGTTCAAAGTAATTCTCACTTACATGTCCGTTCCTTTCCAGGTACTGGATCAGTAATTCTATTTTTTCTTTTGCTGATTCTACCTGTTCCGGTGCACCGCTTAACTTGATTTGTGTACCGCGGCTAAGGATCTTAAGTAGAGGAAATTTTTTCTTGAGGAGGTCTAATTTGCCGTTGTTAACGCCAAAAAATTCAGTAGGGTTAACGGTTTCCAGGTTAATGATTGTTTCTGTCAAGTAGGTTCGGTTTTATGTTCACAATAGTCTTCAATAATGTACAGGCTAACCATCCATTGAATCAAATTTAATGATTCAGCTTCATAATTCCATCAAATAAATTATCAACAGGATGTGAATACCTAAAACCTTGCCAATAATTTGATATTAAGCAAACGCGGTGTTAACCTGTTGGGCATTGTATATACGGTATTGGAAAAATCCTTGATCAGCATATAGGAAATGGTATTATCGCGATCAAGCAGGTTGAACACTTCGAAGCTTGCCCATATATTTTCAAATTTCCGGAAGGGGTGATGGCTTCTCCTGTTTGTTTTATCATCGCTTAATAAAAGTGCGCTGAAGCCGATGTCTGCACGTATATAAGGCTCTATGATAAGCGCGTTGCGGTACCGTATGCTACCGGGAATATTGTAAGGCATATTGGTTCCGTATACTGCATTGAGATGTACTTTAAAGTTTTTGTTGGTTGTAAGATAATCCTGGAAGAACAATCCAAAGGTCACCAGCCTGTCGGCAGGCCGCCTCATCCAACCCTTATCGAAACGAACGCTGTCGGTCACTGCCTGGTCTTCTGTTTGAGCAGTAATCAATTCCCCGGCTGCATTCTTATACCGGTAATAGTAAAAATCATCTATCTTTTCCCTGCTGCGCATCAGTCCGATGCTTACCCAGCTTTCCGCATCTTTAACCAATTCGCTGAAGAGCCTCAGTTCAATACCTGTTGTGTACGCCTTGGCGTTGTTGTTTCCGGCATAGCGGATCCGTACATTGTCTATATCATACACATCTACATTCCACATGTTTTTGTAATAGGCCTCAATGGTCATCCTGGTAGGCCGGCTCCACGATTTAAAATTGTGCTCCGCTCCCGCGCTTACCTGCCAGCTTCGCTGTGCTTTGAGTGCGGTATTAAGTGTTCCGTTGTATCTTCTCAGTTCCCTGTAAAACGGAGGTTGGTCGTAAGAGCCTGCCGCTATTTTAAATACCCAGTCCTTTTCGGCATCGGGCAGCCATGATAGCTGTAAACGGGGAGATACCAGCCACTCTTTGTTCAATGAGTTGTAATTAAATCGCAAACCGCCCTGTACAGTAAACTTTTCGCCCATTGTTATATTGTCCTGGATGTAGCCTGATAGTTTAGTGATATCCAGGTCTGCATCGGAGCGGATAACTTTGTGTAATGTAAGCTGGTTTGTATTGTAGGGAAGCGTATACCCTGCTGAATCCTGCGCTTCCCATTCCGATAATTTATCTTTTATGGAAGTTTGCTCTGCGCTCAATCCCCACTGCACAAAATGGCTTTTATTATCCCACGAACCTTTATGCGAAAGATTAATATTCCGGATGCTTAAATTGTTGCGTGCATGATTCATAAAAACGCCTGCACCCAAAGGATTGGTAATGGTGCCAAATTCAGGCTGCGATTTATCGAAGCTTCTTTCGCCAAACAGGTAAGCTCCCGAAATATCATATGCTTCCTGCTCCCGGTTCTCAAACCGGCTTGCCATCCATTTTAATTTCACTTTTGCATTGAGTTGCTGTTGCGCAGAAAAGCCGATCATGCTTGTGCTGTACTGATCCCATTCCCTTCCTTCAAAAAAAATATCAAGACCCAGGTGGGTGCTGAACAATGGTGACAAAACGGAGGAAGTAAGTTTTGCCTCTTCCGGTATTAAAGAAAACCGGGTGCGGGAAAAGTTGCCCAACAGCTCAAGCTGCCAGGTTGTATTGAGCCGGTAAGTAAGCAGCGCCTGTATGTCTGCCGAAGAAGGAACATAATTTCCCTTTGTTTCCTGTGAGCTGAGCAGGTTGCGGTTCGAGCGGTTTCGGATCCCAACCAGGTAAGTAAATTTTTCATTTTTGGATATGCCCTCCACATGCGCTCCCTGTTCCAGCAAGCTGATATAGGCAGAACCTCCGGCTTGCCTGGGCTTTTTGTATTGAACGTCCAGCACACTGCTCATTTTGTCGCCATATTTTGCCTGGAACCCCCCGTTGTAAAAAAGAATATTTCCTGTAAGTTCAGGATTGATAAAGCTTAATCCTTCCTGCTGCCCGCTCCGCACCAGGTAGGGACGGAAAATTTCAAAATCGTTCACATATACCAGGTTTTCATCGTAGTTGCCTCCCCGCACCGAATATTGCGAAGTGAGCTCATTGTTACTGCCTACGAATATCTTGATAAGACTTTCTACCCCGCCGGTAACCGATGGCATAGACAACGCGTTTTTAGGATTCAGTTTTACCAGCCCGCTTTCTCTTCTTTCGCGTTCATCTTTAATAATTACCTCCTGCAATACCCGGGTTGTTTTGTTGAGCCTGATCACAACTGTTTCCTGTTCATTTTCATTCAGGTAAAAATTGCGCTGAACAGTATGAAACCCCGCTGCGGAAAAAACAAGCGCAATTGCCCGGTTGGCGGGAACTTTTATTGAAAAGCTGCCGGAGTCGGATGTGATAACGCCGCTTTGCTTGCCCAGTACCATTACCGATACACCCGGCAATTCCTTTTCATTGTCATCTACAACCCTGCCGGAAATGACCGCACTTTTTTGCTGTGCAAATGAACTGCCGCAAATGAGGAACAGTATAAACGGTAAAGTTCGCTTGATAAACATTGCAGTGCTAACGGCTTGGTGTGCGCAATATTACATAACAGGCTGTATTAAAGGCTGACAACCCTGAGGAAATTTACAAAAAAGTTATTCAGATGCTTGCAAACTATTTTTGCGCGTTGTATCTTTATTAGGTACTAAGAACAAGACCAGGTGGTTACCGCATTTGGAACGGAAAGAGTTCAAACCCCGTAATAAAGTTGATATTTGAGTCTTTCAGATCGAAGTTAGTATGCAAAGTTGGTTCTTTCAGTAGCAGTTCTTCCGGTTCATAAGTTCCGGTCCTCTTCAGTAAGTCTCGACAAAGTTGAACACAACGTTATAGAACAAATTCTCCCTAAACGGGTATTTTTTTTATGATTTCTTTTTCCAGCATTTCTTCTCCGGTGTATTTATTGGGTGGTTTAACAGGTTCCGGTAAAACGGAATTGTTACATCATCTTCGCAATGTCGGGCAACAGGTCGTAAACCTGGAGGAATTGTGTTGCCACGACGGTTCTGCGTTTGCACGGCTGAAGCATGCTTCCCAGCCTTCTTCCTACCAATTTCATAAAACACTGAAAAAATACTGGCAAAGCCTCGATAGTGCAGGTCCCGTTTTTATTGAACAGGAATTGAAAAGAATAGGCAATCTTACTTTACCCGGCTGGCTGTGGGAGCGAATGGTCTCTGCGCCTGTTATATGGCTTGATACTGAAAAATCAATTCGTCTTGAACGGTTATCGAAACAGATCCGCGCATCGGATCCATTGCTTTTTTGTGATTGCCTGCAAAAATTGTCAGCCAGACTGGGGGAGGGGACGGTGAAGGCTATTACAACAATGTTTGCGGCAGGCAATGTGGAGGGAACGGTAGAAGGTTTGCTTCATTACTATGATCACTGCGAAGGATATGCGTTGCCTGACAACAACCGGATCATTTTTACCCTGCCTGTTCCAACCCTGGATATGAAAGCACCCTGTGAAGCAATTTTGCAGGAGCTGGTATTGAGGACGTTTAATCAGCGCATCTGTGGCTGAATCTAAAAATTTATTTTACCATTCTGTAACAGATCCATCCGCATTATACCACAATGGGTTCTTCCAGTCGGGTGGGTTCCTGCTTAATTCTTTTACAAGCTCTTCATTGATTTCCGCACCTAACCCTGGTTTTTGCAGCAAGGCTATATAGCCGTCTTTTATCTGGAAGTCTTCGGCATTGGTAAGATAATCCAGCAGGTCTGCTCCTTCGTTGTAATGAATACCGATACTGCTTTCCTGGATAAAAGCATTGATCGCATTAAAGTCGATCTGCAGAGCAGATGCAAAAGAAATAGGACCAAGCGGGCAATGCGGCGCCAGCGCTACATCATACGCTTCAGCCATCGCAGCGATTTTCTTTACTTCGGTGATGCCGCCTGCATGGCTGAGGTCCGGTTGTATAATATCTACTGTTCCGTCCATAAAAATCTGTTTGAAGTCCCAGCGGCTGAACATTCTTTCGCCTGTAGCAATGGGGGTAGATACAAGTGACTGGATGGCTTTCAACGCTTCATTGTTTTCTGCCAGTACCGGTTCTTCGATAAACATCAGTTTAAACGGCTCCAGCTCTTTAGCCAACACTTTGGCCATTCCTTTATGTACTCTTCCGTGAAAGTCGATACCGATGCCTACTTCCGGGCCTACTTCTGCTCTTACGGCAGCGGCTCTGTTTACCGCCTCCTGTATTTTTTGAGGTGTATCGATCCATTCCATTTCGGCTGTGCCATTCATTTTCACGGCTGTAAATCCTGCATCCAGGCGTTTCCTGGCAGCTTCCGCTATATTCGAGGGTTTGTCGCCGCCTATCCAGCCATATATTTTCATTTTATTCCGTACTGCGCCACCCAATAAATCATATACCGGCCGGTTCAGCGCCTTGCCTTTTATATCCCATAATGCCTGGTCTATGCCCGAAATAGCGCTCATCAGGATGGGGCCGCCCCTGTAAAATCCTCCTCTGTACAGGGTTTGCCAAATATTTTCGATATTATCTACCGGTTGCCCGATGATATAAGACGATAATTCTTTTACAGCAGCCATTACCGTATCGCTTCTGCCTTCAATTACCGGTTCTCCCCAGCCAACAAGTCCCGGCTGGTTGGTATATATTTTCAGGAATACCCACCTGGGTGGTAATTTAAACAGTTCAATCTTTTCAACAATTATTGTAAAGCCAGGTTTTATTTCCATGCTGTTTTATTTTGTAGCAGATCATTGTCATCTGTTCTTATCCGCCTGCTGTCTTCCATAAAAATAATGTGTTTAGGGTATATTTGCCTTCGGTGAGCACGTTTAATTTTTTAAGTATATTCAACCTTTCAAATTGAAATATGTCTGAAAAAATCAGAGCGGCTATTATAGGATGTGGCAAAGTAAGTCACTGGCACCTGTCGGCTTTACAAAAAACACGGAACGCCGTGTGTGTAGCCGCTTACAGCAGGGATATAGACAAGGCAAAATCATTTGCAGACCGGTACAACATTTCTGCGTACGATGATATAACGGCAATGATTAAACGTGAACGCGTGCAGGCTGTGGTAATATGTACTCCCCACCCGTACCATATAGAACCTGTGTTGGAAGCTGCGGCGGCGGGCGCTCATTGTCTGGTAGAAAAACCATTGGCATCATCGCTTGGAGATTGCGACCGGATGATCAATGCCTGTAAACAGGCCGGCGTGAAGCTGGGCATGATCAGCCAGCGCAGGTACCTTCGCTGTGTTCAACGCTTAAAGAATGCTATAGATCAAAATAAAATAGGAGCGCCTGTACTGGGCACTGTAAATGTATTGGGATGGCGCGATAAAAACTATTACGAAAGTGATCCCTGGCGTGGTAAATGGAGTACGGAAGGAGGCGGTGTAATGGTAAACCAGACTTCGCACCAGCTGGAGATATTGCTGTGGCTGATGGGCCCCGTGGAAGAAGTGTACGGCATATGGCGCAATTTTAATCACCCCTATGTGGAAATAGAGGACACCGCGCTCGCAATTGTAAAATTTAAAAATGGGGGACTGGGCAACATCGTCGTAAGTAATTCAATAAAGCCTGGGTTATATGGAAAGATTCACATACATGGCGCTAATGGCGCTTCTGTAGGCGCGCAACTGGATGGCGGCGCTATGCTGCTGCCGGGACAAACGGGTGTAGATGTTCCTTATAATGATATATGGACAGTGCCCGGTGAGGAGCATTTGCTAGACGAATGGCATAAAGAAGACACTGATTTTTATAATGCTGTCAAACCGGTTGACGATACTTTCTTAAAGCAGCATGAAGATTTTTACGATGCGGTTATACATGATCGTGAACCGCCTGTAGATGGCGGTACGGGAAGAAATACCGTTGAATTGTTTACTGCGGTATATCGCTCCGGGCGCGACAACGCCCCGGTGAAGTTTCCCCTGCCTGCCGACGACGGACGAAAAGATTATGACGGCAGGCTGTCTGTATAAAGATTCATGGCATTTAATAATGATAACCTGTTTCCCGTTATCCGGGCTATGAGCCTGCTTCCGTTTCTTTTTCCATCATCAGGTAGGCTTTGATAAATCCATCCAGCTCTCCGTCCATAACGGGTTGTACATTGCCAACCTCGTAATCGGTGCGGTGATCTTTGATCATTTTATAGGGATGGAACACATAAGAGCGGATCTGGCTGCCCCATTCAATTTTTTTCTTGTTGGCATTGTTGGCATTTTTCAACTCCTCACGTTTGCGCATTTCTTCCTCGTACAGGCGACTTTTTAACATCTTCAATGCCTTTTCCCTGTTCTCTCCCTGCGTACGCGATTGCTGGCATTCTACTATAATACCCGATGGAATATGCTTCAGGCGCACGGCGGTTTCTACTTTGTTTACGTTTTGCCCGCCTTTACCACCACTCCTGTAAAACTCCCATTCCAGGTCGGCGGGACTTACTTCAATTTCAATAGAATCGTCTACTAACGGGTAAATATACACGGAGGCAAAGGAAGTATGCCTGCGCGCATTGCTGTCGAAAGGAGAAATGCGTACCAGCCTGTGAACACCGCTTTCCGATTTAAGGAATCCGTATGCAAAGGGACCTTCAAATTGCAGCGTGGCCGATTTAATGCCGGCGCCATCACCTTCCTGCCAGTCGAGCTCGGTAACGCTCCAGCCCTGCTTTTCGCCATACATCCTGTACATGCGTGCAAGCATTTCTGCCCAATCCTGGCTTTCTGTGCCGCCTGCGCCACTGTTAATCTGCAGTACTGCGGGCAATTCATCTTCGGGCTGGTTAAGCGTGCTTTTAAATTCAGCGTCTTCTATCAGTTGAAGCGCTGCATCGTAAGCCGCCCTTGCTTCTTCTTCAGTACATTCTCCTTCCTTCCAGAAATCAAACAGAACGGCAAAGTCTTCAATAGCAGTATGCACATCTTCAAACAGCTTTACCCAATATTCGTTCAGCTTAATATCCTTCAGGATTTGTGTTGCGCGTTCATTGTCGTCCCAGAACCCCGGCGAGAGCGTTAATTGTTTATCGTTGGCTATCTTATCACGTCTGTTAGCGACGTCAAAGAAACCTCCCCAATCCCGCCAAACGGGACCTCATATCTTTTATTTGTTCCTGTGTCATAGCGGGCAAAAATAACTGTTTATTTGAAATTCGAGATTTGAAATGGGGTGTATTTTTCGCATGCAGATGACGATACCGGTCTGTAGGTTCGGATTGTCTTTGTGTACCGCCGTGTCTTAGTGACTCCGTGGTTGAAAATCTCAAATCTCAAATTTCTAATGAATTCACCTGCAGCAATCTTTTTTTACAAAAATCGCTTTCAGGAAGTTAAAGAAAGAAGCGCATATTTTACGGAGTATCATGTTCCTTTCCGGTTAAAAAGTTAAAAGATCGTTCTGCCTAGTTCACAAAATTCCAGAAAATACCCAATTTAAACAAAAGTCCCTGGTAAGGGTACAACGGGGCCGCAAAGTTATTGTTCGTGAAAGAGAATCCATTAAAATCAATGGTATTGAGGTTTTCCAGCCGTATAAATGAGCTGAAGCTGCGGATACGGAAATGAACAAACGCAGCTATATCGGGCAGGTTAGAGATACTTATACTATCCTGCGGGAAAAACTGGCCTATTATCGGTGAATAATTATCCGGCGTATAAGCGGTATAATAACGGCTGTCCAGCCCTGTGGCAATATTGAGGTTCCTGAAAAACTGCCCCTGGAAAACCAGCCTGTTTCGTGTATATAGCAGCGGGATATTGACGGGGGAATTGCCTGCTTTTTGCTGCAATATGATGTCCAGGTACCAGTGCCAGTGCCTGCTGATCCGGAAATCCTTGCTCCCTCTTATTTGCAGGATATTAAAAACACCGCTTTGTTCGACTTCATAAAAATTCTTGAAATAAGTATAGTTACTCACCAGGTAATAATGCGCCCCCAGCTCTGCCTGGAGAAATGGCAATTGCAGCGTACCAAACAACTGCGTTATATTCTCCTTGTTGGTACCCACCGTAGGCGTTGCAACCGGAAAACCAGTTGCATTGCGCATAAGATAAGAAGGAGTGCGGTTGGTATTCTGGAAACCTATTTGTAAAGATCCGATTTTTTTGCTGATCAGTCTTTGCAGGCTGATATAGGCATTATAATCGCCGGCATTAAAACCGGCTGCATAAAATTGCCCGTAGGCTGCCATATCCCATTTTTTATTTTTTGTACGATTCCTGTATTCACCATGAAGAAAAATATTGAATGGCCGGTCCCTGACAGTGTCGTTCCACAAAACTGCAAGGTTTTGCAGGCTGGCGCCTACTTTTAAAAACTGCTGTTGATTTTTTATATCCGGGAACTGGTAAATCGAAAAGTCGTTCGTGACTTCGCTCCAGGTATTGCTGAATCGCAGGGTATCTGTAATATCCGGGGGAGCAAGGGGAATAGCCGGCGTACCATACATTTTATAATTTTTCACATAAAATGCGGTATCAGGCGACACATCCTGGAAAAGGAACCTGAAACTATTGTATTGCAGAGTATGCTCAAACCGGAACCTGGGGTAAAAAAGCCTGATGACAGTGGAATCAGTGACCAGTGAATCTTTTTTACCCAAATCGTATTGCTGTCTTATCAGGAGGTTGAAGCTGGTATATTTATTACCGGTTTTAAGGGTAGTATTAAAAAAATCGCGCGAATAAGAAGCTTTGCTTGCAATGTTAATGGGGATATTAAAGCGATCATAGTATACATCCGACTTATTCGTCATAAAGCTGTCGTTTTGTATACCTCCGTTTTCCGCAGCCTGCAAACTGTTACGCAAAGCAATGAAGTATATATTGTAACGTTTGTTGGGCGACTGGTAATTGGTATTAAAACGCAGGTTGGAGTGATTGGTGTTCTGGCTTTTAAAAAAGCCGGGTACATTGATGAGCCTGAACTGGAATGCGAAATTCCAGTTGGGCTTGATATTTTGTGTGTGTACTACATTAATGAATTGCTCAGACCCGCTTCCTATCTGGTAATCCAGCTCGGTAAAAGGGCGGGTTGTATTGTAAAAGAATGTGTTTGCAATGTTAAAGGCATATGCATCAAATGCATGAAATCCATGGTCCCATCCGGGTTTGGTGAACGGCGTAAAAACCAGTGATTTGGTTGCCGTGCCATTGTTGCCCAGCCACACATATTCGGATTTCAGGGGAACCTTAATGTAGTAATCAATAAGAGAAGAATCGAATGTGAATGAGCGTACCGAATCGAGATACTTGAAACGAATGCTCACCGAATCGGAAAAAGGATCGCGGTGTTCAAATTTTAAAGAATCGCCTCCCCCCCGGCCACCACCCCCCCGGCCCATACCTCCGAGATTGCCCAGCCTGCCGGGCAGGCGCTGAGACAGCGCAGGAACAGCTATGCCCATTAACACTGCCAGCAGTATATATGTAATTGTTTTGTTCAAATGCAGAAAGCTTACTATCAATAGCCGGCGAAAATACCTGAAATTGGTGCAATGCCCGGCAAAAAATAGCTAAATCAAACAGCTTTAACTAACTCTTTGAATATAGCTGAAAACTTAGGTTCGGCGGCGGCAGCGGCAGCCAGCACATCCTGGTGTGTAATAACATTGTCGTCGTCGCGTATACCTACATCCGTAACTATGCTCATGCCAAAAACCTTCATGCCCGCATGCACAGCAACTATTACTTCCTGAACGGTGCTCATTCCCACAATATCGCCTCCTAACTGATGGATCATTTTATACTCAGCGCGTGTTTCAAATGTAGGACCGGTAACGCCAAAATAGACCCCTTCTTTTACATCATAGCCAAGCCGGATCGCGATTTTTTTTGCTTTGCTGATAATTTCCTTCGCATAAGGCTCACTCATATCGGGAAAGCGGGTTCCGAATGAGGCTTCGTTTTTGCCGATCAAAGGATTGATCGTGGCAAAGCTGATATGGTCATTGATAATGATGATATCTCCCACCTTAAAAGAAGTATTGACTCCTCCCGCAGCATTGCTGATCAGCAAGGTTTGGACCCCCAGCAGCTTCATTACCCTGATAGGAAAAGCCACTTCTGCGGCGCTGTAACCTTCGTAATAGTGAAACCTGCCGGCCATTGCCAGCACTTTTTTACCATCGATATTGCCGAATACCAGGCGCCCTGAATGCCCCTGTACCGTTGAAACTGGGAAATGAGGTATTTCGTTATACCCTATTTCTTTTTCAACATTAATTTCTTTTATAAAATTGCCCAGCCCGCTTCCCAGTATAACAGCTACTTCAACGGGTTGATCGTAGCTGGCCCTGATGAAACCGGCTGCCTCTTTTATTTTATTGAGCCAGTCGCTCATGGTGTTATTTTATGGCGGCAAAGATAAGGATTGAACAGGTGTGTGAAAGCATTGCACCAGGCATAATGAACCTATGATCATGGTATACCGGCACCGAACGACCCAGCCCAGGCAATTTTGGTCGAAGTTTTTGGTTCATTGGCCGAAAGCCTGATACTTCACTTTTGAAAAATCCGTTATATCCGGTTGTATAAAGTTTTCATACCCTGAACCGTTTGCTATGATAGCTAAAAAACTTAAACTTTTTTTACTGGTCATTACATTGCCTGCCATGTTGCTTTTACTGGCGAGCCATATTACCCGGGCTGGTGATACTGTAACCCAAGCTGCCTGTAGCAGCCATGAAGCAGCTACCTGTACCGGCAAAAAAAACTGCACGGCGTGTAAAAGTTGCTCCGCCTGCAGGCATTGCAGCAAGGAAGGAGGAAGTTGCGGGGTTTGTAAGTGAGGTGTGAGGTGTTAGGTATTTCTGATTTTTGATTTGAAATTTGAGATTTGAGATGAGGTTCATCCTGAAACCTGCAACTTGTACCGTAACAAATACTTATCTCAAATTTCAAATATCTCATCTCAAATATTCTGTGTGCCATAAAAAAGCCACGCTGGGGCGTGGCTGATGGTATATAAGAAATGAAATTTTTATTTCAGGCTGGCCAGTAATTTATCATTCAATGCCACATAATCATCGTTCTTGGCTGTAGAGGCCAGTGTTTTTGATTTTGTAGCGGTGGCAATAGCGTCTTTGCTTTTTCCCAGTTTGGCCTGGCACTGCGCTTTTTGATAAAGTATCCAGAAGGCATCGGGAGATTCCTGGCTGGCTTTGTCGAACCATGTTAATGCCTTGTTCAGATCCTTTCCATTTTCCAGGTAAAACATAGCGGCTGTAAAGTAAGGAAAATCAGGTTTGCCTTCCAGCGAACTGATCTGAGCTGAAACCTTGCCGTTTACATCGGTTGTTATGGGAACGACTACAATGGTTTTGTCCCAGCCGATGATCAGGTCCATAGAAGAAGGCAATACTTTGTCGAAAGAGATCAGGAACGATTCAAGTGAAAACTGCATATTGTGAGCGTCTACTTTTATTCTTACCACATCCTGGTCTTGTTTGTAAGCCGCGGGACTGGTTACATTCAGTTGCTTGCTTAAAATCACTGTCCATTGAGACGCTTCCGGAATGGTAAGCAAGCCGTATTTGCCTGCAGGAACTTTTTGTCCGCCAAAAGTTACATCGTCTCCGAATGTAATGGTAGTGGCAGCATTCGCTCCGGTGCGCCAAACTTTTCCGTAAGGAACGAGGTCTCCGAAAATGGTCCTGCCTTTCACGGCAGGGCGTGAATATGAAACTTCAACGCTTGCTAATCCAAAATCCTGTTTGGTCACCTGCAAAGGAGAGGGGGCAGGTGTTTTTAATTGCTGCGCCTGTGAAAAGCAAATAAATCCTGAAAAAGCGGCAAGTAATAAAATCTTTTTCATGTGCTGAGTTTTAGTTTAACAGAAAAGCGAAGATAATGTTTACAGTAATTGCGGCAAAACGGAAGAGATATTAGATATTTGAGATTTTGAAATGAGGTGTCAGGTGTGGGGTATCAGGCTTATAGCTAAAGGCTGACTGCCGATAGCTAATCGCTCATAGCTGATAGCTGACTGCCGATACCTTAATTAAAAATGCATGGTAAGCGTTACACGGGCGGGTTTGTCGCCGGATACAAGCTTCCAGGCAGGTCCCTCTTTGATCAATCTTACGGCTTCTTTTTCGCATACAGCGCAGGACGACAACTCCACCCGGAAATCGGAAAGAACGCCATACTTATTAACGATAAAAGAAAGCTCGACGGTGCCTTTTAAAGCCGAATGGCCGTTGGCATCCGGCAGCCTTGAGTTGTTCATCATATAGGCGTCGTAAGCGGCCCATCCGTCTTTCGGTTCTGCTTCCTGCTCCTTATCCGCTTCTTCTTGTTTTACCTGTTTTGCCGCCGGCATGTTTTTTTTCCTGTTTATTCCGTAACCTGTCACCGTTATTTCCGCCAGTGAATTTTCACTGGGCATAAGCTGAACCATGTTGTTGGAAACATTGGAATAGAGCGTTACTTTTTTCTCTTCAAACCCAACCGATTTAAGCTGTACAACAAGCTGTGTATCGGCGCTGGTTAAACGAAAATTCCCTTGTGCATCGCTGTAGGTGCTTGCGGGAGTATTGGGTATGCTGATGTTTACAAAAGGCAGGGTTTTGTTTTTGTCGTCTGTAATTTTGCCGCTGAATATACGGGGGGCAAAATATCCCGAAACCGATCTTTGGTCTTCTGCCTGTGCGGCTGCGGCAGCCACATCACCCCTGGGAATATCCGTTGTTTGTTTTCTTTTAAGATACAGGTTATCAGGTTCCTTAGATGCGGCCTCCAATTCTTTTTCTTTTTCCGCAGGCTGTGCTTTACTTTTTACGGTATCTGTTTTTTTATAATCCTCTTCTCGCCTGGCAGGACTCTTCTCGGCGTTTTCATCAGCAAGTGTTGCCGAAGGAAGCGGTGAGGGAACTGCTTTTTTTTCTGTTGGCGAAGGAATGGCAGTAGATTCCCCGGCAGGAGCAGTTGCCGGACCGGCGCTGTCTTTTGCAATGCCGGGCTCCACCCGGGGTGTTGCCGGTGTTTCCTTTTGTTCCGCGATAGGACTGTCGGCCGACGGACGAAGCCAGTACCAGGTGGTTGCAACGCCCAACAAAATAATAACGGCGGCTGCTGCGCTCCACATCCATTTTTTAAAGCCGATGCTTACTACCCGGGTAGCGGTTTTTTCATCCAGCGCCGATACCAGTTTTTCAATATCCTTTTGAACGGAACCGGGAGGCGTGTTTACATATCCCTCAATGGCTTCCGCTAAAAAAGGATCCTCCAGCGCCGCTTTTTCCAGGGCGTGCATTTCAGCCGCAGACATCTGCCGGTTCAGGTACCGGTCAATATCCTGTGCCGTATAGGTTTTAATATGGTTGTTATCCCCTTGCATTTCTTACATCAGTCTTGTTCGTTTTGCTCCATGCAGTTTTTAAGATTTCGCCTTCCGTTCTGTATAAAGCTTCTCACTTTATTCCAGTCAAAGCCCGTTATATCTGCAATTTCGTTATAACATTTTTGTTGCAGGTAAAACAGCTCAACTGTTTGTTTTTGTTCGGCAGACAATGCCTGCAAACATTTTTCCAGGAGCTGCAGTTGTTCCTCCCGCTCAAACACACCATTCAGATGCACTGTTTCCGCCGATTGCATATACTCCGGGTTCAATTCGGTGGTTTTTATGTTTTTAGGCGTGCGCAATTGCATCAGGCAATGATTACGGGCGAGCGTATGCAGCCAGCTCTTAAAGTTACTGACTTCGTGTATGGTAAGCTTGGTGATCAGCTCTTCAAAAATATTCATTACCGCGTCGCGGCTCCGCTCAGGATCTTTAAAATATTTTAAGCAAACGCCATATACCAGCTCCATATAACGCTGGTAAAGATTTGATAATATTTTCAGATCTCCGGTTTGCCGGTACAGGGCAACCTGGTCTGCATCATTATCTGCCGTGGCTGATATGTTTTTGATGAAATTCAATTGATAACGTCCGCCTCTTCAAAGATAACGGGCAATGCCGGTATATGTAAAAATTATAAAAGGATTTGTGTAATGCATTTCCCCGTTGCATCTAAAAACAAAATACACTTTTAAAAATCATTGTATGAAGTACATTATTGCATGCAGCACTGTGCTGCTGATAACAGCCATGGCTTTTTTGCCCAAAGCCCCGCTAACGGTTAAAGGAAATGTTAAAGACAACAACGGGAACGTCCTGCAATATGCATCTGTTGCCGAGAAGGGAACAGGCAATATGGTACAAAGCGATGTTAATGGAAATTTTACCATTACGGTGAAAAAAGCCGATGCGGTTTTGTTTGTGTCCTGTATCGGGTATGAAACAAAGGAGATCAGGCTTACCGGGAAATCATTTGTGCAGGTTGAATTAGCACCTATTGAAAAAAAGCTGGACGAAGCAGTGGTGGCGGCACCTGTTGAATCAAAAAAAATGAACCGAACGAATCCTGCGGCAGTAGCCGATAGGGAATTATTCGTTACTTCTGCCGTCCAGGCAAGGAGGCAGGCTTTTGCAATAGCACGTGATATGAAACCAGCTCCGGATCCTGCATACAACGGTTATGTCAATACCAATGATTCAGCTTTTAATACCGAAGATTATGACGGCATCGTTGAAAACAGGTTTTTAGCTGTAAAGGATAATCCGCTCTCCACCTTTTCGATCGATGTAGACGCGGCATCTTACAGCAATATCAGGCGTTACCTCAACCAGGGACAATTACCGCCGGCAGGCGCTGTAAGAATTGAAGAAATGATCAATTATTTTCAATATAAATTCCCCCAACCCACCCAGCAGCATCCGTTTGCCGTTCATACCGAAACAGCCGCTGCCCCGTGGAATGAGCAGCATCGCCTGGTACTGGTAAACCTGCAGGGCAAAAAAATCCCCACCGAAAACCTTCCGTCCTCCAATCTTGTTTTCCTGATCGACGTATCAGGTTCCATGGAAGATGACAACAAGCTTCCGCTTGTTAAGCAATCCATGAAACTGTTGACAGATCAGTTGCGCGAAAACGACAGGGTGGCGATAGTGGTATATGCCGGCAACGCCGGGCTGGTATTGCCTGCTACTTCGGGAGCCGGCAAACAAACCATTAAAGATGCCATTGACCGTCTTGAAGCCGGAGGATCTACGGCAGGAGGCGCCGGTATACAACTGGCATACAAAGTAGCCCGCGAAAATTTCAGGCAGGGAGGGAATAACAGGGTAATACTTTGTACAGACGGCGACTTTAATGTAGGCGCCAGCAGCGATGCGGAAATGGAAAGGCTGATAGAGCAGGAACGCAAGAGTGGTGTGTTTCTTACCGTGCTGGGTTATGGAATGGGCAATTACAAAGACAATAAAATGCAGAAGCTGGCAGACAAAGGCAACGGCAATCATGCATATATAGATGATATGCGTGAAGCTAAAAAAGTACTGGTGCATGAATTTGGCGGAACGCTTTTTACCATTGCCAAAGACGTTAAGCTGCAGGTAGAATTTAATCCTGCCAAAGTGCAGGCTTATCGCCTGATAGGATATGAAAACCGTATGTTACACAAAGAAGATTTCAACAACGACCAAAAAGATGCA
This sequence comes from Chitinophagaceae bacterium, assembly GCA_019638615.1. Taxonomy (GTDB): domain Bacteria; phylum Bacteroidota; class Bacteroidia; order Chitinophagales; family Chitinophagaceae; genus Agriterribacter. Next base: position 7,156 of record JAHBTL010000030.1, on the reverse strand, counting down.
GGTGAATTAGGCAGCGGACATTCCGTAACAGCCTTGTATGAAATCATCCCGGCAGGGGTAAAAAGCGATTTTATTGAAAAAGTGGATCCCCTGAAATACCAGTCGATGCCGCATCAAAATACAACAGTCTCCGATGAGCTGATGACGATTAAATTCCGTTACAAAAAACCCGATGCCGATATAAGTGAGCTGATAGAATATACGGTAAAGGACAGTAATACAGCGGTGCGGAATACCTCGGATAATTTTCGTTTTGCTGCAGCAGTTGCCCAGTTCGGCATGTTGCTCCGTAATTCCGGGTTTAGGCAAAATTCATCTTTCAACAGCGTACTTGCACTGGCAGGCTCAGCTACTGCCGGCGATACCGAAGGCTACAGGAAAGAGTTTATTTCGCTGGTACAAAAAGCAGGAAGTTTAGTAAAAGTTAAAATTGAAGATACAGACATATCGATGAGCAGCAGGTAATATGAACCATTGCGGATGACTGATTTGATATTTGAAATTATTTCCAACCTTGGAGATAGCAGGTATTAGATATATGTATTCCAATTTCAAATATCAAATCTCAAATATCCTGCAACCTGTAACCTCAAACCTGCTAACGATTTATGGCACGCTTTTCTTACTGCTTAATATAAATTTTATTGTATGGCTGAAAATATTCTGGAGGCCGTGAGACAACAACTTGGACACGGTCCTATTGAAAAGGTGGATCCTAATTCGCAGGAAGTAAAGCATGTTGAAGCGTTATCCGGCGATGGAAAGCTGGCGCAGGCGGCTGTTCCTGCTGTACTTACGGCGCTTTTGGTATTTACAAAGTCAGATACCGGCGCGGTGCAGGTGCTTGACCAATCACCTGTAAGCCTGGAAGATTTATTCATGGGTAAGAAAAACCAGGTAACCGGGAGCATTGTTGAATATTCAGGGGTTTCAGCGGCGGCAGCGGAAAATACTATGGAAAAAATTACCCGGGAAGCGGCTGCCATTGTACTGAATGCTGTAAGCCCGGATCCTTCGGCCGATAAAATACGCAGCTACCTGGCGGGACAAAGGCATGCTATTTTAACACATCTGCCAGCCTCCCTGCAGTTAGGAAAATTACTGGGCGATGACAGCCTGGACGACAGAACCAATAAGATGGAAGGACCCGTGTCGAATATTATGCATGCCATTGGAGGTGCGTTATCCGGAACGGAAGCGCCTAAATAGTTTGCAGAAAGTTTTCTACGGGAGAGGCTGGAAAGAACCGGAATCATGACGCTTCAAGTCGCACCGGGGGCTTTTGCACTACTGCCCGGCGGATTCGTCAGGCATGCTGCAACGTTTTAGATCAATGCACCAAAAGGCGCTGCCAATACATATCAGACAGCTTACCTTACCGTCATTTCGGCCGGGCCAACAGGAACACTATAGTTTAGTATAACTTTTGCGAGGGAGAAATCTGCCGGGCATTGTACCACATTTCAGCATAATATTCTAAAGCCTAAGGGATGATAGACAGAAGTAACTATTATGAACAATAGAACCCTTCCCCAACAGATTTACCTTCGGTGAGAAAAATTCTCTCCCGCTTCATCTGCGCACCTGCGGCTTTTTCTATAATGTTTTTTCACGGAAGCAGATACGCCTGACTCGCCGGGGTCTCCCCTTCATATAGATAGATGCCTGGCTGTGAAGCCCCTGTCGGGATGAGAGGCTTTGCACGGAGAGACATTGCGGAGAAATAAATAATGGATAAAACAAATGCAGGAGGCAAAATTCCCCCACCTGCGGTAATGATCACATCACATCCACGGTCTCAGCCAGTAAACTGATAGTAATCAATCAACTGTACATTGTATTAATATTTATAATTATGTGTAATGGAAAAGCATGTTGTTTTTACTATGATTTCCATTATTAAAGCTGGTAATTGTACGATTTTTTGAAAATTTTTTATAAAACAATGATAAATAGCCAATAAAACATTAGTTTGGCCGTTAAATTCAAAACTAAACACAATTATGAAAAAGATCATTTTTCTTTCAGCGTTTACTATTATTGCATCTTTTACCCAGGCTCAACTTACATATGGTGTAAAGGCAGGTATCAACCTGACAAAATTTTCCGGTTCTGACGCCGGCGATAACGACTTCCTGTTGGGTTTTGCAGGTGGCGGATTGGTAAACTATAAGGTAGCTGATGCCGTTAGTGTCCAGGCAGAACTCCTGTATTCACTGGAAGGATCCAGCAGCAAGGAAGAGGATTATAAAGCTAAACTAAAAGCAGGTTATGTTAATATCCCTGTACTTGTACAGTATAACCATACGTCCGGGTTTTATGCTGAAACCGGCCCGCAGATTGGTATTTTGACGAGTGCAAAGGCATCTATCAGTGCTGATGGCGATAGCTATTCTTCAAGTGTAAAAGACCAATTCAAAGGCATCAATTTCTCATGGGGACTTGGAGCAGGCTACAAGCTTTCAAACGGTTTGGGTATCGGCGCCAGGTATAACTTCGGCATCCCCAGCATTGCAAAAAACGATGGAAAAATAAAGCTCGGCGGCTTTCATATCGGGCTGTCTTACACTTTTGGCGGAAACAACGAATAGATTTTCTACATATTTTTTACCATGCAAAAGCTCCGGGCCAATCGCCCGGAGCTTTTTGTTTTTAGGAAGGAAGCAATAGTGGTATGGTAATTAAAAATATCTATCATTTTTTACTTTTTATTGTTATTTTTTGTGTTGAATAGGTTGTTTTTTTAAAAAAAATTTATAAAATGATTATAATTTTTGCTGACTTCCGAAAATAGTTATAATTTCATTGATAACCGTTGCTGTTGCCCTGGTGATCTTCCCCGGAAATGAAAGACGAAATCCTGTATTGACATGCTTTTCCCCTTCATTGTTCCTGTAAGTGGGTGGATGCCTGCTCTTTTACATTCATTTACAGATTGAATTGATATGAACCATAACAACTTTTAAAAGATGGCTTTATGAGTTTACAAAACTTATTAAATGAATACACCTGTCCCCCCGGCATCTGGGATGAAATGTGCGACGCCGGTAAGATCAGGAGTCATTACGGTAAAGTGGTTGCCGGCTTTGAAACACTGGATGTGCCCACCCTGCAGCAAAAAGATGTGCTGGCGGCAGAACTTTTTATGAACCAGGGGATCACCTTTACCGTTTACAGCGACAACAAAGGCATAGAGCGCATTTTTCCATTCGATATCATTCCCCGCATTATTACCGGGAAGGAGTGGGATGTTGTTGAAAAAGGCATACAGCAGCGCTTAAAGGCCCTGAACCTTTTCTTAAAAGATATTTATAGCGAACAACAAATACTAAAGGACGAGGTGGTGCCCGCAACGCTCATTGCTTCCTGCCCGCATTACCTGCGGGAGGTGCATGGCATACGGGTGCCGCATGATATTTATGTGCACATCTCAGGGATAGACCTGATACGGGGAGATGACGGCAAATTTTACATACTCGAAGATAACCTTCGTACACCCTCCGGCGTTAGTTATATGCTTGAGAACAGGGAAGTGACCAAGCGCATCTTTCCTGATATGTTCGCTGCCAACAATGTAAGGTTCATCAGTAATTACCCGTTGATCCTTTACCAGATCTTACTGCAGCTTGCGTCAACGCAAATTTCCAATCCTACGGTAGTGCTGCTTACCCCCGGCATTTACAATTCAGCCTATTACGAGCATACCTATCTTGCCAGGCAAATGGGCATTTCACTGGTAGAAGGACGTGATCTGGTAATAGACGATCACAAAGTATATATGAAAACGACCAACGGGCTGCAGCAGGTGCATGTTATTTACCGCCGTATTGATGATGAATATCTTGATCCCCTCATGTTCAATCCTAAAAGCGTATTGGGGGTTCCGGGGCTGATGAGCGCCTACCGGAAGGGCAATGTGGCTATTGTAAATGCCATAGGCAATGGCGTTGCAGACGATAAGGCGGTGTATGCCTATGTGCCGGCGATGATCAGATATTACCTGAACGAGGAACCGATACTTCAGAACGTGCCCACTTACGAGTTGAGCGAGCCCGATTGTAAAGAACATGTGTTTAAGAATATACGGCAGATGGTGGTGAAACGAACCAACCAGTCGGGCGGTTACGGTATGGTGATGGGGCATTCCATCAGCGATGAAGATTGGGAAAAAGCGAAGCTGGAGATTGAAAAAGATCCCAGGAGCTTTATCGCCCAGCCTATTGTCAAATTATCTACCGTTCCTTGTTTTATTGATGGCAGGCTTACGCCAAGGCATGTTGATTTTCGTCCTTATGCACTATGCGGCCCCGATGGGGTGGTGATTGTGCCGGGCGGACTGACCCGTGTGGCTTTAAAAGAAGGATCGCTGGTGGTTAACTCCTCGCAGGGAGGCGGAAGTAAAGACACCTGGGTAGTGGATTTGTAATCCCGGATCTCAAACCTGTCCGCTGTGGTGCATCTCAAATTTCAAATTTCAAATCTCGAATCATCCATGCTTAGTAGAATTGCAGATTCTTTATTCTGGTTAAGCCGTTATATGGAAAGAGCGGATGGCCTGCTAAGGGCAACCTCCACTCACTATATCCTCTCGCTTGATAATATGGTAATGGGCGACATGACCTGGAGACCGGTGCTTGAAATATTCACTACAAAAGGCAACGAAGCCATACAACAGTTAGAGCGTAACACAGCAGGCGCGCTTCACACGTTGCTGACAGATGTAGACAATCCAAATTCGTTAAAGGTAATTATTACACGTGCCCGGGAAAATGCAAGAGGCGCGCAGGATCATATCACCAAGGAAGTATGGGAAGAAATAAATGCGCTTTATCATCTTATCAATCATTCAACCATCAGCGAACGGCAGGTGGAGCAGGATGTAATACAAATGATGCAGCTGTTTACACAGCACAGTCTTTTGTATACCGGGGTGGCCGATGTTACCATGCCCCGCGGGTTGGGCTGGAGCTTTATGAATTTAGGTAAGCTGATTGAACGTTGCTTTGAGATAATCGTAGTGGTAGACAAACATTACCAGCGTATCAATTACAACCTGCACGAAGAAAAAGTGATCATCCAGTGGAAGGAGCTTTTGTTTTCGCTGTCGGGATACGAACTGCATCTTAAAACATACCGGGGCCCGGACTATAATCACAATGTTTTACACCAGGTACTGTTTAACGACGATTTTCCGCATTCTGTTTTATATTCGCTGGCGCGAATTGAAAAGTATTTGAAAGATATTATTGCAGAAAACCAGTCGCCGGGAAATACAGACCTGATACGCTGTTTCGGACGTTTATACAGTCGTATTCAGTATACGGATCCCAAAGATATCAATAGTGGCAACCTGCAATCTTTTCTGGAAGGCATCAGGACGGAAGTGTTACAGTTTAGCAATGCTCTTGGACATAACTTTTTTTCATACCAATAAGTACGGTTGTCAGTATGCCCATTTATAAGATACATCACGTTACCAGGTACGAGTATGATCGACCTGTACGTGAAAGCATAAACGAAATAAGAATATATCCCTATACCTGCCCGGAGCAGGAAACCCTGCAGCATGAAGTGCAGGTAACAGGGAATCCTAAAATAGAATTGTTTAAAGATTATTGGGGAAACAAAGCAGGTAATTTCAATGTATTGCATCCCCATAAAGTGCTTATCATTGAAAGCAGGCTGGTGGTAAGAACAACACCGGGTAACCAGTTATCGGTAAATTTTCACAGCAGCTTTGAAGAGCTGCAGAAAGAAAAGGCCGGCCGGCTGCAGTTAATTGAATTAAGCGAACCCGAGCAGGTGAAGCAGCCCGGGAAGATCCAGGAGATCACGGAGCAGATCCTTACGCCTGGGAAAAGTGTTGCCCTGGTTACAGAACAATTTGCTGAATACATTTTTAAGAATTTCAGGTATATTAAAGGCATTACCAGTATTGAAACCACGGTGGACGAGATACTGGAGCACCAGGCAGGCGTGTGCCAGGATTTTGCCCATCTTTTATTGCAATTGCTGCGCGCGGCGGGTATACCAGCACGTTATGTAAGCGGCTATATATGCCCCAATAAAAACGGCATGCGCGGCGAAGGCGCTACCCATGCATGGGTAGACGCATGGATACCAGGCTATGGCTGGGCGGGCATTGACCCTACCAATAATATCTGGGTAACCAATAACCACATCAAATTATCTGTAGGCAGGCATTTTAAAGATTGTACGCCTATTAAAGGGGCCTTCAGAGGACCCGCCCGCCAGGTCCTTTCCGTGCATGTTTCCGTTGGATACGAAGACGGGCACACTTTTGATGAGCTGAACAATGTAAAAATGGAAGTACAAGCCTCCAACCTGCCGGAAGAGGTATTGCTGGAAGGATTTGCGGGACAGCAGCAATAGACCGCTATGCTCCCGGGTTAAATAATGATTGATCAGCATCTATAATTAAAAACCACGCATTGCGGCGTGGTTTTATTTCCCTCAGGCTTAGGGTAGGCAGGACCAAGGGGTGATATATAAGCTATTTGCTGTTGTTAACAGTACAAATATGCAACACACCCTTTGCTTCCGAAACTTATTTCGGCCAGCTACACTATACTTGCGATGAAATGCATTGATATGCCGGTGGGCAAATCTTAATGGGCCAGGCTCCCCGTTTTTATTCCCAAAGGTGTGTAATAACCCTTTGACGCCATTCACGCATTTATTGCGCACGTTCTATGGCTTTGCCAATCATCTCGATCAGCATCGATTCCTCTTCCGTATCATAATCCTTCCATGCCAGCAGGATGCTTTCGTCTTCCTCCGCAACAAGGGTAAGATCTTTCCTGACGCCGGGGATGTTAACAATATAACGTACCTGCTTGCCTTCTTCTGTAACAGGTAAGGCAGTGCCTTTGTAATCCTCGCCATTGAAACGGAAGCAGATATGTAGTAATTTCATTTTTAACGGGTTCATAAATCAGAGGTGTGATTGAAGATTCATCTATAAAACCTTTGATATGGGAAATGTTACCTGGTTAAAAAAAGTAGCATTGCCATGGATAAAATACTTTTACACTGCGATACCGTCCGGATAAGCATTTTGAATTGAACGAATGTTTGGGTGGGAGAAGCAGTCCCAACCTAAGGTCAATCGTTGAGATTGCTTCTCCTCACATCG